>JBPOJF010000025.1:0-19123 GCA_052033915.1 Lentisphaerota bacterium | reverse complement strand
GGAAATCGAGGTAGTGTTTGACCAGGTCGTCCCACGAGGAAACGGTCGGGAAATCGTCGCCAGAGAAGTTTTGCTCAAGTTGTGCGAGGGATAGCGCCAGCCCGGCGAGCATAACCGCGCAGACCAGAAAAACCAGAATGCGAATATCAGTCTGGCCCAAAAGATGCCGAAGTTTGCGGACCATATCTCACCACGCCTTGTCGGAGAACCGGCAAAGTTGTTTCCCACGGGAACAATTGAACCGGAATGAGGGTGTCCGTGCGCCGCAACAAGCGGATTGATCTCGCCCTGCCTGTTAAGCCAATATGCCGCTGTCATGGGCAAAGACCTGAAAAACGAATTCTCCTGGTCGAAGTCGCGCGACCAGGCTTTTCACGAATGCCTGCGGAAGTACTACTTCCAGTATTACGGCGGCTGGGGCGGGTGGATGAAGAACGCCGATGCGCGCATCCGGCATATTTACGTCCTGAAGCATCTCCAGACCCGGCAGATGTGGGCCGGCGATCACGCGCACCAGTGCATCGAGCGCCTGCTGAGGTTCATCCGCCGCGGCGCCCAGCCTCCGGCCGAAGATGAGGCCGTGAACAAGATGGTCGAGAGCATGCGCAAGGATTTTAAGGATTCGCGTTCCGGCAAGTATCGGCAGGACCCGAAACGCGTCTGCGGCTTGTTTGAACACGAGTATGCCATCGCGGTCGCGGACGAGGTCTGGAAGGCCACCGCCGGGCACGCGGAAAAATGTGTCCGCACCTTCTATCATGCGCCGGTGTTCGAGAAGTTGCGCGGATTGCCCGTCACCGAATGGCTGGAGATCGAGGAGCGCGCGACATTTCAGCTCGACGGTCTGAAGGTGTATGTGCAGCTCGACTGCGCGTTCCGCGACGGAGACAAGGTCGTTATCTACGATTGGAAAACCGGCAAGGCCGACGCGGCGCGCAACGACATCCAGCTTGCGTGCTACATTCTTTACGCGATCGAGAAGTGGAAAACGACGGCTGAACAGGTGACGGCCGTGGATCTGTACCTGACCGACGGCAGCGAGGTCTCGCGCCGGCTCGACGCCGAAGCGTTGGAGAACGTGAAGGACTACATTCGCGACTCGGCCGACGAGATGCTGTTCCCGCTGTCCGACCCGGAGCAGAACTCCGCGGAGGAAGGTTCGTTCGATCTCACCGAAAACGAATCCGCGTGCAAGCGGTGCAACTTTTTGAAGGTCTGCCCGAAGTGGCATCAGTAGCCGCGATTTAGAAGTCGCGGCTACCGGGGCTTCCCGCGGCTTGAAAACATCAACGCCGTCTTCCAGCCGGCAGCCCGGGAGCGCATAGCCGCCCTTCCGCGCTTGACGGGACTGTCTTTTTTGTGGATCACGGATGTTCCTTTTTTCATGAGACGAAAACGATACATCCTGCCGGAATCGCCTTCGCGGCCGCGCACGCGTAAGCCGTTATTCCAAAACAGGTTATGGAAGCACCTGCTTTGGATCGTGCCGCTGATCCTGGTCGATGTTCTGCTCTTCAGCCGGCTGAGGAGTTGTGGAGGGCGGGAGGATGAGGCGGTTGAAGGGGTTCCGCTTGAGTCCGTGGTCACGGCGCAGGCGGCGGTTGCGTCAACGCCATGGCGGGATTTTGTCTTTCCCACGGAACAGACCCGGCTTCTCGAGAGCGTCACGGCGGATGTCTTTCAGCCGACGGCCTCGGGCAATCCCGAGTCGGCTCTCTACGGATCGGTGCGCACGGCGAACAGCGGCGGCGGGTTGATGCCGTCGTTCCACGAGGGCATCGACATCGCCGCGATGCGCCGCGATCGACAGGGCCGCCCGCTCGACACGGTACGCGCGGTCGCGGACGGCACGGTGGGGTACGTGAATCGGATCGGGGGCAATTCAAGTTACGGAATCTATGTTGTCCTTCTTCACGATGATCCGATCGGCGAAGTGTACACGCTCTACGCGCACCTGGCGGAGGTTCCCGGGACGTTGCGGTCCGGGCAAAACGTGTCCGCGGGCGACGTGATTGGAACCATGGGCAACACGTCGTCAGGCGGCATTCCGATGCAGCGCGCACACCTGCATTTCGAAATCGGGTTGATCGGCAACAAACGCTTCGCATCGTGGTACAGGGCGCAGAAGCTGAAACCGGATCACGGGAATTTCAACGGCCGCAATTTCTTCGGCGTGGACCCGCTCGAGTTTATGAAGAATCAGCGGAAGAACCCCGACCTGGATTTCCAGTCGCATCTGGCCGCTTTGCCCCCGGCGTTCGAAATCGTTCTGGCCGCGCGGAATCTTCCGGAGTTTTTCCGCCGCTACCCTTCTCTCTGGAGCGGGCCGGATTTTGATGGCGGGCCGATGGTCCTTTCCTGTTCGGAGAACGGAACACCGCTGGGCGGGCGCTGTTCGACCGATGCCGAACGGCTGACCCTGGGCAAGTCCCGGTGCGTTGTCCTGAAGGCGGACGAGGCGGTTCTCGGCCGAAACGGCTGCCGGCTGGTCGTTAAAAGTTCCAAGGGTTGGAAACTCGGGCGCAAGGGCGAGGAATGGCTGGAGATTTTGACATACTAGATCATGGTGTCCAGCCCCTGGACGCGCTGCTGAACGGGCTCGGGCTCAATAACGCCGACCTGGTGGCGGCCTCGACGGAATTCCTGACCCACAAGCAGGTCAACAAGGCCCGAAAGGGCCGTCGGCTTACCATCCACGTGCAGTTGAAGATCCTCAACGCACTGAACAAGCTGGGCGGCGAGAAGAAATTCCGGCGCGAGGATTTATTCAACTACTGACGAGGGCCGGGCGGCAGGAAGCCTTCCCTGCGCAGCCGCTCGACCCACACGTCATACCCGGCGGCATTCAAGTGGAGCCCATCGCGCGTCAGCTCTTTTTTCAGTCGTCCGCGCTCGTCGAGAAACAGCGGGTACAGATCGAGAAACACAACGCGGGCCTTCTCGCACGCGATCTTCCGGAGATCGTCATTCACGTCTTTGACCAGCGAGGTCTTAAACGTAAACGGACGGACGCGGCGGTTCACCGGTAGGATGCTCTGTAGGATAATCGCCGCATCCGGACTTGTCTGCCTCAGGATGCGGATCATTTTCCGGATATTGGAAATCGTCTCGGCCCGGGGAATTCCATACTTCAAATCGTTGATGCCCGCCATGATGAGGTAGGCGCGGGCCCGGGGATCGGCGACGGTGTCCAGACGCGCGAGAATGTCCCGGGTCGTGTCGCCGGGAACGCCGCGGTTGACGATCTGCGAGTCTCCCAGCCTCGCGGCCCAGTCGCATTCGTAGGTGATGCTGTCGCCCACGAACACGATAAGATTTGTCTGGGCCCGGCCGGGAGCGGCGCAGAGAAACGCCAGCGCCAGTCCCGCGGCAACAAGAATGTCCCTGGGCCGTTTTTTCATGGGTCCATCGTCCATTCGGAAACGAATCCCAGGGCGCTCGCCACGCTGAAGTCCGCTCAGAACCGCAACGCCCTCGGCGTCATTCAAAGGAAATAGGCGAAAAGACCTTGTACCGCGTCAGTTTCTCGCGGCCCTTCAGGAAGGTCAGCTCGATCAGAAACTCGATCTCCACGATTTCCGCCCCGAGCTTCTCGATCATCTGCGCCGTGGCCGCCGCCGTGCCGCCGGTGGCCAGCAGGTCGTCAATCAGCAGAACCCTCTCGCCTTTCTTCAGCGCATCGACGTGCATCTGCAGAGTCGCGCTCCCGTACTCGAGATCGTAGGAGGCTTCAAGGGTCTTGTAGGGCAGTTTCCCCTTTTTACGGATCGGCACCATTCCCGCGCCCAGCTTGTAGGCCACCGCGGCGGCGAAGATGAACCCGCGCGCTTCCACGGCGCAGACCTTGGCGATCCGGCTGTCCTTGTGCCGATCCGCCAGGATATCCACCGCCAGCTTGAAAAGCGCCGGATCGTCGAGCACCGGCGTGATATCCTTGAAAAGAATCCCTTGCTTCGGGAAATCCGGTACATCCCGGATTGCGGCGCGCAGTTTGTCCACGGTCATGACTCGGTATTCTCCTTTGTTCTTGCGGCGGGCTGATCGCTTTCATCCAGCATGGTTCGAAGCTTCTGCACCGCGCTGTTCTGAATCTGGCGCACCCGTTCGCGGGTAATCTTGAAGCGCTTGCCCACCATCTCAAGCGTTTCCACCTTGGCGCCGCGCAGGCCGTATCGGAATTTGAGGATGTCTCGCTCGCGGCGGCTGAGCCGGTCGAGCAGGAGTTCGACTTCCTCGCGGAGCTGCTCGTCATTGATCTTGTCGTAGGGCAACTGGCCCTTTTCATCGCCGATGATGTCTCCGAACGCGTCGCCGTCCGAGTCGCCGATGGGGGCATCCAGCGACGAGGGATGAAGGGACAGGGTCATCCATTGAGAAACGGTGGAGGGGTCCACGTCGAGCTTGTCGGCCAATTCCTCGACCGTGGGCTCGCGGCCCAATTTCTGCATCAACGATCGCTGGACCTTCCGCATCCTGGAAATCTTGTCCACGATGTGGGAAGGCAGACGGATCGTCTTGCTCTGGTTGGCGAGCGCGCGCTTGATGGCCTGCTTGATCCACCAGGCGGCGTATGTGCTGAGCTTGCCGCCCTTCTTCGGATCGAATCGTTCAACGGCCTTCATGAGGCCGATGTTGCCCTCCGAGATGAGGTCGAGGAGCGGAAGGCCGTAGCGCGCGTAGTCGTGCGCGATCTTGACCACCAGCCGCAGGTTGGCGCGGATCATGAGGGAACGCGCTTCCTCGTCGCCCTTCCGGATCCGCTTGGCGAGTTGAACCTCCTGCTCCGGGGTGAGCAGGCGGGTCTGTCCGATATCCCGCAGGTAGATCTTTATGCCGTGGTCGTCCGTTTCCATAGCCAAATTCGAGCGCGTGGATTTCAGGACTTGGACAGCCGCGCGCTCCTTTTGTTCGGCAAATCTTGCAGGCCCGCTTGAGAAAAAGCAAGCCCCGCTCCGGAACGAAGCGGGGCTTGCATGCCGGGATGTCTTCCAGCCTTACCGCTGCTGGATGGCGGCCTGTGCCGCGGCCAGCCGCGCGATCGGAACGCGGTACGGCGAGCAGCTGACGTAGTTCAAGCCCACCTTGTAGAAGAACTTGACGCTGTTCGGATCGCCGCCGTGTTCGCCGCAGATGCCGCACTTGAGTTCCGGCCGCGTCTCGCGGCCTTTCTTGACGCCCATCTCGACCAGTTGGCCGACGCCGACCTGGTCCAGCGTCTGGAACGGATCCACCGGCAGAACCTTGTTCTCAAGGTAAGACGGCAGGAAGGAGCCGATGTCGTCGCGGCTGAAGCCGAATGTCATCTGCGTCAGGTCGTTCGTGCCGAAGCTGAAGAACTCCGCCGTTTCGGCAATCTGATCCGCGGTCAGAGCGGCGCGCGGAATCTCGATCATCGTGCCGACCATGTACTTCACCTTGGACTTGCGCTCCTTGATGAGGCCATCGGCCGTTTCGCGGATGATCTTGTTACAGAAATCCACCTCGGCCTTTGTGCCGACGAGCGGGATCATGATTTCCGGAAAGACCTTGATGCCCTTCTTCTCGGCGTTGCAGGCGGCCTCGATGATCGCCCGGGTCTGCATCACGCAGAGCTCCGGATAGGTGATCGGCAGGCGGCAGCCGCGATGACCGAGCATCGGGTTGGCTTCGTGCAACTGCTTGACGCGCAGTTTGATCTTGTCCACCGTAACGTCCATCCGCTTGGCCATCTCCTGCTGGCCATCGTCGTCTTGCGGCAGGAACTCGTGCAGGGGCGGATCGATCAGCCGGATCGCAACCCCCAGCCCGTCCATCGCCTTGAAGAGGCCCTCGAAGTCGCCGCGCTGAAGAGGCAGCAGTTTCGCGAGAGCCTTTTCGCGAGCTTCCCGGGTCTCGGCGAGGATGAACTCCCGGATCGCCCAGATACGGTCGCCCTCGAAGAACATGTGCTCCGTGCGGCTGAGGCCGATGCCCTCCGCGCCGAAGGATCGCGCGGCCGCCGCATCCTTCTGCGTGTCCGCGTTCGTGCGCACCTTCATCTTGCGGAACTCGTCGGACCAGTCGGATATCTGCTTGTACATTTTGTAGATCGGGTGCTTGCGGGCTTCTTTGTCGCCGTGTACGACGCCCAGCACAACCGGGCTCGCCTGCGTCGGGATCTGGCCCGTGTAGACACTGCCGGTCGAACCGTTCAGGCTGATCCAGTCGCCTTCCTTGAGGACCGTATGGCCGACGGTGACCGTCTTGCTCTTGTAGTCGATGTTCAGCGAACTGGCGCCGGTGATGCAGCACTTGCCCCAGCCGCGGGCCACGACGGCCGCATGCGAGGTCATGCCGCCGGTGCTCGTCAGGATGCCCTGCGCGGCCCACATGCCGCCGACATCCTCGGGGCTCGTCTCGTGACGGACCAGGATGAGCTTCTCATTCTTGTTCTTCTTGACAAGCTCTTCCGCGTCGTGCGCGAAGAACACGATCTTGCCCACGCCCGCGCCCGGGCCGGCCGGAAGACCGGTCGTCAGCGCGGCCGCCTTCTTCTCGGCCTCAATGTCGAAGATCGGGAACAGCAACTGTTCCAGATCGCCGCCGTCGAGCTTCAGGAGCGCTTCCTTCGGAGTCAGAATCTTCTTCTGCGGTTTGCCCGTCATCACGTCCTTGCCCGTGGCCATTTCCACGGACCAGCGAACACCGGCGAGACCGGTGCGCTTCGCGTTGCGCGTCTGCAACATCCAAAGCTTGCCCTGCTCCACGGTGAACTCGACATCCTGCGGATACTTGTAGTGCTGCTCCAGCTTCTGCATGATCTTGAGGAGCTGGTCGTAGGACTTCCGCCAGATCGCGTCCGCCTCGTTGGGCATCTCGTGCAGATCCTTCGGGGTGCGGATGCCGGCGACGACGTCCTCGCCCTGCGCGTTGATGAGGTACTCGCCCATCGGTTTGGAGGCGCCGGTCGAGCCGTCGCGCGTGAACGCCACGCCCGTGCCGGACGTGTCGCCCATGTTGCCGTACACCATCGAGCAAATGTTCACGGCGGTGCCGATCAGGCCGGTAATCTTGTTGATCGTGCGGTACTTCTGCGCGCGGTCGGAGTCCCAGGAACCGAACACGGCGTTGATCGAGAGGCGCAACTGCTCCATCGGGTCCTGCGGGAACGGCTTCTTGACCTTCTGCTGGTACACCTTCTTATAGATCTCGCAAAGCTCTTTGAGCTGGCCGGCGGTCAGGTCGGCGTCCTCCTTCGCGCCATACTTCTTCTTCAGCTTCTGCATCTCGGCTTCATAGTCTTCGTGCGTCAGCCCGCTGGTGGGGCCCATGACGACGTCGCCGAACATGTCGATGAACCGACGATAGCAGTCCCAGCCGGTGCGTTCGTTGCCCGTGGACTTGATGAAACCGAGGACGGACTTGTCGGTCAGCCCGAGGTTCAGGACCGTGTCCATCATGCCGGGCATGGACACCGCCGCGCCGGAACGGACGGACACCAGCAGCGGATCGTCCGCCGCGCCGAGCTTCTTGCCCATCATCTTCTCGAGCTTGGCAAGCTGGGACTTGACCTGGTCCCACATCCCCGAGGGATACTGGCCGCCGTGCTTGCTGAAATACGCGCAGGCTTCCGTCGAAATAGTGAAGCCCGGAGGAACGGGCAAATCGGCGTTCGCCATCTCGGCCAGGTTTGCGCCCTTGCCGCCGAGGATCGCCTTCATCGACATATCGCCCTGGGTGTTCTTCTTCCCAAATCCGTAAAAGAAAACGTATTGCTTCTTCGAAACAGACTTCGCCATGTTCACTTTCTCCTGTATTACTTCCTCTGCAATGTGGTTGAATTTGAGCCGGCACACTCTATCAGACCGCCCCCCTCTGTCAAGCGCGCCGCAGCGCTGCGGGTTCTTCTACTTCGCCCCCCTCTTGATCCAGATTGACAGGATGGCGATGTCGGAGGGGTTCACGCCGGAGATTCTGGATGCCTGTCCGAGGTTGTCCGGCCGGATTTGCTTCAGCTTCTCGCGCGATTCGAAACGCAACGCCTTGATTTCGTCGTAGTTCACCCACGCCGGAATCTTTCGGCGCTCGATCTTCTCCGCGCGCTCAATCTGTCTCAGCTCGCGCTCGATGTAGCCCTCGTACTTCACCTTGATCTCAACCTGCTCGATCACCTCCGCCGGAAGATCCGTCCGCCGCTCCAGAAGCATCTCGTAGGTCGTTCCCGGCCTGCACAGAGTCTGCGCCATCGATGCGCCATCAACGAACACCCTCTTCAGCCTGGCAATCTCTTTTTCGACCTCAGCAGCCAATTCTCGAGTCCGTTCGATGACCTTCGCCGGAACAATTCCAAGCCGCTCAGATTTTTCCACTAAGCGTTGTAACGCGTTGTCCTGACGTAAGATAAGACGATGTTCAGCGCGTGACGTGAACATCCTGTATGGCTCTTTTGTTCCCTTGGTCACGAGGTCGTCAATGAGAACTCCGAGATAAGCTTCGTTGCGACTAAGCGTCAAGGGTTCGCGTCCAAGGATCTTCAGCGCCGCGTTCGCGCCCGCAATGAACCCCTGTCCGGCCGCCTCCTCGTATCCGGTCGTTCCGTTGATCTGTCCGGCGAAGTACAAGTTTTCGACGAGCTTGGTCTCGAGTGTGTGATGAAGCTGAGTCGGATCCGAGAAGTCATACTCAATCGCATACCCCGGCTTCAGGATGACCGCCCTCTCCAGTCCGGGGATGGAATGAATCATCTCCACCTGCACATCCTCCGGGAGACTGTTGGATGTCCCGTTCGGATAGACCTCGACCAAGTTGCGGCCCTCCGGCTCGATGAAGACGTGGTGCGAGTCGTGGTGTTCAAACTTGACGATCTTGTCCTCAATTGACGGGCAATAGCGTACACCGGTTCCCTCGATCATCCCTCCGTACAGCGCGCTTTCGGAAAGGTGATTTCGAATTATGTCATGCGTATGTTTTGTTGTATGAGTTAGATAACATTGAATCTGATTTGAGCCTGGAACCCACGGAATCAAGTCTGAAGGAGATTGTTCCACGTGGAACATTTCCTGGGCAATCCTGACTTCGTAAGAGAAGAACGGCGGTGGTTCGAGCCCGGATTGCGGCTTCATCAGGCTGTAATCTACGCTGTCCTTGTGTAGCCGCGGAGGTGTGCCGGTCTTTAGTCTCTCCATTCTGAATCCAAGGCTTCCTATCGAAGCGCTCAGGCCGTTTGAGGCTCGTTCTCCGAGCCGACCGCCCTCCAGAACCTTCTTTCCTATAAATATTCTGCCGCCGAGGAATGTGCCGGCTGCGACAACGACGGCGCGAGCCTTGATGATGGAACCATCCTCGATTCGTACGCCGACAATGCGGCCGCCGGAGGTTTCGATTCCATCAACGAGCGCTTCTAGGATGGATACGTTCGTAGTCCTCTCCAGTACGGAGATCATCCGCAGTGGATACGCCGCCTTGTCACATTGCGCCCGGTTTGCCTGGACGGCTGGTCCTTTTCTCGTGTTCAGAACTCGGAATTGGATTCCTGTGTAGTCCGTGTTGCGCGCCATCTCGCCGCCAAGTGCGTCGAGTTCAAAAACAATATGCGACTTCGCCATGCCTCCGATGGATGGGTTACAGGACAGGCGCGCGATGGCCGATCGGTCCAACGTAACGAGAGCTGTCTTTGCCCCGAGCCGGGCAGAGGCCAACGTCGCTTCGCATCCGGCATGACCAGACCCGACAACAACTACATCATAACTATCGCAGGCGGCTTTCATAAGTAATTGCTGTACAAGTTAATACAATTGATTTATAGAATCATTTACAGCAGAATCATTCTTTTATTCAACGCGATATCCAACAAATGATTTTGCCAACAATGATTCTGTCGCGCAGGATGTTCATTTCCCTACGCAAAATCGGCTGAAGATGCCGGCGAGAAGCTCGTCGTGGTAAACTTTGCCGGTGATCATGCCTAAATTCTCGAGGGCGTCCCTGATCCTGTTCGCCGCAAGTACAACGTCTCCGGCTTCGTTGCGGATCAGCGATAGTGCTTCGCGGATTCCGCTGCGCGTCGCGACAAGCAGTCGGCGATGACGTTCGGAGATCGACGCGCGCGGAATCGCGCCGAATGAAATGCCGGACGTGAGTTTTTCGAGGATGGCGCGGCGTACGTCATCCACGCCGGAGCCGGTGAGCAGGCTCGTGCAAACGACGCTCGCGTCTTCGATCTGCTCGGACCGAACGACCTGGCCGAGATCCACCTTATTCAGGACAACGACGCACGTCCCGGATTTCATCGCGGCAAGATGCTCGCGATCCTCTTCGTCGAGGGGCTGGGAGGCGTCGATGAGATAGAGATGAAGATCGGCTTTCCGCATGTGCACCCGCGCGCGCCGGACGCCTTCCTGTTCGACCTCGCACTGGGTTTCGCGCAGGCCGGCGGTGTCCACTAGACGCAGGGGAATGCCGTCGAGAACAAGCTTTTCTTCGATAGTATCCCTCGTTGTGCCAGGAATTTGCGATACAATCGCGCGATCCTGTCCGAGCAGGGCGTTGAGCATGGTTGATTTGCCGACATTGGGCTTGCCGGAGATCACCACGAGAGCGCCTTCGCGCAGAATATGTCCCTCGTCCCAGGTCGAAAGAAGTTGGCCGACACGCGCGTCCGCGGTGTTCAGCCGTTGGAGAAGTTCAGGCAGTGCGGTCTCCGGCAATTCGTCGTCCGGGAAATCGAGCGTTGCTTCGATGTCGGCGGCGATGCTGACAAGGAAGTCGTACACTTCATTGAAACTGCGGCTGAGTTTTCCTTCCAGTTGTTCGACTGCCGCGGCGGCCGCACGCTCCGATCCGGCATGCACCAGGTCGAGAACGGCTTCGGCCTGGACGAGATCGATTCTTCCGTTGATGAATGCGCGTTTCGTGAACTCGCCGGGCTCCGCCATGCGGGCGCCGGCGTCGAGCACGCGGCGAAGAATCCGTTTGGCCGCCACGTTCCCGCCGTGCCCCTGGATTTCTATAACGTCTTCTGTCGTATAGCTTTGTGGAGATCGCATGATTAGCAGAACGACATGGTCGAGTTCGTTTCCGTCGGCATCCTCAACATGCCCGTACACGAGGGTATGTGTCGCGCGCGCGGAAGGCTTCGGCGCGGCGCAGCGGAAAACCTCGTCGGCAATTCTCAACGCATCCGGTCCGGAGACGCGCACGATCGCGACGCCGCCTTCGCCGGGCGCTGTCGCGATGGCTGCAATGGTATCGTCGAAGCTGCTCATGCCGCGCGGGATTATGCCGAGAAAAGGCGCAAAGGGCACAAAAAAAGAGCGGCGAGGGCGGCATGATTCTTCCAAGGGTTGGAACAAATAACGGCTGTTTATCCAGGCGTTGGAAAACTTGGATGCCCTTGGATTGCCGGGGGAGGGCGCTGCAACGGGCGAAGCCGCCGCGTTGACAACACGCACGGTTTTCTCCTTCCAGCAGCAAGTATGGGACCGGTACCTTTTTTGTGTTGACTCGGTCCGGGAAAACCGGCACGTTGTCGCGCCATCATCGGAGATGGAACGGATCAGCGGACGCGGAAGCCGCATGAAATGCGGAGCGGGGAGAGCATAAAGTATCACGAAGTCCTAGCCGTTCGGCCGATTACTCATTAGGATGGGACCGGTTTGTCGAATAACTGGAGGATCTATGAAGCAAAAAACTGAACAGGTCAGCTACACCCTCGGCCGGTCCGGGGAGTTCATTATCGAAAACTACAATTGCGCGAAACCGTTCTCCAGTTTCTTCCCGGGCATTGCCGGGCCTCACGGAATTCCAATGTGGGTCTTCTACGTGAACCGCGCGCAGTGCATCTGCAGCATCGGCATCGAGGACAAGGAGCATCCGATCATGGAGTTCCTGCCCGCGAACGGCGCGTACCAGTTGACCTCCACGCAGGGCTTCCGGACATTCGTCAAGATCGGCGGGGGCGCCAAGCCGCGCTTCTACGAGCCTTTCCAGCGGCACACGGCCAACGCGGGCATGGACCTTACGCAGAAGATGATCATTTTCCCGTCGCAACTGACGCTCGAGGAAGAGAACCGCACGCTGGGCCTGAAGTTCACCGTCGATTTCTTCAACGTGCCCGAGGACAACTACGCGGGCCTTGTCCGCATCCTGCGCATCGAGAACCTAGGCCGGAAGCCGGTTCATCTGGAGGTGCTCGACGGCCTGCCGCTGATCATTCCGTACGGCGTGGACAACTACAACCTGAAGCACATGCGCCGCCTGGTCGAATCGTTCGTGGAGACGGTCAACTACAACGAGACGGGCATCCCGTACTTCAAGAGCAAGGTGAAGCAGGAGGACAAGCCGGAGGTCACGCGGATCAAGGAAGGCAATTTCTACGTGGGCTTCGTCCCCGGCAAGGGCGGCTCGAACGTGGTTTCGCCGATCGTGGATCCGCAATGGATTTTCGGCTCGCTGACGGACTACAGCCACCCGATTCTGTTCGCGAACGAAACGCCGTTCCGCATCCGGCCGGGCCAGCAGTTCGAGAACCGGCTCCCGTGCGCGATGGGTCTGACCCGCGCGACGCTCGCGACGGGCAAGACGCACACATACGGCGCGATCATCGGAAGCATCACCAGCGTGGACGCGCTGAACCGGCTCGTCCCGCGCGTCACACAGTGGAGCTACATCGAGAAGAAGCAGAAGGAGAACGCGGACCTGATCGAGCAGGTGACGCAGAACAACTTCACGCGGTCGAGCTCGCGGCCGTTTGATCTCTACGCGCGCCAGAACTTCCTGGACAACACGCTGCGCGGCGGGCTCCCGATCTCGCTGCACGACGACGACAGCACGACGACGATCCACCTGTACTCGCGCAAGCACGGCGACCTGGAGCGCGACTACAACGACTACCGGCTGTCGGCCACCAACTACTCGCAGGGCAACGGCAACTACCGCGACGTGAACCAGAACCGCCGCAACGATCTGTTGATCAATCCGGACGTGCGCGAGGGCAACGTGGAGCATTTCTACAACCTGCTCCAGCTCGACGGATTCAACCCCCTCGTGGTCAAGGTGACGAGCTTCAGCGTGAAGAACCGCAAGGCGCTGGACAAGGTTCTGCGCCGGGCGATTCCCGCGAAGAACTTGAAGACGGTGCAGGGCTTCTTCGTCCAGCGGTTCGCGCCGGGCCAGCTCATGTCGTTCCTGAACGACCGTCGGATCAAACTGCGGATGGACACGGACGCGTTTATCGGCAAGGTCCTGGGCGCGTGCTCGAAGCACCAGGAAACCGATTTCGGCCACTGCTACTGGAGCGACCACTGGATCTACAACCTCGACCTGCTCGAGAACTACCTGGCGGTCTATCCCGAGAAGCTCCGCTATATCCTGACGGAGAAGAAGAGCTTCACGTTCTTCGACAACACGCACTGCGTGGGTCCGCGCGACGACAAGTATGTCGTGTGGGACGGGCTGCCGATGCAGTTGGGGGCGGTGACGGTCAATGCGGAGAAAGAGAGCCTGATCAAGCAGCGGTCGTCGAACCCGTACGAGGTCCGGACGCGCTTCGGCAAGGGCGAGATCTATCGCACCACGCTGATCAACAAGATGATCTGTCTCACGGCCAACAAGCTCGCGTCGCTGGATCCGTTCGGCGTCGGCATCGAGATGGAGTCCGACAAGCCGAACTGGTACGACGCGTTGAACGGACTGCCGGGACAGCTCGGGTCAAGCATCAGCGAAACGCTGGAACTGAAGCGGATGATTCTCTTCCTGCTCGATTCGCTGGACAAGGTCTTCGCGGATCACAAGCCGGTCAGTTGGCCGCTCTTCGCCGAGTGCGAGGAATTGATCGCGCACCTGCATCGCCTGTTGAAGGAGTACTTCTCGAGCAAGGATTCGAACCGCGACTTCCGTTTCTGGGACAAGGCCTATTCGGCGAAGGAGGCATATCGCGCCAAGACCACCCTGGGTCTCAGCGGCAAGGAGGCGACCCTGCGCCTGAACACGCTGAAGGAGTTCCTGGAGCTGGCCCTGGCCAAGATCGATCTGGGGATCGACAAGGCGTGGGACAAGAAACAGAAGATTCTCAACACGTACTTCATCAACCGGCCGGTGGCCTACGACCTGATCACGGAAGTCGGACCGGGCGGAAAGAAGGTCGTGAAGAAGAACCGCAAGGGCCTGCCGTGTTTCCGCGCGCGGAAGTTCAAGCAGATCGCCCTGCCGCTGTTCCTCGAGGGGCCGGTGCATTTCCTGAAGATCGAGCGCGACGCGGACACGTGCCGCGACCTGGCGCGGCGCATTCGCGCCAGCGGGCTCTACGACCGCAAGCTGAAGATGTACAAGGTCAACGAGTCGCTCGCGGACCAGCCGCTGGAAATCGGCCGCACGCGGATCTTCTCGCGCGGCTGGCTGGAGAACGAGTCGATCTGGATGCACATGGCGTACAAGTACCTGCTCGAGCTTCTGCGCAGCGGGCTGTACACGGAGTTCTACAACGACTTCAAGACCATGCTCATCCCGTTCCTGAAGCCGGAGACCTACGGCCGCAGCATTCTGGAGAACTCGTCGTTCATCGCCAGCAGCGCAAACCCGGACCCTAACATCCACGGCACGGGGTTTGTGGCGCGGCTCAGCGGCTCGACCGCCGAGTTCATTCACATCCTGTTGCGCATGACGGCGGGCGACAAGCCCTTCCGGATCAACAGCCGCGGCGAACTGGAATTGGAATTCCGGCCGGCGCTTCCGGGCTGGCTCTTCACCCGCGAAGCGGGGGAGTCGGCGCTCTGGGTCCGCGGCAAGCGGCAGCAGGTCCGCTTCGCGGCCGATACGTTCTCCTTCATGTTCCTCGGCGGCATCCTGGTGACGTATCACAACCCGCGCCGGCGCGACACGTTTGGCGCGCAGGCCGTGGAGCCGACGCGCTGGAAAGTGACCGATTTGAAAGGGAAAACGACGGTCGTCGAGGGCCATACGATCCGCGGCGCGCTCGCGCGCCGGATCCGCGACCGCAAAATCGCCAGGATTGAAATCGAGTTGGGCTGACCGCGAATTCACACGAATCAATACGAAGACGGCGGCAGGCTGGAATCGCTCCATTTGTGTCCATTCGTGGCGGCCCGAGAAAGGACCGGGTCATGTCAGACGCAAAGCAGATTGCCTTCGATAAACACAGTTTCATCATCCGCGGGAAACGCGAGTTTCTGATCGGCGGCGAATTCCACTACTTCCGGACACCGAGCGATCTCTGGGAGGACCGGCTGATCAAGATGAAGCGCACCGGCGCGAACCTGGTCACCACCTACATCCCGTGGAACTGGCACGAACCGGTCGAGGGCAAGCAGCGGTGGGACGGCGACGCCGACCTGCGGCGGTTCATCGAACTCTGCACGAAGCACGGCCTGTTCGTCGTCGTGAAGCCCGGCCCGTACTGCTGCGCGGAATGGGATTTCGGGGGGCACCCGGACTGGCTGTTGAGCAAGAACATTCCCCTGCGCATTCTGAACGACCGGTACCTCGAGTATGTCCGCGCCTGGTACAAGAAGGTCGCGGAGGTCATCGGCCCGTACCTCGCCACGAAGGGCGGCCATATCATCTGCATCCAGGTCGAGAACGAGTACGACCACCTGATGGAGTACGGCAAGGAGAAGATTTCGAAGGAAGACGCGATCAAGTACTTCACCCGCCTCAGCGACATGATGTCGGAATTCGGGATCGACATCCCGAAGTTCGCGAACGAGGCCGGCTTCCTGCGCGGCAAGGGCGATATCATCGACACCCGCACGTACTACCCGAACATCCCGCTCTTTCAGTTCTGGATGTACATGCACGGCTACTTCGACGGCAAGATCGAGGCCGCGAAACAGGGCCAGCCCAACTGCCCGACGATGATCCTCGAACTGCAGGTCGGCTGGTTCGCGCAATTCGGCCGCCCGCTCTACACGGCTCCGGTTCACCTGACCGAAAGCGTCTCCAAGAGCGTCGTCGCGCTGGGCGCGTCCCTGCTCAACTACTACATGTACGTCGGCGGCACGACGTTCCCGTTCTGGGGCTGCCGCGGCAACATCTGGGAGATCCTGCCGCGCGGGTTCGGCACGGCCACGACGTTCGATTTCGGCGGCTCGCCGGTCCGCGAGTGGGGCGAGTTGATGCCGGGCCGCGTTGATTTCATCAAGGCCCTCGCGCAGTTTTCGCGCGACTACAAGGAACTCGCGCTCGAGTCCGACAACTGCGACGACCTGAAAGTCACCGCCGGCGGCGAGAACATCTCGTTCGTGCGGCCGGGCCGCGTCGAGCCCGACACCTCGCTCACGAGCGAAACGGAAAACTTCAAGCTGATCGCGAAGAAGCTCGGCAGCCAGTACCTCGTTTGCGTCCGCAATCTGAGCGTCGAGACGAAGGTCGTGGACATCGGCTGGGCGAAAGACGGCTCGCCGGTCTTCCGGAAACTGGAACTCAAGCCGCGCCAGACGCATCTCCTGCCGGTCCAGGTCAACGTGCCCGGCAGCGGCGTGGTGATTGAGCGGTCGACGTCCGAGCTGCTGTTCGCGCGGAAGATCGACGGCCGCGTCCTGTTCGGCGTGTACGGAAAGCCCGAGTCGAAGGGCGAGACCGTGGTCAACGTCCCGGCAGACCAAATCCAGGTCCGCTCCGGTCAGGCCGAGATCAGCGCCGACCCGAAGGGTGCGCGCCTGACGTACACGCACAAGGGCATCATCGTGCTCGACGTCGGCGGAGACCGCATGTTCATTCTGGACCAGGACCTTTGCGGCAAGGTCGAGGAAATCGAGGGCGGGATCGTGATGGCCGACACGTACTTCATCCGCGACGCCGTCCGGCAGGGGGGCACGGTCACGCTGAAGACGCAGATGCGGCCCGGTTCCAGGAACACATTCACCTTCTTCAACGGCCAGGGCCTGCAGTCCGTTTCGGTGGGCGGCAAGCCGGTCGAGTTCTCGAACGGCCCCGCCGAGGGCGAGTCTTCCTTCATGTTCCGCAACCCGAAGGCGCGTCCCGTGGCGCTCGAGTGGCAGGGCGACTGGAAGATCAAGAGCGACATCGAAGAGGCGGCGGAAGGCTTTGATGCGTCGGGATGGAAGGAGATCGGCGTCGAATCCCTGGAAATGGCCGGACTGTTGCAGCACGGATACATCTGGTACCGCGGAGAATTCGATCTGCCGCAGGACATTGAAAGCGCCGAGATGGTGTATCCCGGCAACGACTGCGACCGCCAGCACGTCTATGTGAACGGCCGCCATGTTTGGGACGGGATCTGCGAGACGCAGAACATCGCGCTCCGGCAGGCGATGAAGCCAGGGCGCAACGTGGTGGCTGTGATGTACGAGAACTTCTTCCACAGCAAGTCGCATCCGCACGAGGGCGCGATCCGCAAGTACAGCGGCATCCTGAAACCGGTGGTCATCCAGGGCAAGACGAGAGGCGGCCAGCCGGTCGTCCGCGAGATCACGAAATTCAAGGTGCGCGAGCAACTGCACGGCAACCTGCACGGCTACATCAACCTCGGCCATGACGACTCGAAGTGGCAGACCGTGCCGCCGGCGCACAAGTACCTGATGGACGAGCAACTTGGCGAGATCGTGTGGATGCGCCGCAAGTTCCGCTACACCTGCAAGAAGGGGTGGGAGGCGGCGGTGAAGCTGACGATCCCGACGGGCACGAAGCAGCGCTGCCTGTTCTACGTCAACGGAAACGCCGTCGGCCAGTACGAGGAAGCGGGCCCCCAGACGGAATTCTATGTCCCTTCGTCCTTTTTAAAGAAGGAGAACATCCTCGCGATCCTTCTCGAAGGACCTAAAGCGGCGCTGGTCGAACCCGGCCTGAGCACGTTCTACGAGGTTAAGGACGTGGACATCCAGATCACGATGGGGTAGCCACGGACACAAGGGCGCCCGCATTGGCCGTATTTCGAGCCCGGCAGGCGTGACTCTTTCAAAAGGCGTACGTCCCCTGGACGGCTTTCCTCCGATGGCGCGTCCGGCGCGCGGCCGTACGCCTCGATTTCTTTTAGAACTTGACCTCTCGACTCCTTTACGATTAAGTTAGATTTGACTATACATACATAGCTCAGTTGTCCTGTTCGATTCGTCCAAACAACAAGTCGGGGGTCGAAACATGAACACACGGAAGATCGTTTGGGTCGCGTCCTTGTTGGCCGTATTCTGCGTGGCAGGCGCACACGCAGCCCTCCAATCCTTCATCCAGATGCGGAACGGGTATTTTTACGACTCGGGGACGGGCCAGCCGTGGGTTCCGCACGGCATTGCGTACCAGACATGGAATCGACCGCTCGGCATTTGGCAGACGCACGACCAGATTGACTACGATCTCGACGAGATGAAGAAGATGGGGGCCAACTCCATCCGTGTCGACTTCGTCTGGCAGCACATCGAGGAGAAGGGCGACAATCAGTGGGACTGGGCAAACTACGACTACCTGGTGCAGGCTTGCGAGAAGCGCGATATCCGCATCTTCGCGCTGATCGGCTACCAGTGGCCGCCCAACTGGTTTCCGAATGACTGGTACACGATGCATCCGCCCGAGATAGACTCGCTGGGCATTCCGCACACGAATCGCTGGCAGTCGGATATCATCGGGTACGAAACACCTCAGGCCCGCGCGCAGTACGCCGAGTTCTTCAATGCGGTGTGCTCCCGCTACAAGGACTCCAAGGCCATTGTCGCGTGGATCATCGGCAACGAGTACGGCTACCTCGGTCTGTGGAGCGGTCTGCTGGACGGCTACGACCCGAATTGCGAGCAGGCGTTCCGCAATTGGTGCCAGGCGAAGTACACGACGATCTCGAACGTGAACGCGACGTGGGGAACGAGCTATGCGGCGTTTTCGAATATCGTGTTTGTCGAGGAGTACCGGGCCTATGGCGTGGACGGCGCGCAGTGGGCGGACATGGTGCAGTGGCGCGAAGATTCGATTGCCGACTACACGGCGCTGGGCGCCCGTGCGGCCAAGCTCGCCGACACGAACCATCTGATTTCCTATTCCACGGTGGGCATGCAGTGGGGCGAGGAAGACTGGCGTTATCACGCGGAAGACCGGGGCAAGATCACCGCGGCCTGCGCGGCGACGAACGCGCCCATCGACTTCTTTTCGGTCAACAACTACCCTTGGTCGGTCCTGGGCCACGAGTCTCAGAACGGCCAGTGGG
>JBPOJF010000007.1:0-37684 GCA_052033915.1 Lentisphaerota bacterium | reverse complement strand
CCCACTGGCCGTTCTGAGACTCGTGGCCCAGGACCGACCAAGGGTAGTTGTTGACCGAAAAGAAGTCGATGGGCGCGTTCGTCGCCGCGCAGGCCGCGGTGATCTTGCCCCGGTCTTCCGCGTGATAGCGCCAGTCTTCCTCGCCCCACTGCATGCCCACCGTGGAATAGGAAATCAGATGGTTCGTGTCGGCGAGCTTGGCCGCACGGGCGCCCAGCGCCGTGTAGTCGGCAATCGAATCCTCGCGCCACTGCACCATGTCCGCCCACTGCGCGCCGTCCTTGCCGTACGCGCGATACTCCTCGACAAACACGATGTTCGAAAACGCCGCATAGCTCGTTCCCCACGTCGCGTTCACGTTCGAGATCGTCGTGTATCGCCTGGCACCAATTGCGGAACGCCTGCTCGCAATTCGGGTCGTAGCCGTCCAGCAGACCGCTCCACAGACCGAGGTAGCCGTACTCGTTGCCGATGATCCACGCCGCGATCGCCTTCGAGTTCTTGTAGCGGGAGCACACCGCGTTGAAGAACTCGGCGTACTGCGCGCGGGCCTGAGGCGTTTCGTACCCGATGATATCCGACTGCCAGCGATTCGTGTGAACGATGCCTTCGGCGTCCGTCTCCGGCGGATGCATCGTGTACCAGTCATCCGGGAACCAGTTCGGCGGCCACTGGTAGCCGATCAGCGCGAAGATGCGGATATCGCGCTTCTCGCAAGCCTGCACCAGGTAGTCGTAATTCGTCCAACTCCAGATGTTGTCGCCCTTCTCCTCGATGTGCTGCCAGACGAAGTCGACGCGGATGGAGTTGGCCCCCATCTTCTTCATCTCGTCCAAATCGTAATCAATCTGGTCGAACGTCTGCCAGACACCCAGCGGCCGGTTCCACGTCTGGTACGCAATGCCGTGCGGAACCCACGGCTGGCCCGTCCCCGAGTCGTAAAAATACCCGTTCCGCATTTTGATGAAACCCGTGAGTGCGGAAGACGCGGGTCCGACAAGAATCAGCAGGAAGAAGCAGGCGAGAACAAGCGAGACACGACTCCTCATGAAACACCTCCATGAAATGCCGACGAGTGGATACAACCCATGCTCACAGGGTCCGCAATAGCGATTTCATACGGGCATGTAAATTAAAAAATGTAACAAAAGAACATATTATTATTCTGAATTGTAAGCGGTTACATTTCGGTTAAATTGAGACAGGTGCGGAGGAGGGCCTGTTTATTGGAGCTTCACGCGGTAGTACATGCAGTCCGCATCGTCCTGGCTGCCGGTCACAACGATGGGGGAATGTGTCATGGCCGCGTTGGTGATGAAGGGGATGAAAGGTTGCGCGAGGTTGGTCGTGCATTCAACCGTAAAGCGCGTATCGAAGAAGCCTGGGCAGGAGAACCGGCATTCCCTGTCCGGTGTTTCAATCACGTCGAGGGCAAACGGTTGCGCCTGCCCGCCGATCCCGACGGCCGCGCGGCTCCACGCGACCGCGCCCTGCGAGGCGGAGTCGCTGTTCTGCGCGCCCACAACCCAATAGCCGTAGCACAAACGCTCCCCGAGTTCGTGCGCGCCCCGCGTTGAACCCGCATTGGTGGACAGGCTGACGGCCCGACCCTGCACATCGCGCACTTCAACCCGGTAGTTCACATTGTCCAACCGGACCTGCATTTCGATATCGCCCGCCGCCAGCAGGCCCGTCACATGGGTCAGCGTACCGTCGAATCTCAACGTCCCGTTTGCGCCGGACGAAGTCGTCTTCGTGAAAAACTCGACGGCCATCGAATCGGCATCCGCGTCATACCGCCCCTGTAGAATGAACGCCGCGGGCGCCTCGACCGCGGCGCTCGTCTCCGCCGAAAGCGTCATCAGCGCTCGGACATCCTCTCCCGCCCGCCGCACCGTCGCCGTGATCGCGTGAAGATGGGCGGAGAAGATGTACTCCGTTCCGCGCTCGTTCCGGTGAACGGTCTGGGCCGTCGCGTAGCCGACTACTCCCGTGCCCGGAGCCGGCTCCACGATCAGACATCCGTTCGTCTCTCGAACGGCATCGCCGATCGCGGTCCAGAAATTGCTCATTGCGTTGTCGTCGAAGTCGTCGACGAACAGGAAGCCGTTGAACGGCGTGAACTGGAAATCGCGAATGATCATCTCGACGGCCTGGGTATTGTACGGCGCGTTCGTGAAAAAGAGCCAGAGGTTCATGTACGGGACCTCGTTGGTCTCGATGGGAATTCCCCGGCCCTCAAACCGCCAAGCGGCGATGAAATGATCGTCGCTTTCCGGCTCCGGCGTATGCCCGTAGTAGGTCTGCCAGTCCACGCGGTCCGGCCGCCAGACAAACCGGTACGTCGTCAGGTCGTTCGTCGTTTCGAGCGGATGCGAGTAGCTGTTGCCCGGGATGGTGTACGGCTGGACGGTGTACACCAGGCAGTTCGTCTGAGTGCCCGGAAACGCATGGCTGACCTCGATATCCACCTCATTCTGGTTCGTGTTGAACACCGATTCCTGCGCGTAGGTGTAGAGGCCGACGACCAGGTTCGAGTCGATCCGCTCCAGCTTGTTCCCGACATGCCAGCGGTAATCGCCGAAGCCCAGCGACTGGGTCGCTTCGATGGACGGACAGTGCCACACGCCGTTGATCTTCTTCAGCGCCATGTGCAGCCAGCCGTTGGTGTCCACGCTCACGCAGTTCGTGGAGTAGTAGTTGTCGCCCGGAGCCGACCACTGGTCCAGCACGATCCAGTCGCGGTCCGCGAAACGGATGAAATTGGTCGGCACCGTGTACAGCGCGCAGTCGTCGAACCACGCCGCCCCACCCTCGAAGTCCGGCGACTGCAGGAGGAGCGGAATAATCCGAACGCTTGCCGTGTTGAGCGTCGCGCGCGCCCGCACCTTCAGATGGCGCCATTGCCCGGTCGGCATCGAGCTGGTGATCCGGTCCAGCGACGTGGCGGTGAAGATGGTTTGCCCCGCCGCGTTGTGAAACTCGATGTTGACCGCCGCGAACAGACGCCCCGTAATGGGCGTTTCTGCCAGCGCCCACACCGACGCCTCCCAGATCTGGCCGCGGCTTGCGGGGTATTCCTGATACGCCCCGGATCCATTCCAGTCCGGCGGATTCGGCCACCAATTGCCCCACGCCGCCAGCACATGCGACCCCTCGTGCGCGCCCGTCTTCGGGTAACGGTACGCATTGCCGAAACGAACCCAGCCGTCAATTATCTTGTCTGACGCACCGCTCTCGAACCCCGGGTTCACAAGGACATTGGAATACAACACCGCCGCTGAGAAATGCGGCAACAGGCAGAGGAAGGACAACAAAAACAACTTCCGCCACATTTCAGAACGCTACCATTTTCCGTCTCGCGATTCAAGTCGGAAACGGCACATCTCGAATTTTGACCACGAATGACAGCGCGCCCCGCCTGCGTTAACATTCTTTCCGCTCCCCGCTCGTGTCCATTCGCGTCCGTCCTCCTGCGGCGGACAAGTCCGTGGTTCACGCATCCCCCTCTTCCCTCTCCGCCCATCTGCGGGCACCCTTATTTTCGTTACCCGCGAATTCGTGGTCACATCACTCGTTCCATACCGCCGACGCGCAGAGTCCTGCCGTCCGCGAGCGGCTTGAGATCTGCCGCCCTCAAAACCGTGCCCCGCTCGACCGCCGTCCACGCATCCTCTTCCTCGCGATTCAGGCCGCGCGAGAGCATCTCGTACGTCCTCGCGCCGCCGTCGGCCGCGCACCCGGCCGTGACCAGTTTGCCCTTGAGTTTCCGCATCGGCGCGATCATCCGGAACAACTCCGGCCCCGCCGCGTCCGGCGCCGGAACGTCCGACCGCTCCAGCGCGATGTAGCTGAACTTCAGGTCCTCGATCGACCGATGCAACCGCCGGTTCAGGATCGCCAGTGTTTCCGGGATGCGCCACCGCCGAACTTCGTGACACCAGACATCCGCTTTCCCAAGGAGAGGACAGGGCGCGTGATGAAGGCACGGCCCCAGGATTCGAGCCCGCTTCTCCTCCGCCACCCAATCCCGCAGCCGCTCCAGCCGCTCGCTCGTCGTCCGGCTGACGGGTTCCAGAATCACCAGCCTGCCCCCGTCCGACAACCGGTCCAGCCACCGCCGCAGCCACGCCCGCGCTTCGTCGTCCGGCCGCGACTCCATCGCCTCGTTCAGCGCGAAGCTGACAAGCACCAGGTCCCACGGCCCGTCCCCCTTGAAGGAAAGGATATCGCCTGCCCGTGTCCGCAGCGTGGCGTCCGGCCATAACGCGCGCCCACCCTCGAACACCCGCTTCATGATATCGAGAAAAGCGCCCGACGCGTCGATCCCCAGCACTTCGACCGGCGCCTCCCGGAAATGCGTCAGCGCGGCAAGCGATGCCGCGCCGGACCCGCAACCGAGATCCAGGATGCGGCGGGGCGGGAGTGACGGAGGACAGCGCGCGGCCAGTTCGTCGAGCACGAGCTGGACGCGAACGAATGTCTGCGGGAAAAAGAACAGCCCGTACGCGAACAGCATACGCCCGTCTCGCGCGTACTCGCCGAACCGGGGCGCGCGATCGAGCGTAAACAGGTCGCTGAGCCGTTCCACGTCCTTCTCGAGCGACGCCAGGCACGGCGTCATCTCGCGGATCCCCGTGAGATTCCGCGCCTGATCCAGCCACCACTGCTCGAGTTGCACCGGGTAAGAGGGCGTTGTCACAACCGCCCACGTTAGCAGTGCGCGGCCGCCGAGAGAAGTCTGTGCGCGCCCGCTTTCCGTGCTATGATTCGACCATGTCCCCTCCCCGCACAGACAACTGGAAGACAAAGGTTCGCGAAGCCGCAACCGGCGCCGCGTTCCGCCGGCTGACCCTTTCCGCGCCTGCCGCCGCCGAATCGCCCTGGCAAAGAATCGTCGCGCGCCCCGTGGAGATTCGGTCGGACCGCTGTATCCAGGTCACGTACTCCGGCGGCGGAAAGAACACCGCGAGGAATTTCCGAGAGAGGGAATGGCCCCGGCAACTCGACGACCTGCTGGCCGGGCGGTTCACGCAAATTCACGTCCAGACCGCCGACGGCGACCTGCACATCCGGATCACGCGCAAGGGCCGCGCGCTGATCTCGAAGGGCGCGCCCTCCGTGGCCGGGCCGGTGCAGGCCCCGCCGCATAACCGGACAAAGGACTACCCGCTTCCCGCCGACGGGCCGGACACGTTTCTCGAAGCCGTCGGCATCAAGAACGAGCGCGGCGAAGTGCGGCCGTCCATGCAGGCCAAGTTCCGGCAGATCAACGCGTTTATCAGTCTGGTCGAGCCGCTCGTGGCGAGGAGCCGCAGCGACGAACCGCTTGTGCCGGCCAACCCGGCGCGGCCGCTGGAGATTCTCGATTGCGGGTGCGGCAGCGCCTATCTCACGTTCGCGCTGTATCACGTGCTCGTGCACTCGCGCAGGATTCGCGCTACGTTGACGGGAATCGACAGGAATCGGGAGGTCATCGAGAAGTGCCTCGCCCTGCGCGACCAACTCGGCTGGGGCGATCTCTCGTTTCATGTCGCGGACATCGGCGCGTTCCGGCCGGCAAATCCGCCCGACCTGGTCTTGAGCCTGCACGCGTGCGACACAGCCACGGATGAGGCGATCGCGAAGGGCATCCTCTCAAACAGCCGCGCGATCGTCGCCGTGCCCTGCTGTCAGCATGAGTTGCATCACAAGATCAAGTCGCCGCACTTCGCCGCCGTGCTCCGCCACGGCATCCTGCGCGAGCGGCTCGCGGACATCCTGACCGACACCTTCCGCGCGCTTGCGCTCCAAATCATGGGCTACCGCACGCAGGTCGTCGAATTCGTGTCGGCGGACGCCACCCCCAAGAACCTGCTGATCCGCGCGGAGCGGACACAGGCGCCGGGAAACGCCGACGCGGCGCGGGAATACGTCGAACTGAAACAGTTCTGGAACGTCGAGCCCGCGATTGAAAGCCTGCTGGGAAATGCCTATCGGCCGTTTATCTGAACACGGGAACGGCACCTGAATCCGGCCCGCTGTCCCCTGCGTTCCTTCGCGGTGAACCGCAGGCAACCCTTCAGAAAAATAGTTCATCTTTTTTCATTTTTCGCCGGAAAACCGACCCTCTCGTTTCTTTCTGTAGATGGGGACCGGCATTTCGCCCGTCCCGCCAAGGAGGAAACGATGAAGAAATGGCATGTTCTGCTGGGCGGTTTGCTGATTGTGACGTGGGCTTGGTACGGCATTGCCGTCGGGGACGAGGTTGCCGAATCCGTCGGCAAAACGATGATCCCGACGGCAAATTCCAGACTGTTCGAAAGCGTCTGCTACCAGGAATCGAGCGGCACGTTGACGCTGATTTTCCGGAGCGGCCACGGCTATGAGTACTACGGTGTGCCGCGCGGCTGTTATGAAGGCCTGCTCTACAGCGGACACAAAGGCGAGTACTTCAACTTCAAGATTCGAGGCCGGTTTCCCTGTTGTCGGATTGACGTGAAGCCGGAGGGCGAAACGCAAGAAGCGGAACCCCGGTGAGCCTCCTCAGCCGGCGGTGATGGCTTCGTTCAGCATCGCGAGGATGGAGACGCAAGCGGTGTCGGCGCGCAACGTGCGCGGGCCCATGGAGACAGGCTTGAATCCGTGCCGCTGAAAGAGGTCCCGCTCGTAATCCGTCCAGCCTCCTTCCGGGCCGACGGCGACAAGGAGCCGCATGTTGGGATCGTCGAACATGAGGTCTCGAATCCGGTGCCGTGTGGACGTGTCGGCGAGAAGCCGGCCGCCGTACGGGAAGAGGATATCGAGTTCGTCTTCAACGAACACCTTCAACTGCTTGCGGATGGACACCTCCGGCATGGCCGTATCCTGCGCTTGCTGGAGACCTTCGATCAGGTACGGGCGGTACACCTCGGGCTGGAGCACATGAGAATCGAAATACGCGCGTTCGACCTTGGCGGCGTTCGTGAGAATGATCCGCCCGACGCCGATGGCCGCCAACTGCGCCCACAGCCGCCGCATGACCTTGGGACGCGGCAACGCCAGCAGGAGATCGATGCGCGGCGCGGGCGGCGGGTCTTCGTTGAATTCGCAACGGAGCGCCACACGGCTGTCCGTCACCTCCTGCACAAGCCCCCGGCCCCGGAGACTGTTCACCACGCCGACGCGAATCGATGTTCCGGGTTTCGCGCCGAGGACATCGTGGATGTGACGCGCGCGGGCGCCCGTGAGCACGGCGTTCCCCTGCGCGTCCACTTCAGAGGCTTCGATGAGAATCAGATTCATAACACGGCGGCGCGAGCGCTTCTTCCATCTTCCTCTTTATAATACAAGCCGCGGCGAACAAGCAACCCTCCTGTATCGCTTGCCTGTTGAAAGGAATGGCCGGTTGCATTACCCTCTGGGGCGGTACTTCGATGGACTCGCGCAACGAAACATCCGCATTCCGGAAATGGCTTGTCGCAATCCGCCCGTTCGCCCTTTCGGCATCCGCCGCGCCCGTGATCTTCGGCGCCGCGGCGGCCGTGGTGTCCGGCGGGGCGCGTTTCGATCCGCTCCTGTTCCTGCTTTCCCTCCTGGCCATGATGATCCTGCATTCGGCGGCGAATATGCTGAATGACGTGCAGGACTTCCGCAAGGGACTGGATGTTGAACCGACACCGGTCAGCGGCGCGGTAGTCCGGCGATGGCTCACGCCCGAAGAGGTGATGAAAGGCGCGCTCGTTCTGATCGCGGTCGCCTCGCTGATCGGACTGTACCTCGTCCGGCGCGTCGGCCTGCCGGTCCTCTGGATCGGGCTCATCGGGCTCGCGGTCGGAATCCTCTACACCGGAAAGCCGGTCACGCTGAAATACCGCGGACTCGGCGACCTGGCGGTGTTCCTCGATTTCGGCATCCTCGGCGCGCTCGGCGGATGGACGGTTCAAACCGGTTCGACGGCGTGGCTCCCCATCGTCTGGGCGGCGCCGATGTCCCTGCTCGTCGTCGGCATCCTCCACGCGAACAACTGGCGCGACATCGGCGGCGACACCGGCAAACGCATCCGCACGACGGCGTCGCGGCTCGGCGATCGCGGCTCGCTGATCTATTACGGATGCCTCGTCTTCGGCCCGTTCGCGCTGGTGGCCGCCTACATCGCGCTGGGAATCATGCCTCGATCGTTCCTGATCACGGGGCTTGCCCTGCCGATGGCCGTCACGCGCTGGCGCCGGGCGTTGAACCGCGCCGCGCCGAAACAGCCGAACGACTTTATCGCGCTGGACGGCGCGACCGCGCAACTGAACCTGGCTTTCGGCCTGCTTTGTACCGTCTCGTTGATTCTTCACGCCATCGCAAGGAGGCACTTGTGATCGCCATCATCCTGGGCGCGGTTGTTCTGTTCGGTTCGTTGTTCATGCGTAAATCCATCGGTCCGCTCGACTTCTGGGGGTGGATGTCCCTGAACCTTGTGATTCTGATCGCGTGGTCGGCCATCAAGAGCCATCGCTACCGCAACTTCGTCCTGGAAGACCTTCGCCATCACATCCCGAAGAAAATCGCGATCGGGCTCGTTTCCGCCGTCGTGCTGTACTTCATCTTCTACGTGGGCAACATCCTCTCGCGGAAGTTCCTGCCGCTCTCGGCCGACAGCATCGCGGAAATTTACAAACTGAAAGCCGGCATCCCGCCGTGGCGCGTGTGGCTGTTGCTGACGCTGGTGATCGGCCCGGGCGAGGAGTATTTCTGGCGCGGCTACGTACAGCGCGCCCTCGCGGCGCGCATCGGCCGGCTCCCCAGTTGGATTCTCACCGCCGCCATCTATGCCGGTATCCATGCCGGCAGCGGAAACCCCATGCTGCTCCTCGCCGCCCTCGTCTGCGGCTTCTTCTGGGGCTGGCTCTACATCCGCTTCAACTCCATCCTCCTCAACGCCGTCAGCCACACGGCCTGGGATGCAGCCGTGTTCCTGATCTATCCCTTCTCATAGCCCATCGCCCTTGCAACGCCCAGAACGGCCACCACGAATTCACACGAATGAACACAAAGCCGACCTCATCGCGTCCAATGTTGTCGATCGTTGCCTCTCGTGATACACAGGATGTGTATCCGATGGATGTTCGCCCGCGAACATAATAACCAAGGGGGATCTGATGAAAAGCAGCGACGGGGTGGTATTCGCATTCGATCTCGGCAAGGGCTCACTCGGCGAGGCGGTTCGACAGGGACACGAGATTGTCCACGCTGAATCCTTTCTCTTTCCAAAGGACTTCGCAGCAACCAAGGATCAAGCCGTGCGCCGCCGCGCCATGCGTACACGCGAGGCGCACAAGGCCCGCGAAAACTGGCTCAAGAAACAGTGCCGTCAGGCGGGCATCGAAGTTCTTGAAGGCCGTCATCCCGGGGATCCCGCCAAGGGCATACCGCCCAGGATGCGCGGTGATCCGCGATTGGAGCGGGAGTTCGGAACGGCGGACGACCCGACCTGCTACACATCCTGCCTTCTTCGCATCAAACTTCTTCGCGGGGAACGACTCCAAGGATGGCAAATCTACAAGGCTCTACACTCGGCGATCCAGCGGCGCGGATATGACCCGAAGGTGCCCTGGGCCGCACGCGAAACCAAGAAAGTCGAGGAGAAAGACAACCAGAAACGGCTCTCCGACTTCGAAGCCCTTTTCGCCTCGATGAGTTCCGGCAAGCCGGATCGGCAATACCTGTGTTACTTCGATGCGTGGCGGATGGGTTTGTGGAATCCTGCCACGGATGCGATCCAATCCCGGCTGACCAATGCCGCACAGCGGGCTCGAAACTTCCTGATTCCGAGGGCAGAAGTGGAGAAGGAACTCCGCGCCCTGATCGAAAAAGCCGCTGATCAGTTCCCGAAACTCAAAGGCAAGACCGACATCATCATGTACGGCCCTGCCGGGAAACCCTACGCATCTTTCTATGCCGAATTACGCAGTCAGCATGGATTGAAGCGCGGCGCGCAGACCGATTGGCAGGGCGTGCTATCCCAGAAGATTCCGCGATTCGACAACCGCATGATCGCGCATTGCGCTCTGATACCGCGATTCAACGTGTGCCGTTCAGACGATCCGTTGACCTGGCAGGTCGTGTTTCTTATGAACCTGCATCGCATGCGTTACTCCGTGGATGGGCACGATCGGCAATTAACCGTCGAACAGATCCGAGAGCTCTTTGCCGCGGCGAAAAAGAGCGATGCCAAGCGAAAAAAGGACGATGCGAAGCAAAAGGACACGAAGCCGAGCACCAGACCCAAGGCATGGTCTATGACTGAAGCGGCATGGAAGAAATGGTGTGGCCGGCAGGGCGGCGCACCCGTTAGTAAGCAAGCGAAGATCGAAGCGCCGCGCACAGGCGGCCGTTCACGCTTCGCCCGTCCTTCCCTGCGTATTCTGCGCGACCTTATCCTGTCCGGAGAATCACCGCATGCTTACCACCGGAGGCTGCTGGAGTCGTTGCCGGAGGGAGTATCCGCATCTGACATCGGGTTCCTGCTGAAAATGCCGGACGACTGGAATCGGATTCATATTCCCGATGACCGCACCTCGTTCAGCGGTTTGGCCAAGGAAGAGCGGCTCACGCGGATTCGCGCGCTCATCGGTGAACAACGCGATCCTGTCGTCAGGCACCGTTTGGGTGTTTTCCACGAACGCCTTCGGACCCTTGAGCAGAAATGGGGCGAACCCGATGCAATCGCAATTGAGTTTGTTCGGGAAGACTTCATGGGCAAGAAGGCGCGCGCGCGTTACGAGGAATTCCAGAAGCGGCGGCGCGAGGAACGGAAGAAAGCAAGGGAACAGGCGGCAGAACTGACGGGGGCCTCGGACGGCGGCGCGATCCTGCGGATGGAATTGTTGCGTCAGCAGAACGGCCGGTGTCTGTACACGGGCGATCATCTCGGCGAAACGGAAGTCCTGAACTACCCCATTGACCATATCGTGCCGCGCGGAAGCCGCTACAGCGGGTCGGACGCGATGTTCAACAAGGTGCTGACCACCGAGGCGGCGAACAAAGACAAAGGCGAGCGTACGCCCTACGAATGGCTGCACGGTGCGGGTCAATGGCAAGCCTACGTCCAGCGCGTGAATGATTGCGCCGGAAGCTTGGGCCAGAAAAAGGTCGCGTTGCTGACGAGCGAGAATGCCGGGGAGTTGGACGAACGCTACACCGCGCTTGCCGAAACCGCGTGGATATCTCGCGTGGCCCGGCGCGTTGCCTGCCTGCATTTTGGATGGGACGAAGGCGAACTCAAGGGCGCACAACGCAAGGTGCATGTTCTCTCCGGCGGACTCACTGCACGAGTGAGACGGAAGTACAAATTGGATTCGCTTCTACATCCACCGACGGAAAATCCCGACTTGATGGAAAAGAAATGCCGGGAGAACAAGCGCCATCATGCGCTGGACGCCATGGTGTTGGCCTATCTGCAGGAATGGGCGCGCAATCCCGACAAGGGACGCTTCTTCAGGCTTCCGGACGGCATTCGTGACGACTTCAAAGAACGGCTGGAGGATGTTCTGCCCCGGTTCCTCGCAAGAGAAAAGCCCGTGCTGGAGAAGATGATTTACGCGAAACGCAAGGTGGACGGCGACGAGAAAATGGTGCGGCGCGTGTCCCTAATCTCTCTTCCGGGCGAGGGGGGCGCGTACAACGCGAAGGAAGGCTGCGATGCGGCCTGCAAGATCCTTGACCGCCGCATCCGCAGTGAGGTCCAGGCCTTTCTGGCCGGCGACCCGAACGAAGAACAATGGAAACAGTTCTGCGCCGCCTATCGGCTGAAGGATGGAGCAACCGCAGTGGGGCGAGTAGCGGTCTCCCACGGAGAGCCGAACGAATATGGCGATCTGTCGAAAGATGGAACCGGCCAGTACAAGAGGGGAGATCCGCATCGCGGATATTTCGTCTATCGGGATGCGAAAGAGCATGCCAGGGTGCGGCCCGTCTATGCGTTTGAATCGATTTCGAAGGTTCGAGAAGAACTCGCGACCGCCGGGGTTCAGATCGTGGACTACTTCTACGCGAACTGCCCTGTAGCCCTGGAACGACCCATCACAAAGAACGGACGAACAATACCTGCGGGACGCTATCTTTGTTCGATGCGAGCCAGTGGCCGGGTTAAGCTCAAGCGAACGCAGTGCGAAGGCGTCGAGCCACACCTTAAGAAATCGATCGGTATCAAGGATGTACTCGCTGCCGGGCTTCGAAAACTGTCCTTCTCATGAGCCACCACATCCTCCACGTATTCAAGCACGGAGGCACGCTGGGGATTGATCGCGGGTTTGTCGAACTGCGGGCGGAGGGTGAGAAACCTCGTCGGATGCCGATAGAAGACCTGCGCGCGGTGGTCATTGCGGCAAGGCATGTTTCCTGCACGGCCCCATTCCTCAGCGCAATGACCGCGTCGGACGCCATCATCCTCCATTGCGACGAGAACTACCGGCCGTGTGGTTGGACGGCTGGACTACCGCGGATCGTGGACGACCGAGCGGCGGTTGCGCAGGCGAACCCGGAGTTGAAGATTCACGACAGGGTCTGGCTGCGCGTCTTGCGGGGCAAGATCGAGAACCAGGCGGCCGTGTTGAGGCTGACGGGTCTTCAGCCGACACGTCTGGAGAAAGAAGCCTCCCGGCCTGACCCCAGTGAATCGGCCGCGGCGCGTTACTATTGGAAATACTTCCTGCCGGCCGTGGGTGATCATGTCCGGCGTCGGGGCCGCGATGTGGCCAGCCCGGCCAACCATGCGCTCAACTATGGGTACGCCGTGCTTGCCACGCTCTGCCACCGGTCGATCCTGATCCACGGACTCAATCCTCTCTTCGGGATGTATCATCGCCGACGCTACAAGGCACATGCATTTGTGTACGACGTGATGGAGCCGTTAAGGGCATTCGTGGATCGGATGCTGTTGTCCTTCAGCAAGGAAGCCGAAGCGTGGGACACAAAGGCATGGGCCAAGCACGTGGCGCAGCATTTGCGCGAAACCCGCGTTCAACACAGCCGGTATCCGCTGAAACTGATGGATGCCCTGGATCAGTATGTGGCATCAATCGCCCAGTGTTATGCGAAACAATCCATCAAGCCGATATGGGTTCCCGCCCTGTAAAACGAAGCGCCTATCGCATGGGATGGCTCATCGTCATGTTTGATCTTCCGGTGATGACCGACGCTGAGCGGCGGATCGCCGCGCAATTCCGGAAGAATCTTTTGGATGAGGGCTACATGATGTTGCAGTTCTCCATCTATGTCAGGGCGTGCGTGACACCGGAACAGGTCGAAAAGCATGCCGGCAGACTACAGGTATTTGCTCCGGACGGCGGAAATGTGCGGATGATGTTCTTCACGGACGCACAATGGATGAGAGCAAAAACAATCATCGGACCGGACTACATTCACAAGAAGCAGGAAGCCGACCCGAAGATGCCAAAACAGATAGAGTTCTGGGAGTAAAAAAGCAAAGGACGAAAGGGTCAGCAAGTGAATGCAGAGGGCCTTTCGTCCTTCACAATCAGTTAGGACTTCTCTCCCAAGAAGCCTGTCGCAAATCTATCTCCTGCAACCCACTCCGTCAATCCCAGTCTAACCCAACCGATTCGGGAGAGAAGTCAAAACACTCTTGACCCGTGCTGCGAGCACGAGACCAGTCTAACCCAACCGATTCGGGAGAGAAGTCAAAACAGGGGTGGACAGCTACCGGCGGCGGGTGGAAGTCTAACCCAACCGATTCGGGAGAGAAGTCAAAACTAGGCGCCAGGTTCCAAAAGCCGGCCCAGAAGTCTAACCCAACCGATTCGGGAGAGAAGTCAAAACGTAGCCAAGTACTCCAACGGGGCGAGTAGTAGTCTAACCCAACCGATTCGGGAGAGAAGTCAAAACGATGATGCCCGACCATATCGCCCTCGCCTGAGTCTAACCCAACCGATTCGGGAGAGAAGTCAAAACGTGTCTGCCGCCTGCATCCAATGGCCGGTTAGTCTAACCCAACCGATTCGGGAGAGAAGTCAAAACGATGCTGTTCTGTTCGTTTGCGCTTCATTCAGTCTAACCCAACCGATTCGGGAGAGAAGTCAAAACGCCCATCTCGTTCAGTAGCTCCCTGATCTGAGTCTAACCCAACCGATTCGGGAGAGAAGTCAAAACGAGTCAGGAGCAAAGCGGACAGTATAGAGGAGTCTAACCCAACCGATTCGGGAGAGAAGTCAAAAAAAACGCGCCCGCCCTACGACCGTTTCAGGCCTTCGTTCATGCTGCCCGTGCGATAGCCCTGTAGGTCGAGGGTGATATGGCGGAAGCCGGCGGCGCGTAGTTTTGCGACGAGGGTCTCGCGCGTTTCGGCGGCGGACGCGCGCGCGATATCCTGCGGCAGGAGCTCGATCCGCGCGATGTCGCCGTGCGCGCGAACGCGAACCTGCGCGAACCCGAGATCGCGAAGCGCGTTCTCGGCTTTCTCCACGGCGCCCAGCGCCTGCGCGGTGATCTTTGTGCCGTACGGGAACCGCGATGCAAGGCACGCAAACGACGGCTTGTCCGCGCTCGGCAGTCCGAGCGCGCGCGAGGCTTCGCGAATATCGGCCTTCGTAAACCCGCATTCCTGGAGCGGGCTTCGTACGGCTTGTTCTTTTGCGGCCTTGCTGCCGGGGCGATAATCGCCGAGATCGTCGGCGTTGGAGCCGTCCAGCACGAACCGGAGATTCTCCCCGCGCGCGATCGTCTGAAGCAGCCCGAACAATTCCTTCTTGCAGTGGTAACAGCGGTCGGGCGAATTCTCGACGTACGCCGGATTCGCCATTTCATGGGACTCCACAAAGCGGTGCCGGATGCCGATCTGCTTCGCAATCTCGACGGCGGCCTGCACCTCGCGCGCCGGGATGGACGGCGAAGTCGCGGTCACGGCCAGCGCGCTCTTCCCGAGGACCCGCTGCGCAACGGCGGCAAGAAACGTGCTGTCCACGCCCGCGCTGAACGCGACGAGCGCGGAGCCCATCTCGCGCAGAGAGTTCTCCAACTCCAACTGCTTCCTGCTCAACTCAGGGTTTCCGCCTAAGGCGGACCCGCCTCCGGCGGGCAGGTTTCCGGGTTCAGGTTTCATGAAATCCATCCGCCCCCCAGCGCCGCGTCGCCATCGTACATCACCGCGGCCTGGCCCGGCGTCACCGCGAATTGTTTTTCTTCAAAGATCACCTCGATCCGGGCCGGCGCCAGCACGCGAATTTTCGCAGGGGCGCCCTGGTGCCGATAGCGCAGCTTCACCGTGCAGGCGAGTCCGTCGGCCGGCGGCTTGCCGGAAATCCATTGGACGTCATCCACAAAGCAACGCTCGCTCAACACGTCCTCGCGCGTGCCGACGATCACGGTGTTCGTTTCCGGAATCACTTCCTTGACATACAGCCGATACTCGGCGGCCACGCCCAACCCCTCGCGCTGGCCGACGGTGAAATGATGGCAGCCGTCGTGCCGCCCGAGTTCGCGGCCGGCGGTATCCACGATCGGGCCGGGCTTCTTCAGGGCCGGACGGCGCTTCTCCAGGAACGGCGCGTAGCCGTCGTCGCCGATGAAGCACAGGTCCTGGCTTTCCACATCGAACTTCACCGGCAAATTCTTCCGCTTCGCGTAGGCAGCGACTTCGAGCTTCGTCATAGCGCCGAGCGGAAACAGGGCGTGCGCGAGCTGGGCCTGGTCGAGCCGGTGGAGGAAATACGACTGATCCTTGTGGGGGTCATGGCCGCGCAGGAGATGCAGAATTCCGTCGCGAGATTCGATCCGCGCGTAGTGGCCGGTCGCCATGTGCGTACAGCCGAGCTCGAGCGCGTCGCGCAGGAGCACGCCAAACTTGATGATCTGGTTGCAGCGGACGCAGGGCGACGGCGTGCGGCCGCGGACGTATTCGTCAACGAACGGATGGACGATCTGCGATCCGAAGAACTCGACGGAGTCGATGGTGTAATGCCGGATGCCGAGAAACTCCGCCACGTTCATCGCGCGCGACACGTCTTCCAGCGAGCAGCAGCGCGAGCCCTCGCGCCACATGTGCGCGGTCAGCCCGATCACTTCATGCCCCTGCTCCACCAGCAGCGCCGCCGCGGCAGAGCTGTCCAACCCGCCGCTCATGCCGACGGCGACGCGGAGGGGGGCGCCCCTGCTGGAGTCCGCTGTGGTCATCGGAGTAATGGAGTACTGGAGTTATGGAGTGTTGGGAAGAATGAATTTGCGCCCCCCCCCCCCCCGCACGCCCTCACTCCGCCTTGTACAACGGCGTCGAGAGATAGCGCTCGCCGAAGCTGCAGGCGATCGTCACGATGCGCTTGCCTTTCAGACCGAACTTCTCGACGGCCTTGGCGACCGCGCACACGTTCGCGCCCGTGCTGATGCCGGCGAAGACGGCTTCTTCCTTCGCGAGCCGCCGGCCCCACTCGAACGCCTCGTCGTTCGAGACCGGGATCACGCCGCTCAACAGCGAGGGGTCGAGGTTCTTCGGAATGAAGCCGGCGCCGATGCCCTGGATCGCGTGCGGGCCGGGCTTGCCGCCGCTGATGACGGGCGAGTCGGCCGGCTCAACCGCGAAGGCCTTGAAGTCCGGATTCTTTTTGCGGATGAACCGCGTAATGCCCATGATCGTGCCGCCGGTGCCGACACCGCTGACGATCGCGTCGATGTGGTGTCCGCTCTCTTCCCAGATTTCCGGGCCGGTCGTGGCCTCGTGGATCGCGGGATTTGCCGGATTTTCGAACTGCTGGGGCATCCACGCTCCGGGGGTCTGCTGCACCAACTTGTCCGCCTTCTCGATGGCGCCCCGCATCCCTTTCTCCGCAGGCGTCAGCACCAGCTCCGCGCCGAGAGCTTTCAGCATCGCGCGCCTCTCCAGGCTCATGGATTCGGGCATGGTCAGGATCAGCCGGTATTTTCGCGCGGCCGCCACGAACGCCAGCGCGATGCCGGTATTGCCGCTCGTCGGCTCGATGATGACGGCGCCCTTCTTCAGGACGCCGCGTTTCTCCGCGTCGTCGATCATCGCCGCGCCGACACGATCTTTGACGCTGCCCATCGGATTGTGCGATTCCATCTTGAGACAGACCTCGGCCCCGGCGAAAAGGCGGCCCAGCTTGACGAGGTGCGTCCGGCCAATCGTTTCAATCACGCTGTCGTATATTTTCATGGGTCCCCGCGTTTCCTGATTTTTCCGGCCCGCTTCCCTGTTGTTGACTTGGGCAACCGGATTCCTGTTACTGTACGAGCGGTATTGCGCTTGCGCAAGAGGCGGGGTAGAGTGCCGCACACTTAAAAACACGTAACAGTATACCAACACGGGAGAAACGAAACCATGGCCGGAATTTTTAAAGCCTATGACATTCGCGGAGTGTACGGGTCAACGTTGACCGATGAAATCGCCTACAAGCTGGGGCGCGCGTTCGCCACATTTCTGGGGTGCAAGAAGGTCGTCGTGGGCCGCGATATGCGCCCCCACTCCAAGCCGCTGTTCGACCAGCTCGCGAAGGGACTGATGCTGCACGGCGTGAACGTCATCGATCTCGGCCTGTGTTCGACGCCGATGTCCTACTACGGGAACGGAAAGCTCGACGCCGACGCGAGCATCATGATCACGGCGTCGCACAATCCCGGCGAGTGGAACGGCTTCAAGATGTGCCGCGAGAAGGCGATCCCGATCAGCGGCGCCACGGGGATCCAGGAACTCGAGAGGATCGTCAACGCCGAGGACTTCGCCAAGCCCGCCGCCTCGCCGGGGACCCTCTCCACGCACAACATCGTCCCCGAGTATGTCGCGCACATCCGGTCGTTCGCGGATATCCGCCGCCCGCTGTCCATCGCCGTGGACTACGCCAACGCGATGGGCATCTATGAGGACAAGGTGTTCGACGGCCTCGTGAAGACCACCCGGCTGTTCGACACGCTCGACGGCACGTTCCCGAACCACGAGGCGAACCCGCTGAAACTCGACACACTCGAACCGATCCAGGAGAAGATCCGGTCCGGAAAATTCGACTTCGGCGTCGCGTACGACGGCGACGCGGATCGCGCCGGGTTCATCGACGAAAAAGGCGACGTCATCCCGATGGACATGATCACCGCCCTGATCGCCAAGACCATCCTGAACCGCGAGAAGGGGCCGATCCTCTACGATCTGCGCAGCAGTTGGGCGGTCAAGGAAGTCATCCTCGAAAACGGCGGCAAGCCCATGATGTCCCGGGTCGGCCACGCGTTCATCAAGCAGCAGATGCGGGACGCCAAGGCGGTTTTCGCCGGCGAATTGTCCGGCCACTACTACTTCCGCGAGAATTACTACGCGGAAAGCTCGTCGCTGGCCGCGCTCTACATCGCGAACCTCGTCAGCCAGTCGGACAAGCCGCTGTCCGAACTCATCAAACCCATCCGCCGTTACTTCAGCAGCGGCGAGATCAACTCCGAAGTGCACGACGTGGAAACCGTGTTCAGGCGCCTCCGCGAAAAATACGCGAACGGCACGCAAATCGAACTGGACGGCTTGAGCGTGGAATTTTCCGACTGGTGGTTCAACGTTCGCCCGTCGAACACGGAGCCGCTGGTCCGCCTCAACCTGGAAGCGAAGACCCAGGCCGTCATGGAACAGAAGCGGGAAGAAGTGCTGAATCTGATCCGTTCCTGAGGCCCGACGGTCTCCCGGAAGGCGGGCTTCCCCGCCTTTTTGCTGGAAAACGTCTCTGTTTTTGGTACGTTGCACGGGTTGCGTTCGCAGGGCGCGGTAGCCAAGTGGCAAGGCGGAGGTCTGCAAAACCTCTATTCATCGGTTCGAATCCGATCCGCGCCTCCAACTCAGATCCCCCATTCTCCCAAAATACTGCTTGTTCCCCTCCATAACCCTGTTGTAAAAGCACCATCTTTGAATGCGAAGAGCGAAGGAAGGGCCGACATATCATGAACGTACTGAAAGACCTCTACTACACGAAGACCCACGAGTGGGTCCGCCTGGTGGACGATGTCGCCGTCGTCGGTATTACCGATTACGCCCAGCAGCAACTCGGCGATCTTACATTCGTTGAACTGCCCGCCCCGGATGAGTCGATCGAGGCTCACGACGAGGCGGCCGTCATTGAATCGGTGAAGGCGGCGTCCGACGTGTACGCGCCGATCAGCGGCACGATCATCGAGGTCAACGAAGCGCTGAACGATCGGCCCGAAATGATCAACAGCGACCCCTACGGCACCGGCTGGATGTTCAAGATCAAGGTCGATAGACTTTCCGACGTCAAACAGCTTCTGACCGCCGACGACTACGAAGAGCTTCTCCCGGAAACCCCGGAAGATTAAAGCCGGCGGATCGCCGCGCCTCGCGGGGGGTTACGTGAGTTCATGGGGCCTATATTTCGATTCCCCGCTTGCCTTCGCCGACGGCGTCCGCATCCAGGAACAGCTTCACGCGGCCCGCGCGGCGGGCGACATTCCGGATATCGTTCTCTTTCTCGAGCACCGGCCGGTTGTGACGCTGGGCACGCGCGGCCGTTCCAACTTCCTCCTCCTGTCGCCCGAACAGTTGAACGCGCGGGGTATTGATTTCGCCAGGGCGTCGCGCGGCGGCGATGTGACGTATCACGGGCCGGGCCAGCTTGTGATGTATCCAATCCTGAAACTCGGAGAGCGCGAGGCGGACTCGCACGGGTACCTGGAGAATCTCGAGGAAATCGCCATCCGGACCGCGGCGGACTTCGGCGTCAAGGCGTGGCGGCGCCACGGAATGAACGGGGCGTGGACGGATGACGGAAAAATCGCGGCGATCGGATTCAGGATCAGGCGCTGGATCACGCTGCATGGCATGAGTTTCAACGTCAGCGTTGACCTGGACGGTTTTCGAACGATTGTTCCCTGCGGATTGCAGGGCGAGCCGGTCAGTTCGCTGAAGAAGATTCTCGGCGAAGGCGGTCCGGCCCTGGAGCAGGTCCGCGAGAGGATGGCGCGTCATTTCTCGACGGTTTGCGGAAGGCCGCTGGAGCTGTTCTCCGCACGCGGCCCCCTGCCGGCCGGTCTGGAGGAACGGGTAAAGTAGCGCGGTATATCCGCCGCGATCCGGAAACGGTGTATGATTGAATCTATGCAAAAGGCCGCCATCCTTTTAACGGCTGTGTCAGCTTTCCTGCTTCTGCCGTGTGCCGCCCCGGCGGACCTTCAATCAAGGCCACCCGCAGCCGTTAAACGATATGCAGGACAAACCCGCGTTCGCCACAAAGCAGACGGGGTTATCGCGTTCCGGCGCTTGTCGGGCCATGACAACCCGGTGTCAGACAGGAGCGGCGTCAGGTTCCGCGGCCGGCATGAAGCGTCAGGCATCGTCGTTTTCGAGGCGCACCCTTCTGTCCGCCGAACGCTTTCCACAGACATGCGCGCGCGCGGTTATGTCGAGACGCCCTGCTACACAACCCTTGGCGGCCGCTGGGTGGTTCCCACGGATCTCATCGTGGTTCAGTTCCGGCCCGACGTGTCGGACAAAACCATTCGCCGCTTCCTCGCCGACGCAAAGGTCGAACGGGTGTCGGCGCGAGCCGGCCGCGACCGCCAGTTGATTGTCCGCGCTTCAGATCCCACCCGCGCCATGACCCTGACCGCGGAGTGGAACGAGTCGCGGCTCGTGCAGTGGGCGCAGGCCAATTGCGTGCGGCAGGCCGTGCGCCGGTTCACGCCGAATGACACCGCGTATCCGCTGCAATGGCATTTGCGAAACACGGGGCAAGGCGGCGGATTGTTTTCACACGATGTAACGGCCGAGCGGGCGTGGGACATCACCCGCGGCAGTTCGAACGTGGTGATTGCCGTACTGGACGATGGGTTTCCGACCGATCATCCGGACCTAGCCGACAACTACTTCCTGAACAGCGCCGAGTGGCCCACCAACGGGTTGGACGATGACGCCAACGGGTATGTGGATGACTATCGGGGTTGGGACTTCCCGGCAAGCGACAACAACCCTGTACCCGAAGACAAGGACGACCACGGCACCGCGGTTAGCGGTCTCGCCGCAGCTATTGCCCATAACGCGAATGCCGTCGCGGGTCTGGCCCACGGTTGCAGGATTCTGCCCGTCCGCGTTTATGCGAGCAGCCTTAATAGCGATATCGACTGGGCCGAAGCCATCGATTATGCCGCCGGGTTCAGCAACGTCGCCGTAATCAGCATCAGCTACCTGCTCGATCCGACGCCGCTCAACATGGACGCCTTGCGCCACGCGCGGGTCCACGGACGTGGAGGCAAAGGCGCGTTGATCTGCGTGGCGCTGGGCAACGACGGGGTGCGTCGCCGCTACCTGGAAGATCTGGCCGCCGCGCCCGAGGTGCTGGGCGTGGGCGGAAACTCGAATTACGACAAGCGGTCGTGGTTCGCGGATTATGGGCCGGCCCTGGACCTCGTGGCCGCGGCGGGCGGCGGCAATCGTTCTCTGGTAACGACCGACAGGATGGGTGAAGCCGGCTACGAATCGGGATCGTTCAGCACCCACAGCGCGGAAGGCACCTCGTTTTCCTGTCCGCAGGTCGCCGCCGCGGCGGCCCTCCTGGCCTCCCTTCATCCCGATTGGACCGCTCTCGAGATTCAGCGTCAGATCGAAACGACCTGCGACAAGATTGACTCCGGAGCGGCGGCGTACAACGCCCGCGGCTGGAGCGAATTCTACGGCTACGGGCGTCTCAACGCATGGGCCGCGCTGGCGACCCCCGCGCTTCCGTGGGACCCGTATGAACCGGACAACAGCGCCGGCGCCGCCGCCCGGATCGAGGACAGCGAGACGCAGTATCGTTCGCTGGCCGCCGGCGCGGACGAGGATTGGGTCCGGTTCACGCTCGCGCGCCCCGGCGACGTTCGCCTGACCGTGATCGGCACCACGAATGCCGCGATTCAGATTTACAGCAGCGCCCTGGTTCTTGTCGCCACGAACGACCCCGAGGCGTATCCCTATGCCGTTTCAACGGTGAACGGGCTGTCCGCAACCACCTATTACGCGCGCGTGACCAGCCCCGCCGCGAGCGCCATTCCGTTCTATGGCCTGCACTTCGGGATTCTGAATGAAGCGGACGCGTATGAATCCGATGACCGTCTCGACAGCGCCGTGCCGATCGAGCCGCGCGAAATGCAGTATCGAACCATCTACCCGACAGGGGATGTGGATTGGGCCACCTTCACGCTGGACCGCGAGGCTGACGTGGAGATTTACACTCTCGGCGAATTCAACGGCGACACCGCCCTCTTCCTGCGCGATTCCGCGGGCGGGCTTATTGCGTCGGACACGGACACGATTTACTGGTATTCCTACGTCTCCAATACGCTGCCTGCGGGCGTTTACTACGTGGAGATCCAGTCGTGGACCAACACGGTCCCGCTGGCTTCGTATCAGTTGGAGGTGCAGGTGTATGGTCCGGACGCGCTGGAGACCAACGACGACAGCACCACCGCCAGGCCCATGACGCCGGGTCAGCGATACAGCGGCACGATCTACCCCGAGGGTGACGAAGACTGGTTCACGTTCACGATTTCCAACCGCGCTTGCGTGCTCCTGCTGACCGACACCATCAACCCGATGTGGCTGGGAGACACCGTCATCACGTTGATGAACGAAAGCCTGGTTGAAATTGCCGCGAATGACGACGGGAATAACCTGAATTCCTATGGGTATGGTTATTCCGCCCTCTGCATGAGCAACCTGGCCGCCGGCACGTACTTTGTCAAAGTCTCCGCATGGGATGTGGATGTGGACTACTATCTTGCGTTCGACGTGTTCAGCCCGGAGTCGGTCATCACGAAGATCGTGCTGGGCACAAACGGCGTCACGTTGTCGTGGTCGGGCGACTCCATTTTCAACTACAGTGTCGCGGCAGGTCACAAAAATTCGTGGACGCCTGTAACGAATCTTCCGGGCCGCGTGGGCGCGAATTCCTGGACGGACGCGAATCCGGCAACCACGCGCTGGTATCGAATTACCGCCCCCTGATCGACCGACTCGACAGGAGGCATGAGCCATCTATAATATGATCAGCTTTCGAGGTGCCGGCCACGACCATGCAAAAAGAATCATTCGCCAGCTACGACGACTTCATCCGGCGCTATCACACCGACATTCCCGCCCGCTTCAATTTTGCCTTCGACGTGGTCGACCGCATTGCCGCCGAATCCCCCGCGCGTCGCGCCATGATCCATGTGGATGCCGACGAGGCGCGACATGACTACGATTTCCGGTTTTTCAGCGAGGAGTCATCTCTTCTTGCCGCAGGCCTCGCGAAGCAGGGAATAGCCAAGGGAGACCGCGTCGTGCTGATGCTCTATCGCCGCGTGGAGTTCTGGACCTGTCTCCTCGCGCTGCACAAGCTGGGCGCGGTTGCCGTGCCCCTTCCGGCGAAGGTCAGCGTCAAGGATATCGAGTACCGGCTCCAGTTCGGACGGATCAAGGGCGCGATCGTCGACGAGTCGATGGCGAACCAGATGGACGAAGCCCGCGCCACATGCCCCACTGTTCACCTGGCGGTGCAGGTGGGCGGCGCCCGGCCACCGAAGGGATGGATGGACTTCGACGCCCTTCGCGCAAGCGGCAAAGACGGCGTCGGCGCGATCCGCAAGACGGCGAGCGGGTCCGATCCGCTTTTCGTTTTCTTCTCGTCCGGAACAGCCGGCGCACCGAAGATGGTCCAGCACGATCACAACTACGCGCTCGGTCATTGCGTGACCGCGATGTACTGGCATGACCTCCGGCCGGACGACATCCACCTGACGATTGCCGACAGCGGCTGGGCCAAGGCGGCGTGGGGCAAGCTGTACGGCCAGTGGCTCGCCGGCGCCACCGTGTTCGTCTACGATTTCCGCGGCAAGTTCGACGCGCACAAGTTCCTTGAACTGATGGCCCGGCACCGGGTGACCACGTTCTGCGCGCCGCCCACGGTCTACCGGATGATGATCCGTCAGCCTCTCCAGCAGTTCGATCTTTCCGCGCTCCGCCAATGCACAAGCGCCGGCGAACTGCTCAATCGGGACATCTTTGACGCGTGGAAAATGGGCACGGGCCTTTCCCTCTACGAGGGCTACGGACAGACGGAGACCACGCTTCAAATCGCGACGTTGCCCTTCATGAAGGTGAAGCCGGGCTCTATGGGAAGGCCGTGCCCGGATTGGGATGTTGTGCTCCTGGATGAGCGGGACGAGCCGGTTCCGGTAGGCCAGGAGGCGGAGATCTGCATCCGGCTCGGAAAGAACCCTCCCCTAGGATTCTTCCACGGCTATGACGGGGATCCCGAACTGACGAGCAGCGTCATCCGAAACGGCTACTATCACACGGGCGACAAGGCCTACATGGACGCCGACGGCTACTACTGGTTCCTCGGACGAAATGACGACCTCATCAAAAGCTCCGGTTATCGGATCGGCCCGTTCGAAGTCGAGAGCGTGCTGGCCACGCATCCGGCGGTCCGCGAGTCGGCGGTCACCGGCCTGCCCGATGCCGCGCGCGGCCAGATTGTGAAAGCCACGGTGGTGCTGACGCCCGGGTACGCTCCTTCCAAAGAACTCGTGCAGGAACTGCAGAATCATGTGAAGTCCATCACCGCCAGCTACAAGTACCCGCGCATTATCGAGTTTGTCGAAGAGCTTCCGAAGACAATCAGCGGGAAAATCCGGCGCGCCGAGATTCGAGCGCGGGACGCGCTGACGTATCCCTCCGTGAAGGTCGAACAGAACGGAACCAGATAGGGGCACCCTGCGGCTCGCTCCTGCCGAGGCCGCATTACGCGAACCGCTTCACACCCCCGACGATGAAGTACGCTCCGAGCCCGACCAGCACGATCCCGCAGACCGCGATCAGGGCGACGTACACCCCGCGCGGGCAGATTTTTCGGCCGGATGCCACGGCTGCCGCGATGATGCTGTACCAGACAAGGTCGGCCAGGATGTGGCCCGTGTAGAAACTGGCCAGCCCCGCCCATCCGTTTTTCAGCGCGAGCGCGGCAAAGTTCAGCCCGATCGTTGCCCACCAGAGCGCCCAGTATGGATTTGAAAGGGACGTGAGAATCCCGGTCAGCACCGGCCCGCGTATCGTAGAGGCCGGATCGGCCCTGGAATTCATGGCCGAGTCGGCGGCCTTCCCCGCGGTCACAGCCATTTGAATCCCCATCAGGACCAGGAGCGCGCCGCCGCCGATTCCCACAACGGCCATGGTCGTGTTTCGCGTGATCCACGGACCCAACCCGGCCACAACGGCGGCCAGCAACGCGATTTCGAGGATCGCGTGTCCCGCCACGATCAGAGGACCCGCCTTGAACCCACGCTTCATGACCTCGCTGATGGTTGCGGTCAGCACGGGCCCGGGCATCAGCGCGCCGGACAACGCCACGACAAAGGCGCTCCAGAAAAGGAAGATGAGCTGGCTCATGATCGTTCCCGGCGGGAAGTATAGCCGGTCTTTTAGCCGGGCGAAAGCTTCAGGTCGCGCCACCCCCGGCCCACGTCATGAATTCCCGGGGGGTGATTTCGTTGAAATCCTCGATCAGCAGGTTGGCGTTCCGCAGGACGTGCGAGTCGTGCGTGGTCAGCAGGCCGATGACCCGCATGCCGGCTGCGCGGGCGGCTTCGACGCCTGCGGGCGCATCTTCGAACACGATGCAACGCCCGGGCGGAAGCCCCATGGCCGTGGCGGCTTTCAGAAAGATGTCCGGCGCGGGCTTGCCCCGGGTCACGTCATCGCCGGAAACAATCGCGGTGAACAACCCGTCGGCCTTCAGCGCATTCATTCCGGTTTCGACGTTCCGCCGCGGCGCCGACGAGCCGACGGCGCAGGGAACGGAATACGAATTGAGGGTGCGAAGAAAATCAAGCACGCCCGGCTGGGAATCGATTCCCTCGCGTTTTACCCTTTCGCGGAATAACTCCTCCTTGCGAAGGGCCAGGCGCGAGACTTCTTCGGGATGATCCGTCCATTTCAGAAGATCGGTGATGACCGCCTCGGTTTTCAGACCGAGGGCGCCGATCGGGATCTCCGGGGGGATCGTACGGGCGCAGTCGCGCGCGAGATCGTCCCAACTCAGGACATGAAGCCCGGCCGAGTCAACGACCACGCCGTCCCAATCGAAAATAGCGCCTACGGGTTGCATGGAAGCGTCCCCGCGGAGCGGGCTACGCCTGTCCAACCTGGTATCTTGTGAACCGCCGGATCGCGAGGGTATCGCCGATTTCCTTGCTCTTGGCGGCCAGCAGTTCCGTGATCGTCTGCTCGGGATCCTTCACGAAGCCCTGTTCGACAAGGCAGGTCATCGCGTAGAATTTTTCCAGCTTGCCGGCGACGATTTTCTCGATGATGTTGGCCGGCTTGTTCTCGACCTGCTTGGCGTAGATATCGCGCTCCGCCTGGAGCACGCTTTCCGGAACGTCCTTGCGGGTCAGGTACTGCGGATTCGAAGCCGCGATATGAAGCGTGATGTCCTTCACAACTTCCTTGAACAAGTCCTTCTGGGAGGTCTCCCCGTTCTCGCAGCCGACTTCCAGGAGGACGCCGACCTTGCCGCCGAGATGGATGTAGCTGGCGACAATGCCCTGGCCCTGAAGCTCGTAGCGGACCGAACGGCGGACGATGATGTTCTCGCCGATTTCCGTGATCTTGGCGGTCACTTCGTCCTTCATCGCGTCCGCGATGTCGCCCTGCACGGTCTTCGCCTTCTCCACGACCGTCTTGAGAAAAGACTGGAACACCGTGTTGCGCGCCACGAAGTCCGTCTCGCAGTTGACTTCGACCATGACGCCCATCCTGCCGCCCTGCGTCACTTCGGAGGCGATCTGGCCTTCCTTGGCGGTGCGGGATGCCTTCTTGCCGGCGATGGCCAGGCCGCGCTCGCGGAGAATCTTGACCGCGGCGGCCTTGTCGCCTCCGGCCTCGACGAGCGCCTTCTTGCACTCCATCATGCCGACGTTTGTTTCTTCTCTCAGTTCCTTGACCAATGCTGCGCTGATTTCTGCCATAACTAACCTTCTTTCGTGTTGTGAATCTGTAGCAACGACCGGCGGCCGCCGGCGGCGGTCCGGGACCGGCGCGTTTAACGGTTTTGAATCCGTTATGCCGTCGGAGCGTCTCCGGCCGCGGGGGCCGCATCCGTCTTCTCCGCAGGCGCGGATTCCGCCTTCTTCTTCGCGGCGGCCTTTTCAGCCTTTTCGAATTTCTCCTTGGCCTTTCGGTCCTCTTCCGCCGCGCGGGCCTTGGCCCTGCGCTCCTCTTCCGCGATCTTTGCGGCGGCGGCAGCGGCGGCTTCTGCGGCGGCGCGCTGACGGGCCTCGTCGGCGGCGATCTTGGCGTACTCGGTCGCCGCCTGCTGGATCGTGTTGGAGATGGAATCGACGATGATCCGCACGGCGCGGATCGCGTCGTCGTTACCGGGGATGGGATAGTCCACGGGGTCCGGATCGACGTTGGTGTCGACCACGGCAATGACCGGGATCTTCAGCCGGTTGGCTTCAGCGACGGCGATGGCTTCGCGCTTCACGTCCACGACGAACATCGCGCCGGGAAGGCTGTCCATGTCCGCGATACCGTCGAGATTGTAGTGCAGTTTTTCAAGCTCGCGCCGCATGCGCGCGACTTCTTTCTTCGGCATGCTGTTGACGGTGCCGTCGGCCTCGAGCTTCTCGTACTCCCGCATGTGGGCCACGCTCTTGCGGATTGTCTGCAAATTGGTCAGCGTGCCGCCGAGCCAGCGGTTGACCACGTACGGCATCTTCAGCCGGACGGCCGCTTCCTTCAACGGCTCCTGGGCCTGTTTCTTGGTGCCGACAAACAGGATCTTGCGGCCGCGCGAGATCGTGTCGTACACAAACTGGCGGGCCTTGCCCAGCAGGTCCTGGGTCTGGTTCAGGTCGATGATGTAGATGCCGTTGCGCTCGCCGAAAATGTAGCGCTTCATCTTGGGATTCCAGCGCTTCGTCTGGTGGCCGAAATGCAGGCCGGCATCGAGCAGGTCTTGAATGTTGAGGTCCGAACGAACGACAGGTGTAGATACCACGACTTCCTCCGTAGCTGGTTCGGCGTTGCTCCTGGCGCACCGTGCGCCGGGATGCATTCCGAACAATCCGCTTTGGCCCCGGCAGAGGCGCCGGGACACTCGCTTCCGTTCCGCGTCGGCGAAACTGGCTGGCGACTATACCAGCGGATTTCAGGGGTGCAAGAAGAATTGAAGGGCTTCGACCAGGAACTCAAGAATGCGGCAGATGTACGCCAAAGCGGTTGAATTCCGCATCGGCCTGTGTTTGGATGCCCGTGGTAACCGGAGCGCGGTATGTCCAAACGGCTGATCCTGCTGATTTGTCTTCTTTTCCCGATAGCCGGTTTCTCTGAGGATCCGCCTCTTCGCCCGGACGTGCGTTCCGTGCCGGGTTCGACTCCGACTCCATGGCTGAGATTTCAGGATCCGGCCGCAACCGGCGTCATCGTCGCCGGTTCGTGGGACGGCTGGAGCGGACGCTTCCCCATGCAGCTTGCGGACGGGGTCTGGACGCTGGATACACGCACGCTTCCCGTCTCGTTCGGCCAACACGATTTCAAGTTCATTCTGAACGGCGAGTGGGAGAAGGGCGAGAACCGCTCGCTCTACGTCAACGGAGAGCGTCTTCTCGACAGGCCGTCGGACCTGATCTTCAACGCGACGATCGACGACCGCGACGTGATCAACGTCACGCTCCGGCAGGGCGTTCCCGAGTCCGCAAAGCTCAAAGTCGTCCTCGTGCCCAACACCCCGATTCGCGAACTCCAACTCGCGGCCGCCCGCGAGGCGGGAAGCCAGCAGGGATATTTCCTTGCCGGCGGCTTGATCACGTTCGTGTTCGACGAAGCCTGCTACGGGGTCAAACTCGCCCCGAACGACCGCGTGACCGTCGCCGGGAACTTCAACGGATGGGATGCCGGCGGCGGCCACGGGCGCTGGGCGCTGAACCGTTCATCCATCGGCGGATTGCCGAAGCTGACTACCCAGCTCGGCGGGCTGCGTCCGCCGCAGGGCGAGAAGGACCTGCTGTTCAAATTCGTCATCAACGGCAACCGCTGGCTGCCGCCGCCGCAGGGCGCGCTGAACGCAGCGCCGGACGGCAAAGGCAATGTGAACCTGAAGATCGATCCGGCCCGCGCGGGCGGCACAGGCTTGAAGATCACAACGGTCGACACCATCGACCTCTCGAAATCATATGTCGTTGTGATTCAAGGCATTACGGATCGCGCAATCTGGTTTCCGGTAACTCCCGGAAAGATTCTCGATCGGATGAAGTCGGACAAGGAGCTTGGCGCGATCCTCGACCGCGAGCATGGCTGCACGACGTACCGACTCTTCGCGCCGCGCGCGAGCAGCGTCCACTTGTGCATCTACGACACGCCGCAGTACGAGGTTCACAAGCCCGCTTACCAGAAGCTCGCGCCGCGCGAACGCTACGCGATGTGGAAGGATCCGGCCGATGGGGTTTGGGAGATCAGCGTGCTGGGGTTCGATATCGGCTCATACTACTCATTCAACGTGGACGGACCGACCGGTAACGGCGAGGGGTTCAACAGCCTGGCGCAGATCGGCGATCCGTACGCGCGGGCGGCGGCCCACTCGATGAACAACACCATTGTCATCGACGCGGACGAGACGAACCGCTGGTGGAGCGGCTGGACGGATCAGGATTACGTGACGCGGGCGCCGCAGGACCTGGTGATCTACGAAATGCACGTGCGCGACCTGACCATCCACCCGTCGTCCGGGGTTCAACCGGAGCTTGCCGGAACCTACGAAGGCTTGATCGCGTCGGAGGGCAAGGGCACGGCCATCGACCACATCAAGAACCTGGGGGCGACGACCGTGGAGATCATGCCGCTCGCCGAATTCTCCAACGAGGACGGCGGTTTTAACTGGGGGTATGCGCCCGTTTTCTATTTCGCCCCGGAAGCGTCCTACGCGCGCCGCCCGCTCGCCGGTTCGCAGTATTTCGAGTTCAAGCGGCTGGTCAACGAACTGCACCGCCGCGGCCTGGGCGTCGTTCTCGATGTGGTGTTCAACCACGTCGGCTCGCCGAACATCTTTACCCTCCTCGATAAGAAATACTTCTTCCGGCTGAATCCCGATTATACGTTCAGCAATTTCAGCGGCTGCGGGAACGATATGAAGTCCGAGGCGCCCATGATGCGGCGGCTGATCGTGGACAACATTGTGTATTGGATGAAGGAGTTTCACGTGGACGGATTCCGATTTGATCTCGCGGAGCTGATCGATCTGGACACGTTGATGGAAGTCCGCGACGCGGCCCGGGCCATCAACCCAAACGTCATCCTGATTTCCGAGCCGTGGAGTTTCCGCGGCGAGAACAAGCGCCTGCTGAAGGGCACCGGCTGGTCGGCGTGGAACAACGACTTCCGCTATGCCTCCAAGGACTTCGTCATGGGCCGGCACAACCGCGAATGGCTCCGGAAGAATATCCTGGGCTCCGTGGACACGTGGGCCGCCAATCCGCTCCAGCCGATCAATTACCTGGAAAGCCACGACGACATGGCGCTGGCGGACGAACTCTGCACGCGGCCGGACCGCGACGGCCGCAGCCTGCAGGAGATCGACGTGGCGGCAAACCGGCTTGCGGCGACGATCCTGTTCACGTCGCTCGGAATCCCGATGATAACCGAGGGCCAGGAATTCATCCGCAGCAAGCGCGGCATTCGGAACACGTACGACAAGGGCGACGATGTGAATGCAATCCGCTGGGACGATCGGGACCGGCCGGCGGCCGCGCAGGCGCTGGCTTATTACATGGGACTGATACACCTGCGGCAAAGCGACGCGGGCAGAGCGTTCCGCGTCGCCGTGAAACCGCCGGCCCATTACTACCAGTGGATCCTGCCGCCGGATCCGCAGACGCTCGGCTACATCGTGAATGCCCCGAAGATTCACAGCGGGGCGGGTTTTGTCGTGTTACTGAATGCGAGCGGCGCCGTGCAGAACTTCAGCGTCCCGTTTCCGGCGGGCCGGTGGCGCCTGATCGGCGACGGCGAAAAGATCGAGCCGGCGGGAATTCCAAACACGCAAATCGTTCAAGGTCCCCAGCCGATGAATGTGCAGGTCCCGGGGCTGAGGGCGTACCTGTTCATGGACGGGTTCTAGGCGAACGGAGTACGGGAGGCGCGGAGGGTTGGAGCGCGCATCACTCCAACCCTCCCCCGCTCGTTACGGCATCTCGACTTTCACCTTGTAGTACCGCGTGCCATTCAGCGGGGAATGACCGGTGGTATTGGTGCCCTCCGTGTCGATGAACATGTGGGTTGTGGACACGGAACCGGTCTCGATCCAGACGCCGGCGGCGGAGTTGGCAAACGGCCGCCACGTCATTCCGTTCGTCAATGCGCCCTCCGCCCAGTAGATCGTGTACTTGCGGCCCGGCTCCGTCGCCACCGTCACCTGGTGATTGCTCGTGCCCGTCGGCGTCGCGCAGTCGAGCACGACAAACAGGGAGCTCGCATTGGTCGGCTGTGTGCCCGCGATGTACTCGGCGTAGTTGTTGAACCCGTCGCCGTCGTTGTCGGCGGAGGCGCTTGTCGTCAGATTGGCAAAGTGCGTCCACTCCCATCCATCGCTGATGCCGTTTCCGTTCCAGTCAAAGGGAACCACGATAGACAGGCTGTTCGTCACCACGCTGTTGGTCGTGCCCTGGTTGTCGTTGGCCACGAACGTGACGGTGTTGGTCGTGTTCAAAAACGCCGTCGTCGCCGTCCACGAGAAATTGCTGTTTACAAACGTCGCCCCGGACGGTTTCACGGGATTGATCACGGAAACGCCGGCATCGTGATCCGGATCGGTGACCATGACGGCAAAATTCGTGGAGGCGCCGACCGGCAGCACAAAATTGCCGGGCAGGATCAGTTCAGGAGGACGATTCTGCGTCCGAACCGTGGTCACCGCGCCGGCGCGGTTGTTCGCCGGGTTGGTGTCCGTGTCGTCGGTCTGAACGCTGGTCTCGTTGGTGAAAACGCCGGCCAGACTGGGACTGGTCACCAGCGTCACGGTGGCGCGGCCGCCGTTGGCCAGCGTCCCGAGATAGCACGACACCGTGCGGGCGTCTTCCTGCGTGTACGTCCCCTGGCTCGGCGTACACGAGACGAAATCAATCCCGACGGGCAGGACGTTGACGACCACGACGTTGGCGGCCTGGCTCGGCCCCCGGTTGGTCACCCCCAGCGTATAGGTCAGGTTGTTGCCGATGTGCACGGGATCCGGCGAGTCGCTGATCGTGAGCACGAGGTCCACGTCGGCGGCGAATGCCGACCGGCCGCAGATCAGTACAAGCATCAGTGTCCAACAGAGAATCAGGCGTTTCATCACAGCTCCTTGCTTCAACGCGGTTTTCATCGTGTCTCCTCAAGGTGTCAGCGACCACCGGACATGGTCGATGTAGAAGTCCCCGGACGCGGTCGTCGTCGCCTCGAACAGCCCGTACATGTTCGTCAGCGCGACGTTGGAGAACCCGCTGATGGGCAGGGTGTACTCCTGCCAGTTCGTCGTCGGTCCAACCAAGACCTCGGATTTGACGTTGACCGGGCCTTCGAGGCCGATCTTCACCTGTCGCGTCAAGGAACGCATCCAGAACTTCAGGTATCCGTTTGAATACGAACTCATGTTCATCCCCCCGCCGACTTTGAACACACCCCAGCCCTGCCAGGAATTGCCCGACGTCCAGTAGCACTTCACCCCCTCGGGCACGGGGATGCCTGTGTAGTCTCCGTTGAACGTCGCATACGATCCCTGCCACACATAGTTGGTCCATCCGGCGCCCGGCATGCCTGCGTCGGAGTACAGAGTGAAGACGCCGTTCGATTCCGGCGTAGCAAAGTTTTCGATGATCGTTTCCGGCTCTACGCCGATCCCCATGTCATCGAACCGGAATGTGTCATCCGAGCCGATTCTCTCGTTCCATGGATCGAGCGCGTTCTTCAGGTATATGAACGCCGTCCACACGTAATTGGCGCCCGGGGGCATCGTTGGAATGGTCACGGGCACGTTGGTCGTCCCCGTCGCGCCCGAGATGACATTGGTCACTTCCACGTGGATTAGGCCGCTGTAGGCATCCCACAGCCGCAGCCGCAACATGGCCGAGTTCGTCGGAAGGTTCTGCCACTCCACCGGAACCACCACGTTCGTGCCCGCGCTCAGGTTCGTCGGGAACGTCGCCAGTTCCACGCACAGGCGCGGCGCAAAGTAAACCCTCGTATTCGAGTAGCTGTGCACCCCTTCGCCGTGGAAGTAGGTATACCATTCATACAATCCGCCCAGCGTCGTCCCCTCGTGCTCCCACATGGCGGGATCGTAATCCGGAATGCTGGCCCACAACGTCGGCATCGTCTCGTTCGTCGGAACCTTCTCCCCCGAGAAGTTCGTGTACGTCACGGTGTACTGCTCGTCCGCGATCCGAACGTTGTCCCACTGCACAACCGAGTTCAGGTTCGAGTACGGGCCCAGGAACCCGACCGTGTTCGTCGTCCACGACGCCACCTGGATCGGTTCGCTCAGGAACACCGTCTTGCCGTCCACGAACAGATCGCTCATGAGATACGGAGCGCCATCGCGGATATGAACGACCACCTTGTTCCACTTGCCGATCGTCGGTTTGTTGACCGTGAAGTAGTTCGGCGCGTCATCCACCCAGCCGCACAGGTTCGGGTTCACGTAGAGCACGCGCCCGCGGTAGATCACGCCGCCGTCGTAGGCGTTGTTCGTGAACATCGTACTGTATTCGATGGTGATGTTCTTGCCGGTCACGGCCAGGCCGTTCCAGTAGATGTACCCGTATCCGCCGGTCGTGACGCTGACCACCTTCGCCTGTAGCGCGTTGTTCGTCACGCTCCACGCAATACGCGGGCTGGCGACCACGTTCCAGCCGTTGTAGTTGCCGTCGTTGAAGTTGTCCTCGTACTGCGTCACGCCCTTGTCCTTGACGCCGTACGCGACGCTTACCGTCGTCGAGCGCGTGTTGTAGGCAACCCATGTGTCCCAGTCGCGTCCGGCATAAGCCGTATCCGTCACGCCGAGAATCTGCAGTCCCAGGCCCGCAATACTCGTGTAGAGCCCGTTCGATCCGTCGTTCGACGAGGTGTAGAACCCGTCGTGCGCGAGCCACGCATCCTCTGCGTCCCATGGGTACGTGTACATCACCCAGAACAGGTTGTCGCCCGTCATAATGCCGTCACCCGGCAAAACCAGATTCATCAGATTGCTGCCGGTTCCGCCGAGGACCCACTCCTCCCAGGACGCCACGGTGATGTTGTTCAACAGGCTTCCGCGGATCGGCGTGTACTTCAGTTCAATGCGCACCTTGTGCGCCTCGCCCCTCGCCCATTCGAACGCCCGCGCGGCCAGATTCTTGAGGGAGTTCGTCAACTGGCCCTGCGTGTCCGCGCCCATGTTCATACAGAACACCTTCTTGGGACACTGCGGATCGTTGGTCAGCGTGTTGACGATCAGCGCCGGTGTGGTCGCCGACCCGCCGGCCGCGCCAAGCGCCCTGCCCTTCGCCAGGGTGGTCCAGGCCACCGCGCTGCCGGTCGCGCCGACCTGCGCGCTGGAGGCGTAGTCCTGCGTCACGTAATGATCGCTCGTGCCGACCGTGACCTTCGTCAGATTGGAGACCTGCGCGACGGCGGGCGCGACGCCGAACAGACCCTCGATCCGGCCCAGATCGGCCGCGCCGGTTTCATTCTTCATGGCGATCCCGCCGTCCGTCGCGATCAAGCTGAACAAGCCGCCGTTCAGCCAGGTCGTCACGTTCGAGACCTCGACGTCGCTCATGACGTAGGTGGAGGGAAGGATCAATGTCGGGAAGAATCCGACGAGGTATCCCCAGTCCAGATTCAGCGGCACGCCCGTCGTGGCCTGCTGTCCTTCCGGCGCGTAGAATGAATACTCGTCGTCATCGATGAAGAAGTAGCCCTTCTGCGGCTCCCAGATGCCCAACTGAACGGCGCGGGTGCCGATGGCGATCTTGCCTTTCGGGAACGGGAAGTTCGTGGGCGTGAAGGTGCTGACTTCATCGCCATTGAGGAACACCGTGAAGGTGTTCGATTCCGCGTGAACCTTCAGGTTGTAGATCGCGCCTTCCACAGGGCTGTTGGTTTTCATGAACTCATGAACCCATGCCTGCTGGCTGTTGTTCGTGGCGATCCGCACCGTGTATTTCATTCGCCAGAACCCGTAATAATCCATGAGGCTGACCTTTACGAAGTTGTTGCGGTCGATATACCTCAGATACAGTTCCGCTTCATTGAAGTACGGCCCCATCTTGTTGTACCGGAAATCGACGGCGGCCGTGTAGTTGCTCCAGTTCGCGTCGCCGGCATACATGATGTTGTCGTCGTTGCCGATGCGCCAGGCGCGGGCCCATCCGTTCGTCACACACCAGTTGGCGCAGCCTGCCGCGCGCGTCCACTTCGAGAGAGAGCCGGAGGCGAAGTCGTCGGAGAACAGCACGTCGGAAACGGTCGCGTTGACGACGATGTTGTCAATGTACCAGCCGCGACCGCCGTTGTGCAGACCGTCGATCGTGTCGAAGAAGAACTTCAACCGGATTCTCCGGCCCGCGTACATGTCGAGCGGGATCGTCTGCGAGGTCCACTGCTTGTTCGGGCCGGACACTTGAAGAACCTGGGTCCAGTTCGTGCCGTCCGTCGAGACCGACACGGTCTTGCGGTCCCACAACGTGCCCGTGTCCTCCGTTTCGTACCAGCTTCGGAAGTTCAGCGTCGCGCTGGCCGCCTGGGTCAGGTCGATCCAAGGCGACAACAGGGCCCCGCTGTTCCGCGCGCCGGTGTTGTAGTTGGACCCGTTGTTGTATGCCCAGCTTCGGGAAGGGCTGTACGAAAGATCCGTCGCGACACGCCACAGACCGGCCGCCTGCCATCCGTTGGTTCCTTCCTCCACCGAATCGGAGAACGCGGGCACGGCCGCGCCGGCCAGAGTGCTCACCCTCACATTGTCGATGTACCAGCCCTCGAACGAGTTGTTGAGATTGTCGATCGTGTCGAAGAAGAATCTGACCTTGATCCGCTGACCGACGTACGCCCCCAGATCGCACGTCTGCGAGGTCCACTGCTGATTCAGGCCGGACACCTGAAGAACCTGGGTCCAGTTCGTGCCGTCCGTCGAGACCGACACGGTCTTGCGGTCCCACGACGTGCCCGTGTCCTCCGTGCGGTACCAGCTCTCGAAGGACAGCGTCGCGCCGGCCGCCGTGGTCAGGTCGATCCACCGGGAGACGAGCGCCCCGCTGTTGCGCGCGCCGGTGTTATAGTTCGTGTTCGGCGGCAACTGGCTGTATACCCACCGATTCGTCCCGAGCCCGGCCCCGCCCCGGCTCCCGGTCTTCCGCCACAAGCCGGAAGGCGTCCAGTTCGTGGTGGATTCCATGCTGTCGTAGAACAGGTCCTGGATCGAACCGCTCAACGTGGCAACCGTCACATCGTCCACGTACCAACCGCGAAACGCGTTGTACAAGGCGTCGACGGAATCGAAGGTGAACTTCACCTTGATCTGACGGCCGACGTACGCGCTCAGATCGCATTCCTGCGCCGTCCACTGCTGATTCGGACCGGAAACCTGAAGAACCTGAGTCCAGTTCGTGCCGTCCGTCGAGACGTACACGAGTTTCTTGTCCCATCTCGTGCCGGTGTCCTCCGTCTGGTACCAACTCCGGAACGAAAGGGTCGCGGCCGTGCCGTTCGACAGCGAGATCCAGGGCGAAATGATCGAGCCCGTGTTCCGCGCGCCGGTGTTGTAGTTGGACCCGTTGTTGTATGCCCAGCTTCGGGAAGGGCTGTACGAAAGATCCGTCGCGACGCGCCACAGGCCCTCGGCTGACCATCCATTCGTTCCGGACGCGTCCGAGAAGACGATCGTCGGGTTACCCGACGCCTTGCCGAGCGAGACGATCACGTTGTCGAACGACAGGTCCATGTCGTTCCCGCTCTTGTAGCCCATGCTTTCCAGCCAGTCGCAAACCTGGTTGACGCGCCCGAAATGGCCGGGGTACTGCGCCTCGGTCTTCGACGACCGGAAGACGGCCACACGGGCGGGGAACGCGTCGTTTCGCGTCATCGGCGTGTTTTCCCACGGCAGGTATTCGTACAGGTCTTCCCACTCCACCGGCATGTTGACGGTGGTCCCCTTCGCCAGGGTTGTCGGGAAGTTGGTCATGGGCCGAATGCCCCACAGCAACTCCGTGGATTGCTGGGTCAGGTCGCTCACGCGATTGCTTGTGGAATCCTCGAGCCACGTGACAAATTTGAACTGGCCGCCGTCCGGCGTGGACGCACAGTTCGTGCTTGAGGCATCGAAGTCCGGGATCCACATCCAGAAGTCGAACGTACCGTTTCCGGAGACGATGGTCGACGCGGTCTCCAGCGTCTGCGAGCCGCTCTTGCCGCCGACCAGCGCGATCTTGAGCGTCAGGTTCGTCTTCCCAAGCGTGTCGTAAGAGACCTGAAGCTTGTAGCTCTTGTCGCCGAACGGATGAACGGCCGAGGGAGAGTCCGCGATCTGGCAGATCGGCTTGTTGGTCGTCGCGGAATAGACGTACAGGATTTCGTGGCCGTCCGGCGGGAGCGTCACCTGGATCGTGCCGTTGCAGTTCGTTGCGAGGATGCGGCCCTGCTCGAACGCGCGGACCGTCTTGCCGGCCAACAGGCTGCTCTGAAGCGTGAACGTCTGCGGCG
>JBPOJF010000023.1:0-53614 GCA_052033915.1 Lentisphaerota bacterium | reverse complement strand
CTTTTATCATCCGGAGCGGGGAGGATGGAAGCTACAAATACGCAACGGTAGAGGGTAAAGAGAATAACCCGGTTTGCTTGGTCTCGTTTTACGATGCCTGTCGATTCTGCAACTGGCTGGCGAACGGACAGGGATCGGGAAGCACGGAAACAGGATCGTACAACATGGCGGATGGGTATTTGTTGGGCCGGACAGCGAACGCGACATGGGTGATTCCGACGGAGGATGAGTGGTACAAGGCCGCGTATTACGATCCGGTCAAGGATGTGTACTACGACTACCCGAACGGGTCGGATGATGTACCCGCCGAGCCGACAGACGAAACCACACCGCGCGAGATGAATTTCGGGGATATACCGTACTGGCATGGCGGGGTTTACTTCACATCCATTGGGGAGACGACCGGACGCAGTCCTTACGGAGTCGCCGATATGGGAGGGAACGTAGCGGAGTGGACGGAGACCTTTCGACCGTTTAACTACCGGATCATCAGGGGGGGGGGGGCTGTTTAACCATGCGAGTGCTTTGAGCGTAACGGGCCAGGATCCAGCTAATCCGGAAACGGAGGGTGACGGTTTTGGTTTCCGGGTTGCCTACATCATTCCCGAACCGTCAACCGCCGCATTGCTGTTCCTGGGTTCGCTGGGTTGTGTGTGGGGCTGGGTGCGGCGGCGAGTGTGACCGGCTCTATGCGCTGGCCCTAAGTCCGACAGACCGCTAGCGCGGCTGAACGGAGACCGGGGTCCGCTTCTTCTTGTCCGGCGGGTTTTCCTGCATCACGCCCACACCCAGTTTCGCCACGCCGATCTTCTTGGCGGCATCCATGACGGTGACCACGGACTGGAACGGCACATCGCCGTCGGCCTGAATGACCACCGGCTGGGTCTCGACATCGAGAAGGACCGCCCGCAACGCCGATTCCACGGAATCCGCAGGGACGGTCTGCCCGTTCACCGCGATCGACCCGTTCTTGTCGATTTCCACATCGATCCGGCTCGGCTCGTCGCCGGTCTTTTCCGCGGACGCGGCCTTCGGCAGATCGACCTTGAGCTGGGATCTCACGAGGAAGGGAGTCATCACCATGAAGATGATCAGCAAGACCAGCGTGACATCGATGAACGGGATCATGTTGATCTCGGCGATGAGCTTGTACCTGTCTTTGCCCGGTCGGACGTTCACCGGAACGACTCCCGTCCGGCGCTCAGCCGTTCGATCAGTTCGTAAGCCGCCAGATCGATCTCCTCGGCGAGTTTCTGAATCTTGTGGATGAAGTAGTTGAACGCCATGATGGCCGGGATGGCGACCACGAGGCCGAAGGCGGTGGTGGCCAGCGCTTCCGCGATGCCCGCCGAAACCACTTCCGGGCCGCCGCCCACGTTGACGGAGATGTCATGGAACGCCCTGATGATGCCGATGACCGTGCCGAGAAGCCCGACGAACGGGGCGGTGCCGGCGATCGTGCCGAGGATCGGCACGTATTTTTCGAGCAGCCGCACCTGGCCCTGCAAGCCGTGCTGGAGAGCCCGCTCCCGGGCGTCGCGCCCGCCGGTCGCCAGCAGGATTTCCGCCGCCACGGCCGCCACCGGCTTACGGAACTGATCGCAGTAGCTCAACGCCCGCGACGCGCCCTGCTCCTCGAGCACCTTGATCAGGTTGGCTATGAACAGCCGGGCGTTGAGCGCGGCGCTCCGGAGCGCCACGATCCGGTCGCACATGATCGTGACGGAGATGATGGAGAACACGGTCAGCACGCTGAGCACGGGCCAGCCGTTGATTATCATGTCTCGAAGTGTAAAACCGCCCATCGGGGAAACCTCCGTTACCTAACGTTCCGACCTTGTTTCAAGCGACATCCCGAAATTGCAGGTCGTATAAATACTTGTACAAGCCGCCGCGCGCGAGCAATTCCTGATGCGTTCCCCTCTCGACAATGGCGCCCTTGTCCAGCACCAGGATCAGGTCCGCGTGCATGATCGTGGACAGCCGGTGCGCGATCGCGAAGACCGTCCGGCCCGCCATCAGTTCGTCCAGCGCCGCCTGGACCTGCCGCTCCGACTCCGTGTCCAGCGCGCTGGTCGCCTCATCGAGAATGAGGATCGGCGGATTGCGCAGCAGCGCCCGCGCGATCGCCAGCCGCTGGCACTGGCCGCCGGACAGCCGCAGCCCGCGCTCGCCGATGACCGTCTCGTAGCCCTGCGGAAGCTGCTCAATAAAATCGTGGGCGTGCGCGCGGCGGGCCGCCTCGACGATCGCGTCCCGCGACGCCTCGGGATGCCCGTACGCGATATTGTGGGCCACGGTGTCGTTGAAAAGAAGGGTTTCCTGCGTGACGATGCCGATCTGCCGCCGGAGCGATTTCAGCGTCAGCGACCGGACGTCCCTGCCGTTGATCCGCACGCGGCCGGACTGCACGTCGAAGAAGCGCGGAAGAAGGTTCACGAGCGTCGTCTTGCCGGACCCGGAACCGCCCACGAAGGCAACGCACCGGCCCGCCGACACGGAGAACTGAATATCCTTGAGCACAAGTTCGTCGTCGTACGCAAACGAAACGTTCTCGAACGAGACTTCGGCGATCGGCTCGCTGAATGCGACGGCGCCCGGCGAATCTTCCACGACGGGAGCGTCGCAAAGTTCGAAGATCCGGTCGGCCGCGCCGGAGCCCTGCTGGACGGCCAGGTGCAGCTTGCTGAGCTTCTTGACCGGCTGGTACATCATCACCAGCGCCGCGCCGAACGTGAAGAACTGGTCGGTCGTCATCCCGGCCCAGCGCACGTAGAACAGCGCCAGCACGAGACCGACGCACGAGATAAAGACGACAATCGGGTCGATCGCCGAACTCGCCCGGATGACCTTCATCACGCGGCTGAACACGGCCTTGGCCTGCTCCCCGAACCGCTCGGACTCACGCTCCTCCATCCCATAGGCCTTGACAATCTTCGCGCCCGTGATCGTTTCCTGCAAGATCGACGTGAGGTCCCCGAGTTTCTGCTGGCCCTCGCGCGCGAAGCGCCGCACGCGCCGGCCGAACAGGGCGACCGGGAGGATGCAGATCGGGAACAGGACCAGGCTGAGCGTCGCGAGCTTTGCGTCGAGCCAGAACAGGTAGCCGACCGCGGCGGCCAGCACAAACGGCTCCCGGACCAGGTCGATCATCACGGTGGAAACCGCGCGTTCCACTTGCAGGGTGTCGTTGGTCGTGCGCGAGATCAATTCACCGGTCCTGCTCTGGCTGAAGAATCGCAGCGGGAGACGGTGGATATGCTCAAACATCTGCGTCCGCAGATCCATGACCACGCGATTGCCGACCCAGGCAACAAAATACGAACTGAGATAATTTCCGACGCCCAGCAGCAGGCCGAACAGCGGCAGGAGAACGGACGCGGCAATGACCGCGCTCCATGGAAGCGCCTGCGTGTTGAAGACCGCCGCAAGAATCTTCTTCATCGCCAACAGCAAGCCCACGGTGGACCCGCCGCACACGACGCCGAAAACGGCGCCCAATACCAGCCGCGCGAGATACGGGCGCGCATAGCGCACCAGGCGTCGGTATGTGATCCACTCCTGGCCCGGCGCGGCCGTATTCTGTGTGCTCGTCGAACTCATGTCCCCTGCTCTTGCAGATACTTCTGCGCTTCCAAGGCCGCCATGCATCCGGACCCCGCGGCGGTGATCGCCTGCCGGTACGCCGGGTCCTGAACATCGCCCGCCGCGAAGACGCCCGGAACGTTCGTGCGCGTGTTCGCGGTCTTGATATAGCCGACGCTGTCCAAATCGATCTGCCCTTTGAAAGGTTCCGTGTTCGGCTTGTGGCCGATCGCCGTGAACAGCGCCTTGACCGCCAGTTCCGAGACCGCGCCGGTCTTCACATTCTTCAGGCGCAGGCCGGTGACATCGTTTTTCGCCACATCCAGAACTTCCTCGACCACCGAGTTCCACATGACTTCGATCTTCGGATGCTTCGTCACGCGGTCCGCCATGATTTTCGACGCGCGAAACTGGTCGCGCCGGTGGATCACGTACACCTGGGAGGCAAAGCGCGTCAGGAACAGGGCCTCCTCCATCGCCGTGTCGCCGCCGCCGGCGACCGCGACCGGCACGTTACGGAAGAACGCCCCGTCGCACGTCGCGCATGCGGACACGCCGCGGCCAATCAGTTTCCGCTCGGACTCCAACCCCAGATATTTCGCCGTCGCGCCCGTCGCGATGATCACCGTTTCGGCCTCGAGCGCGCTGCCGTCATCCAGCGTAACCTTCAGCGGCCGGCCGCGAAAATCGACCGATGCGACGCTCGCGGAGACGAACCGCGTCCCGAACCGCGTCGCCTGCTTTCTCATCTCGTCCATCAGTTCGGACCCCATGATGCCTTTCGAGAACCCCGGATAGTTCTCAATTTCGGTGGTCGAAACCAACTGGCCGCCGGGCTGCAAACCCTCCACGACAACGGGGGCCCGGTTCGCGCGCGCGGTGTAAATGGCCGCGGTCAACCCCGCCACGCCGGCCCCCAGAATCAGCACTTTTTCCATGATAGAATTCCTTCGGTATCCAAAAGCCGTGGCTTTATACCAAAAGGCCCGCCGGTTTCATACCCTAATTGACGGGGACAATTCGGGCGTCTATTCTGCCCCCCACCAACCCAAAGGAAACGGCGTCATGACACAAGTCGACATGCTCAAGGACATGTTCCACAAGCAGGAGATTCTCAACATGCGGATTGGCGTAAACTGCGCCGCGATGACCGACGAACAGCGCCAGCAGTGGCTTCTCAACTACTGCCGCGCGATGACCCAGGAGATCGCCGAACTGACCGACAGCGTCCCGTGGAAGTGGTGGGCGAAGTATCAGACGTTCGACACGCAGAACGCGCGCGTGGAGGTCGTGGACCTCTTTCATTTCCTGATGTCCGCGGCGATGGTCCTCGGAATGTCCGCGGAGGACGTCTACAACGCGTACATGGAGAAGAACAAGGTCAACTTCCAGCGGCAGGACTCCGGCTACCGCGTCAAGGACGAGAACGACAGCCGGCACATCTGAGTCCTGGCGCGGATTCCTCGGACGGAATACCGTACGATGAAGAATCCGCCGACCGGCAGCCCGCGGCCGCCAAGGCGCACAGAATCGCCGGGACGGCAAGGAAGCGGCGCGTCAGGGGTTCGCCCAGACCCGGCTTTTGCGCCATTGCCGACCTTCTACGGCGCGTATAATTCGTTCTTGGGTTTTGCGGGCGGGCCTGCTAAACGGACATCCCCGGTGCGCCGGATTTGACGGCCGCACACCCCTGAGGAATAGTGAACAGTGGAAACAAGCAAGACAGCAAGTCTGGATCAACTGGGCGTCGGCCGGTCCGCCCGCATCGTGCAGATGGACCTGAGCCCGATGAAAGCCCAGCGCCTGATGGAAATGGGCCTGACCGTGGGCACGCGGGTAACCCTTGAGCGCCGCGCCCCCCTTCGGTATCCGATCATCATCCAGGCCAGGGGTTCGCGCCTCACGCTCCGCAAGGCGGTCGCCCGGTCAATCCGCGTCCAGTTTACGGTCCCATGAAATGAGCGCAACGAACAGCCTTTACATCGCGATCGCCGGAAATCCAAACAGCGGGAAGTCGACGATCTTCAACGCGCTGACCGGCCTGCACCAGAAGGTGGCCAACTATCCGGGCAAGACGGTCGAAAAGCATATGGGCGTCCTGCAGGACAATCCGGACGGGAATATCCGGGTGATCGACCTGCCGGGAACGTACTCCCTCAATCCGCACTCGCCCGACGAGGCGATCGCCCGCGATGTGCTGATGGGCTGGAGCGACGACACGCCGCGACCCGGCCTGATCGTCGCCGTCGTGGACGCCGGTAATCTCGAGAGAAATCTGTTTCACGTCACCCAGTTGCTCAGCCTTGGCATCCCCGTGGTCGTGGCGCTGAACATGATGGATGCGTGCCGCGCATCCGGTATCAAAATCGACGTCGCCAAGCTGGAGCAACGACTCGGTGTGCCCGTGGTTCCGACCGTCGGCAGCCGCCGGGTAGGCATCGCCAAACTGAAAGCTCGAATTCTGAGCGCGCTGAAACAGCCTTCCATTCCCCGGAGCGTCGTGCAAATCCCGGACGCCGCCGCGCGGGAGGTGGACCGCCTGGCTGCCCGCCTGCAGGCCCACGAATTGGCGACGGCGGAATCCGCGCGCGGCGCGGCTCTGCGCGCGATCTGCACCGAAAACTCGTTCTCGCACCCGCGGTTTGCCGCCGCGCGGGACACCCTGAAGACAGCCATCCTCGCGGCGCGGGACAACCTCGCCCAGGCCGGGTTCGTGTGGTACGCGATCGAGGCGGAAGCGGGCTATCAGTGGATCGAGACCCTCATGGCGGAGGTCCGCAATGTTCGCGAGGCCAGGCTGACGTTCGGCGAGCGCGCGGACTACTGGCTCACGCACCGAATCGCGGGACCGGCCTTTCTCGGCCTGATCGTGCTGATGATTTTCGCCTCCATTTTCGCGTTCGCCAGGCCGCCCATGGACTGGATCAAGCGCCTGTTCGGAGACCTGGCCGCGCTCGTCATGAACGCCATTCCGGCAGGGCCGTTGCAGAGCCTGCTGGCGGACGGCGTGATCACGGGCGTCGGCAGCATCCTGGTGTTCCTGCCGCAGATCATGATGCTGTTCTTCTTCATCGCGATCCTCGAGGACTCCGGTTACACCGCGCGCGCCGCGCTGATTATGGATCGGATCATGGGGCGCGTGGGCCTGCACGGCCGGGCCTTCATTCCCCTCTTCTCCAGCTTCGCGTGCGCCGTCCCCGGCGTCATGGCGACGCGCATGATCGACAACGCCCGCGACCGGCTCCTCACGATCTTTGTCGCGCCGTTCATGTGCTGTTCGGCCCGCTGGCCGGTGTACCTGCTGCTCACCGGAGCGGTGATCCCGAACACGATCGTGCTCGGGTTCATCCCCCTCCCCGCGATCGTGATCGTCTCGATGATCCTGCTGGGCATCGCCGCCGCGGTGCTCACGGCGGCGTTATTCAACAGAACGATCCTCAAGGGGGTCGCCTCGGCGCCCGCCCTGGAACTGCCGCGCTACCGGAGGCCGCGCCTGCGGATGGTCCTGCAGACGATGTGGGAACGAAGCCTGCTCTTCGTCAAGAAGGCCGGCACCGTCATCCTCGCCATGTCCGTCATCATGTGGGCGCTGACGAACTACCCTCACCGCCCGGACGCCGAACCCGGCCAACAAATCAAAGAGAGTTTCGCGGGAACCGTCGGCCGCGTCATCGAGCCCGTGATCGCGCCCATCGGGTTCGATTGGCGGATCGGCGTTTCCATCCTCAGCAGTTTCGTCGCGCGCGAGGTGTTCGTCAGCTCCATGGCGACCCTCTATGGAACCAACATGAGCGATCCGCACCGCGCCGCGGACCTGCAGGCGCATCTCCGGTCGGAACGGGACCCGGAGACCGGCCTGCCGTTCTTCACCCCTCTCCGTGCGCTCTCCATCATGATTTTCTACGTGCTGTCCATGCAGTGCGTCAGCACGATCGCGGTCGTACGCCGCGAAACCAACAGTTGGAAGTGGACGCTATTCCAACTCGGATACATGACCGGGCTCGCGTGGATCGCCTGCTTCGTCCTTTGGCAGGGCGGCCGCCTTCTGGGATGGAGTTGAGATGCAGACGCTGCAGACGGCGCTCGCTGCGTTGCTTGTCCTCGGCGCGGCGGCCTGGCTGGCTTGGAAGATGACGCGAAAGAAGGACACCCCGTGCGACTCCGAAGGATGCCCCCTGTCGTCGCCGGACGAATTCAAGCGGGCGCGAGACCGTGGCGGGAAAGATAATCCCGGTCGTACGACGGACAAGCCTTCCTGAGCCTGCGCATCAGCGTGCTGCTCGGCGTCTGACCCGGCGCCGCGGAGCGGTCCGCATAGCCGTACGCCAGGCACGAACCCGCGCACGCCAGCGTCACGCGCGTCGAAATTCCGACCTCCCCCATGCCGATCAGGCAGAGAGGCCTCTTGCCCTCTTTCTTGAGGACGCTGAACAGCGTCGCGATGTCCGCCGGTTCGTGAATCGCCGTCGCCAGCTTCACAATGTCCGCACCGGCACCCCGGCCCGTCCTGATGATGTCACACAACTCCTGGACCGCCGGCGTACGCTCAAAATCATGGAAGGAGCCGACAACGGTCTTGCCCGCCTTGCGGGCCGCCTTGATCACCGAACGGAAAATGGAACTGGAGATCTCGATATCCACCGCGGAAACGCTGGACAACGCCTTCTTGTACAGCGCAAGCCGCCGCTTCTCCTCCCCCTTCCACGCCCCCCCCTCCTGGGACGACCGAATGGTGAGAAGCACCGGCGTGCCCGACTTCTCAATCAGCCGACACGTCGAAAGCACCCCCGCCCTGTCCGTTCCGATTTTGTCCCAACGGATTTCCGCAATATCGAAAGCCAGATTCGTCAGCCGGCCAATCCGGTCCAGCGTCTCGCCCTGCGTGATACTTCCGACCACTCTCGGCGCCTGCCCAATGCTCAACTTACCGATTCGCTTCCTGCTCACATCAAATCCTCTGCAATTGCCAGCACACCAAGTATATCCACATCCACCCCTTGTGTACACTCAATAATCTTCAGCAAATCGCAACACGCACAAAATATAAGAGCCAGATTGTCTCGCATATCAACGATAAACGAGATACATAGAGCCACTATGTCTCTGCTTGCAAACATCCGAAACATACGTTATCGCTTAACTATAAAGTAGTTACAACTATTCACACCCAGTTGGCATCATTCATGCTACTTACATCGGCAGGTGAGATTGGATAATCACAAAAAGAGGATAACGAACATGACATGGAAAGTGGTCAGAAGAAATGGATTCGGGTTTGATCCGTTCTCGGAACTGAACCGTATAAACCGCTCGATGGACCAGCTTTTCGGCGGTTACTCGAGCCGGTGCTCAGCGTTCCCGCCCGTAAACGTGTGGGGCGGCGACAACGAGGCGGTGGTCACGGCGGAGATACCGGGAGTTGATCCCAAGAGCCTGTCTCTGTCCGTAACGGGAGACATCCTCGCCATCGAAGGTGAACGCAAAGCCGACGAGATCGGAGCGGATCATATCTTTCACCGCAACGAGCGGAACAGCGGCGCGTTCTCGAGAGCGGTGCGGCTCCCCTACGAGATCGAGGGCGACGCCGTCAAGGCGACGGCCGCCAACGGCATCCTGCGTATAACGCTCGCCCGCAAGGAGTCGAGCAAGCCGCGCAAAATTGAAGTTCAGGCTGAATAACCGGAGGCGAATGAACATGACAAACACAAACGTTGAAACCAGGAAGACGGAGAACACGCGACCCGCGGAGGAGACACGAAGCGTACCCGTGTTCTCCCCGGACACGGACATCTTTGAGACCCCGGACGCCATCGTGGTCGCGGCCGATATGCCGGGCGTCGATGACAAGCATGTGGACATTCAACTCGAGAACGACGTGCTGACATTGACCGGCCGCATTTCTCGAGAGGACCCCAAGGATATGAGCCTGCTCTATCGGGGCTACTCGGAGGGCGACTACCAGCGCTCGTTCACCCTGTCTGAGGGCATTGAGCGCGAAGGCATCAAGGCCCGGATCAAGGACGGCGTCCTCCGGATCACTCTGCCCAAGGCCAGGAAGAACCTGCCGAGGGAGATTCCCGTGGAAAACGGTTAAGGAACAGAAAGGAGATATCGATTATGACTCAGAACATCATGCCGTGGAGAAGGCGAAAAGGAAACGTGGCGCGCGCGGAACAGACACCGTTCACCGAACTCCATCAGAGGATGGATGACCTGTTCGATGAGTTCTTACAGGGATTCGGGACGGGATTGTCCCGCGTCGAGCCGCAGCACGTCATCATGCCCAGCGTAGACGTGTCGGAGACGGACGAGGAAGTCCGCGTCACGGCCGATCTGCCCGGAATGGATGAAAAGGACATCCAGGTTTCCCTGGATGACGACCTGCTCACCATCAAGGGCGAGAAGAAGCAGGAGCAGGAGGAGAAGAAGCGGAACTACTACATGGTCGAGAGATCGTACGGCGAGTTCCAGCGCATCATCCCCGTGCCGGCAAGCGTGGACAAGGAGAAGGTCAAAGCCGCCTTCAAGAAAGGCGTTCTGACCGTCACGCTGCCGAAGACGCCCGAGCAGAAGACCCAAAAGAAGACGATCAAGATCACGGCGGAATAAGCCGGGAAAGGAGCGGACGGAAAGGGGCGCGGTCATGACTGCGCCCCTTTCGCGTTTGCCGCAACCGTCCTGACGCATCGCGTGCGGGCAGCCGCGCCCGCCAGGGCGCGGGGGATGGGGATAAACCCGGCAAAACACCCATCTTGCGGACGACTTGTTTTGTGCTAGTGTAACCGACGTTTATGGGCGTCAAATTCCAGGACTATTACGAAACTCTGGGCATTTCTCGAAGCGCCTCGGCCGACGAGATCAAGAAGGCGTACCGAAAGCTCGCGCAGAAACTGCACCCGGACGTCAACAAGGACCCGGCGGCCGAAGCCAGGTTCAAGCAGGTCAACGAGGCGTACGAAGTCCTGGGCGATCCGGAGAAGCGCAAGAAGTACGACGCGCTCGGCACGAACTGGCGCGCCGGGCAGGACTTCAGGCCGCCGCCGGGATTTGAGAACATCCATTTCGATTTCCAGGGCTCGCCCGGCCAGAGCGGCTCGTTCTCGTTCGAAGACCTCGGCGGGTTCAGCGACTTCTTCGAAAGTCTGTTTGGGTCCCCGTTCAGCCAGGCGCGCTCCGGCCGTGGCCGCGGCCGGGAGTCCACGCGGGCCGCGCGGGGACAGGATCAGGAGGCGGAACTGACGATCACGGTCGAGGATGCCTACCACGGCGCGCGCAAGACAATCGCGTTGCAGGCGCCCGAGATGACCCCCTACGGCGAGGTCCGCTACAAGACGCACAAGTACGATGTGAAAATCCCGCCCGGAACAACCGAGGGATCGCGCATCCGCCTTTCAGGCCAGGGCAGCGCAGGCCCCGGCGGCGGCGAAGCGGGCGATCTGTACCTCACGGTCCACATCGCCCCCCACCCCATGTACACGGTCAGGGATCGCGACCTCGAAATGGACCTGCCGATTGCGCCGTGGGAAGCCGCGCTGGGCGCCAAGGTCAACGTTCATACGCTCGCGGGAACCGTTTCGCTGACGATCCCGGCCCGCACCCAGAGCGGACAGAAACTGCGTCTGCGCGGAAAAGGCCTTCCGAAAGGCAAAACCGCCGGCGATTTGCTGGTCACGATACGCATTGTGGTGCCGGACAAACTCACCAGCAAGGAACGCGAACTGTTCGAGCAACTGGCGCGCGAGTCCACCTTCCGTCCCCGGCCCTGATATGACGCGCCCCACGCAGACCGACATCACCCCTCCTGCCGTTGCATTGATCAACCTGGGCTGCGCAAAGAACACCGTGGATTCCGAGTGCATCCTGGGCAACCTGGCCGGCGCCGGACTGCTGATCGCCGAGAACCCCGCCGACGCGGACATCTGCCTCGTTAACACCTGCGGATTCATTGACGACGCGCGCGCCGAGGCGGCCGGAGTCCTCAATGAACTGGCGGAGTTGAAGAAGCACGGCCGGCCGCGCGTCGTCGTTGCGCTCGGGTGCCTCGTCGAGCGCATCGCCGATTGCCCGGAACTGGACCCTTTTCTGAAAGAGGCGGACACGCGGATCGGCTTCCGGGATTATAACCGCCTGCCGGACATCTGCCGCGGCCTGCTGCACTCCAAAGCCGCCGCACCCACCCCGCTCCGCCGGTCTGCTCACCCCTCCCTGCCGGGGAGCTTCATGGATTTCCTCAAATCGCCGAGAGTCCGGATCGGCGGCGTTCATTCCGCGTATCTCAAAGCGGCCGAGGGCTGTTCGAACATCTGCCGTTTTTGTTCCATCCCGAGAATCCGCGGCACCCAGATCAGCCGCCCCATGGAGGACATCCTCGCCGAGGCGGAACAGTTGATCCGGAGCGGCGCGCGGGAGATCAACCTGATCTCCCAGGATACGTCCAATTATGGGCAGGACCTCTACCGCGAAGGACGCCTGCCCGAGCTTCTCCGGAAACTCAAGGACATCGATTCAACGGCGTGGTATCGCATCCTGTACTGCCATCCACGCCACATGAGCCGGGAGATTCTCGACACGCTGGCCGCCGAGCCGCACCTCTGCCGATACATCGACCTGCCGCTCCAGCACATCTCGAATCCGATCCTGGAAGCCATGGGCCGACGAATGCGCAAGGAAGAAACGCTTCGCCTTCTCGATCTGATTGCCGACACGATTCCCGACGGCGCGCTGCGCACGACGTTCATCGTGGGATATCCCGGCGAGACCGAAGAACAGTTCAATGAACTGCTGGATCTGGTGCGGGAACGCCGGTTTATGCACCTAGGCGTTTTCATGTACTCGCGCGAGCCTCTGACTCCGGCGGCCCAGCTTGACGACAACGTGCCTGCGGAGGAAAAGGTCCGCCGCCGCGACGCCCTGATGCTGGCCCAACTCGAAATCTCCAGGAAACGAATGCGCGATCAGGTCGGGAACCGGATGGAAGTCATGCTGGACGCGTTCACCTCGCCGGACGACGATGTCCCCGACGGGGTTTGCGCGGTCGGCCGGACGCGCCTGCAGGCCCCGGACGTGGACGGTGTGGTCTATCTGCGCGGCGAGATCTTCAAGCGGTCTGAATTGGGGCAGTTTCTGGAAGTCCGCGTCACGGATGCCCTGGATTACGACCTGATTGCCGAGCCGCTGTCCTGACGCGACTTTCCGGCCGTCGACACGCGATTCCTAATGTTCAGCAAGCGGTCCAGCATCGTCCTTTCAAGCACGATCGCTTTCGCCGGGCAGAACTCATGACAGCAGTAACAGCGGATACATCGCGCATCGTCCACCTGCTTGTGCCGCGGAAGCCTTGGATCGATGGCGGGGGGAGGAACCGGACAGCCCTTGAAACACGCGAGACATCGAATGCATTTCTCCTGAATGATGCGCGGCCGGGGCGCGAGATGCCCGCTGATCCAATTCAGAACAGGCTTCGGCAGCGGGATCAGACCGAGGATATCTTTCGGATCGGCGACTTTCTTGAAGTCCAACTGGCGCAGGCTTTCCCAGTTCTGTCCAATGACCTCAATCTCCTCCAACGAGGTTGCGCCGAACCCCTGCGAACGCGCGGCGCGGGCAATCGGCGTCCGCATCGGCTCCAGGCCGATCAGGTGACAGCAAACCGTGTCGACGGCCGCGAGGTCAACGCCGGCAACGAGCACATTCATCGGCCGCGGCTCGCCGCCGCTCGGACCCGCGCCTTCCATCGCGACGATCCCGTCCATGATGGCCAGCGCGGGCTTCACGGTCCGGTTGATATCGACGATCAGTTCGGCGAGCCAGTCGCGGGATTTGAGGCGGTAGTGATACAGCGCCTTTGCCACGCCCACAACGAACCCGTACTGGTTCTTGAGCGCACCCGTGAAAACCATCTGCCCGTGCGTCTTCAGCTTCGACAGCGAGATGATCACGTCCGCCTGTGACACGGCCGCAGCCAACTCGATCCGTTTGGACACCTTGTTCCCGGGCTGCTCGACAACCTGCGTGGTGTTGAAGTCGGCGTACTCCAGGCCCAGCGACTTGACGACCTCATCGACTCCACAGACCCTGGCCACACGCCGGAGATCGCCCACGCCGGGACTGTCGCCGACCGACACCTTGCCGCCGGCTTCCTGCGCGAGGATCGCGGCGGCGCGAATGACCGAGGGATGCGTGGTAATGGCCTTGTCGGGAGTTGCAGCGAACAGCAAGTTCGGCTTAAGAAGCACCCGCTGGCCGGGACGGACAAACGCGCGCATGCCGCCGAGGGGTTGCAACACTGCGCGCATGGAATCCAGAACGCGTTCGGCGTCGTACGTGTCAATCCGCCGGATGGAAACGCGGCTGGGAGTCGTCGCAGGCATTACTTCACAGGCATCTGCTTGAGGATGCCTTCCACCCGGGAAATCGCCTCGGCCACCTTGGAAGCGTCCTTGCCGCCGGCTTGCGCCTTGTTCGGCTGACCGCCGCCGCCGCCGCCGGCGATCTTCGCGACCTGCCCGATCAGTTTTCCGGCATGCACGCCGCGCTTGACCAGATCATCGCTCACGGACGCCATGAAGCAGGCCTTGCCCTCGTTGCGGCTCCCCAGCACGACAACGCCGGAAGACCCCTTCTCGCGGACGGCCTGCATGAGGCTCCGCAAGGCATCCATATCGAAATCGCCAACGTCCGCGGCGATCAGCGGAATCCCCGCGACATCCTTTTTCGCCTTCACGATATCATCGACCTTGCCCAACGCCGCCGCTGCCGCCTGATGCTTGAACTCCTTCTCGAGCTTCTTGTTGCTTTCGATCAGGCTTTCCAGCCGCTCGCCGATTTCTTCAGGGGCGACGCTCAGCCTCTGGGAAAGGCGGCGAACGAGGTTGTGCTCGCGCCGGGTCCAATCGTACGCAGCCCAGCCGCACGCCGCTTCAATGCGCCTCACGCCGGAAGCCACGGAGCTTTCGGACAGAATCCGGAACAAGCCGATGTCTCCCGTCGCATGAACGTGCGTTCCGCCGCAGAGTTCGCGGCTGTAGCCGCCGACATCGAGAACCCGGACCGTGTCGCCGTACTTCTCGTCAAAAACCGCGATGATCCCCGATCCCGCGACTTCCTTAAGCGGCATCATAAACGTTTTGACTGCGATGTTTTCCAGGATCAGTTCGTTGACCCGTCGCTCCACCCGTTCCAGTTGGTCCGCCGGGACGGCCTCGGAGTAATTGAAGTCAAAGCGCAGCCGGTCGGGAGACACCATGGAACCGGCCTGTTGGATCGTCGGACTGACGAGACTGCGCAGGGCGTACTGCAACAGATGGGTTCCCGTATGATGGCGCATGATCCGACGGCGGCGATCGGCATCAACAATCGCCGCGACGCGGTCGCCGCTCGAAATCCTGCCCCGCACCATCCTGCCGATGTGAAGGATCAATCCCTCGCCCGGTTTCTGCGTATCCCACACCTCAAACTCGCCCTCGGGCCCGCGGATCATGCCCTTGTCGCCGACCTGTCCGCCGGCTTCGCCATAGAACGGCGTCTTGTGCAGGATGATCTCTCCGGCCATCCCTTCACTCAAGCCGTCCGTTTTCCTGCCGTCCGAAAGGATGAAATGAATCGGCGATTCATCCTCCAGGGTTTGGTATCCCGTGAACTCCGACTTTACGCCCTGGTTGACCAGGTCGGCGATCAAATCGGCCTCTCCCTTGAGCATCTTGTTCTTCTGCGCGGCTCGCGCGCGTTCGCGCTGCTGCCCCATGAGTTCCTTGAAGCGCCCCTCGTCCACCGTCAACCGGTTCTCCGCCGCCATCAGGCGGGTCAGGTCGATGGGAAACCCATACGTGTCATACAGTTTGAAAGCCTCGTCACCGGGGAACGCGGTCTCCCGGCGAGCCTTCAGGTCGAGAACCACATCCTCGAACAGGCTGATGCCGCGGCCCAGTGTATTGGCGAAACTCTCCTCTTCCGCGTTGATCGCGCGCATGACTTCGTCGCGACGCGTCTTCAGTTCCGGGAAAGCGCCCGACATGATGTTCTCCAGCACCGGGAACAGTTCCTTCATGAACGGCCGGGTCAGGCCGATCTTCCGGCCGTACCGGGCCGCGCGACGCAGGAGCCGGCGCAGGACATAGCCGCGGCCCTCGTTCGAGGGGATCACGCCGTCGGCAATCGCGAACGACAGCGCCCGAAGATGATCCGCGATCACGCGCATGGCGACCGCCGCGTCTCCTTCGTATTTCGCCCCGGACATGGCGGCCAGCTTCTCGATCATCGGCACGAACACGTCGGTGTCGTAATTCGACCGCTTGCCCTGCAAGACCGAGGCGATCCGTTCAAACCCCATTCCGGTATCGACGTGTTTCGCCGGAAGCTCTTCCAGCGTCCCGTCGCCGCGGCGGTTGTACTGGATGAAGACCAGATTCCAGAGCTCGATCACATCGGGCGTTCCGGCGTTAACCATCTCCGGCCCACATCCCTTCTCCGTGCGATCGATGTGAATCTCGGAGCACGGCCCGCACGGGCCGGTCTCGCCCATTTCCCAGAAGTTGTCCTTCTCGTCGAACTTCAGGATGTGGGCCGGGTTGATATCGGTGATCTTCTTCCAAATCTCGAGAGCCTCGTCGTCCTCGCGGAACACGGTCGCCCACAACCGATCCTTCGGAAGCTTCCACACCTTCGTCATCAGCTCCCACGCCCACGCGATCGCCTCGGCCTTGTAGTAGTCGCCGAACGACCAGTTGCCGAGCATCTCGAAGAATGTGTGGTGGTACGTGTCGAGGCCGACCTCTTCCAGGTCGTTATGCTTGCCGCTGACGCGGATGCATTTCTGCGTATTCGCCACGCGCTTGTACGAGCTTTGCCGCGTGCCGAGGAATATCTCCTTGAACTGGTTCATGCCGGCATTGGCAAAGAGAAGCGTCGGGTCCGAGGGCAGGACCACAGGCGAACTGGGCACGATCTCGTGCCCCTTGGACTTGAAGAAGTCCAGGAACGATTGACGGATTTCAGCAGAAGTCATGAATGGACTCGTCAGCTCTTTCCCTCAACCAGTTTCGACGGCTTGACGCCGGCGGCGAAGCCGTGAGTCTCGTGGACCTTCTGCTTCACCTTCTCCATGATCTTCTTCTGAAGTTCCGGGTCTTTCTTCAGCAAGTCGCGGGCCGCGTCGCGTCCCTGTCCCAACTGCTGACCTTCGAACGAGAGCCACGTGCCGCGCTTCTCGAAGAGCCCGTGTTCGATCCCCGCATCCACGATGGACCCCGCGAACGAAATGCCTTCGGCGTACAGGATATCGAACTCCGCTTCCGTGAACGGCGGCGCGACCTTGTTCTTCACGACCTTGACCTTGGTGCGGCTGCCGATGACGCGGCCGGTCGCGTCCTTCAGATTCGCGATGCGCCGGATATCCATGCGCACCGAGGCGTAGAACTTCAACGCGCGGCCGCCGGGCGTCGTTTCCGGACTGCCGAACATGACCCCGATCTTCTCGCGGATCTGATTGGTGAAGATGCAGCAGGTCTTTGACTTGTGGATGATGCCCGTCAGCTTTCGCAAAGCCTGCGACATCAACCGCGCCTGCAAACCGACATGCGAGTCGCCCATCGCGCCTTCCAACTCCGCGCGCGGCGCAAGAGCCGCCACCGAGTCGATCACCACGATATCCAGCGCGTTACTGCGCACGAGCGTATCGGCAATGTTGAGCGCTTCCTCGCCGGAATCCGGCTGGGAGATCAGCAATTCGTCCAACTTGACGCCGATCTTCTGGGCATAGGCCGGATCCAGCGCGTGCTCCGCATCAATGAACGCGGCCATCCCCCCCGATTTCTGAACGTTCGCAATAATGTGCGAAACGAGGGTCGTTTTGCCGGAGGATTCGGGTCCGAAAATTTCGATCACGCGTCCGCGCGGCACGCCGCCGATGCCGAGCGCCAGGTCGAGGGTAAACGCGCCCGTGGAAATGGAAGGCACGCTGACCCTGGCTTCCTCGTCGCCCAGGCGCATGATCGCCCCTTCGCCGTATTCCTTCTGAATCTGCGCCAGAACCGCGCTGAGGGCCGCGGGCATTTTCTTGTCGGTCGCGCTTGCAGCCTGAGTTTTCGCAGCCATTCTATGTTGCTCCTTTTAGTGCAGATTCGTGCAAAACCGCGTATCGGACGCCCTGGGGCTCCAGGCGGCTTTGCATCAACAGCAAACGGTGAACATCAACCGATCCGTAGGTTGCGTTTGTAGCCGAGGCCAGCCGCGAAGTCAATTCATCCGCCCGGTCCCGCGCGCGTACGCGGCCGAGCGTCAGGTGCGGGAGGAAATCCCGTTCTTCGATTTTCACGCCGAGCCCGCGAACGGCGGTTTCCACGCGGGCCTGGAGGCCCGTGACCGCGTTGCCCGGATCTTTCACTCCGGCCCATAGAACCCGGGGGGCGCGCGGAGAGCCGAAAAAGCCTGAACCGGCCACGTCGTAACGAAAAGAGGCCGTCCGGGCCGCCGCCTCGTCCAGGCTTTTCGCAAGCGGCTCGATCTGCGAGCGGAACACGTCGCCGAGAAAGACGAGTGTCAGGTGAATGTTCTCCGGGGCGACCCAGCCGACCCGCGCGCCGGCCTTCTTCAGATCCTGCTGGAGGGCCTTCAGCGCCTCGCGGACGCCGTCGCCGATCTCGATCGCGACGAATGCCCGGATGACATCGTCAGGATTCATCCTTCAGGAACCCCTGGAGCCGGCGGCGCAGAAGATCGAGCGCCATCTGGCTGCTCCACGTTTTGACGACATCCCGTTCGCCGGACCAGATATACCGACGCGCCCACGACCGGGTCCTGTCCGCAACCGCCATGTACACCAGGCCCACAGGCCGGTCCGGCGTCCCGCCGGTCGGCCCGGCAATGCCCGTGACACTCAGGCCGTAGTCGGCGCCAAGGCGCGCGCGCGCGCCGTCGGCCATCTGCCGCGCGATCTCTTCGCTCACGGGCCCGTGTTGTTTCAGAACATCTGCATCCACACCCAACTCGCGAATCTTCGCTTCGTTGGAGTACGCGATAACGCCGCCGAGGTAGTACGCCGAACTGCCGCTGACGGACGTGATGCGATGTCCGATCAGCCCGCCCGTGCAGGACTCGGCGGTCGCCAGCGTCGCCTTCTGCTGCCGAAGCAGCCGGCCCACGATATCCTCCATCTCGGCGCGCTCTTCGCAGAACACGCAATCCCCCAGCAGGCGGCGGGCCACCGCCGCGGCATGCTCGACCTCCGCCATGTCGCCGGCAAGCGAAGTGAGACGGACTTCAATCCGCCCCAGAGCCGCGCAATACGCAATGTCCACCCCCGGCGGATTGAACCCGGCCTTCTCCAGCCAATTCGCGACATCGGATTCGCCAACCCCGCAGAGGAGAAACAGCTTCTCCGCAACCGCCGCCCCCCCCACTCCCGCACGGAACCAGGGCAGGACGTGCTGTTCCAGGATCGCCGCGAACTCGCGCGGCGGGCCCGGCAGGAGAAAAAGGACTTTGCCTTCGAGATCGATTCGTTCGCCCGGCACCATGCCGACCGGGTTAGACAGGACCGCAGCGCCTTCCAGCACCCGCGCCTGCCGACGCGCCTGCTCGGTGACCACACGCCCGAGCTTCTGATAGCGAGCGATCATCGCGTCCAACGCCTGCTGATCCGTCACGATCTTCCTGTCCAGAATATCCGCCAGAACGTCGCGCGTGATGTCGTCGCTGGTCGGCCCAAGACCTCCCGTCACAAAAACGATGTCAACCCGTTCAAGAGCCGATTGGACGGCTTCACGAATGGAGACGGCATCATCGCGCACGGTGGTGTCGCGCACGAGATGAAGGCCGACGGTTCCGAGTTGTTCCCCGAGAATAAGCGGATGGCGGTTCACGGTGCGGCCGATCAGAAGCTCGGTGCCCGTCGTGACGAGTTCGACTTCCCGCCTCATTTTGAATAGCCGTTCGGGTGGGCCTTGTGCCAGTTCCAGGCGTGCTGAATGATGGTCCGCAGATCGCCGTATTTCGGTTTCCATCCCAGGACGGACTTCGCCTTGTCGGCGCCGGCCACAAGCCGCGCCGGATCGCCCGGCCGCCGCGCGGAAACCCGCACCGGGATCGGGTGGCCCGTGACCTTCCTCGCCGTGTCCACCACCTGTTTCACCGACATCCCGTCGCCGGTTCCGAGGTTGAACGCGCCGACATGGTCGCACGCCAGGGCAAGGATATGCGCCTGCGCAAGATCCATGATATGGATGTAATCCCGGATGCACGTGCCGTCGGGTGTCGGATAGTCGTCACCGAAAACGCTGACCTGGTCCTTCTTGCCGAGCGCCACCGCCAGCACGTTGGGAATGATGTGCGTCTCCGGATCGTGGTCCTCGCCAAATTTCTCCGTGGCGCCGCACGCGTTGAAGTAGCGCAGGAACACCGGCTTCAGGCCGCGCCGCTCGTGCTCCCACAGCATGATCCGCTCCAGCATCAGCTTCGACTCGCCGTACGGGTTCGTCGGCCGCTGGGGAATGTCTTCGGTCATCGGCATCGTGTCCGGCTGGCCGTACGTTGCGCAGGTGGAGGAGAAGATGATTTTCTTCACGCCGTTCTCGATCATCGCCTCGACGAGGTGGACGCCCCCGCCGACGTTGTTGCGGAAGTAGCGCATCGGGAATTCCATGGACTCCCCGACCAGCGCGTAGGCGGCAAAGTGAATGACCGCGTCGGGCTTCGCGCCCCTCATCGCGGCGAAAACCTCCTCCCGATTCCGCAGGTCACCCTTGATAAACCGCGCGCGCTTGTCCACGGCCTCCAGGTGACCGCGCTCGAGGTTGTCGAAAACAATCACCTCGTGGCCGGCATCCAGCAGCATCTCCGACGTCACGCTGCCGATGTATCCGGCGCCGCCTGTGAGGAATATTCTCATGGGCGGCGATATTAGCCCCCGGGGCCCGGATGATGCGAGAGAAAAGAGCGGAGGTCACTCAACCGAATGCGCCTCATGCGGTATAATAATGCGTCAGTATGACAACTCTCAAAAGGGGGCGTCCGATGCGCAGCATTCTGATCCGCTACCTGCTCCTTGTGCCGATTGCGGTATTATCCACACAGACCGACAGCCTTGGCGCTGATTTCCTGATCGACGATTTTGCCAACGGCAACCTCGATGCCGGCGTCGTCGGCACGGCCGGACAAGGGACGGCGCCCTTCCTGTATATCTCCGAGAAGAACGGCTGGCTGGATCTAACGTATGACCAGCCGGACGGCCACAGCGACATTGCCTGGTGGCAGGCGCTCTCCTGGAGTTGGAACACCGTGGATGTGTCCGCCTACAACTACATGTGCATGGACATCAGCGGCGTCGAGGGCGGCGAGGATTTCAAGGTGGAGTTTCACTACAAAGACCTGGCCGACAAGACGCGGAAACCGCAGGTACGGATCAGCGACTACGGCGCGATTACCAACCAGGTCCGGACTTTCAACATTCCCATCGAGGACTTTCAGGGCTTCATAAAAAGCCGCGCGTTCGCCATGGCGCTCGGGTTCCGCTATCCCACGCCCGACCAGGATTCGATCACGATCGACAACATCCGCCTGTCCGCGCGTCCCACCGAGTTCTTCCACACACACAGCGCCGAATCCGTGGCGAGCAACGCGGCCCTCTTCGTTTTCAAACCTCACTTTCCGACAAACGCGGGACCGTGTTCCAGCGTCACCATGCAGTACCAGATCAACAGCGGCGCCACGTCCGCCGTGTCCATGGTCTCCACCGACGCCTACTGGCGTGCGACCCTGACGCCGCTGACCAACCGCGCCTCGGTTTCCTACCGGTTCATCTACCGTTGCCCCGCCGCGTCCACATCGGCCACGTACGCATTCCAGCACAACGCCGTCATCGACCACGTGCCGCCGTCGCCCCCCTCCGGGCTCGACGGATCGGCGGTCTCGCCTTCCCGGATCGACCTGAACTGGACGGCCTCAACCGACAACGTGGCCGTCGTCGGATACCGCATCTACCGGAATGACGTCGAGATCGGCGAGTCGACCACCACGACCTACAACGCCATCGGGCTGACCCAGGACACCAAGTACAGCTTCTACGTTCGCGCCATAGATGGATTCGGGAATCTTTCGACTGAATCCGAATCGAGAGACATCATCACCCTGACGGACACGGCACCGCCGTCGAAACCCGCCCAGCTCAACGGAACCGCAACGGGACCCACCACGGCCTCGCTGACCTGGAACGCCTCGACCGACAACGTGGCGGTCGCCGGGTACCACGTGCAACGCGACGGGCAGTACGTCGGCTCCACAACGCGGACCAACATGATCGCGAGCGGCATCCCGGGCAGCAATCACAGCTTCGCCGTGCAGGCGTACGACAACGCGGGCAACCTCTCCGCCATGTCGGACGCCGTGCTGATTTCCATGCCGACGGACATCACACCGCCGACAGCGCCTGCAACGCTCAGCGCCGCCGCGATCGGCCCGAACCAGATCCATCTTTCCTGGTCGCCCTCCACCGATGACGGGACCGTGGCGGCCTACGAGATCTTCCGAAACGGCTCGCTGATCGACACCACGCCCGCGACCCACTACGACGCCTTCGGGCTGGCGCCGACGACGACTTACGAATTCGCTGTCCGCGCGATCGATTCCGTCGGCCTGCGCTCCGAATACTCGCCGTCCGCCTGGGCCACAACCCTCTCCGGGAGCGCCCCTCAACTGGGCTCCTATGCCGCCTCCATCCCCGCCGGCTTCGCGACGCCGCCGACCGTCGTATACGCCACGACCAACGTCACACCGCCCCTGCCGACGAGCGACTGGTGGAGTTCCATTCTCCACGTCCGATGCAGCGGCCTGCTGGCGGCGCGCCCGCTGTGCTTCTACGCCAAGGGCTGGGCGCTGGAGTTCTGCTACCCCACGGTCACCACGCCGAACTCAGAGAAGATCAACGCCCTGTTCACCAAGCAGATGGAGATCAGCGCCGTCGGCGGTTCCTTCCCGGCCCGGCCGGCCGGCGAATCCCGGGTGGACGGCTACGGCGATTCGTCCGTTCGGGTACGCATTGGGAACGACGCCAGTCATATCACGGCCACGCTGGTCCACGGATCGCCCTACGCCTACATGGAGTTCAACAACTGCTCTCCGATCATCCGATTCCCCTCCGCCTACACGGTCGAATCGGTCAATACGAATGTCTCCCTGCTTCTCGTGCGCGTCTCGACCGGTTTCATCAGCCACTTCGCCCTCTTCGCCCCGTCGGGCACGACATGGAACACCGCCAACTCGACGCAGATCGTGGCGTCCCTTCCGCCGGGCTCCGGCTACATGTCGGCGGCCGTGCTGACCTCGCGCAGCACGAGCTATTCCTCCTCCGAGCTCGACATCCTGAAGAACCATGCCTTCGCGTTCGTGACGAATACGGTCGTGGATTTCTCGTTCCAGCGCACCAACTCCATGGTCGTTGCCACGCACAGGGCGCAGACGCGCGTCATGCAGGGCACGGAGACGGAAACCCTGTCCGGCCTGTTGCCGCATCACTGGATGAACTCCACCGACGCCACGGCGCCCGGCATCCAGTACGCCACTCTGCTCGGCGCGTTGAAGTTGAGGGAGGGCAATGAGTTCACGACGCGGATCCGGTTCCACGGCATCGTCCCTCAATTCCCCGAACCGAGAGATGCCACGTGGTCCAAGGTCGTCTTTGCCACGCTGGCGGAACAGATCAGCGGCATCGACACCGCGAAGTCCGACACATACTGGCACAGCAAAGACATCGAGCGCGTGGCGCGCGTCATCCCGGCGCTCGACGCCGCCGGGCTCGTGGCCAAGCGTGACGAACTGCTGGACCATCTTGAGAACGCCTTGACGGACATGTTCACCTACACGCCGAACGAGACCGCCCATTTCTTCGCGTACAACGCGACATGGGGAGCCCTGCTGGGCTTCCAGGAATCCTACGGTTCAGTGCAGTACCTTACCGACCACCACTTCCATTACGGCATGTTGGCGTACTCCGCGGCGATTCTCGGACTGTACCGGCCGTCGTTCGTCGCCTCCTATGGAGCCGTCGTCAACAAGGTCATCCGCGAGTACAACAACCCGTCAAAAGACGTCTCGGGCCTGCATCCCCTGCCGTGGCTGCGCTGTTTCGACCCCTGGGAAGGACACTGCTGGGCCACCGGTCTGGGAGGCATCCCGGTGTCCGGATCGGCAAGCGAATTGCTGTACGCGGGGGAAAAGAACATGACCGGTCCCGATGGGCCGGACCAGGAATCCACGAGCGAAGCCATGAATGCGTGGGCCGGAATGTTCCTCTGGGGCCTCGCTTCCGGGCAGGAGGAGTTCCTGAACATGGGCGCGATTGGATACGCCACGGAAGCCGAGGCGATCCGGCGCTACTGGTACGACACCGACCAGATGATTCATCCCGAGGGGTACACGCCCACCATGATCTGCCGGCTGTTCGGCGGCAGGATGGACCCGCTGACCTGGTTCGGAACGGAGATGTACAAGGCATGGGGCATCCAGTACATCACCACCGGGCCGCACATGACCTACCAAGGCTACTTCAAGCCGTACCGGATCATCGACTACGATTACTTCAAAGGGAGCAATTGGGAGGGTGTCCCGGACGGCTGGAAGGATATCCACTGGATGTACCGTTGTTTCTTTGAACCCTCCGCCGTGCTCGCGGAATACACCAGCGAAACGCCGGTGGACAACGGAAATACAAAGGCCAATCTCTACTACTGGATCCACGCGATGAACACGCTCGGGGAGGTCAACACGAACGTTTACAGCGACAATCCGGCAATGGTCGCAATGACGTACGGCGGCACGACGAACTTCATCGGCTTCAATTTCACCGGCGGCCCCCTGACCGCGCGGGTCTTCCGATGTTCGGATGACGCGCCGCTCGGGCACGTGCTCCTCCGCAACCAGCGCTCCACGGCATTTGCCTCGGATGGGGATGAAGATCAGGACGGCCTCGACAATGCGACGGAAATGGCGCTCGGCACGGAACTCTTCCGCGCGGATACCGACGAGGACGGGCAGAACGATCACGATGAGATCTTCACGGGAACAGACCCGAACGATCCGACCTCCTATTTTGCCTCAACCCTTCTCGCGCCCGAAGGGGCGACGACCTTGAGCATGGCCTGGAACGGGATCGCCGGCCGGTCTTACGACATCAGGGCCTATCCCTCCCTCGCCTCGGCGCAGGCCGGCGTGAACGCCTCGAATCTGCTGGTGAACGCCACGGGTACGGGCGTCATCGTTCGGTCGATACCCCTTCCGGCCTGGACGAACGGATTCCTCAGGCTCATCGCGAAGTAGGCGGCGCGGAACCGTCGGCACGCCGGGTTACGACGTCGGCGTGTCGTCGGACGACAGATCGTCCTCGTCGGAGACCTCGTCGCGCTCCGGGCCGGCCTGTTCCAGCGCCCACGTGGCGTCATCCGCCTTATCCCAGACCGATCGGGCGATGTAGATGGGGCACTTCTGCTGCAGGGCGATCGCGATGGAGTCGCTGGGTCGCGCGTCCACCTCGACCACATTCCTACCGAGTTCGTTTTCCTGAAGCAGGTAGAGGCGGGCGAAGAAGGTGTCGTCCTTCAGATCGTTGATCACGACCTTCTGCGCCGTGGCGCCAAGGCCCACGAAGATATGGGCAATCAGGTCGTGCGTCAGCGGCCGCGGCTTTTTGACTCCGTGCAGGAACATCGTGATCGCGGCGGCCACGCTGTGATCCACGAAAATGGCGATGACCTTTGTCCCGTCGCCGAGGAACACGCCGCACCCGGTTTGTGTCGGCACCAATCCCTTGACCTTGACCAGTATGTCTTTCGTCATGATGCGCTCACATCCCGCGAGTGATGTAATAGACCATGAAAAAAATAAACAGGATCAATGCCGCCGAAGCGATGGTTTCCATGGATCACCTTTCAGGCGACTGTACCCGATCTTCGCACACCGCTCACTTCTTTTTCGACCTGAAAAGGATTTGATCCGCATTCTTTGAATCCATCTCCGCCGCGACCCGGTCCCCCTCCGCGATCCCGCCCTTCAGAATTTCCGTCGCCAGGGCGTCGAGGATCTGCCGCTGGATGGCCCGCTTCAGGGGCCGGGCGCCGAACGCGGGATCATAGCCTTCGCCTGCAAGAAACTCCTTCACACCGTCCGTCAACTCCAGCGTGATATTCCTCTCCTCCAGGTGCTTCAACACGCGGCCCAGTTGGATGTCCACGATCTGCTTGATCTGCGCGCGGGACAGCGAATGAAAGATGATCACCTCGTCCACGCGATTCAAGAACTCCGGCCGGAAATGCGAGCGCAGAACCTCGAACACCCGGCCCTCCATCTGCTCGTATTCCGAATCGTCCGAACTCAACCCCGGATTCCGTTCCAGCGTCTCGTGGATGATCGCGCCCCCGATGTTGGACGTCATAATCACCACGGTGTTCGTGAAATCCACCGTACGCCCCTGCCCGTCCGTCAGGCGGCCGTCATCGAGGATCTGCAGCAGCACGTTGAACACATCCGCGTGCGCCTTCTCGATCTCGTCGAAAAGAACCACCGAGTAGGGCTTGCGGCGCACGTGCTCCGTCAAGTAGCCCCCTTCTTCATATCCGACATACCCCGGCGGCGCGCCGATCAGCCGGCTGACCGTGTGCTTCTCCATGAACTCCGACATGTCGATGCGGACCATCGCATGCTCATCGTCGAAGAGAAACTCCGCCAGCGCGCGCGCCAACTCCGTTTTGCCGACGCCGGTCGGGCCCAGGAAGATGAACGAACCGATCGGCCGATTCGGATCCTGCAGGCCGGAGCGCGCCCGGCGGACCGCGTTCGACACCGCCTTCACGGCCTCGTCCTGGCCGACCACCCGCTCGCGCAGCCGATCCTCCATGCTCAACAGCTTCGCCTTCTCGGTCTCCATCAGGCGGCTGACGGGAATGCGCGTCCAATTCGAAACGACCTGCGCGATATCCTCGGCATCCACTTCTTCCTTGAGCATGCGCCGGCTCTTCTGAAGCTCCGCCAGCTTCCGCTGCGCGTCCTTGATCTGCTGCTCGATCTTCGGAATCTGGCCGTACTTCAGCTCCGACGCCCGTCCCAGGTTGCCCGTGCGCTTGGCCGTCTCCTCCTCCGTGCGCATCCGGTCCAGCGCTTCCGTCAGCTTTCGGATATCGCCGATGTGATCCTTCTCCTTCTGCCAGTGAAGCTTCATGACCCGGCTCTGCTCGCGCTGTTCGGCCAACTCCTTCTCCAGCTTCGCCAAGCGGTCCTTCGAGGCCTCATCCTTCTCCTTCTTCAGGGCCTCGCGCTCAATCTCCATCTGCATGATCCGCCGCTCGACCTCGTCGATCTCCGTCGGCATGCTGTCGATCTCCATCCGGAGATGGCTGGCCGCCTCGTCGATCAGGTCGATCGCCTTGTCCGGGAGGAACCGATCGCTGATGTAGCGGTGGGAAAGTTTGGCGGCGGCAATCAACGCGCCGTCCTGGATCCGCACGCCGTGGTGCACCTCGTACCGCTCGCGCAACCCGCGCAGGATCGCGATCGAGTCCTCGACCGTCGGCTCGTTGACCATGACCGGCTGGAACCTGCGCTCGAGCGCCGCGTCCTTCTCGATGTGCTTGCGGTATTCGTCGAGGGTTGTCGCACCGACGCACCGGAGCTCGCCGCGCGCCAGCGGCGGCTTGATCATGTTCGACGCATCCACGGCGCCCTCCGCGCCGCCGGCGCCGACCAGGGTGTGAAGCTCGTCGATAAAGAGAATGATGTTCCCCTCGGCGCCGATGACCTCCTTGATGAACGCCTTGAAGCGGTCCTCGAACTCGCCGCGGTACTTCGCGCCGGCCACCATTCCCCCGAGATCCAGCGACACCACGCGCTTGTTCTTGAGGCCGTCCGGAACGTCCCCCGCAAGAATGCGCTGGGCCAGGCCCTCGACGATCGCCGTCTTGCCGACGCCGGGTTCGCCGATCAGCACCGGGTTGTTTTTCGTGCGCCGGGAAAGAACCTGGATGACGCGGCGAATCTCCGAATCGCGCCCGATGACGGGGTCGAGCTTCCCCTTCCGCGCCGCCTCGGTCAGGTCGCGGCCGTACTTCTTCAAGGCCTCGTACTTGGCCTCGGGGGCCTGGTCCGTCACCCGCTGATTGCCTCGGACCGCCTGCAGGGCCTTGAGCATCGCGTCCTGCGTCAGCCCGAGCCGCGCGCCGATCTTCGCCGCATCGGAATCCTTCTGCTGGAGGACCGCCAGAAACAAATGCTCGGCGCTGACATACTCATCCTTCATCTTCTCCGCGACCTGGAACGCGTCGTCCAGCGCCTTGCGGAGACTGCGGGAGGGATATCGTTCCGTGGCGCCGCCGTCCACGGTAGGCCGGGAAGACAGGGCCCGCTCGATCTCGCTCTTGAACGAATCGGGCGAAACGCCCAGTTTGCCGAGAAGCGGACGAACAACGCCGTCCTCCTGCTCGATCAGCGCGAGCGCGAGATGTTCGACATCCACCTCGGCGTGCCTGTGCTGCTCGGCTAGGCGCTGCGCGTGATGCACCGCCTCCTGCGATTTGATGGTCAGTCGATCCAGTTGCATGATTCCAGCCCCTTTCGATTTACAATGAAACTCATGCGATTGGACATGAAGTATAGGAAAAACGCTGACGTTTTCCAACCCTTGGACAATCCGTGAAAAAATCTTCCCAAGTTCGGAAAAAACGCGATCTGCCGGGCCGTCGGACTACTTCAGCTTCTGCTCGAGGGCCTCGAGACGCTTCTCGAGTTCGCCGACGCGCGCCTTCAGATCCGGCAGGCGCATGTAGTGGGCGTGAAGCCGGGTCGCCTTTTCGTGCGGCATGGCGGGATAACCGGACACGAACGTCTTGGGCGGGACGTCCTTGGTTACGGCGGCCTGTCCGCCCACAACGCACCATTCGCCCACGGCCACATGGCCGGACACACCGGCCTGCCCGGCCAGCACCGCGTGCGCGCCGATCTCCGAACTGCCCGCGATGCCGACCTGCGCCACGATGACGGCGTGGTCGCCGACCGTGACGTTGTGAGCGATCTGCACGAGGTTATCCACCTTGACCCCGTTGCCGATCCGGGTCCGGCCAAAGCGCGCGCGGTCCACGGTCACGTTGGCGCCGATCTCCACGTCATCGCCGATGACCACGATGCCGATCTGCGGAATCTTGGTGCGCACACCCTGCTTGTCCACGTTGTAACCGAAGCCGTCGCTGCCTATTACCGTTCCGTTATGAAAAATGCAACGGCTGCCGATCCGGCAGTATTCCCGGACGGAGACATGCGGATACAACCGCGTATCCGAGCCCACCGAAACGCCATGACCGAGATAGCAGCCCGCTCCCAGGATCACGCGATCTCCCAGTGTTACGCCCGGCTCCAGCACGCAGTGCGGCCCCACGCTGACATCCGCGCCCAGCTTCACATCCTTCGCGATCACCGCCGTCGGGTGAACGCCGGGCTCGGGCGCCGCCGGAGGGGGGGCGAACAGGCCCGCGACCTGCGCAAACGCCTTGTCGGGATCATCGGCCCGAATCAACGCCGCCGGACACGGGCGCGTCCAGTTCTTCGCGACGATCACCGCCGACGCTCGGGTCTGAGCCGCGTCGGCCGCGTAGCGGGGATTGGCAACAAACGCGATCTCGCCGGGACCGGCATCGCGTATCCCGGCGATTCCCTTGATGGGACAGGAACCGTCGCCTTCAAACGCGAGTCCCAACTTCCGGGCGAGTTCTTCAACCGTGATGACCATTTCCATGATGGGATTCTACTTGCCTTTGTCGTCCGCCTTTTCTTCCTGCTTGCCCTTGTTCAGCATGCCGAGGATCGTGTCCGTGATGTCAACCTTCGGGTCCGCGTAGAGGATGTTCTCGACGCCGTTCAAGCTCTGACCGGAAGAGTCGATGACCGCCAGGTACCCCTGTTTCTGGGCGTAGTCCTTCACGATCTTCTGGATCTCCTCGACGATGCGTTTACGCATCCGCCGGCTCTGGTCGTCCAACTGCTTGCGGCGGGAATCGTCGAACCGACGAATCCGGCTTTCGTAATCCCGCAGTTCGACCAGTTTCTCCTCGGCCAGATTCCGCTTCTCGGCGCGGACATCGTCGCTGAGCGCGCTGTTCTGGGCCTCATCGCGAATTGCCGTGAAATCCTTCTGCAGCTTCTCGTAGCCGCCGACCAGCGTTTTTCGCTCCCCGTTGAACTCGTCGGCCTGCTCCTTCAGTTGCGTGTCCGCGAGCTTGGTCTTGTAGAACTCGTTGAACGCGCGATCCAGGTCGACAAAAACGGTCGCCGGCTCCGCCGCCCAAGCGGAAGAACACGCCAGCATCGCGATCCACACGCCCCACACCAGGCACTTTCTCATTTCAACGCTCTCCTTCTAGTATGTATATCCAATCCAGAAACTGAAACGGCCGGACCGCCGGTCATTATACTCGTCCGCCTGAAGCGGCCAAGCGTAGTCAAGCTGGATGGGGAATCCGGGGAAATCGAACCGGACCCCGACGCCGACCGCCGAATTCACTTCGCCATCCCCCGCCACGATAGCTGGATCCTCGTCCTTCTTGAACACATCGGCCCACACGATGCCGATATCGTAGAACGCGGCGAGGCGCACCTTCTCAGCCACGGGCAGGGTGTATTCGGCCGTCGCGCACACCGCGGCCTTGCCGCCGAGAGGCTCCTCCGCCCCTCCCGAGCCCTCATCCAGAACCTTCGGCCCCACATCGCGGTACTTGAAGCCGCGGACGGTGCGGGGGCCGCCGAGGAAGAGGCGGTCGAAGATGGGCACCCGTTCGGGTTCCCCGTAATCGTCGACCATGGCCGCGTAGCCCCGCAGGTTGAACACATGGTCAAACCACAGGGGGATAAAAAGCGATGACCGCCCGGTGAGTCCGTAGATCTCCGTCTCCCCGCCCAACGGACCTCCGGCGACCATGGCCGAGACCGTGCTTCGCGTCCCTCTCGAAGGGAGGAAAACGCTGTCGCGGGTATCGCGGGACAGTTCCAGCGTCAGGGAACTCTTGACTCGCTCCCCTTCCTCCTGCTTGATCAGGTCGGACGCGTTGGTGTCTACGTTGCAGACATCAATGCTCTCGAGGCCGTAGATCAGGTTGACGCGGTTGTAGGTCCCCAGCGGCCTCCCGAGGCTGACCCTGCCGCCGATATTCAACTGGTCGTACTCGTCGCTGAGAAACCGCGCGTCGTGCTCGAACAAATCGACGCCCAGCGCCAGCCGACGGTTCAGAAACCACGGCTCCACGAAGGAGATTTCGTAATCTTTTCGCTCGGTACCCAACTGGGCGCGCATGCGAAGCTTCTGGCCGCCGCCGCTGAAACGCGGCCAGCCGGCGAGATCGAAATTGCCCTGGGAAAGTTCCACGAAGCCGATGATGTCATCCTCGCTGGAGAACCCGGCGCCGATCATGAACTGACCCGTCTTCTGTTCTTCCACATCGAGAGCAAGATCGTACTGATCGGACGCGGCCGTACTCTCCGGAACGCTGTTCACGTACGAGAAAAAGCCCAGGTTGCGAAGCCGCCGTTCGCTGCGGCGCACCTTGACTTCGTTGTAGATCTGGCCGGGATAGACGTCCAACTCGCGGCGGATGACCTTGTCCTTCGTCACCGAGTTACCACGAATCTTGATGTTGCGGATGTAGGCGAGATGGCCCTCGGTCACCTTGTAGAAAATGTCGGCCGTCGATTCCTCCACATTCACATCCATGGTGTAATCTACGAAGCTGCGGATGTACCCGCGCCCCCCGTAGAAGTCCTTGACCTCCTGCCCGGACTTGTCGATCTGCGCAACGGACGCCACATCCCCGGGACGAATCCTGATCACACCCGCCACCTGGCTGGTGGGGAACAGGCCCGCGCCGCTCAGTTCAATCCTGCCGATGCGGTACTGCCTACCCTCCTCGACCGGGATGTCGATCCGGATCTTCTTCGAATTCAACATCGTGATTTCCGGCGGCTTCACGACCACGTCGAGGTACCCTTGGTCGAGATAGACCTTGCGGAGGGACTCCACGTCGAACTCCAGGTCGTCGGGGTTGTACTGGCCGGCGCCCGTGATCCAGGACAGCCAGTTCACCGCCCGCTGCTTCATCGCCTTGCGCAGAACATACGAGCGGACATGGTCATTGCCGGCGAACTGGATTTGTTTCACGTTTGCCCGCTTGCCCTCGGTCACGGTGACGCGGACAAACGCCATGCCCGGCTCCTCGAGAGGCTCGATCGTCCAGGCCAGCTTGGCATACGGGAAGTATTTCTTGTGGTACTTGTCGCGAACTTTTTGAGATTGAACCGCCAGCGCCGTGTCGTCGACGAGATCGCCCACCCCCAGTTCCAGCAGGTCGCGCACCTTCTTGTTGCCCAGATAGTCGGCGCCCGTGATCTCCAGCCTGCCGATCCGGAGTTTGGGGTCCACGGTGTAGGTGACCACCACACCGCCCGGAACGGACTCCACGTTCGCCGATACCGCGGCGTAGCGGCCGCTTTTCTGAAGGGCCTTGATGTCGCGATTCATGGCCATGCGGCTGAATTCGCCGCCGACCTTCAAACTCGTGTACGCGAGAACGGACTCGCGGTCCGCCACCCCATGCCCGTCCGTTTTGACCTGCACGTCCTTGACCTGCAACGCAACGGCGGAGAGCGACGAGACGGCGAAGAAAAGCACGGAAAGGACAAGAAGCGGCAACCGGCGGAGCCTCATATCAGCCCCCCTTGTTCGAACTCGTCCTCGGGTGCGGCTTCAGGTTCCGGCTCGGCCATCGGAGCGGCATCAACGCCCCTCATCCGGCTGTCGAACCGGGTGTATTCCCGCTCAAAGTTGAATTCCACCTTGCCGGTGGGCCCGTTTCGGTGTTTCGCGATTTCCACTTCGGCCAGCTTCTCGTCGATCACTTCGCCTTCCTCGGCGTAAACGCACGGCCGGCGCAACATGAGAACCACGTCGGCATCCTGCTCGATAGCCCCGGAGTCGCGCAGATCGGAAAGCCGCGGCCTTCCGTCATCGCTCCGCTGTTCGGGCGCGCGGCTGAGCTGGCTGAGGACGATCACCGGGATCTTCAGTTCCTTGGCCATGGCCTTCAGCGCGCCGGAAATCGCCGCCGTCTCGCGCTGGCGGCCTTCCCTCGCGAACTGCGGATAGCTCAGCATCTGCAGGTAGTCCACCACGATCAACTGGATGTCGTGCTTCCGCTTTATACGGCGGGCGCGGGAACGCAACTCAAGCGCCTCGAGCCCCGCGGTGTCGTCCAGGAAAATGGGCGCCTTCGTCAGGGCGGATGCCGCGGAAATCAACTGGCCATGAAACGTCTGGGAGATATACCCGCCCTGCAGCTTGTGGGAAGGCACTCGGGCGCGCGAACAGATCATTCTGCGGACCAACTGCTCCCTGGACATTTCCAGGCTGAACACGGCGACGGGCCGGGGCGTGTCGTCCGCCACGCCCAGGGCCACATTCTCCGCGATATTGAGCGCCAGCGACGTTTTACCCATCGAGGGCCGGGCAGCCAGCACGATCATGTCGCTCGGTTGCAGCCCCATCAGGATTCTATCCAGGTCCGCGTAGCCCGTGGCGAGCCCGGTAATCCCCTTCTTCATCAGGAAGATGTTCTCGATGTCCGTGATCGCGTCCTTGACCAGGTCCGACCAGGGCGTCATGGCACTGCGCTGGAGCTGCTTGATGTCGAAGAACGACTGCTCGGCCGCGTTGAGAACGCTGTCCGCGTCCTTCTCGGAGGAGTAACACTCGTCGATGGCCTGGCGGGACTTGTCGATGATCATCCGCAGGAGGTGTTTCTGGCGGACGATATCAATGTAGTACTCGGCATGCGCGGCGGTGGGCGTACTGTCCACCAGCCGCTCCAGGAAAGCCGCCCCCCCCACCTCGTCCAGCCGGCCCAGCTTCTTGAGTCTTTCGCCCACCGTCAGGAGATCGATGGGGCTCCCGTCATGCGTCATGCCGCGCAGGACTTCGAAAAGCGTCTGGTGGGCGGGCACGTAAAACGACTCGGGGGAAATCCCGCGTTCGACGGCAAAGTCCACGACGCGCGCCGCGTCGAGAAGCGCTGATCCAAGCACACCCCGCTCGGCCTCCTCGCTGTAAGGGGGGAGGCGATCACTCTTCGCGCCCGGCGAAGGGGAGACCTGACCAGCCATCGCAACACCTTGTTTGCTTATTCTTCAACCACCCAGATCTTGAGCGTGGCTTGAACCTTGGGATGCACCTTGATCGGAATACTGAAGACGCCGAGCTCACGAATCGGCTCGGGCAGATCGACCTGGTGTTTATCGACTTCCACCCCTTGCGCCTTCAGAGCCGACACGATATCCGCCGCCGTCACGGACCCGAACAACTTCCCGCCCTCGCCCGTCTTGACGGGGATGGTGCAGGATACCTGCTCGATGGATTTCACGAGACGCTGGGCGGATTCCAGTTCCCGGGCCTCCTGCTCCTCCTTCATCTTGCGAGCCTTCTCCAGCTTACGGCGGGCGCCCTCCGTCACCGGCGCCGCCAGGTTGCGGGGGAGAAGGTAATTTCGCGCATAGCCCTCGGCCACGCGAACAACCTCGCCCTGCGAGCCCAGCCCCTGCACATCGGCCATCAGAACAACTTCTTTTGACATGGTTTCGTCCCTTTCGAATTACGGAAGGAGGCCCATCACCCGCGCCACGCGAATGGCGCGCTTGATCTGGCGCTGCTGTTTTGCCGTGGTGCCGACGAACCGGCCGGGCACAATCTTGCCGCGCTCGGTCATGAACTTGCGGAGCAGTTCCGCGTCCTTGTAGTCGATGACCTGTCCCGGCTCAAGCCGGGAACGGCGTTTAAAACCGCCGCGGTCGTCACCCATCCGGTCGTAGTTGTCGTATTCACGCGTCATATCTCATCCTCTCATTACACATGCTCACGTTAGAATGGCAAATCGTCGTCGTCCCCACCCCCCGCCGGCGGCGGCTCGTCCGCCTCCGGCTCAGGCGCCGCGGGCGCGGACCTGCCGCGCCGTTCGGACGAAGCCGGCGCATCGCCCACCTCGCCTCGGCGCGGAGAGCCCAGGAACTGAACCCGTTCCGCCACCACACCCAGACGGCTCTGCTTCTGCCCGTCCTTTTCCCACTCGTCCAGCTTCAGACGGCCTTCCACGAACACCGGCGACCCCTTGCGCAGGTATTCTCCGACCGTCTCCGCCTGCCGCCCCCAGACCGTCACGGTGACAAAACAGGTCTCTTCCTTCTCCTGCCCGTTGGCCAGCTTGAACTTCCGGCTCACCGCCATGCGGACATCGCTCACCGCGCTGCCCGACGGCGTATAGCGCACCTCGGGATCCTTCGTCAGATTCCCGATCAGAAATACCTTGTTAAGCGTTGCCATGGTCCTTGGCCTCCGCATCCGCCGCCACAGGCGCCGCGACCGCGGGCGCGCGGACAATCTGTAGGCGGAAGATGTCTTCGTTCATCTTGAAGCGAACGTTGAGAGGCTTGATCTGCTCGGGCGCCATCTTGAACGTCATGATGACGTACTGGCCGGCGTCCTGCTTGTCCATTTTACGCGCAAACACCCGCTTGCCGAGACGCGTGGCGCTTTCCACTTCGCCGCCGTGCTTCTTGATTTCCGCGCGCACCTTTCCCAGCGCCTCTTCAATATCCTTCAGAGATTCCGGAAAAATAATCATCGCTTCATATTTGTTCAAGGCATCCTCCTCACCATATTCTGCCGTCCTGATTCCATTCAGTTAAATTCGTTCATCGCTTTTTCAACGCCGTCCCGCAGGATCACAGCCACGGCATCGGCGGCAACCGTTACCGCCCTGTCCACCTCGCCCCGCTCTTCGGCCGTGAAGCGCGAAAGCACGTGATCCACCAACGCATCGCCCGGCGGCCGCGGGCCGACTCCCACCCGAACCCGCACGAACGCCTCCGAGCCCAGGGCCTGGATGACGGAACGCAGTCCCTTGTGCCCGCCGGCGCCGCCTCTTTTCCGGATGCGGATCTGCCCTTTCGGCAGTTCCAGATCATCCAGGACAATAATCACGTCCTCCGGCTCCAAGCCCCTCTTCTGCGCCGCGGCGGCCACCGCGTAGCCGCTCCGGTTCATGAACGTCCGCGGCTTGACCAGCAGGACATTCTTTCCCTCGACCTCCGTCCTGGCCGTCCACGCCGGAACCGTCCATCCCCGCCGCAACGTCACCCCGGTCCGCCGAACCAACTCGTCCAAGACGTCAAAACCGACATTATGCCGCGTTTTGTCGTACTCCTTGCCCGGATTGCCAAGTCCAACGACCAGTTTCACATGCCGTCACTCCGGGCGCCGGGAACCTACTTGGCCTTCTTGCCTTCGGCCTTCGCCTCAGGCTTGTCCGCTTTCGCGGCCTCCGGCTTGGCGGCTTCCTTCTTGTCCTCTCCCGCGCCCTCTTCGCCTTCCTCTCCTTCCACCTTCTTCTCGCTGATGACTTCAGGCTCAGCCGCGCCGGCTTCCGCCGCCGCAGGAGCGGCTTCCTCTTCGGCCTTCGGCACGGAAATCTTCACGATCGCCTGGTCGGGCGACGTAATCAACGTGTATTTCGACTTGTCCAGAGGAATACTGGCCGCCTGAAGACTTTCGTTGATATTCAGCGCGCTCACGTCCAGCGTAAAGGATTCCACGATATCGGTCGGCAAGCACTCCACCACAACCGAACGCGTGATGGGTTCGAGAATGCCGCCCTGCTGGATCACGCCGATCGGATTGCCCACCAGCTTGATCGGAATGTCGACGCGAAGCTTCTTCGTCATCGAGATCTCGTTGAAGTCCGCGTGGATGATCTTGTGCGACACGGGATGATGCTGGACGTCCTTCAGAAGAACCTTCACCGGGCTCTCGCCGCCGACTTCCAGATCCATGATCATGTGCCCGCCCATATGCCCTTTCAACACCTGGTCGAAATCGTGGGCGCTAAGCTGGATCATCCGGCTCTCTTTGCCGGCCCCGTACACGATGGCCGGAACCATACCGGAACGGCGGAGCCTTCTGGCCCCCGCCCCTTTAACTTCACGTGGCTGGGCCACAACTTTGACTGCTTTCATTGGTTTCTCCCTCACTGACTATACTTTGAACAACGACGTAACGGATTGATTGCTGTGAATGCGCAGGATGCCCTCGCCGAGAAGATCGGCCACGGACAGCACCTTGACCGGGAACCCCTTCCACTCGCGGGCCGGCACCGTATCCGTCGTGACCAGCCCTTTGATAAAGGAATCCTTCAGACGATCGATCCCCTGCTCCGTGAGCACGGCATGCGTCACCGCGGCATAGACTTCCTTCGCGCCGCGTTCCATGACCAGATTCGACGCCATGCACAGCGTGCCGGCGGTCGTCGCCAGGTCGTCCACGAGAATGCAGGTGCGGCCTTCGACATCGCCGACCAGGTTCAAGGCCTCGACTTCCGTCGCCGTCTTCCTCTGTTTGCCGACGATCGCCAAGCCGCCGCCAAGCATGTACGCGTACGCATGCGCCATCTTCAGACCGCCCGGATCGGGCGACACGACGACGGGGTTCTTCAGCTTCCTGGAGCGCAGGTGCTTCACGATCACCGGCGCGGCGAACAGGTGATCCACGGGAATGTCGAAGAAGCCCTGGATCTGCTGGGCGTGCAGATCCATCGCGAGCAGGCGGCTGCAGCCTGCGGCGACCAGAAGATTCGCGACGAGCTTGGCCGTGATCGGAACGCGCGGCTGGTCCTTGCGGTCCTGGCGCGCGTATCCGTAGAAAGGAATGACCGCCGTGATACGCGCCGCCGACGCCCGTTTCGCGGCGTCGATCATGATCAGCAGCTCCATCAGATTTTCATTCGGCGGATAGCATGTCGGCTGGATAATGAAGACATCCCTGCCGCGCACGTTCTCCTTGATCTTGACGAAGATTTCCCCGTCGGGGAAATGGGTGATGGACAAATCGCCCAGCGGCCGGTCCACGTACTTCGCGATCTTTTCCGCCAAGGGGCGGTTCGCGTTACCTGAAAAAATTCTCACGATTCAACGTCTCCCGAAGTATCCGTACTCTTCGCCTGCGCGCCTTGCGGCGCCATGGCCTACCATCCGTAGCTCCGGCATCCCGCCCCTCGCGGAATGGCTGCCCGACTAGGACTCGAACCTAGACTCTGGCCTCCAAAGGGCCGTGTGCTGCCATTACACCATCGGGCATCCGGTCCCGCCAAAAGTCTACCAAAAGACAACAAACACCTGAACATCCACCTCGTCAGCGGACAAGCAGGATACAGGTGCGTCAACTTGCGAAATGGCCGTGCGAGCCCTATCAACACGTCCTTTTTCCCACTGCAACCGGGCCACAGTAGAGAGACTGCAGGCGGTAGTCAAGGACGCATTCCAAGATAATCGTCGTGCCTGTTTATAGCCCTGAAACACCGTCTGCGAGCCGGTTCACCGGCCCCACGGAACGTCGCTGATGGAGGGGCAGTCCCGTCCGCAGCCTGCATGACTTGGATCATTTCTGTTTCAACGCTTCGATCAACTTCACCAGCTTCTCGCGCTTCTCCACCAGTTCCTGCCGGCGAGCGCGCTGTTGATCGACAATGGCCGCGGGCGCTTTGCTGACAAAGCTCTCGTTTCCAAGTTTCTGGTCCACACGTTTCAGATTCTCGTCCACTTCCTCAAGCTGGGCGGTCAGCCGCTTCGCTTCGGCATCGGCATCGACCGCGCCTTCCAGCGACATGTACACCGTTCCGAGCGGCGTCAGCGCGCTGGGCATCGCCTTCGCGGGCGCAAACCCGGCGTCCATCCTGAACTCGCCGCACCGGAGCAGCGCAACGAGGGTCGGCTGATCGGCGACGAACTGCTTCGCGTACCGGTCGTTGGCCGGCTTGAGGATGAAGTCCGCCTTCTGCGCCGGCGGAATCCTGGAATCCGTCTTGAGCGTACGGGCGATCCGGATCAGCTCGTGGCGGGCGTCCACGTAGTCCACCACGGCGGCGTCAATCCCCAGCGACTGCGCATCCGCTTTCGGCCACGGGGCGCGCATGATCGTCTCGCAGGACTGGTTGTAGCCTATGCCGTGCCACAACTCTTCCGTCAGGAACGGCATCAGCGGGTGCAGAAGCTTCAGGGCGTTCGCGAACACGTGGTGCATCACGTTGAGCACGTCCTGCTTGCGGGCCTCGTCGGTCCCGTAAAAGACCTGCTTCGAGTACTCCACGTACCAGTCGCAGAACTGGTGCCAGAGAAATTCGTAGAGCGCCTTGGCATAGTCATTGAATCGAAACTTCTCCAGGTTCTCCGTGCACGCGGCGGTGCAATCGCGCAGGCGCGCGAGGATATGCTGGTCGTCCGCGCTGAGCCGGCCGATGTCGAACTTCGCGTTCTCCGCGTCGATCGCGCGATCCTTCGTGTGCATCTGCATGTAGCGCGCGGCATTCCAGATCTTCGTGCCGAAGTTGCGGCCGATCTCGAACTTCTCCGCCGAGACATACACATCCTGCCCCGTCGCGGTGAGCATCGTGAGGCTGAACCGAAGCGCGTCGGCGCTGTACTGGTTGATGATGTCGAGAGGATCAATGGAGTTGCCGAGGCTCTTGCTCATCTTCAGCCCGGCGTCGTCGCGCACGGTGCCGTGGATGTAAACCTCGCTGAACGGAATGTCCCCCATGAACTCCAGGCCCGCCATGATCATGCGCGCGACCCAGAAGAAAATGATTTCCGACGCCGTCACCAGCGTGTTCGTCGGGTAGTAGAACTTCAGGTCTTCGCTCTGCTCCGGCCAGCCGAACACGCTGAACGGCCAAAGCCACGACGAGAACCACGTGTCGAGCACATCCTCGTCCTGGCGAATCTGATCCGAGCCGCACTTCGGGCACTTCCGGGGCCGGCCCTTCGCGGCCCACTCGTGTTCGCACCCGTCGCAGTAGAACACCGGGATGCGATGGCCCCACCAGATCTGGCGCGAGATGCACCAGTCGCGGATGTTCTCCATCCAGTCGAGATACACCTTGGTCCAACGCTCGGGCACGAAGCGGATGCGGCCCGACCGCACGGCCTCGATGGCCGGTTCGGCCAGCGGCTTCATCTTCACGAACCACTGCGGGGACAGGCGCGGCTCGACCATCGTGTGACAGCGGTAGCAGTGGCCGACCGCGTGCTGATGGTCTTCGATCTTCTCGATCAGCCCCGCGTCCTTCAGGTCTTCAACAATATCTTCGCGGCACGCGAAACGGTCCATACCCGCGTACGGGCCCGCCGCCTCGCTCATCGTGCCGTCGTCGTTCATCACGTCGACCTGCGGCAGGTTGTGCCGGAGGCCCATGCCGAAGTCGTTCGGGTCGTGCGCGGGCGTGACCTTCACCACGCCGGTGCCGAACTTCGGATCCACGAAATCGTCCTCGATCACCCGCAATTCGCGGTTGAGGATCGGAAGCATGATGGTCTTGCCCACGAGATGGCGGTAGCGCTCGTCGCGCGGATTGATCGCCACGGCCGTGTCGCCGAGCAGCGTCTCGGGGCGTGTCGTCGCGACAACGATATACTCCTTCTTCGCGCTGTCCTTGATCGGGTAGCGAATATGGTACAGCTTGCCGCCGAGATCCTCGTGCTCGCTTTCCTCGTCGGACAAAGCGGTCCGACAGCGCGGGCACCAGTTGATGATGTACTTGCCGCGGTAGATCAGCTTCTTTTCATAAAGCCGGATGAACACTTCGGAGACGGCGTCACTGAGCCCCTCGTCCATCGTGAACCGCTCGCGCTGCCAGTCGCACGAGGCGCCGAGTTTCTTGAGCTGGTTGATGATCGTCGCGCCGTATTTCTCACGCCACTTCCACACGCGCGCCACAAACGCGTCGCGCCCGAGATCGTCGCGTTTCTTCCCTTCCTTCTTCAAGGCGCGCTCGACCACGTTCTGCGTGGCAATGCCGGCGTGATCGGTGCCCGGCACCCAGACCACGTTACGGCCCTGCATCCGGCGCCAGCGGACCAGCACGTCCTGGATGGAGTTGTTGAGGGCATGCCCCATATGAAGAATGCCCGTGACGTTCGGCGGCGGGATGACAATGCAGTACGGCTCGCCGCCCTTCGATGCGTCAGCGTGGAACAACCCCTTTTCCAGGGAGTAGTTGAACCACTTGTCTTCGATGGTCTTTGGATCGTAGGTTTTGGGTAATTCAGACATGTTCAAAACACCAATCGTCCTCGACGGCTCCCGTCAAGGAGAGCGATTACGGATTCCTATTTCTTATTCTTCTTCTTTTCTTCCTCATCCAGGAACAGCTTGTACTCCACGCTGTCGACCAGCGCTTCCCACGAGGCCTCGATGATATTGCTGGATACACCGACCGTGCCCCAGATCTTCGCGCCGTCGCTCGACTCGATGATGACGCGGGTCTTCGCCGCCGTCGCCACCTCGGGATCGAGAATGCGCACGCGGTAGTCCGTAAGAAACACCTTCTGGATGTCCGGGTAGAACCGGGTCAGGGCCTTCCGCAGCGCGCTGTTCAGCGCGTCGACGGGACCGTCGCCCTCGCCGGCCGTCAGTTCGGCCTCGCCATTCACCGACAGCTTGATCGTGGCCTCCGAGATGCACGGCGCGTCCTTGTGGCGCTTCTCGACGATCACGCGGAACCCGTCCAGCGCGAAGAACGGCTTGTGCGACTTGAGGATCTTCTTAACCAGCATCTTGAACGACGCGTCAGCCGCCTCGAACGCATAGCCGTTTTTCTCCATCCGCTCCAGCACGCGCAGAATCTCCTTCACCTCCGGCGACGACTTGTCGAGCGCGACGCCCATTTCGACCGCCTTCAGGAACACGTTGCTCGCGCCGGAAAGTTCCGACACGAGAATGCGCCGCGTGTTGCCAACGGTCTCGGGCTCGATGTGCTCGAAGCTCTTCGCGGTCTTGCGCACGGCATCCACGTGCATACCGGCCTTGTGCGCGAACGCGCTCTCGCCCACGTACGCCGCCTTCCGGTTCGGCCGCACGTTCGCCATCTCGTCCACGAACAGCGACACATCGCGCAGGCGCTTGAGGCTGTCCTTCTTCAGGCAATCATGCCCCATCTTCAGCATCAGCGCCGGGATGATCGAGGTGAGATTGGCGTTGCCGCACCGTTCGCCGTGGCCGTTGATCGTGCCCTGGACATGGATCGCGCCGGCGCACACGGCCGCCAGCGAATTCGCGACGCCCAGCTCGCTGTCGTTGTGCGTGTGAATGCCGACCGCCGGTCCGATGTTCTTGACGACCTCTTCGGTGATCTTGTGAATATCGCCCGGAAGAGTGCCTCCGTTCGTGTCGCACAGAACCAGCATATCGGCGCCGGCTTCCTTCGCCGCCTTCAGCGTGGAAAGCGCGTGCTCCGGGCTGTCTTTGTATCCGTCGAAGAAGTGCTCCGCGTCGTAGATCACTTCCTTCTTGTGCTGTTTCAGAAAGCGCACCGTGTCGGCGATCATCGCGCGGTTCTCGTCTTCCGTGACGCGAAGGACTTCCTTCACGTGGAATCGCCAGCTCTTGCCGAAGATCGCGGCCACGGGCGTGTCGGCCTCGATCAACGCCCTGGCGCCGATGTCTTCCGCCACGGGCGTTTTCGCGCGGCGCGTGCTGCCGAACGCCGCGATCTTTGCGTGCGTCAGCTTCTCTTTCTTGATGTCCTTGAAAAAGGCCATGTCCTTCGGGTTGGACGCCGCGTACCCGCCTTCGATGTAGTCCACACCGAATTCGTCCAGCCGTTTGGCGATGCGAATCTTCGCCGCGCCGGAAAAGGAAATCCCCTCGCCCTGCGCGCCGTCGCGGAGGGTGGTGTCGTAGATGAGTATTCGTTTGGTGGTCATATTATGCCTCGATTTGTTACCGGGACTTGAACGCTTGACCCTTGACGCTTGGGATCGCGCGAATAAAGCCTTTCAACTTGGGATATCGCTTGTCTCGTACAATTCCTTCGCCCCGCACCCAGGTTTCAGGGTTCAGGTTTCTATCTGAAGAACGCCCTATACAACGCCTTCACCGCCCTCTGCCGATCCACTTCCTTGACCCCGAACATCATGCTGATTTCCGACGAACCCTGGTTCATCATCTCGATGTTCACGCCGCCCTCGGCGAGGGCCTGGGTCGCCTTCGCCGCGAGGCCGACGGTGTAGCGCATGCCTTCGCCCACGACCATGATCAGCGCGAGCCCCCGCTCCGCTTCCACATCGTCCACGTCCAGTTCTTCCCGGATACGGCTGATGACGCGCTTCTCCTTCTCCTCCGTGAACCGGTCGCTCCGAAGAATCACGCTGGTATTGTCGATGCCCGAGGGGACGTGTTCATAGGACAGCCCTTCCTCCTCCAGAATCTGGAGCAGCCGCCGTCCAAATCCGATTTCCCGGTTCATCAGGTACTTGCTTAGAAACAGCGTGCAGAAACCGTCGCTGCTGGAAATACCGACCACGCCGCCCGCCATGTACGGCCGTTCCGGCACGATCATCGTGCCGTGCGCCAACGGATGGTTTGTGTTCTTGATGCAGATCGGCACGCCGGCCTTCACGGCCGGCACGACCGCCTCGTCGTGAAACACGCCGAAGCCCGCGTACGACAATTCCCGCATCTCCCGGTAGGTCAGCAGTTCGATCGCCTTGGCCTCGGGAACGATCCGCGGGTCAACCGCGTAGACCGAGTCCACGTCCGTAAAATTCTCGTACACGTCGGCCTTCACGGCGGCCGCGAGAATCGCGCCGGTGATGTCCGAGCCGCCGCGCGGGAAAGTGACCACCCGGCCCTTCTTCGTGTAGCCGAAGAATCCCGGGAAAATCGTGACGCCCGGGCGGTCGCGCAACTTCGCGAGTTGCGGATACGCCTCGTCAAGCACCTGGGCGTTGCCGGGCTCGTCGCTCAACAGCAGGCCGGCGTCGCGCGGGCTGACGTACTCCGCCTTCAGGCCCTTCGCGGTGAACGCCGCCGCGACGAAGCGCGCACTGTAATCCTCGCCCGCGGCCTTGATGCGGTCCGTGAACGAGGCCGCGTGCTCCCGGTCGCCCGCGAGCCGCTCCCGCAGATCCTTCTCGATCTCCGCGAGGAGATGGACGGACAACCCGAGTTCCTTCCGGATATCCGCGAACCGCGCGACGACACGGCCGAGTTCCTCGTCGGCCTTGCCGCTCTTCAGCATCGCCTGCGCGCACGAGATCAACAGGTCGGTGACCTTGATATCCTCTTTCGAGCGTTTGCCCGGGGCGGAGACGACGATGATCCGGCGGTCGGGATCCGCTTGGGCGATCTCGAACACCTTCATGATCTGGCCGGCGTCAGCCAGAGACGTTCCGCCGAATTTGGAGACTTTCATCATTCCTGACCTTTGACGTTTGACGCTTGTGCCTTGACGTTTTTCCAATCCCTGGAAAATCGGCTCCCGTTTTTTCCAATATCCGGAAAACTCCAATGTTTCTCGCCGCTTGCCGCCAAGCGTCCGGCGTCACTCTTCAAACAAAATCCTCGATCCGCAGCCGCACCGTCGGCGCGCCGACGACATCCAGCGCATCGATCTCCTCGAGCGCCGCGCGGAATCCGCTTTCTTTCGCCTGGTGGGTCACGACGATCACGGGCACATGCTCGCCCATGCGCGCTTCCTTCTGCATCACGGAGGCGATGCTCACCTGGTTCCTGCCCAGCAACTGCGCCACCTTCGCCAGCACTCCCGGCTTGTCCATGAGGGACAGCCGCAGATAATAGCGGGCCTCGATGTCGCCGATCGGACGGATCGCGCAACGGCCTTCGACGCCGTGGCTCACGAACGCGGAGGGACGGCTCTTCATCCCGGTCTGCAAATCGCGCGCGACATCCGCCAGGTCGCTCAACACGGCGCTCGCGGTGGCGGCGCGGCCGGCGCCGCGGCCGTAGTAGAGGGTATCCCCCACGATATCGCCGGACACCCAGATGGCGTTGAACACGCCGCCCACCGAGGCCAGCATATGGCGATGCGGCACCAGGGTCGGGTGAATCCTCACCTCGATCTCGCGGTCCACGCGCTTGATGACCCCGAGCAGCTTGATCCGGTAGCCCAGTTCCGCCGCGGTCGCGATATCGACCGGATCGAGGCCGCGAATCCCTTCGACATGCACCGACTTCATCGGCACCGGGAACCCGTACGCCATCGAGGCGAGGATGGCCGCCTTGTGGGCGGTATCCACGCCGTCGATGTCGAGGCTCGGTTCCGCCTCGGCGTAGCCGGCCGCCTGCGCGGCTTTCAGGACCTGGTCGAACGGAAGCTTCTCCTGCTCCATCCGGGTCAGGATGTAGTTGCAGGTTCCGTTCAGGATTCCATGAACACTCTGGATGTGGTTGGCGACAAGACCTTCGCGCAGGGCCTTGATGATCGGAATGCCGCCGCCGACGCTGGCTTCGCAGTAAACCGCCGCGCCCTTCTCCGCCGCAACGCGGTAGATCTCCTCGCCCTTTTCCGCCAGTAGCGCCTTGTTCGCGGTCACCACCGGTTTGCCGAGGGCCAGGGCCTTCAACACGAAATCGAGCGCGATCCCGACGCCGCCGACCAGTTCCACCACGACGTCCACGGACGGATCGTTGATCACGGAAGCCGCATCGCGGGTCAGCAGAGAACGGTCCACTTTCACGCCTCGGTCGCGGTCCAGATCGAGATCGGCGATCTTGCGCAGGACCAGCTTCGCGCCGATCCGCCGCGCCATGAGATCGCCGTTTTTCTGCAACCCTTCGACCACGCCCGCGCCGACGGTTCCAAAACCCAGAAGCCCTATTCCTATTTCTTTCATAACCGTCCTCGTTCTCGTCCTCGATCCCGAGGACGCGGACGACTCCGCTATACAAAAAAACCCCTCTTTCGAGGGGTGAATAAAAGCCGAAGCCTCAGCCCCCTCGAGAACCTTCCGTCGTAATCGTGGTCTTTACCTTCAGAATCATGGCACAAATGGACGTGAAACATTGGGAAAATGTACTCGGAATTCCGGGCCTTGCAAGAATTAAGATGGGGCCGGACGGGCGGCCGGCGGTCACGGAATCACGCAACAGATGATGACATCGTCCACGCGCTGGAAGTAAATCCGGCGGATTTCCACACCGTCCGTGTCGGGATTTTCAAAATGGTAGGAAATGGATCCCTTGCCCCTTTCCATCGCGATCTTCACGATCTGCTTCACAAAGAGTTTTCCCTCGGCATCCTGCAGGTTGATCAAATTCATCCCCACGAGATTCCTGTTGCGGGGCTCGGCGATCACCTTCCCGTCGGTGTCATAGGCCATCACGTACATCTCGATGAAGTTGAACCGGCCCTTGGGATTGTTGAACTCATCGAGGGCCTTCTCCCTGCCATTGTCCTTGCAGAACTGTACGGCATTCGTGATCGTGGACGCGGCGCGCACGATCGTGGCGGCCTCCCGGGGTGTGATGCCGAATCCGTCGCCCGCAGAACACACAAACGCGGCTATCGTCAAGAACCACCAAAACGCTTTCATGATCTCCTCCGCAATTCAGCGTCTTCGCAGCAACCCGTACATTGACGTTGCAAGGATACCCCTACAAGACGCCGTATGCCAGCTTTATCGGGACTATCGCGCAGGCTTTCGCGTTACTCGGGTCCCGCTTCAGCCACCGGGTCCCAGGCCACCCAGTCGGTCGTGATTTCCGCCATCTTGAAACGGTAGAGCTTCTTTTTGACCTCGACGGTAAGCACATCGCCGATGCCGAGAACGTCGCCGTTCACAATGGCCACGTTGCTTCCGTCCCGCTCGACCAGCACGGCGCTGACCTTGATCTTCGCCTGCGCAGCCTGCCACTCCGGCGTCCGCGCGAAGGCGGGCAGTTCGTCAACGGGCGGAGGCGGGGCCTCCACAACGTGCGGCGGCGCGACAGGCTCGGAATCCGGCGGGACAGGGACCGTGGCGGAATTCATCCCCGGAACGGCCGGCATGGGCGTTCCGCTTTCACCCTGGACCTGCCTCGTAATCTCGGCCGCGATCTGTTCCATCATATCCGGGGACGCTTGGACAGCTTCCTTGTTCGCCTCCTCCATCTTCGACCCGTCCGCCTTTTCGACGGATTCGTTGATCTTCGCCGCCACGTACGCGCCGGCCATGCTCACGCCGACGCTGAAGACCAGGAACACCATCGCGACAACGAGGCCCTTCCAAAGTCCGATCCGGCAGAATCGTACCGCCATGAAAGCGGTCAACGCGACGGCAAGAAGCATGGGTACGGAACCTGAAACGATCTCGGGCACGGGAGACTCAAACCGGGAGCTCAACAACTCCTTGCACGGCAGCGCCACGAACGCCTCCACCGCCAGAATGCCCAGCATGATTCCGCACGTGACCAGGACCGCCTTCTTGAAGGAGAAACCCGCCGCGCGCCGGGCCGCGAGGAAGAGGATGCCGCAAAGCACCAGGGCTTTCAGAAATATCTCGCCGATCATCAACGCCATCATCGCTGATTCTCCGGAAGCGCCGCCCTGTCAACCCAGTCGAGGGTCCCATCGGCATACGCGACCACGCCTCGGCCATGATGATAGCCTTCCTTCTCCCGTACAAGAACAACATGAGCCGGTTTTTCAAACCGAGTCACCGGCGACGACTCGATCTCGTAGCTGGGGGCTGAACGGTCCTTCGAGGCGGGACACAGAAACACCAGGGGCAGACCATTGCTGGAAAGCCCCAGGATCGGCCGCAGCGCGTCGAGAGTCGCCGGAGGATACCCGCCGTTCTCCCCGGCATAGGTCATGCAGGCGGCGACCAGCCGGCGGACATTGTCCTCGCACATCCGCTCGCGAACGCGATCCCGGGCGCGATCCATCGCGGGCAGAACGAACAAGGGAACAATGACGAGGTAGATCAGGATCGCGGCGTACCCGACGGCCAGCGCGCCGCGCGCCAGGCCTTTTCCGCCCAACGCCCCCGCGGACGACCGGATACGGGCGGAGGCGAGATGCCCGCAGACCACCGCGGCCATCGCGATCAGGGGACCGACGCAGACGAACAGGAAGCTGAGGAGGGAGAGCGCGAGGGTCCAGATCGCCAGGGAACAAGCCGGCGGCGCGGCGGTTACGGATTCGTTCGATGACTGACTCCGGCTCAACATGGCAAGTGTTTCGGATCACATTTCCATGTTGAAACAGCGAGTCAGCAGATCCCCCACGAAGATCGACAGCGTCGCCATGACCAGAATCATGCCCATGCAGATACCCACAAGCCACATGACCCCGCCGGTGTGGGCCAGGTTGACCGTACAGCCGATGCCCGGCCTCTGTTGGGGAACCCAGACACGGCTGTCCTTCTTGCTGAAGTAAACGGCCAGACTTTTCGGCCCGCCCCAGTTGTCCGGGTTGTTCCACTCCCTCTGGTTAACCTCCTTCTGTCGGGCCAGAAGTTCCTGTTTCTGCCCGGGTGACGCGATGCCCATCCGAGCCGAATCTTGTTCGGTCATAAATCCTCCCGCAATCCACCTACGAAGCTACCCCGCGCCCAGCTCCAGGTTTAGGAAGATATCCCGCGAACCTTGTTACTTCTGGATTTGCTCAATCTCTTCCTTGTGCGCCTTCCCTTTTCCCGCTTTCTGGCTGCTGGAAGCGAAGCTGTCGAACAGAGCGCCGACCAGAAGAACGACACAGGCCGCGCCCGCCACGGCCAGCACCCAGGTGACAATCGCCGCGCCGTACTTGGCCTTCTGGAACAGGCCCATGAACGGAGCGATCAGGACCACAGCCACCGCCAGGGGCGTACCGATGAGAATCCACAGCCGGTAATCCGGGTTGTTCCACGCCGGCACGTAGAGTTTGGCCGCGACCAGCGCCCCGAGGGTAAGCGCAATCCCAACCACGGTCACGATAAGGGTCTGGGCGGGACGGGTGTTGATGATGCCCAAGAGGCTGCCGACCCGGCTGACAAGAGCCCACATCATCAGGAAGGAAAGCCCCGCAAGAACCCACAGTTCAAGCGACGAGGAAGGATTCGCAAGAACAAACTCCACCATTTCTTTGAGGCTCGACATCCATTCATTCATATTGACCCCCTTTGTGTTGGTTCCAAGAGTAAGTCCGGCCCGACATGAACTCAAGCCCTTTGACAAACACGTCCCGGGCTTGCCATCCGCGGCGGCAAGACGGTAGGAATAGCGAATGCAGGGAACGGAAAAACCCGCGGCTCAAGGGCGCACGTTTCGCTACTTGGACATGATCTCGGTCATGTTCGTCGCGATTCTCCTGATCTCAAACATCTCCTCGATCAAGCCGCTGGGCCTTCCCGCATGGATGCGCATCGAGATGGACGGCGGCAATATCCTGTTCCCCCTTTCCTACATCTTCGGCGACATCCTGGTCGAGGTGTATGGATTCGCCCGCTCCCGGCGCGTCATCTGGATGGGCTTTGCCGCCAACGGGGTCGCCGCGTTGATCTTCAGCCTCGTCGTGGCCCTTCCCGCCGCCCCCGGCTGGGAGCACCAAACGGCCTTCTCGCAAATTCTGGGTCAGACGCCGAGGGTCGTTCTCGGAAGCCTGTGCGCCTTCCTCTGCGGCGAACTGGTGAACGCGACCATCATGGCGAAGATGAAAATCTGGTCCAATGGACGCCGGCTGTGGACAAGGACCATCGGCAGCACACTGGCCGGACAACTCGTCGATTCCGCCCTGTTCACGCTGATCGCGTTTGCCGGTGTGTGGGACCCGTCGACACTGCTCAAGGTCATCGTCGGCAACTACCTCTTCAAAGTGACCTACGAGATACTGGCCACCCCGATGACCTACGCGATCGTGCGGGCGCTCAAACGGGCCGAACACGAAGACTTCTACGATCACGGAACCGTGTTCAACCCGTTCACATGGAAAGCGTGACCGGCCCCTGTTCCGAAGCCTTCTCCGCTCCCTGATAAACCGCCTCCATGCCCGGCTCGATCTTCACCTCGCCGCCTACCACCAACCCGCCGCAGTCGGGAATCTTGCTCATATCCCGGCGTCTCATTAACAACCGCTTCCGCGACCGGTATTCTCTCGCTGTGAACACGCGGCGGCCATGGTTTGCAGTCATACTGACGGGGCTGACCGTCACGGCTGTGGCCCAGACGCCGGTCTTCCGGACAACATCTCCCATCGTTCTGGATGAACCCATCGCAGTCCCATGGCGGGAACTGAACTCCATGCGGGGGCCGTCAGCGCCCAGGCTCAGCGGGCCGACCGGCGGGTTCACCGTAGACGCTCAGACGCGAAATGCCGTGGTCGCGTTCTACCACCAGACCTACAAGGCCTCGGTGGATGTCGCCTCCGGCTGGGACGGCAACGTGGATACATGCAACGAGGGCGCGATCTCCAACGACTACCGCGACGCCATGCTCCGGCGGATCAACTTTTACCGCGCGATGTGCGCCCTGCCCGCCAACCTGGCGCTGGACACGAACTGGAACCAGGCGTGCCAGGAGGCCGCGCTGATGATGTCGGCCAACCGCACACTGAGCCATTACCCGCCGCCAACGTGGACCTGTTGGACGTGGGACGGCTCGAACGCGGCCTCGCACGCGAACATCGCGCTGGGCACGGACGGCGCGGCGGCGATCGACGCATTCATCGAGGACCCCGGCGCGAACAATTACGCGTGCGGACACCGCCGGTGGTTCCTCTACCCGCGGCAGGGCACAATCGGCATCGGCTCGCTGCCTGACAGCCCGGGCTACGCCGCCGCAGCAGCGGTCTGGGTGATCGGCGGGTTCGGAGCGCGGCTGGCGACGCCGAAATATGTGCCGTGGCCCAACGAAGGCTATTGTCCCTATGACCTCGTGTTCGAGCGCTGGTCCTTCTCGATGACCAATGCCGACTTCAGCGCCGCAACGGTCAACATGCTCTCCAACGGCGCTCCCGTCACGGTGACGATCGAGACGGTAGCCGACGGCTACGGCGACAACACGCTGGTCTGGAAGGTTGCCGGCTTTCCCCTCTCCGGCCTCTCAACCGACATCCCGTACACCGTCTCGATCAGCAACATCGGAGTGGGCGCAGGCACAACGAGCTTCACATACCGCGTTACGCTGATCGACCCGTACACCATCCCGGAAGCCATCACGATCAGCGGACCCGAAACGCCCTGGGTGAGCAACAGCACACCCTACTCGTTCACTGCCGTGCCCTGCGCCACGGCCTACGTCGTGCGGACAAGCCGGCTCACGCCGTCAACCTGGTTCGAAGGCGCAGAAGCGGGCACGAACGGGGTCTCCCCGCACGTTGTCGCCGGGTACGCGTTCATCACGAATTCGATCAAGGCATCCGGCGCATACTCGTTCCACCTCGCCGCGCAGTGGACCCCTCAATACTTCAGCCTGAACCGCGTCGTGCGGCCGGCGTCCAACGGCCTGTTGACGTTCAAGACGCGGATGCGTCTGGCAACGCCCACGCAAGCCTCATCCGCGCAGGTTTCCCCGGACGAAGGGGCATCATGGACCACGCTCTGGACAAAGCCCGGCACGAACGGCGACATGGACAACGTATTCGAGACCCACAACCTGAGCTTGGGCGCCTTCACCGGACGGAGTCTGAGAGTGCGTTTCATCCACGAATCCGACGGGTCCTCCTACATCGGCACGAGCGATATGCACGGCCTCTTCGTGGACGACATCGCGGTGTCGAACTGCCAGGACCTCGCCGACCCGTCCGTAACCGTGGTGTTTACGAACGAACTCGTTTTCGTCGCGTCCAACAACAACGACCACTTGATCGAGGCGGCGCCGATCCTCGGCGGCTATGCATTCGGCTACGGAAGCCCGCAGCTCGTCGGACCCAGCGACCTGTGGTTCACGGGTATCCGGGAACACGACGGACAGGTGCTGATGGACTTCAACACTCAATCCGGCCGCTTGTACCAGTTCTATAGCGCGGACAACCTAGGAACGAACTCCTGGGGTTCTCCTTTTCTAACGCCCACGGCAGACGGCGCTTCCTGCACGGCAAGCGATACGGCATCGAACGCGTACAGGTTTTTCCGCGTCATCAAACCGTAGTTACACGCCATCGCCGGCTCGCATGATCCCCTGGAAAAACCCGTTGAAATCCCTAACAAAACCAGCCGCCGGCTCTAACTTTAAGCCATGGCGCATTTGTGTGCGCTGTACAACACAAGAGGTGATCATGAGAAAATGCCTGTTGGTTCTGTTGGTTCTCGTTGTCTCAACACCCGGTTTCGCGAACCTGATCGTCAACGGCTCGTTTGAAACCAAATCGCCAACCAATAACTATGCCCTCTACTGGGACAAGCAAACCGGGGGCGCCGTAGTCGCCAGCGATGGGTGGGGAAACGGCGGTTGCGAGGACTGGAACACGCCGCCGGACGGAAGCTATGCGTACTATCTGCAAGGAACTTGGAACGGCGGGCCGAATTACGGCGGAATCTGGCAGAGAGTGGACGGAGGACTGCCGAACACGGAATATACGCTTTCGGGCATGTTCTACGCCCAATCCGAATTCAGCGCGATCAACGCGTTCAAGCTGGAGTTCTACGACAGCGACAACGTATGGTTGAGCGGCATCACAACCAACATCCTCGGCAACGTCCCCGATAGAACATGGACCCCGATCTCGATAACCGCTACGTCGCCCTCGAACACCGCCCGCCTGCAGGTCGTGTTTGAAATGAGCGGCGCGAGTTACAATGGTGTTCTCGGCGGCGACAATTTCGTGCTCATTCCGGAACCCTCCTCGCTGGCCCTGCTGGTCTTGGCGGGCGCCGGACTCCTGATCGCGCGCGCGCGCAGATCCTGAACCGCGCGAAACAGCCTCACAAACATCTAAAGGGCCGGTCTTCGGACCGGCCCTTCGCTTTCCATGCCGACTCCCTATGCCTTGCGCGTCCATCTGCGGGCACCTTCTTCTCCCACCCGTGTTCATTCGTGTCCATCCTCCTGCGGCGGACAAGTCCGTGGTTCCCCATCCCCCCTCTTGTGCCTCACGGCGGCCAACAGGGTCCATCGAGAAACTTGCCAAGCCGCCGCCGCGCCTGATACAGACAGAGCATCAATGGGAGATCCATCATGACAACACCGGTTCGCATCATGCCCTGCTTGGACATGCAGAAGGGGCGCGTCGTCAAAGGCGTGCATTTCGTGGACATCAAGGACGCCGGCGATCCGGTGGAATGCGCCAAAGCGTACTGCGCCGCCGGCGCCGACGAGTTGGCCATGCTCGACATCACCGCCACGATCGAGCACCGCGGCACGTTGCTGGACGTAGTCCGGCGCGTCGCCCAGGTCACGACCATACCCTTCACCGTCGGCGGCGGAATCTCCGACGTTCAATCCGCCGCCGCCGTGCTGAAAGCCGGCGCGAACAAGGTATCCACCTCCAGCGCCGCATTTCGGAAGCCGCACGTCATCCAGGAGATGATCCGGGAGTTCGGCGCGGACAAGATCACCGTAGCCATCGACGTGGACCGCAATGGGAAACTGCCCTCCGGCTACGAGGTGTACATCGACGGCGGGCGCACCGCGACCGGCAGGGACGCCGTCGAGTGGGCCAAGGAAGTGAACGGCTACGGCGTGAAAGTGATCCTCCCCACGAGCAAGGCCGGGGACGGCGCGCGCACGGGCTACGACCTTCCCGTCATCCGCGCGATCAAGCAGGCAACGCAGGCCGAAGTCGTCGCCTCCGGCGGCGCGGGCAAGCTTGAGCATTTCCTCGACGCCGTCCACGCCGGCGCGACCATCCTCCTCGCCGCCTCCGTATTCCACTTCAACACCATCCCCATCAAGGACCTGAAACAATTCCTGCGGGGAAAAGGCGTTCCGCTCGCCTCCTGAATTCCATCCGGATCAACGCAAAAAAGAAGAACCGACACGAGACCGGTTCCGAGAGAAAAAACGGTCGGGGCGACGAGATTTTCCGCCATAGGCGGACCCGCCTCCGGCGGGGAACTCGCCACTTTGGGCATGTCACGGGAATAAATGGTCGTCCTTCTTGGACGCCGCTCGAAAGTATTACCAGCGGTAGGTTGTCGTTGTCGAGGTCGTGGGATACCTCGCGGCGCTGACGCGCCGCTCGGGACGTGCCCCCGGCTCGGCGCTCTCGCGCCTCGCCGCCCCTCC
>JBPOJF010000013.1:0-247570 GCA_052033915.1 Lentisphaerota bacterium | reverse complement strand
ATGCTCGCCGGGCTGGCGCTATCCCTCGCACAACTTGAGCAAAACTTCTCTGGCGACGATTTCCCGACCGTTTCCTCGTGGGACGACCTGGTCAAACACTACCTCGATTTCCGGGAGCGCAACTACGAGCTCGGACGGTTCGCCGAGGTGACGGCGGTTTCTTGGGGTGAACACGGCGATGACGAATCAGCCGGTAACCGGCCAACAGTTCAGTTATGACTATAATCTGATCGGGAACCGGTTGTTCTCCAGCGCCGGCGCGCAGAAGACAACATACGGGGCGAACACGCTCAACCAGTACACGGCCACGACGAATCCAGCGCAGAGCTTCGGATACGACGAAGACGGCAACATGATAAATTGGGTGGAGGGAACGAACCGGTTGGTCTATACATGGGATGCGGAGAACCGGCTCGTGGGTGTGGAGCCTATGGTTCCGACGAACAATGCCAACAAGTTGGAGTTCACGTACGACTACATGGGCCGCCGCGTTCAGAAGGTATTGTACTGTTATCAGACGAACGTGTGGCGGGTTGCGGCGGACCAGCGGTTCGTTTATGATGGTTGGAACATGATTCAGCAGTGGACAACGAGCGATGCGAATCAGACCACGAACTTCGTGTGGGGGCTGGATTTATCGCAGAGCCGGGAGGGAGCGGGTGGAATAGGTGGTTTGCTGATGATGGCAACAGTACAGGGAACGACGACCCATCGCCGGGCGTATGTATATGACGGGAATGGAAACGTGGGTCAGGTGTTGGAGATGACCAACGGCGCGATTTCGGCGCATTACGAGTATAACCCGTATGGCAACCTGACCCGGATGACGGGAGCGTGGGCGGCCGGGAACCCATACCGGTTCAGCACGAAGTACTTGGATACAGAAGCTCTATCGACCGCTATGCAGATGTACTACTACGGCTACAGATTCTATCACCCGGAGCTCGGACGGTGGCTCAATCGGGATCCGATCAGGGAGCGGGGTGGGTTGAATCTCTATGCCTTTGTGCGCAACCTTCCGGTTGCCATTATTGACAAGCTGGGTTTGGCTCCCTTTGTCAATAACTGTAATCGTCCCATTCCTTTTAAGCCTGAGGATGACCTTCCGTGTGGAGTTAAGGAGGATAAGAAGTATGACTGCCCGCCCGGAATGACCTGTGACGTGGACGGCGTCTATCCGCCAGATGGAGGAAACCCGATCAAGATTGTTGATGGCTGTAGCGCAGAGTGCAACGAGGTTGATGGAGAAGGGCAGTTGACTATTCAATGTGACGATTGGTGGTCTTGGTTTAAGCAATGGTACGGGGGTGGACCTGTTCCCGACGATTTTTTTGATGACCATCCCGATTGGCCTAGACCCGACGTTCCTTCAGAGCCATTGCCACCAGATTACAATCCATTTCCAGGGTGACGATTACTTGGCAGAAAAGGAAGTGGTGAAGCAATGAGACGGTGTCGCAAAATTCTCCATGGGGGATGTATTCTTCTTCTTGCTGCCGCAGCAGTTCTTTCGATGTTGCATTCTTATCATCTCGATGGTCTGGATGGTTGGATATTAAGTCGTCTTGAGGCTGATTCTACCGTGTACGCGGATAAATACACGGATCGCGCTTTTCGGTCGATTAAACGTGGAATGTTTTTTTCAGACGTCATAGATTTGCTTGGTCCGCCTTTGGACGTGTGGGTTGAGAAGGATGATTCATGGTTTCGTGTTCCATATAGCGATGTGTCGCCTGTTGGCAGCAGGATAATGAGTGCATGGAGCAAGAGTCCTGAAAGTCGCAGTTATCACATACGTAGAATAGTTTTCGAAAATGGCGTGGTAGACCGGAAAATATCATCGTTCTATTTGGATTGATCCAGTCAGCAGTGGACGGATAGTGTATAGGTGTTTGGTCTGCGTCTAAATGTTCGCATGATTGGCAGCAAGTCTCTCTTCTCTCCTTGCCTGCTCTATCCTCGCTCCGCTTTCTACCCCGAGCCTGTCACGAAAAATGGCGGGGCATTTTTCGCGCCAGTCTCCCCCTTGCGGTCTCACTCCGGCAGAGGCCGCGCCGGAGGACCGGCGCACCCCCGCGTTGCCTCCGGTCCGAAAAGTCCGGCTCCACGCGCTCCGTTCCCCGCAGGACCTCGCTACGCTCGGAACCTACCCGTGATGAGGCGTGGGATATCGAAATCTCAAACGCTTGAAATTCGGTTTGGAGGCGTCTTGGGCCGTTGAGAGGACTTCCGTTAGAGGCTTAACAGGTCTTTTACGTCTTCCCACGTCAATTTCGTGGCGGCGTGTTCGTCGCGCGCGAGGGTGGCGTCAATAACGGTCTGCTTCTTTTTCTGCATCGCGAGAACCTTCTCCTCGACCGTGCCGCGCGTGATGAGTTTGACGCTGTACACGCTCCGGGTCTGGCCGATGCGGTGCGCGCGGTCGGTGGCCTGGTCTTCAACGGCGGGGTTCCACCACGGATCGAAGTGAATGACCATGTCGGCGCCGGTGAGGTTCAGCCCGGTGCCGCCGGCCTTGAGGCTGATCAGGAAAAGCGGGATCGACCGGTTCGTGTTGAATTCGCGCACGGCGGCAAGACGATCCTTGGTCGCGCCGTCGATGTAACAGTACATCCGCTCGCGGCGCTCGAGCTCGGCGCGCAGGATCGCGAGCATCGAGGTGAACTGGCTGAACACGAGCACGCGGTGACCGCCGTCGAGCGCCTCGTCGAGCAGTTCGAAAAAGAGATCCATCTTGGCGGACGGAAACTCGCTCTTCAGGTCCGGCAGCTTGAGCAGATCGAGGTGACAGCACGTCTGCCGCAGACGCAGGAGGGTCTTGAGGATTTCCATGCGCGAGCGCTCGAAACCCTGTTTCATGACCATGTCGTTGATCTTCCGCCGCGAGGCCTCGAGGAGCTTTTCGTACACGAGCTGCTGGTCGCGCGTGAGCGAGCAGAAGGCGATGCGCTGGATTTTCTCCGGCAGGTCGCGGGCGACTTCCTTCTTCAGCCGCCGCATGAGGAACGGGTGCAGCTTGCGGCGCAGTTTCGACTGCGCGGCCTCGCTCTCGGGACCCCCGGCCCCGATGGGTAATTCGTAATGGCGGCGGAAATGCTCGTGGCCGCCGAGGTAGCCGGGCATCAGGAAATCCATGATCGACCACAGGTCGGAGACGCTGTTCTCGATCGGCGTGCCGGTCAGCACGAACCGGTTGGCGGCTTTGATCTGCTTCGCGGCGACGGCGTTTTGCGTGGAGCGGTTCTTGATGTGCTGGGCCTCGTCGAGGACGGCCGCCGCCCATTCGAGCTGCTTGAGCTTCTCAATGTCGCGGCGCAGGAGGGCGTAGGAGGTGACGACGAGATCGGCGTTCTTCACGTCGTCCCACTTCTCGTGCCGCTCCGCGCCGCTGAGGACCAGAACGCGCAGGGAGGGAACGAAGCGACCGGCCTCGTCCGCCCAGTTCTCGACCAGGCTCGTGGGGCAGACGATCAGCGAGGGCTTGCGGCGCGCCGTCGGAAGGCATCGCTCGAGGTTCAGCCAGGCGAGCGTCTGGAGCGTTTTGCCGAGGCCCATCTCGTCGGCCAGGATGCCCCCGAAGCCGCAGTTCTCGAGAAAGCGGAACCAGTACACGCCGTCTTTCTGATAGGGACGGAGCGTGCGTTCGAGCGCGGGCGCAAGCGGAACGGGTTCGAGCGCGCCGCCGCGATTTTGCTTCCGCGCGCGCTCGAGCCACGCGGGCGACGCCTCGACATCGATTCCGTCGAGCGCGTCCAGCGAGGACTTCACGTACGCCGAATAAATCCCGTTCAGGCTGAACGTGCCGGGCCGGGCGCCTTCGCCGCTCGCGCAATCGGCGAATACGTCGCGCGCCGCCTGGATGGCGTCCGTGTCGAGGAGGATCGTGCGGCCGCCTGTTTCGAGATAAGACTCGCCTTTCAGGATCGCGCGTTGGATTTCGATTTCCGACAGGCTCTGGCCCTGGCCGTCCTCGTACTCGAAACCGACGTCGAACAGGCCGTTGGAGTCCGTTGCGCCGACCCGGACCACGGGCGCGGCGAACGACAGCGACTCCATGAACGGTTCGACGCTGCCCGCGAGTTCGATCTTCCAGCCCTTGCGCCGGAGCTTGGGCACCGCGCGGCCGAGAAAATTCAGGACCTCGCGCGTGCCGACAATCGCGGTCATATCGTCCCCGCGTTCGCCGCGCATCCCGAATTCCGCGAGCCGCCCGATGGCCAGGGACTCCGCCGCCGGATTCCGCACCGTGTAGCGCAGAAGATCCTCGGGATCCGGCAGGGCGAACTGCCCGGCGGCCTCCGCCTTTCCCGCAACGATCGAAATGCCGTTGTACCGGGCGTACAGCGTTGCCGCGAGCGATGCTGGGCTGCCGCGGACGGAAAGCCGGAACTTCGGCGTGCCGGGCTCGATGGTGAACAGGTCCGCGTGGACGTCCGTTTCGACGCGCATGTGCTGTTCGATCAGCGGCAGCTCGGTTTTCAGGAACCGGGGAACGGCGGGGCGTTCGACGCAGACGGGCTTGTCGTAGATCGCGCGGAGAGGAGTGGGGAGAAGCCGATCCAGCGGCCAGAAGTGGCCCGCTTCATACACCCAGCCCGCGCGTCCGGCAACGACGTACACCGGCAACGACGGCGAATCCATGAACGGCAATTCGGTGTGCACCATGAGGATCAGTTCGCCGTTCTCGCGATCGAGGTCCATGCGGAGAACGGAGACCATCTTCGCCGCGTTGACGGCGATGGGCCCGGCGCGGTCTTCGGCGAAAAGCGGCTTGCCCGGCAGGAGGTTCAGGAGGTTGATGAAGTCGGGCGCGCTGACCTCGAGCCGGGCGCGGGCGGGCCCCTCGGAAATGTCCTCCAGCACGAACATCAGGTTGTCATCCTGCTCGTTCATCAGCAGCGGGCGGCGGGTGTCCACCTGGTCGAGCGGAATGCGCCGGCCCTCGAGTTCGGCGAAGCAGTGCAGGGGAATGTGGCCGGCGCGGGCGGAGGCCTGCCAGCCTTTCGCGAGCACAAGCCGCAACGACGCGGGGATCGAGTCCGCCGCGGCGCGCCGCACGCGCCGGATGAACTTCGTCTCGTCCACGCTCGCAATGCGGGCGGCGCGGCGCTGTTCCTCGAACGCCTTCCGCTCGCGCTCGGGGTCCGTTTGCCGCCGAATCAGCGTCATCGCCATTGCGACGACATGCGAGCAGATGATCCCGCGGTCCTGGCTGTCGCGGCACGGGCACTGGTTCTCGGCAGAGCCGTCCGATTGAAGTTCGAACTGCGAGGACAGCGTGCGGTTGCCGAACGACAGTTCGCCCCGAACGAACGGAGGTTCGTAAACGACCTGCGCGACCGCGCCGGCCTCGAAGAGGGTCTTCCCGTCGTGATACACGCGCGGCCCGGCCCAATCCAGCAGCATTTTCTGGGTGACAGGGAACTTCATTTCCACGTCCAGGATGAAAGGTTCACATCATAGCGGGGCGCGGGCGAAGGCCAAGAGGGAAGTTGATAGGGCAAAGAAGATTCCCCGGCGGCCCCGGAATGACAGGCATCGCTGTCATTCCGAGCGCAATGAGAAATCTCTTGTTACGTCGCTCGGAGCATTACGCGTTCGATCACGCCGAAGAGGAAGGTGTGCGACTCGATCCTCTCAAAACCGTGCTCGGCCAGCATCCTGTGCAACGCGGGGCGATCCGGATACTGCCTGAGGCTTGCGGCGATGTAGCTGTAGACTTCCGGGTTTCCGTGGAAAACAAGGCCGAACAGCCCGCCCCAGAAGCGCAGGAAAAGAAGTTCCAGGGTTTGAATACTACGCGACGGCGGCTTGGAGAAATCCAGGAATGCGGCCGTGCCGCCGGGTTTCAGAACGCGCCGGATCTCCGACAGCGCCCGGCGCAGATCCGGCGCGTTGCGAAGCGCGTACCCGCCGGTCACGAGATCGAACGAGCGGTCCGGAAAATCCAGCTTCGTCATGTCGCCGATCTGCAACGTGATTCTCTCGCCCAGGCCGCGGGCCCGCGCGGCGTTCAGCATCGGCTCGGAAAGATCAACGCCGATAATCCCGGCGTCCGGGTATTTCGCCGCGAGCAGCTCGCACAGGTCGCCAGTGCCGCACGCGATATCGAGGCATCGCGGACGCGGCAGGGACGGGAGGGCCGCGATCAGTTCGCGCTTCCACGCCGCGTCGCGCCACAGCGAGAGCGGGCGGTTCACGCGGTCATATTCCGCGGCGATCCCGCCAAATAGCTCGCGGTTGAGTTCGCGTTTCCTGTCCGGTGCGGCCAGTGCATCGCGAAGTGTGCGCTTCATGCGTCCAACCCAAGCAAATGCAAAACGCGGGGTGTATCCGATAAATCCGTCAGCACATGGTCCGCGCCGGCCTCGCGCAACGCGTCCGCGCCGAACTTGCCGGTGGCCACGGCGATGGACTTCGCGCCGATGGTTTTTGCCGCGGCGATGTCGAAGGGCGTGTCGCCGACGTGGAAGAGCCCCGCGATTTCCTGTCCGGACTGGAGGCGGTCCCGCACGCGCTTCATCGCGAGACGCGCGATTTGCGCGCGGTCGGCGTGATTGTCGCCGAACGCACCGAGCACGAAATGCTCGTGCAGGTCGAACTGCCGCAGCTTGATCCGCGCGCACGCTTCGATATTTCCGGTGACCAGGCCCAGCAGGACGCGGTTGTCCGCCGAGAGCTTCTCCAGAAGCTGTTTCACACCGGGATAGATGACCCGTTCCGCCTCGCCGGCGGTCCGGGCAAGATCGACAGGCATCCGGTCGAAGAATCGGCGGCGGTCATCCTCGGTCACCGGCCTGCCGTGCTTCTCCATCACCTGCTGAAGCACGTTGAGGTCCGTATTGCCCGCGAAGTTCACGTACTGGATGTCGTCGTCCCAGCCGAACACGGTGTTCAGCGCGCGGACGAACGCCTTGTGCCCCGCCCCGCGCATGTCGAGGAGCGTGCCGTCGATATCGAAGAGAACCACGGTTGTCCGGGTCATGATCGGCGATCCCGCTGCCTGCGCGTTGAAAATATGGAAGGTCTCCCGGACATATCGATCTCTGTGACAATTAATCTGGTAATTGCATGAGTTCAAGGAACTCATGCAATTACCGCCTTTTAACCTCCGCCGCGGGAAAGGGTGTTGAATACATGGCAAGGGTTAAGGGTAAAGCGTTTGACCCGAAATATGTCGCGGTGTAAGGTGTTGAGGTGTTCCGTTCTTACCGCCTGCGGTCGGAGGACTATCTCGTGAAAAGCGGACACATGCTGAAGGGACTTGCCGCGGCACTGTTCTCTTTGTGGCTCTTTGCGGGCGTCGCCCGTTCCGAGGTTCTGCTCCAGTTCTTCAACAACTCCTGGGAAGAGATTATCGAGAAAATGCCGGAGTTGGCCGAGGTCGGCTACACCTCGCTCTGGTTGCCGCCGCCGCAGAAGTGCAGCGGCGGGGCGTCGGTGGGGTACGATCTCTGGGATCCCTTCGATCTGGGCGGCAAGGACCAGCGAAACACGGTCAAGACCCGGTACGGGACGGAGGAAGAGCTTCTCCGCCTGATCGAGACGGCGCATCGGTTCGGCATGCGCGTGTACGTCGATAACATCATGAATCACCGGGCGTTCGATATCCCGGGCTACAACGCCGACACGCCGATCGACATCTATCCCGGCATGCTCCCTGAGGATTTCCACCTGCGCGTGACCGAGGAGGGGTTCTACCGCAAATGGAACAACACGGAGAACTGGGGCAACACGTGGCAGGTGCAGTACCAGAACCTGTCCGACCTGATTGACATCGCGCACGAGACGCCCAACGGAAACTTCGGCCCGACCGAGGGAAGCACGCACCCGAAAATCTCGTTCATCCGCCACCCGAATCATCCCGAGTACTACGACTACCATCCGACGCTTGGCCACATCGGTTTCGGCGCCACGAACATCACGACGAACACCATTGCCCAGTACCCGGATTTCTTCAAAGAAGACGTCGGCGGCTACCTGATGCGGTCGGTGCGGTGGCTGGTGGACAAGACCAAGGTGGACGGCTTGCGGCTGGACGCGGTGAAGCACGTGCCGTCGTATTTCTTCGGGGAGCAGTATTCGGACAGCAAGGATTCCAGCTCGGCGGGATATTGCGGCATGGCTCAGTGGCAATTCAATATGTCCCGCGGCTTCACCGATTGGGACAATCACCGCGATACCGTTTTCGACACGGAGAAGTCGTACGGCCGCAACGACCTGATGATGTTCGGGGAACACATGGGCGAGCCGCCGCCGTACGACGAGTACTGGGCGGCGGGCATGCGGCTGGTCGACGCGCGCATCCACCAGACATTCAACGACAACTTCGGGAACTCCTGGGGCAGCCTGTTCGGCTTGGACAGCGCCGACTACATTCCCGGCAAGCAGATGGGGCAACACCTCGGCGTGTACTACGCCAAGAGCCACGACGACAATGTCGCCTACAACGAGCATCTGCACAATGCGATGAATCTGACTCGCGGCGGTCTCCCGGTGATTTACACCGACGGCAACCGGCACGCGGAGACGCTCGGCCAGAGCGGCGGGGCGTTCCCCCGGCACGCGAACACGGCCTATCTCGGGCAGTGGGGCGACCATCGCATCCCGAACCTGGTCGGCATCCATAACCACTTTGCCCGCGCCGCCCATATCGCCAAGTGGGCCGATTCCGACGTGGTCATCTACGAACGGCGCGACAAGCGCGAGAACGAGGGCATGAGCGATGCGGACGGGACGGTGTTGCTGGTCATGCTCAACGACAACTACGAGTCCGGCCAGTCGCGCAGTTTCACGACGACGTTCGGCCACACGCCGATGGTGGACGACGAATACCTCTACAACTACTCCGCCTACGGCGGCGGTTTCTACACGTACGCGTCGGTGATCGGCTCGGTGATCATTCCGCCGGGCGGTTACTTCGCGTTCGCGCCGCGCAGTCCGGAGGAATCCGACCTGTGGAAGAACGCCGGCGGCAAGCCCGTCACGATCTACCAGGACGATCAGCCGGCGCCCAGCGTGTCGGTCGTCCGCCGCGACGGGCCGGACGGCGATGCGTCGTTCAATCCGTACGGCGTGCCGGATTCGAACACGACCGATTACGCCTACACCTACAGCCTGCCCCGCGTGACCGTGGCCACGAACCTGAAATTCGCGGCGCGCGTGGACGGCTCGGCCGTCAACGTGCTCATGAAGCTCGACGGCGGGATCAATCTGAACACAATCAACCACTCATCGGGCGACCCGCGCGACCACCCGCCGGGGAACGAGGGTTCGTTCGACGTGTTTCTCGGCTACGAGCAGGCGGGCTTCCAGCAGCGCATCGGCCCGGAGAAGTTCGGCTCGGTCGATTCGAGCCGTAACAAGATCGGTTCATCCGGCGCGGAGACCTACGCGTTCACGGTGGGCACGGCCGGCTTCGCGACAAATCACAGCGACGGAGTGAACGATTACGACGGCACATACACGGCCTCGTTTGTTCACCACGACCCGACGGCCCTGGCGTGGGGCGGAAATTCCCAGTTCTGGCCGGCGCCGGAAAACGCCGCGGACCAGAACATCTGGTTCTGGGTGAAAACGGGGAACCAGTGGGATATCAACCGCGTCTTCGTCTACTACACCACGGACGGCGTCTCCTGGCCCGAGGGCGCGGGCGGACAGGGCGTCGGGAACACGAAGGTCGTCGAGCTGTACTGGCGGACCCATGTCGTCGATGGGGCCGACACGAACGACTGGTGGGCGGAGAACTACATCCCGGCGCAGACCAACGGCACCGTGGTCCGTTACAAGGTCAGCGCGTTCCGACAGCAGGACGGCGGGGCGCACTCGCCGTGGGACTGCGTGAAGCCGGATACGGGCACGCATGTCGCGCGCAAGATGAAGATGATGGGCGTGTGGACGACCGACCTCTTCAACGCGCAGACGGTTACGTACCGGCCGCACAATGACTTCGGCCTGACGGCAACCGGGCTCGTCGAGGGCTTCCATGTGATCCGCGCGCGCGCGTTCCTCGACCGCCCCGGCAAAGCTTCCATCTACAACACGTTCGTCCAGCCGTTCTACTTCGATGCCTCCACGCCGACGGGAGAAGTGAAGTATCCCTCCAACGGCGACACGCTGTACCAGAGCGAGTACGGCGTGGTCGTGCGCACGGACCCGACCGTGAAGGAGGTCTGGTACAACATCAGCGACGCGGACTTCGCGAACGACGATGCGGCGACCTCCAATGCCTGCGGAAACGGGACGAACCGGTTGGGCGGGACCGCGTGGGCCAGGGCCTACTCGGTGACTCCCGCGCCGGGGATCGAGAGCGCGTACCCGAAGGAATGGCGCTTCTCGTATTTCAACATCCCGACCGGCGGCGCGGCGACGATCCGCGTGAAACTGCTCGAGGTCAGTTCCTCGACGAACCTGGACGGAGCGGATGCGACCGAGCATTTCACGACGCTCGAGCGTTCCGTGACCTGCCGTTCCCCGGCGACCATCTTCGCGTATGACTGGCCCGCCGCGGACGGGACCCTGGTGGCGTCCGGGTGGACGGTGCGGGTGAAATTCAGTTCGTCGCTGGTGGACCAGTGCGATGATGCGGCGATGCGCGAGCGCTTCCTGATCACGATCAACGGGTCCGCGCAGAACCGCGCCGCGTACGCCATCACGCGCGATGCGGGCGGCGGGTTGGGGCAAATCGAGTTCAACGTGCCCGACTTGCACAACGGGGACACGAACTTCCAGCACCTGATCGTGTTCTCGCTGGAAACGAGCAGCGACGGCAACTGCGGAGGCGGCGTGACGCGGCAGGCGAGCCGGTACGTGAAGGCCCGGCCGGGCGCCGCGAGCATCCTCGTGCAGATCATCGATCCGCCGGAGGTGGATTCCGACGGCCGGCCGTACGAAATCGTTTTGCCCGATGTGGCCAACCCGAGTCCGATGCAGCGGCAGTACAGCATCCTCGTGGAGACCGACCTCTCCGCGAAGAACCTCTGGCTTTCGTTCACCAACAGCGTCGGCGACACGCTGCGGACCCCGTCGTCGTCCAACCGGCTCACGGGCACGGTGGCCGTGGTCCGGGGCTCCAGCGGGGTCACGGGGTCCGGCACGCTCTTTCACTCCCAGCTCGGCGCCGGGAACCTGATCCAGATCGACACGAATTTCCTGATCGTTTCGCAGGTCGTGGCGAGCAACAGCCTGCTCCTGACCGCGGCCTATCCCGGAGCGACGGCCTCGGGCCTGACCGCGCATCGCATCCTGCCGAACCCGGCAACCTCGGGCAACAAGCAGTACTGGAGCTTCCTGTGGACGAACATGACGGAAGGGTTCTTCACCTTCGTCGCGAACGTGGACACGAACGGCAACACGAACACGGTCGAGGCGAGCGCCGCGCGCAACGCGACGGTGATTTTCCGCGAGTACGTCACGGCCGGCACGAACGACGCCGACGACGATGAGGACGGCCTACTGGACCTGAACGAATCGACGCCCACCAACCTGCCCGGCACGAACCCCGAGACGTGGAACAACGGCGCCGTGCACATCTGGAACATCTACGGCAAGACCGACCCGACGCGGCCCGACACCGACGGAGACGGTCTGCCGGACGGGCTGGAGTGCGGCCTGAGAACGCCGATCGACGCGAGCCAGACCGATACGAACATGGACACGAACGGGGACGGGTGGCGGAACTTTATCGGCGACCTCGATCCGCCGTTCTACAACACCACCGACAACTCCGACGTGCCGAACTACCTGTTCTACGATTCGCGCACCCGGCTGATCGCGGGCTCGACCACCGACCCGAACAATCCCGACAGCGACTACGACGGGATTCCGGACGGCATCGAGGACGCGAACCGCAACGGCTGGGTTGACGGCGACGGCAGCGCGCTGTATCCCGGGCAGAACAAGGGCGACCGCGGAAGCTGGCCCACGAAGACGTTCAGTTCGTCGTGGACCGAGACGGATCCGAACAATCCGGATACGGACAACGATCTCGCCAGCGACGGGTACGGCGAAGACACCAACTTCAATAACTGGATCGACGGCGACGCCAATTCCAACCGCGTGTACGACGCGGGCGAGGCCTGGACCGAGACCGACCCGCTGAATCCCGATACGGACGGCGACGGCCTGCCGGACGGGTGGGAAGCGCAGTACGCGCTGGACCCGCTCGACAACGGCACCAACAGCTTGCGCACCGCGGCGGACGGCGACGGCAATCCCGAGAACGGCGCCCACGGCAACCCCGACGGCGACGAGATCGTGGTGGGCGGAGTGACGAATCCGTATATCAACGCGCTGGAGTATCGGAACGGGACCAACCCCCGCCAGTTCGACACGGGCGCCCCTCCGCCCAAGGGCGCCATCACCGTCGGCGCCGGCCGGCCGCTGGGCGTACTCACGGGCCTCGGGACGAATTACCAGGAGTTCACCGACTGGACGGCGGACGACTGTCTCGTCATCGACGAATACGAAGGCGACGGAAGGAACAATCAGTTGGGCGACGTCTACATGGCCTACGACGGATATGACTCCTCCCGCGATATCGTGGCGTTTTATGCCCGCGACGGCGGCGATGTCGGCAGCGGCGGGGATGGCCGGTTCTACTTCCGGGTGGACTTCCAGGATCTTGCCGCCCATGCCGAGGAAGGGCATCTGGACGTCTACGTCGTCATCGACACCGGCAACCCCGCGGACGGCGAGGAGGACCTGCCGGATGAAGTTGACCTGAAGACCAGCAACCGGTGGGAAGCTGTCGTGGCCGTCTATCAATCCGGTGTGGGCCGGGTTTACTCGGACGCGAACACCGCCATCCCGGGCGCGTTCCTGGGCGCGTACTTCAATGCCGCGCTGGACTCGTGCGAGTTCTCCATCCGCCGCAGCGCGCTGGCCGGCTGGCAGGGCAACATGAGCAATCTGCACTTCCAGGTTTTCACGACGAAGGACGGCACATGCAACTCGTGCAACGAGGGCAAGCCGGGCCCCGGCGACATCGGCGGGCGCAACGACGTGCGGGACACGATCTACGACGACCGCGTGGCCGAGGATTACTGGATGGACCAGCCCGGCGTGCCGAATGTGCTGGGCCACTGGGGGTCCGGCGCCGACCGCGCCGGTCATGCGAAGGTCGCGCTGGTCATTCACGGCAACCAGGCCGTCCAGCCGGGCAGCGTGATCCAGGAACTAATCAACGACGGCGCAGGCGCGGGTTACCACCGCCCGCTCAGCGTCCACGAACTGTACGGGAAGCCGCTGAACCTGCACATCACGCCGACGCTTGCCGCCGCGATGGAGTGGGCCAGGACGGACCCGGCGACGCCGGAATCGTGGCGCACGAATCACTATGCGAGCGGCCCCGCCTTCAACGATTGGATCGCCACGCTCTACCAGACCCGCATCGTGGCGCTGCTGGGCAGCACGTTCTCGGACCACATCCTTCCGTACTTCACGAAGGAGTTCAACCGGGACAATGTCGCGCTCGCGAACGAGGTCCTCGGACAGATCTACGGCTTTGTCCAGGAAACCAACACCGTGTTCTGGACGCCCGAACGCGTGCTCGACGACGACGTGCTCGAGAAGATTCTGGACATGGGCTACGAGTACACCCTGATCGACCAGATGACGCATATGTGGCACTGGCTGGGCCGGACCCCGGCGCTCGGCGACGGCGGCTACCGCATCAACCGCTTCAACGGCGTGAAGTGCTTCGTCATGAACGACGGGGCGTCTGACTTCCGCTTCTCCAACACGGACGGCGGACTGCCCATCGCGTTGCGAAGCCTGCTGAACCGCAAGGCGCGCAGCGGGACGCAGGACCAGGCGGTCACGATGCTCAGCCGCTGGGAGGATTTCGGCAGCCTGGCGTCCGCCGACGCGTACGACCGGAACATGATCTGGCTCGCCAACCACCCGTGGATCGAGATCGTCGCGCTGGAGGATGTCGCCGCCGGCCGGATCGACAAGACCGGGGATGGCGCGGGAGACGCGTGGCGCGTCGAGGATCGCGGGACAGCGGATCGAACCAAGGTCGCCCACGACTGGCTGCACCACGCCACGGAGATGAATTACGACAACTGGTACATGGGCTCCGCGTACGAGGAAGGCCTGCTCACGAACCGCTTCGAAATCCGGTCCGGCGTGCCGGTGCCGAAGGCGTACGGAATGATGTACTCCGACGGCGTGATCACGGACACCTGGGCGCAGGTGAACTCGATGGCCGACCCCCACCTCGCCCGGCTGGCCCGCGGCATCCTGCACGCCTCGATTTTCGAGTCGGCGTTTCACTTCCAGACCCATATGACGAGCACGGAGCGGTACAGCACCGGCGAGTACATCTACCCGGACACCGCCTTCGAGCGCCTGATCGACTTCGCCCGACACGCGCAGTCGCAGACGCGGCTGGCGGCGATCGTCAAGCGCGTGGATGATTGGGCGGCGGGCGCCGGCGCGATGACCGACGTGCAGACCGCGGCGGAGGATGTGGACCAGGACGGCGAGGACGAATACCTGCTCTTCAACGACCGGCTGTTCGGGATTTTCGAGCGCATGGGCGGCCGCCTGATCGGCGTCTGGGTGCGCGACATCCTGAGCGACCGCGTGTTCGAGGCCGCGGGGAATTTCTGGAGCTACTCCGGCTCGGCCACGGAGGACGAGGGAACCTGCAACGTGGAAACGAACAGCGGGGCCGCCGTTGTGGCCGCCCATCGGACCTCGTGCCTGAAGGATTGGTGGAACCCGGTGAACCACGGCCGGTATGTCAACGACGTTTATGCGGCGCTGAACCGGACCAACGGCTGGCAATTGACCTCGTCGGACGGGGCCGTCCGGAAGACCGTGACGCTCGCGCCGCGGAGCGGCGCGTTCGAGGTGCAGTACCGGCTGTCCGGCGCGATGAGCAACCAGCCGCTGTATGTCCGGCATGGCTTCTCGCCGAACCTGTACGACCTTCTGCTGTGCGGCCAGAGCACGCTCGGAAACGAGACGCACGGCGGCGGCGTGATGGCGCTCGCCAACACGAACTACGAAACGACGGTCCGGGTCACGATCGGTTACGCGGATGCGGGCCACAACGCGGGATTCAACACCGGGGCGCGGGACGACCGCTCGGGCGACGAGACGTACTTCCACACCCTCAACATGCGGAACCAGGCGCAGACGCACCAGGTCGAAATGGTCGGCACGAACCTCTTCGCCTTCTCGCTCGGATTCCAGGCGGTCCCGTCCGACTGGGACGCCGACGGCATGCCGAACACGTATGTGGATCAATACGGCCTGGCGACCAACGCGCTGGGCGGCGCCGACCAGGACGCCGACGGCGACGGCATGTCGAACTGGAAGGAGTACATCTCCGGCACGAGCCCGCTGGACGATACGGACTCCCTGCGCCTGACCGCCGGAAGCCGGTCCGACGGCGGCATCGTCGTGCGGTTTCCGACCCAGGCCCGTCGCAACTACTTCATCCACTACGACAACCTTCCCCTGACCTCTCCATCATGGATACAGGCCACGGTGAACGCGATCGAGGGCACAGGCGGAATCTGCGAGTGGGTGGACGATGGCAGCGTGACCGATCCACACCCGGCCCTGGTCACGAATCGTTTCTACACGATCGAAGCGCAACTGCCGCCGTAGGAGGAACGGCAAAGGGGGAATGGGCGATCCTCATGACGGTCTTCAATACGCGTTCTTCCGCGCGAACAGCGTCTTCACGAGGATTTTGAAATCAAACGCGAGGGACCAGTTCTCGAGATAGTACAGATCATACTTGATGCGCTCGCTGATATCCGTGTTGCCGCGCAGGCCGTTGACCTGCGCCCAGCCCGTCATGCCCGGTTTGGAGACGTGCCGCCACATGTAGCGGGTAATGTCCTCCTTGAACTGCTCGACGAAATGCGGGCGCTCCGGCCGCGGCCCCACGAGGCTCATGTCCCCGACGAACACGTTCCAGAATTGCGGAAGCTCATCGAGATTGTACCGCCGGAGGAAAGCGCCGATCCGGGTGCGCCTGGGATCATTCTCCTGCGCCCACACCGGTCCGGTTGCGGCCTCGGCCTCCTCCTTCATCGTCCTCAGCTTGTAGATGAAGAAACGCTCGCCGCGCTCGCCGCACCGCTCCTGGCGGTAGAAGACGGGTCCGCGCGAGGTCAGCTTGATGATCAGCGCGGCCACGGCGACTACCGGCGCTGAAATCAGGAGGCCCGCGACCGAGCCCGCGAGGTCTTCCGCGCGCTTCGCAACACGGTTCCAAAAGTAGTCCAGCGGCCACTTGCTGAGCCCGATAAGCGGAATCTCGCCCACATTTTCCATGTGAACCCGGGTCGTCAGCACATTGTACACATCCGGCACCAGCATGAACGTGACGAGGCCGCGCTCACAACAGAGGATGATCTCCGCGGTGCGTTCGTGCGGGAGCGAGGGGTCGGCGAGAATCACCTGGTCCACCTCGCCGGCGTCCACCCATTTCTCCAGTTCGCCGATCGCGCCCTGGATCAGGTCCGCGGGAATGGCCGGGTCGGGCGGCGCATCGTTCGTGCGGAGGAAGGCGACAACGCGGGAGCGGAGCCGGGGTTCGCGTTTCAGCGCCAGTTGGATGCGGGCGGCCACGGAATCCGTGCCCAGGATGAGCACCCGGTTGACGACCTCGCGATGCCGTGCGAAGTGCAGTTCAAGGCGGAACAGGATGAACCGCTCGATGATCACGAGCAGGGGCACCGTGACCAGCGAGATCAGGATCACCCAGCGGGCGAACTCGTGCTCGGTGCGGATCAGCGACGTCATGGCCACGGTGATCAGGAAGCCCCAGCCGCAGGCGCGGATCAGCCGCGGAAACTTGTCCCCGAATGTGCCGGTTTGCGGGCGGACGAAAAGGCCCAGGGCGCGGAAAATGAAGAGGAACAGGAGGGCCGCCACGGCGGACCCGAGGAAGTACATTTCGGGCGGGGGATACCCCTTGAGCACCGGGATTAGCTTCGTGTAGAAGCGAATCCAGTAGGCGAGGATGAAGCCGGCGTAGATCGCGAGCATGTCGGCAATGATCGCCGCCGTACTGCACATCACGTCGAAAGTATCACGGGTCCGCATGAGCTAGAGAGTAGAGCCCCGGAAGCCGGGTTCCAAGTTCCAAGTTACCGTGCATCGCACGAGAGCGCGGAGTCGGCCGGCGTATACACCTTCCCGCGGAACTCCAGCGCAACGATTATTTTGGCTTGGCAATCCTTCGCGGGCAGAACTATATGTAACCGATTTCAGCACAGGAATTGCGGATTCACATGAGACCGACACTCAAAGATGTCTGTCGCGACGCGTTGGTTTCGGAAGCCACCGTTTCGCGGGTGATCAACGGCAGTCCTCTTGTACATCCGCGCACGCGCGAACGCGTCATGGATGTCATCAAGAAGCTCGGTTACACACCGAACGCGGCGGCGCGGAACCTTTCGCGGAGCAAGACGGACACGATCGGCGTGGTCTTTCACCAGATGTCGTCCGGCTTCTTTGCGCACGTCATGGCGGGGATCGACAAGGCCGCGCGCGACAACCGCTATCATATCCTCTGCTCCTTCACCCATCTCGAGGCCGAGCCGGGAAAAACCTGCACCAGCATGTTCGATGAAATGCGGATCGACGGCATGCTCATCCTCGATCCGGCCCTCAACAAGCCGCTGTTGCATCACTTGAAGGCGTACCGCAAGCCGATCGTGCTGATCCAGTGGGACTCGAACGACCGCGACATCAGTTCCATCAACGTGCAGAACCGCCGTGGCGCGCATACCGCAATGACGCATCTGCTGAACCTGGGGTACAAGGACCTGCTGGTGGTGCGCGGGCCGGCCGGCGCGCAGGACGCGCAGTTGCGGCTCGAGGGTTGCGAGCAGGCGTTGAAGGAGAAGGGGCACGGCGTCGCCTGCCGGTATATTGACGGACACTATGCCCCCCAGGACGCCGTGGCAGCGTTTCGGACGTATCGGGCGAAGCACGGGCTGCCGCGCGCCATCTTCGCCTTGAACGACGCCATGGCCCTGGCCATCCTGAAGGATCTCCGGACGGACGGCGTGAAGATTCCGGAGCAGGTCGCGATAGTCGGATTTGACGGCATTGACAGCGCGGACTATGTCGGCCTGACCACCATCGAAACTCCGATGACCGCGCTGGGCGAAGGCGCCGTGCGGCTGTTCCTCAAGCGGCTTGAGGCGCCGGACCAGCCCGCTGAACACATCCAACTGGAAACGCGGCTGGTGGTCCGAAACACCTGCGGCGGCTGATTTTCCAATCCTGGGAAAATGGACGTCGTTTTTTTCCAACCCTGGGACGCTCTCGTCCGCGGCGGCCTAAAAAGTCAGAAAGCCGCCGATGTGTTTCATCAGCGCCCTGTTTACTTCCGCGGCGGGTTGCGCCAGTCAAAGTTCACGCCGACGGCATCCGGATGTTCCGCCGGGTTGTAGCCATCGGGGTACCGCCCGACGGCCTTCACGTACTCCTCCATGGCGTACGGGACCATTTTCGACATGGCCTTGAACCGGTCCTTGCCGGACGGGTGCGTGGAAAAGATGCTCATGGCCTTATTGAGGACGCCGGGCTCTTCCTGTTCTTTCTGATAGACCCGCTGCCAGATGCGCGGCGCAGCGCGCGGATCGTAGCCGGCCTTGGCCATGTAGAACAGGCTCACGCGGTCGGCCTCGGCCTCGTCGCTGCGGGAGTACATGGGAATATACAGCAGGGTGCCGACCGCGAATGCCGCGCGGATGGCGGTGGCCACATCGGCCGCATCGTTGTTGTCGGCCACGGCGGCGGCGATTTCCATGCCCACGGCGGCGGTCATGATCTTGCTGATTCGTTCCGTGGTGTGGCGGCAGTTGACATGCGCAATTTCATGGGCCATCACGGCGGCCAGCTCGTCGTCGTCCTGCACCAGGGCGTCCTTGCCGTCGTAGAGGCCCTGGAACACGATCATCTGCCCGCCGGGCATCGCGCAGGCGTTGACAATGTTCGTGTGGATCAGGGTGACCCGGTAGGGCAGATGCGGCATGTCGGACACGGCGACGATCTTCCGCATCATCTCGTTGAGCTTGGCCACCTGGGCGGGATCGGCGTCGATCCGCGTCGAGCTTTTTTCCAGCTCCGCCAGGTTGGCCGCCATGGCCGCCTGCCCGAGCTTGATGTCGTCGTTCACCGTGTACATGTTGTATACCTTGCGCCCGGTCACGGCATCGACGGTGGCGCAGGAGGAGAGAAGAGGGATGACGGAGGCGATCAGGAGGAGCCCGAAGCTCCGCAAGAACCGCGGAATCGGAGCGCGGATGGCTCTCTCCCGAAGCGTGTTCATGCCCATCACTCCTTCTTCGTATACACCAGGTCCATGTTTCTGGCGGCCGCGACCTCGTCCAGCCGGCCGACCGGCGTCGTGACCGGCGCCTTGTGAAGCGCGGCCGGGTCCTTCTTCGCCAGTTCCGCCATCGCGATCATGTGCGTCGCGAACTCGTCGAGCGTCTCGCGGCTTTCGCTTTCGGTCGGCTCGATCATGATGGCCTCGGGCACGTTCAGCGGGAAGTAGATGGTCGGCGGATGCACGCCCCGGTCGATCAGGCCCTTGGCGATGTCCAGCGTGTGGACGCCGTAGGCGCCGAAGCTCTTGCCGCTGAACACGCACTCGTGCATGCAGCGGCCGGGCGCGACGGCGTCGAAGTGCGGCCGCAGTTTCTCCTGAACGTAGTTCGCGTTCAGGACGGCCATGTTGCTGACCTCGCGCATTCCGCCGCGGCCCAGCATCATCATGTACGCGCAGGCGCGGACGATGACGCCGAAGTTGCCGTAGAACGGGGCGATGTAGCCGATGCTCTTGGGCGCGTCGTAGTCGAGGGAGAACGCGCCGTCCTGCGTCTTCACGACGCGCGAGATCGGAAGGAACGGGCGCAGCTTCTCCACCACGCCGACCGGCCCCGCGCCGGGCCCGCCGCCGCCGTGCGGCGTCGAGAATGTCTTGTGCAGGTTCAGGTGGCAGACATCGAACCCCATCTCGCCGGGTTTGCAGCGGCCGAGGATCGCGTTCAGGTTCGCGCCGTCGTAGTACATCAGGCCGTCCACCGCGTGGACCGCATCGGCGATCTCGCGGATGTTGGACACGAAAAGGCCGAGCGTGGAGGGACAGGTCATCATGACGCCCGCAGTCTCCGCGTTGAGAGCCTTCTTCAGCGCGGCGATATCCATGTTCCCGCGTTCGTCGGAAGGCACGGTGACGACATCGTAACCGCCGATCGCCGCGCTGGCGGGATTGGTGCCGTGCGCGGAGTCGGGGATGATGATGTGCGTCTTGTGGTTGCCGCGGTCGCGGTGATAGGCCGCCATGATCATGACGCCGGTCAGCTCGCCGTGCGCCCCCGCGAGCGGCTGGAGCGTGAATTCCGCCATGCCGGTCAACTCCGAAAGGAGCCGTTCGGTTTCGTAAAGGATCTGGAGCGCGCCCTGCGTGAGCAGGTCGCCGCGCCGGAGCTGGGGCCAGAGCGGATGGATGTCCACGAGCCCGGGGAGGGCGCAGGCCGCCTCGCAGGCCCTCGGGTTGTACTTCATCGTGCAGGAGCCGAGCGGGTAAAAGTGCGTGTCGACCGAGAAATTCAGGCGGGAAAGCGCGGTGAAGTGGCGCACGACATCGCCCTCGGAAAGCTCGGGCAGTTCCGCGGGCTTTTCCCGCAGCATGCGCGAGTCGATCCGCGGCATTTCGTCTTCCTTCAGCGCGGGCAACCGGATCGAGCGCCGACCGGGAGAACTTTTCTCATAAATCAGTTTCATCGGATTCCTTTCCCGTTTGGACCCCGGCGCAGCACGGCTTCCAACTTCGCCGCCAGCACATCTATCTCTTCCTTCGTCCTCTTCTCCGTGAACGCGAGGAGCAGGACGTTTTCCATTCCCTTGTAGTAGCGGCCGACGGGAAAGCCGGCGGCGATACCCTGGTCCATCAGCGCGCCGACCACGTTCGACGCGTCGCAGGGCAGCGTTATCGCGAATTCGTTGAAGTGGTTCTGCGTAAAGGTGGGGCGGACGCCCTCGATGTTCTGGAGCCGCTTGCGGGCGTACGCGGCGCGCGCGGCGCACAGCCGGGCCGTTTCCACGAGGCCGTGCTTGCCCATGAGCGACAGGTAGATCACCGCCCGGAGCGCGCAGAGCGCCTCGTTCGAGCAAATGTTCGACATCGCCTTCTCCCGGCGGATGTGCTGCTCGCGCGCCTGCAGAGTGAGGACAAAGCCGCGGCGGCCCTGCGCGTCCTGCGTGGCGCCCACGATCCGGCCGGGCATCCTGCGGACGTGCTTCTTCAGCACTGCCATGAAGCCGAGGTACGGGCCGCCGAACGAGAGCGGCAGACCGAGGCTCTGGCCCTCGCCGGTGACGATGTCCGCGCCCATCGCGCCGGGCGTCTTCACCAGCCCCAGCGCGAGCGGGTAGGCCGAGAACACCGCGAGCGCGCCGACCGCGTGCGCCGATTGGACGAGATCGGACAAATCGTCCAGGCAGCCGAAGAAATTCGGGTTCTGCACGAGGACGGCCGCCACGTCCGGGGTCAGCTTCGCCCGGAACGCGGCGCGATCCGCCAGCCCGACGGCCGGGGGAATTTCCTCGTACTCGATCGACAGGTTCCGCGTGTAGCCCTTGAGCATGGCGCGGTAGATCGGGTTGACGCCCTCGTCCACCAGCACGCGGTTCCGGCCGGTGATTCGCACCGCCATCATCAGCCCTTCGAACAGCGCCGTGCCGCCGTCATAGAGCGACGCGTTGGCCGCCTCCATGTCCGTCAGCCGCGCGATGGCGGTCTGCCATTCGTAGATCGCCTGCAGCGTGCCCTGGGACGCCTCGGGCTGGTAAGGGGTGTACGCGGTGAAGAATTCGCCGCGGCCGGCCAGGGAGTCAACGGCGGCCGGAATGAAGTGATCGTAAAAACCGGCACCGCAGAAGTTGAGGAGCCGGGTGGAGTTGCGGGCGGCGATCCCGCGCAGGCTCTGCATGACCTCCAGCTCCGATTTCCCCTCCGGCACGTTGAACGATTCCGCCTGGAACTCGCCGGGAATATCCGTGAACAGATCGTCGAACGATTTTGCCCCGACGAATTCGAGCATCGCGCGCCGCTCGGGGTCGCTCGCCGCGCAGAATGAAGTATGTGACATCGGATCATCTCCCGTGAGTGAAAAACCGCGCGGAAGAATCTACCCGCGAACAGAGATCGGCTCAATAGGGAAAAAGACGCGGCCCGGCGGCAGCGCTTAGGGGCCCTTGCGGCGCGCGGTTCCGCCCTTATAGAACGGCAGGTCCACGACCGTGGCCGGGAGCCGCCTGCCGTGAACGTCGATCTCCAGCCGCCGGCCGGGTTGCGTGAGCGCCCGGTCCACGTAGGCCATCGCCACGGCGACGCCGAGACTGGGAGCGATCGAGCCGCTGGTGATTTCGCCGACGACTCGATCGCCGGACATGACCTTGTCCTGCGCGCGCGCGGCGCGCTTGCTGTCGAGTTGCAACCCGACCAGGAACTGCGGCACGCCGTTTTCCAGGTCGCGGGTGACGGCGGGTTTTCCGATGAAGTCCTTTTTCAGTTCCATGAACTGATCGCGGCTGGCCGCAACCGGGGTACGCGCGGTGGATAACTCGTGGCCGTACAGCGGATAGCCGACTTCCAGCCGGAGCGTGTCGCGCGCGCCGAGGCCGCCCGGCTGGATCGCGCTGTTCTCCAGGAACAGGTTCCAGAACCGCTCCACCTCGGCGGCCGGGCAGTACAATTCGTAGCCCCACTCGCCCGTGTAGCCGCTGCGGCTGAGCAGGCAGGAGGTTCCGTCGAGCCTCACGCGTTCGGACCTGAAGTACTTGAGATCCGGCAGGCGGACGCCGAGGGCTTTTTCCATTTCCGCGCGCGATTCCGGACCCTGGATATCCAGTTTTCCGATCGTCGGCGTAATGTCGGTGAACACCGTTTGCGGTGAAAGCCGGCTGCGAATCCAGTCCGCATCCGCGGCGCATGTCCCCGCGTTTACCACCAGCCAGAAGTGGTCGTTGTCGTGCCGGTAGCAGGTGAGGTCGTCCAGCACGCCGCCGTCGTCGTTCAGCAGGTAACCGTAGCGGCACTGGCCGATGGCGATGCCGGCGACGGATTGGGTGATCAGCCGTTCGAGATCGGCCTCGGCGGTCGGGCCGCGGAATTCGAGCTCGCCCATGTGGCAGATGTCGAAGATGGCGGCCTTGTTGCGGGTCCAAGCGTGTTCGGCGAGAATGCCCTCGTATTGAATGGGCATGTCCCAGCCGCCAAAGGGCGCCATCTTGGCGCCCCGTTCGAGATGAGATTCGTACAAAGGAGTGCGGTTCATAAAGATGTTTATAAAACAGGATGCCTCACGCACCAATATCATTTTGGCTGTGTCGGAACCCCCTGTCGCGTTCCGACCGCCCGGCAAAGAATTCGCCCCGGGATATTTGAAAAAAAACCGCTTTGTCCTTATCCTTCAATAAGAAAGGGTTGAACTTGAACTGCGACATCACAGGGATCCTCAGGAATTGGGACTACGATCCGACATGCGTGCGCGCGCGTTGGATCAAGGGCCGCGACGGCAACAGGAAAATCCAGCTCCGGCTGGACCTTGGGCTGTTCCAGATGGAAGTCGAAGGGCGGCCGGACGGCGCCCGCCCGCGCGGTTACACAACCCTGCTCGACTATTACCGCATGATCAGCCGCAAGGAGGCCTTGGTCCTCAACAGCGACGCTTGTGCGGAGCTTCAGCAGGAGGCGGTTCAATTCTATTACCGCTACCTCGCGTTCCACGCCTTGAAGCACTACGACGGCGTGATCCGCGATACCGATCACAACCTCGGCCTTTTCGAGCTGGTTTCGCGCTACGCGGGAAACGACGACCTCTCGTGGCAGTTTCTGCAGTTCTACCCGCATGTCCGGATGATGAACGCGCGGGCGAAAGCCGAAAAGGCAATGGCCGAAAAGAAACAGGAGGAAGCGACCGGCATCCTGCAAAAGGCGCTCGACGACCTCCAGGCGTTTTTCACGGAGTACGAGGATGTCGAGAAGGATCGGCCGGAAATGGACTTGCTCATCGACATGTTGAGCCAGCTCAAAGGCCGGCGCCCCGTGTCGAGCGCCGACAGGCTTCGCGAGCAGATGGACCAAGCCATCGCCGCGGAAAACTACGAGAGAGCCGCCGTGCTCCGCGACAAGCTGAACGGCCTGAAGGCGAAGGCGGAGAAGAAAGCCTAAGCGCGCACCCGCTCGTTCCGGGGGCGCGTCGCCTGTTGAAAAACCCCGCCGGATTGCCTATGCTGTGGCCATGACCATCATCGAGCCACATATCCACATGTACTCGCGGACGACCGACGATTACACCGCGATGTACCGCGAAGGGATTCGCGTCGCAATCGAACCGTCGTTCTGGATGGGAACCAACCGCCGCTATGCCGGCACCTTCTGGGACTACTTCCAGCTCATCCTCGAATTCGAGGCGATCCGCGCGAAGCGCTACGGCATCGACCACTACGCCTGCGTCTCCGTCAATCCGAAGGAGGCGGAGGATGTGCGGCTCGCGAACGAGGTTCTCGACGGGATCGGGCCGTATCTCGACCACGAGCGCTGCCTGGCGATCGGCGAGATCGGGTTCAACCTCATCACGCCGAACGAAGAAAAAATCTTCCTGCGCCAGCTCGAGATGGCCAAGGAGCGTCGAATGCTGGTGCTTATTCACACGCCGCACGACACGCCGCAGGTCAGCAAGCGGAAAGGCGTCGAGCGCACGCTCGCGATCCTCAAGGAGCTGAACTACGACTTCAATCGGATCATCGTGGACCATAACACGGAGAACACGATGGACCTCACGCGCAAGCTGCCGGTGTGGGCGGGGCTCACGGTGTACCCGTATTCCAAGCTGAACCCGGAGCGCGTCGTGGACATCCTGAAGAAGTGGGGGACCGAGTTGACGCTCGTGAACAGCTCCGCGGACTGGGGCGTATCGGACCCGACCAGCCTCCCGAAAGCCGCGCGATTCATGGCCCGGCAGGGCTTCGCGGAACCACAGATCGCGAAGGTGATGTTCGACAATCCGAAAGCATTCTACAGCCAGACGGAGCGGTTCAAGCCGCAGCTTGACCTGCCGTACATGGACCCGAGCATCTACCAGCGTTGACGCGACCGCGCCCGTCCACTCTTGTCAGCGGCGGAGTTTGGGACTAAGTTCGTTTCCCGATGGAACGAAGGCTCCCAACCGACGCGCGCCGCGCAGGCCCCGAGAAGTCCGCGAAATCCGCTCCGTGGCTGCGGCCGGTCATCCTGTTTTCTGTCCTGGTCGTTTTTGCGGCGATCTTCGCCGACATGCGCAAAATGCGGGCGCGTCTTCCCGCGAGCGTTCCCAGTCTGGCCGTGGAACTGCAAAACATCCTGCTGGGGTTGGGCGGGCCGCGCTACGCGGACCCGGCGGGCCTGTTCAGCGTGGTTACGCCCGCGGGGTGGCGGACCGTGACGCCGCCGGATAGCGGCTCCTACAATGTGGTGTTCTACGGTCCGAACGGGGCCGACATGAGCATCATGGCGACGCGGGTTGACTACGACGATCTGCCTTCCTTGTTCAAGGATATTGAGAAGAGCGAGAAGCAGACCTGCATCCGGACGGATTTCGAGGCGTTCCGCTTTCAAGGCCGTTCGGCCGTGCGCCGGACCTGCAAACTGCACCACGCCCGCGTGCTGGCGATCGACTTCGTGGAAAATCGCGTGGCGCACCATATCCTTTTCACGGCGCCTCCCGATTCGTTCAAGAAGTATGAGCCTGTCTTTCTGGAGGTGCTCAACACGTACCAGCCCGGGAGTTCCGGAACCCCCTCGTCATGAAGAACGCCGTGCCCGTCCTTCTTCTCCTCGTCTTCACCTCCGGTTGCGCAACGGTGCCGTACCAGTACGGCCGCTCTATTGAATCGACGAACGGACTCAAGCTCCGGCCGGGCGAATCGCAGATCGAACGCGGCCGACCCCAGGCGTTCATCGACGGCGAGATCGGACAGTGGACGCCGGTTCCGTATGTCGTTTATTTTGCGGCGGTCATTCCCGGCCATATCGCCGGGCGCGTGAAGGCGTCCAAAGTGGACAAACGGCGGGACAACGAGCGCGAAGCCGCTCGGGAGCCGGGCGATGAGTAAGGGGTCTCCATGGAACGCGTGGGCCCGCCTGCTCCGTCTGCCCAATCTCCTGACCGTGCCGGGCGATCCGTTGGCCGGATTTTTGCTGGTCACGCGGGGATATGACAACCTCCTTCCCGGTCTTTGGGCTGCCGTTGCCGGCACATTGTTTTACGCCGCGGGCCTGATCATCAACGACCTCTGCGACATCGAGACGGACCGCAGGGAGCGGCCCGAGCGACCGTTGCCGAGCGGACAGATCCGGCCGCCGGTCGCGGTCATCGCGGCGCTGCTTCTGCTCGGGGTGGGACAGGGTTTCGTCTGCCGGCTCGATCCGCAGGCGTGGTGGATCGGCTTCATGCTGGTGATGACCATTTTCCTGTACAACCTTGGATTCAAAGGCATCCCGGGGCTTGGCGCTCTGACGATGGGCGCGTGCCGCGGGCTCAGCGTCATGCTCGGCGCGGCCGCCGCGCCCGCGACGGCTCCGTTCTCCGCGGCATTGCTTCCGGCCGTGGCCACTCTGGCCGGATACATCGCGGCCGTCACGCACATTGCCCGGCGCGAGGTCTCTACGACGAACATCGGCGGGGAGCGCTGGATTCCCGCGGTCGTGCTGGTGTTCGGGTTTGCGCTGATCGCACGGGTCCAAGGGTTCGGATCGATCCCGGCCTGGCTCGGGTTTTCCGGCGCATTCCTGCTCGCAGGCATGGTCACACTGAAGGTCGCGGTCAAGCTCGGGGCGGCTTCGCATCCCCGGCAGACAGACACCCCGGTCCCTGACAGGGTCGGTCTTCTGATCAGCGGCCTGTTGTTGATCCAGGCCGGCTTCATCATGGCGGCGGACGCCGGGGACACAGGAATCCTGGCGGGCCTGATCCTGATCGGGCTGTGGCCTCTGCACCGGATTCTCAGCAGGCGCTTTCCGCCAAGTTAGTGCCGGATATTGCGCGAGCCCTCGCGAAACACCCGCAACGACGGCAAGCCGAAGCGCCGCCCGTCGTCCAAAAACATGATTTACTGTTTATTTTAGGATTGAGAAAACGCACAATGCCGGTTGTCGAACTTGGTAAATACGTTTTAACGCTGGAGTTTTGAGTATGCCGTCTGACAGGAGGCTTCTTGTAGTCAGCGTCGCCGGATTGGGCTGGGATCTCGTATCCCGTCACCAACCGCCGGACGCCGGGATCGCGTTTCGGCAAGCCGAGACGGTTTTTCCGGCCGTGACCTGCACGGTCCAAGCCTCATTTCGGACCGCTACCCGGCCGGCCCAACACGGCATGATCGCGAACGGCCTTTACTTCCGACACATCCGGCGCGTCCTGTTCTGGGAGCAGTCGGCGGCGCTGGTCGTCGGTCCGCGTATCTGGGAGGGCGCGCGCCGGACGGGGAAGAAGGTCGGAATTCTTTTCTGGCAGCAAAACCTCGGAGAGCAAGCGGACATCATCCTGTCGCCCAAGCCGATTCACAAACACCACGGCGGGATGATCCAGGATTGCTACAGTCAGCCGCACGATCTCTACGAGCGGCTCTGCGCCGCGATCGGCCGGCCGTTTGACCTCGCCAACTACTGGGGGCCGCTCGCCTCCGTCCGCGCGAACGAGTGGATTGTCGACGCCACGTGCGAGATCATGCGGTCGCGCGACCTCGCGCCGGACGTGCTGTTCACCTACCTGCCGGGGCTGGATTACGATCTTCAGCGATACGGCCCGAACCATCGGAAAAGTTTCCAATGCCTGGAAACATCGTACACCGATTTTTCCAACCTTTGGAAAAACGCCGAGGCGTCGGGCTATGACGTCGTGCTCTTCGGCGATTACAGCATCGAGCCGGTCACCGGCGGGCCGCTCTTTCCGAACCGCCGCCTGCGGGATGCCGGGCTGTTTGCCGCCCGCACGACGGGCGATGCCGCGTATCCGGACTTCTTCACGAGCCGCGCCTTCGCCATGGTCGATCATCAGGTCGCGCATGTTTACTGCGCCGATGAGCCGTCCGTGCGGAAGGCGCAAGACGCCCTGAAGCATTTCGACGGCGTCGGCGAAATCCTGGACCGGCGCGCCCAGCACGAGGCGGGTCTCGATCTCGAACGCAGCGGGGATCTCGTGCTGGTGGCGCAGAAGGGATACTGGTTTGCCTATCCGTGGTGGACCAGGCGGAGCGAGGCGCCGGACTACGCCGCGCACGTGGACATCCACAACAAGCCCGGGTTCGACCCGTGCGAGCTGTTCCTCGGCTGGCCGCCGATGAGCATCAGTCAGGACGCCGCGCGCGTCCGCGGCACGCACGGCCGCCGCGGCTCGGGCACGGGCATCGCGTGGGCGTCGTCGCTGAAATTCGAGAAGCCGCCGCAGACGCTGATCGACCTGGCCCTGGCCGTCCACCAATACGTTGAGGCGCCATGACCGATACGGTCTGCCATCAGTCCTTTGTCGTGTCGTTCGATTACCCCGTTGTTTTCACGCGCGGCCTGTTCGACCCGGCGAACCGCGCCTTTCTCGACGCCGCAACGCGCCTGCGGGAATCGCGCCGCCACCGGGCCGTCGTCTTCATCGATTCCGGCGTCGCGCAGCATCATTCCGGATTGCCGCGGCGGATTGAGACGTATTTTTCTGCCCACACCGGCGCCTTGGAGCTGGCCGCGCCGCCGTGCGTCGTGCCCGGGGGCGAAGCGGCCAAGAAGGATCTGACGCGGATCGAGGAAATCACCCGGCAGTTTCTTGAACTGCGGTTGTGCCGGCACTCGCTCGTCGTCGCGGTCGGCGGCGGCGCCGTCCTGGACGCCATCGGGTTCGCGACCGCGCTCTTTCATCGCGGGCTGCGGCTGGTCCGCGTGCCGACGACCGTTCTGGCCCAGAACGATGTCGGGGTCGGCGTGAAGAACGCGATGAATTTCGGCGACGGGAAAAATCTGATCGGCACGTTCAGCCCGCCGTTTGCCGTGCTCAACGATTTCGATTTTCTTCGCACGTTGTCCGATCGCGACTGGATCGGCGGCATTTCGGAAGCCTTCAAGGTCGCGATCATCCGGGGCGCGGACTTTTTTGAGGACCTGTGCCGCGACGCGAAGAAGCTGCGCGCGCGCGACGCCGACGCCATGGAGCGCCTGATCCGGCAATGCGCGAAACTGCACCTCGAGCATATCCGCACCAGTGGAGACCCCTTCGAGTATGGGCGAGCGCGCCCGCTGGACTTCGGGCACTGGTCCGCGCACAAGCTCGAGTCCATGTCCGGCTACCGTATCGGGCATGGCCACGCCGTGGCGATCGGCATTGCGCTCGACTCGTGTTACGCCGCGCGGAAGGGCTGGATCACGGAGAAGGAGTTCGCCTCGATCTGTCAGGGTCTTGCGGACAGCGGATTTTCGCTCTGGGACCCCTTGCTCGAACGCAGGGCGAAAGACGGAAAGCTGGAAATTCTCGACGGCCTCCGGAGCTTCCAGGAACATCTCGGCGGCGAGTTGTACATCACGTTCCCGAAGGGCATCGGGAACAAGTTCGAAGCGCAGGAAGTGGACGCGGACCTGGTTGCTCAATCGATCGGGCAATTGAAGTCGGCGCGGTCATGATCCTTCAGACACAACCGCCGTTGCATCTGACGTACTGCCTCAACATCCATCCGGGCGAGACGTGGGCGGAGAACTTTGCCGCGATCCGCGAGAAGGCGACGGCGGTCAAGACGCGCGTGGCGCCGGACACGCCGTTCGGGCTGGGCCTGCGCCTGGGGCGCGCCGCGGCCGATTCGCTCGCGGAGCGCGCGCGCCGCGCGGAGGTCCGGAAATTCCTCGATGACCACGGGCTGTACGTGTTCACCATCAACGGGTTTCCGTACGGGAAGTTTCACGGCGCGCGCGTGAAGGAAAATGTCTACGCCCCGGATTGGCGCGCACCCGAGCGCCGCGACTACACCCATCTGCTGGTGGATATTCTCGCCGATTTCCTGCCCGACGGCGTGAACGGGAGCATCAGCACCGTGCCGGGCTCGTTCAAGCCGTGGATTCGCAACGAGTCGGACGTGAAGGCCATGGTCGCCAATCTGACGGCGTGCGCGGAGCGCATCGCCGACCGCAATATCCGGCTCGCGCTCGAACCCGAACCCGGTTGCTTCCTGGAAACCACGGAAGAGACGATCCGCTTCTTCTCGGAGCTTCTGCCGGATCGCGCGCGGCGGCGGCTCGGGGTCTGCTTCGATACGTGCCACGCGGCGGTGCAGTTTGAAAACGTCCTGCAATCGCTCCGGCGCTATCTGGACGCCGGAATTCGCGTGGCGAAAGTTCAACTGAGCGCGGCGGTGGAGGAGACGGCTGAAGGATTGAAGCCGTTTGACGACCCCGTGTATCTGCACCAGACGAAGGCGAAACGCGCAGACGGCTCCTTCCAGTACTGGAACGACTTGCCCGTGGTCATGAACGAGGATGCCAAACGCCTGCGCTCGCATTTCCACGTCCCGCTGTTCGCCGGAAACTCGACCGCCGCGGAACTCACGCCGGAATTCTTCGCGCTCCTCAAGCGCGGCGCGACGGAGCATCTTGAAATTGAAACGTACACCTTCGATGTCCTGCCAAGGGAGCTTCGCGAGGGCGGGGTCATAGAAAGCATCGTGCGCGAGTACGAGTGGGTGATGAAGAGGTTAAAGTCCAAAGTCTAAAGTCCAAAGAGGTTCCTTTGGACGTTGGACATCCTTGCTTTCAGGCTTGTCCTGCGCTGGGGGCCGTTCCACAATCCGCCCGTGAAGATTGTCTGCGCAGCCAGTGTGCTCTTCGGGCGGGAAGCGTTTCAGACCCTTGGCGACGTCGCGGTCGTCCCCGATTACGAGCTTTCCAACGAAATCCTGAAAAACGCGGACATGCTGATTGTCCGCTCCAAGACGAGAATCACCGCCCGGCTTCTCGAAGGGACGCGTGTCGGCTTTGTCGGAACCGCGACCGCGGGCTACGATCACCTCGAAACGGAGTACCTGGATTATGCCGGCATCGCGTGGTGCGCCGCGCCGGGCTGCAACGCGAACAGCGTTTCCGAGTACGTGGTGGCCGCGCTGTTGTGCCTGGGCCAGCGCCACCATTTCGACCTCGCCGGGAAGACGCTCGGCGTCGTGGGCGTTGGCCGGGTCGGCAGCTGCGTCGTGAAGAAAGCGGAAGCGCTGGGCATGACGGTCCTCCGGAACGATCCCCCGCTGGCGCTCGCGTCCGATGATCCGGGTTTTGTTCCCATCGAAAACGTCCTGCGCGATTCCGATATCATTACACTGCACGTTCCGCTGACCCGTGCGGGCCCGTTTCCGACCTTTCACATGGCGAACTGTTCGTTCTTCTCCCGCATGAGGCCCGGCGCGATCTTCATCAATGCCGCGCGCGGTGAAGCGGTGGAGTCGGACGGGTTGTTGTTCGCGCTGGAGAAGGGATTTGTCGGGCATGCCGTGCTGGACGTGTGGGAAGGCGAGCCGCTGATTCCCCGACCACTGCTGGAGAAGATCGACCTGGGCACTTCGCACATTGCAGGCTGGTCGTTCGAAGGACGGCTGAACGGCACGCTCCAGGTGTACCGGGAGGCCTGTCACTTCCTGGAGGCAGATCCGAAGTGGGCGCCGGACGAGAAGATTCTGCCGCCGCCGAAAGCGCCGGAGATTCTGGCCGACGCAAAAGGCAAATCCGACGAGGCGGTTCTCTGGGAAATCGTGAAGGCCGCCTACGATATTGAATCGGATGACCGCGCTTTGAGAGCGAGTCTCATCCGCGAAGAATCCGCCCGCGCCACGCATTTCGACACCCTGCGTCGGACGTATCCCGACCGCCGGGAATTCGCGGCCACAACCGTGCGCCTGCAGAACGCCAACCGCATTCTCGCCGGTCAGGTCGCCGCGCTGGGCTTCAGCGCGGTTTGACGTTCTCGGTCTTTTTTTGAAAATGGGCCGGATAAGCGAGGCGGGCGCTGCTTCGCCGTCCCGTCCGAGCGCGAGGGAGTCGAGGTACGCCGTCCAGGTCAATTCGAGCGTGTTGCCGCGGCCTCTTCCGATAGCGGGATTGCCTATTTCGCGCCGTTCTTCCAGACCGTAACCTTTTTCTTCGCCCGCCCCCACTCGGCGGCATGACGATGGCTCTGGAAAAAGAGGTCAACGTGATATCCCCGGATGCCGCTCCCGCGGTCTTCGACGCGTCCATAGCCGTAGCCCGGAATATACATCACGGTGCCGAAGGGGAAGATTGACGTGTCCGCCGCGAGAGTGCCCTTCTTCGCGCGCGCGCCGCTCGCCGTGACGCCTACCGCCTTGGGTTTCCCTCGGTTCGGGCCCGACGAGATCACGGGCCGGAACATCCAGTTTCGCTCCCATCCGCAACAGTCGCCGCAGGGACAGTAGCCCGTCGTTTCAATCACATAGGTCCGTCCGGGTGAGTGCCGCGGGGGCCGGATGGGGGACCAGCGCACATCGCGCACGAAACAGCCGGTGCCGCCGGACAGGATGGCCAGGAGAATAAGACCGAACCGCCAATTCATCGGTGCCGGCAGTCTAGTTCCCTGCGCTCGATTGTTACAAGCCGGTTTCTATACGCAAACGGGGATTCCAGGGTATAGTCGTCAACGAGATTGAAAAAACCACCATGAACAGTGACACACTCAGACGCCCAACCGTCATGGATTTGTTGAAACATCTGTTGGGTACATCCGGCAGGAAGCTGGAGTGTGTGACGACCTCTTCCGAGATCAAGACGGACATTTACTCCCTCCCCCCCACCTGCCGCCGGCTGTATCCCCGCCCCCGACCGCTGAAGTAAATTTGAATCCGCCCCGTCTTCCTGTGTAGTGTGTGCCCTGTCATGACGCAAAACGACAACCGCCGTTCTTCCAATTCGCGCCTCGCCGCCGCGCGCATCGTCAGCTCGTGGATCAAGTCCGACACGTTTCCCGACCGCGAACTCGACGCCGTCGAGAACGCCCGCGCTTTTGTCATGGAAGTGGTGCTCGGCATCGTCCGGTGGTACGGCGCGCTGACCTGGATCCGGGATCGCCGCGTCCAGCAACGGCCGCGGCCGGCGGTGGACGCCTGCATTCTGGTCGGGCTCTACCAGCTTCTATTCATGGACGACGTGCAGGAGTACGCCGCCGTGAACGAAACCGTGGAGGCGGCGAAAGCGGCCGGCGGCGAGAAGGCCGCGAATTTCGTCAACGCCGTCCTGCGCCGCGCGCAGGCGGACAAGCGGCGGATTTTCCAGGCCCTGGAAAAACAGCCGCTCACCACGCGCCTCTCCCATCCGAAACTGTTGATCGACCGCTGGACGAAGCAATTCGGCGATGCGGCAATGGCGCGGCTGTGCGAGTGGAACAATCGGCGCGCAGACGTCGTGGTGCGCACGAACAGAAAATATTCGATCGAGGGACAGCCGCACCCGTTCGCGCCGGACCGCTTCCTGATCCTGCCCCGCGGTGTGAGCGTGACGGACGTCCCGGGTTTCGCCGAAGGCGCATTCTACGTCCAGGACCCGTCCACCTCCGTCGCGCCCGAACTCCTGGATGCGAAGCCCGGCGAAACGGTTCTCGACGCCTGCGCCGCGCCCGGCGGAAAGACCCTGCAGATCGCCGAGATGATGAAAGGGCAGGGGACGCTCGTCGCGATGGACCCGGCCGCCGACCGACTCCAGCCGCTCCGCGAGAACATCGCACGGCTGAAATGGGATTTCATTCAAGTGATCGAAGGCGATGTCACGAAACAGAGAATGGCCGCGCGCTTCGACGCCATTCTTCTCGACGTTCCCTGCACCAACACCGGCGTCATCCGCCGGCGGCCGGACGTGCGCTGGCGGTTCTCGCCGGAGCGCCTCCGCGCGGCCTGCGACAAGCAGGCGGCGATCCTCGACGCGGCCGCCGAGCGGCTCGCCGACGGCGGCCGCATCGTCTATAGCACGTGCAGCCTCGAACTCGAGGAGAACGAAGGCCGGATCGACCGGTGGCTGGCGCGCCATCCCCAATTCAGGCTCGCGGACTCGCGCCGGCTTTTTCCTCCCGAGTCGGGGACGGATGGCGCCTTCGCGGCGTTACTGGTGCGGAAATGAAGTTGCAGGTTTCCTGTCTTCTATTCCTTTGCCTTGTTTGCCTCTCCGTGTCCGCCCGGCGTCTGAAAAACCGCCAAGGGTTGGAACAAGGGCGGCGGGTTTCTCCAGGGATTGGAAATCCGGCCTCCGTTATGGCACATTGTGCGCCGAAGGGAGATCTCCATGCCCCAGGCTGACATCGGATTGATCGGGCTCGCCGTCATGGGCGAGAATCTCGTTCTGAACATGGCCAACCACGGCCAAACCGTCGCCGTTTTCAACCGGACCGTGTCGAAAGTGGACGACTTCCTCGCCGGCCGCGCGGCGGGCCGGAGTATTGTCGGGGCGCGCAGCCTGCGGGAGCTCGTTGCCGCGCTGAAGACGCCGCGCCGGATCATGATGATGGTGAAAGCCGGCGCGGCGGTGGACGAACTGATCCGCCAACTGTTCCCACTGCTCGAACCGGGCGACATCCTGATCGACGGGGGCAACTCGTACTTCCCCGACACCGAGCGGCGGATGAAAGAAGCGGAGTCGAAGGGCTTCCTCTACATCGGCACGGGCGTGTCCGGCGGCGAGGAGGGCGCGCTCAATGGCCCGAGCATCATGCCGGGCGGGTCGGCCGCCGCGTGGCCGCACGTGAAGACAATTTTCCAGGACATGGCCGCGAAGGTCGAGAATGCGCCGTGCTGTGACTGGGTCGGGCCCGGCGGGGCGGGTCACTTTGTGAAGATGGTTCACAACGGCATCGAGTACGGCGACATGCAACTGATCGGCGAAGCGTACGCGCTGCTGAAAGGCGCGCTCGGCATGACGCCGCCTGAACTTCATGAAGTCTTCGCCGCGTGGAACAAGACCGAGCTGGATTCGTACCTGATCGAGATCACGTCGCGGATTTTCACGAAGAAGGACTCCGCGACCGGGAACTATCTCGTGGACATGATCCTGGATGCCGCGGGGCAGAAGGGCACGGGAAAGTGGACCAGCCAGATCGCGCTCGACCTGGGCGTTCCGCTGACGCTCATCACCGAAGCCGTGTTCGCGCGCAGCATGTCGGCGCTGAAGGACCAGCGGATCGCCGCGTCGCGCGAGTTGAAGGGTCCGCGGTCGAAATTCGCGGGAGACCGGCGGACGTTCACCGAGGCCATCCGGCAGTCGCTGTATGCGTCGAAGATTTGCTCCTATGCACAGGGATTTGCCATGATGCAGGCGGCCGACGCGGAGTACAAGTGGGGCCTGAAGCCGGGCGCTATCGCGCTGCTGTGGCGCGGCGGCTGCATCATCCGCGCGCAGTTCCTGAACCGGATCGCGGAAGCATACGACCGCAAACCCGCGCTCGCCAATCTCCTCCTCGACAAGTATTTCAAGAAGGCCGTCGCGAAATCGCAGTCGGGCTGGCGCCGCGTCGTGCGCGAGGCGGTCAAGCTGGGAATCCCGGTGCCGACGTTCAGCGCGGCGCTTGCGTACTACGACAGCTACCGCTCCGCGCAGTTGCCGGCGAACCTGTTGCAGGCCCAGCGCGACTTCTTCGGCGCGCACACGTTTGAACGAATCGACAGGCCGCGCGGGCAGTTTATGCACGCGGAATGGATTTCTTCATGAAACTCAGGGTTCAGGGTTCAGGCTCCAAGTGTCCGGCAATCATCCTCGCTAGCTCCTCCCCGCGCCGCCGCGAGTTTCTGAAACAGCTCGGGCTGTCCTTCAAGGTGGTCCTTCCGCGCGTTGACGAGCAGCCGGAGAAGCGCGAGGAGCCCGGCCGTTTCGCGAGGCGGCTTGCGGCGGACAAGGCGCTCGACGTTGTGTCCCGCGTCGGCCCGCGTCCCGTCGTCATCGCCGCCGACACGAGCGTCGTCCTCGGCAAAACCATCCTCGGCAAGCCGAAGGACGCGGCCGACGCTCGGCGGATGCTGAAGCGGCTCAGCGGCCGCGAGCACGAAGTGATCACCGGCGTCTGTGTAACGCAGGGCAAGAGGAAGCGCAGCTTCGTGACGAGCACGATCGTGGAGTTCAAGAAGCTCACGGCGCAGGACATCAATTTCTACATCGCGTCCGGCGAGCCGATGGACAAGGCCGGCGCGTACGCAATCCAGGGCATCGGCTCGTTTCTCGTGAGAAGCATCCAGGGTTCGTACACGAATGTGGTCGGGCTGCCGATGGCTGAGCTGCTGGATGTGCTGGTGCGGGAGTTCAAGGTCCCGTTGTTTGGGAAAACAGCAGTCTAAAGTCCAAAATCAGACGCAGAAAACTTTGGACCTTGGACTTCCCCGTCAGAGCAACTGCGTCTCGTAATCCAGGAGCACGTATCGTGGATCGCACCGGAGCGTGTCGGCGATTTCCGAAAGCCGTTTTTCCACCACGACTTTCTCCGCCGCGACCGTGACGAAGGCAAGCACGGCGGCCTGCCACAGATCCTGTTTATCCACTTCGGCCACGCTGACGTTCCACTTGTTGATCGCGCGGTCTTTGAGGCTGCGCAGGACCTGTCGCTTGTCTTTCAGGGACCGCGAATCCGGAATGCTCAATTGTGCCTGGAGGAGTCCAATCACCATAACGAGCGGCCTTTCAACCGTGGGGTCATGATTCCCGCCGCCGGCGCGCGGGTCAACGAGATTTTCAAGGGAGATGAAAAAGGATCTCAACAGCGTGAGTTTTCAAGCCATTTCCTTTACAATTCCTGCTCAGTTGATTATTGGGTAATGTCGGTATTGCGCATGAAGAAGCTGCCCAAACCGTCGGTAATCAAGGGCGAGGGACCGATATCGCTTCCGCCGCCGACTTCCTCATTGAACATCACGATCCCCAACAAGCCTGCCGGCTCGATAAAAAGGGAAACGATCGACTTGCCGCCGAATAGCGAAGGCAGGGATCGGCTCGACGAGACGGAGTTCCGCCAGGTCCTTTGTGTTCAGGGCGGCGACAAGTACAAGCTGGGGCCCGTGGTCGCCGAGGGCGGCATGGGCGTGGTTCGCGAGGCCCTGGATTTGAGTTGCCGGCGCGTCGTCGCCATCAAGGCCCTGCCGCAGAACCGCGAGATTCCCCAGGAGGACGTCGAGCGGTTCATCGAGGAGGCGCAGATCACCTCGCGGCTCGAGCATCCCAACATCCCGCCGATCCACGAACTGGGATTCGATGTCGATAAAAACGCGTTCTACACGATGAAGTATATCCGCGGCATCACGCTCACGGAGATTCTGCTCGGCATCCGCAAGGGCAAGGGAACCTATGCGGAACAGTTTCCTCTCTCCCGCCTGCTGAATATTTTTCAGAAAGTCTGCGACGCCGTCGCGTATTCCCACTCCAAGGGGATCGCGCATTGCGATCTGAAGCCGGACAACATCATGGTCTGCGACTTCGGCGAGGTGATGGTGATGGACTGGGGCCTGGCGTGCCGCATCGGCGCTCCGCTGCCCATGGAGAAAATCCCGAAAGCCCAGGAAGACAAAGAGAAAGAGGAGGAGGGGATTTCCGGGCCGGTTCCCGACAAAGTGGACTCCTCGGCGCGAACGACGACCGGGCGGATTCTCGGAACGCCCGGGTTCATTGCGCCGGAACGGATTCGGGGCGGGACTCATGTCGATGCCCGTTCAGACATCTATTCCCTCGGCGCCACCCTGTACAGCATCCTGACGCTGCGGCCGCCGATTTCGGGGAACAATATCAGCGACCTGATCCGGCGGATTCTTCTTGGCGTCATCCGCCGGCCGACGGATTGGAACCTGCGCACGGATCCGAATTCTCCGCCCCCGTTCCTGCCGCATTGCCCCGATGGGCGCATTCCCGAGGCGGTGTCGGACGCGGTCATGAAATGCCTGGAACTGTATCCGGAAGACCGGTTTGCCACGGTTCAGGATCTGCAGGAGGAAGTGGAGGCGTACCAGAACGGCCAGATCTGGCACGTCGTCATTGACGAGGATTTCAAGGGCGATGACCCGCTCTCGCGCTGGAACGTCATCGGCGGCGAGTGCGAAGTCCGCGACGGCGAACTTCACATGGCGCGCGGCGGGCCGCAGATCCTGGCCTTCAAGGGCGAGCTGCCGATCGATGTGCGCATTGAGTTCGAGGCGCGCCAGGACCATGTGTACCTGAACTGCATCGGTTGTTTCCTGAGTGCGGTCAGCGACGCAACGCCCAACGAGTTGCCTCTCACGGGCTACAAGTTCGAAATCGGGGGCTTCGACAACTCCGTGGATATTGTGCAGCGCGCCGGGCGTCCGCTGGTCCGCCGGCAGGCGTCGTCCATTGAACGCGGGAAGACCTACCAGGTCCGCTTGGAGCGCATCGGAAATCGGCTCCGGGCGATCGTGGATAACGTCGAGCTGTTCAATGTGGCGGATCCCGATCCGTTGTCCGGTTCCGATCGGACGGTTGTCGGGCTGGTGGGCTGGCTTGCCAAGACGATCGTCAGCCGGGTGAAGATCAGCACGCTGGGCACGCCGTGGAAGAGCGACATGCTCGACATTGCAATCCGGCAGAGCCTGAAAGGCAACTACGACGTGGCCATGACGCTCGTGAAAGAAGTGATGGAATCGTATCCGGATCCCGAGCGGCTGGCGAGAGCGCGCACCGCGGAGCGGCATATCCTGCGCCGGCAGCAAATGATGCGCGATCTCGACGAATGGAAGGAGAAACTTCGCCTGGCCTGGCCGGATATTCCCTTCGATTTGCGGGCGACGAACGACGGATTTACGCTCGCGATCGAAAACTGCGGCATCCAGGATCTGGATCCGATTCGCGGACTTCCCCTCGTCGTCCTGATCTGCCCGAACAACCGGATCAGGAGCCTGGAACCCCTGACGGGAATGCCGCTGACCACCCTGAACTGTCTCGGCAACCCGATCACGAGCTTCGAGCCGCTGCGCGGCATGCCCCTCAACACCCTCGTGTGCGAGGGCTGTCCCGTGGAAAGTCTCGAGCCGCTCCGGGGCCTGCCCATCACGCTGTTGAATATCAGCGGGGGCCGTGTGCGGGACCTCGAGCCGCTGCGCGGCATGCCGCTGACCTTCCTGGCCTGCTGGGGAAACCGAATCCGCAGCCTGGCACCCCTGTCCGGCATGTCCAACCTGTCCGCGCTGTACTGCTCCGCCAACGAGATTGACAGCCTCAAACCCCTGCGCGGGTTGTCCATTGTCTCCATGAATTGCAGCGGGAATCGCATCTCCAATCTCGAACCGCTGCGCGGCATGCCGCTGGGAGTCCTTCATTGCGGCGACAACCGGATCGAGTCGCTCGAACCGCTGCGCGGCATGCCGCTGAAGATATTGAGTTGCCAGGCCAACCGGATCACAACCCTTGCGCCGCTCCGCGACCTTCCGCTGACCTCGTTGGTGTGCGGCGCGAATCTTCTGACGAATTGCGAGCCGTTCCTGGAACAGGCGCCTCCGGACGACTTCCGTTACGATTGCGACACGATTTCCGCGGCGGAACTGAAACGGACGCGGAATACATGGATCGTGAACGAGTGGAAAAAAGGACACTCGCGCCATGTGGAGATCCTTCTTGCGGTCCGGCAGAACGATGTGAAAGAGCTTCGCCGGCTTGCCCTGGAGTTCAACGGCCACCATTACCTGTTCGTCCCCCAATCCATGACGTGGGAGGAGTCCAAGGCGTTTTGCGAAAAACTGGGCGCCCATCTTCTGACCGTCACGTCGAAGGAGGAAAACGACTTCGTGAACTCGTGCTTCCCCAACGGAAGCTGGTTCTGGTTCGGGCTGAAAACCACGGAGCAGGGACACGAGTGGGTCACGGGCGAACCCTTTATATTCGAAAACTTCATGGATCTCCAGCAGGAGCGGAAGCGGGGGCCGAAAATCTTCAGCGGTCGCTGGACCGCCGACGATGTGCCTGGCGCTCACAACTCGTTTATGATCGAGTGGGACGACTGAAGAAGAAGGATGCCCCCGTTAAGGGTGTTGACCCGGTGTTAACCCGTGTTGATCCGTTGATCCATCCTGACGTTGAAATGGGGGGCTGGTGGGCGATACTGGGCTCGAACCAGTGACCTCTGCCATGTGAGGGCAGCGCTCTGACCAACTGAGCTAATCGCCCAAGATTCTTCCATCACTACAGTTCCGGATTCCAAGTTTCAAGTTTCAAGTTTCACCGGGCCCGTCAACGGGATGGTTACGGCTCCAAAAACCCCTGCACGATCCGGTTCACCTGCTTGCCGTCCGCGCGGCCCTGGATCTGCGGCATCAGAACCGCCATGACTTTTCCCGTTTCCTTTCTTCCCACGGCGCCGGTTTCCGCGATCGCCTTGCGGACCAGTTCCTCAATCTCCGCCTGGCCCAGTTGCTGCGGCTGATATTTCTTGAACAGCTCCGCCTCGGCCAGCTCCCTGTCCACCAAGTCCTGCCGCGCGCCCTGCTTGTACTGTTCCGCCGCATCCAGTCTTTGCTTGATCGCCTTGGCCACAATCACCGCCACCTCCCCGTCCGTCGCCTCCTTGCCGGCATTCGTGGTCGCGTCCTTGATCTGCGCGTGCAGGGTGCGCAGCGCAGTCAGTTTTTCGTTCTCGCGATTCTTCATCGCGCTCTTGATGTCGGCCAGCAGATCGTCGAGCCGTTTGGAGCTCATCGGGAACCCTCCTTGATCTTTTCGCGCAGAAGCAGGCGCAATTCATCGATGCCCATCGCCTCGGCGGCGGATATCTCGAACGGCTGGATCCGCACCCGCCGCTTGAATTCCTTCACATTCTCGGTGGATGCCGCCAGGTCCATCTTATTGGCGACGATCATGTACGGCCGCCGCGCGAGTTCGGGGCTGTACAGCTTCAGCTCCTTCCGAAGGTTGCGAAAATCCTCCGTCGGATTGCGGCCGTCCACGCCCGCCATGTCGATCACAAACAGCAGGAACTTCGTCCGTTCGATGTGCCGGAGAAAATCGTGCCCGAGACCCACGCCCTTGTGCGCGCCGTCGATCAGGCCCGGGATGTCCGCGATCTTCATACGGCCGTAGTCCTCGAACTCAATCGTTCCGATGATCGGGTGCAGAGTGGTGAACGGATACGACGCAATCTTGGGCTTGGCCGGGCTGATGGCCGCCAGCAGGGTGGATTTGCCCGCGTTCGGATAGCCGACCAGGCCGACATCCGCAACGGTCTTCAGCTCGATCAGCAAGGTTCGGATCTCGCCCTTTGTCCCATGCGTGAATTCGCGCGGTGCCTGGTGCGAGGGCGTCACGAAGTGCATGTTGCCCTTGCCCCCGATGCCGCCCTTGGCCACGAGCAGAACGTCGCCCGGCTTGATGACCTCGCCGAGCAACTCGCCGGTCTCCTGGAGCCGGACTTCCGTTCCGCACGGCACGTCGATGTACAAATCCTTGCCGCCCCGGCCGTAGCACTGCTTGCCCTGGCCCTTCTCGCCGTGTTCGGCCCGGCGAAGAGGCTGGTAGTAGAGATTCAGAAGGGAGCCGGTATCCTTGCTGGCGCGGATGTACACGCTGCCGCCGTTCCCGCCGTCGCCGCCGTCCGGCCCGCCTTTCGGGATGAACTTCTCGCGGCGGAACGACGCACAGCCGTCGCCGCCATTCCCGGCGAAAACCTGGATCCTGCAATGATCGACAAATGTGAGGCCCTTCATGCCGGCTTAACCCCGAATGAACACACATTAACACGAACGAAAAGGAATCGAAACTCAAACCGGAAAAACAAAGGGCGAGCCGAGGGGCCCGCCCTGTGTGAATTCTATGGGATATCCGGTTACGCCGTGGCCAAGGCCCGCACGTTGACCCGTTTCCCGTCGCGGTCAAAGTGAACGACTCCGGCCTTCAAAGCGAACAGGCTGCTGTCGCGCGCCATCTTCACATTCTCCCCGGCAACGAACTTCGAGCCGGTCTGCCGAACGATAATGCTTCCGGCGGTGACCGTCTGACCGCCATACACTTTGACGCCGCGCCGTTGCCCGTTGCTGTCGCGACCGTTTCTTGAACTACCGCCTGCTTTCTTATGTGCCATGTACGTCCTCCCCGCTACTTCTGATTGCGCGCTAAAAACTATCGATTTTGACCCGGGCCAGCGGCTGCCGATGCCCGATCTTCTTGTGGAAGCCCTTGCGGCGCTTCTTCTTGAAGGAAATCAGCTTCGGGCCGCGAATATTCGCCACCACTTCCGCCGTCACTTCCGCGCCCTTGACCACGGGAGCCCCAATCGTCAGATCCTTTCCGTCGGAGATCGCGAGCACGCGGGAAAGTTTGATCTTCTTGCCGGCTTCCGCGCCGACCAGTTCAACGTCCACCACAGAACCTTTTTTGACCAGGTACTGTTTTCCGCCAGTTTCAATCACTGCATAAGCGTCCATAAACTCCCTCACAATGCGAACAAGGGTGCAGAAAATACGGGAGAAAACCCGCATTGTCAACCACTCAAATGCGACTGCGGGCGCAGCCCCGCGAATCCAAAGTCCACAGCGGCCGCTATGAATTCAGACAGGCGCGGATATTCCGGTCTATTCCATCTATAAACACTTGCGGCTTAAATCGTTCCGCATTTTTACGGATAACGCTTTGATCCCATTTCCGGCCGGCGCACGTTTCGATGGCCGCCAGCAACGAGTTCTCGGTCTGTTCTTCGAAAAACACACCGGTCTCGTTTTCGACTACGGTTTCGAGCAGCCCGCCCCGGCCATAGGCGACGACCGGCCGGCCGCAGGCTTGCGCCTCGACGGGCACAATGCCGAAGTCCTCTTCCCCCGGGAAAATCAGGCAGCGGCAGTTGCGGTAGAAATCCCGATTGGCTTCGTCGGATTGCCAGCCGAGAAATTCGATGTTCGGCCCGGCGGAGTTTTTCAGCGCATTGTACTCCGTTCCCGTGCCGACGATCTTCAGCGGATACCCGAGCCGGTTGTACGCCCGCACGGCGAGGTCCACGCGTTTGTAAGGGACCAGCGCCGACACGATCAGGTCGAAGCCGCCGTGTTCGGCCGGCCCCGGCGTGTAGAAATCCACGTTGACCGGCGGATACACCACGTCGGCCTCGCGGTCGTAGAATTTCCGGATCCGCGCCTGCACATGGCGGCTGAGCGTGACAAACGTATCCACGCGATCGGCGCTGCGCCGGTCCCATCTCCGGAGAGAACCGAGGATCGGCTTGATCGCGGCCTTCTTGAGCCCGCTCCCGCCAAAGTACTCGTCGAAAAACAGCCACGCATATCTCATGGGCGTGAAGCAATAGCAGAGGTGTTTCGTCCCCGGCCGGGCCCGAAGGCCCTTGGCGATGCAATGGCTCGTGCTGATCAGTAGGTCCGCCGCGGGCGGCTTCAGGCTCTCCACGGCCGCCGCAAAAAACGGGAGGTAATACCGATACCGCTTCATCACGCCCGGAGCGCGCTGCAGCCACGAGGTCGTCACCGGATGCCGGTTGATCGTCCCGGACATGGCGCCGCGGTTATGAATCAGGCTGAAAAGGGGAGCCGATGGAAACCCGTCGCAAAGCAGTTCGAGGACGCGCTCGCCGCCGCGCATGCCGGTCAGCCAGTCGTGCGAAAGGACGACGTTCAGCCGGGACCATGTTTCCGGATACGTAATGCTCATGTTATGGCCATTGCGCGCTCATAGGCTTCCCGCGTCATCGCGGCCGTCCGCGTCCACGCGAATTTAGCCGCCTGCCGCACGCCTCTTTCGCGAAGGTCCGCGGCCAGCCCGGGATCTTCAAGGATCCGACAGATCGCGTCCGCCGCCTGGGCGGGGTCGGCGGGGTCAACCATCAACGCTGCCGCGCCTGCGACCTCCGGGAGCGAACTTCGATTGCCGCACACAACGGGCGTGCCGCTCGCCATCGCTTCCAGGATTGTAAGGCCGAATCCTTCGTAAAGCGAGAGCAGCGCGAACACGTCCGCCTGCTGATACGCCTTCACGAGTCCCTCTTCCGAAAGGTAGCCGTCCCACGTCACAAACGGATCCACGCCGAGCGAGCGAGCGCGCGACTGCGCTTCCGGATAACGGGCATCCGGCGGGCCGACGATTCTCAGCCGCACCGGCGTTTGCATGCGCCCGCGGACTTTGGCGAACGCATCGATCAACGCGGGGACGTTTTTGTACGGATCGAACCGGCCGACGTAGAGAATTGTTTTTTCCGCCGCTTGTTCCTTCTCCGCGGGAACGAATTCCGCCGCCACTCCGTTCGGCACGGCCACGACATTCCCGTGCCGCGCCGGCGGAATCCCGAGCCGCTCGATCACGTCGAGCCGCGACGACTCGCTGACCGTGAGGATCGCATCGGCGCGCGCGCCCACCTCGGCCATGAGGCGCTTGTAGACGGGAAACAGCCGCGTTTTCATCGCCTTCGGCGTGAACTGCGGAAAGAGCAGGGGGATGAGGTCGTGGATCGTCACCACACACCGCGTGCCGCCCGCGCGGCGCCGCGGGAAAGCCGCGAAGGGAATCATGTAGTTCGGCGAGTGAAACACGTCCAGGCCCAGCTTCCGGATGATCCCGGGAAGACCCGCCTGACTGAGGGCGGAAAACACGCCGTACGGCACGAAGCGCATGCTGAAATTCGGCGCGAGGTCCAGCCGCGCGAATCGCGCGACCTTCTCCGCCCGCGCCCGGTCGTTGAAGAAGAGAACGTACTCGTTCTCCCGATCCGCCTGCGCAAGGCCGCGGATCAGTTCCTGCGTGTACGTGCCGATCCCCGAGATCTGCGCGAATATCCAGCGGGCGTCGATTCCTATTTTCATACGATCACTGCTTCTCGTCGGGCGGGGTGAACCGTCCCTCGCCGCCGTTCTACAGTTCCCGATACACTTCCCATGTCTTCTTCGCCGTTTCGTCCCACGAATACTTTTTCACAAGCTCTCCGCCCTTCGCGATCAACTCCGCCCGCCGCGTGGTGTCCTCCAGCAACATGCGGATCTTCGCGGCCCACGTGTCGCTGTCGTATTCCGCCGCAAACTCCGCGGCATCGCCGAGAATCTCGGGCAACGACCCGCCGGCCGACGACAGCACCGGCGTTCCGCACGCCATGGACTCGAGCGGCGGGAAACCGAATCCCTCGTAGAGCGACGGAAACACGAACAGTTCCGCGCCCGCGTACAGCGCCGGCAGGCAGCGCTCGTCCACGTAGTCCAGGTGGCGAATCCGGGGCGCGCGCGGCGAGTGAATGATCTTCTTGAGGATCGGCTCGTATTTCCAGCCGTACATCCCCGCGATCACGAGATCGCCGTCGAACCCGGACACCTTTTCGAACGCCTCCACGAGAAACGCCAGGTTCTTGCGCGGCTCCATCGTGCCGACGGTCAGCAGGTACGGACGTTCCAGTTTCAGGCTGCGCCGCGCCTCGTCGATGAGCGGCTGCGCCGGCCGCGCATATCCATCGGGCAGACCCTCGTGGATCGCCGCGATCCGGTCCCGCGGCACGTCCAGCAGGTGCTGAATTTCCCGGGCGGTGAATTCGGAGACCGCGATGATGCAGTCGCTGTTCCGGACCGTCTGCTGGATCTGCGCCGTCAGGTACGCCAGGTTGCGCGGCTCGAGCGTCTGCGGATAGCGGATGAACGCAATATCATGGATCGTCACCACGGACTTCCCGCGCTTCAGCGGCGGGCGGATGAAGTTCGGGAAATGATAGACGTCCGCCGCGCCCGCGAACCAGTCGTACGGCGGCCAGTTGAGCGTCTTCCACGCCTTCTGGACGAACCGGCCCGGACACCAGCGGATCGCGCGCTGAGACGCGCCGGGAACGGGAAACGGCGCGCCCTTGCGCCGGAAATCGAAGTAGAACAGCCGAAGCTCATCGGAACCGGCAAACCGCCCGAGGTGTTCGACCAGCGATTTCGTGTAGCGGCCCACACCCGCCCGCTGGGCGATCGCCGCCTGAATGTCCAGAGTCACGCGCATCGGCGCGATTTAAGCAAGTCCAAGGTCCAAAGTCCAAGGTCCAAAATGACGCCCCTCGACTTTGGACCTTGGACTCTTTTAAAATGGGTCGAACAGCGAGTTGTCGCGAGGGCCGAACCAGCCGATGTTCCGGCTCTCGAATCCCTTGCCTTTGCTGAACGCCATGGTTTCCTGCGACACGTGCCCGTCGCACCACACCACGTTTGCCCTGCCGTTATGCCGGAAATGAATCGATGGATCCGCCACACCCGTCTCCCGGGGCCCCGTGTCCGAAATCTGCCGATACGCCTCCGCGAACGAGTACTCAACCACGTAGCGAGTTCCCTTCATGCTTTTCAGGTATGCGGTATCGCAGAACATGACCGTCTTCGCCGGCTCCCGGATGGCGCCCGGGGACATGCCGCAGGAAACGCCGTCCGGATTGTAGCCGACATAATACGCGCGCGACCCCACACCGCGGTCGTTGTAGCCGTATCCGCCGCAGCCGTTCTCAAACGCAAGCTCGCTGTTGTCCCGGTACGGCCGGAACGCCGGGCACGCGCGGATTTCCTTCGCTTCACCCAGATACGGAACAAGCGGGCTTTGAGAACCGTTGAACGGCTTGTTTCTTTCCGCGCGCGTTCCGTGCCAGCGCTTCAGGTTATCCTGCCCGCCGGAAATATCCTCCGCCGCGGCGACGTAACAGCCTTTGTCCGCCGCATACAGGACATTCGCGCAGTACAACTGCCGCAAGTTGCCGGCGCATTTGGACTGGTCGCCCGACGCGCGCGCGCGGCCGAGAGCGGGCAGGGCGATCGCGGCGAGAACGCCGAGGAGGGCGACAACCACCAGCAATTCGATCAGGCTGAAGCCCCGCCGCGGCAGTTTTTCCAAGGGTTGGAAAATCCGTTCCATTTTTTTCCAAGGGTTGGACGTTTTCATCTCCACGCCCTGCCATCAACGCATCTCGAGCAGCCGGTACAGTCTGACCGCGGCGGGCACCGAATCCGTCACCGAATGCACTTCGTCGTCCCCCGCCAGCGGCGCGCCGAGATCGCTCCAGGACTGCATGTCCGGCAACGACGCCTGAACCTGGTACGTTATCCCGCTCGCCGCAAACCACGAAACGATCATTCCGTCCGCGCCCGGCGTCATCTTCGGAGTGATGAAGTGGATCACGCCGACCGCGCGCAAATCGAAGCCGTCCGTCGCCGCCGCGTGCGCGGGATTCGGATAGCCCGAGAAGTAGTCGTAGTACGGATCGTAAATCGCGCGGCCGGCGGCGTCCGTGGTGCTGCCATCGCCGATCACGTCCGTCAGGCGAACATAGCGGATACAGCGCAAATCCACCGCGCCGGCGAGGACGGCCGGATCGTTCGTCAGCAAGCCGAGGTCGAACGGTGTGCCGTATTCAATGCGATGCTTGCCGGCAAGTCCGTCGAGCAGGCTGACATCCTGGCTCGCGAACCATTCCTGATCCACGTTGTTGAGACTGTGCAGCACGCTTGAATTCAGACACGTCACGGGGAACCGCGCCCACGCGGAGGTGCGGGTGGCCACTTCGACAAACGCCAGTTCGGCGAAACAAAAAGTGTTCGTCGCCTCTTCGCGCGAGGTGCCCGTGAAATCGGTGGTGTCCGTAAACGCGTTCTCGAACACGGCGAAATCGGGGCCTGCCGCATCCTCGATGGGGCTTTCAAACGTCAACACGATGGAACCGCCGTTACCCAGGGACAACACATGCCGCGTCGCCGCGTCCAGATCGAATGCGGCGGGCTTTCCGAGGACTACAAGGACCGCCTCCGCGAGGTTAGTAAAACGCGCACCCTTGTCATTGCAGGCAAAACCGCCGCTGGCGGAGTCCGGCCGCGTATATTCCACGCAACCCGAGGCCCAGCCGCGAAACGCAACACTGGTAGCATGATGCAGGCCGCCATACTCATCCGAGTACGGGCCCGCGAGCGCGGCGGCACAAAAGCCCGAACCGACAGCCAGCGCCGCAAGCCCGGCTATGAATTCCGCTTTCGAAGCCATGTTCGGATTCCAACGATCAAACCCGCGAGGCCCATCAGAGCCGGAGTTCCCGGTTCGGGAATGGCATACAGGTCGGCGAAACCGAAGCCGTAGGTTTGCGCCGTGTCGTTCTGACTGGGATCGGCCTGGTTCAAATACGCAACGTAGTTCGTGCCGCCGGACGAAAAGGTCGCCACCTTGTAGTTCGTGTTCGTGAGGGCGGGGATGTACGAGAATTCCTGATCGAGCAACGGGTTATAGACCTTCAGGCCTTCCTGGCCCCAGCCGGCCGTCCAGATTCGGCCGAGCCCATCCACCGCGATCGAGCCGACGTTTCCGCCGCCGCCGAAGTCATGAACGAACTGCCCGCTCGCGAGCGTCAGCGGCGCGCCGGTGATGGCCGCGTCGAGCTGAAGAGGGGTGAACCTGTAAACAGCGCCGTCGTCGTTGTCGGCGACGTACAGATTGCCCGAGATATCCAGCGTCATCCCCGCGCTGAATTGGGAAATGTTATCGACGATGAGCTTGTTCGTCGCACCATCGAGGGTCATGTAGTAGATCGCGTTGGACGACTGGCTCCACGACGCGCCGTTGACGAAAAGGCTTTCCGCATCGCGCAGGGCGCCCTGGAAATTGTAGTTCGTTCCGATGTTGGAGAAAGTCGACGCCGTGTTGCCGGGGATGAACGTGTACAGCTCGCTATAGCCCGTCACACCGCCGGCGCCGATCACGCCCAACGTTTCATCCCAGATCGCAATGAAGGATGGATCGATGGAGGACGGCTCCATCGAGAACGGGGTATAAGAAGGACTGCCCCACGCGTCCTGAAGGTACAGGTTGCCGCTTTCGCCGAAGACATAACGGCCATCGGGCAGATGGCCGAGGGCTGTCCCCCCGTATGCATACGTGAGGTTCGGAAGGCTGTACTGTATCCAGGAAGCGAGGGCTCCGGAGGAGCAAAGAAAGACCGCGGCGCCTAATCCCCAACGACTGATTGAACGGATCATTTTTCCCTTTCTGCTCCTTGTGCGGGAGCGAATGTGAAGGCGCTCTCGCGCATGGCAGAAAGGCGGCAGCAAAAAAGCCTTCACCTTTCCTTGAAGAAATGTGAAGGCCGAAACGGCGACCTGCCCCATCTCTTCCATCGCGAAAGAGCCGGTGAGCTCGAGCAGGAAAACACGTCTTCTGGCTTACGGCTTCGAGCCTACTTCCTCGCCTTCCCATTCCCATTCGCTTGCGCGACAAGAACAGTGGCATTCGAGGGTTCGTAGCCGTTTACAGCGGCGCGACCGCGTCCGAAATTTCACGGACTTCCGTGGATCTTCCTGCAGACAAGTTCTCTAACCAAAGAACTACGGGCGAGAGTAGCCGTGCGAGGAGGCGATGTCAAACTCGGAAAACCAAACCATGAATCCCGGGAATTCGCGTGGCATCGAGGCTCAGCGCGACAGTTTTTCCAGCGCGTTCGGCGTCAGTACGAGTTTCAGCTCTCCCTTGCAGAGGCTGTTGATTTCGACTTCCACACAAGATGCCTTCCGTACATCAATCCGCAAGCAGTCATCGGCGACAATGTTTCCCAGAATGTGCGAGAAATCCGGCTCATGTCCGACCACCACAAGGAATTCCGTGTCTTTCCGCACGGTGGAAACGAGTTTTCGAAATTCTTCGAATTCGCTTCCCGGATTCAAGAGCGCCGTCTCGACGGCCTCGGGTATGTGAAAACACCGGCAGAAGATTTCAGCCGTCGCCCGAGCGCGAAGCGCCTGGGAGGAAAACACCGTCATGGGCCCTTTGTACAGACGAGTGAGCGTTTCAAACATCCGACGCGCGTCTTCTTTCCCTTCGTCCGTCAGGGGACGATCCAGGTCCGATCCGTGAAAAGCCGCCTTGTCGGCCGCCACTGCATGTCGAATGAAAAGCACTTTCATAAAGCCATCCTGTCCGTAGCGCATTCTAGCGGCATTTTAACCCGCGAATCAAATGCGGGTATGAATAATTGACTTGGCGGGCTCAGCCCATAGAATACAACCCTGTTTGGACCCCATAGGTTGCCCGATGGTGTAATGGTAGCACAACAGACTCTGGATCTGTTTGTCTAGGTTCAAGTCCTAGTCGGGCAGCCACTTCCCCAGGCAACAGAAACACCGTTAGCTTGTCCGCATCGGCATCAGCACGTACAGGAACGGTATATCGGACTTCACCACTCCCGGGCTGAGATCGTCGGTCAGTTCCAGAAAAACTTCGTCTTTAGGAAGGATTCGCAGGGGATCCATGAGAAAAACGGGGTTAAAGGCGATGGCAAACGGTTTCCCCGTGTACTTGATTCCCAAATCCTCGCGAGCGGAACCGACTTCCTGGCTCGTGGCGCTGATTTCCAGCTTGTTCTTTCCGAACGTCAGCTTCACGGAGTTCGATTTGTCGTTTGCGATCAAGGAGACACGCCGAAGAGCCGTGAGCAGCGCTTCACGCTCTACCGTGATTCGCTGTTCGCTTTGCGGCGGAATCACCTGCCGGAAGTTCGGATAGGTTCCCTCGATCAGTTTCGAAACGATGAGCATGTCATCGAATTCGAAAGCAACCTGGTTCTCCGTGGCCTGAATTTTGACGGTTCCCTCAGACTTCAGCGTCTTGAGAAGTTCATCCACTGTCTTGAATGGAAGAACCATGTCGCCCTCGGACCCCTTCGGGAACTCCACTTCCTGTTCATAGAGGGCCATTCGCCGGCCATCCGTCGCCACAACAGCCAGTTTGTCGCCCTTGAAGCTCAACAACACGCCGTTCAGGATATACCGCGATTCATCCGTGGAAGCCGCGTAGCTCGTGCTTTGGAGCATGGCCTTGAACACATTCTGTTCGATCGAATAGGACCGGCCTCCCTCAAATTTCGGAAGCGGGGGAAACTCATCTTCGGAAATACCGATGATTTCGAAGTTTACGGAACCGCAGGATATCCTGGCTGTATCCTTGTCGTTCACCTCGATCTCGATTTCGTTTGCGGGCAATTCCTTGAAAATATTGAAGATACGGCGGGCGGGAAGGGTCGTGGCGCCGGGTTTGATCACCTCCGCCGCGACGCCTGTACGAACACTGACTTCGAGATCCGTAGCGGAAAGCCAGATCTTCTCCTTGTCCGCCCTGAAGAGAATGTTCTGAAGAATGGGGAGGGTCGTGCGGACGCTGACAACAGATTGAATTTTCTGGAGCGCTTCGAGAACCACATCCTTGCTCAGTTTCAGCTTCATCTCAAACCCTCCGAAGATTTGTCCACAATCACTGAGTGTGATTAAGAAATAAAGTCATCCTGTAACACTATTATTATGCGTTGTTGATACGTTGAACAGCAAGCAAAGTTTCAGCCGGCAAAGGCGAAAAGTGCGTCGGCGTCTGTCAATAAGGCTGTGAAGAAAGAATCAGCAACTCCGCAAATCTGGTGACAACTCGACTTATGCAAAAGTGTCGATAAGCGCCGAACAGGTTACCCACGAAAGTGTTCACAAGGAGCGGTGACTTACTGTCGCTGCGTCAGCCGCTGTTTGAGAACCGTCACCGTCTGCCGCAGAGAGGGATCGACCTTCATCTTGTCGGAAATGAGGCGGCACGCATGCAGAACGGTCGCGTGGTTGCGCCCGAAGGCGTTTCCAATGGCGGGCAGGGATTGCTTCGTCATCGTACGGCACAGGTACATAGCCACCTGCCTTGGAAAGGCGATCGACTGGGGCCGTTGCTTGCTGGTCATGTCGCCCAAGCGGATGTCGTAGTATTCGGCCACGGTACGCTGGACCACCTCGGCGGTCAACGCCTCGTGCTGTTCCTGATCCAGGGTATCGCGCAGAAGGTACTCGATCGACTCGATGGTCGTTTCCTTGCCGGTCAGCGAGGCGTAGGACGCCACGCGAATCAGGGCCCCTTCGAGCCGCCGGATGTTCGAGCGGACATGTTCCGCCATGTAGGTGATCACGTCGTCCGGGAGGGACAAATTCAGCTCAATCTGCTTTTTACGCAGAATCGCAATTCGCGTTTCGACGTCGGGCGATTCCAGTTCGGTGACCAGGCCCCACTCGAAGCGGGAAACGAGTCTTTGTTCCAGGCCGGCGATTTCGCTGGCAGGCCGGTCACAGGTCAACACGATCTGCTTGTGATTCTCGAACAGCGTGTTGAACGTGTGAAAAAATTCCTCCTGCATGCGCTCCTTGCCGGCCAGAAACTGAATATCGTCGATCAGGAGCAGATCAATGCCGCGATATTTCTTCCGAAACTGGACGAGGGCCTTCTTCTGCAGGGCATCGATATAGTCGTTCGTGAACGTCTCGCTGGAGATGTAGCAGACAGATGCCTTCTTTCGGGGCGCGACAAAGTGGCCTATCGCCTGCATCAGATGCGTCTTGCCCAGGCCGACACCGCCGTAGATGAACAGCGGGTTGTAGGCGCGGGCCGGAGATTCCGCGACGGCGAGGGCGGCTGCGTGGGCAAAGCTGTTCGAGGGTCCCACGACAAACGAATCGAAGGTGTACTTGCCGTTCAAGCCGATGGGTGTTTTTCCGCGCGGCGCCGCGGGTTCGTGCGGCGCTTCCGGTTTCGACGGTTGCGGTTCGGGAATGTCTTTCCGCTTTGAATCGACGGCGAACTGGATGTTCAACTGGCTGCCGGAGACGGTGGCGATCGCATTGCGGATGAGCGGGAGATAGTTCTCTTCCAGCCAGGACTGATAAAAATCGTTCGCGACGGTAAGGATGAGCGTGTCGTCCTTCAGGGACTGCGGTTCGATCACCGCGATCCAGCGATCAAACACATCTTTCGAAAGAGTCTTGGCCAAATGCTTGCATGCTTTCGACCACAGCGCCGTTGTGTGCGAGTCCACTTTCTATACCCTCACGTAAAATGCCCAGTCTTGTTGTACTCATTTGCACGGCAACCGGCGCAATTCGAGCAACGTGTATCGGCGGGCTTCAAAATAAAACGCGAACAGTCACTCAACGGTTCAGAATCCGCTTAAAGACTCACCCTTGACAAAATCCCGAACCTTAATGACATTCCTTACAGTTCTCGCTTCAGCAAGTTACAAAAACTTTGATCTGCCAAGCCGGACAATATTAACAGGTTATTAACAGCTCTTTTGCGTCTCTCCCTGTGCCTGTGCAACTCCGACACTAGGCGAAAGAAAAAAGTGAACAAGGGAAAAAATTAAAGTTTCGTGAGAATTTTCAAACAACGCTACAGATGGTGTATGCAGCACTGTAACACACGAAATATAGGCGCGCCCCGGAAGGCCGGCGCGGTAGATTTTCTTACAGTTCGGGCGAACATCCGTGCAGGCGTTTAAGCGGAAAAGGGGCTGGTTTTCCGGGGTGGATGACTGCGAAACTTGCGGAACATGAAGAAGTTAACAACGCCCATTCTTCTGGTCGGAACTTCGGCTGACAATAAGGACTTGCGGTATGCGAGCGGATTCGGCGCCGTGGATCCGGTTGTGTATCTGCGCAACGGGAAAGAAGGTTTTCTGGTTGTTCCGACGATGGAGCTGGGTCGCGCGCGGCGCGAGGCCGCGCGCGGTGTTCATGCGTTGACGCCGTTGGATTTGAACCTTTCGAAAAACGAACGCCGCCGAATCAGTTCGTGGGCGATCGCGCTTCTTCGATCCCGCCGCATACGCCGCGTTGCGGTCTCGCCTTCATTTCCGCTCGGCATTGCGCTGCGTCTCCGGCGCGCGGGTATCCGGTTGACCGTGGCCCGGAGCGCGGTCTTCCCGGAGCGAGAGATCAAGTCCGCCCGGGAGACGGCGCGGATTCGCGAGGTGCAAGAGGCGGCGGCGGCGGCCATGCGGTGCGCCATTCGGAAGATCTCGGAAGCGCGGGTGAATCGCGACGGATATCTCATGGAGCGCGGGCGCAGAATGACCTGCGAGGCGGTGCGGCGTGCGATTGACTTGAAGCTGGTGGAACGGGACTGTGTCGCGCGCGACACGATCGTGGCGTGCGGAAGAACCTCCGCCGACCCCCATGCGCGGGGGGACGGATTCCTGAAGGCCGGCGAGCCCATCGTGATGGATATTTTTCCGCAACACAAAGCGCACGGGTACTGGGGCGACATCACGCGCACCGTCGTGAAGGGAAAGGCGTCCGCCGAATTACGGCGGATGTACAGCGCCGTCCGCGCGGCGCAGAAGGCGGCGTTGCGGATGGTGCGGCACGGCGCGCCCGTCACCCGGGTGCATGGCGCGGTTCAGCGCGTGTTTGAAGACCGCGGATTCCCGACGGAAGTCCGCAACGGCCGGGCCGAGGGATTCACGCACAGCACAGGACATGGTGTCGGCCTGGAGATTCACGAGGCGCCCTCGTTGAGCCACGGCCCCGGGCGGTTGAAGGCCGGCAACGTGGTCACGGTGGAACCCGGCCTGTATTACCGCCGGATCGGCGGCGTGCGAATTGAGGATACGGTGCTTGTCACGCGCACGGGATTCAAGCATCTTGCGAAAGTTCCTTACCGGCTTGAGGTGTGAACGATGCTTGTCTGGACCCATATAGCGTGGCGAATCATCTGGGCGCTGATCGCGCTGGGCGCTCTTTGGGGCTACCTGCGTTTTTTCGAGTGGAGAAATCTGTACTATCCTTCGCGCGAGCTGAATTCGACGCCCTCTGTCTTCGGGCTTCAGTACGAGGATGTGAATTTCATTTCGGAAGACGGTCGCATGCTTCATGGATGGTGGATTCCGCATCCGGAAGCGCGCGGGACGATTCTTCACTGCCACGGGAATGCGGGGAACATCGGGGATCGCGCGTGGATGGCCGCGGATCTGCACCGTTTGAAGGTGAACGTGTTCCTGTTCGATTATCGCGGCTACGGCGAAAGCCGCGGTCTGCCGACCGAGCAGGGAACCTACCGCGACGCGCGCGCCGCCTTCGAGGTGGTGCGCGCGAAATACAAGGATTCCGACAATCCCCCGGTGGTGATTCACGGTCAGTCTCTCGGCGGGGCGGTGGCCGTGCAGTTGGCGCTCGACAAGCCGGCGCGTGGGCTGATCGTGGAAAGCTCATTCCCGTCCATCGTGGACGTGGGCGAGAAACTGTATCCGATGATGCCGGTTCGGTGGTTCTGCCGGTTCCGATACGACTCGGCTTCCAAAGTATCGAACATCGTTGTCCCCAAAGTTTTTGCCCATAGCCCGCAGGATGATCTGATTCCGTATGAACTGGGCGAAAAGCTTTATCGGGCGGCCGCCGAGCCGAAGGAACTCGTCATTTTGGAGGGCTCGCATAACGATGCGGGATGGACTCTGACCCCGGCGTACTGGCGCGCTGTCGAATCTTTTCTGGATCGCGTGTTGGGCCCGGCGCAATAGGAAAGCCCCCCCGGAGGCCCTTTTTCGGGCTATTCCTCGCGTACGATATCCGCGCCCAGCGCGCGCAGACGAGCGTCGATCTGCTCGTAGCCCCTGTCGATCATCTGGGCGTTTTCGATCGTGCTCTCGCCCTTCGCGCAAAGGGCTGCCACCAGAATCGCCATGCCCGCGCGGATGTCCGGGCTTGTCAAATGCGTGCCGCGGAGTTTTGACGGTCCGGCCACGAGCACGCGGTGCGGGTCGCACTGGATGATGTGCGCGCCCATGGCGATCAGGCGATCCACGAAGTACATGCGGCTTTCGAACATTTTTTCGAAAAACAGGATCGTGCCCTTGGCCTGTGACGCCAGGACGATCGCCACGCTCATGAGGTCGGACGGGAACGCCGGCCAGGGCCCGTCCTCGATCTTCGGGATCGCCTGCCCCATGTCCCGCTGAACACGCAGTTTTTGCCGCGAAGACAGGACGATCCGGCCGTCCTCGCCGCCCAGGGTCACACCGAGTTTTTCAAACGACCGCGCGATGACTTCCAACGCGCCCGATACGGGTATGTCCTCGATCTTGAGTTCACCCCCGGTCGCCGCCGAGGCGGCCATGAAGCTGCCCATTTCGATGTAGTCGGGGCCGACAGTATGCGTCGCGCCGTGCAGGCGCTCAACGCCCTCGACTTTCAGAAAATTCGTGCCCAGACCTTCGATCCGGGCCCCCATCTTGTTCAGGAGAACACACAGATCCTGAACGTGCGGCTCGCATGCGGCGTTGAAGAGGGTGGTTGTGCCCGGCGCGAGGACGGCTGCCATGAGCACGTTCTCGGTGGCCGTCACGCTGGCCTCATCCAGCAGGAGATTTGCCGCGCGAAGCTGCTTTCGGCGGAAGGAGTAGTACGTTCCGCCCTCCACGGTGATTCCGAGCGCGCGAAGGCCGTAGAAATGCGTGTCGAGCCGCCGCCGCCCGATCACGTCGCCCCCCGGCGGATACAGGATCGCGCGGCCATGGCGCGCGGCCAGCGGGCCGGCGAGAAGGATCGAGGATCGGACGCGGCCGCAGAGATCCGGGTTCAGCCGGAACTTGCGGAGTCCGCCCGCTTGCAGGGTTACGGACCGCCCTTTCTGCTCCACGGAAACGCCGAGGGACTCCAGCAACTCCAGCATGACCTGGACATCGAGGATTTTCGGCGCGTTATGAAGCGTGACCGGCTCGTCCGTCAGCACGGCTGCGGCCAGCATGGGAAGCACGGCGTTCTTGTTGCCGACAGGGGTGTACGTGCCGGAAAGAGGTTTCTGACCGTGGATTAGAAAACGTGACATGTGAAAGCCTTCGCCCTTTGCTTGGTGATGCGGCATCCTAGCGATATGGCCCCTGCCGCACAAGGCAATGTTGGATTTCGACCTGGGTCCAAAATCGAACGGCCCCGCTTTCGTGCGGGGCCGCTCGCTGCGTTGAAACTGTTTCTGATCTCTAGAAACCCTGGCCGGGGCGGAGAATCGTATTGTTGTGGTCCGCGACGGTGAACACGTTCGTGAACTTCCTCTGCTCCAGAAGATCGCCGGTCATCGCGTAGGCGGCCCCGCCCTTGTTCACGAAGCAGAACCCGCCGCGGCCATAGGGCTTCATGCCTTCTTCAAGAGCCGAAACCGTGGCGTCCCGAATCTTCCCGTCGTTGAGTGCCGTGGCGTTCAGGTTTCGCGTGAAGATGAACGGGATGCTGGCCGGAGAACCTTCCGAGAGGCCGGCGACCACGCAATACGCGTTATTGGCCGCCTCGAACGAAGCCGCGTTGGTGCCTTGCACGGACGGCACGCCCGGCGCGGCGAAGAAGCTGAAGTCCACCGACATGACTCCGCCCGTTACGCAATACTTGAAGAAGTCCGTGGATGTCTGAAACGCCATGGCGCCGGTCGTTCCGTTTGTCGGATACTGCGTCATGGTCGTCGTGTAAACATCTTCCACCTGTTTCGCATACATGAGGACAAACATCTGGTGGAGGTTGTTCGCGGTCGCGATCGTCCTTCCGCGAAGCAGGGCCAGGTTGATCGCAGGGACCAAAAGGGCGGCCAGGATGGCGATAATGGCGATCACGACGAGCAGCTCGATCAACGTGAAGGCCCGAAGATGTTTAGCGCGCCAGAATTTCCTCATCTGTCTTCTCCTCGTTCTTACCGACAGTTTAACGGTGGTCCGCAATTGTCTAACATAGATAAAATACCATGTACGCATGATTTTCGTCAACAGCAGGCGACGCATCATTTGGCGGATGCGATTTCGAAATCGCGTCCGCCAAGCGGGCGATGATACCCTCGATCCGCGCATGAAAACCGCCGATTTCGACTTTGAACTGCCTCTGGAATTGATCGCACAGCATCCGGCACAACGGCGCGAGCAATCCCGAATGCTCGTGGTCCGCCGGCGCGAGGGGATATTCGAGCACTGCCGCTTCCTGGATCTGCCTCGCTACCTGAACCAGGGCGATCTGCTGGTGGTCAACAACACCCGCGTCATTCCCGCGCGCCTTTTCGGCCGCAAACCCGTCACCGGCGGCAAGGTGGAAATCCTGCTCCTCGAGGAAGTCCGCCCCGGCGCGTGGGACATTCTCCTCCACGCCGCGCGCCGTCCCAAGGTCGGCTCGCGGATTACGCTGGGCGACGGGCAGGCCGTGGCGGTCCTGCTTTCGGACGGCGAGAAAGGCCGCGCGACGATTCGGATCGAATGCGACCGTCCGTGGCTGGAGGTGCTGGAGGAGATCGGAGTCCCGCCGCTGCCGCCGTACATCAAGAGGTCAGAGGTCAGAGATCAGAGGTCAGACAGAGAAAGGTATCAGACGGTTTATGCAAAATACGCCGGTGCGGTCGCCGCGCCGACCGCGGGGCTTCATTTCACGGACGAGTTTTTCCGAACCTTGGAAAAACAGGGCGTGGAAAGGGCGGAAGTTACCCTGCATGTCGGGCTCGGGACGTTTCGGCCCGTGGACGCCGAGAACGTCGAGGACCACCGGATGGAGCCGGAACGGTATGCGGTTCCCGCGGAAACAGCCCGGCGGATTGAAGAGACGAAGAAATCCGGCGGACGCGTCGTGGCCGTCGGCAGCACGAGCGTACGTGCGCTGGAGACCGTCGCCGCCGAACATGGCCGCGTCGCGGCGGGCTCGGGCCGGTCCAGCCTGTTCATCCACCCGCCGTATTCGTTCCAAGTCGTTGATGCGATGCTGACGAATTTCCATCTGCCGAAATCCACGCTGATCATGATGATCTGCGCGTTGGCCGGCCGGGAGTTGATCCTGAGGGCGTACGAAGAGGCGGTGAAAGAGAAGTACAAGTTTTACAGTTATGGGGATTGCATGTTGATTCTTTAATCGTCCTCGCTCCCCTTTGATGGCGAGGACGACGACGAGGTCGAGGACGATGAAGGCATTACTCATCATGTGGACGCGCCCCCGCCTGCTCGCCTGGTTCGCGCTGACCGTTCTTCTCGGGGTGCTCGCCCGTCTCCCGTTCGCGCATTTCCAGATCATTCCGCACCATCTCGATTTTCATCCGGGCGTGATCCTGGTCCCGCTGGCCGGCGTCTTCTTCGGGCCGGCGGGAGCGTGGGGCTCGTTGGTCGCGAGCCTGATCGGGGACCGCCTGGCGGGACCGTGGGGCGCCATCACGGTTTTCCGCGCGCTGGGTTTCTTCCTGTTCGCGCTGAGCGCCGGGCGGATGTGGAACTTCTCGTTCTGGTTCGAGGCGGGACACGTCAAGCCGTCGCACTCGTGGAACCACACGGCGCGCTTCATCCTGGTGTCGTGGCCGGGCTGCGCCCTCGCGGCGGCCTGGCAGGGGCTGGGTTCGGAACTGCTTCGCGTGTACCCGTTCACGTACGTCGCTAGCCTGGTTGCCCTGAATAACGTGCTTTTTTGCACACTGCTGGGCTTGCCGTTGTACCGGCTCATGGCGAGCCTGTGGGTGCCGCGCTTCGGGACGTGGGACGCGGTTCTCGGGCAGGATGCCGGGCCGGGCTCGCCGTCGATCCGCAACGTCCTCTTCATCGCCGGGGGCGGTGTGCTGGCCCTGCTGGCCGGTTTCTACATCAGCGAACGAATCTACCATATCGGGCCGCTGGTGCCGTTCGCGCTGGGCGAGCACACCGGGATCCTAGTCCCACTGGCCGTGATTCCGCTGCTGATCGTGAATGCGGCGGGGGTGTTCCTGGAGAAGTGATCGATTCCGACGCCCCCCAAGAACAGTTCGATATACCGCCTTTCCTATAGAATACGCCCGCCACGGCGGCCGTTCCGTCGACAAAAATCGCGATGGAGGACAAAGCGTTGCGGGCGGCGCGAGCGCGTGTTATTCTGCAATACATGGGCGAAATCACCATATTGCGGGATCTGGCGATTGTCATCATCGCGGCCGGCGTCGCGGCGCTCGTGTTCGAACGCCTGCAGTTGCCGAAGATCCTCGGCTATGTCCTGGCCGGAGTCCTGATCGGGCCGCACACGCTGTCATGGGTCGAGAACGGCGCCACCACGCAGACGCTGGCCGATATCGGCATTATGTTCCTGATGTTCTCTCTCGGCCTGGAATTCAACCTTCGCAAGTTGCGAAACGCGGGACCGACATCCGGTTTCATCGCGGTGCTGGATGTCGTCATCATCTTGTGGCTCGGCTACGAATTGGGCCGCGCCGTCGGGCTCGGGGCCATCGAGAGCCTCTTCTTCGGCGCCATCATCTGCGATTCGTCCACGACCGTCCTTTCGAAGACGCTTCGAGACATGGGCAAGATGCACGAAGAATTTTCGCACATCGTTTTTGGCTCGACGATCATCGAGGATATTATTGCCATTGCCCTGATCGCCCTGCTGACCGGCGTGGTGTCAACCGGTGAGCTTCAGGCTGCGGACGTGCTGCTCCAGATGGGCAAGCTGGTCGTATTTCTGGTTGTCCTGGTGGTTGTGGGTCTGCTCGTGGTTCCTCGCTTTCTGGTCTACGTGTCGAAATTTCAAAGCGGGGAGCTGAGCGTACTCACCGTCCTGGCGCTCGGGTTCGGCGTGTCGCTGCTCGCCGTGACGCTGAATTTCAGCCTCGCGCTGGGCGCGTTTCTCATCGGCGCGATCACCGCGGAGTCCCGCATGGTCGGGCGGCTCGATCTTCTCGTGATGCCGCTCCGGCACATGTTCGGCGCGGCGTTCTTCATCGCCGTGGGCATGCTGGTCCAGCCGGTGTTGATGATTCAACACAGCCTGACGATCCTGGGCGTCTCCGCGCTTCTGATTGTGGTCAAGACCGTCAACTGTTCGGTCGGGGCGTTCCTGACGGGCAACGGTCTGCGGACCTCCTTCAAGACCGGGATCGGCATGGCGCAGGTCTGCGAATTCGCGTTCATTATCGCGACGCTCGGGCTTTCGCTGAACGCGATCAGCGACGCCATGTATCAGGTCGCCGTCGGCGTGGCCGTGGTGACCATGCTCGCGAATCCCTTCCTGCTGCGGAGCTCCGACAAAATGGCCGATGCCCTTGAGCGGCTGGTTCCGGCCGGCATGAAGAACAACATGACCCTTTACATCCGGGGCGTACAACGGATGGCCTCTCAGTATAGCGACAATGCCGTCCGCAAGAAGGTGCGCCGTTCCGTCTGGGTGATCGTGATCAATATGGCCTTCGTGGCGGCCATTTTCATCATTGCGGCGTTTATGGCCTATCACCCGCTCCGGTTCATGCCCGAGCAGATCGCCCGCTTCGCCGGACGGCCGACCGTTTTTTGGGTCGCCGCCATTCTCTGTTCCCTGCCTTTTTTTGTCGCGTCCGCGCGAAAAATGCACGCGCTGGGAATGATCTTCTCCGAAATGGTCATTCCGTCGCGGTCGGTTGCCGCGGGGCACGCGCGGACGCTCATCGCGTCGCTGATGCTGTTTGCCGGCGTCATGGGGATGGCGTTGATGACCTTCCTGCTCAGTTCCACGCTGCTGCCGTCGTGGAACGTCGTCATCGCCGTGCTGGCGCTGGTTGCGCTGGCGACGTGGTTCGGCTGGCGAAGCCTGATCAAGCTCTACAGCCGGGCCCAAACCACCGTGCAGGAGGTGCTCGCGCAGGAACTTCCGCCGCCCAAACCGCAGGGCGTGCCGGTCATGATCGGCGCCCTGCTGGATCGTGATCTCGACACCGTCAACATCCGCAGCGGCTCGCCCTCCACGGGCAAGACCATCATGGAACTGCAACTGCGGACGCAGACCGGCGCCACGGTGGTCAGCATCGAGCGGGGGCGGGAAGTCATCCTCCATCCCGATGCGGATGTCCGCCTGGAGCCCGGCGACAAAGTCATGCTGCTGGGCAGCCGCGATCAGACCGACGCTGCGCGGAAATTGCTGGCGGGGGGGTAAACGCCGTCTTCCGCGTTTGAGCTACACGTTTCGATGTTTCCACCGGCCGGTTTCGAACCAGCCCGCGACGAGCAGACCCTGGACGACAGACGCGGTGACGATGGCCCACCAGATTCCCTGCGTCGGCGGTTGCCAGAGGCGGGACAGGAAGACCGCGAGCGGAACCTGGAGGCCCCAGAGGCTGAGGATCGTGATGATCATCGGCGACATGCTGTCGCCCGCGCCGTTCAGGGCGCGGCCGAGGACGATGCCCAGGGCGGCAAAGAGGTAGAACGGCGACACGACCTGCAGGTACTGCGCCCCGATGCGGATGACGTCGGGTTCCCGGTTGAACACGCGGATCAGCGCCGGGGCGAAGAGGGCCATAACGGTGCCCGTGACCACCATGAAGCCCATTCCGATCCACGTTGACAGCCACGCCGCGCGCCGCGCCCGCTCGGGCTTCCCGGCGCCGAGATTCTGGCCGACCATCGTCGCCGCCGCGCCGCCGAGTGCGAACGCGGGCATCAGGATGATCATGTGGAAGCGCAGGCCCACGCCGTACGCCGCCACCGCGGCCGTGCCGCAGCTCGCGACGATCCACATCATCACCGCGCTCATCAGGCTTCGGGAAAACATCTGCCCGGAGCCCGGCAGGCCGATCCGCAGGATGCGCCACAGCAACTGCGGGTCGGGTTTCCAATGGTGGGAGCGGATGTGCAGGCGCGCCTTGCCGCTCAACATGATATGCACGGCGAGGCCGGCCGCGACCGCCTGCGACAGCACGGTGGCGACCGCCGCCCCTTCCACGTTCATTCGCGGCAGCGGGCCGATGCCGAAGATGAACAGGGGGGCGAGGATGATGTTGAGCACGTTCGACACCGCCATGATCCACATCGGCGTGATCGTGTCGCCCGCGCCCTGCAGCGCGGCGTTCGCGATGAACAGGATGAACACCGTGAACCCGCCGAGCAGGGAAATCTTCAGGAACGCGCTGCCGTCGGGAATGATCTCCGACGCCGCGCCGAGCAGGTGAAAGAAGTCGTTCGAGAACAGCCAGCCGATCACGCCGAAGAAAACTCCGAGCACGACGGCCAGGATCAGCGACTGGCTGGCCGCCCGGCTCGCTTCCTCCTCGTTGCCGGCGCCGACCGCCCGCGCGACGAGCGCGACCGTTCCCGTGGAAAGACCCATCAGCATCGGGAACAGGACCATGATGATCGTCGCGCTCATGGCCACCGCCGCCACGGCCTTCGAACCGAGGCCGCCCACCCAGAACAGGTCGATGAGACTCTGCATGTTCTGAAGAACCGCCCCGACGAGCATCGGCGCCGTCAGCCACCCGATGGCTTTCAGGAGATGCCCGTCCGTGATGTTTCTGCTCTGGTCGGCAAAGGCCATACGGATCAATCTACCTGAGGAAAGGAAGCAAAACACGAAATCTCCTCTCCTGGAGGCCTTCGATGCGGACCGGGCGACGGCGGCCTAGAAGGAAAGGAAATCGGCCGGCGGCGATGGTCGCGGGTCAACCCGCGGCGGCGACGTTCTTCTTGGCTTGCGAACGCGCGTCCGTAATTCCCTCGTCGGCGCGGCGGCAGGCTTCGAGCAGCAGCGGCATTGTCCGGCTTTGGATGGTCTTCTTCGGCGGCGCGGTGTTCTCGTTCAGAAATTCGAAATGGCCGTCGGTGATGCCCACCATCGAATACACCGCCTCTTCATCCCTCCGGCCCCGGTACTGTGCGGAGATGATTTCGCCTTTCTCGAAGAACGCGCGGCCCGGCTCGCCGTCCAGGTCTTCGATGGTCAGCATGCCCGTTTGCTGGGTCCCGTTGAGAAGCTGGATGAGTTCCGGGAGCCGGAGGGCGCGGAGCAAGCCGGAGAAGTGACTCTGTTTCTGCGCGGTCGGCCCAGTGCTGGAACTGAGGATCTGGTCATGAAGCACGAACAGGAACTTCTGCGTGGACACGCCGATCTCGTCACCGGGGAGGAGGCCGAGCGGAGAGCCGATGCGTTCGCGATTGACCACCGTGCCGTTCATGCTCCCGTAATCCTTGATGAAGAAACGCCCGCCCCGCGCATAAATCACCGCGTGTTTGCGGCTCACGCCCTCGTCGTTGATGACGATGTTGCAGATCTCCGGATCGCGGCCGATCACGTACTCGCGGTCGCTCGCGAGGGGGATTGTTTCACCGTTCAGGAACAAGGCGGGTTGGTGCCGGGAAATGAAGACCCAGGTCGGTCCCGCGAGCGTCGCTTTCCCCACGAGGCTGGTCACAGGTTCTTCGTGTTTATGCGCGTCCGGCATTTTTTGCCCTTTGTTCTAACCTTTCCCAAACTCCATCAATACCCTGCGGAACCTCAGTATGTTAAGAAGCGCCTGCGAACGCAAGGGGTCGGTGGAGCCGTCGCGCGCCGCGCCGCGAAGTTACAACTCCCTTGGGGCGCGCGAATTCCCAAAAAGGATTTTCCCGAGGCTCTGTTGCCGCTTGCATCCGATGGGGAAGTCTTGATATCAACCAACGCCTGTTCGCCGAGGCATCCAGCCTCCGACACGAAGAAGGAAAAGGTGACACCATGGCAAAGACGGCAGCACTGAAAGGCAACATGCTCATCGCGCAAAGCGGCGGACCGACCGCGGTCATCAACCAGAGCCTCGTCGGCGCGATCGAGGAAGCGAAGAAGCACAAGGAAATCCGGAACATCTACGGATCGCTGCACGGGATCAAGGGCATCCTCGAAGAGAACTTCATCGATCTCCGCAAGGAGAGCAAGCAGACCCTCGACACCGTCGCGAACACCCCGTCGTCCGCCCTGGGCTCGGTCCGCAAGAAGCCCACGCCCGAAGATTGCGTGAAGCTTTTCCACGTGATGAAGAAGTACGACGTGCGCTTTTTCTTTTACATCGGCGGCAACGATTCCGCTGAGACGACGCACATCATCAACCAGGAAGCCCGGAAGGCGAACTTCGAACTGCGCTGCTTCCACATCTGCAAGACCATTGACAACGACCTGCGCGAGAACGATCACACCCCCGGCTTTGCCAGCGGCGCGAAGTTCGTCGCCATGGCCTTCATGGGCGACAATCTCGACAACCGCGCGCTCCCCGGCGTGAAGATCAACGTCGTCATGGGCCGGCACGCCGGCTACCTGACCGCCGCCTCCGCGCTGGCGCGTGTGTATCCCGACGACGGGCCGCACCTGATTTACCTGCCGGAGCGGGCGTTCGACATGGAGAAGTTTTTGGCCGACGTGAAGCGCGTGTACGAAGAGAGGAAGCGCTGTCTGATCGCCGTGTCGGAAGGAATCTCGGACGAACACGGCGCGCCGATCGCGGCCCGCTTCTCGAAGGAGAGGGACACGCACGGCAACATCCAGCTCAGCGGCAGCGGCGCGCTCGGCGACCTGCTCGCGAACGAGGTGAAGACGAAGCTCAACATCTCGCGCGTTCGCGCCGACACGTTCGGCTATCTCCAGCGTTCGTTCCCCGCCATCGTATCCGCGAATGACGCCAGGGAAGCGCGCGCGGTCGGCCGTGAAGCCGTGAAGCTCGCCTGCCGAGGCAACGTGGACGGCAGCATCGCGATCCGCCGGAAGCCCGGAAAAGCGTACAAGGTGTTTTTCGAACGCGTTCCGCTGGAGAATGTGGCGAAAGAAACCCGGCACATGCCGGATGAATTCATTCACGCCGACGGGAACGACGTGACCCGGAAATTCATCAGTTATGCCGCCCCGATCGTCGGCCCTCTGCCGAAGATCGGCCGGTTCAAGGGCGTGAAGGTCGCGAAGAAGTAAATCCGCCTCCGGCGATTCAACAAGAGCAGGCGTCCGCAGCATCGGGACGCCCGTTTTGCCGGCTCCGCGTACGGCGCTCTTTTCGCGCGCTTCTTGCGCTGCCGAGGTCGATTCATCTGTGATCCCTGGTCATGGTTTCCGTCACCTTGTGACGTAACCGCTTACGGATATTGTTTACAAATTATGTCTATTTATCAATGTTTGTAGGCAATATATTACGTAAACGCTTACTTGACATGCAAAGAGGGCTCTGTTACTTATGTGTGCGTAAGGTGGAGAGACGGAAAGGCCGGGCAAGTGTCCTAACACAGAAAGGTGAGAACGCAATATGAAGAGTTGTATGACGGCTCTGGTGGTGGTTCTGGCGGTGGGTTGGGCGGTGGTTGCGGATGCGCAGAAGGAGGATGCGGTGAATCTTCTGCAAAACGGAAGCTTTGAAACGCTCGCGGAAGGACGGGACGATCTTCCCCAGGGATGGGATGTCTTCACGTCACAGCAAGCGAATGTCGACGTGGTCAAGAGAGAGCAGGAAGCTGAACAGGCCGTCATGCTGAAGGCGCAACAAGCGGCGAATGCCAACGTGGGAATCTTCCAGAATGTGCCGGTGCAGGGCGGTGCGAAATACACGCTTTCATCCTTTGTGATCAACGACGCGACCAACGCCCTCAAGGGATCCGGCTATGGAGAGATGAGCCTGGAATGGAAAGATGAAGAGGGAAAGGAAATCGGGCGCGATCGAAGCAAGGCGTGGGGCCCCGGACTCTCGAAGAAGCAATGGACGCTTCAAGAGATGAGCGCGAAGGCGCCGTCGAAAGCCGTCTCCTGCAACGTCGCCATTACTCTTTTCGACGGGCCGGAATCTGCGGGTTCCAAAGGCGCGTTCTTGATCGACAATGTGATATTGACGGTCAAGTAGCCTGTTGTCTCAGAACACGGTTCCTCTTCTGTTGGAGGACGCTACGTCTTCAAGACCTTGATCATGTTCGTCATGCCGGCGATGCCCAGCGGCACGCCGGCGGTGACGATCACGGTCCGGCCGGGCTGGATCAGGCCGGTGGCCTGGATCGCCTTGCGCACCTGCCGGATCATTTCTTCGTCGTTGTGGACCGTTTCGATGATCAACGGGCTGGCGCCCCACACGAGGGCCATGCGCCGGTACGTGTCCGCGTCGGGCGTGGTCGCGAGGATCGGCTGGGGCGGGCGGCAGCGCGATACGCGGCGCGCGGTGCCGCCGGACTGCGTGCAGGTGATGATGGCCGCGGCGTGAATGTCCTCCGCGAGCGCGCACGCCGCGATGGCCACGGCGTCCTGCGGGTCCATGTGGGGCTCGTTTTCGTACCGGTGCACCCAGACCGCGTTTGGAAAACGCCCATCCGTTTCCTCCGCGATCCTCGCCATCGCGGTCACGGCCTCGACCGGGTAACGGCCGGACGCGCTTTCCTCGGACAGCATGACGGCGTCGGTGCCGTCGAGAACGGCGTTCGCGACGTCGTTGACTTCGGCGCGCGTGGGCCGCGGATTCTCGCACATGGATTTCAGCATCTGCGTGGCGGTGATGACCGGCTTGCCGGCGCGGTTGGCCTTCTCGATCAGCGTCTTCTGGACATGCGGCACGCGCTCCATGGGGATTTCCACGCCGAGGTCGCCGCGGGCCACCATCAGGCCGTCCACGGCCTTCACGATCTCGTCGAGACGGCCCAGGGCCTCGTGCTTCTCGATCTTGGCGATCAAGGGACGCTCGATGCCCTGCTGTTTCATGAAACGCCGGGCGACCTGGACGTCTTCGGCCGACCGGACAAAGGAAAGGGCAATGTAGTCCACGCCCTGCTGGAGGCCGAAGGCGAGGTCGGACTGATCCTTGTCGCTCAGGATCGGGGCGCTGATCGTGTTCGTCGGCAGGTTGATTCCCTTGTGCGAACTCAGCGGACCGCCGACGACGACGCGGCAGAGAATATCCGGTCCCTGGACGGACTCGACCGTCATTTCGAGCGCGCCGTCGGCGAGGAGCAGGACATCGCCGGTGCGGACGTCGTTCGGCAGGTTCTTGTAGACGAGCGAGACTTCCTTGTCCGTGCCGGGCACGTCGCGCGCGGTCAGCGTGTACATGTTGCCGGATTTCAGGAAGACGGGTCCTTGGGGGATCGCGCCGACCCGCACCTTGGGCCCGGCGAGATCCTGCAGGATCGCCACGGGGCGGGCGAGCTTCTGCGCCGTCGCCCGGATGCGCCGGATGACCTCCGCATGTTCCGCCTGCGTGCCGTGGGAGAAATTCAGCCGGGCCACATCCATGCCGGCGCGCATGAGCCGCTCCAGGATTTCCACGCTGCGGGACACAGGCCCGATGGTGCAGACAATTTTTGTGCGGCGCATGGTGTTGCCTCCTGATCGTCGCGCCACTCATAGCACATCGCGCCGTGTCTGGGTAGAGCGAACCGGCCCGCGGGATGAATTCTCGCGATGTGTTTTCGTCAGTCCATGCTTGAGCGGATCGCGCCAGGAGTATAGTTTGAGTCGTGATGGCGGGCCTGAACGGGAGCGGGTATCCATGACGAAGAACATTCTGACGCAATGGGCGCACCTCCAGCGGAAAATCACGGGCGCGTCTGAACACCTCCTCGGCAGTCACGGGTCCGGCGCATGGTCGCCGAACACGGACATTTACGAAAGCGCGGACGACGTGATCGTCAAGGTGGAACTGGCGGGGGTGGACAAGGAGAGCATCCGTGTCCATCTCGAGGGGCAGGTGGTGGTCATCGAGGGCGTTCGGCGCGATCCGTACGGGGGAGAGAGCACGGCCGGTTATCGTTTCCGGCAGATGGAGATTGAATACGGTCCATTCCAGCGCGTGGTGCCCGTCCCTTTTGCGGTCAGCGGAGAGCAGGCCCGGGCGCAGATCAGCAACGGGATTCTGAAGGTGCGCCTGCCGCGCGCCAAGGCGCCGGTTCAGACGAAAATCACCATTAGCATGGAAATCTAAACGATGGCCGGAGAAACCGAGAAGAAAGTGGATGTGGAGGAGAAGGCGCCCGCGGCCCCCGCGGCGCCCGTGGGCTCGGAGGACGTGATTCCGAAGGTGCTTCCGGTCCTTCCCCTGAGCGATGTCGTTCTCTTCCCTTCGATGGTTGCGCCGCTTGTCGTCACGACGGCGAAATCCATCCGGCTCATCGACAGCGTCGTATCCGGCACCCGCTTCCTGATCACGGTCCTCCAGAAGGACCGCGCGGCGCAGGACGACGAGGTGACGTTCGGAGACCTGCACGAGTTCGGCTGCGTGGCGCGCCTGATCAAGATGCTGAAGTTTCCGGACGAGACGGTTCGCATTCTCGTGCAGGGCATTTCGCGTTGCCACATTTCGCGCCCGGAGGAAAACAAGCATTTCCTCGAGGCCCACTGCCTTTCGCTGAAGGACGAGATCGAGGATTCCGTCGAGGTCAGCGCGCTGCTGCGCAACGCCTCCCAGCGGTTCCAGGAAATCATCACGCTGTCCCCGGCCCTGCCGGAGGAACTGAAGATCGCCGTGTTCAACATCGAGGACCCCGGCAAACTCACCGACCTGATCGCGTCGCACCTGAACATGACGCTGGAGGAGCGGCAGGCGCTTCTCGAAGACTACCGCCCGAAGTCGAGGTTGAACCGGCTGGCGACCCTGTTGAATCGGGAGCTGGAGGTGCTCCGGATCGGGACGGAAATTCAGCACAAGGTCAGCGAGACGTTCTCGAAGACGCAGCGCGAATTCTTCCTGCGCGAGCAGATGAAGGCCATCAAACAGGAACTCGGAGAGAAGGACCAGCAGACGGTGGATGTCCAGGAGATCGACCGGAAGATCGCCGGGGCGAAGATGCCGCCGGACGCGCACGAGGCCGCCAAGAAGGAGCGCGACCGCCTGATGACGATTCCGACGGCCTCGCCGGAGTACGCCGTGGTGCGCACGTACCTCGACTGGCTCACGGAACTGCCGTGGGCCGTGACCACCGAGGACATGCTGGACATCCGCAAGGCGCGCAAGATTCTCGACCAGGATCATTTCGATCTGAAGAAGATCAAGGACCGCATCCTCGAATTTCTTGCCGTCCTGAAGTTGAAAAAGGATTTGAAGGGACCGATCCTGTGCTTCATGGGGCCGCCCGGCGTCGGCAAGACGTCGCTCGGCCAATCCATCGCGCGGGCGCTCGGCCGCAAGTTCGTGAGAATGTCCCTCGGCGGCATGCGCGACGAGGCGGAGATTCGCGGCCATCGCCGGACGTACATCGGCGCGCTGCCCGGTCGCATCATCCAGGGCCTTCGGAAGGCCGGCACGCGGAACCCCGTGTTCATGCTGGACGAGATCGACAAGCTCGGCGTGGATTTCCGGGGCGACCCGGCCGCGGCCCTGCTCGAGGTGCTGGACCCGGAGCAGAATACCTCGTTCACCGACCATTACCTGAACGTGCCGTTCGATCTCTCGAGCGTGCTGTTCATCACCACCGGCAACATGGTGGACACCATTCCGATCGCCCTGCGCGACCGGATGGAAATTCTCGAGCTGCCCGGCTACACGCTGACGGAAAAAGTCTGCATCGCGGAGAAGTACCTGGTGCCGAAGGAAATCGAGGCGCACGGGATGAAGGGGACCCAGGTCGCGTTCGAACGCAAGGCGATCGAGCACATCATCGCCGACTACACGCGCGAGGCCGGCGTCCGGAACCTCGACCGCGAGATCGCGAACATCTGCCGCAAGATCGCGCGCGGCATCGCCGAAGGCCGGGCGGGCAAGGTGGTCGTGACGCCGCAGAAACTGCACGGGTTCCTCGGCCACAAGGTGTTCGAGTCCGAGGCGGCCGAACGGGTGACCGATCCCGGCGTGGCCACGGGCCTGGCGTGGACACCGACCGGCGGCGACATCCTGTTCATCGAAGCCACGCAGATGGCGGGCCGGGGCTCTCTGATCCTCACGGGTTCGCTGGGCGACGTGATGAAGGAATCCGCGCGCGCCGCGTTGAGCTACATTCGCGCCAACTCGCGCAAGCTGAGTCTCGACAGGAATTTCGCGCGGCATCTGGATTTCCATATTCATGTTCCCGCCGGCGCGATTCCCAAGGACGGGCCGTCGGCGGGGCTGGCGATCGTGGTGGCGCTGATGTCGCTCGTGACGCAGCGGCCGGTGGCCGGTGACGTCGCGATGACCGGCGAGATCACCCTGCGCGGCAAGGTCATGCCGGTGGGCGGCATCAAGGAGAAGGCGCTGGCGGCGGCGCGCGCCGGCATCCGGCGCGTCGTCCTGCCGAAGCGGAACGAGCGCAATCTCGAGGACCTGCCGCCGGAAGTGCGCAGGAAACTGCAGTTCATCTTCGTCCGCAACGTCGACGAGACCCTCCGCTACGTCCTGAGCGAATCCGCGGCGAAGAAGGGAAAGCCCGGAAAGAAGGCGAAGGACTGAGGCCGAACCCATGCCACGACGATTTCTGACCGGTGATTACGCGGGTGGGCGCGGATGAAGACCATCCGTGAACGTTGCGGTTCATTCTCCCGGGTGGTGCTGCGTCGAACGCGCTGCTTGCCGCGAGCGGCGGCCGGGTTCCTGTGGCTTGCGGCGTGCGCCCCGCGGCCGGGCTTCGCCGCCGTGGACGACGCGCCCGATTTCGACACCGCGCCCGCGTATCCGGACGCGCAGGAACTGCTCGACACCGTAACCGCCGGCCTGCCCGCCGTTCCGGTTGTGGTGCGGGCTCACATCCAGTCGCGAAACACGAGGGGCGAGGTCGAGCGCGCCTTCGGCGCGGAAATGCGGCTCGACTGGCACGGCTGCCCGCCCTCCGCGCGGTACACGATCCGCGACGCGTTCGGCGACACGCTGGAAGGGCTCGACATCCTGTGGCGCGGCGGCGCGCGGGAACTGCGGTACTTCAAGGGCGATCCGCCGGTCTCGGCAAAGCTGGACGATGTGTACGCGCCGATCCAGGGCACGGACATCGGGTGGACGGACTTGAGCCTGTCCTATCTCTGGTGGCGCGGCGGCAGGACCGTCGGCGCCGAGAAGATCAAGGGCCGGTATTGTTACATCGTGGACCTTCGCGCGCCGGACGGCGAGGCGGGGGCATACGCCGGGGTGCGGCTGTGGATCGATCCGCAGATCCGGATCATGCTCCAGGCCGCGGCGTACGATGCGCAAGGCCAGCTGGTCAAAATGCTGGAGGTCAAAAGTTTCAAGAAGATCCGCGGGGTCTGGATCATCCAAAATCTGGACGTGCAGAGTTTCCCGGTCCGCCGCAAGACCACGCTCCGCGTGAAGGAGGCTGGGGTCGAAGAATCGGGGAAGGCGGCCGGGAAGGACTGAACGAGTCCGAATCACGCGGCCATGGGCCTCTGTTTTTCGGCTAATCAATCCCCGTGGTTTTGGGTATCCTCTCTACGCTTGGAGGGATCAACGTGGCAGATATCGTCATCAAATGCGCCGCCTGCGGGACGGAAAACAAGGTTTCGGAATACGCTTCCGCCGAGATGCTCGTCTGTATCGGCTGCCATCATTCTTTGCAGCTCCCCGAACCGGTGAAGAACCCCGGCCGGCTCAAGATGCGAAAGATCGAGACCCATCAGGCGGATCGCCTGACCGGACAAGTCGCGGACAGGTCCGCTGACGAGAAGATTCGCATCGAGTCCGCGGCGGCCTCGGCCGCCGTATTGGGCGACGTTCACAAGGTGCGCGAGACGGTCAAGCGCCCGCATGCCTTCTGGAGCTACCTGACGTTCCTGATCGTCTGCGGAACGCTGGTCGGCCTCCAGTATATGATGAAAGAGCGGCCGGACCTGATGCAGACCTATCAGTGGGCGCGCCTTGGCTTCGGAGTCCTCGGCGCCGTCCTCCTTCTGATCGTGGCTTTCCAGGACAGCACCCTCCAGGGCTTGCTGTGTCTCTTCGTGTTTCCGTACACGCTGTACTATGCCGCGGTGCGGCTCGAAATCTACTGGATCCAGGGCATTTTCGTGGGGGTGGTGATCGCGCTGTGCGCCGAGATGTACTTCATACCGGGCCAAGCATTCATCACGCGCGCCCAGGTGGAATCGGCGAAATTTGTCGAGAACGTGGGACAGGGAATCAGCGAGTTGAGCAAGGCGCCCGAAGCCCTGCCGGGCGCCCCGCAGAAAGTCGATTTGAGACGCCGTCGCTAGTCCGGCGTTCGGCACGGCCGCATGAAAAAAATCGTCTGCTTCGGTGATTCCATCACCGAGATGGGATTTGTGATCGAGGTGCGCGGTTACGTCGCGCAACTCGCCGACCGCTATGCCCGGCGGGCGGATGTGCTCGCGCGGGGTTTTTCCGGCTATACCACGCGCGAGGCTGTCCGAATTCTGGACACGGCCGTTCTGACGGAACAGCCGGACGTCGTGATCCTGTTCTTTGGCGCCAACGACAGCGTCGTGCCGGGTCAGTTTCAGCACGTCCCTCTTCAGGACTACCGCCGGAACCTTCTCGACATCGCCTCGCGGATCGCGGTTTCCGGCGCGTGGCTCATCCTGGTGACGCCGCCGCCCGTCAACGAAAGGCTGATCAAGAACCGCACCTTGGGCACCACCGCGGCGTATGCCCGGACCTGCATCGACGTGGCCCGCGAAATGAACCTGCCCGTTGTGGACCTCTTCATGAAACTTCAGGAAGAACCCGAGTGGGAAAAGAACGCGTTCATCGACGGCCTTCACCTGTCCGCCAACGGCATGACCCACCTCTACGAGGAACTCGCCGCGGCGCTCGACAAGCTGTACCCCCTCGAGTCCCTTGAGCGCATGGGGGTCGACGGCGTCTAGCCCGGATCTTGCGCGCGCCCTCGCGCAAGATCCGCCCGTCCCGTCATTCGCGTTTTGCCCGCCGGGTCTGTTTCTGCTATACACACCGCATGCATTCCCTCATCCGCGAGATGAGCGTCGACGCCCCGGAACTTACGATCGCCGCGTTCCGCCTCATGCGGGAACGGCGCGGATGGATATGGCTGTGCGTCCTGGCGCTTGCCGCCGTTTCGGCCGTCACGTTCCCGCGCGACCTCCGCGTACACCACTGGCTGACGGATCAGCGGATCGAATCCGTCCGCATGTTCGCCCAGTATGTGAGCAAGTGGGGCGACTACACGACGGGGACGCTGATTCTGGTCGGCGCCTTGTGGCTTGCGGGGGCCGTCTTCCGTCGCCGTTCATGGTGCACGGCCGCCATCGCCTGCCTGCTCGCGGCATCCTTCGCGGGCCTCGTGGTCAATCCCGCGCGCGCCATGTTCGGGCGGCCGCGGCCGAATACGGAAGCAGGCGACCGCTTCACCGGTCCGAATCTCAGCAGGAAATATCACAGCTTTCCCTCCGGCCATTCGGCCACGTCCTTCGGAACGGCGACGGCCCTGCTCGTATCCGCGCCGGCGATCGGAGTTCCCGCGATGGCCGGCGCGGCGCTCGTCGGCTGGTCGCGGATGTACGTGCGGGAGCACTACCTGACCGACGTGATCGTCGGCGCGAGCGTCGGCGCGCTGTTCGGCCTGTCGCTCGGGTTTGCCGCGCGGCGGAGATGTTTCCAAGCCTCGGAAAATCAGGCGTAGGTTCTTCCAATTCTTGTAAACGCGACTCCGAAATCGCGTCTGCGAGGGGGGAAGATCAATTCTCCTTCCAGAACACTTTCAACCGCGCGCCCGAAGTTCGCGCGATATTGATCCCCTCGATCGAGACCGTGTGGAGTCCGTTCGTGTCGATCGAGGCGACCTCGTCGGAGTAGTCCCTGACGGCCGGCGGTTGCGGACGGCCGACGGCTTTTTCCGCGAGCCATTTGAGGTACTTCTCGAGCTTCACTTCGCGCTCCTGCGTGATCGCCAGCCGGGGGCCGGGCTTGGCCAGGAATGCGGCGACCTCTTCGATCGTATTCAAGCCGCGCATCTGGCGGCCGGAGTAGAAAACGATGCTCGGCTCCTTGAACCGGTGAAACGCGAATTCGGCGTCCGCCGGCATTTGGGCAAAAAGGGGCTGCAACTGGACGGCCGGTGTGGCGTCGCGGAGTCCTTTGCCGAGAAGGTGCGTCCCGAGCGCGATCACCAGCAGCGGAAGAAGCATTCGTTTCGCGTGCCCATTGCGCCACAGCAGCGCGAGCGCCGCGAGCGCGAGAACGACGGACGCGCCCCCGATCATGGCGAAATACAGGGATGCGTAAGCCGGTTCGAAGGGCGCGAGGAACGCGCTGACGAATGCGGCCAGCGCGACGAGCGACAGGACGGAGAGCGCCGCCCCGAAGAAGATGCGGCTCCAACGCGGCCGCGCGGCCGCGGATTCTGTGTCGGCCGCCTGGGCCAGGATCAGGAAGAATGCGGGGAACGCGGGCATGACGTAATGGGGGAGCTTGGTCATGTAGAAGCTGAAGAGGAGGTACGTGCCCAAAAGCCAGGAACAGAGAAACGCGTTTTTCTCGTTCCAGTTGCGCTTGAGGTGGATGGCGCCGTCGCCGGCAAACGCGATCCATGGGAACAGGCTGACGAGCGACATCACGACATAATAGAGGAAAAACGCGCCGTGGCCCTGGAACGTCTGCAGGCCGCGCTCGTAGACGTGCGACTTCATGCCGACGGTCCAGAATTCGCCGGTGGTTTTCGCGAGCGCGGGCAGGCCCCACGCCCCGATGATGCCCAGCATGACGGCGAGGCCCGGCACGAGCTTCAGCCGGCTCCAGCGCACGGGCTTGCGCCAGAGCGCGATGCGGAAGATCAGGAAGGTGAGCAGGGGGACAGCGAACGTCACCGGCCCCTTCGCAAGGAAGCCCACGCCTAACGCGCCGTACAGTATCCAGAACCATCTCCATGGATACGTCTCTTCCTGACCTGGGACCTCGGACTTCGGACCTTGGACTTGAATCAACTCCCACGCCGCCCACTGGGCGAGCACGACCATGGCCACCATCGGCATATCGGCCACCGCGCTGCGCGCGTGCATCAGGAGTTGAAGGCAGGTGAGCAGTCCGAACGCGGCGAAGAAGCCGGTGCGCGCCGAAAACCAGCGGCGTCCCATCCAGAACATGATCCATGCGAGAAGAATGGCCGAGAGTACCGAAGGCATACGGGCCGTAAGCTCGGAGGCGCCGAACAGCGCGTAGAAGGGGCGCATCATCCAGTAGATCAGGACCGGCTTGTCGAAACGGTATTCGTTGTTGAAGTAAGGAACCACCCACTCGCCGCGCTGCATCATCTCGCGGGTGGCCTGGGCGAACCGCGGCTCGTCCCGGTCGATCAGCGGCGCCAGGTTTGTGCCCGGCAGAAAGAGAAGCAGGCCGATAAGCGCCAGCCAGAGCGGCGCAAAGTGGTACGGAGATCGCGTCGTTGAAGTCATACGGCGCGCATCATAGAGAAATCGTGCCCAGGAAAGAAGGGGCATCTTTTTTCACTTTTTTGCCGGAACCCGGCCCGGCCGTTTCTTTCCATCCCTTGGACGGCGGGCGCGATTTCGGAATCGCGTCAGTCGGGAGGAAAATCCTGTTTCGCGCGGGGAGCGGTTTTGTTACCCTGCCTGCGCGGAAACGACAGGTTGTTTCGGGGGATGAAACCATGATTCCGAGATATACACGGCCCGAGATGGGCGCGATCTGGACGGATGAAAACAAGTACCGCACGTGGCTTCAGATCGAAGTGCTCGCGTGCGAGGCGATGAACAGGCTGGGGCAGGTGCCCGACGCCGATCTGCGCAACATCAAATCGCGCGCGAAATTCAACGTCCGGGAAATCGACCGGATCGAGGCGAAGGTCCATCACGACGTCATCGCGTTTCTGACCAACGTTGCGAAATACGTGGGGCCGTCCGCCCGTTTTATCCACAAGGGGCTTACGAGCTCCGACATTCTCGACACGTCGCTCTCGATGCGGATGGTTCAGGCGGCCGATTTGCTGATTGCGGACGTGAAGGCCGTCCGGAAGGCCGCGTCGGCCAAGGCGAAGAAGTACAAGTTCACGCCGATGATGGGCCGCACGCACGGGATCCACGCGGAGCCCATCACGTTCGGGCTGAAGATGGCGCTGATGTTTGACGAATTCGGTCGCGCTCTGAAGCGGCTGGAGCAGGCCCGCGAAATCATCCGCGTCGGCCGGCTGTCCGGCGCGGTCGGCACGCACGCGCACCTCGACCCGTTCGTGGAGAAGTACGTCTGCACGAAGCTCGGCCTCAAGCCGGCCGCGATTTCCACGCAGGTGCTTCAGCGCGACCGGCATGCGGAATTTCTCGCCGCGCTTGCGCTGGTCGGCGTGTCGGTCGAGCGCTGGGCGCAGGAGTTCCGGCACTTGCAGCGCACGGAAGTCCGCGAAGTGGAGGAGTTTTTCGGCAAGGGCCAGAAAGGCTCGTCCGCGATGCCGCACAAGCGCAACCCGATCGTCGGTGAGCGGCTTTGCGGCATGGCGCGCCTGCTTCGCGGCTACGCGCTGACCGGCATGGAGAACGTGGCGCTGTGGCACGAGCGCGACATCTCGCACTCGTCCGCCGAGCGCGTGATCGTCCCGGACGCGACGATCGCGCTGGACTACATGCTTGCCCGGCTCGACGGGCTTGTTCGCAACATGCTTGTGTGTCCGAAGCGGATGCAGAAGAATCTCAACCTGACACACGGGCTGATTCATTCGCAGCAGGTGCTTCTGCTCCTGACGGAGAAGGGCTTGTCCCGCGAAATCAGTTATCGGATCGTGCAGAGAAACGCGATGCGTTGCTGGGAGAGCGGCGAAGACTTGAAGAAACTTCTGCTGGCCGACAAGGACGCGGCGGGGAAGATCTCCGCGAAGGAGTTGGATCAGGCCTTCGACCTGAGCCGCCATTTCAAGGATGTGAATCGGACGTTTAAATTGCTGGGCCTGTAAACCCCCATTGACCACGGACAAAAAAATGACGACGAAAAAATCCGCCTACGCCCGCGCCGGCGTCGACATCGACGTGAAGATGCGCGCGCTTCAAAGCGCAAAGAAGAAAATCCAGAAAACGTTCACCGCCGGCGCGCTCGGCGAGATCGGCTCGTTCGGCGGGCTGTTCAAGTCGCCGGGGAGCGACATGGTGCTCGTCAGCAGCACGGACGGCGTGGGCACGAAGCTGAAAGTGGCGCACATGGCCGGCCGGCACGACACGGTGGGGCAGGATATCATCAACCACTGCGTGAACGACATCCTCGTGCAGGGCGCGGAGCCCCTGTTCTTTCTCGACTACATCGGCGCGTCGAAGCTGTCGCCGAGGATAATCGCGCAGTTGATCGACGGGATGTGCAAAGCCTGCATACAGAACGGCTGCGCGTTGATCGGCGGCGAGACGGCGGAACTGCCGGGCTTGTATCCCGAGGGCGAATACGATCTCGTCGGAACGATCGTCGGCGCGGTGCATCGCAGGAAGATCATCACGGGAGAGACCATCCGTCCGGGCGATGCGCTGATCGGACTGCGGTCGAGCGGGCTGCACACGAACGGCTACTCGCTGGCGCGGCAGGTCATCTTCAACGTGGCCGGGCTGGATGTGTCCGAGCGGTTCCCGGGGTTGCGGAGATCCGTGGCGGACGTCCTTCTCGCGGTGCACAGGAGCTACCTCAAGCCGGTCAAGGCGCTGATAGACCGGCTGCCGGTTCGGGGCCTGGCGCACATCACCGGCGGCGGATTCGTGGACAACGTGCCGCGCATCCTGCCGGACGGCATGTGCGCGGTGATCGATCTTTCCACGTGGAAAGCGCCGCCGCTTTTCCGCTTTATTGCGGAGGAGGGACGCGTCACTCGCGAGGAAATGTATCGCGTGTTCAACATGGGCATCGGCATGATCGTCTTCGTGCGCGAGCAGAACGTCGTGGAGGCGATGGAGATCCTGAAGGGCGCGGGCGAAAATCCGGTGGTCATCGGCTGGGTCGAGAAGGGGAAAACCCCGGTGAAACTGGTGAATTAACCACGGATGAACACCGATGAACGCGGATACGGGAGGAAGTGCGGATGGTGCCTGAAAAGGGCTGATTCACGGGGATTTGGCCCATTCGATTATTGGCGCCGCGATGGAAGTTCTGAACGGGATAGGGCACGGTTTCCATGAAAAGCCCTACGAGGATGCTCTGGTGGTGGATGCAAAAACCATTGAGCGCATAACAGATCATGAACGCGGGCAGATGCTGAATGATCTGCGAATCACGGGGCGGAAAGTGGGGTTGATTCTGAATTTCAGCCAGCCGAGGCTCGAATGGGATCGGATTGTGCTTTGATTCTCCTGCGGCATCGGTGTTAATCCGTGTTCATCCGTGGTTTTTTGGAGAGGTGATTATGAAGATTCAACGAGCGCTGTTGAGCGTGACGGACAAGACGGGGGTCGTGGATTTTGCGCGGGCGCTGGCGGAGATGGGGGTGGAACTTCTGTCCACCGGCGGCACCGCCAAAGCGATCCGCGAGGCCAACATTCCCGTGAAGGATATTTCCGAGTTCACGGGTTTTCCCGAGATGCTGGACGGCCGCGTGAAGACGCTCCATCCGAAGGTGCACGGCGGCCTGCTCTACCTGCGCGGCAACGCGGAGCACGAAGCCACGATGGACCGGCACGGGATGCTGCCGATCGATCTCGTCTGCGTGAACCTCTACCGGTTCGAGGCCGCCGTCAGCAAGCCCGGCGTGACGTTTGAGGAAGCGATCGAAAACATCGACATCGGCGGCCCGTCGATGCTCCGCTCCGCCGCGAAGAATCATCGCTCGGTCACCGTCGTCAGCGACCCGTCGGACTACCCCCGCGTCCTCGACGTCATGAAGGAAAACGGCGGCGACACGACCCCCGCGTTGAGGCGCGAACTGGCCCAGAAGGTGTTTACGCGCACGGCCCAGTACGATTCCGCGATCGCGGGCTACCTCGCGGACCAGTTGCCCGCCCAGGAGGGCGCGCGGCCTTTCGTGCTCGCCTACTCGATCGGCGCGCGGCTGCGCTACGGCGAGAACCCGCACCAGGACGCTTTTTTCTACAAGGATGCCGCGGCGAATGAGGCCTGCATCGCCCATGCGGAAGTCCTGCACGGCAAGGAAATGTCGTACAACAACTACGTGGACGGCGACGGCGCGCTCGAGGCGGTCAAGGAGATGGCCGGCCGGCCCGCGGTCGCGATCATCAAGCACACGAACCCGTGCGGCTACGCCACCGGGGTGACGCTGGCCGAGGCGCTCGAGGCCGCGTGGGCGGGCGACCCCGTATCGGCGTTCGGCAGCGTGATTGCCGTGACGACGCAGGTGGACCTGGCGACGGCGGAAGTGCTCAAGGGCCGCTTTGTCGAGGCGCTGATCGCGCCGGACTTCTCGCCGGACGCGCTCGATTTTCTGAAGAGCAAGAGCAAAGACATCCGCCTGCTCAAGCTGCACCGCCCCATGACGCCGGCCTTCGAAGGATGGACCCTGCGCCAGGTCGGCGGCGGCATGCTGATCCAGGACCGCGATGTCGGCGAGATGGAGCATTGGGTTGTTCCCACGGAGCAGGCGTTTCCGGACGAGAAACGGCCGCTGGCGGAATTCGGCATTCGGGTCTGCAAGCACGTGAAGTCCAACGCGATCGTCATCGTGCGCGAATACAAGCCGGGGCAATTCGCCCTGCTCGGCATGGGCGCGGGCCAGCCGAACCGCGTGGATTCGCTGAAGAAACTCGCGGTCGGGCGCGCGCGGGAGAATATCCGGCTGCTGATGAAGCGCGCGACGCAGTACGGCCAGAACCCCAAGGAGCTTGAGCAGTCGGTCATGGGCGGAAGCGTGCTCGTGTCCGACGCGTTCTTCCCGTTCGCGGACAACATCGAAGCGGCGGCCGAGGCCGGCATCCGCTATATTGTCCAGCCCGGTGGATCAAAGCGCGACGAGGAAATCATCGCCGCGTGCGACAAGTACGGCATCGCCATGGCCATCACCGGCGTCCGGCACTTCCGGCACTAATCGAATCGAACTCGGAATCATGCTGTGAACGAATGGACCCCTCTGTTTTCAGAACCGGCCGGTAACACGGGAGACGGATCGTCTTCTCTGCCGGCCCCAACCCCAAGGAGTGAATCATGACGACGGATGCCAAGGTGAAGGTGAACGCAGGTGTGGCGAAAAAGCTGGGACTGACCCGAGACGAATACGCCATGATTCGGAAGCTGCTTGGACGCGATCCGAACTTCACGGAGCTGGGGCTGTTTTCCGCCATGTGGTCGGAGCATTGCAGCTACAAGAACTCCAGGAAGCTTTTCAAGCTCTTCCCGACCCGGGCGAAGCATGTCCTGGTCCGCGCCGGCGAGGAGAACACGGGCGTGGTGGATATCGGGGACGGGGTGGGCGTCGCGTTCAAGATGGAATCGCACAATCACCCCTCCGCGCTCGAGCCGTTCGAAGCCTCGGCCACCGGGGTCGGCGGATGCCTGCGGGACATCTTCACCATGGGCGCGAAGCCCGTCGCCGTCCTGGCCGCGTTGCGCTTCGGCCGCTTGGATAACCCGCGGGTGAAATACCTGTTCAAGGAAGTGATTCGCGGGCTCGCGCACTACGCGAACAAGGCCGGGGTCAACGCCGTGGGCGGGGAAACGTACTTCGACGAGAGCTACGAGGGCAACCCTTTGGTCAACGCCTTCGTGGTCGGGATCGTGAACCGGAAACAGATCGTGCGCGGGACGACGTCCGGCGTAGGGAAGACCGTTTACTATATCGGCGGCGCGACGGGCCGGGACGGAGTGGGGGGCGCGAGCTTCGCCTCGCAGGAGATCACGGAGGAATCCTCCTCCTCCGGCGCGGTTGCGATCGGCGACCCCGTGATGGGAAGGCGATTGAGGGAAGCGTGCCTGGAACTGATCGGGAAAGGGCTGGTCGATGGGATGCAGGACATGGGCGCCGCAGGACTTGTCTGTTCGACCTGCGAGACCGCGTCGCGCGGGGGGACCGGGATCGATTTCGACGTGGCGCTCGTTCCTCAGCGCGAGAAGAAGATGACGCCTTACGAAATCCTCCTGTCCGAATCGCAGGAGCGGATGCTCGTGATCATGAAGGACGGGAAGGAGAAGCAGGCGATCCAGGTCCTGAAGAAGTGGAAAGTGCCGGTCGCGAAGATCGGGCGAGTCACCGGGGACGGCCTGCTTCGCGCCAGGGAGAACGGGAAGGTCGTGGCCGAGGTGCCGGCCAAGCTGCTTACGGAAAAAGCGCCGCTCTACGACCGGCCGATTCGGAAGCCCGCGTACCTTCAGAAAGCCCAGAAGCTCGTGCGCGGGAAGATTCCGGAGCCCGAAAACTGCAACGCCGTGTTGCAGTCCCTGCTGGATTCCCCCACGATCGCCGGCAAGGAGGCTGTTTGCCGGAAATTCACCTACCGGGAGAAAGGAACCGTCCTGGTGGGCGCGGGGTCGGACGCGGCGGTCATCGCTGTCAAGGGGACGCGCAAAGCCCTGGCCATCAGCGTGGACTGCAACGGCCGGTACTGCTACCTGAACCCGTACCAGGGCGCGATGCTGGCCGTTGCCGAGGCGGCGCGCAACGTCGTGTGCGCCGGCGGCCGGCCGCTCGCGATCACTGACGGCCTCAACTTCGGCAATCCCATGAAGCCGGAGAACTACTGGCAGTTCCGCAAGTGCATCGAAGGGATCGCGGCCGCCTGCCGCGTTCTCGACACGCCCGTGATCAGCGGCAATGTCAGCTTCTACAACGAGAATCCCAAAGGGGCGGTGGACCCGACGCCGATGATCGGGATGGTGGGCTTGATCGAAGATGCCCGCAAATACGTCACGCAGGACTTCAAGGCGGACGGAGACGTGATCGCGCTGTTGGGCCAACCGTCGGGCAGGCTGGACGGCAGCGAGTACCTCGCCCTCGTTCACGGGCAAAAGAAAGGCAATCCCGCGATTGATATGAAGTTCGAGAAGAGGGTCCAGGCCGCGTGCTTGGAGGCGATCCGGGCCGGACTGCTGAAGAGCGCGCACGATGTATCGGACGGCGGGCTTGCGGTCTGCCTGGCGGAGTCCTGCATCAGCGGCGGGAAGCGGATGCGCGGGGCCCGCATCGAGGTGGCGGAACTGGCGCGGAAAGGCGTTCGTCTTGACGAAATTCTGTTCGGGGAAGCCCCGTCGAGGATTGGGGTCTCCGTGGCGGCCCGGGATCTCGCCCGGCTCGGGAAGATCGCGAAGAAGCATGACGTGCCGTGCTTCAAACTCGGCGCGGTCGGAGGCGATCACCTGGTAGTGACCCGCAAGGGCGTGAAGGCGATCGACCTTTCCGTCCAGGCCTTGAGCGACACATGGCGCAGTTCGATTCCCGCGAAGGCCGACATGTAAGCCGACGCCGGATAGCCGCCTTCTCACTTCAGCCAGGGCGATGCCGCGGGCTTCGGAAGCTCCAGCGATCTCATCGAGTCGAGCGGTTGTGTCGGAGGCGTCACAGGGCTCGGTACGGCGGGCGCGGTATCGCGGAACGATATCCGGCCGGGCACGCCTCCGTCCCAAGGCCTGCTGCCCAGGTCGTTGACCGGCGTTGTCGGCATGGGTTCGAAACCAACCGCCGTCACGGAAGGCCGCGATGCCGGTTCCCGCGGCGCGGGGTTCAGGGGGATCGCGGCGCGGGTTCCGACCTCCGGGTTCAGCTTCGGAAGCTCCAGTCCGCCCGTCGGTTTCCTGGGTTCGACCTTGGACATGGATAGAAGCGCTTGCGTCTGCGGCAGTTTGCCTGCCGGCGTCGCGTTTTTGCTCCACAGGCTCTCGTTACCCCAGGACGTGTCGGCGCCAAACTTCTGATCGCGAGGCGTGTCGGCCGTCGTGCGGACCCGGGGCCTTTCGACGGCGGTCGGTCCGGCTCTTCTCTCCGCCCGCTCGTTCTCGTATTCCGGCGGCTGCCGCTCGGTTTCCCTCTTTTCCCTTGTCGCGGTGGAACTGGAGACCGGTTTGAAGACGGAGTTCCGGACCATGCCGCCGAGCTCGGAACTGCTTTCTCTCGGGAGCGCCGAACGCGGCGTGTACTCGTTCTCCTCCTTTTCGGCTGCCCTCTCCTCGGTTTCGGCCATGTCTTCCTGTTCCTGCCGGCGTACGCGCAAATCGTCCGCCAGCCATCCCCATCCGGAAGGGGCGCTCTCTTCCTGCGGAGTCAGCCTTGCGCCCAGGGTGTCCTCGTCCTTGAACGGTGTCTGGGGAAGAATCCAGTTCCTGTTCTGCTGTTTGTCGCGGGCCGACTTGACTCTCGGCCCGGCGGGCCGGAATGAAGATTCCGGCGGCGGTGTTTCGGGGATCGGCATCTTGAAGTCCGCATTCCGGAAATTCGGCTTCTTCTCCATATCCAGAGAGCTGTCCGGCGCCTGAAGAGTGATGGGTGTCGTATGCATCTGGATACGGCCGCTGTACGAGCGGGCGGCGCGGCTGGGCGCGCCGGTTTGGGCCCATGCCGTGCCCGTCAGGAAAGCGGGTATGAGGCCGAGCGCGAAAAAGGCTCGTGAAACACCCTTCATTAACGCGAGGATACCGCGAAAAAAGGGGCCCGTCAAACTGGGCAGCCGGCCCGCTTTCTGGTAATTTTCCGTCCATGCGCTGGCGTCCTGTTCTCTATGCCGCCCTGTCGGTCCTGCTGTGCGCGGGCCCGGTGTCCGGTTTGTCCGTCCGCCTGAACGGCGACCGGATATCCATCACGGCGAATCGGGAGCCCCTGGTGGAGATCCTGACGCGGATCGCACAATCCGGCGTCAACGTCCGGGTCGATCCGCAGGTACGCGGAGAAGTCACTGCCGACGTGAAGGACGCCGATGTCCAGGAAGCGATGGCCGAACTGCTGGGCCGGTTCGGTTACGTGTTGATCTGGGACGTCATCGAAGGACCGCTCGGGCCGATGCCGAAGCTCGACGAAATCCAGGTGTTCTTTCCCGGCAAGAAAGAGAATATCCAGCCGCTTCTCGGCGCCCGCACGAATTACGCGGTGACCACCGCCCCGTCCGGCGGGCCCGAATTCGTGCAGGACGAAATTCTGATCGGTTTCAAGCCGGGCACGCGCCGCGACGCCGTCGAGCTTTTGCTCAACCAGATCGGCGGGACGGTAGTGGACAGCATTCCCGGCCTCGGCATCTACCGGGTTCGTGTAGCGCCCGGCACGAACCTCATCGCGCTGATCCAGCAATTGGAAAAGAACGCGCTGGTCGCCGTTGTGGAACCGAATTACATCGTCGCCGCGCCTGCGCCGGACGCCCGAAACACCGCCGGGACCGGAAGCGCGGGACGCGATGACATTTCCGTGCCGCCGCCGCTGGAGAACGTGGCGGCGCTGGCGATCCTCGATTCCGGTCTCATGCCCATCAAGGGGCTGGACGACGTTGTCGTCGGCCGCTACGACGCTGTGAACCCGGACCGAACGCTGGGCGACTCGCTTGGCCACGGTACGCAGATGGCCCTGATAGCCGCGGGCGCCGTGAGTCCGCAGAAAGGGACCGACTTGCTGTCCGTGCCGCTGGTCGCCGTGCGCGCCTTTGACGACAACGGGCGGGCGTCCAATTTCGGGCTGATGAAGAGCATGTCGTACGCGCTGGAGAACGGCGCGCGCGTGATCAACATGAGCTGGGGCACGGAAGTGAAGAGCGATTTCATCTCCACGGCCGTGGCCCACGCGCAATCGAAAGGCGCCATCCTGGTCGCCGCGGCCGGCAACGAACCGACCGGTGCGGCGATGTACCCGGCCGCGTACCGCAACGTAATCGCCGTCAGCGCGCTGGACGAAGACGGTACGATTTGGGCGAACTCCAACTCCGGCGATTTCATCACCCTGGCGGCCCCTGGCTACGCCACGTTTCCGGTGGGGTACAAGGGCGGGGCGGGCGCGTACGCGGGCACCTCGATTTCGAGCGCGTACGTATCGCGTGCGCTTGCGCTGTACTTCGCCAAGCATCCCAAGGCGACCGCCTCCGAGGCCATCCAGGCGCTCAAGGACGCCGTGACCGACCTCGGCGCCACGGGGCGTGACTCCCAATACGGCTACGGTGCGCTGGACGCCGCGGCGCTGGCGCGCTTTTTGAGGTAGGCAGCCCTTGCGCCCGCCCAACAGTCCGCCGGGGACGGCGGACGCTACACTAGCGCTGTTGCCGGGAGACTGGCCGATCCGTCCGGAACCAGCTTCACACCGACCGCCGGCAGCGCTAGAATACAGGACGAACAGAGGCAGGAGCTTCGCAATACGGACTTCGAGCCGCTCCGGGTTCAATGATCCCATCGTCTTTGGACTTTGGACTTTCTACAAACAGTTTTTCGCGCCGTGCGCTTTACAGGAGGCATGCGACATAAACCTCTCTCCAAACCGAATCACTCTGGGTCTGGATATTGGTTCCACAACCGTCAAGATCGTTGCCGTGACCTCGGACGGCCAGGTTGTCTTCAGCAGATATCTGCGCCACTTCTCCGAAGTACGGGCGAAAACCGCCGAACTTTTGCGGGAAGTGAAACAAGCGCTGGCCCTTGATGCCTGCCGCCTGAGCCTGACCGGATCGGGTGCGCTGGCCTTGGCTGAAGACCTTGGCCTGCCGTTTATCCAGGAAGTGGCGGCTTCCAGTATGGCCATCCGGAAAGTGATTCCGGAGGCCGATGTGGTCATTGAGTTAGGCGGAGAAGACGCCAAGCTGACCTACCTGACCGGCGGCGTCGATCAGCGGATGAATGAAACCTGCGCCGGGGGCACCGGAGCTTTTATCGACCAGATGGCGGCGTTCCTGCGCACGGATGCGGTCGGGCTGGACGAACTGGCGCAACGGCACAAGGTCATCTATCCCATTGCCTCCCGTTGCGGCGTCTTCGCCAAAACAGACATACTGCCTCTGCTCAATCAAGGCGCGTCCCGCGAGGATATCGCCGCTTCCATCATGCAGGCGGTGGTCAACCAGACCATCAGCGGTCTGGCCCGAGGCCGGGCCATCAGGGGCAAGGTCGTTTTGCTCGGCGGTCCCCTGGCCTTTTTGCCTTCCTTGCGCGAACGTTTTGAGATGAGCCTGAAAGAAGCGACGGCAACGGTATTGCCCGAATACGCCCATTTTTTTGTGGCGTACGGGGCCGCGCTCCACGGCGGCATGGAGGATTCCGCGCCTGTTTCGCTGGATGCGGTCGTAAACGATCTGGACAACGTCGCGGCCTTCGATTTGACCCGGCGGCTCCCTCCTCTTTTCCGTTCGGCAGAAGAACGGGAAGAATTTACCGCCCGCCACGACCGCTCCCGTGTGACGTTCAAGCCCCTCGAAGAGGCTGTAGGCGATGCCTGGCTCGGCTTCGACAGCGGATCCACCACCATAAAAGCCGTCCTGCTGGACGCGGATAACAATATCCTTTTCATGCGTTACGGTCCGAACAAGGGAGAACCCCTGACCGTCGCGCGCGATATTCTAACGGAAATCTACAAGCGCAAGTCGGACGCCCTGACCATCAGGGCGGCGGGCGCCACAGGCTACGGCAGCGCCTTGCTGGTGGCCGCTTTGGGCGTGGATATCGACGAGGTGGAAACCGTCGCCCATTACAAGGCGGCCGAGCACTTTGAACCGCGTGTTTCCTTCGTTCTCGATATCGGAGGACAAGATATCAAGTGCATGTGGATCAAAAACGGCGTCATCACCCGCATTCAGCTCAATGAAGCCTGTTCCGCCGGGTGCGGCTCCTTCATCGAAAATTTTGCCGATTCGCTGGACATGCCCCTGAGCGAGTTTGTGAACGCCGCGCTGGACGCCCGGGAACCCGCCGATCTCGGCACGCGCTGCACGGTGTTCATGAACTCCAAGGTCAAGCAGGTGCAAAAAGAGGGGGCTTCCGTGGGAGATATTGCCGCCGGGCTATGCTATTCGGTCATCCGCAACGCCTGCTACAAGGTGATGAAACTCGTCAGCGTCGAAGAACTCGGCGAATTTGTGGTGGCCCAGGGCGGCGCGTTCGCCAACGACGCTTTGTTGCGGGCCCTGGAACTGGAATTGGGTCATCCGGTCATGCGTCCGAGCATCGCCGGATTGATGGGCGCATTCGGCGCGGCCCTGGCCGCCAGGGAACGAGTGGGCGAAAGCAGCGCCCTGATCCGTCCGGAGGCGCTGGCGAACTTTACCGTCAAAACCGTCACCGCCCGTTGTGGAAAGTGCGGCAACCGTTGCCTGATGACGGTTTCCACCTTTGCGGATAAACGCCGCTTCGTTTCCGGAAATCGCTGCGAACACGGCGCGGGCCGCCGGCCCAAGTCGCTTCCCAACCTGTATGCCTACAAATACAAACGGCTTTTCGAACATGATGAACCGCTCGCGCCGGAAAAAGCGCGGCGCGGAACCATCGGCATTCCCCGGGCGTTGAACATGTATGAAAACTATCCGCTCTGGTTTACCCTGTTGACCAGGCTGGGCTTCCGGGTCGAACTTTCCGCGCCGTCCTCCAAGAAATTGTACTACAAGGGTCACGACACCATCCCCTCGCAGACCGTGTGCTACCCGGCCAAGCTGGCCCACGGGCATCTGTTCGATTTGCTGGAAAAAGGCGTCAAAAACATCTTCTTTCCCTGCATTCCCTACGAGCAGCGAAATTTCGCATCCCAGGACGGCACTTTCAATTGCCCCGTGGTCATCGGCTACCCGGAATTGCTGGTCAACAACATGAGCGCTCTGAAAAAGAACGGCGTCAACTTCATCCACGAGTTTCTGCCTCTGGATGAAGCCATGCTCCCGCGTCGGCTGCAAGCCATCCCGCTGTTCGCGGACATTCTCATGACGGAGCTTGAAGATGCCGTCCGGGCCGGTTTCTCCGCCATGAAGGCATTTCAGGATGACATGCGAAAAGCCGGGGAAGCGTTGGTCGCGGATTTGATGGCGTCCGGGCAGCCCGGCTTGGTCCTGGCGGGGCATCCGTACCATGTCGACCCGGAAGTGAACCACGGGGTCGCCGAACTGGTCACTTCCTGCGGCATGGCCGTGCTGACGGAAGACTCGGTCGCGCATCTGATGCCCGATCCCGGCCCGTTGCGCGTGGTCGATCAGTGGACCTATCATTCCCGCCTGTACCGCGCCGGGGCTTCCGTGGCAGGCTCCGACAATATTGCCGTCCTGCAACTTATTTCCTTCGGTTGCGGTCTGGACGCCATCACGGCAGATCAGTTGGAGGAAATCGTTGCCCGGGAGAACGGGCTGTACGCCCAAATCAAAATCGACGAGGGAGACAATCTCGGCCCGGCCAGGATACGCATTCGCTCTCTGCTGGCCGCCATGCGCGAGAAGATGGCCCAAAAGAGCCGAGGTAAAACGGAGGATATGCCGCCCGCGCCCATATTCACCGAGGCCATGCGCGATACCCACACCATCCTGATCCCCCAGATGTCGCCCATCCATTTCCGGTTCATGGAAACCATTCTTGCCGTCGATGGCTACAAGGCTGTTCAACTGCCCTCTGTGGACAAGGAGGCCATTGACCTTGGCCTGCGTTATGTGAACAACGACGCCTGCTTTCCGGCTATTGTGGTGGTCGGGCAATTGCTTCAAGCCGTCAGAAACGGCCCGTACGATCACCACAAGGTGGCCCTCGCCGTAACCCAGACGGGCGGCGGGTGCCGAGCGACAAACTATATCGCCTTTCTGCGCAAGGCGCTCCTGGACTGCGGCCTGGACCATGTACCCATCGTCGCCTTTTCCACCAACGTCAACACGGACGCGCCCGGTTTTCGCGTATCCGGAAAAATGCTGCGCCGGTTGATTATGGCCGGGCATTACGGTGATGCGCTCATGCGCATGCTGTACCGGGTCAGACCGTACGAACTGGAACCGGGGAGCGCCGAACGATTGGCGGAACGCTGGATTGAAAAAGCGAAGAACAATATCGTCAGCGGCAATGTGCTGCGATTTGAATGGAATATGCTGGCCATGATCCGCGAGTTCGACAAGCTTCCGCTGAAACAGGAAGAGCGCAAGCCGCGGGTGGGACTGGTGGGGGAAATTCTGCTCCAGTACCATCCGGACGCCAACAACAACGCCGTGCTGACCGTGGAGAAAGAAGGCGGAGAAGCGGTTTCCACGGACATTACCGACTTCGTGTTGTACTCACTCTATGACCATGTGTTCAACTACCGCCACCTGGCAGGCCCCGAAAGGGCCTGCCGGGATGCTTTAACGGCCATCGCCTTTCTGGAGCTCACCCGGCTCGGTCTGCGCCTCGGTTTCAGGCTGAGCCGGCGCTTCACGGCGCCCATACGGTTCAGCGTGCTGCGGAAAAAAGTCGAAAGTCTCGTTTCCCTGGGACACCAGACCGGCGAAGGCTGGCTGCTCACTGCCGAGATGGTCAACATGCTGGAATCCGGCATCCACAATATCCTGTGCATGCAGCCTTTCGGCTGCCTGCCCAACCACATCACCGGTAAAGGGCTGATCAAGGAACTCAAGCGCCGTTACACCCGCGCCAATATCATTGCCGTGGATTACGATCCCGGTGCCAGCGAGGTCAATCAGGTCAACCGGATCAAGCTGATGATGACCGTGGCGAAACAGGAGGCGGACTTCCTCTACCTTCCGAACACTTCAAATTCCCAGAGCGAGTAACCCCATTCGGCGGCGCGCGTCAGGCCGGTCAGTCGCACGTAGCGGCCGGATACTTTCAGGCCGATGATCTCTTCGGTGCCGCCTTGGCAGTTTTTCTTGGCATGAATGTTCTTCCACGCCTTGCCGTCGTCGGACACGTCGATCGCGTAGTCCTTCGCGTGAGCCACCTCCCACACGAGCCGGATGGCTTCGATGGGGTGCGGCTCGCCGAGATCGATCGTGAGGGTCTGCGGGTCGGCGAATTCGGATGACCAGCGGGTTTTCAGGTTGCCGTCCGTCGCATTTGAGCCTTCGCAGTCCGGTTTCTCGACGGACGAAACCATCACGGGTTTTCCGCGCGACAGCAGGACGGGCGCGTTCGGGTCTTCGACAAAGACGGCGCGGACGTTTTTGTGGGATTTCATCGTGACGCGCGCGGGATTTTCCGAACCTTGAAGATCGCCGCTCCACTCGCCGAACAGGTAGCCGATGGACGGATACGCGGTGAGCGCGACCTCCGTCCCGGCTTTGTAAGGATTGGCCTTCGGCGCGGCGGACACGCGGCCGTGTTCGGCCGCGGTCACCAGGTAGAACCGGCCGGGCATGTCGCGGCCGTACACGCGCACGTAGTCGATGAAATGATATTGAGGAAACTCGGTGGTCTCGTCGGGCTCGCCCGGCATGTTGCCGCCGACCGCGGTGTTGAGGATGAGGTACATGGGAATCTGCGGGATCGAGTCGGCGGTCGAGAATCGCTTCACGCCGTCGATGAACCAGCGTATTTCCTTCGGCTCCCATTCGATCGCGTACGTGTGGAAGTCGGCCGAATAATCGTCGCCGATGAAATCCTCGCTCTGCGAGTGCAGGTCCGGCCACGTGCCGGTGTGCAGGGACATCGTGATCAGGTTCGGCTGACTGCCGACGCATTCCATGATGTCGATCTCCGGCGGCCATGAGCCGTTGTCGGGGAGCATCCAGTGGGCGGGCCAGAGCCCCTGTGTGCGCGGGAGTTTCGCGCGAATTTCGATACGGCCGAACGCGAGGGAAAACTTGCCGCGCGTTTCGACGAGGCCGGAGGTGAATTCGCGGTTGCCCATCGAGCGCTTGCGGCTGCGGAGCACGAGGCAGCCGTCCTCGATGTAGACTTCGTCCGGCGCGTAGTACTGAAGTTCGTTGTTCTTCACGAGCGCCGCGTCTTCGATCGCCCACTTCGACGGGTCCACCGCCGGTCCGTCGAACTCGTCGCTCCAGAGCAGACGCCAGCCGCGCGGTTCGGCGGCGGATGCGGCGCCCGCGATCAGAGCCAATGCCATACCGAGGAAATGTTTGGTCATGGATGATATTGAACCACGAAATACACGAAAATGAAATTCAATGGGGAACGGCCGGACATCTTCTGTCTTTCCTCGTTCGTGTGTTTCGTGGTTACGCATCTACTCCTGTTCGTCATTCTTCTTCAACAGCGCATCCAGGTCCGCGAGGGGCGTGAAGATGGACGGGGACCGTTTTTCCTGGGCTGACGTTTCGCGTCCCGTGAGGAGTTGTTTCTCGTGTTCGTGATCGTGGCAGTACAGGCAGAGCAGTTCCCAGTTGCTGCCGTCGGGCGGGTTGTTGCCGTGGTTGTGATCCTTGTGGTGGACGGTCAGCTCGCGGAGGCGCCGCCCCTCGAACTCGCGCCCGCATCGCGCGCAGAGATGCGGGAAAAGTTTGAGCGCGCGCTCGCGGTAGCCTGATTGGCGGGCCGCGGCGTCCCGGTGCAATTCCGCGAGAATCTTCGCGCGTTGCTCGTCGCTGAGCGGTTTCTTGCGCACGGTCATATCCCTTGAAAGAATACCCGCGGAACGCACAGAAAAACACGGAAAAAACAGACACGCGCATCCGCCCGCCCGGCGGGCTGAAGAGCGTGTGGAAGCGATGCCTGCCGCCGGTGTAGCGTCGCCCGTCCCCGGGCGGGGGAAAGAGTCCGCCGCGAGCCGCGCTCATCGTCGATTGAATGGGGGCGTGTTCTCGGTTAAAATTCCCAGGATTGAGTTCTGAAGGTTCGACAGCGAAAGGCCGGATTATGAAACGAGCGCTTGAACTGGCGGAGAAGGGGTTGGTGCCGGACGCCATTATCCGGCAGGGAATTCGCAAACTGCTGGCGGCCCGTCTGCGGCAGGAGAACCGCGGCGATTGCGAGGTTCAGCAGCAGGTTTTCCAGGAACTGGTTGAGCGTTTGCGCAAGAGCCCGATCGCGGTCGACGCCGGGGGCGGGAACGAGCGGCGCTATCCGTTGCCCGCGCTTTTTTTCCGGAAGGTGCTCGGCGGCCGGCTGAAGTACGGCAGCGGCTACTGGCCGGCGGGCGTTGACACGCTCGACGCGGCGGAGGAGGCGATGCTGGACCTGATGTGCCGGCGTGCCCGGCTTGCCGACGGCATGGAGATTCTCGATCTGGGGTGCGGATGGGGCGCGTTTTCGCTCTGGATGGCCGGGCGCTTTCCGAAGTCGCGGATTCTGGCCGTGTCCAGCGTGCCGTCCCAGCGGGAGTTCATCGAGACCGAGAAGCAGGCGCGGCGGCTGGAGAACGTGGAAACGGTTGCCGCGGACATGAACGACTTCCGCACGGACCGCCGGTTCGACAGCGTGGTGTCCACGGAGATGTTCGAGCGCATGCGCAACTACGAGCTGCTGCTGGGCCGGATTGCCGAGTGGCTGAAGCCCGGGGGCCGGCTGTTCGTCCATCTCTTCGCGCACCGCGAGTACGCGTATGCGTTCGAGACCGGGGGCGAGGACAACTGGATGGGCCGCCATTTCTTCGCCGGCGGCCTGATGCCCTCGGACGATCTGCTTCTGTACTTCCAGCGCGATGTGCTGATCGAGGAACATTGGCGCGTCAACGGCGTTCATTATACGAGGACGCTGGAGGCATGGCTGAAGAGAATGGACGCGGCGAAGGAGGAGATTCTTCCTCTTTTTGCGGAGGTGTACGGCGAGGCGGAAAAGGCGCGCTGGTTCCAGCGGTGGAGAATCTATTTCATGGGGCTCGCCGAACTCTTCGCCCACCGCGCCGGGCAGGAATGGTTCATGGCGGAGTATCTGTTCAAGAAGCGTTGAGAGCGAGACGGCGGGAGATCGGAAGTCAGCCGGTTCCGTTCCGACCGCTATCCCTTCACCGCGCCCTCGGTCAGTCCCTTGATGAAGAGCTTCATCGAGAAGATGAAGAGGATGATGATCGGGATCGAGGCGATGGCGTAGCCGGCCATCAGCGGACCCCACAGCTTGATGTACTCGCCGGCCATCCGCAGCAACTGGACCATCACCGGCAGGCGCGCGTGGTCGCGCATGATGATCAGCGGCAGGACGAAGTCGTTCCACGACGAGATGAACTGCATCACGCCGACCGTCCCGAGGATCGGGCCGGCCAGCGGCAGGACGACGTTGCGCAGTTGCTGGAAGTGGTTGGCCCCGTCGATCTCCGCCGCTTCGAAGAGATCCTGCGGCGTGTCCTGGATGAAGTTCCGGAGCACGAAAATGCCGAAGATCTGGCCGCCGGACGCGCCGACGATGATCAGTGCGGAGAGCGTGTTGAGCAGGTTCAGGTCGCGCAGGAGCGTGAACAGCGGGACGAGATTTGCGATCGCCGGCATCATCATGAGGAGCAGGAGCGCGTTCCAGAGAAACGCATGGCCGGGCGCTTTCAGGCGCGCGAAGAAATACGCGCCGCACAGCGCGAGCCCGAGCGTCATCAGCGTGCAGCTCGTGGAGATGAACAGGCTGTTGGCGACCGTCGGCGTGACCATGTCCCACGCGGTGCGCCAGTTCTCCCAGAACATCGGCTGCGTGAGCCGCGCGGGCGCGAGGTAGAACTGCTCGTTGTTCTTCACGCTGACGATGATCATGAGGTAAAGCGGCAGGAACGCGAACGCGAGCACGAGCCAGATCCACGCGTGCTTCGTGAAACGCAGCGCGCTGGAGCCGAGGAGCCGGAAGAACCGGTACACCGGGTTCTGCCGGCGGCGGAACGCGCGTTCGATGTAAAGATCGCCGGGGCTGCGGCCGGCCGGATCGCGCGGCTCGGGCCTCGCCGGGATCAGCTTGCGGAACCGCGCGCCGATCCACGCGTACGGGATCGACAGCGCGATCAGGATCGCGCCGAGCGCGGTCAGGTTGAGCTGGGGATTGACGTAGCGCCAGCCGATCATCGTGCCGCCGACGAGGAACAGGATCGTGCGGACCGTGTTCTTCCGGCGCGGATTCATGGACTCGGTATCCATCACGATGTCGCTGAACTTTTGCAGGATCATGACGACGAGCGTCAGGATGATGCCGACGGCGCAGGCGTAGCCCATCTGCTGGTCGAGGAACGCCTTCCGGATCATGAACAGCGCGGGGACGGTGGCCTTGCCGCCGGGTCCGCCGGCGATGCCCGCGAGGGCGAGGATCATGCCCGCGTCCTTGATCGTGTCGATGATCACGAACACGAGGAGCAGGTAGATCGAGCCCATGATCAGCGGCAGTTCGATCCTGGTGAACTTGGTCCACCACGACACGCCGTCGATCTCCGCGGCCTCGTAGATGTCCTTGGAGATGCCCTGCAGCTTCGCGAGGTGGGTGAGCACCGCGAACGAGCCGACCCACGGGAAGCCCCACACGATGCACGCGGTGATGATCAGCTTCGGGTCGCCCAGCCACGCGGGCATTCTCCCGGCCTCGAACGCGCCCCAGTGGAAGACGTTCGCGTCGAGATAGCACAGGACGTTGAACAGGCCGCTCTTGATCAGGAATTGGTTGAGATAGCCCGAGGTCGCCTCGAAGAAGAACGAGCGCCAGATCAGGACGACGACGAGGCCGGGGATGACCATCGGGATGACGAACAGCGTGCGGTAGAGGAACTGCATGCGCTCGCTCCGGCAGCGGTGGATCGCGACGGCGATCAGAAGGGCCGGGATCATCTTGATCACGTTCCAGCCGCCGAGGATGAACGCGAGCTTGAACGAGTTCCAGAACTCGGTGTTCTTCAGCAGGTCGATGTAGTTCTGGAACCCGACCGGCTCCGAGATGTCCGCGCCGTTCCATCGGAAGAAGCTGTGGTAGATCCCGCTGCTTGCGGGGTAGTACTGGAACAGCGCGATCAGGACGACCGTCGGGATGATGAAGAGATAGATCGGCCAGTGGTGGCGGATCTGGCTCAGTTTGATCGGTTTCGGGGTCATGGTCCCTTCACATCGTCCTCGGCCGTACTCTTTCGAGTACGAGGACGATTCAGCTCTTCATCTTCTCCTTCGCCTTCTTCTTGATCTTCTTCATCACCGCCGGGCTGTACTCGTAGGGGCCGACGGCCTTCTGCGGGCCCTTCTCGATCAACTGCATCTGGCGGTTGTGATCCAGCTCGGCCCATATCTGGCGGTCTTTCGTCAGCGCGCGGTACCGGACCCAGGCGGAGTGCGATTCCTCGCCCTCGGCGAGGAGCGCCTTGGCGCGGATGCCGGCCAGGAACCGCTCGTTGTTGTGCATGCCGCGGCGCCAGTCCCGCTGCTGTTCCATGAAGTCCTCCATGCCGTGCTTGATATAGAACGGCTGGAACTCCTTCACCATCTCGTCGTACGACATCCGGTTCACCTGGAACGCCGAATACACCTGCATCCACTTGGTCGCGGTGTTGCCGCCGAGCCAGATGCTGAACGCGCCGTAGACGCCCTCGATGTGCGGCTCGAACGCCTTCAGCAGCGGGTCCATCTCGGTCCCGCGGATGGCGGGGATCCACCCGATGATCTCGTTGAGCTTCTGGTTGTGCGGCTGCGACGCCATGAAGAGCATGAAGTCGAGCGCGATGTCCGGGTTCCGGCTTGTGCGCGTGAGGCCGAACTGGAATCCGGTGCCCGCCTGCTCGTAGTTCGGGCCCTCGACGACGTCGCCGAATTCGGGGTCGTCCTTCGTCGGCAGAGGCGGCTCCATCACGCCGACCTCGAACTGCCCCTTCGCGAGCTTCTGGAGGCTGCGGGCATCCCAGGTGCCGGTGCTCATGAACACGGCCTTCTGCTGGGCGAAAAGGAAGACGGCCTCGTCCCGCGTGAGGCCTGTGTAGCCGGTCTGGAAGTAGTCGGTCACCTCCCGGATCATCCGGAACCGGGTCGTGATCGAGGGGTGGTAGAAATCCACCGCGCCGATCTTGAAGGCCACGTACAGCTCGTTGTTGCCCACGTCGGCGTCGCGGTTGAAGTCGGCCTTGCGGATCAGCCCGTACGTCATCGGGTCGAACAGCATGCCTTCCCACATGCTCATGTGGTAGGCGGAGGCGGCGATCGGAATGTAGTTTTCGCCGCGCGGGTTCTTCTGCTCGGAGATCTTCCGGCACGCGGCGAGAAACGAGCGGTAGTCGCGCGGCGCCTCGTCGAGGCCCGCCAGCTTCTTGAGCAGGTCCTTGTTGTAGAAGATGCGCACGCCGAACTGGGAGAGCGAGACGCTCATGTACTCCTGCATTTCCTGAACGTACGTCGTGCGCATGCCGTCCTTGTACGTCCGGCGCAGGGGCGTGGTCTCCATGTCCGTGCCGCGGTTGTACGGGTTCGGGCGGTTCACCTCGCGGGTGAGCGGGACGAAGTAACGGTTGTAGTACGACAGCCAGATGTTCGCCGGCAGCATCGAGCCGACCTGCACGAGGTCGGGCGCCGTTCCGCCCATGAGTTGGGTGCTGACCCATTGCCCGTACACGCTCTCGGGGATCGCGTCCTGCACCACGTACACGTTCGGGTGAATCTTCCGGTACTCCCGCGCCATCTCGTTGATCGCGTCGCGGACGCTGGCCTCGAGCTGCCAGTGGCCGATGCGGATGACCGTCGCGCCCGGCGGGGTCGTGCGGTTTCGGTACACGGCGATCATCACCGCGGACCACGCGAAGACCGCGAAGACGATGATCAGCGCGTAGTAGGTGCGGATGAATGTGCAGATTCTCGTCAATTCGAGGGCCGATTTCCGATGTTCAATGGGTTCACATCTCCCCCCTGATCCGCTCCTCCACCTCGTCCATCCGTCTCAGCGCCTGCTTGCAGCCGAAGACGCGCTTGTCGGTGGGATATTCCCGGATCAGCTTGTCGTAGTACATCCGCGCGGTGTCGAAATCGCCGCATTCGAACTCCGCGATCGTCGCGATGTTCCAGTACTGCCACGCGAACTCGTTGAACGGGTTGGCCGGGTCGATCTCCGTGTTGTTCAGCGAATCGATCTCCGCCTGCAACCGCTTCTCCGGTTCGTCCAGCGTTGTGCAGCCCACCGCGATCAGCGAGTACGCCGGCCCGCGGAACGGCGTGTTCGGATCCTTCACGAACGCCTCGAGCTCCCGGATGGCCTGCTTCGTCTCCGCCGGTTCGAGCGAAGCGATCAGCGTGGACATCTTGTAGATGAAGGCCTCCTTGGCCGCGAGGTGGCCGGGGTGCCGGTCGATGATCCGCTGATAGGCATTGCGGACCTCGTTGTAATCCGGCTCCTCGCCGACCGGGACAAGATGCTTCAGCCGCGCGAGCGCGAGCCGGCTCCAGATGGCCATCTCGCTCTCCGGCGCCAGCCGGATGATCCGTTCGTACAACGCGCGCGCCTTTTTGACGTCCTCGCCGGGCCGGCGCAGGTTCCAGGTGGAGGCAAGGCCGTACAGGGCCTGGAGGTGCAGGTCGTCGGTTTCAGGGGTTTTTGCCAGGGCCTCTTCGAACCGCGTCGCGGCGCGGTCAAACTCGCTCAGCGTGAATTCGTTCCAGCCGGATTTGATGAGATCGTGGGGGTCCGCGGTCGTTTGCGGGGCGGCGCAGGCCGCCAGCCAGAGCGCGCAGGCCGAAGCGCCCAGGATTCGGAGCCATGAAAGCATAGCGAAAGAAAACACTGCCAGAATGCGGGTGTTAAGGGCGAGCCCTTTTTTCCAACGTATGGAAAAGCATGCCTCGCGTTTTCCAAGCTGTGGACATCAACGGCGAAATCCGAAAAAATTCACATTTTCCCGGAAAACCGTCCGTCTCACGCTGAAATCGCGTCTGCGAAGAGAAAGGAGGAGCGGGGACAGAGACCGACCTTGAATGTTGGGCCCTCGTTGGCTAGAGTGCCCGGGTTTTCCAAGGCACGGAAAACACCCATGAACAGGCCCAAAATACTGGTAATCGGCAGCGGCGGGCGCGAGCACGCGCTGGCGTGGAAACTGGCCGGCGACGCCTCCCGTCCGGACGTTTTCTGCGCGCCCGGAAACGCCGGAACCGCCGGTGTCGGCACGAACCTCGACATCGCGGCGACGGAGATCGACAAGCTGCTGGCGTGGGCGAAGGCGAACAAGCCGTGCCTGACGGTCGTGGGCCCCGAAGCGCCGCTGTGCGGCGGAATCGTGGATCGTTTCAACGCCGAGGGCCTGAAGGTATTCGGCCCCTGCAAGGCCGCGGCCCGCCTTGAGGGCAGCAAGGTCTTCGCGAAGGAAGTCATGCTCGCGGCGGGCGTGCCGACCGCGAAGTATGCGCGGTTTTCGAGCGCGGATGAGGCCAAGTCCTATATCAGGAAAGAAGGCGCGCCGATCGTGATCAAGGCGGACGGCCTGGCGGCCGGGAAGGGTGTGACCGTCGCGGCAACGCCGGAACAGGCCGAGGCAGCGGTGGACGAGGCGCTTGTGCAGAAGGCGTTCGGCGCTGCCGGCGCGACCGTGGTGGTCGAGGAGTCCCTTCAGGGCGAAGAGGCGTCGATCCTCGCGCTGATCGACGGCCGCAAGATCGTGATGCTGGCGTCGTCGCAGGATCACAAGCGGGTTTTCGACGGCGACGAGGGGCCGAACACCGGCGGCATGGGGGCGTATTCGCCCGCGCCGGTCGTGAAGGAGGATTTGTGGCCGGTCATCCGCGAGCAGGTCTTCGAGCGAACGCTCCGCGAACTGAACAAGCGCGGCATCGACTACCGCGGCGTGCTGTACGCCGGGCTGATGATGACGAAGGCCGGTCCGAAGGTTCTTGAGTTCAACTGCCGGTTCGGCGATCCCGAGACGCAGGCGATCCTGCCGCGCTGGGACGGCGACCTGCTGCCTGCGCTCGAGGCGTGCGCCGACGGCGCGCTGGACGAAGGCATGGTGCGGTGGAAGCCCGAGGCGTGCGTGTGCGTGGTCATGGCCGCCGGCGGATACCCCGGCAGCTACGGCAAGGGCGACGCGATCGACGGACTTGCCGATGCGGCCGCGATGAAGGATGTGGTCGTGTTCCACGCGGGCACTCGGTTGGCGGACGGGAAGGTGGTCACCGCCGGCGGCCGCGTGCTGGGCGTGACCGCGCTCGGCCGCGATTTGCGCGCCGCAGTGGATAACGCGTATGCCGCGGCGGCGAGAATCCGCTTTTCCAGGGCCCATTTTCGACGTGATATTGCAGCGAGAGCATTGTGCGCGGAATGACGAAATCCGAATGCCTGATGAATGTCCGAATGACCCATGACCGAATTCGTCATTCGGCCACTCGACATTCATTCGTCATTGAGAGAAAACGAGGGACTACATGAAGGCAAAGAAACAGACACCTCCCGTCGCCGTCCTCATGGGCTCGGATTCCGACTGGGAGACCGTCAAGGAGACGGTTCGGACGCTGAAGCAATTTGGAATTGGGAACGAGGTTCACGTGATATCTGCGCATCGGACGCCGGAGCGAGCCTTCGCGTTCGCGAGCGAGGCGGCCGGGCGCGGCATCCAGGTGATCATTGCCGCGGCGGGCAGCGCCGCGCATCTCGCGGGGGTCATAGCCGCGCACACGACGCTGCCGGTCATCGGCGTTCCGATGAAAGGCGGGGCGCTGGATGGTCTCGACGCGTTGCTCTCCACGGTGCAAATGCCGGCGGGGGTTCCCGTGGCGACCGTGGCGCTCGGCAAGGCCGGCGCGATCAATGCGGCGCTCCTGGCCGTGCAGATACTGGCGCTGGGCCGCGCGGACCTGCAGAAGAAACTGGCCGAACATAAGAGCCGGCTGAAGAAGAAGGTGGACGAGGGCAACAAGCGCTTGAGCGTTCACAGGAAGGCGGATGCATGAAACAACCACTCTGCGCTCTGTTGTCTTTTGTCCTGGGCACGGGAATGGTGTTTGCCGGAGAGCCGGAGACCGCGTCTTCGAATGACGTGGTCCAGGCGGTAAAGAATGTGATGGTTGTCCTCCAGAAGCACGGCCTGCCCTTTGACGCGCGCAAGGTCTGCGATGCGGCGGTCGACGCGGTGATCCGGGAGGCGGACCCGCAGGGGCGGTTGATGTCGGATGCCGATATCCGGCGGATGACGGAAGAGGACAAGGGCATTCGCTATGAAGCGGGCATCCGTGTGTCCCTGACGAACAGAATGTTCGTTATCAGCGAGGTGCGGGAAGGGTTGGCAGCGGAGAAAGCCGGTCTGCGCGCGGGGGAGATTCTACAGGAAATCGACAAGGGGAATATCGAAGGGTTGAGGCTTTCGGAGGTCCATGAGCTGTTGCGCGGGCAGGCGGACCAGGCCATATCGGTGAAGGTTCTGGACACCAACGGCGTCGCCCGCGAGATCGAGGTGAAGCTCGATCCGGTTGAGGCGGGCGCCGTTGGAATCGCGGAGGAATTGCCCGCCAATCTCTGTTACCTGAAGCTGAACGGCATCTACGGGCGTTCGGGAAAGGACATCGTTTCCCTGTTGCGCGGCTGGGCGGAGACGGGCCGGTCCGGCGTGGTCATCGACCTGCGCGGCGCGGGTGGGGCGGACGTCCAGGGCGTGGCCGACACGGCCGGGCTCTTCGCGGAATCCGGCTCGCTCCTGTTTGCGTTTCGCGACGCCCAGGACCAGGACCTCGCTGTGTACAGGTCCAACTCGTCCCTGCTGCTCAACATGCCCGCGATGGTTCTGATCGACGAGGACACCCGCGGCGCGGCGGAGGCGCTCGCGGCGGCGTTGGCGGGGAGCACGCGCGGTGTCATGCTGATCGGTTCGGTCTCGAGCGGGGATCCGCTCGTTCGCGAGGTGCAGGAACTTCCGGACGGCTCGCGTCTGTACCTGGCCACGAAGAAGCTCGTGGTGGCTGACGGCAGGAGTTACAATGGCCTCGAAGGCGTCAAACCGGACTTGGCGGTCGCTCCGGCGGACATGCCGGAAAACGAGTATGAGCCGGAGCCGCCGGTCGATCCGGTCCGGGAATTGTCGAGCGAGGAGAAGGAAGACAGGCAGCTTCGGGATCGCGTTCGAGGCGACGAAACGCTGCGCCGCGCCGTGGACGTTCTGCTGGGGCTGAAGGCGTTGAATATTCGCGGAGTGGAGAACGCTGAAAATCCTACGCATTGACCCGAGCCGGCCGGATTCAGGGGTCCTCGCCGAGGCGGTCTCCACGCTCGCGCGCGGCGAGCTGGTGGTGATCCCGACGGAGACCGTGTACGGGCTGGCGGCCGATCCCAGGGTCCCCGGCGCCGTGGAGAAGATTTACGGGGCGAAGGAGCGGGCGGAGTCGAAACCGATTCCCTTCCTGGCGGCGGACACGGAACAGATCGCGGCGCGCGGCGCCGTGATGGAGCCCGCCGCGGTCCGCCTGATGCGGCGGTTCTGGCCGGGTCCGTTGACGCTGGTTTTGAAGACAGCGGCCGGCTTTGTCGGATTCCGCGTCCCGGACTATCCCGTGGCGCTCAGCCTGCTGTGGCGGGCGAAATCGGTCCTCGCGGTGACCAGCGCGAATCGCAGCGGAGATGCGCCCGCGCTGACGGCGGAGCAGGCGGCCGAGGCGCTGCGAGACCGGGTTGCGCTGGTGTTGGACGCGGGCGAATCGCCCGGCGGCGTGCCGAGCACGGTTGTCAAGGTGGATGGCGACCGCGTAAGCGTTCTGCGGGAGGGCGCGATTCGGAGGGACGAGATTCTGAGGGCGGCAGGAACGGGCAAATGGACATCGTAATCGTCCTCGATCGATTCTTCGAGGACGACGACGAGAGCGATCGGACGATGACACGAATTCGTTTGGAATGAAGTCGAAGCCTGAACATATTCTTTTTGTCTGTACGGGCAATATCTGCCGCAGCCCGATGGCGGAGTACATTCTGCGCAGCCTGCTGGGCGAAGATTCCTCTGTGACGGTGGGGTCGGCCGGGGTGATGGCGCCGCAGGGGATGCCGGCGAGCGAGGGCGCGGCACAGGTTTTGGCCGAGTGGGAGATCCACATCGACCGGCACCGCAGCCGGATGTTGACCCGCCAGTTGGCGGACGCCGCCACGATGATCGTGGTGATGACCGAACAGCACATGAAGGATGTGCTTTCGGCGTTCCCCGGCGCGACGGGGCGCGTCTTCGTGCTGAAATCCTTCGGCATGTCGCGAAGGGCGGCGGATGTTGCCGATCCGATCGGTATGCCTGTGAGCTTTTACCGGAAGGTGAGGGACGAGATTGCATCGGCCATTTCGGATATGATGTTGCATATGATTGAACAAGGAACGCTTAAAAAGCCGTCTCCAGAAAGAAGGTTGAGCAAAATGAAAATGGCCATTGGCGCGGATCATGCGGGGTACGAACTCAAGGAAACCGTGAAGAAACTTCTTGCGGCGAAGAAGATCGACGTGGAGGACGTCGGCTGCTTCAGCAAGGACTCGGTCGACTATCCGGACTATGCCTGCGATGTGGCGCGCAAGGTTTCCGAGGGCGCGGTGGAGCAGGGCATCGTGATCTGCAACACGGGCATCGGGATGAGCATGGCGGCCAATAAATTTCCCCGCGTGCGCGCGGCGTTGTGCGTCAACACCCGGATGGCCCAAATGGCCCGCGCGCACAACAACGCGAACATTCTCGCGCTCGGAAGCGCCATGATTTCCGCGGAGGAGGTCGGCGCGATTCTCGACGCGTGGCTGACTTCCCGCTTCGAGGCGGGCGGCCGGCACGAGCGGCGCGTGAACAAGATGGCCGCGTGCGAAACGAGCCGTTCCGAACCGGTCGCCCTGTGCGGCGGCGATCCGGAACTGTACGCCGCGATCCAGGCTGAGACCCGGCGTCAAAGCGAGAACATCGAGCTGATCGCCTCCGAGAATTACGTCAGCCAGGCCGTGCGCGAGGCGCAGGGTTCGGTGATGACCAACAAGTACGCCGAGGGCTATCCCGGCAAGCGCTGGTACAACGGCTGCGAGTCCGTGGACGTGGCGGAGCGGCTTGCCGTCGACCGCGCGAAGCAACTCTTCGGCGCGGAGCATGTGAACGTTCAACCGCACAGCGGAAGCGGCGCGAACATGGCGGTGTACTTTGCGGTCCTCCAGCCGGGCGATACCCTTCTCGCAATGAGCCTGGCGTGCGGCGGACACCTGACGCACGGCCACAAGGTCAACTTCTCCGGCCGGTTTTTCAACGTGGTCCACTACGGGGTCGACCGGGAAACCGAGCAGATCGATTACAACGAAGTCGAGACGCTCGCGAAGGAGCACAAACCGAAGCTCATCTGCGCGGGCGCAAGCGCTTATTCGCGGATCATCGACTTCAAACGGCTTCGGCAGATCGCGGACAAGGCGGGCGCGTACCTGATGGCGGACATGGCGCATATCGCGGGACTGGTGGCGGCGGGTCTCCATCCGAATCCCGTGCCCCTGTGTGAATTTGTCACGAGCACAACGCACAAGACCCTGCGCGGCCCGCGCGGCGGAATGATCCTGTGCCGGGCCCGCTTTGCCCAGGACATCGACCGGCAGATCTTTCCCGGCGTGCAGGGCGGTCCGCTGATGCACGTCATCGCGGCCAAGGCGGCGTGCTTTCTCGAGGCGCTTCAGCCGGCGTTCAAGGCATACGCCGCGCAGGTCGTGAAGAACGCGAAGGAGATGGCCGCCGCGCTGGAGAAGGCCGGCCTGCGGATCGTATCCGGCGGGACGGACAACCACATGATGCTGGTGGACCTGCGGCCGGTCCGCGTCACCGGGAAGGACGCGGCGACGGCTCTCGACAAGGCGCAGATCACCGTCAACAAGAACTCCATTCCGTTCGACACGCAGAGCCCCTTCGTGACGTCGGGAATCCGCATCGGCACGCCCGCGGTGACGACGCGCGGCATGAAGGAGCCGGAGATGCGGAAGATCGCCGGCTTCATCACCGAGATTCTTCGCAATGTCCAGGATGAACAGGCGGCGGCCAGGATTCGGGCGGACGTGCTGGCGTTAACGGCAAAATTCCCGGTGCCGTAGGGAGGCATGGAGTCTGGGAACGCCGGAGGGATGAATTGTCCGGCGCTCCATGATGCCGGTTCTTTACCCCTCATCCAGCGCGCGCCGGATGCGTTGCGCGAGAAGCTCGCGCGTGAACGGTTTTTGAACCAGGCGGACCTTGCCGAGCGCGACGCCGCGTTCCACGATGGTGCTTTCGGTAAAGCCCGAGGTGTAGATCACCTTGATGCCGGGCCGCATCTTGAGCAGGTGTTCGACCATTTCCGGCCCGCTCATTTGAGGCATGACCACGTCCGTAAACACGAGATCGATCCGGCCTGTGCATTTCGCGACAAGCTCCAGCGCCTCCTTGCCGTTGGCGGCCTCCAGCACGCGATAACCGAGCGAGCGAAGGATGCGGCTGCTCAAATCGCGGACGACCTCCTCGTCTTCGACGACAAGAATGGTCTCCGTGCCCTTTTGAGGTTTCTCCTCCAATTCCACCGGCAGCGTGTCGGCGGTGGGGACCACGCGGGGCAGCCAGATCTTGATTTCCGTTCCCACACCGAGCTCGCTCCGGATTTCGATGTGCCCGCCGCACTGATTGACAATGCCGTAGACGGTGGCGAGGCCGAGGCCGGTTCCCTTGCCCTTGGGTTTCGTGGTGAAGAACGGTTCGAAGATATGGCTCTGAACTTCCCGGCTCATCCCCGTGCCGTTGTCCTGCACCGAGATCTGGAGATAATCTCCCGGCTCAACATTGACGCGGGTTTTGCAGGATGTTTCGTCCAGCGTGTCGCGGGTCGTGCGGATCGTCAACTGGCCCCCGCACGCCATGGCGTCCCGCGCGTTGATGGCCAGGTTCATGATGACCTGCTGCAACAGGCCCGGGTCCATGCGCACGCAGCCGGCTTCTTCGTCGAGGAGGGTGATCAGTTCGATGTCCTCGCCGAGGGCGCGCCGCAGGAGCTGATTCATTTCCACGATCACGGCGTTGGGATCCAGGATGCGGATCTCGACAATCTGTTTCCGGCTGAAGGTCAACAGCTGGCGGGTCAGGTTGGTCGCGCGTTCGCCCGCGCTGACGATCTGCTCGACGGCGTGCCGGAGCGGGTCGTTTTCTCCGAGCTGGTCGAGAATCATGCTGCCGAACCCGAGGATGGCGGTCATGATGTTGTTGAAGTCGTGCGCGATGCCGCCGGCCAGCCGGCCGATGGACTCCATCTTCTGCGCCTGCAGGTACTGCTCCTCCATCTGCAGTTCGCGCGTGACGTCGCGCTGGACGCTGACGTAATTGACGACGGACCCTTCCTCGTCGCGGGTGGGGGTGATGATGGTGTCGCACGTGAAGATGGAGCCGTCCTTCTTCCGGTTCTGCAGTCGACCCCGCCAATCCTGTCCCGAGGACAGGGCGGCCCACATGGCTTTGAAGATCTCGGAATCGTGCCGGCCGCTCTTGAGCAGGTTCGGATTCTTTCCCATCACCTCGGTCCGGGCATAGCCCGTGATGCGCTCGAAGGCGGGGTTGACATACAGGATGGCGCCCTGGGTGTCCGTGATGACGACGAGGTCCGTCGTCTGCTCGATGGCCATGGCCAGTTGGGCGCGCTCCGCTTCAAACTTTTTTCTCAGCGCGATGTCGTGGATATACACCAAGTCGGCCGGCTTGCCTTCGTGCGTGATGATCGCGGCGTTCATCTCCACGGGAACGAGGGTTCCGTCGGCCGCGACCAGGACGGTTTCGTACGCGGGGATGATGTTTTCGCCCGCCATGCGGCGGCGATAGTTCTCGGCGACGCGGGGCAGCTCGGGCGGATGGATCAACTGGTTGAACGGCATGTCCGGCGTGATCGTGTCGTAATACCGGGTCATGCTGCGGAACTTGTTGTTCGCGAAAACAACCTTTTCGTCCTGGATGACGATGATGCCGTCCAGCGCCCGCTCGACCACGTTTCGGTATTTCTCCTCGCCCTGCCGCAGGGCCTCCTCGACCTTGCGCCGCTCGCCCATCTCCATGATCAGCGCGGAGTGGTTGAGGCAGGCTTGAAGCGATGTGGTGAACTTGGAAAAGACATTCCGGTACTGGTTCAGGTGCTCCTCGTCGAACGGCTTGTCGCGCGTGATGGAGAAGAGTTTCAGCAGGCCGATGTTGCCGAGCTTGAACAGGGCGAACACGCCTTTTTCGATTCCCTTCTCGGTGATCACGCCGGCGAACTCCTTCTGGGTCGAGGCGATCGAGACGGCGTCGCGCGCGCCGAACATCGTCAGGATCGGATGCCCGGCGGGAATCGAAGATTCGCGGGTCCGGAACTTGGGAATGGAGTACACCAGATTGAGGGAGTCCGCATCCGGGCCGGCGGGGGACACATCGTTCAGCCCGCGCATGTCCCGCGCCCGGATCCACACGGACGCGTAGGCCAGGTTTTTTCGCGCCAGAAGGGTTCTCAGGAATCGTGAACAGGTGGTCTCAATGTCGAGGGATTGTCCCAGCGAGAGCGACAGCTCGTAGAGGATCGAGATCTCGCGCACGATGCGGCTGGATGAGTCATTCGGCATGGTAAAGGATTCCGACGACAATGGTCTTGTTGAAAAGCTCAATATACCCGTCGCCGTAGGAGGAAATTTCCCCCAGGCTCAATATGCCTTCGGGGACGAGAGCGCTGTGCGCGCTCTGGATGCGATGTTCCACCCGGGCCAGTTCTTCCGAGAACCGCTTGCCGAGAACCAGGGTTCTGGAAATACAGTCCACCACGAGGCACTGCCGCGGCCGGCCGTTCCTGAAATCCAGGCTGGTTTCGGCGGCCTGGTCGGCCGCTTCAATCAGGCGTTCGGGACGCGCCTTCAGGATGTTCAAAACGGCGTTCTCGGGGATGTCCCCCGCGCAGACGAGCTCGTCCCGGTCGTTCAAGGTGAGCGGGTCGCGCACGATGTCTTCCGCTCCTTCCTTGATGATGCCGAACGAGTAAAACTTCGCGATTTCAAAAAAGGTGTCCCGGGTGATCGACTTGCCGTAATCCGCTTCGACAATTTCCCGATAGACGTCGAGGGCCTTGCGCCAGTTCAATTCGATGATGGTGTTTTGAACGGTGTTCGTGGCCACCACGGGCCCCGCCAGGTTCTCCCAGCCGTGACGCACGCCGAGGGAGCTGGACAACCTGGCGAAGCAGATGGCCACCGCGTTCTGAAAGACTCCCTCCGCGGTGAATACGCAGGGCTTTTGTTTGAGGGTCATGGATCCGGCGCCGCCGCCGATGTAATGCGCCGAATTGCCGAGAAGATTGAACAACTCCCGCAGACACGGCGAGATATTGGGACACAGGGCATCCGCCAGCACGATGGCCGTGTAAGGGGTGCTGCCCTGCCCGGCGATCTCGGGGCCGAAATCGGGCAACGCGGTTACTTCCTGGTCGAGATTCTTGATCACGATCGGATCGCGAAGGACCGGCATTGAGAGCAGGATGGCGCCTTCGAAATACGCCTCGTGACCGTGAAGAATGCCCGGAAAGACCGCTCCGGCGAACCGGACGCCGGCGCCGCGCAGCGCCTCGACGAGCTTTGAGAGATCGGGCGCGTTTTTCTCGCCCAGAAGAATGAGGGCGTTGTCGGACGGGCCCAATCCCATCTTCCGGATCGCGCCGAGCACTGAATCAATGCTTGCTTCTGGCAGATACATTCAAGGTTCCTCCACGCCCTCAGATGAATTCAGAATACCCTCTCGCCGCTGGCGCGGCAATAGCATTGCGGAGGCGATCGGAGTGGAGGTCAGTACTCGAAGTGGACGGGGACCGATTCGCGCGGGCCGTATTCCACGCGAGCCGGCCCGCGGTTGGAGGGCTCTTGAAACACGGCATAGGCGGGCCGGCGATAGACCTCGAGGGGCATGGTTGCGGGTTCGGCCGCCGGCGCCGGGGCGATCCGGGCGATCGGCGCGACGGGGCGAACCGGTTCGAGCAAGGGCAACGAAACGAAGTTCAATACGATCAGCACGGCGACGACGCCTGCCAGCGCATACCGAAACACGGGCCGCGGATAGTCCGTCAGGAATTCCCGGAGGCTTCCGAAAAGCGGCTCGGGTTTGCGGGCCCTGTCTTCCAACCGGCGACGAATCGTCAAAGCCGATCGTTCCTCGAAGCCCGGGTCAGGACGCTCGTATTGTTTGAGCGACAGGAGCCGCCGCACGACGTCCATCTGCCGGCTGTGTTGCCGGCAGGAGGAGCACCGGGCCAGATGTTCGGAAACATCGGCGGGAAGTGCGGAATCTTCAAACTCGACGAGAAGCTGCCTGACGCATTCACATTTCATGGCGCAAACTCCGCAAGTTCACCTTGAAGCTGTTGCCTTGCGTAAAACAGCCGCGATCGTACCGTTCCTGCCGAGCATCCGGTTATTCGGGCGATCTCCTCATGCGGAAGGCCCTGGATGTCGTGTAGGACCACCACCGTTCTATGCTTCTCTGACAGGGTCAAAAGCGCTTTGTTCAACTTTTCCTGCAATTCCAGCAGGGAGGTGTCCCGGACCGGCGACTCCCGCGCGGAAAGTTCCACGTAGGCCGGATCGCGTTCGACCCTTTCGTCCACGTCGTTCAGGCTCAGCGCCTGCCTCTTTTTCCGCCTTTTGAGGAAGTTGATCGTCCGGTTGATCGCAATCCGGTAGATCCATGTGTAGAAGGATGAGGTGCCCCGAAAGCCTTTCAGGGACGAAAAAGCCTTCACAAATACGTCCTGGACCAGGTCCTCCGCATCCTCCTTGCTGCTCGTCATGTTGTACACAAGGCCGTAAATACGCGACTGGTGGCGCCGGACAAGCTGGTCGTAAGCCGCCAGATCGCCCCGGCTCGCGGCGGCGACCAGCGCGCGGTCGTGGGGCTGGCTTGTGTCGGGGGTGGGTGCCGGATCTGTGCTCATGTCCGGCGTTTACCTTAGCCGGATTGCCCCATGAGCGCAATGGCGATAGACAAAACGCCCGACGCTGAATTGCGCCGGGCGCTTGTTCAAACACCGTCCAACGGGGTTTCTCAGGAATTCCCGATGCTGTTTGCCTTGTCCGCTTCGATGGCCTTCTCGACGGAAGAAAGGAAAAGCTCCAGACCGGTGGAAGGGATGATGATGGTGTCCCTGCGGCCGCCCACTTCCTCCGTGATTTTCAGAAATCGCCCGCGGGGATTTTCCTTCAAATCAAAAAAGAATTGTTTACGCTCAATCTGAATCCTCTCGCTCAACAACTGATTGTCCACAACACGTTCTCCCGTTTGCATATCATTCCCTTTGGTTGATCATCGACTGCCCGAACCGGCTTCCTTCACATCTGCGTTCGGGCGAAATACAATATCCTGAAACTCCGCCGATTCAATATGCGATTTACCGTACGCAAATCCGCAATTTGTGTTTAGAGTTCATACCCGTTTTTATTGATAAATCCAGCTTATTTGTAGGCATTTCCTTACACAGCGCTATAAAAACCATGATGCAAGTGTAGCGTTTTACTGAAGCGCGTGAAATGAGCTTTCTGTGAGCGCGTTTTTCCCGGGACGGATGCGATGGAGACGAGGGGTGTCCTGAGGTTGGATTTTTTCCGCAATGGACGGCCGAACGTTGGAAGATCGAGAATCTTGCAGTACATTCTGCGCAGTCAAAACGAAAGGAACAGCTCATGTCGGACGCGAAAGGATTTTACGACAAGTACAAGAAGGACTTCGGCAAGCTGCAGCAGGCGATGCCGGGCACGGCGAAGAGTTTCCAGGCGCTGTTTGATGCCGCGATCAAGGATGGCGTTCTGCCGTTGAAGACCAAAGAGCTGATCGCTCTCGCGATCGGGGTCGCGTTGCGCTGCGAGCCGTGCATCTATCTTCATGTGAAGAAGTGCCTCGCCGTCGGCGCGACCCGGGAGGAAATTCTGGAGGCGGTTTCCGTTTGCGTGATGATGCAGGGCGGGCCGTCGTTCACATACCTGCCGAAAGTGTTCGACGCGCTGGAGGCGAACGGGAAGTAAAAGAAGTCCAAAGTCGGTGGAAGCCATTTCACTTTGGACCTTGGACTGCTTCATCGTCAACAAACGGAAAAGCGGCGGCGCGAAGGCCGGCCGTTTCACAGCCCGGCAGGAATGCCGAGACGCCAATGAGCCTGACGGACAAGATTCTGGAGAAGGCGGCCGCCATTGGTTTCGATACGGCGCGTGTCGGGTCTGCTCAACCGGCGAGCGGCGGGGAGTTCCGGCGCTGGCTGGACTCCGGCCGCGCCGCCGGCATGACCTGGATGGGGAAGGATGTCGATCGCCGCGTCCGCCCTTCCTCCCAAACCGCCATCGTCTGCGGGCTCAGTTACTTCGTCCAGGACCCGCCGCCGGTGATTTGGAACGATCCGACACGCGGCCGCATCTCGCGCTTCGCGTGGGGCCGCGATTACCACGACGTGATGCGGCCGATGCTGGAAGAGCTTGCGGCCTTCGTGCGCGAGGAAACGGGGCGGGGCGCCGGGGTTCGCGTGAACGTGGATACCGGCCCGGTCCTGGAGCGGGATTTAGCAGCGCACGCGGGATTGGGGTTTTTGGGAAAGAACACGAATTTGATTCATCCGGATTTCGGATCGTACCTGTTCCTCGGAGAAGTGCTTCTGGACGCGAAGCTCGATTTCCAATCTTCAATGGCCCATTCCCAATTGGAAGTTGGCCATTCCTGCAACGACTGCTCCCGCTGTCTCCAGCGCTGTCCGACCGGCGCGCTGGTGGAACCGTATGGACTGGATGCCCGGAAGTGCCTGTCCTATCTCACGATCGAGCATCGCGGCGCCATTCCGGAAGAGCTTCGCCCGAAGATGGGCAATTGGATTTTCGGCTGCGACGAATGCCAGCAGGCCTGCCCGCGGAATGCAGCCGCACGCCGAACCCTGAATGTCTCCCTCAGCGGCGCGGCGGCCGGATTCCTGAGCTTTCATGAACATCTCTGTGCCCCCAAACTCGCAGACCTCATGGGGCTGGACGAAGACGGTTTCCGCGAGCGGTTCGCCGGAACGCCCGTCCTGCGCGCGAAGCGCAGCGGCCTGCTGAGAAATGTGGCGGTGGCCCTGGGAAACGCGCGGGATTCATCGTCGCTGGAGGTTTTGCGGACGGCCGCGCGCGATCCGGATCCGTTGATCCGGGAGCATGCGGAGTGGGCTCTTCAAGAAACGTACAGGCATCATGCAATAAACGGGGCCCGCGCGCGTTGTTCGTGATGAAACCGCGAAGGCACAACCTTCTCGACCCGCTTCGGCGGCGGGGGTAGTATCCGGATGTTTTTTATGAAACACGTCGTGTTGATCTCGTGTCTGCTTGCGATGGCAACCCTGGCCGGCGCGGAAGGGTCCCTGACGCTCGACGACTGTCTCGCAGAGGCGGCCGCGAACAACCCCGACCTCGCGGCGGCGGTGGCGGCCGCGGAGAAGGCCCGGTACGACCACAAGGCCAGCTACGGCGATCTGCTGCCCCAGGTGTCGGCGAACGCGGGCGGCAGCCGGAGCGGCGCGGAGTCCGGTGAAGACGGAAGCTCCACCACGCGCGACAGCGCGTCGTACGGCGTTTCCGCGAGCCAGAGCCTGTACACGGGCGGACGCAACCGCGCCGCCGTGGACGCCGCCGCCGCGCGGCTTCAATCCGTCGAGGCCGACCTCGCCGAACGCCGCGCGACGCTCAGCGGCGACGTGCGAACCGCGTTTGCCGGCCTGTTGTTTGCGCAGGAGCAGGTCACGCTTGCGCGCGAGATCGCGAGACGCCGCACCGAGAACCTGGACCTGATTCAGCTTCGTTACGAGGGCGGCCGCGAACACAAGGGCGCTCTTCTTCTCACGCAGGCCTCCTTGCGCGACGCCGAGTTCGGGGTCGCGCAGGCGGAGCGGTATCACGCCGTCGCGCGCCGGCAACTGGTCCGCGTACTGGGCCGCAGCGAAAGCGAAGGCGTGGAAGCGGCTGGAAAGCTGGAAGCCGGAAAACCGGACACCGAAGCGGATTTTGAAGCCCTGGCGGCCGACACGCCCGCGCACAGGCGCGCCGTGGCCCAACTCCTGATCGCGCGGGCCGGCGTGGAGTCCGCGAAGAGCCGGTATTTCCCCGAAATCGCGGCAAGGGCCTCGGCGGGTCGGAACGGCGAAGACTGGATGCCCGAGCAGGACGAGTGGTTCGTGGGCCTGACGATGAGCTTCCCATTCTTTCAGGGCGGTAAGAACGTCATGAATGTGCGCGGCGCGCGGGCGGAACTGGCGCGGGCGGAAGCCGTCCTGAGAGCGGCCGACGCGGAGATCGTGGCGAATCTTCAGAAGGCGCTGGTCGACTATGCCGACGCGGTTGACCAGTCCGAGGTGAACGCGGCCTACCTGGAAGCCGAGGAGGTCCGCGCCGAGATCGGGCGAAGCCAGTATGCGTCGGGGATGATCTCGTTCGAGGACTGGGATCGGATCGAAAACGACCTGATCGGCAGCCAAAAGAGCGACCTCGCGGGACGGCGGAATGCCGTCACCGCGGAGGCGAATTGGGAGAAAGCGCAGGGGAAAAGCCGTTTACCGGAATTAAGGTAGATGCGGCATCCGTGCCGCGTCTCGAAGGCGCTTCTGCAACGGAGGCAGTTTATGAAAAAACTCGGATTCTGGATCGTGGTTTTCGCCGTACTCGCCGCCGGCTATGCCTGCTGGACGTCGAGCGCGAAGAAAAACACCGGGGCGGAACAGACCTACGGCGCCGTCACGGTCGGGCGCGGAAACATCGAAGTGACCGTCCAATCCACAGCAGAAGTCCGTCCCCGGAACCGGCTTGAGATCAAGCCGCCGATCGCGGGGCGCATGGAGGAGGTGCGGGTGCAGGAAGGGGAGCCGGTCAAGGCGGGCCAGACGATCGCGTGGATGAGTTCGACCGACCGCGCCGCGCTGCTGGATGCCGCCCGCGCGCGGGGGCCCGAGGCGCTTGCGCACTGGCAGGAAATCTACAAGGCCACGCCGATCATCGCTCCGCTCGACGGAACGATCATCGCGCGTGACGTCGAGCCCGGTCAGACCGTGGGCGCCGGCGACACGCTGCTGGTGATGTCGGACGTGCTCATTGTGGAAGCGCAGGTGGACGAAACGGATCTCGCCCGGGTCTCCCTGGGCCGGCCCGTCACGGTGACGCTGGACGCGTATCCCGACGAGCGGTTCGACGCGGCGGTCAGCCGGATCTCGTATGAGGCGGAAACGGTTCAGAACGTGACCATCTACAAGGTGGAAGTCCTTCCCGCGAAGATGCCCGGCTTCGTGCGAAGCGGTATGACGGCCAGCGTCGTGTTCACCGCGGTGACGGCGACGAATGTGCTCATTCTTCCCGCGGAGACGGTGCATGACGAGGACGGGCGCCGGGTGGTGTGGAAGCGCGATTCGCGAAATCCGAATGGACGGAAGTCCGTCGAAGTCGCCGTCGGCAAGACCGACGGGAAGAATGTTGAAATCGCCGGCGGCCTCGCGGAAGGCGAGTCGGTGTTGTCGCCGAAGGTGCAGGCGCCCGGCGGCAGTGACGAGAAGACGAGCCCGTTCACGCCGTTCGGCCGGGGCAGGACGCGGTAGTCCCGATGATCGAGTTGTCCAACATCCGCCGCGAATATCGCATGGGCGACACCACGGTGTCGGCCGTGAACGGAATCCATCTGACGATCGAGCGCGGCGAGTTCGTCGCGATCATGGGGGCGTCCGGCTCCGGCAAATCGACGCTGATGCACGTGATTGGCCTGCTGGACCGGCCGGATTCGGGAAGTTACCGCCTGATGGGCCGCGAGGTGTCCAGCCTGGGCGAAGACGACCTCGCCGTCCTGCGCAGCCGGAGCGTTGGCTTTGTCTTCCAGCAGTTCCACCTTCTTTCGCGGACGACCGCCCGGGAAAACGTGGTCATGCCGATGTTGTATTCCGCGGGCCGCGTGGACATGGCCCGGGCGGAGAAACTGCTTCGCGATACGGGCATGGAACGTCGCATGACGCACAAGCCGAACGAACTGTCCGGCGGCCAGCAGCAGCGTGTGGCGATCGCCCGCGCACTGGTGAACGACCCCGAGCTGATCCTCGCCGACGAGCCCACAGGGAACCTGGATTCCGCCAGCGCGACGGAGATTATGGCCGTTCTTGCGGAGCTTCACCGCCGGGGAAAAACGGTGATCCTCGTCACGCACGAAGCGGAAATTTCCGCGTATGCCGAACGGGTCATCACGCTGCGGGACGGGACGGTGGTTTCGGACGAACGCAAGCGCGCGAGGCTCGAACGTCCGACGCCCGACCCCCGGCGCCCGACGCCGAAGCCGGACGGTCGGCGTTCGATGTTCGGCGTTCCCCTGTTCGTGCGCGTGCGCCGCGGCGTCGGTCTGGTCCGGCAGGCGCTGCGGACATTGCGCGCCAACAAGGTGCGCACGGGGCTCTCGATGCTGGGCATCCTGATCGGCGTCAGCGCGGTGATCGCGATGCTGGCGCTGGGGACGGGCGCGAGCGAATCCATTCGCAAGCAACTGGAGGACATGGGCTCCAACTCGCTGATGCTGAGGCCGGGCTCGAGCCGGGATCGCGGCATCGCGGTGCAGGCCGCGAGCCGCATCACACTCGAAGACATTCGCGCACTGCCGAAAGAGGTGCCGTCCATCACCCGCATCGCGCCCATGGTCAACGGGAGCGCGCAGGTCGTGTACGAAGGGAAGAACTGGAGCACCCAGGTCACCGGGACGCTGCCGGACTACGCGATGATTCGCGCGTCCGTTCCGCAGGTCGGGCGGTTCGTGACGGAGGGCGACGTGCTCCAGCGTTCACGCGTGGCGATGATCGGGCTGACCCCGATGAAAGAACTGTTCGGCGACCGGAACCCCATCGGCGCGTTCATCCGGATCAACCGGATCTCTTTCCAGGTTGTCGGCATCCTGCCCGAGAAAGGGGCGGACCGATGGCGCGACCAGGACGACGTGATTATCATCCCCATCACGACGGCCATGTACCGCCTGTTCGGCAAGGATTATATCGACCAGGTCAGTATCGAAATTGCCAGCGAACCCGAAATCGACTCGGCGCAGACGGCCATCCGGGATGCGATGTGCCGGCGGCATCGAATTCCGCCGGCCAAAGCCCAAGATGCGTTCACGATCCGTAACCTGGCCGAGTTCCGGAAGACGCTGACCGCGACCAGCCGGACGATGTCCATGCTCCTTGCGTCGATCGCGGTCATCTCGCTGGTTGTCGGCGGCATCGGCATCATGAATATCATGCTCGTGTCCGTCACGGAACGCACGCGCGAGATCGGGTTGCGGAAAGCCGTGGGCGCGCGGCGGCGCCACATCCTCGCGCAGTTCCTCACCGAGGCGCTGGTGATCAGCCTCCTGGGCGGATTGATCGGCGTCGCGCTGGGGTGCGGCGTTGCGGCCGGCATGTCGCAGTTCGCGGGCTGGGCCACAAGCGTGTCGCTGCCGTCGGTGCTCCTGGCCACGCTGTTCTCGGCGCTGATCGGCATCGTGTTCGGCCTGTGGCCCGCGCGCAAGGCAGCGCTGCTGAATCCGATCGAGGCGCTGCGCTACGAGTAAGTCCAAGGTCTAAAGTCCTAAGCACGTTCCGCTGACTTTGGACATTGGACTTTCGATTTTGGGCTTTGGATTAGACCCTATATCGCGCGAAGCATTCCGTGACCGCGGGCGCGAGCGCGACCTTGGCGCGGTTCAGGATGTAGAGGTGAATCCCGGGCACGCCGTTTCGCAGCAGGTCGTCGATCTGCCGCACAACCCATTGGATCCCGGCGGCGGATGCGGCCTCGGCGTCGTCGCCCGCTTGTTCCAGCGCGGAGGAAAGGGCCGGCGGGACGCTCGCGCCGCACGTGGACACGAACCGGCGGATCTGCTTGTACGACAGCGCCGGCATCAGCCCCGGGATGATCGGCTGCCGGATGCCCGCGGCGCGGCATTTGCCGACGAAATCGAAGTAGAAACGGTTGTCGAAGAAGAGCTGGGTCGTGACGAAGGCCGCGCCCGCATTGGTCTTGATCTTCAAGTTTGCGATGTCCGCATCGAGCGACGCGGCTTCAGGATGCTTCTCGGGATAGCCGGCGACGCCGCAGCAGATGTCGTCGTGCCTCGCCCGGATCAGCTTCACCAGGTCCGATGCGTGCGCGAGGCCGTCCGGCGCGGGCCGGAACACCGTCTCGCCCTTCGGCGGATCGCCGCGCAGGGCCATGATGTTCCGGAAGCCGCGGCGGTGAATCTCGTCCGCGATGTCCTCGAGTTCCGCGCGGGTGTGGCCGACGCACGTCACGTGCGGCATGAGGGCCGTGAAGCCCAGGGTGTTCAGCATGCCGCAGATATCGAGCGTCTTCTGCCGGGTGGAGCCGCCCGCGCCGTACGTCACGGTGACGAAATCCGGTTTCGCCGAAAGCAATTTTGCCGCGGCGTTTTTCAGCGCGTCCATCCCGGCCTCGTCCTTCGGGGGGAAGAACTCGAAGGAGAGCAGGGGCCGGTTGCGGTTTTTCAAGCTGTGGCTGATTTGCATAACGCTATGCCTCGTTCCGGGCTCGCCCGCCGCAGGCGAGCCGCCCTGGCTCCTTCCAACCGGGCCGGTTGCGCCGGCTTCTGAATCGCGTATTCCCTGTGACCGTTCAGCAAAGATTCTTCCTTGGCCGTAATCGAGCGATGGAGTTCATCCAACGAGACGTCGGATGCCCTGTGCGTGTCGAGGACAACGACAAACTCGACGTTCATGGGTTTGTTGGAGAACCGTTGCGAGCTGACCCGATATCGCTTGTAGCCCTTCATCTCGATGCGGACATGTCCGCGACGGATGTTGGCTTCCAGCATCTTCTCCAGGGGGATGAAGCCGTCGGTGCTGTAGCTTGTCAGAATGAAACGGGAGTTGAGTGTTTGCAGAAGCTTCGCGTAAGCTCCGGCCGCCTCGTCGGCGTGGTTGTACGCGCTTCGCCTTTCGGCTCTCCAGTCCCGGCGGATGGCCGATTTGGTCCCGGGTGTAATCGTCTGGCTCAGTTCCGGTTTATCCCACAGCGCAATCGTATTCAGCACATGATAGTTGCTGCCGTAGGGATGCTGATTGTACGGCGGGTCAAGATACACCACATCCAGTTCGTCGGCGCGCAGGTCTTCGGCGACGCGTTGCGCGTCGTCGCAAAGCACTTGGTTGTCCTGGCCGTTGTCGAAGAACACGGCCGGCGTCAGGCGCAGGTCGCCGGCGATGCGGTAGAGCGCCGTCCGGGTCTGGCCGCCCCATCCATTGTGGAATCCTTTGAATACCCCGCTCGTGTTGCTCGTGTAGCAGGCCTGATAGAGCAAGGGGGCAAGCAGACAGTCCTGCTCACTATCGTCGATAGTGCCGGAATCGCGCCATTCGAGAATCCGGTGGCGGATCGCATCGATCCGCATGCCGTTCTTGCGCATGTAGAACATGCGATCCACCTCAATGTCGTAGTTTTCGTCGTCTCGCGGGCACAGGTGATCGGTAATCCAGTCCACGCGGGGAGGCAGGCCGTTCAGGCGGGCCAGGGCCTTCTCGTATCCGCCCAGCGCCTTGAAATCGGGCGGGGTGTTGTTCCCGATGTAGCAGCCGTTTATCACTTTCGCATATGGCTCCCAGTCGTTGGCGATGACTCGATATCCCAGCGTCTTGGCAAGACGGGCCACGACACCGCTGCCTGCGAAGAGGTCCAGAAAAGTCGGGACCCCCGACTTCGTGGAGTGCTTCAAGGCCTGTGCAATGAGGTCCAGCAACTTACGCTTGTTTCCGATGTACGGAATCAACTGGTTGAAAACGAAGTCGGTTGTGCGTACGGCGGCATGTCGCCTGTGCACATAAGTCGTTTTATATAACATGCACGGATGGTTGATCATGTCGCACACGCTTCTATCACGCCATCCGCGCGGTTTCGAGCCCTTCTTGGTGCAACGAGGAGGGTTTTTTCCTGACCTTGGAAAAATTTTCGGCGATTTTTCCAACCCTTGGAAACTTTTTCCGGGGCGTTCGGCGAACGCGCTCAACCGTCCCGATGAGGCTACCGCGCGATGCGGCCGGCGAGCGACAGGATGAAGAAGCCCATGGCGACGAGCACCACGGTGGCGCCGGAGGCGGTGTTCCAGTAGTACGACCCGATCAGGCCGAGGATTCCGGAGAGGAGGCTGACGGCGATCGCGATCGCGTGGTACTGCGCCGTGTTGCGGGCCAGGTTCCGGGCCGCGGCGGCCGGGAGGATCAGCAGGGAATTGATCACCAGCAGGCCGATCCACGGAATGCTGACGGTGACGACGAGCGCCACGGCCGCCGCAAACAGCCCTTCGACCATCCACACGTTGATGCCGCGGCTCCTCGCGAGCGGGCGGTTCAGGAATGTCAGCGCGATCCGGTTGAAGAAGACGAGCCAGATGCCGGCGATCCCGGCGAGCAGGATCGCGGCGCCGGCGATTTCGCCGGGGGCGATAGTCAGGATATCGCCGATGAGGTAGCGGGAATACTTCGCGAACCCCCCGCCGCGCGAAAGGAGCACCACGCCGAGCGCGACGGCGAACGCCATGACGAGGCCGATGATCGTGTCGGCCGACGCCGCGCTGTAATGGCGCAGCAGGGTGATGGCGAAGGCCAGGAGGACGGCGACGGGAATCATGCTCCAGAGCGGATTGGCGATCCCGGCCACGACGCCGATCGCGATGCCGGTCAGCGCGGCATGGCCGATGGCCTCGGAGAAGAACGCCATCTGGTTGTTGATCACCATGCAGCCGATCAGGGCGAAGAGCGGCGAGAGCAGGATGAGGGCCAGCAGGGCGTTGTGCATGAACGCGTACTGCGCCCACTCGAACGGCAGTTGCGCGATCCAGGCGTGCCACGCGTTCACGATGCGCCTCCATGGTGGACGGGCGCGGCGGCGGGCGGGCCGGCGGCGGCGGAGAAATCGTAGCCGAACGTCTGAATGACCCGCGGGTTGGACAGAACCTCGGCCGGCGTGCCGTCGGCCAGGATTCGCCGGTTCAGGAAGACCATCCGATCCGCGAAGCGCGCGATGGCGGGCAGGTCGTGCGAGATCAGGAGGATGGCGAGGTCGAACGAGCGGCGGAACTGAGACACCATCGTGTAGAACATCTCGATGCCCGCCTGATCCACGCCGGCGACCGGCTCGTCGAGGAGAAGAATGTCCGGAACAGGGGTTAGCGCGAGCGCGAGGAGGACGCGCTGGAGTTGTCCGCCGGAGAGCTGACCCAGCTTCTTCTCGAGGAGTTCGTCCGCGCCGACGACGGACAGCATGTCGAGGGACCCTTTCAGGCTCTTCCGGCGGCAGCCCAGCCAGATCGGCCGGCGCGAGACGGCGCCGGCGAATAGATCGCGCACGGTGATCGGCGCGAGGAGATCCATCTCGATCTTCTGGGGCACGTAGCCGATTCTCGGCGAGGGTCCCCCGCCCGTCTTGCGAACCGGGAGGAAATGCAGTTTGCCGGAGTGCGGCAGTTCGCCCAGCATCGCGCGCAGGAGCGTTGTCTTGCCCGCGCCGTTCGGACCGATCAGCGCGATGAGCTGTCCGCAATGAAGATGGAGATCGACGTTCTCGAGGATGATCGAGTTGCCGATGCGGACGCCGAGGTCTTCGATCCGCGTGCAGCACGCGCCGGCATGGCCGGATGTGATGTTGTGGTCCATGCGATCAGTCGCTCACGAAGTCCAACGTCTAAAGTCCCATGTCCAAGGTTGGTTGCTTGGGACTTTCGACTTCGGTCCTTGGACGGGGTTCTTCCTTCAACGCCGCTATCAACGTCTCCAAATTCGTTTCCATGATCCCCACATACGCTCCCGGCTCCATCGGGCCGGTCACGGCCGGGTCCAGTGTGTACACCTTCGCGCCGGTTTCCGCGGCGATGGTATCGATCGCCTTGGCCGGGTATTGCGGTTCGGCAAACAGGGCGGGCGCGCCCGTTTGCCTGACGAGGTCGATCGTTTGCGCCAGCTCGCGCGCGCCGGGCTCCGAGCCGGGCTCGCGCTCGATCACGGCGATGACGCGCAGGCCGAACTCCTGCGCGAAGTACGGGAAGGCTTCGTGGAGCGTGACGATGTGGCGGTTCTTCACGCCGTCCAATCCTTCACGCATTTTTCGGCGCAGGGCGTCCAACTGCGCGATGTAGGCGTCCGCGTTCGCGCGATAGCGCTCTGCGTGGTCCGGGTCGAACTCCTCGAGGGCGTCGGCGATGGTCCGCACCTGCTGGATGGCCAGCGTGACGCTGACCCAGACATGGGGATTGTCGTCCAGGGGCTCGATGCCGCGACTGGCGTCGATGACACGCAGGCGCGGCAGGCGCTTCACCGCCTCGTCCAGGAAGGATTCCATGCCCAGCCCGTTGACCACGAACGCGTCCGCCCGGGCCAGCGTCCGGAGGTCCTGCGGCGTCATCGAGTACTCGTGAAGGCAGCCGGTGACGGGAGGGGTCAGGTTGATCACTTCGACGCCGGGGATGTTTCGCGCCACGTTCAGAACGGCGATGTGAATCGGGTAGAACGAGGTGACGATCCGGAACGGGTCCTCCGCGGCCCCCGCCGGCCCCGCGAGCCATGCCGCCAGCAGCCATGCGCATCGTTTCCTCATACCTGGTCGCTCCGGACGCGCCCCGGAAGGCGCGCTTGTTATTGATAATGCATTATCAATACACAATCGGGCGATCCGGTTCAACAGGAACCTGAGCGCATGTTCCGGGAGCGGGCGGAGCCGCCCGATCGGAGAGTTGACACCATCGCGCGGATGTGAGATGTTACGAAACTATAAATACGTAACACTATAACGAAGGAGGCGGGTATTTCGATGAAGAGGACGATCAGCAGTGCCCTCGCGGCGGTCGTGATGCTTGGCGCGGGGATGGGTACGGCGCAGGCGCAGACAGAAACGCACACCAACTTGCAATCCGTGACGGAGATGGGGGTCAGCGCGTGGACCGGCGCGCACCCGTTCACCATCCGCGGGGTGATTCTCAACAACCCCGAGGAGATGCTGGACTTCGCGTGGGATCCGGGGGCCGAGGGCGGGAGGCGGATGGGCGCTCAGTGGCAGGTCTTCTTCCAGGCCGCGGAAGCCGGCGATCGAGGCGGCACGGCGCTCTGGATGGGGCAGAACTACAGCAGCCTGGGTTCTTGGATTCCGGCAGGCAACCTCTACTCCGAAGCGGAGTGGTCCAACGAAATGTACCGGCTGAACTACGACACGAATACCGCTCACTATTTCCGCAAGGGCGACCTGGTGGAGATCACGGCGAACAAGTCGCTGTTCTACGGCGGGAAACGGAATATCAATGAAGCGCATCGAACAAACGACGCGCACAACTTCTACATCACACTGGTCGAGGCCGGTCGCGGCCTCCCTGATCCCGAAGTTATTGAGCTGACCGACCTGGTGTCGGAAGGCACGAATCAGATCTTCGACGCGACGCGTCAATCCGGCGGGGAATACTATCAAGGCATGCGCGTTCGCATCGAAGGCATCCGTCTGGCAACGAACGACTACGGCTCCACAGGATGGGGAAAGACGAACTGGGGCGACCGGCTGTGCACAGTCACAGACGGCAACGGACGATATTTCAGTCTTCGCATGCCGCTGACGGATATTGGGCCCATGCCGGACGATTGGTTTTCAGCGGTCGGAATCATCAATCAGGAATCTGGAACCGGGTCGGATGGCAGGTTCGGATATGAGCTGTTCGTCCAGGAAATCGGGCCGACGCTCCAGTTCGTGATGACGGGCGACAAGACGTTGGTGTATTGGTCCGGAACCTACACGAACTACATTCTCGAATACACCACCAACCTGCTGGATTCGGCCGGTTGGACCAACGTCACAGTGCCGCCGGTCAAATGGATTGCGGTGGAAGAAGAGCCGTCGGAGCAACTGCGCTACTACCGCTTGAGACAACGGAACTAACTCGGCGCCATTGGAATCCGGAACGGGGCGGCCTGGACGCGCCCCGTTCCTTCCGGATGATCCCCATGAGCAATGCGGCAGGAAGAAGCAAAGGAAGGACTCGCGGGTTTACGCTGGTCGAATTGCTCGTGGTGATCGCGCTGATTCTCGTCCTCTGCGGGTTTCTGGTTCCCGTTCTGGGTTCCGCGATGGAGAAGGGGCGCGTTGCCAAAACCTGTACCGAATTGCGGCAGATCGAGGTGGCGCTGACCCTGTATTACACAGATCACCAGAAGTACCCGCCCGTCAGGGTGTCATGCAACACTGCCGAGAGAGAACACTGGTGCGAGTTGCCTTCGGAATTGGTCACTTCGGGCTACCTGCCGCCCGGCAACAAGAAAGGCGTGTCCTCCATGATGGAAGACCCGTTCAATCCGGGCCACACGTACAAGTATGTCGCGCCGGGGCTGTATTACCTCAACGGTTCCTTGCAGAGCGATGGGTTTCAGGTTTATGTCCCGGACGATTTTCCCTCCTGCCAGAGCGCCAGCGGCCGCTATCATGACAGCAGGGAATCGCCCCTTGCGTGGGTTGTTTGGAGTCTGGGGCCGCGCCAGAGCTCTGCCAAAGCCCTCAGCGGCTTCGCGCCGCTCAGCGCACGAACCTGGTATTGCGGACGCGGTGACAACGGCGTCATCGCGCGCATTCAACCGCGCGATGGAGCATCCATTCAAACCCTATGAAAAAACGGTGTCTATCTGTATTCATCTGGCTCACCCTCACAGCGCTTGTCTCGTTGCATGCCCGGACCGTCGGAATCGCAACGGAGACGCCGAAGGTCGTGGTGACCACCACGCTGATCGAGGCGGCGGTGAGAGACCTCATGGGGCCCGGCGTCGAAGTCGTACGCCTGTTGCCCCCCGGTTCATGTCCCGGTCATTTCGACCTTGAGCCGGGACAAGTGGCCGACATGGCGTCCGCACGTCTGTTTATCCGGCACGATTACCAGGCCGGGCTCGATATGGGAATTTCCAAATCCGGGCTCGATACAGGGCGCGTTGTTTCGCTCGCCTCGCTTCCGGCCTTCACCATTCCAAGCAATTATGTTGCGATGTGCGCTGAACTGACGGACCGGCTGGTTCGTGAATGGCCTGAGAAAGAGGACCTGATTCGCCAAGGGTTGCAGTCCATTCAGAGTCAGGCCGTGGATACGGAACAGAGCAGCCGACTTCAAACGGAGCGCCTCCGGGAGCGCAAGGTCTTGTGCGCTCGCTACCAGAACGACTTCTGCCGATGGATCGGCCTCAACATAGTCGCCGTGTTCGACGCGGGAACGGATGAATCGGCCTGGCAGTTAAACCGTGCGGTCAACATGGCGAAGACGGCCGGAGCGGAGGCGGTGATTGGGAATCTGCAATGGGGTCCACAGCACTTGAAAGCCCTGTCGGAAGCCGCCGACCTGCCGGGCATCATGCTCAGCAACTTTCCGGAAAGCGGCCGGGAAGGGGCGTATTGGGCTTTAGTGGCAAAGAATGTCGGCGCGCTCCTCGAGGGGTTCCATGACGCCGATCATTGAGGCCAGGAACCTTTGTGTTTGCCGACAGCGTGCGGACATCTTGAAGGAGGTGTCGTTTTCCCTGGAGCGCGGAGAGTTTCTGGCCGTCCTCGGGCCCAACGGGGCAGGCAAGAGCACGCTTCTTCAGTCGATCCCCGGCTTGATCCAATACGACGGGCAACTGAAGGTCCTTGGCTCGGACGTTCGGCGGTTGTCGCCTCGCGCGCGGGGCCGTCTCCGGCGGCGCATCGGATACGTTCCTCAACTGCACTCCCGCCCGGTCGCTGTCTTGCCGCTTTCTGTTCGCGAAGTGGTTGAACTCGGACGTGTGGGCGTACGCGGCATGGGCCGCCGCTTCCGCGAAAGCGACCGGCAAATCTGCGACCGCATCATGGAGGAGACGCAACTCGGCGCCCTGGGCGACCGCTCCGTGGTCGTCCTTTCCGGCGGCGAACAGCGCAAGGCCCATTTGGCGCGCGCGCTCGCGCAGGAACCTGAGGTTCTTCTCTTGGATGAGCCTGCGGGTCATCTGGATTTCCGATGGCAGGAGGCCATTACCCTCCTCGTCGGCCACTTGTGGCGGACGACGCAGATGACCGTGATCATGGTCACTCATGACCTCCGGCACCTGCCTGCGGGTATCACGCGGGTCGCCCTGCTCAAAGCCGGCCGCCTGATCCGAATCGGATCGCCGGCCGATATCCTCCAGGACCAACCGCTGTCGGATCTGTACGACTTGCCGCTTCGCGTAGTGAAATCCGGCGGGCGCTATCTGGCCGTCCCGGAGGAATCCGAATGACGCCGCTTCAGCTCAAATGGCTGCTGACCGGCCTGCTCGGGGGTGCGGGGTGCGGGTTGGCGGGCTTCATTCTGGTCTCGTTGAATCTTCCGTTTATGGGCATCTGTCTGGCGCACGCCGCCCTGGCGGGCGCGGTGCTGTCTTACTTTATCGGCACCCCCGTTCTGGGGACGGCGCTGGCGGCTTCCTTCGCAACGGCTGTTCTCATCGGCCCGCTATCCGACAGGACCCGTACGCACGCCAACACCATCATGAGCATCCTGTTCTCGCTTACGCTGGGGCTGGCTTTCCTGGGGATCGGGATTCTCCAGAATCGCCGGTCGGAAGTGCTGGGCCTGATGTGGGGCAACCTCCTGCTGGTGCAATGGGCCGATCTCCTGCCGCTGACGGCGGCCGCGCTGTTGCCGCTGGCGCTTCTTTCCGCGTTCGGAAAGGAAATGAAGGCCGTTCTGTTCGACCGCGAGATCGCGCGCGCCTCGGGCATTCATGCCACCGCCCTCTACTACGCCATGATCGCGCTGTGCGGATTCACCGTCACCGTCAACTTGAACATCGTCGGCGGCCTGATGCTGTACAGCCTGCTGACGAATCCGGCCGTGGCCGCGCTGCAACTGGCTCGCGGATACAAGGCCGTGGTGATCTGGTCCATGTCGCTGGGCGCGCTTGCCGCGCTCGGCGGCCTCGCGGTTTCGTTCCTGTTCAACTGGCCGGCGGGCGCGAGCATAGTGTTGATCTCCTCGCTGATCTATGCCGCCAGCCTGGCCGTGCGCGCCATACGCTCGTCTCGGATGCGGGAACCTTCAGGAGTCGCCTCATGACAAAAAACGAGTTTTTTGATCGCGTATCCAGAAGCTCGGATCCGCTCTTGTTTACCGAAGAAGATCGCCGAAAAGTCGAGAGACTGGGATGGCGTCTTGGCCGCTTGACCGGCCAACGCGTTGTCGAGCCGGGCTGTGGTGTCGGCCCGTTGACGGAGTATCTCTCAACATGGGTGGGCCCCAGCGGTCATGTTCTGGCATTCGATGCCAGCGGCGGGATGGTGGAGCAAGCCCGGTTGAGACTGGGGCATCTGGAGAACGTCGATATTGTTCACGCCGCGGCGGAAACGGTGAATCTTCAATCGGAAAGTTGGGATTGGGTCATCTTGTTCCGGGTATTCCCGCATTTCGACAACCCGCTCGCGATTCTGCGGCGCATCCGCCCCTGGCTTGCGCCGGGAGGGCGACTGGTGATCGCCAACCTGGAAGGAAGCGCCAGGCTGAACTCGCTGCATGCCGGATTCTCTGAAGTCGTGCGCCATGATCGCATGCCGTGCGCCCTTGGAATCCAATCTCTCTTGCGGGACGCCGGATTCCACGTGAATTTTGTGGAGGACGCGGAGAACGAGTTCTATGTGAAAGCGGTTCCTATGAGGGAGGCATCCCCCCTATGAAACAGCGATATCTGATTACCGGCGGCGCCGGATTTCTAGGCATCAATCTTGTGCGCCATTTGCTGGCCAGAGGCCAGGAAGTCACCTCTCTCGATTTGGCGCCGTTTGATTATGACGACGTGCGGGATCGCGTTCGTTCGATTCAAGGAGATATCCGGCGTGCTGAGGATGTTCGGCCGGCCTTGAAGGATGCGGATATCGTTGTCCATGCCGCCGCCGCGTTACCCCTCTACAAGCCGGCCGATATCTACAGCACCGATGTCGAAGGTACCCGTACAGTGCTTGCGGAGGCGGTTCGGGTCGGGATCAAGCGCGTGATTCATATCTCTTCGACAGCGGTTTACGGAATTCCGGACCATCATCCTTTGTTGGAGTCGGATGATCTCCATGGGGTTGGGCCCTACGGAGAAGCCAAGGTCGCTGCCGAGATGCTGTGCGAAGAATATCGAGGCAACGGACTGGTCTTGCCGGTCATCCGGCCGAAGTCCTTCGTCGGTCCGGAGCGACTCGGCGTCTTCGCTCTCCTGTATGAATGGGCGCGGGACGGTCACAACTTCCCGATCCTGGGGAGCGGGAATAATCCGTACCAGTACTTGGACGTGGAAGACCTGTGCGAGGCCATCTGGCTGTGCGCTGTCCTGCCCGACGACATCGTCAACGACACCTTCAATATCGGCGCGGCCGAGTACGGCACGCCGCGAACCGATTTTCAAGCGGTCCTGGATGCCGCGGGTCACGGCAAACGGATCATCTCCATACCTGAGAAGCCGGCGATCGCCCTTCTGAGGTTGCTGGAAGCACTGCGTATATCGCCTTTATACAAATGGATTTACGAAACGGCGGGGAAGGAATCATTCGTTTCCATCGAGAAAGCCGAACGCAAACTCGGGTTCAAGCCGAAGTTCTCCAATCGCGAAGCCCTGATTCGGAACTATCGCTGGTACCTTGACAACGCCGATAGAATTTCCGGGCGATCAGGGATCACGCATCGTACGCCTTGGAGCCAGGGCGTGCTGAAATTGGCGAAGGCTTTCTTCTGATCCGGCCGCAGAAGGTCATGTTGTGGACAACGGACTTCTGTTTGCTGTCCCGACATTGACGGTCTCAGTCCCCGTCAACCCAAACAACTCGAACACGAATCCAGAACCATTCAACCACACAGGACGGCGCTCTGGACGAGTTGCCTGAGGAACTCCCACGCAGACCGTACCGTGTCACACTGCCGCTCTCGCCTTCTGCGCCGCGGCGACGAGATTCTGCAACGCCACCTTCACCTCGTTCCATTGACGTGTCTTCAAACCGCAGTCAGGATTGATCCATAGACGCTCGCTTGGAATCACCTTCGCGGCGGCACGAATAAGGCCCAGCATTTCATCTACGGATGGGACGCGTGGCGAGTGAATGTCCCAGACGCCCGGCCCGATATCGTTCGGATAATCGAACCTTGTGAAGGCTTCAAGCAACTGCATGTTGGAGCGCGATGTTTCGATGGAGATCACATCTGCGTCGAGCGCAGCGATGCTGCCGAGGACGTCGTCAAATTCACAATAACACATATGGGTGTGGATCTGCGTCTCATCCTGGACGCCGCCGGCCACAAGTCGGAAAGCGTCGACGGCCCAGTCCAGATAGCTTCGCCAATCCGCGCGCCGAAGCGGCAGTCCTTCGCGCAGAGCCGGCTCGTCGATCTGAATGATCGGGAGTCCGGCCGCCTCCAAGTCGAGAACCTCGTCTCTCAGAGCAAGCGCAATCTGTTTGGCGGTTTCGCTGCGCGGCTGGTCGTCGCGAACGAAACTCCATTGCAGGATCGTAAGTGGACCGGTCAGCATTCCTTTCAGAGGTTTCTTCGTCAACGACTGCGCGTATTTTGACCACCGGACTGTCATCGGCCTCGGACGGGAGACATCGCCGAATAGGATGGGCGGCTTCACGCAACGAGAACCGTAGCTTTGCACCCAGCCGTTCTCCGTCAATGCGACACCCGCAAGCTGTTCCCCGAAATACTCAACCATGTCGGTCCGTTCGAATTCGCCATGCACTAACACGTCAAGGCCAATCTCTTCCTGCCACAGAACACACTCGGCGAGCTTTTGTTCGAGGAACCCTTCGTACGCTTGCTGTGACAGAATCCCCTTCTTGAAATCGGCGCGGGCTGTCCGGACTACCTCTGTTTGTGGAAACGAACCGATGGTCGTTGTCGGAAAAGACGGCAACTTCAGTCGCGCCTGCTGTTTCGGTTTCCGGATGGCGAAGGCGCTGTGTCTCTGCAGGGCAGCCGGAGATATGCCGTCGGTCCGCATCTTGACGGCAGGATCGTGAATGCGCGGGCTATTGAGTCGAAGCGTGACGGCCTCGCGGTTCCCGGATAACCGGGAGGAAGCCTTCTTCTGTCGTGCGAGGTGCGCAAGTTGAACGACCTCGGTGATCTTCTCCTCCGCGAATGAAAGCCAACTCTTGATTTCCACATCCAGCTTGCTTTCCTGCTTCAAGCTGAGCGGCGCATGAATCAGCGAGCATGACGGCGCGACCAAGAGGCGTTCCTCGCCGATGGAGGCTATGGCCTTCCGCAGTAGCGCCAGTGAGTGTTCAAAGTCATTTCGCCAGACATTGCGGCCGTCTACAACCCCAAGCGACAATCGCATCGTCGGCGGCAGCAACTCGAGCAGCCGATCCAGTTCGTGAGGCGCTCGCACCGCGTCGAAATGGATGCAGGACACCGGCAGCCGGCAAGCTGTCTCAAGGTTGTGCTGCAAGTCCCCGAAGTAGGTTGCCACCATTATCTTCAATCCGGAAGCGGCTCGGTTCAGTTGTTCATAGGCCGTCGTGATCCCGGCGAGATCCTCCTCGGCAAGGTCGAGACAGAGACACGGCTCGTCCATCTGTACCCACTCCGCCCCTTGATCGCAAAGGCGCCGCAGGACTTTGGCGTAGACAGGGAGCAGGTGCGGAAGGATTGACAGCCGCTTGAAATGCGGTCCGCGCGTCTTGGCCAGCAAAAGGAAGGTGACCGGACCGATAAGTACCGGCATGGTGCGGATGCCCATATCTAGCGCTTCTGCGAATTCATCGAACACCTTGCTCGATGCAAGCTGGAAGCGTTGATCGTGGCTCAACTCCGGCACGAGATAGTGATAGTTCGTGTCAAACCACTTGGTCATTTCCAGGGGCGCGCAGGGCGAAGCAGGGTTCGAATCACACGCTTGATCGCCCGCGCCATCGATCCCTCGCGCCATGGCGAAATACGTCGACAGGGAGACTGGGCCAGCCTCCTGCCGGAACCGCTCCGGCACTGCCCCGACTAGCGCGCAGGTGTCGAGCATCTGATCATAGAGACTGAAATCATTGGACGGAATTAGATCGATCCCGGCCTGTTTCTGAAAAAGCCAGTTGGCTCTTCGAATGGCTTTTGCCGTGTCGAAGAGTTGCGTCTCCGTGCGGGTCTTCTTCCAATAGGATTCGAGGGCGCGTTTCAACTCGCGCTTCGCCCCTATGCGGGGATATCCGAGGTTGTGTGTCAGGATATGTTTCTTCACCATGGTCTCCATTCTGGCGATGGGCCTTTTCTTCTTGCGCCAGGAAGACAGATGTTCGGACTCCGAGCCTGTGACATTTCGCCTCGTCTCTCGCCTTCACCGCCGATTGGGATCGTCGATTGGCTTTGCTCCGCGTGCGCCAAACAGGGTGCAAGACGGATGGAGAGTTGTAGCTCGTTACCGCAGCGAGACTGTGGCCGGCTTTCACGGCCTTTCCTGTCATCCTGGAAAAACGGTGTCATTCAAAGCCTTCATCTATACGCGCGGAAAGGTGATGTGATTGCCTTGCCGGTGATACTTTCCTTCCCGCGCGCAGTAGCTGGTCCTGCATCGTTCGCCCTGTAGAAAAATCATTTGCACAATGCCTTCGCCGGCATAGATGCGGCAATCCGCCGCACTGCTGTTGGAGAATTCCAGGGTGAGATGTCCCTGCCACCCGGCTTCCGCCGGCGTGACGTTGGCGATAATGCCGCAGCGGGCATAGGTGCTCTTTCCCAAGCAGATCGCGCTGACGTTCTCGGGCAGATGCAGGCGTTCGATGGCGACCCCGAGCCCGTAGCTTTGGCCGGGGAGGATGAAGAAGCTGCCGTAGTCGTCGCGATGCAACTTGGTCAACTCCAGGCTGGCCGGCGAGAAGTCTTTTGGATTTACAATTTTGCCCGGCACATGGCGGAAGACTTTAAATTCCTTGGGCGATAGGCGGAGGTCATATCCGAAGCTGCACAGTCCGTAGGACAGAATGGGCCGGCCATCGAGCCGGCGCACAAGCTGGGCGCTAAAGGGACGAATCATGCCACGGCGGGCAAGGCGCGCGATCTGATGGTCGTTGAGAATCACGCCGCGCCCTCCCGGGCCGCTTCGCGCACGGATTGCCGGACCGGCTCGCCCGCGCCGAAACGAATCAGATGTCCCCGAACGGCTTCAAACCACCGGTCGCCCTCCGCGCCATCGGCAACGGTGGTGCGCAGTTGGAACGCGATGCCCGATGCCATCAGCATCTTCAAACTGGCTTTGACCTTGACGGCGCTCCGGGCGTCACCGGTGAGCCGCGCATAGTGATGATCGAGGGGGGCTTTGACGTCGAAGCCCACCCAATCCAGCAATGGCAACAGAGCGCGAAGACGCTCGGGGAAGATTCCCGCCGTGTGGAGTCCGACGAGGAACCTCTTCCGTCGGACCGTCCGGATGGCGATTTCCAATCCACGGTGGAACGTGGGTTCGCCCCCGCTGAAAACGACGGCTTCGACGAAATCGCGCCGCTCGTCGAGCCGCGCGCAGACATCCTGCCAGCGCCATCGGCCGGGTTGATTGAGAGCACGCAGGTGCGCGTTATGGCAGTACGCACAGCGCCAGGGACAGCCTTGCGTGAACACCACGGTTGCGAGCCGTTCGGGGAAATCCAGGGTGGTCAGAGGCACAACACCGGCAACCGGGATCACGTCGCCGGCGTCCGCCGCCGATTGCGCCGAGATGGAGAGGCGATGTGCCATCAGGGTGCCTCGGCAAAGAACAGGCGCTCTTTGAATTCGCTCTGCTTGCCCCTGTTGAATTGCGAGACCGGACGGTAGTAGCCCATCACGCGCGTCCAGACTTCGCAGGCTTGTTTGTGATCGGTGCATTTCGGGCAGAAGGCGTGTTCCCCGGTCAGGTAGCCATGCTGCGGGCAGATCGAGAAGGTCGGGGTCACCGTGATATAGGGAATGCGGAACCGGGTGATCGCGCGACGAACCAGCTCCTTGCAGGCGCGCGCGCTGGAGATCCGTTCGCCCATGTAGAGGTGGAAGACGGTTCCGCCGGTGTAGCGCTGTTGGAGCGCTTCCTGATGCTGCAGCGCGAAGAACGGATCATCGGTGTGGCCGACCGGCAACTGGGAGGAGTTCGTGTAGTACGGGGCCTCTTCGGCGCCCGCCTGGAGAATCCGGGGGAAGCGTTTGCGATCTTCCCGCGCAAAGCGATAGGTCGCGCCCTCGGCCGGCGTCGCTTCGAGGTTGTAGAGGTGTCCCGTCTCCTGCTGGTATCCGATCAGCCGGCCGCGGATGTGGTCCAGAATGCGGAGGCTGAGCGCGATCCCCTCCGGTGTGGAGATGTCGTCCCGATCGCCGGTGAAATTGCGGACGCATTCGTTCAGGCCGTTCACTCCGATTGTGCTGAAGTGATTACGAAGCGTGCCGAGGTAACGGCGCGTGAACGGATACAAACCGGACTTCATGCGTTCCTCAATGACTTGCCGCTTGACCTCCAGGCTTCGCTTGGCCAGTTCCAGCAGCCGATCCAACTCGGCGAACAGTCCCTGCGAATCGCCCTTGAACCGGTACCCCAGCCGGGCGCAGTTCACCGTGACCACGCCGACCGAACCGGTCTGCTCGGCGGAGCCGAAAAGACCATTGCCGCGCTTCAGGAGTTCGCGCAGATCCAGTTGCAGGCGGCAGCACATGGAGCGCACCATGCCCGGTTTCAGCTCCGAGTTGACGAAGTTCTGGAAATACGGAAGGCCGTACTTCGCGGTGATCTCAAAAAGAAGGTCCGTATTCGGATGTTCCCAATCGAAATCCTCCGTCATGTTGTACGTGGGAATCGGGAAGGTGAAAATGCGGCCCTTGGTGTCGCCCGCGTTCATCACTTCGAGGAACGCGCGATTGATGTCGTCCATCTCCTTCTGCAGGTCGCCGTAGAGGAAAGGCATCAACTCGCCCGCAATGACGGGCTGCTGCTCGCGCAGATCGGCGGGGCACATCCAGTCAAAAGTCAGATTGGTGAACGGCGTCTGCGTTCCCCATCGCGACGGGACGTTCAGGTTGTAGACGAACTCCTGGAAGCACTGCCGCACCTCGGCGTAGGTCAGCCCGTCCCGGCGAACGAACGGCGCCAGATAGGTGTCCACCGAACTGAACGCTTGCGCCCCGGCCCATTCGTTCTGAAGGGTTCCAAGGAAATTGACCATCTGCCCCAGCGCGGTTCTCAGGTGCTTCGGCGGCGCCGCTTCGATCTTGTTGGGCACACCGTTGAGCCCTTCCAACAGGAGCCGGCGCAGGGACCAGCCGGCGCAGTAGCCGGCCAGCATGTCGAGGTCGTGGATATGGAAATCGCCGTCCCGATGCGCGCGTTCGATGTCTCCGCCGTAGAGGTGATTCAACCAGTAATTGGCGGTGACTTTTCCCGAGATGTTGAGGATCAACCCGCCCAGGGAGTAGCCTTGGTTCGCGTTGGCGTTGACCCGCCAGTCGGCCGCGCTCAGGTACTCGTCGATCGATGTGACCGTGGCGACCAGCGGTTCGCCCAGGTCGCGCGCGAAGCGCGCTTTTCGCCGCTCTTCCCGGTAGAGGATGTAGCGCTTGGCCACGCGGTGATGGCCCGACTGCATGAGATGTTTCTCGACCAGGTCTTGAATGGACTCGATCTCCAGCGCCTCGTCGTTGGCGGATCGCGCGGCGAGAGACTGCACCACCGCGTCGGTGATCTGAACTACGGCGGTGTCGGCGTCGATTGGCAGGCGCTGGTTGAGAGTCAGTCCTTGGTCCGCCTTGAAGGCGGCGGCGATGGCGAGTCGAATACGCTCTGAGTCGAAGGCCACAACGCGACCATCCCGTTTTCGGACGGCCAGCGACAGCGTGTTTTGAATCTGCGGGATCGAACTGTCGGAACGTTCGTGAAGCATGTCGAGCGGTCTCCTCTCTGTTTCTGCGGCAACCAGCCGCTTGTTCGTCTTGAGGGAAACCACTCGCGCGCAGCGTACGGACAGAAAAAACCGCCACCACTCGCGAGGGAGTGAAGGCGGGCCGGGCAACGGGTCAAGCTCGTCTCTTCCCTCATCCTGTCTTCGGCGAGACAGTTGCCGGCGACTTCAGGCCGCCGGACCGGATGAGCGCGAACAAGCAGGTCTTCTGGCTTCGAGATCTTCCTACTGGCTTCGCCTTACCGCTCGAAGAAGCAGTGGCTTGATGAAGCGTTCGTCACTCGTCACAGCGGCGCTACCGCTCGGGATTCACACCCGATTCCCTATTCTCCCCCGCATGAGCGGGGGCACTTGTCCACGTCACAAACCTACAATCTGTTGTGATCTATCTAAAGAACTACACTATATATTGATGATGTGGGTTGTTGTGTCAATGATCATCTCGTCTTGAGGTGAAGACGCGCGGCCTGCGCCTTGCGACTCTGTGGTCCCACGAAGATGTCGCGGAATACGGAAAATGAGGACGAACTCCGCGCGCGCATACGGTATCCTGCATCGGCCTTGACAGCGGGTTAAAGAGTTGCAAGGTTACGAAAATCTTGAAAGGTAACACCATGAACGCACACCCGGTAGTTCGTTTCAGCGTCTCGATGGCCGGCGATCTGGTGGGTCAGTTGGACGCCATGTCGAAGAAGAAGGGGTACGCCAACCGCTCGCAGGCGCTGGCGGACATGGTCCGTGCGCGGCTGGTCGAGCACTGGGCGGAGGTGGGCGGGGGCGAGATCGCGGGCACGATCACGCTGGTCTATGACCATCACAAGCGCGACCTGCAGGCGAAGCTGACCGACATCCAGCACGACCACGAGGGGCTGATCATCTCGGTCCTTCACATCCACCTCGACCACCACAACTGCATGGAAGTCCTGGCGGTGCGCGGGAAGGCGCCGGCGGTGCGGAAGCTGGCGGACGGATTGATTGCTGTCAAAGGAGTGAAGCACGGGAAACTCACGGTCACGACAACAGGAAAGGAGTTCTGAAGATGAGAATCTGCAAAGAGGCGATTTTGGCGCTGAGCCTGATGACGGCGGGGGCGGCGTTTGCCGCGAGGCCGTTGACGATTGACGATGCGGACCCGGTGGATACCGGCCGGTTCGAGATCGAGGCCGGGGCCGTGTACGGCGGGGATTCGGATTGCGACCATTGGGATTTCCCGGTCGGGCTGGGGTACGGGGTTCTGCCCGGCCTTGCCGTGGGCGTAGGCTTCGGCGGACAGTTCGAGGAACGAGACGAGGCGCTTGAGAGCGGTGCGAAGAAGCGTCACAGGGAAAGCGGGGTCGGCGATCTCGTGATCAACGCCAAGTGGCAGTTCCTCGAGGAGTGCCCACTCGGCGCGCGGCACGCGCTGGTCCCCTCGGTCAAGTTTCCGACGGCGGACGAAGATAAAGGACTGGGCAGCGGCGAGACCGACTACGACCTGATGTGGGCGGCGTCGCGGGCGTTCGGGGAAAAGGCGGGCGTTCACGTGAACGCCGGCTACTCGTGGATCGGCGAGCCGGACGACGAAAAAGTCCACGATGTGGTTCACTACGGCGTCGCGCTGGACTACCAGTTGACGGATGCCGTGCAATGGGTGGGCGAAGTGTTCGCCGAGAAGGAACTGACGGACGGCGCGGACACTGTGGTGCAGTACAACACGGGCTTCCGCTGGGATGTGGTCGAGGATCTGGTTCTCGACGTGGCGGGCGGATCGAAAATCGAGGGCGATGCGCCGGATTTCACAGCGACAGCCGGCCTGAAGTGGACGTTTGGAGGGAAATAGACATGCACATGGCCGATGCTTTAATTTCCCCCGCCGTGGGCGGGACGATGTGGGCCGCGAGCGCGGGGTTGATCGCGTATTGCGCGCGGAAAGTGCGGCTGACGATGCGCGATAACCTGGTTCCGATGATGGGCGTGCTCGGCGCGTTCATCTTCGCCGCGCAGATGATCAACTTCACGATTCCGGGCGCGGGTTCGAGCGGCCATCTCGGCGGCGGGCTGATCCTGGCGATCCTGCTGGGGCCGTACGCGGCATTCCTGGTGATTGCCTCGGTGCTGACGGTGCAGGCGCTGTTCTTCGCGGATGGCGGTTTGCTGGCGCTGGGCTGCAATATCTTCAACCTTGGGTTTTACCCCGCGTTCGTCGCGTATCCCTTTGTCTACCGGGCGATCACGAAGGATCAGCACGGAACGCCGCGCGCATGGGTGGCGGCAATCGTTGCCGCGGTCGTGGGGCTCCAACTCGGAGCGTTCAGCGTCGTGCTCGAGACCAAAGCATCCGGGATTACGGCGTTGCCGTTCGGCGTGTTTGTCCTGCTGATGTCGCCCATTCACCTGGCGATCGGAATTGTCGAGGGCCTGGCCACGGCGGTTGTCGTCTCGTTTGTTGCCCGCGCGCGGCCGGAGGCTTTGCCGGCCGCGGAAGCGGCTGCGGGGACGCGCGTCAGCTTGCGGCCGGTCCTGATCGGCCTGCTGATTGCCGCGGTGGTTGTGGGCGGAGTCGCCAGTTGGTTCGCCTCAACGCATCCTGACGGACTGGAGTGGTCGATCGCGAAGGTCATCGGAACGGAGGAGGTCTCTGGTTCGGAGAGCGGAGTGCACAAGGAACTCTCATCGGTGCAGGAGAAAACGGCGTTTCTGCCGGACTACGGATTCAAATCGAGCGCCGAGGCAGCCGAGTCGGAGGAGCAGGCGGCCTCCTGGCCCGCGGTGAGCGCGGGGACTTCCGTGTCGGGACTCGTGGGTGGTGCGATCACGCTGATGTTGGCGTGCGCGGTCGGCTGGGTGTTGAAGCGGGGTCAAGCGCCGAGGGACAGGCATGATCACACTTCGCAAAGTGTGATCATGGGTTCTGGGGAGTCATAGACGGTCGGCGAGCGATGGATGAGACTCGGAAACCGCGCGGATTCTTGTCGGAAACAAGGCGGAACCCTTGAGTCCTGGAGAATGGATCGAAATCGGCCGTATGGATGAGTTGGGCCGGTTGGATACGCCTTTGCACCGGCTCGATGCGCGGGCCAAGGCGGTCACCACCCTCCTCTTCATCGTATTTGTGATGTCGTTCCCGCGCTACGAAGTGTCCGCGTTGATGCCGTTTTTTGTCTACCCCCTCGCGCTCATGTCGCTGGGGCGGATCCCGTCAGGGTATCTGCTCCGGAAGATTCTCATCGCTGCGCCGTTCGCCGTCGTGATCGGGATGTTCAATCCATTCCTGGACCGCGAGCCTGTCGCGGCCATCGGCGGGCGGGTCGTCACCGGAGGTTGGTTCTCGTTCGCCTCCATCCTCGTCCGCTTCGTCCTGACGGTGAGCGCGGCGCTCGTTCTCGTGGCGTGTACGGGCATGAATCGTTTATGCGCCGGGCTGGAGCGGATGGGTCTGCCCCGCGTGTTCGTCGTCCAACTGTTGTTCCTTTACCGCTATCTGTTCGTCGTCGCGGCTGAAGGTTCGCGGATGCGGCGCGGCATGCAGATTCGCGCCGCCGGCTCGGCCGCCGTCCCGCTGCGCGTGTACGGCTCAGCCGTGGGCCACCTGCTTCTGCGTTCGATGGCTCGCGCGGATCGCGTCTATCGCGCGATGATGTCGCGCGGTTTCGCTGGGGAAATCCGCGTCCTTGACCCGACACCCGCAGGTCGGGCGGATGCGGCGTTCGTGCTCGGGTGGACGGTGTTCTTCGCCGCGGCGCGGACATGGAATCTTGCCGATCTGCTGGGCCGCTGGTTCACGGGAGGTCTGTCATGAGCGATCCCATGGTCGAAGTGCGCGACCTGTGCCACGTGTATCCCGATGGAACGGAGGCGCTGAAAGGCGTCTCGGTCCGGATCGCGCGCGGGCAGGCGGTCGCGCTGGTCGGCGCGAACGGCGCCGGGAAGTCCACCCTGCTGCTTCACCTGAACGGCTGCCTGAAGCCCACCCGCGGCGAAGTGCGCATCGGCGACGCGCCGCTGACGCCCGAGACGACGGCCACGGTCCGGCGCGCGGTCGGCATGGTTTTTCAGGATCCGGACGACCAGTTGTTCATGCCCACCGTTGCCGAGGATGTGGCCTTCGGGCCGCTTAATGCGGGCCTCCCACAGGCCGAGGTCCAGCAGAGGGTGATCGCGGCGCTGGAGCGCGTCGGCATGAGCCATGTGAAGGACCGCGCGCCCTACAGGCTTTCCGCCGGCGAGAAGCGCGCGGTGTCGATCGCGACCGTGCTGGCGATGTCGCCGGACATCCTGGTCATGGATGAACCGTCCTCGAACCTGGACCCGCGCGGGCGCCGGAGGCTGATCGAGATGCTCCACTCGTTCGAGCATACGCGGATCATTGCAACGCACGATCTGGAGCTTGTGGTCGAAGTCTGCCCGCGGGTCATCGTGATGGACGGCGGAAAGATCATGGCGGAAGGGCCGACCGCCGAATTGCTGGACAACGAGGAACTGATGCGGGCCCACGGTCTGGAGCGGCCGCACATCCTGCGACATCCGCACCCGCATTGAGGGTGGCAGGAAGCGCCCCGCGCGTCTTCCTACGTCCCGCATCCCGGACATTTTCCGTACGTCGTGACCGAATGCGACTCCACCCGGAATCCTCGCGGGAGTGGGGCGAAACCGGACTGGGTGAAGGGACAGAAATCCATGCAGAAGACCTGGCCGCATTGCGTGCACTGGAAGTGATGATGGTGATCGAGGCCGTGCGGTTCGTAGCGGGTCTCGCCCGTGGGCAGGATCACGGCGCTGATGCGCTTCTGTTCGAGCAGCAGTTTGATCGTGCGGTAGATCGTTGCGATTCCGATTCCCCGGATTTTTTTTGCGGCCCGCGGAAGAATGTCCGCCGCCGTTAATGGGCCGCGCGCGGAGCAAATGACGCCGAGGATCACGTCGCGCTGACGCGTATTTCGCTGTCCGAGGCCGGACCTCCTCGAAGGAAATCGTTGCGGGCTCATACGGGGACCTCTACGGGGCAAAAGAATGCACCAGCAAGGCGGCCACGATTCCGAGCAGCATTCCCAGAAGAACCTCCAGCCGGGTGTGACCGAGCAGTTCCGCAAGCTTGTGCTGGGGAAACCGATGGGTCTTGAACAGCTCGTCCACAATCTGGTTCACGAGGCGGGCCTGCTGGCCGGCCGCCCGGCGCACGGTCTGAGCGTCGATCATCACAATGACCGCAAGGCAGAAAGCCACCGCAAAAATCGAGCTTCCAAAACCGCAAATCAGGCCGATGGATGTGGCGACTGCGCTGACGGCCGCGGAATGGGAACTGGGCATGCCGCCCAGCCGGAGAAGAAAGGCCGAATCGAAACTGCGGTGACGGACAAAGTGGATGAACAGCTTGATGAACTGGGCAACGAACCATGCGGCGACACCCGCCCACACGGGGATATTCATGTACCAGGGATCTGACGAATACATCATTTGATGGTTCTGTGTACCGGGTTTATCTGAACTTGTCCAACCGCTTATTCAATCAGCACAATTCCTGAAATCATTGAAGCGATGAACTCAGCTCTGTCGCCAGCCCTGGCGGAAAAATCGGCCTTCAAGCCTGTCGGCGAAGATGAGGTCTTGCCGGGCTAGGGGTTATGCACTTTAAACCGGTAAAACCGGTGCCCGGAGGCGGGCGCGGAGGATGTGGTGTTCGTGCTCTCGTCGTCCGTGAAGGTGTGCGTGGTCGATGTCGGGCTGGTCTCCAGCCACGAGCCGACGCCCAGGTTCGTATTGCCGAATGGGGACCACGTCATGTTGTTGCTCATGCCGCTGTCGCCGAAGTAGATCGAGTAGTGCCGCTCCGGTTCCGTGGAGACCGTAATGTTGCGGCTTGAGGTTCCGTCTGCGCTGGAGACGGAGATGACCTTGAACACCGATCCGATGTTCGTCGGCTGCGTGCCCGCGATGTACTCGTCGTAGTTGCCCGCGCCGTCGCCGTCGTTGTCGTTTGCCGCGGCGTTGGTCAGGTTCTGGAAGTGGGTCCATTCCCAGCCGTCGCCGATCCCGTTTCCGTTCCAGTCGAACGGGACGGTGATCGTCGTGCTGTTCGTCGCGGAGAGCCCCTGATCATCCGTGGCGACAAACGCGACAGGATGGGCGGTGTTCTCGAACGCCGGCGTTGCTGTCCACGAAAAAACCCCGTTGACAAATACGGCATCCGGAAGAACGGCCGTATTCGTGAGTGTAACAATGGTTCCGTCAGGATCGGCGGCCGTGACGGGGAAGTTTGTCGATGCTCCAACCGGCAGAATATGCGGGCCCGGCAGGTGGATCACCGGCGCCAAGTTATCCTCTTCGATCTTCAGGAACTGCACGAGCTCGCCGTCGGCCGTGATGGGCAGGGCGGAGGTGCCGGCGTTCAGAGAAACCCAAAGGCCGCTGTTGTAAAGCGTTGATCCGGAGACGTTTGTCCAGACGTAGGCGGCGAGCGCGTTGCTCGAAACGAGGTTGCGGGCTTTGTAGTACTTGGACGTGCTGAGGCCAAGCAGGTTCCATACGGGCTTGAGGTCGTACGTCGCGCTCGCGCCGACGTGCGTGTCCTCGTCGTTGCGGAGCAGGAGCGCAAACGCGAGCACGACGTCGCTCGTGCGCGGCGAGGCGTAGGGCGTCTGGTACTTCGCCACGGCGAGGATGCGCGACTCGTCGCCGCCGCCGACCTTGCTGAGGAACCAGCGGTTCCGGCTCCGGAGCGCGGCGCTGTTGTGCCGCGCCCAGTTCACGCGCCCGTACCACTGCGCGAGATCCGTGCCGCCGTAGTCGGGCGTGTGGGTCCAGACCGTGAGCTGGTTCCACTGCTTGAAGTGCGGGATGTATTTGCCGAAGTTCTCCTCGTGCGGCGTCTTGAAGCCCGTGTTCTTCGTCACCGCGCCCGCCCAGTTCTGAATTCCCTGCTCCTGCCCGTAGAAGATCATCGGGATGCCGTCGACGGCGGACACGGCGCCGTAGCGCGACGCGACCATCCAGGTGTCGTTGCCGGGCAGGATCTCGTCGTGCGAGGTCAGGTTCAGCAGGATCGCGCCGCCGCTGTACGCCGTGCGCCGGTCCTCGAGCGCCTGCCTCAGCGCTCCCGAGTCGTTGATTCGCTCCTGCGTGAACTTGAAGACGAGGTTTTCGTTCAGTACGTCGAAGTGGCGGTTCGAGCGGTAGCCGGGTTTGCCGCCGTCGAGCGTCTCGGCCATGAAAATGAAGTTCCACTTTATGCGCCGCGTGCGGTTGATGATGTACTCCCAAAGCTGCGGCGGCAGGCCCTGGCCGAAGTCGCAACGCAGGCCGTCGATGCCGCGGTCGTCCTGCGCGGCGACCCACGAGTTGGTGCCGGCGTGGCCGGTCTTCTTGAGCCAGAACTCGGTGTAGTAGGCGATGTAGCGCCACAGGTCCATCTCGTTGGCGGCGGTCATGCCGGCGAAGTCGTACACGTCGCCCTCGTTCAGGTAGTCGCCGTTGTTGTCCGGGTTGTGCCGCACGAGCGCGGAATATTTTCCGTAGTACAGCTCCGCCACATCCGGCCACTTGCCGAAATCGCCGCGGTCCGGCGCGGTGGCGATGTCGTTGGAGTACGCGCTGTGATAGTACGTCGCGGGCAGGCCGTAGTCCGTCCAAAGCGCGTACCAGCCCGGCTTGAACCAGCCGATGCGGTCGTTGACGTTCGTGCAGTAGTTGAAGTTCGTACCGCCCTCGCCGAACACCGCGTCCCACGAGGTGTGGTTGAACACGCCGTCGAGCATCACGTTGATGGTGCCGACCGTTCCGGTGTACGCGTCGCACTTCGCCACGAAGTTCGTGAACTCCCTCATTGCGCCCGCCTCGGTCATGTCGGCGCCGTAGTACTTCGAGACGGCGAAGTAGTTCTTCGTCGCGTACGGGCTGCCGGGCGTGTACGAGTCCTTCCGCTCCTCGGCGTTCGGGTGGATCGGCTGGAACCACAGGCAGTTGACCTGGAGGAAATTCAGGTAGTCGAGATTGAACGGGTCGTAGCCGTCGGTGTCGCCGTCGGCCGCGCCCAGCAGGTCTTGGAACGTGCTGCGGCCCGCCTCGGAGTTGTCCGTCGCCTCGACCGTCAGCGTGTTGAGCTCGTACATCGTCTGCTCGAGCGCCTTCCTCGGCGAGACGACGATCGCGTGATCGCGCAGGCCGCCGGAGGAGTACCAGTTCCAGTTCGTCGCGCTCGCGGCGTTCTTCTGGTAGCGGGTCGTGAGGCGATACGCGCCGCAGCGGCTGACCGCGCCGGTCCAGTAGAAGGTGGTTGGACCGCCGGTCATCGCGAACGCGGTGAAATACGCGCCGGTGTCCGCGGGCGTGAGCAGATTGCCGTCCGGCGGGCGGATGCCGTCCGCGTAGCCGTCGCCCGCGATGAGCGCGTTGGTGTAATCCACGTCGCACAAGTCGCGGCGGTTCAGATTGCAGAAGACCTGCACGTTGGAGGCGCCGGCTTCGGGCGTGTAGACGACCGTGACGTACTGTGTTTCGCCCGCGGCCTCGTCGATAAAGAACTTGGTGGTCGTGTAGTCGGCGTTGACGCCGTTCACGGTGAGGCCGGCCGCGCCGGGCACGAAGAGCGAGAACACGAAGGTCTGGTTGTCCTGTCCGGTCGTGCCGTACTCCGCGAAGCGCTCCACGCCGCCCGACTTCCACGCGCCGATCCGGTACTTGATCGTGCTGCCGTCGGCCGACGGCAGGTTCGTCAGCGTGCCCATCCACCACATCGCGTCGCCGTCCGCGTATGGATCCTCTTCCATGTGATCGAAGCTCATCATCTGAACCATCGACGACGCGCCGGGGATGCCGTTGGCGCCGGACGGTTCCGCGCCGTTCGTCGTGTAGTAGATCGCCGCGCCGTCCACCCAGCGGTTCGTGCCGATCCCCTGCGCGTAGCCGATCTTCGCCCAGCACTGCACGGCGTCGCTGCCGACATGTACGCGGTTCGTGTTGTGCCAGATGTACGCCGCTTCCGTGCCCGGCTCGCCGCCCATCGTGAACGAGAACGGATGCGCCTGCGCGTTGCTCGCCGCGAGATACGTTACGCTCGACATGCCGCCGTTCGTCGTGCCGATGTAGGTGGTGTTGTGGTCGGTGTAAGTGACGGACAGGTAATACTCCACGACGTTCGTCTTCCCGTACGTTCCTGCCGGGATGGCCGACTTCCAGTACTTGTTGTTATCGATCTGGTTGTCGTACGAGAGGTTTGTCGCGGTCCAACCGGCGGCGCCCGAGAGGCGGTGGTACAGTGTGCCGCCCGACTGGTCGGCCGCGTTGCCGCCGCCCTGGAACTGGTTGCCGTTATAGATGTACACCGCGTTGTGGGAATAGGGGCTCTGCGGGTTGCGCATCGTGGCGCCGACGGGTTCCGCGTTTGCCGGAATGTGCCATGCGTTGCCGGCGCCGAACCGGAAGCTGTAATTCGTCGTGCCCGACTTGTTGCCGCGCAGCGTGCAGAGGTCGGGATCGGCCGCGATCTGGTTCGACGGCATGGTGGAGGTCAGGGCGTAGTATTCCACGCGGGAGCCGGCGTTCGCGGTGATCGTCGCGGAATAGTTCGTGGAGCTTCCGGATGCCGCGGCGGTTAATCGGCTGGAGGCCCAGCTATTCGTCGTGTAGCGAATCCAGATGTTCTCCTGCGGGCTCTTCGCCGCGCTGAGCTGGATCGTGACGGGCGCGCCCGCGGCCCACGGGTCCGCAAGCTGGACGTCCGCGCGCGTAATGGATACAGGGTCGCTGTCGGTTTCCATCACGACGTAGGAGGTGTGTCCCGCGTTCATGGTAAAGCTGTAGTGTTTGGCGTTGAGGGCGCTGAAGCTGAGGTTGCCGCCGCCGGAAGCGAGAGACCCGATTGTCGAATTTTTTGTCGCGCTGCTGCCGGCGCCCCAGTTTTCCGCCCAATCGCCGAAGCGGTCGAATTTGAACTCGGAGGTTGTATCGTCCGCGCCGGAGGTCACGCTGACCTTCCAGACGCTTCCGAAGTCCGTGTCCTGCGCCATCCAACTGGCGCCCCAGGAGTTCATCTCGCCGCGATAGGTTTCGGCGGGCGCGGAACCGGCGAGCGCGCACAAGACAGCCATGAGGAAGAAAGAGAGAAATCGATTCATGACCTTGCCTCCCGATGACGGCGGTTTGCGAATCGTAAAGCGATTAACTTGCCTTTCAAATTACCTCTGTGCCAGAATGGTGTCAATCAACGCGCGCGCTGTCGCTGCGAGGCGGCGGAACAAGAAAGGGGCCGAGGGCCCTTTACGGGTTGGCCGTTTTGGGCATATCAATAGCGTCAGTCGCGGGACGTACAACTGCGCAACAGTTTGTGCAGCGGAGCGGGAATGTGACTAAAGAATCACCCAATACGCAGCCTCCCGAAAAGTCCTTGCCTCTTCGAGCTCTCGATTTCCTCAATGACGGAGTGATGATTGCCGATTTGCAAGGCAAGATCATCTATGCGGACGCCGCGATGGGCCGTATGCTGGGTGTGAACCCCGGGAAGGTCATGGAGCGGCCGGTCGAACTGGACGGCTGTTTTCAGTTTCAGGGAGGATTGTCATTCGGCGACATCTCCAAGGTGTTGGAGAAAGAGGATGTGTGGGTTGGCGAGGCAACCTGCTTTTCCGACGATCATCACGCGCGGTTGCTGGATGTCCGGGTCTCCCCTTTGAACGACTCGAACGACGGGCGTATCGGGTCCATGATCGTGGCTCGTGACGTTACCCGCGAACGTTCTCTCGAAAAGCAGGTTCTTCAATCCCAGCAGATGGAACTGGTCGAGAACCTTTCCATCGGAATCGCCCACGAATTCAAGAACCTGCTGACCGTCATCATGGCCTACGCATCGCTGCTTCAGGACCAGATGGCCGGCCAGCCGTTCCAGAAGGACATCGCCAAGATTCTGGATGCCGCGCAAACGGCCAACGAACTGACGGGTCGTCTCCTTTCCGTCACGCGCCACTCGGCGCCGCGGATGGAGAACGTGGATATCCAGGTGGTGCTGAACGACGTGGTCGCGATGCTGAAGAAGACCCTTCCGCGTAACATCTCGCTGTTCGCGCCCGAAAAGACGTCCCTGCCCAAGGTCCACACCGACCCGGTCGTGCTGTATCGCGCGCTGCTGAACCTCTGCCTGAACGCGCGGGACGCGATGCCCGATGGCGGCAACCTCTCCGTCGAGGTGGACCTGGTCAAGGTGGAGCAGGAGGATCTCGAGCGCTGGCCGGAGCGCATGCCGGGCTCGTACATCACCATTTCCGTGACCGACACCGGCCAGGGGATGGCGCAGGACGTCAAACCACACATTTTTGAGCCCTTCTTCACGACCAAGAAAGCCGGTACGGGGCTGGGCCTCAGCGTGGTGCAGCACATGATCCACGCGATGGGCGGTTGGGTGACGGTTTATTCAGAGCAGAATCTCGGCGCCTGCTTCCGACTCTACATTCCAACGGCCAAACCGGAGACGCCGGTGGTGGTCGAAGAGCGCGATATCGAAGCCATACCGGGCGGGACGGAGACGATTCTCGTTGTGGACGACGATCCGCTGGCCTTGAGTATCACCCAGCGGCTTCTGCACAAGTCCGGCTACACCGTCTGGACGGCGACCGGCGGCGAAGAGGCCATCCACACGTACAAGCAGCACGCGTCGAAGATTGACCTGGTCCTGTTGGATGTTGTCATGCCGTACGTGAATGGCGAGGAAGTCTACCGTGAACTCGTGCGCATCAACCCGAAGGTCGCGATCCTGGTTGTTTCCGGCTTTACGCCGAAGACCGCGGAACGCCTGCTGAAAGTGTCCAGCGCGCGATTCCTGTCCAAACCGTTTAGCCGTCAGAAGCTCGCCGTCGAGGTCCGCGCGATTCTCGACGCGCGGAAGAAGTAGGAAGAAGTCCAAAGTCTAAAGGGCAGAGTATTTTTGGACCTTGGACTTTGGACTATCCCCCGTCATATTACTTCTATCTTGGAGGGCCTGCACATGACACGAGTACTGGTTCCGATAACCGACGGCACGGAAGAGATGGAAGCCGTTATTGTGATCGACACGTTGCGGCGCGCGAAATGGGAGGTGGTTGCGGCCGGCCTGAAAAAAGGCGTCATTACAGCCTCGCGCGGGGTGAAGATTGTTCCGGACGCCGCATGGGACGAGATCGATCCTTCCTTGTTCGACCTGATCGTCGTGCCGGGCGGCGCGAAGGGCGTGGAGAGTTTTCTCCAGGAAGAGTCTTTACATGAGGCGATCCGCGGTCTGCATCGCGCGGGGAAGATTGTCGCAGCGGTGTGCGCCGGGCCCTTGGTTCTTCAGCGCGCGGGCGTGCTGGCGGGCCGCAAGGCGACGTGCTATCCCGACATTGGGCCGGAGCTGACGCAGGCTCAATACGTGAACGAGGCCGTGGTGATTGACGGCAACGTCATCACGAGCCAGGGAGCGGGGACTTGTTTCGAATTCGCGCTCGCGATTGTTGCGAAAGTGGACGGGTCCGAAAAGGCGCAGGCGATCGCGCGCGAGATGGTTGTCGAACAAGCGGATTTCGATGCGCGCGGGCGCTGAAAAACGCCCCAAAAAAACGAAAAAAACACTTGTTTTGCCTATAAATCACACCACAATGCCGGGTGAAATTGGATCGGATTTAGTCTGTAGGCAGCAAACTCAAACCGAAGGAGGATAGTCATGGCGTTGACCAAGGCTCAGATTCAGGGACAGTTGGCGGAGAAGACAGGCCTCGCGAAAAAGCAGGTCGCTCTGTTTTTTGATGAACTGTGCAAGCTCGCTTACAAGGAAGCGAAGAACAGCTTTACGATTCCCGGTCTCGGCAAGCTCGTCCTTGTGAATCGCGCCGCTCGCATCGGCCGTAATCCGGCGACAGGCGAACAGATTCAGATCCCGGCCAAGAAGGTTGTGAAGTTCCGCGTGGCGAAGGCTGCGAAGGACGCGATCCTCGGCCGCTAAACTGACAATCCTGGGCGTTTTAGGTGTGGAAAAGGATGGCGGGTACCCGCCATCCTTTTCTCTTTTTCGGGGTTCTGAACAAAGGGAAGCGCTGCGGGATTATGCTCGTCCGCTTGTTGCGCGAGCTCTCGTGCAATATCCGGGCTACGATGCCTGTGCCGTTCCGCGTTGCCTGCCCAAGCCCTCGATACCGGCCTCGATGGTGTCTCCGGGCCGCAGCAGGACGGGCGGTTTGTGTGCCGAGCCGATTCCGCCCGGCGTTCCCGTGGCGAGGATGTCGCCGGCTTCCAGCGTGATCGATGAACTGATGAACGAGATCAGGTGCGCGATCTTGAAGATCATCTTCGATGTGCTGTTGTCCTGCAGGGTCTGCCCGTTGATTTTCGAATACAGGCGCAGGTTCTGCGGGTCGCGGATTTCGTCCGGCGTGACGAGGTATGGGCCAAGCGGGCAGAACGTGTCGGCGCTCTTCGCGCGGAACCACTGTCTGCCCTCTTTCTGGGCCTCGCGGTCGGTGACATCGTTCAAAACGGTATAACCGGCGACGAACTGAAGGGCATCGGATTCCTGTACGCCGCGCGCCGTTCGGCCGATCACGACCGCCAGTTCGACTTCGCCGTCGACGATGTTCGCGCCGCACGGGAGGAGGATCGGGTCGAACGGTCCGACGAGCGACGTGGGGGCCTTGCTGAAGAGGATGGGGGAGGAAGGAATTTCAGCGTCGAACTCCGCCGCGTGATCCGCGTAGTTCTTGCCGAGGCAGACGATTTTTCCGGGTCTCGCGACGGGCGGGCCGAGGCGCACGCCGTCGGCCGGGACGGTTTTGAGCGACGGCTCCTTCAAGAGAGCCTGGACGCGCCGGATTCCCCAGTGCGTGAAGAAATGGCCGTTGAAGTCCTTGATATCGAACGCCATGGCGCGCACATCGAGGATCTTCGAATCCTTTTCGATGAGGACGCCGGGGCGTTCCTGGTTGGGCGGACCGAAGCGGATCAGTTTCATGCGGCGCCTCGCAATGGCAAATGACGAAGCGCGAATGACGAATGAATGACGCATTCCGGAATGCCGATCCGACTCGTCATTCGGACTTCGTCATTCATTAGGCATTCACCATGGGTCATTCGTCATTCCCCCCCCGGCGTCTTCGACGTCGCCTGGCCTTCCGGCCCCAGAATGCTCCGGTCGAACGAAGTTTTCCCGAGCACGACGTCGGCGGTTTTGAAATGGCACTTGGCGATATCGAGGAGGATCCGGGGGGAGTGCTTGCCGATCAGCTTGACCGCGGTGTCCTGCACGTGGGCGGAGGCGCCTTTCGGAATGGCGACACCGAATTTCTTCTGGAGGTCGATGAGCGCGAGAAGGAACCCGGCGCGCGCGAGAAGGGAGGCGGCCGCGACGGCCATATCGGACTCCGCCTTGTGGCGCTGGACGAGTTCGATCTTCCGGCCCTTCTTCATGAGCGCCTGTTCGATCTGCCGTTTCGGGCCGAACTGGTCGGAGATGGCGCGGGGGCAATCGGGCACCTTCTCCAGAAGATTCTCGATGGCCCTCGCGTGGCCCCAGGCGAGGATCTTGTTGACGTTTCGCATGCCGGCGTAGAGGCGGTTGTACGCGCGGGGACCGATGGTGACGATCGCGAACCGCTTTCCGAGCAGATTGCGGATGTCCCGGGCCATCTCGAGCGCCTTGCGGTCGCTCGTAACGGTCTTGCTGTCGCGGACGTTCATCTCCTGCAGCGCGTCCGTGAGGCGTTCATCGGCGTACGCCGCGGCGATGACGAGGGGGCCGAAGAAATCGCCCTTTCCGCTTTCGTCGATGCCCATGTGGGGTTGTGACGCTTTGGGGTTGAGAATCTTCTCGTAGCCGAGATGTGCTTCCTGAAGCACCTGGGGTTCGAGAACAAACGTCACCCAGTCCTGCGCCCCGCGGCCCTGGACGAGGCATTTGCCGCTCTTGTAGAGGGCGATCTTGCAGTCCTGACCCTCCGCCGCCGCGATGGTGTGTTCGACTTCGCGCGGGATGTAGTTCCCGGCTTTCAGAAGAGCCGCGAGCGTGGTCTGCTGTCCCGGGGTCAGCTTGAAGGTAAACGAGGTTCTCGGCGTCATGCGCAAACAGTATCAGAAGGCATATTCGGTGACAACCCGAGGTCTCATGACCCGCGAGGGGAAGGATCCCCCCTCGGATTTTCACAAAAACCCCGCGTATTTCGCGGAAAATGTTGTTGACCGGTTCTCTCGGGTCGGGATACTAATGCTCTATATGTAGTTGCAACTATATTCGCGTACGGGGTTTGTTCTGTCAGTTTGTGGCAAGCGCCATGGGTGATCTGAACGTGGAGGTCTCAAATATGAAGAAAATGTGGTCGGTGTTGTTGGTTGCGGTTCTTTGCATCGCCTTTGCTGTTCCCTCCGTAACCGCCGCGGAAAAGAATCCTCAACCCGCCAGGGCAAAGAAGGCTCCTGTGACCAAGACGGCGGAGGTTTCCCAGGCCGAACTGGCCCATCTCCTGGTTCAGGTTCTGGGTCTTTCGCGTTTTCTCCCGGCAGCCCCCAGCGATCAGCAGTGCTTTACGTTGCTCATGGATAACGGCATTGCCCCCAAGGATGGCTGGAAGCCCGGCAACCCCGTGATCAAGGCGGATCTGGCCCGCGTGATTGTGCAGGCCATGAAGAAGCAGGGCGACATCAAGCATCCCGAGGATCCGAAGGAATGGATCGATTACCTGAAGGCGCAGGGCGTTCCGCTGGATGCCGTGGGCGAAACCGTGAGCTACGTCGAACCTTTGGCGGAACCGGTGGCGGTTCATGTGGCATCGCCGCAGGTCGATCCGCTGGAAAAGCGTCACAAGTTCAATCCGCTCGACGAGACCCAGTACGGTGTGGATATGGCCTATGTGGTGCGCGTGTTGAGCCAGTTTGAATTCATTGCCGACGAGTTCAAGCCGAAACCCGTGACCCAGGACTGAGGCAGACGATTTTCAAGGTGAATTGTGATGCATCAACGGAACCGAGGAGATAGGCCGATGAAATGGACAAAATGGCTGTGCGCTTTTCTGTTTGTGCTGGCAATGGCTGATGCCGCATGGGCCCGTGAGGGAGCCAAGCCGTTCCAGGTCAACAACCGCCTGCGCTTCGAGTACGACGACAATATTTACCAGTCTGAAAACGACAAGGAAAGCAGCTTCAAGATCATTGAAGAACTGGAATTCCTCGTCAATTTCAACCTGCAGAACACGTACATCGGCGTGCGCTATCGCCCCTCCTATGTGTGGTGGGACGATAGGCCGTCCGACAGCACTGATTTTCAGAATGAACTGGATTTCATCCTGAACCAGACGTTCTCGCCCCGCGTGACGTTGAGCGTGGTGGACACGCTGCGCCGCGGCGAATCCCCCAAGCTGAAGGATGGCAACGGCGACCTGGTCCGGGAGAACAGCGATTTCTACTACAACACCCTCAACGGCACCTTGGGCTATCTCCTGCGGCCGTCGACGCGGTTGGAACTGGCCGGCCGGTATATCGCCCTGCGGTATGATGAGGACATCTATTCCAACTCCGAAGATTACGACCTGTTTGTCGGCGGGCTGACCCTGCGGCACCAGGTGGTTCCGGAGACCACGCTGATCGGCGAGTTCCGCGGCGAGGGCGTCGAGTATGAAGGTCCGGATCGCGGCTCGAAGAGCGTGTATGTGGGCGGCGGCGTTGAACAGATCTTCAGCCCCAGCCTGATCGGGAATGTGGTGGGCGGTTTCCAGCAGAAGGAATTCAACGACGACAAGATCGACTCGCAGAGCTCGCCGTATGTGGACGCCTCGGCCACGTTCCTTCCAACCCCGGCGACGCGCATCAGCGCGGGCGTCGGCTACTCCATGTTCGAGACGGAAGTATATCCGTTTGCGAGCCAGGACCGCGCGCAGATGTACGCCAGTATTGCTCACGATCTCACGGCGCGTGTGGCGCTCTATCTGTCGGGCAGCTACATCGTGGGGGATTACAGCGCGGACCAGGCGCTCCGCGAACCCGATCCGGCCCATCCGTTGGTCGGCGCGAAGGACGGGAAAGAAGAGACCCTGCAGGTCAGCGCGCGCGTGACCTACCAGGTCAATCGGTCGAACTGGCTGGAAGCCGGTTGGCAGTACTCTGACTTCACATCCGATCTCGAGTACAACAACGGAGCCAAGATGCGCGAGGATTTCGTGGAGAATCGGGTTGATGTGGGGTGGAAAACCCAGTTCTAGTTCCGGGCGCGCGCAGGGAAAGGTGGCTCGGATCGGATTTCAGCTGATTATCCAGCAGGCCTTGCCATGCTAGTGAGGCGAAAGCCTCACTAGCTTTTTGGGAGCCGACGATTCATGGATCAAGTTCAGACTCAGTCCCAGTCCGGTGAAGGCAGTTTGCATTTTCTCGACTACTGGCGCGTCATCCGGTCGAGGAAGGAAGTCATTCTGGCCGTCATGCTTCTAGTGGTGGTGACCGGCACCGCCTTCACGTTGACGTTGCCCAGAAAGTACATGGCGAACGCGCGGATCATGGTCCGCGAAGACGCCATGGACATCGACGTGTTTGAGCGGCAGTACGTCGCCGCCTACAACCCGTTCTTCATGCGGACCCAGTACCAGCTTATCCAGTCGAAGCAGATCCTCTACCAAGTGATCAACAACCTGAATCTCCAGCAGATTTGGGGGGAGAAGGCGCGTGACGACGGCGCGCCGCTGAGTCGTGAAGATGCGTTTACTCTGCTCTCCCGCTCGATCAAGGTTGAGCAGTTCCGCGATACCAGCTTGATTGACATCCAGGTGTATCGCGAAGACCCCGAGGAAGCCGCCCGGATTGCCAACGAGATCGCGGCGGTTTACAGGGATCAGCGGCTCACCGCCAAGAGGCAGGAAGTCAAGCGGGCCGTTGAAGTGCTGGAAAGCGAACTGCAGAAACAGCAGGACCGCGTGGACCAGGCGGAGCAGGAACTCGAAAAGATCCGCAAGGAATTGGGCGTCAGCGTGATCTCCAAGGGGTTCCAGGCCGACAAGCTCCGGCTGCAGCAGCTCGAGGCTGACCGCATTGCCGCGCGTGTGGACATGCTGGTTCGCAAGGCGCGCCTGGATCAGTTGGAGTCGCTGGACGGCGATGAATTGATGAATGCATCGTCGTATATCGTCAACGATCAGAATCTGACCGCCATCAAAGCCCAACTCGCCGACTCCGAAGTGAGCCTGAAGGTTCTCCTCGAGACCTACGGGATCAATCACCCCGAGGTGAAGAGAATCCAGGCCGGAGTGAACGAGTTGAAGCAGAAGTTGAACAACGCCCTCGAGGGGTTGAAGACGGGGTTGCGAGCGGACTACGCCGTCGCGCTTGAGAAGTATAACGTGCTGGCCTCAGAACTCGAAACGGCGCGGAAAAGCGACATTGATGCGGAGCGCGAAAAATTTCTTCCGTTCGACAAGGCGGAGCGCGAGGTGGAAGTTCAGCGCCACATCCTCGATGCCCTGCGGGCGCGCGTGGCCCAGACGGGGATCGAGGTCGAAGTGCCGCGGACGCCCGTGGAAATAACAGATCCTGCCGAGCCGCCCATGTTGAACCGCCCGGTCAGCCCGAATATTGTCATGAATATCCTGCTCAGCCTGATCCTCGGTCTCGTGGCGGGCGTCGGTCTGGCGTACTTCATTGAGTACCTGGATACGTCGGTGAAGACGGTGGATGACGTTGAACGATTCCTGGGGCTGCCCGTCATCGGCGTGATTCCTCAGAAGGTCCGTCCGCTGATTGAGGAGGGTCCGGATAGTCCGCACGCGGAAGCGTATCGCGTGCTCAAGACGAACATGCAGTTTGCCAACAAGGGGATCGGCGCCGGCGCGTTTGCCGTGGTCAGCGGCGGCGTCGGCGAGGGCAAGTCCACGACGTTGTTCAATCTCGCCTACATCTGCGCCCAACTGGGGGACAAGGTGCTGATCGTGGACTCCGATCTCCGCCGCCCGGTCCAGCACACGATCCTGAACATGTCCAATCGCTTCGGCCTGACCAATGTGCTGATGAGAGATGTGCCGATCGAGGAAACGATCAAACCCACGAGCATTCCCAACCTGCACTTTCTGCCCAGCGGCAAGCTTCCGCGCTCCTCGCTGGGTCTTCTCAATTCCCAGCGCATGCGCGAATTGGTGAAGAACTTGAAGGCGCGGTACGATTATGTGTTCTTCGACTCCCCCCCGATCATGGGGGTTACGGATGCGTCAATATTGGCCAGTGAGGTGGACGGCGTTCTGCTGGTCGTGCAGTATCGGAAATATCCGAGGATCATCTCGTCCCGGGCGAAGCGGCTGATCGAGAATGTCGGCGGCCATCTGCTCGGCGTCGTGCTGAACAATATTAATATTCTTCGCGACGACTACTACTATTATTATCATTCGTACTACTCGCAATATTACCAGTCCGACGAGTCGAAGCCGGCCGACGAAATTCAGGCGGCTCCGGAGCAGAAGAAGGACAGTTTGTAACAGAGGTTTTGGAATGCTGAAGCGCGCGGTTTTAGCCATGGGTGTGTTGTTCGTGATGGGTTCGGCCGGTTGTCGCACGCACGATCGGTACAGCTATGCGGCGCCTGCGGCTCCGAAACCGGCCGCCGCGGCGGAGCAGCCCCGGCCGGCGTTGATCGCGTCGGCGCCGCGTTTCTCGGTTTCGACCGGCAGCACGGCGGTCATCTCCAGGCCGGCCGCCAACCCCGCCCCTGCTCTTCAGGCGCCGGCGGCGGCAACCCCGGTAAAGAAGGACTCGGCGGCGACATCCATCGCTTCGTCTTCCTCCGCGTACCGCCTGAAGGTGGGAGATCCGGTGGTCATCTACCTGCGGGGGATTCCCGGTGTTCCCGGCGGAGAGCAGAAGCTGGAGGATATCATTGACGAAAACGGCAACATCAACATGCCGTACGTGGGCGCGATCCGGGCCGGCGGCAAGACCAGTACGGGGCTTGAGCAGGCCATCCAGAAGACCTACATCGATCAACAGATTTACAAAATGGTGACCGTGAACGTCGTGGTCCCTTCGCGGAGTTATTATGTCCGCGGCGAGATCAAACAACCGGGCCGGTTCCTGCTGATGAGTCGCGTTACGGTCGTCCAGGCGATTGCCGCGGCGGGCGGATTCACGGATTTTGCAAACCACTCCAAGGTGGAAATCCTTCGGGGCAACCAGCGTATGCGCGTGGACGTCGATGCGATTGAAAAGCATCCCGAACGGGACAGAGAGCTCGAGTCGGGTGACGTAATCATCGTGCACAGGAGATTCTTCTAGTTGCATGGCAACGAGCCATGTCGCGGCGTTGAGCCAACGCCCCGGCGTCGGCGCCGCCACGCCGTCCCGAACTCAACCCGCCGATCCGTTCTCGACTGGGTTGCGATTTCGCTGCTTCTTCTTCCCTCGCTGGTCGGCGTCTACCTGTTCGGCGCGGTGCGCCTTTGGTCGATCTGTCCGCTGATGTTTGCCTCGTCGATCGGATTGCTGTTGTTCTTTCTGCGGCCTTTCGCCGGAGCGGATTTGAGGCAACTGCAAGTGCCGCCGGGCGGAATCCTCTGGCTGTTCGTCTTCGTGTTTCTGGCGGTCATGGTTCCGTATGGTTCCGTGCCGTACGACGGGCGGTTCGAAATCCTGAAACTGGCCGGCTACATAGGCGCCTATTGGGCGTGGTCAGAACTGGCTTCGCATCACGGGCGCTGGCGAATTCTCCTCGGCTTGTTGATCTTCGCGGTGACGCTGATCGCATGGTACGCCATCATCCAGCACAGCCACGGAACCCGGATGGTGCTGAATCTTGAACGGCCGGACCAGTACGCGATGCGCGCCAGCGGTACCTATTTCTGCCCGAACCATTTTGCGCATCTGCTGGGAATCCTCATGCCCCTTTGCCTGGCGCTGGCGCTGATGCCGTCCGCCGGAGTGCCGTTGAGATTGCTCGCGGGCTATGGCTTGGCTCTATTTCTTCCCGTCCTGTTTCTGACGCAGTCCCGAAGCGGCTGGATTGGAGCGATTGCCGGGTTAAGCACCGTGATGTGCATGGTGGGAGCGAGGCGGGGAAGAACGTTCTTTCTCATCACTCTTCTCGCCGTCCCTTTGGTGGTCGCGGCGACCGCGGGCGGGTTATGGATGTTCTCCGATATCTTCCGGGATCGAATCCAGATGGCCATTCAGGGCGACATTCGCCTTCGGATCTGGCCGGATACGCTGGCCATGATTCGCCAACAGCCGTGGCTGGGTTGGGGTGCGGGCAGCTACCAATGGATCTTTCCGCAATTCAGGACGCTCAGCGAGCAGATGCTTTTCAACTATGCTCATAACGAGTACCTGCATTTCGTGGCAGACTACGGCCTGGTCGGGCTCTTCCTGTTTGCGCTGGTTGTGCTGACGGCCTGCGTCCGTTTCTTCGGGGCGTATCTCAAGGCGGATCGGGATCGGGATGCCTACCTGGTTGCCGGCCTTCTGGGAACTCTGGCGGCGACGTTTGCGCACGCCCTATTCGATTTCAACCTACATATCTTTTCCAACAACCATGTCATGATCCTGATCGCGGGAACGACCACGGCCTGCTTGTACGCAACAGGTCTCTGGAAGCCGCGCCCGCTGAAGGCGCCGGCCTGGATGCTCGTTTACGGAGGCGGCGCGCTGGTTGCGGTTGCGATCGCGGTGTTGACCGTGAAGGCGTTCCTGTCCTACGGGCTGCACTTCATCGGAGAACAGCGCCGCGAGCAATTCCAGATGTCCCAGGCCGGCGACCTGTTCGACAAAGCCATCGCCGCGGACCCCGGCAACTGGCGTCCCTATATGAGCAAGGCGCACGTCTTCATGTCGCAGAGTTTCTGGAACTTCGACGCGGATGAAAAGGTCCGGCAGGCGCGGGCTGCCGTGGCGCTGTATGACAACGCGCTGATTCGAAATCCGTATGATCTGGAGGCGGTTTTCGGGCTGAGCAAGGCCTACAATGCTCTGGGGGAGCAGGAAAAAGCGCTCGAATGCCTTCGCCGGGCGGTGGCGGCTGATCCCGAACACCTGTTTTATGTGTCCCACCTGGGTCTCCAGCTTCGCCGCATGGGCCGGGATCAGGAGGCTCTCGATGTGTTCCGGAAGGCGGCGGCGAAGTGGAATAACGAAATGATTCGGTTGAACATCAAGGCGTTGGAGGAGAAACTCGCGGCAGCCCGGGCGGCGACCCACGCTCCCGCCCCGTAAAAGGACGTGTCCGCCGGCTCGCTCGTTCCTCCCCGCGCGCCGAAAAAGATTGATTGTTTCGATGATTATGCTACGTTCAAAACTAATTGAACGTAATGAAACTTGCCGTGCAGGGTAGGAGGCAAGTTCAGTCCTTCCGGGGGCCCGCCGGGAACTGACCGGGACGAAGTCTGCCCGGGGGCGCGTTGAATCCGCGCCCGGAAACGAGCGCTCTCCCGTCGCGTGATCCTCCGAGTCCACTCACAAGGAGCCGCACTATGAATCAGGAACTGCACTCCCTTCGCCGGCGTTTCATCGAGACCGCGGGCCACTTCACGCAATCGCTCGGAGCCGGCCGGGTGCTGGGCCAGATTTTTGCCCACATCTACTTCAGCCGCGACCCGCAGTCCCTGGATGATCTGACCCGGAAGCTGGGAATCAGCAAAGGCAGCGCCAGCATGGCGGTTCGCCAGTTGGATCAATGGGGGGCGCTGCGCAGGGTCTGGATCAAGGGGGACCGAAAAGACTATTACGTGGCGACGGACGAGTTCGGCCGGATCATCCGCAAGGCGTTGCTGGACATGATCGGCCGAAAGATGGAAACGTCGGACGGACTTCTCGAGGATTCGCAGGCGTTACTCCAGGAGCGAATGCGGAACGGGAAGAAGGCCGATAAGGATTGGGCTTTTATCGCCGACCGGGTGAAGAAGCTTCAATCGTTTCGTGACCGCGCCCAAGGGCTTTGGGATAGTTCGATTCTGAAAATGCTGCTGAAATAATGGAGGTTCCTGTCCAGGTATGAAAGTTCCCCTTCTCGATCTGAAAGCACAGTACCGCGCCATCCAATCCGAAATCGATCCCGCGGTGTCCGAGGTCTTCGACTCGCAATCCTTCATTCTCGGTCCCAAGGTTGTTGAGTTTGAAAAAGCCGTAGCGGCCTATTGCGGTTGCGCCCATGCGTGCGGCGTGTCTTCCGGCACGGATGCCCTGCTGATGGCCTTGATGGCCGAGGGCATTGGGGCGGGGGATGAGGTGATTACAAGCCCTTACACGTTTTTTGCCACCGCGGGGTCCATTGCCCGAACCGGCGCCAGGCCGGTCTTTGTGGATGTCGATCCGGCGACCTGCAACATCGATCCGGCGCTGATCGCCGCGAAGATCACGCCGCGAACGAAGGCTATCATGCCGGTCCATTTGTACGGTCAGTCGGCGGACATGGAGCCGATTATGGCGCTGGCGAAAAAACACGGGCTCGTAATCATCGAGGATGCCTGCCAGGCGGTGGGTACCGAATACAATGGCCGGCGAGTCGGCTCGATCGGCGATTACGGCTGCTTCTCGTTCTTCCCTTCCAAGAACCTTGGGGGCGCCGGGGATGGCGGTCTGGTGACAACGAACGATTCACGCCGTGCCGCGAAGCTGAGTTCTCTGCGCAATCACGGCATGGAGCCGAAGTATTATCACAAGATGGTCGGCGGCAATTTCCGGCTGGATGCGCTTCAAGCCGCGGTGCTGAACGTGAAGCTCAAGCATTTGGAATCGTGGACGGCAGCGCGCCGGGCCAACGCGAAGCGATATGATGTGCTGTTTGAAAACAGCGGGTTGCTGAAGAAGGGAGTCGTCAGCCTGCCTGCGGTTGTCCGGGAACGCCACATCTTCAATCAATATGTTATCCGTGCCGAGCGCCGGGACGATCTCGCCGCGCACTTGAAGAAACATGACATCGGGTGCGAGGTATACTACCCGGTTCCGTTGCACCTTCAGGAATGCTTTGCCCATTTCGGCTACAAGGCAGGCGATTTCCCCGTGAGCGAAAAGGCCGCGTTCGAAACGCTGGCCCTGCCGGTTTATCCTGAATTGACGGACGAACAGGCGCGATTCGTAGCCGAAACGATTGCGGGTTTTTACGCGTAGCGGATCATGGACATCCGGGAGAACAGCCAGGTCGCCGTTGTGTTGGATCGGAACGTGAGTTCCTATCCCGTCGGCGGAGGCGAGTTCCATCCGTCCGAGCGGTTCCCGGAATACTCCGGCGAATTATCGCCGACGCCGAACCCCGTGTATGGCATGGTGCGGCAGGTCTTGGCGAACCTGGGGCTGGACAAGGCGCGATTCGGCGGGTCCGATTGGAACCCGATTGGAGCGCTGGTCCCGTCCGGCGCAAAGATCGTCGTGAAGCCCAACTGGGTGCTTCACCAGAATCTTGGGGAAGGCGGCACGGATTGCCTGGTGACCCATGCGTCTGTGCTTCGGGCAGCGCTCGATTATGTCTCTCTCGCGAAGCCTCGCGAAGTCGTCGTGGGGGATGCGCCGATCCAGGGTTGTCAGTTCGACACCTTGCTGCAACTTGGCGCGCGCACAGTCCTTGACTATGAAGCGGCGCGAGGCATGCCTCTTCGTCTCGCGGATTTTCGTCGAACCACCCAGGCTGTGAAAGGACAGGCCTTCATCGTGCGCGAGGCGGTGCGCCCGGCGGACGAGTACATTGTGGTTGATCTCGGCGTGAAGAGCCTGCTCGAACCCCTTTCGGTTGATTCGCGGAAATTCCGGGTCACGCAGTACGATCCGCGAAGGATGCTCGAAAACCAGCAGCCCGGAACCCATCGTTATCTCATTGCCAAGGATGTTCTTGATGCCGATCTAGTCCTCAATCTGCCGAAGCTCAAGACTCACAAAAAGGCGGGGATCACGGCTGCGCTCAAGAATCTTGTGGGTATCAATGGGAACAAGGATTACCTGCCGCACCATCGGAAGGGATCTGCGGCCTCCGGCGGGGACTGCTATCGGGAAAGGTCATTGTTGAAAGGTTGTGCCGAGCAGGTCTTGGACTTTGCCAACCGGCACCTGGACCGGCCCCGTTTCTACGGCCTGTGCAATCGGCTGGTGTACTACCTGCTGGTGGCTAACATGAGACTTGGCGGTGACGGCGATATCGAAGGCGGCTGGTCGGGAAACGACACGGTCTGGCGCATGTGCCTGGACTTGAATCGCATCATGACCTACAGCGACCGCGAAGGACATTTTTGCGACGCGCCTTGTCGGAAGACCCTGTCCCTGCTGGACGGAATTGTGGGGGGGCAGGGAGAGGGTCCGTTGAAACCCGAGCCTGTCGCGATGGGCGCTCTGCTTGGGGCGGTGAATTCGCCGGCGCTGGATTGGATCGCCGCGATTCTCATGGGATTCTCGCCCGAGAGAATTCCGATTGTGGCGAACGCGTTTGCGCTTCCGGAGTATCCGCTGGCGTTGTTCTCGCCGGACCGCATCCGGTGTACAGTCAACGGGACGATAGTTTCGCAGGCTGAATTGAAGGAGCGATGGAGCGGATCCTTCGTTCCGTCCGCGGGTTGGAAGGCGTGGTTGCTGCAAAAAACAAGATGAGGTGAATATGGACACGTTCTGGAAAACAAGAAGCGTCGTGGTGACTGGAGGAGCGGGATTCCTGGGTTCTCACGTGGTGGATGCGCTCAAGGCCCGGGGTGCCGGCAAGGTGTTTGTTCCAAAGGAGGAAGAGTACGACCTTCGGCAGGTTTCGGTGATCCGGCAGCTGCTGAAGGACGCGCGCCCGAACATGGTCATTCACCTCGCGGCGAAGGTGGGCGGGATCGGCGCCAATCGGGAGCATCCGGCGGAGTTTTTTTACGACAACCTCATCATGGGCGTTCATCTGTTCCACGAATGCTGGAAGGCCGGGGTGGAGAAGCTGGTCCTGCTGGGCACCGTCTGCGCCTATCCGAAGTTCACGCCCGTTCCCTTCCGCGAAGAGGATCTCTGGAGCGGCTATCCGGAGGAAACCAACGCGCCGTACGGGCTTGCGAAGAAGATGCTGCTGGTCCAGTCCCAGTCGTACCGCCAGCAGTACGGATACAATTCGATCTTTCTCCTCCCGGTGAACCTGTACGGGCCTCGCGACAATTTCCACCCCGACAGTTCACACGTGATTCCCGCGCTCATCAAGAAGTGCGTCGAAGCGCGCGATCGCGGCGACGCGTTTATCGAGGCCTGGGGCGACGGCTCGCCGACGCGCGAGTTCCTGTACGTAAAAGACGCCGCGGAAGGCATCTGTCTTGCCTCCGAGCGCTACAACAAGAGCGAGCCGGTCAACCTGGGCAGTGCATTTGAAATCAGCATCAAGGATCTGACCGAGACCATCGCGCAGCAGACCGGTTTCAAGGGAGAGATTCGCTGGGACAAAACCAAGCCCAACGGTCAGCCTCGGCGGAAGCTCGACACCTCCCGCGCTGAAAAGGAATTTGGATTCCGATCGAAGACCACTTTTGAAGAAGGTCTTCGGGAGACGATCCGGTGGTACGAGGATGGTTTCAGGAACCGCCCTCACTAGAATCGTCCCGGTTCAGCATAGCCCGGTGAGTATCAAGCGCAACATTGCCGCTAATCTGGCCGGAAACCTGTGGACGGCGGTCGTTTCCATCGCGCTGGTTCCCCTCTACATCCATTTCATGGGGATAGAGGCGTATGGCTTGGTGGGCCTCTTTGCCGCCCTGCAGGCGATGCTTGCGCTTCTGGATATGGGTTTATCCACGACGCTGAATCGCGAGATGGCGCGGCTTTCTGTTCTGCCGGGCAAAGCTCAGGACATGCGGGATCTGGTTCGCACCCTGGAGATCATCTACGGGCTGATGGCGCTGGCCATCGGCATTGCGATTGTTTCCCTTGCCCCGTTGATTGCCGGCCGCTGGGTGCAAGCCAGGCATTTATCGCCGCACGTGATCGAGCAGGCCGTTATGCTGATGGGTTTGATACTCCTCTTCCAGTGGCCGGCCGGTCTTTACTCCGGAGGTCTTTTGGGCCTCCAGAGGCAGGTTCTGCTCAATGTGGTCACCGTAATCAGCGCGACATTTCGCGGGGGCGGGGTTATTTTAATTCTGTGGCTGGTCTCGCCCACGATTCAGGCGTTCTTTCTATGGCAGACCGTCATCAGCCTGTTCACGACCGTGACCATAGCATGGCTGCTCTGGCGGAGCTTGCCGGCTGCCGAGCAATCGCCCCGGTTTAACAGGAGGTTGCTGAAGACGATTAGAAGCTTCGCCGCAGGCACAACCGGATTGACGATCCAGGGCGTCATCCTGACTCAGATGGATAAAGTGGTTCTTACGAAATGGGTTCCCTTGGACGTATTCGGTTATTACACCCTGGCGGCTTCCGTAGCCCAGAACCTAGGCCGGTTGATTTCGCCTGTCACTGCCGCGGTCTTTCCCCGGTTTGCTCAACTGCACGCGCAACAGAACGAACCGGAACTGGCCCGGCTGTATCATCGGAGCTGCCAGTTGCTGGCGGTGTTGATTCTCCCGGCTGCCGCGATGCTGGCTTTCTTTCCGGCGGAGATTCTCATGCTGTGGACGAGGAACCCGGAGACTGTCCAACAGACGCATCTCTTGCTGGCGTTGCTTGCCGTGGGAGGCGCCCTAAACAGTCTTATGTACATTCCGTCCATTCTTCAGACAGCCGTCGGGTGGTTGTCTCTGGCTCTCTGGATTAACACGGTCAGCATTGCAGCATTCATCCCTCTGGCGCTGATGAGTACGGTGCGCTATGGAGCGGTTGGCATGGCCGGTTGCTGGATTATCTTGAATGCCGTGTGCGTGCTGGTTGCCCCCCATCTCATTCATCGAAGGTTGTTGGCGAGAGAGAAGTGGTCGTGGTACTTCAGGGATGTATCGCGACCCTTGGGCGCCGCTGTGTTGACGGCTTGGCTGTTTCAATCTCTGCGGTTCATGCCGCAGTCCTCGTGGGTCCAATTGGGTTACCTCGCGCTCATCTACGGAGTGGTTCTCCTCGTGACAATCGCTTCTGCAACACAGATACGCGACCTCGTTTCAGCGCGCATAGCGGGAGTACTGCGGATATGAGCAGGATTGGATTCCGCGTTTTCTCGTTTGTCCGGCGGTTGGATGACCGGCAGGATGTGGATAACCGCGCGCTGAACGAAGGTGTGTTTGAGCCATCCATCCATCTGCCTCGACATCGGCACTTCAACGGGACATTCGGCGGCGCTGATGGCGGTCAATGCGCCATGCGTGCCCCGCGGCCGTGTCTTGACGCTCGTGTCTCGATGAACAGACGCGTTCTACTCGGTTACAGTTACTATCCCTACGCGGTAGACATACGCGCGTGGGTGGAGGATTGGGTGCGGCGGCTGTGTTCCTATGGCTTCCACGTGGATACGTTTTGCCTCACTCCCAATCCGCCGCGCGAACACTATCGTTGGCGCGAATTGAACGCTCGCTGGCGGCGCGGGGATGTCGATCTGATGCGCCTCTACGAAGAACTGGCGCGACGTGTGGAAGGGTACGACGTGTTCGTCAATTGGAATGGGGTCAATCTTCATCCTGAATTTGTAAGGCAATTACCGGTCACCACGGTCTATGGGTGCTTCGATGATCCCGAGTCTTCGGAAGAGCTCTCGAAACCCGTGGCATGGTCTTATGACCTGGCCATGGTGGGGAATATGGCCGAGATCGACACGTATCGCTCCTGGGGTGTCAGGAACGTCAGGCCGTGGCCGCTCGGCTTCCATGTCGACGACTACGATCCATCGCTCACGAAGGAAAAAATACTGGCTGGCGAGAGAGACGTGGACATCGCTCTGCTGTGCGAGCGCGTGACCGACTGGCGCGCCGAACGGCTGGACTACTTCGTGCAGGCGTTTCCCGACGGTCATTACCACGGGCGCGGCTGGCCGCGAGGATTCCTGCCGGAGAAGGATCGCGTTCCGCTTCTCCAGCGGACCAGGATCGGGCCGAACTTCCATAACTCCACGGGGCCAATTAACTTCAGAACATTCGTTCTGCCGGCCAACGGCGTTCTGCTCGTGTGCGACAACAAATCGCACTTGGGGACACTGTTCGAGGTCGGCCGGGAGGCCGTCGGGTTTGAAACCGTTGAGGAGGCTGTCGACCTTTGCCGGTACTACCTTGCCCACGAGGAGGAGAGGCGCGCGATCGCGGCGGCAGGCTGGGAGCGGACGATGCGCGACTACAATGAGAAAGCATGCTTTCAGCGACTGCTAGACGCCGTGCAGGAGCTTGTTCCGAAACCCAAACGCTCTGCGGCGCCGATTGAAGCGTTTGGGTTCTTGAAGCAGCATAAGGAGAACACAGCGTGGCGGCGTATCGGCCACGCGCTTCTCCAGGCGGTCGGACTTTCGGAACTGGGTGATATGGCGTGGAGAGGTGTGGCGCGTCTGAAGCGGACGATCATGGGTAAGCGCACTTGATCCATCCCGGCACCCGGCCGAATCAATCCGCGCGGTATGGACACGAGTTCATTCATCCACAGGACCCTATGAGGCGAACATGACCACGGTGGGTATTCACAAGGACAGCGAGGGTTTTGCGGCCCGGTGGGGCGAGACCCTTCACGATCGCGGTGTTTCTCTTCGATGGCTGAACTTGCTGGGGTCGGACCCCCTTAACGACGTTTGCGGGTGCGACGGCGTGATGTGGCATTGGGCGCACTACCCGCACGAAGTCCGTCTGGCTGCGCGGCCGATCCTTTACGTCATCGAGAAGGAGATGAAGATTCCTGTGTTTCCCGATCTTCGTACCGCATGGCACTACGACGACAAGATCTCCCAGTCGTACCTGCTTCAGGCATTGGGCATTCCCACGCCGAGGACGTGGATTTTCTGGGATCGTGCGGAGGCTGAACGATGGGCGGAAGCGGCGCCATATCCTGTGGTCGCGAAACTCGCCATGGGCGCAGGATCGAACAATGTAAAGCTCATCCGGAATATCGGCGAGGGTCGCGAACACATTGCGTCGATGTTCTCGCGTGCGGGGATTATCGGCATCGGCCTGCATTCGGACAAGTCCACGGTGGGTGGAATCGTGAAGGACATTGCCCAGCGGTTGATCTGGGGCGGCCGGTACATGCTGCGGAAGAAGTACCCGCCCTTGCCCAAGCAGTTCTGGATGCCCCAGCGGGGATATGCGCTGTTTCAGGAGTTCTTGCCGGACAATGCATTCGACACGCGCGTCACCGTGGTCGGGGATCGGGCGTTTGGCTTTTGCCGAATGAATCGGCCGGACGACTTCAGGGCCTCGGGGAGTGGTGTGATCGATCCGGATCCTTTGAAGATTGACCCGCAATGCATCGAACTTGCCTTCAGTGCGGCGAAAAAGCTCGGTTCTCAATCCATGGCGTTTGACCTTCTCTACGCAGGTTCTGGACACATGCCGGTTGTTGTCGAGATCAGCTACTGTTACGCAAACTGGGCGGTCGAGTCGTGCCCGGGTCACTGGGACAGCCGGATGGTGTGGCATGAAGGGAGAATGTGGCCCGAGGAAGCTCATGTTGTTGATTTTCTGGATGCCATTCAGGCGGCGAAATCGCCGAACGAATCGTCGTGAAGATCTGCATGCTGATCTGGAATTACTGGCCGGGGCCGCAAGGCGGCGCCGAAATGCAGTGCCGTCGTCTCGCTCGGGAATTGGTTGGGCAGGGCGCCTCCTGCGCGATCCTGACGCGTCGCTTCTCTTATGGTGCGCCGCGCAGTGAGCTCCGTGATGGAGTGGATATCCGGCGCGTGGGATGGTTCTCGCCGATTGCGGAATCGTGTATCGGAATGATTCAGAGAGCAAAACGCGGGTTTGCATCCCGCCCGGAAGAAATGCGGGCACCCGGGTCCAATAGCGCTTCTCCCGGCCGATGCAGAAGTTTCGGTCCTTCCATCCCGTTCCTCTGGCTTGAACGGGTGATCTTCATGATGGGCGCCTGGCTTTATCTGGTGAGAAGGAAGAAGGAATTCACAGCGCTTCACGTACACGAGTCTCATTGGATTGCCGGATTCGGCGCGTGGCTCGGCGCCCGTCTGCAATTGCCGGTTGTTGTGAAGGAAGCGTCATTCCCCGTTCTCATGCCGATCGGCGTGGGGATCCCGTTTAAATCGTGCTGGGAAAGATGGCGTCTGAGTCCGCCCTATCTTGCGCAGACAGAACGCGCTGCCAAATCGCTTTCTGAGAAAGGGATCAAGATCGCAGCGGTGCTTCCCAACGGGGTCGAACTGCCTTCCGGGGTGGCGGATGTGGCCGTCAACCTGAAGGCTCTCTATGTTGGCAATTTCCGTCAGGGTGTTGAATGGAAAGCGTTCGATGTCTTGTTCGATGCGTGGAAGATGGTAGTCGCACAATGTCCTGGCGCACAAATGATCATCGCGGGTGGTGGAGAGATCGATTATTGGAGAGACCACGCTGGCCGTCTCGGCATTGCGGAGACGGTCGATTTCAAAGGCTCTGTCGCTGACGTCGCCGGCCTCTATGCGAAGTCCGCCTTCTTTGTGCTCCCTTCGCGGCGCGAGGGAATGTCCAACGCGCTCCTTGAGTCACAGAGCTGGGGCGTTCCGGCCGTGGTATCCGACATCCCTGGAAATCGGGCGGTTGTGGATGACCGGGTCAATGGACTGGTGGTTCCCGTTGGAGAAGCCGAACCCTTGGCACAGGCCATGCTATCCTTGATTCGAGACCGCGAGCTTCGGACACGGTTGGGCCGCGGAGCTCGATCGCGAGCCGAAACGGAGTGGGCGATGGCTTCCGTGGCATCGCGGGCTCTCGGCATCTACAACCGACTTGCGGCCGAAAACATCGGCGCGTAAACTGCCGGCGCATCCATAAGCTGACGGACAAGGATTCAATTTTCATATGTTCTCGCCGATGCTATTGGTAACGTGGGGTCTGGTGGGTTTGGTTTTCCTTGTCGCTTTCTACGGCATTGTCACCGGAAACTACCTTCTCCAGCTCGGTCTGGCGCTTGCCCCGATCCTGATCTTCCTGATCAATCGTCCTGACGTGTGGCTCTGTCTTGTGATCGCCATCTATCAGAGCCAGCTGATTCTCCCGTTCATGCCGCAAGGACTGCAGGCATACCATTTGTTCGCGTTTGGTTTTGTCATCGTCATGATGGCGAACCGGATCATCACGAAGGAGACGCGGCAGAAATGGACGTGGTCCCGGGGTTTCGTTTATCTGTTCCTTGCGATCCTTCTGTTCACAGCATTCGTGCGCGGTTTTGGTCTTCGCGTATTTGGCGGATCGTCCTGGGGCGGGATGGCTTACATCCAGTTGTTCATCATGGCGGGCTTTCTCCTGCTTGGAGATTCGGTTACTCTCACCACGCGGCAGTGGCGTAATACAATCATCGTCATGTTGCTTCTGAGCGCTCTTCCGGCGCTGGCTCAGGTTATTTTTCAGTTAAGCAACGGCAAGATTTACTTCCAGTATAACTTCATACGCGCCGAAATCCCTGCCCTGGTCGGTTCCTTGAGGGCGTCCCAGACCGATACCGGGGTTGTGCGGTATAATCTGCTGGCCGGCTTTGGCCAGAATCTGCTTGCCATCGCGCTGGTGCTGTTTCCTTTTCGGGGTAGATACAAGTTCTTTGCTGGCGCATTGATTGTGATTTCTGTCACTCTGAGCATGATATCCGGGTTTCGCAGTTCGCTGCTCATCACGTTGGGTGTGTTGGTGATCTACATTCTCCTCCAGAGCCAGCGGCCGCTGAGAGGATTGGTCGCGACGGCGGTCACGTGCGCGCTCGTGCTGATGATCCTCATGCCTTTCGCACGGCACCTGCCGATGTCGATGCAGCGCACCTTGTCCCTCATTCCGTTCATTGATGTTTCCCTGGCAGCGAGAGCGGACGCGCTGGATTCGTCCCTTTGGCGTGTGGAGATTTGGAAACAGGCGTGGCTGCAGGTCCCCGATTACCTGTTGATCGGAAAGGGCCTGACCATCAACCCGGAGGATCTCAACGCCATGATGAGCATGCGCACGGATACCGTCACCATGGCTCTGATGTCGCATACGTATCACAACGGGCCGCTCGCCCTTCTGTTGGACCTGGGAGTGTTGGGACTCGTCGCGGGCTCGGGCTTTCTGATTGCCTCGGCGGTCGAATTCTACAAGCGTCTTGCGACGCCCATTGAAGATCCGCTTCTTCGCAGAGCGTACTGTTTCTACACGGCCTACTACATCTACCAGGTGCTGAACTTCTTCTTCATCTACGGTGACCTTCAATCATTTACCATGATGTTTATGTTCTCCGCGATTCTGTGGGGGATCTTGCGAACCGCAGAACAGCAGTCTGTGCGGAACAACGCGTCGTCCTCGCCCGTGCCGTTTCGGTGGCCGTCCGCGCGCCGGCCGTCCCTTCCTGTAGATGTCCGCATTTCTGCGCCCTGGAACTGATCCAGATCCGTGAACCCTGTTCTCAGAGTGGCGATTCTCGCGCCCTATCCCGCGGGCGCTTTGCTGCCTCCTGATGTCGTGCGCCCCCGGTATCGCCAGGAACATCCTTCGTCGTGGATTCGGTCGCTGTGCATGGGGTTGAAGAATTTGCCCGGGGTCGAATTCCGGGTGTTTGTCGACAGCCGAGCCGTTACGCGGCGGCATGAGGTGCGGGACGGCGGTATTGATTTCACGTTCATGCCCAAGATCGAACCGACACGGTTTGATCCCTGGCATCTGTATGTCCCAAGCCGGCTTCGGCTGGGGCCTTTGCTTCGGGAATTCAAGCCGGATGTGGTTCACGGGTTCGGAACGGAATCTGGATATGGCCTGATGGCCGTGCTTCAGGATTCCCCCGGCATCGTGTCTATTCAGGGAATCATGGAGAAGCTGGCCCCGTACATGCGAAGCGTCCTGCTGCCGGGATCCATCGCCTTCCTGAGGTTTCTGGAGCGCTGGGTGCTGACAAGGGCTGCGGGCATGGTCGTGGAAAACGAGTTTGCCGCGAACTGGGTAAGAAGCCATGCCCCTCATCAGAGAATTCGGGTGATCCCGCACGCCGTCAATCCGGAGTTCCTGACCGTCCAGCCGGATTACTCGGCGCCACGCCTTCTCTGCGTCGGCACGTTGTGCCCGATGAAGGGCATGCACACCGTTCTTCAAGCCTTTGCGAGCTGTCGAAACAAACAGGCGGAACTGTGCTTCGTGGGGGATGGTCCCCAGCGATCCAGCCTGATGCAGGCGGCGAGGGAACTCCACGTCGCTGAAAGGGTGGAGTTTGCGGGACAAATGGATCGCGCGGGAGTGATGAGTGAGATGCGAAAGTCGCGTGCCCTCGTGTTGGGCTCCCGCATGGATACCTCGCCCAACGTCGTGACGGAAGCCCATGCCGCGGGATTGCCGGTGCTGGCCACGCAGACCGGAGGACTTCCGGAGTTGGTCGACCCGGGGCAGGATGGATTCCTTGTTTCTGTTGACGACTCTTCGGCCATGGCTCGTGGCATGGAGATGTTGTTGGAGGACGCGGATCAATGTAAACGGATGGGAGAGGCTGGCCGGAGCAAGGTCAGGACTCTGAACGAACCGTCCCGCATCGCGCAGTTGCATGCGGATTTCTACAGAGAAATCGTGAGGGTCAATTTGTGAATACTCCGGACGTTGGCGACAGATTTCGTTTCTCCATCATCACCCCCGCGTTCAACGCGCTTCCGTATCTGAAGCGATGTTGTTCCTCGGTCGCGGATCAGTCCGACATGCGGCATGAGCACATTGTCGTCGACGGGGGATCTTCCGATGGAACCGTGGAATGGCTGAAGCAGCAAAGCGGCGTGAAATGGATCAGCGAGAAAGACCGCGGGATGTACGATGCGATCAACAAAGGCTTCGAGATGGCCCGCGGCGAGATCGTCGCGTACCTGAACTGCGACGAGCAGTATCTTCCCGGCGCGCTGGTGTCGGCGGCGGAGGCGTTTGAGCGGTATCCCGACGCGGATATCGTTTTCGGGGATGCGTTGTTGATCCGTCCGGACGGCTCCCTCATTGCGTTTCGCAAGTCCTATCCGCTCAGGTGGTCGTATGTTCTCGCGGGACACCTGTATGTGTTGTCTTGCACGCTCTTCTTCCGCCGGCGGGTCCTTGAAAAAGGCTTCCGGTTCAATCCCGAATTCCGAAGCGTTGGGGACGCGGACTTCGTCGTGCGTCTTCTGAGATCGGGTTGCCGGGCCCGCCATTTTCGGCGCTATGTAGCGGTGTTTACGATGACAGGAACGAACCTGAGCGCCGAAGAGAAGTTCAGGACGGAACCATCGGCGTTGGCGGCCTCGGCGCCGATCTGGGTCAGGGCGTTGCGGCCCGTCCTCAATATGTCGCGGCTTGCGGAAAAACTTCTTTATGGCGCATATGTGAACACCGGACCGATCGAATACGCTCTTTACGACGATCCCGGATCCGCTCGTAAATATTTTTCGGTGCGTAACGCCTCGTTTCGATGGAAGCTGGATTGAGCGGATGCGGACGAAATCCAATGTCCTTCCGGGTAGACTCTCGTGACGCCAATGACAGGACCGCGGCAGGAAGAAGAGAAGAATCACATCAATGAACTGGAATCACTTACGCGGGATCGAATGGCTTGATCGAAGAGCCCAATTTGTTTCACATGTTCCTCTGGGGGGGACGTTGTTGGACTTGGGATCATCCGACGGAGAAACGTTGGGACATATTGCCGAGCTTCGACCTGATCTAGCTTTTTTTGCCGCGGACATGGCCGGCAAGCCGGAAAACTATCCCCCGCGGTGTCAGTTTCATCGGTGTAATCTGGAACAGGATTGTCTTCCTTGGGCAGACGCAACTATTGATGCGATCACCTGCATGCACTTGGTGGAGCATTTGCAGGATCCGAACCACCTGCTCATGGAGGCTGTGCGTCTGCTGAAGCCGGGCGGGCGGATTTACATAGAGACTCCTCATCCAAAAACAGTGACCTACTCGAGCCCATCGGGGAAGATGGCGGGAGTGGTCGGCTTCAATTTCTACGATGATCCGACACATATTAGGCCTGTTTCCATTGGATCGTTAGCTGATCGTTGCCGGCAGAACGGTTTGGGCATTGCTTGTACGGGAATATCGCGTAATTGGTTGTTTGCAGCGGCTTACGTGTTTTATTTCTGGGCGCCGGCTAGCCGAAAGAAGTATACGTGCAAGGGCCATTTCTACGGCTGGTCTTCCTATCTGGTAGCCCAAAAGCCCGTTTGAACTGCGGACGCAGTGCCTCTGTTAGCAGCAGACATGCAACCATGACCTGCTCTTCATACTCTAAACGGGCCGTCTGTTCGGCCCGCTTTGTCGAGGCGCTGGCGTGCGCTGTATTCAAAGTCCTCGGATGGCTGCCCCGCGCGGAGCTGCCTCCGAAAGATCAAGTCCGGAGTGTCCTTCTGGTCGAACCATTTCAGATGGGCGATGTACTCTCTCTGGCCGTACTCTTTGATCCACTGCTCGCCACATGGCCGAATGCGAAGATTTCCGTGCTCTCCCAGGAAAAGAATGGGGCTCTGTTCCTCCACGACAAACGTGTGTGTCGGACCGTAACTCTTCCCGTTCCCTGGGCGCGTCCTTCGAAGCGCGGCTCGCTTCGGGAGTGGTGGGCCCTGTGGAAGACATGCATGGCCGTTCGCGGAGAAGGTGGATTTGACGTCGGTATCGATACGCGGGGGGAGATACGAAGCCAGTTGCTGATGGCTATGTGCGGCTGCCGGCGGCGAGCGGGATACACAAACTACATGGGTACAAACATGCGCATTCGCGGGCTCATGCTGACGGATAATGCCGGTGACGTTCCCATCATGCACCGCTATGACATGAATCGGTGGGTGGTCAGTCGCACGTTCCATGTTGAAATGCCGCCCCTGATATTCCCGGTATTCCGGCCTGATGCAATCCCGGCGCTTGTTGTGGAGCCCGACAAGAAACAGATCGTCGTGCATCCTGGCGCGGGCTGGGAATTTCGGCGGTGGTCGGAAAAACGATGGGTCGAAACACTCGATGCACTCGGCACCCGGGACGACGTTTGCATTGTGCTTGTGGGCAGCCAGGAAGAAAGGGGTCTTGTCGAAGGAATATCCCGACAGATGAAGGTCCGTCACCAGATGAAGATCACGTCGCTGACCGACCTGATCGGCCTGTTGAAAGGCTCCAATCTGTTCATCGGGCTCGATAGCGGGCCGATGAATCTCGCAGTTGTTCTGGGAGTCCGTGTCCTGGCATTGTTCGGCCCGGGCAACAGCGATTTGTGGCGTCCCCATGCTTCGAACAATTTCTTTTTTCACCCCGGCAAGTCCTTTCCATGCAATCCGTGCCTGCAAAAGGAATGCGTATTCCCCGAAGCGAATTGCATGACGAAGATTGGATCGACGGAGGTCATCGAACAAGCATTGAAGATGGTGTAATGCACCAACATCGCGTCAGCGTGGTCAGGACAGCGGCGCTCTACCCTCCCGCGGGGGAACCCGCGAGCGCCGATGTTGCGGAAGCCTTCCGACAATTGGGCTATGACCGCGAACGGATGGACCGGCCGGATTGGAATCCGCTCGGCCGGCTGATCAAGCCGGGCGAGACTGTCTTCATCAAGCCGAACATGATCGCGCACAAGCATCAGTGCGACGATTCCTGGGAGCATGTGATCACGCACGGCTCGGTCATTCGCGCCGTGGTCGACTTCGCCTTCATCGCGCTGGAGGGAAAAGGACGAATCATTATCGGCGATGCGCCGCAGACAGATTCGAAGTGGGACTTGATCGTGGAACGGATGGGGCTGAACGCGATCCGGGATTTCTATCGCCAGGAGAAGCGGTTCGAGATCGAACTGATCGATCTGCGCGACGAATACTGGGTCGAGAAGGACGGCGTCTACGTGGAGAAACGGAAGCTGCCGGGCGATCCGCTCGGCGGGGTTGCTTTTGACCTCGGCGCGCGAAGCGCGTTTGCCGAATTGGATGGTCAGGGCCGGAAGTATTATGGCGCGTTCTACGATGTGGAGGAAACCAACCGGCACCACAGCGCCGGCAAACATGAGTACCGAATCTCGAAAACTCCGCTGGCGGCCGATGTCTTCATCAGCGTGCCGAAACTGAAGACGCACAAGAAATGCGGGATTACGGTCAACCTGAAGGGCTTGGTGGGGATCAACGCCGACAAGAACTGGCTCCCGCACTACGCGTTCGGTTCGCCGGAGACCGGTGGAGACCAGTTCAACCGCGCCAGCGTGCGCGGCCGGATTGAAAATACGCTGGTCATGAAGGTGAAGGAGCTTCTGCTCACGAACAACCGTCTTGTGCAGGCGCTGGCCCGGAGGGGGAAGCAGTGGGCGTACCGGTTGTTCGGCCGAACGGATGAGGTGGTCCGTTCCGGCAACTGGCATGGAAATGAAACCGTTTGGCGCATGTGCATCGATCTGAACCGCATCCTGATGTACGGGAACCCGGACGGCACGTGGCGCGCTTCGCCGAAGAAGTACTTGTCGGTTGTTGACGGAGTCGTGGCGATGGAGGGCGACGGGCCGGTTGCCGGCAGCCCGAAGGCCGCCGGAGTGATCCTGGCCGGAGACAACCCGGTTGCGGTCGATGCCGTCTGCGCGAAGCTGATGGGTTTTGATGTGCGGAAGATTCCGCTCATTGGCCGGAGTTTTGACCGTCACGATTACCCGTTGATCGAGGAGGGGGGCGGGATCATTCATGTTGCCAGCAATCACGCGGCGTGGAACAAGCCGCTGAACGAATTTCAGATCAACGACGTGTTTCATTTCAAGCCGCACTTCGGCTGGACGAAGCACATCGAGTGGACGCCATGAGCTACGGAAACCGATTCTTCAGGGGGTTCTACTACGGGGCGCCCTTGCCGGTGAAGTCGCTGATCGCGAGCGTGTATGGATTCGCCCAGCGGCGGCAGCGATACGGCGACGACTTCTGCCGGCACCTGGCCTTTCTGACCGGTGCGCAGAACTGGGACAACGAAAGTCTTCAGCGTTTTCAGCAGGTGCGCCTGCAAGACTTCCTGAAAGCGGCGATCGCGGAAACGCCTTTCTACTCGGCGCGGAAGGAATATCAGGCGGTTGCCGGAACCGATGATCTGTCGCGATTCCCCTTGCTCTCGAAACAGGCCGTGCGCGAGCACCGGGACGAACTGATCAGCCGGGCGGGTGATCGGAAACCCCGCCGGATGGCGCACACCAGCGGGACGACCGGCAAGTCGTTGACGTTCCCGGTTTCGCCGGAATGTTTTCAGCGCGAATACGCGTTTCGGGAACTGCATTACTCCTGGGCGAAGGCGAGCCTTGTCGGTCTCGATCCGTTTGCGTTCATCGCCGGCCATCCCGTGGCGCATCCAAATCGGACACGTCCGCCGTTTTGGACGTTCGATATGACGAGCAATCATCTGTTCTTCTCCTCTTATCATCTGTCCGAGAAGACCATGCCCGCGTACGTTCGCCGGTTGGAGTCGTTCAACCCGATCATCCTGGCGGGCTATCCGTCGTCCGTGTATTTGCTCGCGCTCGCGTTTCGGAAATACGGGAAGGAGAAGCTTCGGCTGAAAGGCGTCTACACGTTTTCCGAAACGCTGATGGATTTCCAGCGCGCCGCGATCCGGGAGGCGTTCGATTGCCGCGTGTTCAACTGGTACGGCAACACCGAGATGTGCGCGAACATCGTCGAATGCGAGAAGGGCGAACTCCATTTGAAGATCGAACACAGCGCCGTGGAGGTGCTGAACGATCGGAATGAGCCCTGCCATCCCGGTGAAACAGGCCGCCTCGTGTGCACCGGGTTCGGCAATCCGGCGTTCCCCCTGATCCGCTATGAAGTGGGGGATGTCGTCACGCTCTCGAAACGGACGGCATCCCAGTGCGGGCGCGGCGGTGTCCTGGTGGATGAAGTCCTTGGACGCGTGGAGGACTATGTCATCACTCCGGACGGCCGGATCGTGGGCCGCCTCGATCATCTGTTCAAGGACAGCCGGTGCGTCGTGGAGGCGCAGGTGGTGCAGAATGCGGTGGAAGAAGTCGTGCTCCGGATTGTGCGTGAGCCGGCATACACGCGCGAGGACGAGCAGACGATTCTTCGCGAAGCGCGCCTCCGGCTGGGGGACAGCGTGCGAGTCGGGTTTGAATATGTTGACTCGATTCCCCGGGGTAATACAGGCAAATTCCGTTTCATCGTTTCAAAGCTCGATCAAAAGAAGATTCTCAAAGGACTGGCCGGCTGATGGATCGCCGGAGAAGGAGCCCTTATGAAACAAATTGCGCAGAACTATAAAAGCGGTGACATCAAGCTTCAGGACGTCAGCGCGCCTGCGTTGAAACACGGAGGCATTCTGCTGGAGACGCGGTTCAGCCTGATCTCGACAGGCACGGAGAGCATGAAGGTCCGTGAAGGGAAGATGTCCCTCCTTGAAAAGGCGAAGGCCCGGCCCGACCAGGTGAAGAAAGTCCTTCAATCCGTCCAGCAGCAGGGATTGATGGCGACCTTCCACAAGGTCATGAACAAGCTGGATTCCCTGACGCCGCTCGGGTACTCGGTCTCCGGCGTCGTCACCGCGGTCGGTGCGGATGCCTCTGAGTTTCAAGCGGGTCAGCGCGTGGCGTGCGGCGGAGTCGGCTACGCGAATCACGCCGAGACCAACTTTGTTCCCCGCAACCTCGTCGTTCCGGTTCCCGACGGCGTTTCGCTTCAGCACGCCGCCTTCACAACGGTCGGGTCCATCGCACTTCATGGATTCCGTCGCGGGCATATGCAGGTTGGCGAGACGGCCTGCGTGATTGGCCTGGGTCTGATCGGGCAGCTTCTAGTCCAGATTCTGAAGGCGGGAGGGATCCATGTCGTTGGCGCAGACCTCTCGGCCGCGCGATGTTCGCTGGCCGTCCGGCTTGGCTGCGATGCCGCCTTTGCGCCGGACGATATCGCCCTCGTAAACACGATCCGGAGATTCACGGACGGCGCGGGCGCTGATTGCGTGTTTATTGCCGCATCGTCTTCCACGAGCGAGCCGGTGGAACTGTCCGCCGGCCTGGCGCGCGATCGCGCCCGGGTGGTTGGCGTGGGCAAAACAGTCTTGGATTTGCCGTACAATGAGTATTACGGGAAGGAACTGGAGTACAGGTTTTCGCGGTCCTACGGGCCGGGCCGGTACGACGCGAATTACGAGGAACGCGGGATCGACTATCCCATCGGCTATGTGCGATGGACGGAGCGTCGAAATATGGCGGCGTTTCTCGATCTGGTGGCCCAACACAAGGTACAACTGGACCCGCTGATCTCCTCGGTGTTCCCGTTCGACAAGGCGGAATCCGTGTACCAGGATATCGCGGACGGGAAGCTGTCCGGGATCGGATTTCTGTTCGAGTATCCTCGTCACACGGGGGAAATTGCGCCGCCGCCGGCGATAGCGCCGTTATCGAAGACGGCTCCCCAGACCGCCGATGTGATCCGTTTCGGGTTCGTCGGCGCGGGCAACTACGCCTCATCCATGCTTCTGCCCCATCTTGCCGGGCGGAAGGACGTCAAGCTGGTTGAAGTTGCAACGACCACCGCGTTGTCCGGCGCGAACGCGACGCGCAAGTTCCCGTTCGAGCGCGCGAGCACGGACTACAAGGCCCTGCTGGCCGCGGAGGATGTGGATGCCGTTGTGATTGCGACCCGGCATGCCGCCCACGCGGAAATGACCGCGGAGGCCTTGAGGTCCGGCAAGACGGTGTTCGTGGAAAAACCCCTGGCCATTGATATCGCCGGGACGGAACTGGTTCGCAAGGCGCTGGTGGAGACCGGCAACGAGCGGCTGCAGGTCGGATTCAACAGGCGCTTTTCTCCGTTGGCGCGAAGCGTCGCGGAGTTGTTCGAGGGTTGGGCCGGGCCGCTTGTCATGCACTACCGCGTGCATGCGGGCCGCGTGGATGCGAACTCGTGGTATGGCGATGGATCTGAAGGCTCACGGTTCCTCGGCGAGGCGGGGCATTTCTTCGACATGTTCAGCTTCCTGTCGGACGCGAGGCCTGTTTCGGTGTTCGCGCAGGCGATTCGTCCGGAGCATCCCACGCCGGACGATCTGGAGAACATCGCCGCCGTGGTCAACTACGACGATGGCTCCGTGGGCAATCTATTGTATCTGACGCAGGGCAGCGCCAAGGTGCCGAAGGAATTTCTGGAAGTGTTCGGCGCCGGCAAGACCGCCCAGCTTAACAACTTCGAATCGGCGGTTTTGTTCGATGGCGTGAAGCGACGGAGAGTCGGCGGCTCGGTGAACAAGGGTCAGCGGGAGGAACTGGAGGCGTTCGGCAAGGCGGTCAGGGCCGGCACGGAAATGCCCATCTCGATTCAGAGCTTGTTGGACACAACGCTGGTAACCCTTGCAGCCGCCGAATCGCTCCGCGCCGGCCGCGTGGTTCAGTTGTCCGACTATTGGAAATAGGCCGGCCTGGTGATACAAGGCTTGGAACGGGGTGAGGGTATGAATCTTCAATGGTATTTTCATCGGGTGCGGTCGATGGATTTTCTCGAGGTGCTGCATCGTGCCCGTTCGCTGGCATGGATGATCCGGCATCGCGGGGGAGCCGTGCCTCCGTCCGTTCAACAGCTTTCTCCGGTTCCGTGGACGATCGTTCATCCGGCCAGGGAGGATTCCGCGCGCCTGCAATTGCTGGAAGAGGCGGATGCGTACCTTCAACACCGCTGGCTGTTCTTTGGGTTGAATGGATTGCAGGAGGATCCGATCGACTGGCAGGTGGACCCCGCCTCCGGCAAGGGAACGACGCTGAGCTTCTCGCCTCGCCTGGATTTCAGGAACCCGGAGGCGGTCGGCAGCATCAAGAACATCTGGGAAAAGAATCGGCATCAGCATCTGACCGTACTGGCCGCTGCGTTTGCCCTGAGCGGCGCGGAACGTTATGCCGCCGAGATAGCCGACCAGATGCTCGGCTGGGTTGACGCCAATCCGTTTCTCCGGGGCGCCAACTGGATTTCGCCGCTGGAGAGCGGAATCCGCCTGATCTCGTGGGTGTGGTGCGAACGACTTCTGCGCGCTTCGACCCATTACGACGCGGTCTTCGGCCCTCAAAGCCCGGTCTGGACCTCCGTGTATCAGCAGCAATTGTTCATTGACCGCGCGTATGCCCAGGGTTCCTCGGCGAACAATCATGTGATCGGCGAGATGGCCGGTCAGTTCGTGGCGTCCTCCGCCTGGCCCTGTTTCCCCGAATCGCGGGCGTGGAAGGAGAAGGCTGCCGCGGTGCTGGAAGAGCAGAGGATCAAACAGACTTTCCCCTCCGGCCTGAATCGCGAGCAGGCCTTTGACTACCATCTCTTCGTCGCCGAGTTCCTTCTTCTTTGTCTGTACGAAGCGCGTCGTTCGGGATTCGCGTTCTCGGATTCCTTTAGCGATGCCGTGAGGAAGATGGTCGAAGCGATTCCCGTCCTGACGGATGTCGGCGGTCATCTGCCGAACTACGGCGACGGCGACGACGGGTTGGCCGTTCAGCTTCGATCCGCCAAGGATCGCCGGGACGCGTGGATATTCGATTTCGCCCGCATCCTTCTGGATGCCAATGTCCCGGCAAAGCCGGAGCCATCCATGTCAGCGCGGCTGGCCGGATTTGATCGCGTCCCGCCGAAGGAGTTCAAGCCGCGGGATGTGTCCTCGTTTGAAGACGCGGGACTGCATCTGCTGATAGCCGATCGGGGGAGCCCGGCCGAAGTGTTCACCCTGTTTGACGCGGGGCCGCAGGGGTTCCTGTCGCTGGCAGCGCACGGGCACGCCGATGCCCTCGCGTTCACGCTCAGCGTCGGCGGGAAACCGGTGCTCGTGGATCCCGGAACGTACTGCTATCACGCCGAACCGCATTGGCGAAACTACTTCCGAAGCACAAAGGCCCATAACACGGTCGTCGTGGACGGCGTGGATCAGGCTGTTGCCGGAGGAACTTTTCTCTGGCTGAAGAAGGCGGATGCCCGGGTGATTGAAGCGCGGCGGGAAGGCGGAAAGCAGTGGGTGACCGCGGAGCATCGCGGGTACGAGCGATTAGCCGGCCGCGTCGTTCATCGCAGGAAGCTGGAGCTGGACGGGCGGACGTTGGTGATCGAAGACGATCTTTCCGGGACCGGCGAGCATTTGCTAGAATGGCGCTTCCATTTCTCGCCCGATTGCCGGGTGGAACTGGAGTCCGGAGTCTGCCGCGTGAGTGGGTCCGGAGGCAGTCTCGTTTTGCGGCTGGATGAAGGAGCCCGTTGGTCGTTGGTCAAGGAGGGGGACGATGCGGGGTGGTTTTCGCCCGGGTTTGGCGTGCGCGTTCCGTCGTTTACGCTGTGTGGCGCCATGAACAGGCCCTTGCCGGTACGGGGGGTCAACAGGATCGAGATCGCATGAAAATCAGTATTTTCGGTTTGGGATATGTGGGGACCGTGACGGCGGCCTGCCTGACGCGGGATGGCCACGAGGTGGTGGGCGTGGATGTAAATCCGGACAAGGTCCGGATGATTCGGAAAGGCGAATCGCCGGTCGTCGAACCGGGGATTGAAAAACTCCTGCCTGACGCGGTCGCCAAGGGGCATTTGACAGCGACCACGGATGCCGCGTCCGCCGTTGCATCCACCGACATTTCGCTGGTCTGCGTGGGCACGCCGCCGAAGGAGAAAGGCGCTCCGAACCTGGACCACGTTTTCCATGTTTGCGAGCAGATCGCGCGCGGTCTCTCGGGCAAGAGCACGCCCCACGTGCTGGTCCTTCGCAGCACGGTTCCCCCCGGCACGCTCGAGGCCTGTGAGGCGGTGCTCGCCAAACATGCGGACCGGGCGCGGTTTCACGTCGCGTTCAATCCGGAGTTTCTGCGCGAGGGTTCGGCGGTCCGCGATTACGACGCGCCGCCGTTCACGATTATCGGCACCAACGAGCCGGCGGCGGAGCAGGCCGTGCGCGAAATCTACAAGACGATCCGCGCGCCGGTTTTTGTGGTCCAGCCGCGGGAATCGGAACTGATCAAGTACCTCTGCAATACGTGGCATGCGGTGAAAGTCGCTTTCGCCAACGAGGTGGGCCGTCTCGGGTGCCAGCTCGGAATCGACGCCCGGCGGGTGATGGACGTTTTCCTCAGCGACACCAAGCTGAATATTTCCCCGGTGTACATGCGTCCGGGCTTTGCCTATGGCGGCTCGTGTCTGCCGAAGGACGTGTCGGCGCTGATTCACATGGCGCAGGACCAGGGCGTCCAGATGCCTGTGGTCAGCGCGTTGCCGCAAAGCAACCAGGCGCAGATCGATTCCACAGCGGCGAGGATTCTTCAGATGCGCGTGCGGAAAATCGCCGTATTCGGACTCGCGTTCAAAGCGAACACCGATGACTTGCGCGAAAGCCCGGTCGTGATCCTCGTGAAGCGCCTGATCGGCGAAGGCCGCGAAATCCGGATCTACGATTCCGCGGTGAACCAGGCGAAGCTGATGGGCACCAACTTGAGCTACATCCGCGAGAACCTGCCGCATTTCGAGAGCCTGATGAAGGACGATCCGGACGAAGCGTTGAAGGACGCGGAGTTGCTGGTGGTCACGCAGAACCACGGGGATTTCCGCGACTTCATCCTGGCGCATCGGTCCGCCGTGAAGCGAGTGTTTGATCTTGCCGGGCTGTTCCCCGAGCCGCCCGAAGGCATTGAGTACCATGGCATCGCCTGGTAAGATCCTGATTATCGTCGAGAACCTGCCTGTTCCGTTCGACCGCCGGGTCTGGATGGAGTCGACCACTCTTTCCTCCGAGGGCCACGACGTGTCCGTGATCTGCCCCACCGGCAAAGGCTTCGAACAGGAAAAGGAAGTCCTTCAGAACATCCATATCTATCGTCATCGCCTGCCGCCGGAGGTCAGTTCGCCCGGCGGATACCTGCGGGAATATGCATCGGCCCTGCTGGGTGAATTCCGACTGGCGCGGCGGGTGTGGAAAGAAAGAGGATTCGATGTGGTTCATGTCTGCAATCCGCCCGACCTGTTGTTTCTCGTTGCGCTCTGGTTCAAGTTTCTGCACGGCGCGAAACTGGTGTATGACCACCACGACGTGGTTCCCGAGATGTACGAGGCGAAGTTCGGGCGGCGCGGGTTCTTCTACTGGCTGCTGAGAATCGCCGAGCGTCTCACCTATCTCTTCGCCGATCTGGTCATCGAGACCAACGAGTCGCATCGTCGCATCGCGCTCTCGCGCGGGGGGAAGAAGGCGGACCGCGTATTCGTGGTTCGGAGCGGCCCGGACCTGTCGAAGTTCGTCTCGCAGGAGCCCGTGGCGGAACTCAAGCGCGGCAAGAAGCATCTCGTCGGCTATATGGGCGTGATGGGGGAACCGGAAGGCATCGACCTGCTGCTGGAATCGATCCGCCGCATCGTGTTCGACAAGGGACGCCGGGATATTCACTTCGTGCTGGTGGGAAGCGGGCCGCTGGCCGAAAACATGAAGAAGCTGGCGGCCGATTTGAATTTGAGCGAGTTTGTCGAGTTCACGGGACGCATCCCCGATGCAGAGATGATTCGGGTGCTGTCCACATGCGACGTGTGCGTGAACCCGGACCGCAAGACCCCCTACAACGACCTTTGCACCATGAACAAGATTCTCGAGTACATGGCGCTCGGAAAGCCGATTGTACAGTACGATCTGGCGGAGGGCCGATTCTCCGCGGGAGGGGCGTCGCTTTACGCGCGCGGCAACGACGCGGCGGATTTTGCCGACAAGGTGCTGGAGTTGATCGACGATCCCGCGATGCGGGACCGGCTGGGACGGGAAGGGCGCTCCCGCATGGAGAGCGCGCTGGAGTGGCGCCATCAGGCGCCGCGCCTCCTGGAGGCCTACGCCCGGCTTCTGGCGGATTGAACCCGGCGCGCGCCCAGCCTATGATATTCGGCCGGGTGGAACAGACGGTCGCGAACAAGGCCGATTTTCGCATGAGTACCGAATCCGATTTGAAGGAAGACGCCGGACCTCCCACTCCCTTTGCGTATTACCGCCGGCTCTGGATCAATATCCTGGCCCTGGCTCTGGCGGACGTGATTGCCCTGGCGTGCGCCATCGCGCTTGGAGAGTGGTTCCGCGCGTGGTTTCGCGGCGAGGTGATGGCCTTCGGTTGGGCCTGGGGGATTATTCCGGTGTGGTGGCTTGGAGCGGGCGTCATGCGCATGCTGCCGGACTGGGGCATTGGACCGGTTGAGCATCTGCGTCGAATCATCATCCTGTTGGCGATGATTTTTGGGATTGTGGCGGCGGTCCTGTTCCTGGGCCAAATTGGAACAACGGCCAGCCGCCTGACGTACATGAGCATTTTTATGTGTAGCATGGTCCTGATCCCGCTGGTTCGCATCTGGATCAAGGATGAGCTGCTGCACGCCGGGCTCTGGGGCGTTCCGGCGGTCATCTATGGGAACCATCCGGCGATCAAGCATATCGCAGATTCTCTGAAGACCGAATCGGGTTTGGGGTACTATCCGATCGGCAACTTCCGCGAAGGAGGGGTTGAAGGCGAGGTCGTGGATGGATTGAAGGTGCTGGGCAATCTCTCGGAAACGACCGATCAGGCGGTGGTTGCCATCGTGATGACCCTCGAAGGGGCCGCTCAAAAGGAACTGCAGCTCATCGAGGGTCCCTTATCGAAGTACCGGCGTGTCGTTGTGATTCCGAACCTGCTGGAGGCGCCGTCGCTCTGGGTCACCCCGCGGGATTTTCTGGGCATTCTTGGGTTGGAGTTGAGCAGCAACCTGCTGAATCCGTTGGCGCGCGGGTTTAAATGGGGTTCTGAATTTGCCGTGGTGATTCTCGCTCTGCCGCTTTGGCTTCCCCTGTTCGGCTTGATCTCCCTGCTGGTTTGGGCGCAGGACCGGCAGTCTCCATTTTTCCTCCAGGAGCGCGTGGGACGATTGGGTCGGTCTTTCCGGACGATCAAGTTCCGCACCATGCGACCCAATGCCGAGGAGGAACTGCAACGCGTTATTCATGATGATCCGATGCTGGCTCAGGAGTGGGGACGCGGTTTCAAACTGCGAAATGATCCCCGCGTGACGCGGGTCGGAGCCTTTCTCCGGAAGACATCCCTGGATGAACTTCCCCAACTGATCAACGTCGTCAAGGGCGATATGTCGCTGGTCGGCCCGCGCCCGCTTCCTCTCTATCACGCGGAAAAACTGCCGGTGCGCGTACGCCGCCTTCGCGAGCGTGTTCGCCCCGGCATTACCGGCCTTTGGCAGGTATCCGGTCGAAGCGAAGCCGGCGGGATTGAGGGTATGGAGCGGTGGGATAGTTATTACGTGCGCAACTGGTCTGTCTGGCTGGACATCGTTATTCTTGTACGAACGGTACGCACGGTCACCCGCGGCTACGGGGCCTACTGATCGGGTTATGCGGTTCATCGAGGCGATCGGCGTCAATCATGATGGCGAAAAGGGTCAATCCCGGGAAACGCGTGAATAGATGGGTGAAATTACTGGCGACGGTTGGTTTACTCCTGTCCTCCATTTCGCGGGCGCAGGCTCTGGGTCCTCACGAGTTGCTGGTTTTGGTGAACGAGAATTCGCTTCGATCCAAGGAAGTTGCCAATGCCTTTATCCGTCAAAGGAACATCCCTCAGGAGAACATCGTTTACCTGGATCTTCCCGACGCAGTGCTGGAACCTGCGGCGGCCATTTCCGCCGACGACTTCACCCGTGCCATCTGGGAGCCCGCAAACGAAGCGATAAAGCAGCGCGGAATTGGCGACCACATCCTGGCTTGGATCTACTCGGTTGATTTTCCCATCCGGATCACTACGGAACCCGCGATGTCGATCCAGGGCCTCACCTTCATGCGGAACCGGGTTCCGGCCGCGGAAATGATTCAGAAGGGTCTCTACCCGTCGCCCTTGTTCGCGGGTCCGAATTCTGCCGATCATCCGGGCGCCCCCGCGCATTCCCTGGAGAGCTTTGCGGCGAGACTTCAGACACAAATGCCGCTTCCCAGCATGATGCTCGGTTTTACCGGATCCCGGGGAACCGATGTGGAATCCGTGCTGCGGGGTCTGCGGCGCGGGCTGCTGGCGGATCACACTTCGCCGATCGGGCATGTCTTCTTCGTGGTGAGCGAGAATATCCGATCCAAGTGCCGCGCATGGCAATATCCGGGGGCGCAACAGGAATTGGAGAAGTTGCGGGTTGTTGCTCGAATCACACCGGACTTCCCGGACTCGGCGTCGAAAGTCATGGGGCTGATGTGCGGACAGGAATGGATCGACGCCGGGGTGATCAAAAATGCCTTGCCGGGATGTGTGGCCGAGCACTTGACGAGCTTCTCGGCGGTTTTCGACTCCTACGATCAAAGCAAGATGACGGAGTGGTTGAACGGAGGGGCGGTTGCGTCCGCAGGGGTCGTAACGGAGCCCCTGGCGATCTGGACGAAATTCCCGCACGCCCGCTTCTTTGTTCATTATGCCATGGGATGCACGATCCTCGAGAGCTTCTATCAGTCGATTCGGTGTCCGCTGCAAACGCTTCTTCTGGGCGAGCCCTTGGCCGCTCCGTGGTCGCCGGGTTTGACCCTGGTTCTGGTCCAACTGGACGAGGGGCCGGTCACGAGCGAAGCCAGTTTTCACGCCCAGTTGTTTCCGGCCAATCCATCCGCCGCGCCGGATTACCTGTACTTGCTCGATGGTCGAAGTCTGAACGCGGCATCCAGGCCGGACGTGAAAATCAGGACGGATCATCTGGCCGATGGATACCACGAGTTGCGCGCGATCGCTTATTTGCAGGGCGCGGTGCGTCATCAGGTGTCGGCGACCGCGGGCTTTACCGTGAATAGAAAGGGAAGGAGTGTTGCGCTGGAAGGGCTCTCCCCAGCCCAGGAGATCGATCTGTTCCACCCGGTGACTCTGCGCGTGCGGGCATCCGGCGAGCCGGAACAAGTGGGTGTGATTTGCGGGACGCTGGAAATCGCAGGCGCAGCCGCCGCCGAAGGCGAGTTGTCCGAGATCCGGATGGATCCTTTGAAAATGGGGCCGGGCCCGAACAAGATTCAGGCGTTTGCGAAATACGCAGACGGCGATTGCGTGCGAGGCAAACCGGTTCCGTTGAAGGTGGCGCGGCGTGACCAACCCCCGGTGATCCATCATGTCCATGTGTCGACCAATCAACAGGGGCGCATTGTTCTCGCGGCGGATGTTTCGGATGAGGAAAAAGACCCGGTTGATGTGCGGTGGTTTCAGCCCCTCCCGGCTGCCAAAGCCGTGTCCGGCGAGGTGGATGCATCCGGGTCTTCCATGCGCCTGGTCCCTCCGACGAATGGGTTCGGAATAGCCGTTTTCCCTGGGTTGTCTTCAGAGGGCCGTGAAATACGTTCCGAGGTTCGTTTTGTGGGTCGTGCGCCTCGCTTCAGGGATCAGTATGCGGGCTTGGTTTTTCATTACAGGGACAGAGCGAACTTTGCCTATTTTGGTTTCTTCGGGGATACATCGGCGTGGGCTCTGGGAGTGTGCCGCGATGGCAAGATGGCCTGGAGTGTGACGCGCGGGGCGGTGATTTTGCCCGATACGGATTACGCTCTGTCCGTCCGCAAGACGGGAAATAACGTTTTGGAATGCAGGGTGAACGACGATCTTTTGATCGCCGCCGCCGACGAACAGTCGGGGCTGGGTAATCTGGGCCTGATGGTGGCGGCAGCCCCGGCGGACTTTGGACGTCCGGCCATTTCCCCGCCGGTGCCGGCGAGCGCGTTCGACGCGGATGGCCGCACGTTGTCTGTCTCGCCGGGGTCGGCCATGGGCCAGGTTCTGTTCATTCACGCATCAGATGGCCATCGTTCCTCGCGGGAAACAGTGACCCTGCCTGTGGCCAGATAACGCACGCTGCAAAGATTGCCCCGGCGGGGTATGTTGGATGGCATGAACTTGGTCGGCGTGATGCGATTCATCCGATTCAGTCTGGCCCTGTTGTTTGTGGGCGCCGTTTCAGCGAAGGCGGGCGGCGGTCCTCAGAACGTCCTCGTGGTGGTGAACGACAACAGCTTGGAATCCCTGGAACTCGGACAGTATTACCGGGAACGGCGCGCGATTCCTCCCGCGAATATTTTTCATATCAGGACATCGACCAACTACAGCCTCGATACAGCCGGGTTTACCAACGAAATTCGCAAGCCGATCCTGGACTACATTGCTTCGTCGGGCTTGAGCAACCAGATCGACTACGTGGTTTTCTCCCGTGGAATTCCCTACCGCATTTACAGCGGGCCCTATACGAATCGACGGCACTGCGGCCTCACGGCGGCGATGTTCTATGGGTTCAAGAGTTCTCCGGATGCGTTCGTGTCCGGCTGCGAGCTGGCTCCGAACAGCGACAGCGAGTATTTCAACGCAGAACGCGCATTCGCGCACAGCGACGCGCCGGGTGGCCATCTCTTCTACTTGAGTACGATACTCAACGGCTGGACGTTTCCGGCGGCGAAATGCGCTATTGACCGGAGCGTTGCGTCAGACGAAACGAGCCCAACGGGAACTGTGTTTCTTGCTCGTTCCTCGGACAACGCCCGCAATATCCAATGGTATCAATATGAGGATGTCGATTTCGATAGTCGTGTTCTCGGGTCTCCGCAGAAGTGCTCGATGGTGGATTCCGATTCGATGATCAACCAGACTAATATCCTTGGCTATATGATCGGTTGCACCTGGGTATCATACCTGGATCAGAACCACTTTCTTCCGGGCGCACTCGGCAATCACCTGACCTCGTATGGCGGATACTTGCTGGATCCAATAAGCAGTCAGATGACGATTCTGAATTGGCTCAACTGGGGTCCCGTGGGTTCTTACGGCACTGTGGTGGAGCCATGTGCATATACCAACAAGTTCCCCGCCGCCCGTCTTCATTATTGGTATGCCCGGGGATTCAACCTGGCGGAGAGCTTCTACATGGCCGTGCAGAATCCGTATCAGGGGGTCGTGGTGGGCGATCCCCTGTGCAGTCCGTACGCGGCGAAGCCGAATGTTCTGGTCTCGGGACTTCAGTCGAACTCAGTGGTCACCAGTACGGTCAGCATCGCGATCACGGCTGAGGCGTCGTCCGTGGCTCGGCCCGTCGAGCGGATCGATGTATTTATCGACAATCGGTTTCTGCGGACGCTGACCTGTGCGCCGTTGGCGGCGGGCAATGTTCTTTATCTCTCTGTGGACAGTGTAACGTGCTCCTACCAGGTCGTATCCGGAGATACGCTGTATTCCGCAGCCGAAGGGCTGGCAAATGCCGTCAACTCAAGTAACACAACTGTTCGCGCATCCGCGAGAGGAGATGCAATCCTGTTGGTCCGCACGAATTTCGGCGCAGCGGGTGCGGCAACGGCGTACGCGGCGAGCAGCGGGCAGGGGATGGCCATGGTTTTGACGGCTTGGGGGTATGCGGCTGGGCCCCATCTCATGGAGAGCATATATCCGGCCCGCGAGTTCATCGCGCTGGCGGGCACGCCGAACCCTGGCGACGTGGTGACTTGTACGGTAACGCTCACGAATGGGGTGGTGGTGACGAATCGGGTGGTTGCGAAGGCGGGCCAGAGTTGCGCCCATCTGCTTGATCAACTCATGGGTGTCATCAATTCCAATGCGGCCCTGCAGGCCACGAATGGGGTTGCGGCGTTGTATCACGAACAGCGCGGGTCGCCTTCCCGCGAACAGGCTTCACTCCAGGCGCGGTGTCCGGGTCCCGAAGGATACAACATCAAGGTCGATTATCGTGTCACGCGAGCTGTCTTCGGGTCGGGCTTGGACACCCATGTGACGTTCACGGATAACCTGAATGATAATGCCGATGTGCTTACGGCCCGCGGCGCGGTATTCCTTGCCCAAGGCCTCACGAATCTGACGGGGGCGTTTGACTTGACGACCACGAACCTCTCTGACGGGCCTCATGTGCTGACCGCTGTCGCGTACGAGGGATCTGCCGTGCGAACCCAGGGAAGAACAACGGTCCCGTTCATCGTCGAAAACAATGAAGCCGTCTGCATGATCACAAATCCTGTCAGCGGTTCCACAGTTCTTCTCGGTGAGACGGTTACCGCGCAGGGGTACGCGAGTGCGGACGCTCCCGTGACAGCCGTGACCTTTTACGCCGAGGGCAAGCAGGTTGCCGTAACGGGTTCCGCGCCGTTCGCATTCTCCCTGGAGACCACGAACTACGGGGTCGGACGTCTCGATCTTCAAGCCGAGGCCGTCGCGGCTAATGGCGATGCGGTGTTAAGCTCGATCGTGACCGTGACCATCCTTCCCGACTACGACTTCGACGGGCTTGACGACGATTGGGAAGTGCGGAACTTCGGGAGCATCACCCACTACACCGGAGCCGATGATCCGGACGCCGATCAGGCCTCCAATCGCAACGAATACATGGCGGATACGCAGCCGACCAACGCAGCCAGCCGCTTCACCGTGAACTGCGTGGACGGGGCGGATGGCGTCATCCGGCTGGAGTTTGTCTCCAGCACTGCGCGACAGTACCGCATTCACTACAATAACGGTTCGCTGATGAAGGGTCTGTGGCTCGATAGTTCCAATTGGTTGTGGGGCGGGTCGGGCGTCACCACCCAACTGGACGACGGTTCGGTGATGCCGGTTCCGACGAATGACCATCGGTTCTACCGCGTGCGGGCTCATCGCCCCTGACGACGAAAAGGAGTTTCCATGTCTACCCCGTGCGTGTTCTTCGACCGTGATGGAATTGTAAACCGGGCCCCCGTGCAGACTCGCTACGTGGAGCGCTGGGCTGATTTCCACCTTCAGCCGGAATTTGTCGAGGCGCTTCGGGTTGTGAGAGAGAAGGGCTACGAGGCGGTCATTGTGACGAACCAGAAAGGGGTGGGGACCGGCCGGATGACGGAGGCCGATCTGACGGAAATCCATGACAATCTGGTGAAGGAGCTGGACCGACAACAACAGGGGGTGCGTGACATCTTCGTCTGCACGGACACGGACGAGAATTCGCCCCGCCGCAAACCGAATCCCGGGATGTTGTTGGAAGCGGCCCGGAAGCACGCTCTGGATCTGAAACGGTCCTGGATGATCGGCGACAACAGAAAAGATGTCGAAGCGGGCCGGCGCGCGGGATGTAGAACCGTCTTTGTGGGGTCCAAGAGCGGATTGTCCGAAGCGGACTACGAACTGGCCTCCATGCGCGAACTCCCCGCCTTCCTGCGCGAACATTTGTAGGGCCCCCCTCGTTTGACCCGCCCCCCTCCCTGTGTTAGGTTTTTAGCCCGTGGATTCTGTGGACAGTCAAATATGGAGCGAACGCTGGCGGCTTGCCGCGCTGGAGACTCAGGATCTGATCCGGATCGGCCTGGTCTCCGTCATGGTAGGGCTGGCTTTCGTTCTTTTTCATCTCCAAGGCAATACAGAGGACATCAGCGTCTATGGGCGTTCGGTCATCGAGTGGATGTTGTCGCGCTGGCGAGATCCGGCGGCCTTTGGCGGACTGGACTACTCCCACGGGGTCCTGATCCCCCTCGTGTCGATCGGTGTCCTGTGGTGGAAGCGGAAGGAAATCGCGGAGACGCCGAAAGCCGTGAGCCGGATGGGGTTGGCCGTTGTTGTGATCGCGCTGATGTTGCATTGGATGGGTGTGAAAAGCCAGCAGCCCCGCGTATCCCTGTTCAGCCTTCTCATGCTGTTTTGGGGCGTGCCGTTCTACTTCTACGGCTGGGAACTGGCCAAGCTGCTGATGTTTCCCTGCGCGTATCTGATCTTCTGCATTCCCTTGAACTTCCTCGACAGCCTGACATTTCCGCTGCGCATTTTCTCGACCATTGTTTCCACAGCCGTGCTGAACGGGCTGGGGATTGAAGCGGCGCGGTCCGGCTCGGCGATCTACTCGACGGCCGCGGGCGGCTTCAACTTCGACGTGGCGGATCCGTGCAGCGGCATCCGTTCCCTGTTGGCGATGACGGCCTTGTCCGCGGTGTATGCGTTTGTGACGCAGAAGACGCTTGTGAAGAAATGGGTACTCTTCCTGTCCTCAATCCCCCTGGCGATTATCGGCAATATCTCGAGAATTGTAACCATCGCCCTGGTGGCCGAGGCCTTCGGGCAGAAAGTGGCGACGGGTCTCTACCATGACTATTCGGGGTACATCTTCTTCCCGGTGGCCATTGGATTGATGGTGGGAATCGGGAGCCTTTTGAACCTGGATTATCGGCACGTGTGGAATCAATGGAAACAAAATCTCTTAAGCCCTACTTCGTCGTGATCGGTCTGATGGCGGCGACGTCTTTGCTGCTGGCCTTTTCGGTGGACATCAAGGTGACCGATGAAGCCGGAGTCAGGATGCTTTTGCCGGCGCAAGTCGGCAAGTGGCATGGCGAGGAAATCCTGTACTGTCTGAATTCCGTCTGCCAGAAGGAGTTTGTGGAAGGCCAGATCAAGGGGGCCCGGTTCTGTCCCGACTGCGGAGGGGAATTGGACAGGATGAGCAAGGCGGAAAAGGACATTCTTCCCGCGGACACGGGGCTGGTAAAAAAGAAATATGTTTCTCCGGAAGGCCGGGTGATTTTCGTTTCCATCGTCCTCAGCGGCAAGGAACGGAGCAGTATTCACAGGCCGCAGATGTGTCTTGTCGGCCAGGGGCATGAAATTGTCCGGAGCCTGACGGTTCCCGTGCCCTTGGACGGCCGGAAGCCCCTCGACGTGATGGTGTTGGATCTCCTGCGCCGCTACAAGGTTGCGGAGGGGCAGTCGCGGGAATACGTCTCCTACTACGCGTACTGGTTTGTCGGCAAGGGGCGGGAGACTCCGTCGCACGTCCGGCGAATGGTCTGGATGGCCACGGACCGCATCTTTCATAATGTGTCCCACCGATGGGCCTATATCGCGATCTCGGGAAGCCGGGATCCGGATTCGGATGACTATCAGAACGAGATGGTTTCCTTCGTTCACGATCTCTATCCCAAAATCCAGATGAACTAGCCCCGGCTCGCCGTCTTGTGCATCCACGGGATTCTAAGACCCCAGTTTGAACTGTACAGAATGGGATGACTTTGCCATGGTCTGACGCGGTCGTTCCGGAGAGGATTTTATGACCCAGAAGAATCCCCAACCTGTTGCCGTGGTGACCGGGGGCGCCGGGTTCCTCGGCTCCCACCTTTGCGATTACCTGCTTGCCCAAGGGCATCAGGTGATCTGTCTGGACAACCTGATCACCGGGAATCTGGCCAACATCGAGCACCTTGCCGGCAAGCCGAACTTCAAGTTCATCAAGCATGATGTGACGGAGTTCATCTACCTGCCCGGGTCCGTCGATGTCATCTTCCATTTTGCATCGCCCGCCAGCCCAATTGACTACCTGGAACTGCCGATCCAGACGTTGAAGGTTGGCGCGCTGGGTACGCACAAGGCTCTCGGCCTCGCGCGGGCCAAGAAAGCCCGATTCCTTCTGGCCTCCACGTCGGAGGTGTACGGCGATCCGCTCGTGCATCCACAGCCCGAGACGTACTGGGGCAACGTCAATCCGATCGGGCCGCGCGGGGTGTACGATGAGGCCAAGCGTTTCGCGGAAGCGATGACGATGGCGTACCACCGGGTACATGGAGTGGACACCAAGATCGTGCGCATTTTCAACACATACGGGCCCCGGATGCGGCCCAACGACGGGCGCGTGGTTCCCGCGTTCATCGCCCAGGCCCTTAAAGGGGAGCCGATGACCGTGTTTGGCGACGGCAAGCAGACGAGAAGCTTCTGCTACGTGTCGGATTTGATCGAGGGTATTTATCGGCTCGCGATGAGCGAGGGCCACGATCCGGTCAATATCGGGAATCCGCGCGAGATGAGCGTGCTGGAATTTGCCGAGAAAATCCGGGACCTTTGCGGCAGCCAATCGACCATCGTTCACAAACCCCTGCCGGTGGACGATCCGAAGATCCGCCAGCCTAACATCAGCAAGGCCAAGTCGTTACTGAACTGGGAACCGAAAATGGACCTCGAAAAGGGGCTTGCGCTGACCATCGAGTACTTCCGTGCCTTGATCGACAAGGGTCACGTTTAGGCTCTTGCCACCCCGGCGAGCCTTGCCTATCATGAGACCATAAAGCAGGGGGGCGCGCCATGCGATTGAAATACACCAAGAAGGACGGAACCCAGATGGAGTTCGAGCTGAGCGAACGTCCCATCACCATTGGGCGCAGTCCCGAGGCGGATGTGGTGATTCTTGACGAGAGGGCATCCCGTATTCATTGCGGCATTCGCCTCTGGGATAGCGAGTTCTACGTGAAGGACTTGAAGTCCCGCAACGGCACTTTTGTGAACGATCAGCGCGTGGACGTGGCCAAGCTCAAGTCCGGCGACCGGATCCGGGTGGGGGGCATTCTCTTCTCGTTCGAGCAGGACCCGAACAAGAGCGCCGGCGTGGCGTTGCAGGAAATGGAAGAAGAGATGGCCCAAGGCAAGGGCTACAGCACCATTCTCCAGGAGATCGTGGGCGGGCTGGAACAACCGACGTTGTCGGACCCCATCGTGGAGGTCAATGCCCCCGAATCGGATCCGCAGTTGCCCATCAGGGTCAAGCCCCGCAAACCGAACCCGTAGTTCCTCTGCCGGCTTTTACTTCTTCTCCGCCTCGGAACCGTTCTTCTCTTCGGCTCCGGCTTCTTCCGCCTCGTCGTTCTCCGGCTCCACCGTTGTGGCCGACACGAGCTTGTCGCCCTCCTCCAGATTGATCAGGCGGACGCCCTGCGTGTTTCTGCCGATGGTGCGGATGTCGCTCACCGGCATGCGGATCATCTGACCCTGGCTCGTGATCAGCATGATGGCGTCGTTGTCGTGGACCGTGTGCGCGCCGACGACCTTGCCGTTCCGCTCCGTGGTCTTGATCGTGATCACGCCCTTTCCGCCGCGCGTCTGAGCGCGGTACTCCTCGAAGTCCGTCCGCTTGCCGTACCCGTTCTCCGTGATGACCAGCAGGGTGGCGTTCGCCTCGACGACCTCCAGGCTTTCGACGCGGTCGTCCGCGGCCAGTTTGATGCCCCGGACGCCGATCGTGGAGCGGCCTTGGTCGCGAAGCTGTCCCTCGTTGAATCGGATGCTCATGCCCTGGCGGGTGATGATCATCACGTCGTTCGAACCGGCGGTCAGCTTGACCCCGATCAGTTTGTCGCCTTCCTCGATCTGGATGGCGATGATGCCGCCCGCGCGCGGGTTGCCGAACTCGCTGAGGTTGGTCTTCTTGACAGTCCCGTTTTCCGTGGCCATGACGAGGTGCTCGTTTTCCGAGAACTCGCGGACGCGGATCATCGCGGCGATCTTCTCGTCCGCGCTGATGTCCAGGAGGTTCACCATCGCCTTGCCGCGGGTGACGCGCCCGCCTTCGGGCACCTCGTAGACCTTCTTCCAGTACACGCGCCCCGTCTGGGTGAAGAAGAGGATGTAGTCGTGCGTGGACGCCGTGAAGACGTGCTCGACGTAGTCTTCCTCCTTCGTGTCCATCCCCACCACGCCCTTGCCGCCGCGCCTCTGCTGGCGGTACGTGCTCACAGGCACGCGCTTGATGTAGCCTGAGTGGCTGATCGTGATGACGCAGCCGCGGTCGGCGATCAGGTCCTCAATGTCGATCTCGCCCTCGTCCGGGACGATGTCCGTCCGCCGCTCGTCGGCGTACTTCTTCCGGATCTCCTGCAGGTCGTCTTTCATCACGCCGTACAGCTTCTTCTCGCTGGCCAGCAGGTCGCGCAGGTAGTTGATCAACTTGATGACTTCCAGGTACTCCGCCTCGATCTTGTCCCGCTCCAGGCCGGTGAGCTGGTACAGCCGCATGTCGAGGATGGCGCCGGACTGGATCTCCGACAGGCCGAACTTCTTCATCAGCGCGAGCTTCGCATTCTCGCGGTCCTTGGACTCCCGGATGACCTTGACCACCGCGTCGAGGTGGTCGAGCGCGATCTTCAAGCCTTCCAGGATGTGGGCGCGGGCTTCGGCCTTCTCTAGGTCGAACTGCGTTCGCCGGGTGATGACGTCGAACCGATGCCGGATGAAGCACTGCATCAGTTCCTTGAGATCCATGACCTTCGGCCGGCCGTGGTCGATGGCGAGCATGATCGCGCCGAACGTGCTCTCGAGCGCCGTGTGCCGGTAGATGTTGTTGAGAATGACCTTCGGAATGGCGCCGCGCTTGATCTCGATCACGATGCGGATGCCGTCCTTGTCCGACTCGTCGCGGATGTCCGAGATGCCCTCGATGGTCTTTTCGTGGACCAAGTCGGCGATGCGCTCGATGAGAGTCGCCTTGTTGACCGTGTAGGGGATGTCCGTGATGACGATGCTTTCCTTGCCCTGCGCTCCGGATTCGATGCCGGCGTGTCCGCGAACCTTGAGCAGGCCGCGCCCGGTCTCGTACATGGACTTGATCTGGCCCGTGCCGCAGATCATGCCCCCCGTGGGGAAATCCGGGCCCTTGACGAACTTCATCAGGTCCGCGACCGCGGCGTCGGGATGGTCAATCAGGTAAATGATCGCATCCACGATTTCGCCGAGGTTGTGCGGCGGGATGTTGGTGGCCATGCCCACCGCGATGCCGGTGCTGCCGTTGACGAGCAGGTTCGGGATGCGGGTCGGAAGGACCTTGGGCTCCTGGTACTTCTCGTCGAACGTCGGCTGGGTATCGACCGTGTTCTTCTCGATGTCGGCCAGCAACTCCTCGGCCATATGGTCGAGGCGGCATTCCGTGTAGCGGTAGGCTGCCGGCGGATCGCCGTCGATGCTTCCGAAATTGCCCTGCCCGTCAATCAGCAGGTAGCGGAGCGAGAAATCCTGCGCCATGCGGACCATCGTGTCATAGACTGCCGAGTCGCCGTGCGGGTGGTAGTTGCCGATGACTTCGCCGACGACCTTGGCGCACTTGACAAAGGGTTTGCTGCGCAGCCAGCCGCGCTCGCGCATCGCGTACAGGATGCGGCGGTTGACCGGCTTGAGCCCGTCGCGGGCGTCCGGCAGCGCGCGGCCGATGATGACGCTCATCGAGTAATCGATGTAGGCGCGCTGCATCTCCTCTTCAATGTGGATGAAATCGATTCGTTCGTTCTGGGTATACATGGCGGATCCTTAAATGTCCAAATTGCGCACGTTCAGGGCGTTCTCTTCGATGAACTTCCTCCGGGGTTCGACCTCGTCGCCCATGAGGACGGTGAAGATCTGGTCCGCACGGTACGCATCCTCGAGGACCACCCGGAGCATCTTCCTCTTCTCCGGGTTCATCGTGGTTTCCCAGAGCTGTTCGGGATTCATTTCGCCGAGACCTTTGTAACGCTGGATCTCCAGCCCCTTCCGGCCGATATCCCTCACACGGTCCAGCAATTCCTTGAGCGTTTGAATCGGCGTTTTGCGCTGATCGCCGTCCACGAGCGTGAACAACGGGCCCTCGTGGCCTACGAGCTGCTTGGCCGAGAAGTTTTTGCTTTCGAGAAATGCGATGTTCCTGGCCAGGGCCGGAGCCGAGTAGAATTCAATCCAGCGGATGCCCTGCTGCTTCCCGTTCTCTTCCTCTCCGTCCTCCGTGAAGATCTCGAGCTGGGTGCCGAGCTTCTTCTCCGCCGCTTCACGCAGTTTCCGAAGTTCGGCTTCCGTGAACACGTAGTGCTGCTCCGTGTTTCCGTTTTGCTGAATGGTCACGAGATACTGCGGGTACTGCTTGGTCTTTGGGTCGCGATGCGAGAGATACTCCTGGAAATTGATCCCCTTGCGCGTGATGCGGTCGGTGAAGCGTTCGATCTCGGTGAGGCACTCCAAGACGCCCGCGAGCTGCTGCGGGCTGAACACTTCCTTGCCTTCCGCGTTCTCGATCTTCACCTCTTCCATGCCCAGCTTGAGCAGGATCTTGGTCAGCTCGGCGTCGCTCTCGACATACTCCTCGTGCTTCTTCCTCTTCACTTTGTACAGGGGCGGCTGGGCGATATAGACGTAACCGCGCTCCAGAAGCTGGGGCATCTGCCGGTAGAAGAACGTGAGCAGAAGCGTGCGGATGTGCGAGCCGTCCACATCCGCATCGGTCATGATGACGATGCGGTGGTAACGCGCTTTCTCGATGTTGAACTCGTCCTGCCCGATGCCCGTGCCGATCGCCGTGATCATCGTGCGGATCTCGGCGTTGTTCAGGATCTTGTCCAGCCGCGCTTTTTCGACGTTCAGCACCTTGCCTCGAAGGGGAAGGATGGCCTGGAACCGCCGGTCGCGGCCCTGCTTGGCCGAACCGCCGGCGCTGTCGCCCTCGACCAGGTACAACTCGGTGAGAGCCGGGTCCCGCTCGGAACAGTCGGCCAGCTTGCCGGGCAGGGAGCCGCTGTCCAGCGCGCCCTTGCGCCGGGTCAGGTCGCGCGCCTTGCGGGCCGCCTCCCGGGCGCGGGCGGCGAGGATGCCTTTCGAGACGATTCGCCGCGCGACGGACGGATGCTCTTCGAAGTAGATGCCCAACTCCTCGTTGACGACGGTTGCGACGAGCCCCTCCACTTCGCCGTTGCCGAGCTTCGTCTTGGTCTGACCTTCGAATTGAGGGTCCGGCACCTTGACATTGATGATGGCGGTCAGTCCTTCGCGGATGTCGTCGCCGCTCATCGCCTCGGCCTCTTCCTTGAGGAGCTTGTTGGCCTTGGCGTACTGGTTGACCGTGCGCGTCAGGGCCGAGCGGAAGCCGCTGAGGTGCGTCCCGCCCTCAATGGTGTTGATGTTGTTGGCAAAGGACAAAATGTTCTCCGAGAAGATGTCGCTGTATTGGAGCGCGATCTCCACCACGATCTTGTCCTTTTCCTTCTCAAAGTAGATGACCTTCGGATGGAGCACGTTCTTGTTTTTGTTCAGGTGCTCGATAAACTCCGTGATCCCGCCCTTGTAGCAGAACGACTCCTCGCGCGCGGGCTCCTCCTGCTTCAGCTTGATCTCGAGGCCCTTGTTCAGGAAGGCGAGTTCGCGCAGGCGCGCGGCCAGGATATCGTAGTTGAACTCGACGTTGGGAAAGATTTTGCGGTCCGGGAAGAAGGTGATCTTCGTGCCGGAACTCTTCGTCTTGCCGATCGTCTCCAGTTTCGTCACGGCCCGTCCGCGCTCGTAGCGCTGGTGATACACGTTGCCGTCCCGCCGCACCTCGACTTCCAGCCACTCGCTCAACGCGTTGACGCAGGAGACGCCGACGCCGTGCAGTCCGCCCGACACCTTGTAGCTGTCGTGGTCGAACTTGCCGCCGGCGTGGAGTGTCGTGAGAACGACTTCCACGGCCGGCTTCTTCTCCGTGGCGTGCATGTCCACCGGGATGCCGCGTCCGTCGTCGTTCACCGAAACCGAACCCTCCGAGTTGATCACGATCTGGATCGTTTTGCAGTGCCCGGCCAGCGCCTCGTCCACGCTGTTGTCGACCACTTCGTACACGCAATGGTGCAGGCCCCGCACGCCGGTGTCGCCGATGTACATCGCGGGGCGCTTCCGCACCGCGTCCATGCCGCCGAGGACTGTGATCGACTTGGCGTCGTACTTGTGGCCCGTCTGATCCGGTGCGGCCTTGGGCAAATTCTCGGACTTTGAAGCGCTGACCTCGAGCCCCTCCGGAATGATCTTTTCCGGGAGTGCTTGCGGCTCTTGAGAATCAGTCTTATCGGTATTTTTCTGCTTCTTTGACATGAGTAATCAACCTTCCCAATTGTGCATGAAAATGTACCAGAAGAAGCCCCTGTTTCGCAAATAGTTAAACGCAAATGAACACGATTTTTTGCTAGATAAATCAATGGGTTTATGTCTTTTGGCCGTCCGCGTCACACGATATTTTCCTTGCCAAAATGTCAACCGTTTTATTGGGTTTGCAAGGGACATTTTGTCGCAGAAAAAAGGATTGGCAAAAACCGGAAAAAGCGGTCATAGTATGCGCCCTGCCAGCCACTGAAAAAGCCGGAGGCAATTTGAAACAGCGAGGGAAGTGTCATGTCATACAGCGCGTCTGATCTGCGAAAAGGTTTGAAGATCGAATTGGACAAGGTTCCTTTCGAAATCGTCGAGTTCCAGTTTGTGAAGCCCGGCAAGGGGCAGGGCATGTACAAGTGTCGCATCAAGAACCTGTTGTCCGGCAACACGATCGACAAGACGTTCCGGGAAGTGGATCATATCGACAAGCCGGATATGGAGGAGCGCGAACTGCATTACTCGTATCCCGAAGGCGACCATTTTGTTTTCATGGATCCCGACACCTACGAGCAGATGACCATCCCCGCCGAGGTGATCGGCGACCAGAAGTATTTCCTGACCGAGGATCTGAACGTTTCCATCCTGTTCCACAACGGCAAGGCCATCAACGTGTCGCTCCCGAGTTACGTCGAAAAGGTCATTGCCGAGACGGAGCCCGGCGCGCGCGGAGACACGGCGACCAACGTTCTGAAGCCCGCGAAGCTGGAGAACGGATACGAAGTCGGCGTGCCCCTGTTCATCAACCAGGGCGACACGATCCGCATCGACACCCGCACCGGCAAGTACTTCGACCGCGTCAGCAAGGGGTGAAGAGCAACCTGAGGGCTGAAACCTGAACCCTGAGTTTCAACCCGATTCTGCCGAACGCTTGAAGCGCATGGGCCCCGTTCTGGGCATCCGCTCCAAGCTCCTTCGCGTGATCCGCGAGTTCTTCCACGAGCGGGATTTCATCGAGGTGGAGACCCCTGTCCGGATTCCCGCGCCCGCGCTGGAACTGCATATCGACGCCGAGCCCGCCGGCGGGGCTTTCCTGAGGACGTCGCCGGAGCTTCACATGAAGCGTCTTCTGGCGGCCGGCCACAAGCGCATCTTCCAGATGGGTCCCTGTTTTCGCCGCGGCGAGCGGGGAAACAGGCATCATCCCGAATACACGATGCTCGAGTGGTACCGCGCCGACGCGGACTACAGGGATATTCTCCTGGATACCAAGGGGTTGGTGACCCGCGTGGCCCAGGACCTCCTCGGCAGAACAAACCTGAAATTCAGTGGGGTGGAGATCGAACTGATGCCGGTCTGGGAGTGGGTGCCCGTCGCCGAGGCTTTCAAGCAGTATGCGGGCTGGGACCCTTCCGTGAACTTCGACGCCGACCGTTTTGATCTGGACTTGGTGGACAAGGTCGAGCCGAACCTGCCCCGGAATACCCCCGTCCTTCTTGCCGACTATCCGGCGGAGGCGGCCGCGTTGGCGCGCCGAAAGCCCGGCGCGCCGAATCTGGCGGAGCGCTGGGAGTTGTTCATAGGCGGGATGGAGCTGGCGAACGCGTATTCCGAACTGAACGACCCGGCGGAACAGCGCGCGCGTTTTGAGGAGTGCGCCCGGCGGAGGAAGGTTATGGGCAAGACGGTGTATTCCCTGGATGAGGATTTTCTGGCTGCGATTGCGAGCATGCCGCCGTCCGGCGGAATCGCGCTGGGGATTGACCGCCTTCTGATGCTGCTGACGGACTCGGCGTCCCTGGACGACGTGCTCCCGTTTCGGGACTAGCGGTTCACGCGCTCGATGGCCGTGACGAGATTGTCCCTGAACTCGACGCGAAGCTTTTCGTACTCGTGAGGCACTTCCACGTCCGCCCAGACGGTGTCGCGCGTGGTTCGGAAGCCGCCTTGCGGATCGACAATTCGGAAGTCGCCGGTAATCCGCCGCCGTTCCGTTGTGGTGTACCTGTCCGTGTACGACCAGACCTCAAACATGCTCTCGGCCGTCGAGCGCGTGTACTCGCGATCGGGTTTTCCAAGCGCGATGTAAACCATGTCCTTCGAGTACCCGATCTCCACCTGGCCGGTCCGCACTTTGGACTGAACCTCCGGCGGAAAGCTGTTGAACACATCGGGGTTTTCCTTGATCCGGGATTCCGGTGTCGCGCAGCCCACGAGGAGGGCGGCTGTCATGGCGGCGAGGCTCAGGCGGATGGTTGTATTCATGCGTGTTCCCCTGTTTTCAGACATCCTAGGGCATCCCGCGGTTTCTTTCGATACGAAATTGCGTTGGAAAGCCGGGATTGTATAGTTCCCGCATGAAGATGCGCATCCTTGCGTTTCTCGCCGTCCTGGCCGCGGCGGCCTGCTGGGGACAGCAGGCGCAGAATCACTTCGAGGTGTATCCGCTGGGCTTTTCCGATCCGGAGTCTTCGGCCGAGGCGGTCCGGACCCTCGTCGGCCCCGCCGGCAGCGTGGTTGTCGACGCGGCCCATCATCGGCTCCTGGTCGTGGCCTCGAAGGAGGCGCACGCGGAGGTGGCCGCCGCGATACGCAAGCTGGATGTTCCGCCGCTGAATGTTCGCATCGAAGTGCGCTTCGCGGAGTCATCCGGCCGGCAGGATGTCGGCGCCGGAATGGAAGCGGCCGGCGAAATTGTCCGGGATGAGGGCATTACGAGCACGAAGATCCGGGTGAAGCCGAGAATCGAAAACACCTCCATCACGGCATCGTCGGACACGGCGCAGACGTTGCTCGTGGCGAGTGGGCGGCAGGGTGTTCTTCGGGTGGGCGAGCGCGTTCCCTACATCGAGTGGTTCCGGGAGTACGGTTTCCGGCACGGGTACATACAGAAATCCGTGAACTGGCAGGATGTGGGCGCCTCGCTGATTGTTGAGCCGACGGTGGTTGGAGAGGGACCGATGATCCGCATTCGCCTGACGCCGGAATTGAGCGGCCTCGTGGACGGGACTCTGTTGCATACCCGTTTCTCCGGGGTGGCGACCGAAGTGGTGGTGCAGCACGGTCAACCCTTCCAGATCGGCGGGTTGGACAAGGACAGCGATTTCTACTCGCGCTTCCTGGTCGGCTTTGACCGGAGCGGCGGACAGCAGAAACTGAACATCACGCTGACACCGTACATCGTGGGGCCCGCCGGCCGCTGACGCCGCGGATTCTTGGGATCAGCGCAACAGATGTCGAGCGGCCCCCAGGCGGCCGCGCCGCTACGACAGACGCTTCTTCAGCGCTTCCAGTTCGGCGCGCAGCTCCTTCGGGAGCCGGTTGCCGAACTGGGCGTAGTGCTTCTCGATGCCCGGGATTTCCTGCAACCACGCCTCTTTGTCGATGCGGAGAAGCTCTTCCATCTCCGACCGGTTTACGTCCAGACCGCTGAGGTCGATGGCGTCCGGTGTGGGCATAAGCCCGATGGGCGATTCGACCGCCTTCCCTCCGCCTTCAACGCGCTCAAAAATCCATTTCAGGACGCGGCTGTTTTCGGCGTAGCCCGGCCAGAGCCACAGGTTGTCCGCCGATTTCCTGAACCAGTTGACGTAGAAAATCTTCGGCAGCTTGTCCGCTGCGGACTTCCGGCCGATGGACAACCAGTGTGCGAAGTAATCGCCCATGTGATAGCCGCAGAACGGGAGCATGGCCATCGGGTCGCGCCGGACCAGGCCGACGGCGCCGGCCTGGGCGGTCGTCGTTTCCGAGGATTGAACGGATCCGAGGAACGTGCCGTACTGCCAGGTGGGCGCCTCGAAGATCAAGGGGATGGTGGTGGGCCGCCGGCCGCCGAAGATGATCGCGGAAATCGGCACGCCTTTAGGGTCTTCCCACGTGGGATCGATGACAGGGCACTGGCGGGCGGGCGCGGTGAAGCGGGCGTTCGGGTGCGCCGCCTTGCGGCCGCAGCCGGGAGTCCATTCCCGGCCTTGCCAGTCGATCAGCGACGGCGGGAGACCGGGCGTCATGTCCTCCCACCAGACATCCTGGTCCGGCGTCATGGCCACGTTGGTGAAGATGCAGTTTTCGTTGAGCGAGAGCATCGCGTTCGCATTGGCTTTCATGGACGTGCCCGGGGCCACGCCGAAAAAGCCGGCCTCGGGATTGATGGCGTACAGGCGCCCGTCCGCCCCGAATTTCATCCATGCGATGTCGTCGCCGACGCATTCGGCTTTCCAGCCGGGGATCGTCGGATTCAGCATGGCCAGGTTGGTCTTTCCACAGGCGCTGGGGAATGCCGCGGCGATGTAAATCTTTTTGCCGGCCGGGTTGGTCAACCCAAGAATCAACATGTGCTCGGCCATCCAGCCCTCGTCGCGCGCCATGCGCGAGGCCATGCGCAGGGCGAAACATTTCTTCCCGAGCAGGGCGTTGCCGCCGTACCCGCTGCCGTACGACCAGATCTCGCGCGTCTCCGGGAAGTGGACGATGTATTTGTTGTTCGCGTTGCACGGCCATGCGACGTCCTTCTCGCCGGGCTGGAGAGGTTGCCCGACGGAATGCAGGCACTTCACAAAAGGCCCGTCGCCCAGCGCCTCGAGAACTTTCGCGCCGATGCGCGTCATGATGCGCATGTTGACCACGACGTAAATGGAGTCGGTAAGTTCCACGCCGATGTGCGAGATCGGCGAGCCGATCGGGCCCATGCTGAAGGGGATGACGTACAAGGTGCGGCCCTTCATGCAGCCTTGGTAGAGGCCCCGCAGCGTCCGTTTCATGTCCTCCGGGTCGCGCCAGTTGTTGGAAGGCCCGGCGTCTTCCTGGGTCTTCGCGCAGACAAACGTACGATCCTCCACGCGCGCGACGTCGCTCGGATCGGAACGCACGAGGAAGGAGTTCGGGCGCTTGGCGGGATTCAGCGGGATGAACGTCCCGGTTTGCACGGCCTGGGCGCACAACGCGTCATTTTCCTTCTGCGAACCGTCGCACCAGTGGATGTGGTCCGGCGTGCACAGGGCGGCGACTTCGTTCACCCAGTCGAGCAGTTGCTTGTTGCGTGTCATGGTTATTTCTCCGCGTTGAATCCGGGCTTTAGGCCGCCCAAAGTGGGGGGGAATCTAGTGGCGAAACGGCGGGCGGGCAAGTCTAAACATATACCGCGCGTTTGCGTTTCAGCGGGTCTCGCGGACGAGCGCGGGGCCGTAATTGATGTGGAGGAGGACCGTGCCGATGTCGAAGAGGATGTTTTGAAACATGACGCCACTATACCGCAGAATCGCGCGAAGACGATTGTCGTGTCCCGCGCCCCTCCACAATAGAAGTTGTTTTTTCCACCGGTTCTTATTAAGCCTTATACCCACATATGGGCGCAAAACACATAGGGTTGGGCCGCGGGCTGGGCGCGCTGATCAAGGATGCGACGCCGCCGGCGGAAGCTCCCGTTGCCGAGGCCAAGGGCGGGATTCTCCAGGTTCCCATCGAGAAGGTCCACAAGAGCCCGTGGCAGCCGCGGAAGACGATTACCGCGGAAGCGCTCGAGGAGCTTGCCCTTTCCATTCGCGAACGCGGCATCCTGGAGCCGCTGCTGGCGCGGCGGGTCGAGGACAAGTACGAGTTGATCGCGGGCGAGCGCCGCCTGCGGGCCGCGCAGGCGGCGGAACTCCGGCAGGTTCCCGTGATCCTCATGGAAGCATCCGATCGCGAGGCCCTGGAACTTGCCCTGATCGAGAATCTTCAGCGCGAAGACCTGAACCTGATCGAGGAAGCCGAGGGCTACCGCCTTCTCGCCGACAAGTTCGAACTGACCCAGGAGCAAATTTCCCAACGGGTCGGCAAGGCGCGCGCGACGGTGGCCAATGCGTTGCGGTTGCTGGACCTTCCTGACAAGGTGAAGCAGTTTGTGGCGGAGAAACGACTGACGCCGGGCCACGCAAAGGCGATTCTCGGGCTGGAGATTCCGAAGGAGCAGGAGCTGCTCGCCGTCCGGGCGGTGGAAGAGGGGTTGTCCGTCCGCACGGTGGAGCGCATCGCGCACCGCCTGCGGAAAGGCGTCAAGAAGCCGCGCGCCGAGAAATCGGACATCCCGGAGACGCACCTCAAGCATCTTTCCGACAAAATGCACCAGCATTTCGGCACCAGCGTTCGGATTTCTCCGTGCAGGACGCTTGCGAACGGCAAGAAAGTCAAAGGCACGGTGGAGATCGACTACTATTCGAACGACGACCTCGACCGCCTGCTGGTCATCCTGGGTCTTTCGGACAGTCTCTAACAGGTAGTTCATGGCCGACCCGAACACGTCAGAGCCGGCGCTTCACGCGACTCCCGAAAAACGGGCGCGCGAATACGAACGGACCCACAACCGGCTGTTCCTTGTCCGAATGCTCCTGACCGTCCTCGTCCTCGCTGTCTACCTTCTCAGCGGCGCCTCCGCGCAACTGGCCGAGGGATTGCGGACCCGGTTCGGTTCGCTGTGGCCCGTGGTCAACGGAATGTACACGGTGATCACCATCTTCGGCTTTGCCGCGCTGATGTTTCCCCTCAGCCTGTACAGCGAGCACATGGTCGAACACCGGTACGGGATGTCGAACCAGGGCCTCGAAGGCTGGTTTGTCGATTACCTCAAATCGCTCGCCATCGAGTTGGGAGTCGCCGCCGTTTTCTTCGGCGTGATCTATGCCTTTCTCCGTTATGCCCCGAACCTCTGGTGGATTTGGGCGACCGCCTTCTATGTTCTCTTTGTGGTCGTGCTGACCGCCGCGGCGCCCGTGCTCATCATGCCGCTGTTTCACAAGTTCGAGCCGATCAAGAACCCGGTCCTCGCGGATGCCGTGAAGTCCTTCGTGGAGAAGGCCGGGCTGCGGGTGGTCGGCGTCTTTCAATGGGGTCTGGAGGAAAAGACGAATGCGGGCAATGCGGCGCTCACGGGGCTCGGAAACACGCGCCGGATCATTTTGGGCGACACCCTCATCAAGGATTACTCGCAGGACGAAATCCTCGCCGTGCTGGCCCATGAAATCGGACATCACAAGCACCGGGACATGGCGCGCCTGATCGCCGTGGGGAGCCTGCTCGCCGCCGGCGGATTCTACCTGGCGCACCTGTTTCTGCAGCGGCTGGTCGCGATGTTCGGCTTCGCGGGTCCGGACGACATCGGCTCGTTCCCGGTTTTTGTCTTCTGCCTGCTGGTGTTCTCGCTGGTCACGATGCCGGTCTCCAACGCGTACTCCCGCCGCCGCGAATATGCGGCGGACGCGTACGCCGTGGCGTCGCTCGGCTCGTCCGGCGCCCTGGTGAGCGCGCTGGAGAAGCTGGCCGCGCAGAACCTGGCCGACCGGGAACCTCCCGCGTGGATCGAATTCCTGCTGCACAGCCATCCGTCCATCTCCCGCCGCGTCCGGCGGACGCGGGAGACGGACCCCTCTTCGCGATAAATGATTCTTTTTGGCTTACTCCGGCTTGCGTCCCGGAATCTTTTTCCTAATATCAGCGTTAAGTTGCAGACACTCAGGTTTCGCGCGCTCGTTGACGCGGGAGATTTGTTGATGTGAGTGATTTTCTTGAATTTAGAGACGTCTCCAAACATTTTGGCAAGGTCCGTGCGGTCGATCATGTTTCTTTGTCCATCAAGAAGGGGGAATTCTTCTCGCTTCTCGGGCCGAGCGGCTGCGGGAAGACAACGCTTCTGAGGATTCTCGCCGGCTTTGAATATCCGGACACCGGCCGGGTTATTCTCGACGGGCAGGACATCACGGACCTTCCGCCCAACCACCGCAAGGTCAACACGATCTTTCAGAGCTACGCGCTCTTCCCGCACATGACCGTCTGGCAGAACATCGCGTTCGGCCTCCAGATCGCCCGGCGCCCCAAGGCCGAGATCAACGAGGAGGTCGACAAGATGCTGGCGCTGATCCAGATGAAGGACCAGGTGCATAAGCGGCCCGACCAGCTCAGCGGCGGCCAGAAGCAACGCGTCGCCGTGGCCCGCGCCTTGGTCAACAAGCCGCAGGTGCTCCTGCTCGACGAGCCCCTCGCGGCGCTCGACCTGAAACTGCGCCAGCGGATGCTCCTTGAGCTGGATCAGATCCACGACGAGGTCGGCATTACCTTCCTGTACGTCACGCACGACCAGGGCGAGGCCATGAGCCTCAGCGACCGGATCGCCGTGATGAACGGCGGAAAGATCGAGCAGATCGCGACGCCGGGAGAAATCTACGAGGCGCCGAAGAGCAGCTTCGTCGCCGCCTTCATCGGGGATACCAACTTCTTCGAGGGCAATGTGGTCGAACTGCTCGATGACAATTTCTGCCGGATCGAGGTGGAAGGCTTCCCCGATGTCGTGTGTTACAACGACAACCAGATTCACGTGGGCAATCCGGTGTATCTCAGCGTAAGGCCGGAAAAATTCCGCATCTCGCGCGACCGGCCGCTGGAGGACAATCAACATCATAACGTGGTCCAGGGTCAGGTGGAGGACGTGAGCTATCTCGGTTCCATCACCAAGTACTGGGTCCGCGTGCAGGACTACCGGATTTCCATCTGCCAGCTGCACAGCCGGTTAATGCTCGATGAGAAGCCGATTACGTGGCAGGAAAACGTCTGGCTTTCGTGGCATGGCGATGACGGGTTCATGCTCGAGAAATACAGCAAGTCCGACGAGAAGCTCATGGAAATGCCTCCGGATGAGCCGGGGGACATGAACGGCGTTTCCCTGGGGGTGAACGGGCTGCCGGTGGTGGCCCGGGCGACGCGCGTGTAATGAACAAGGTCCGGCAGAAATATTTTTGGGAATGGATGATCACGGCGCCGTCGTTCATGTGGTTGTGCGTCATGTTCGTCATCCCGACGCTGATCGTGTTCATGATCACCTTCAAGCCGTCCGATCCGTACGGGGGCATCGGGGCGGGGTGGACGCTGGACACGCTGAAGAGCCTCGGCAATCCGAATTATCCGGCGATCGTCTGGCGGACCGTCTGGCTGAGCCTCGTGACGACGGCGATCTGCATTCTCCTGGCCGTGCCGACGGGCTACTGCATGTCGCGTCTCAGCAAGGCCTGGCAGCAGAAGATCCTTCTCCTGGTGATCATTCCTTTCTGGACGTGCTTTCTCATCCGCATCTTCGCATGGAAAGTTCTTCTGCATCCCGAGGGCCCGCTGAAGCGCGCGCTGGTCGGGCTGCACCTGGTCGCGCAGGACACCTCTCTGCTGTATAATGCCGGCGCGATCCTGCTGGTGCTGGTGTACACCTATCTGCCTTTCGCGATCCTTCCCATTTACGCCGCGGCGGAGAAATTCGACTTCCGCCTGATCGAAGCCGCGCGAGACCTCGGCGCGCATCAGCTCCGCGCGTTCTTCAGCATTTTCCTTCCCGGCATCCGGCGCGGCCTGCTCACCGCCACCCTCGTCGTGTTCATCCCGGCCTTGGGCTCCTACGTGATCCCGGACATTGTCGGCGGGCCGAACAGCGAGATGATCGGGAACAAGATCGCCCAGCGCACCTTCGTGGACCGCAATCTGCCGCACGCCGGCGGGCTCTCGGCGTTTCTCACCCTGGCGGTTCTCGCGCCGCTTCTCGCGGTGCTGGTTTTGCAGAAGAAGAAAAAAGGCGTCGAGGAAGAGCCGCTGATCGAGGAGGGGGCATGAAGCGCAGCCGTCTTCCGTTCATCACCCTGATCCTCGTCCTCGTGTTCTTCTATCTCCCGATCCTCGTGCTCGTGGCCAACTCGTTCAATGCGTCGCGCTTCGGCGGGACGTGGGAAGGCTTTTCCCTGGTCTGGTATCAGCGCCTTCTGCATGCGCGCGACATCTGGCGCGCCCTGGAGAACACGCTGATCATCGCGGTCGGGGCGACCGTCGTTTCCGTCGTGCTGGGCACCACAGCGGCCTTTGCCCTCCACCGGTTCACGAGCCGCCTCCAGAAGGCCCACTACATCCTGATCTACACGCCGCTCGTGGTGCCCGAGATCCTGGTGGGCATGAGCCTGCTCCTGCTGTTTGTCGCGATGAAAGTCCAACTCGGCCTCTTCACGATCTTCCTCGCCCATGTCACGTTTTGCATCAGCTACGTGGCCATGGTCGTGCTGGCGCGGCTGCAGGACTTCGACTTCTCGGTGATCGAGGCCGCGCAGGATCTCGGCGCGAGCTGGTGGACGACGGCCACGCGCGTGCTCCTGCCGCTGCTGTTTCCGGGCATCGCGGCCGGCGCGCTCCTGGCCTTCACGCTTTCCGTCGACGATTTCGTGATCACGTTTTTCGTCGCCGGGCCCGGGTCAACGACCCTGCCGATCCGGATCTACAGCATGATCAAGCACGGCTCTCCGCCGCTGATCAACGCCCTTTCCACAATCTTGCTCCTGGTTACATTCGCGGCCGTATGGTTAAGTCAACGTCTCACGGAGGAGAAATCATGAAGAAGACAGCGCTTGTTGCCCTTGCGTTCTTGAGCCTGGCCTGCGGTTGCCGACGCAGCCAGTCGATCCTGCACATCTACACCTGGGCGGACTACCTCAAGCCGGAACTCGTTCAGCGGTTCGAGCAGGAGAACGGCTGCCGGGTGGTCATCGACACCTTCGACTCGAACGAGGCCATGTACGCCAAGCTCAAAGCCGGCGCGACCGGGTATGACCTGATCTTTCCCAGCAGCTACATGGTCAAGGTCATGCATAAGCAGGGCATGATCCAGCCGATCAACAAGAACCTGGTGCCCAACCTGGCCCACGTGGATCCCGAGTATCTCCGGATCGCCATGGACGCCGAGATGGAGCACAGCGTTCCCTACATGTTGACCAACACCGGCATCGCGGTTCTCAAGAGCAAGGTCCCCGATTTCAAGGCGTCCTGGTCCCTGTTCGACCGGACCGACCTGAAAGGCCGCATGACGATGCTCAACGATATGCGCGAAACGATCGGCGCTGCGCTCAAATCCCTCGGATTCAGCCTCAACACGGTGGACCAGCGCGAGCTCGAAGCGGCGCGCGATGTGGTCATCCGCTGGAAAAAGAACCTCGCGAAGTTCGAGAACGAGCAGTACAAGACGGGCCTCGCGTCCGGCGAATTCCTTGCGGTTCACGGATACAGCGGCGACATTTTCCAGGTGCAGGAGGAAAATGAGGATATTGAATTCGCCATCCCGGAGGAGGGGACCTCCATCTCGTGCGACGACATGGTGATCCCGAAGGATGCCCGGAACGCCGAACTCGCGCATAAGTTCATCAACTTCATCCACGATCCTCACGTCGCCGCGGAGAACACGGAGTTCATCAGCTACCTGTGCCCGAACCGGGCCAGCTACGCGTTTCTCAGCGAGGACTTCCTGAACAACGAATCGATTTTCCTGAAGCCTGAGGTCCAGGCGAAGTGCGAAGTCATCGAGGATCTCGGCGACGACAACGTGAAGTACACGCAGATCTGGGACCAGATTAAGGCGGCGGAATAAGTCGTCCGCAGCCCGTTTTTCCAAGGATTGGAAAAACAGGCCGGATTTTTTCCAATGTTTGGAAAAAATACGATTCGGGCAGTCGTCCTTTGCCTTGTTCTTCTGGCGGCCTGCCGGCAGAAGCCGGCAGAGCCGGTCCAGGCGGGTCCGCCGCTGGATCCGGCGGCATTCGACGGGGCGCGGGCGCTCCGGGAGGCGGGCGATCTCGTGGCGCTGGGGCCGCGGGATTCCGCGACACCCGGCGCGGAAGCGGCGGCGAAACACCTGCGCGAGCGCCTGCGGGCCGCGGGGGTTGAGGCGTCCATCGACGAGTTCAAGGCGCAGAGTCCCCTGGGCGAAACGGTCTTCCGGAATGTCATGGGCCGTCTGCCGGGAGGCGGAAAGGGGCGGGTCCTTCTGGCCTCCCACTACGACACGAAGTCGGGCATCCCCGGGTTTGAAGGCGCGAACGATTCCGCCTCCAGTTCCGGCGCGTTGATCGAGCTGGCGCGCGTGCTGGCGAAAAGCCCGGAACTCCCGTTCGAGGTGCTCTTCGTGTTCTTCGACGGCGAGGAATGCATGGAGCATTACGGCGTGTTCGATGGCTTGCAGGGAAGCCGGTATCTGGCGAAGAAGATGCTCAAGAACGGTCAGGCCGCGGACATCAAGGCGATGATCCTGATGGATATGATCGGCGACCGCGATCTGACCGTCACGCTCCCGCGCAACAGCACGCCCGCGCTGATTTCCATGGTGTTCGATGCGGCGCGGGAGGATGGCTCCCGCGACAAGTTCATGCTGTCCCCCTTGCAGATCGGCGATGACCACGACCCCTTCTTCCGCGCAGGCATTCCGGCCGTCAACCTGATCGACTTCCAGTTCGGCAGCGCGCCGGGCCGGAACGACTACTGGCACACCCCGGCGGACAGCATGGACAAGATCAGCGCGGAGAGCCTCGGCACCGTCGGGCGGGTTGTGCTGAGAATGCTGAACAAGCTGGCGGCGCAGCCGTAGCCGTTTCACGACGAGATCGGACTGGCCCGCCGCACATCTGCCCACAGCACGAATCCCGCCATAGCCAGAAAGACAAGGTCACGCGCCACTTCCCCCCAGCCGATCGGGCCGGCGTTGGCGTCGAGCGTGAAGCAGCCGCACGAGATATCGATGCCGCGGACGAGGTCGATGGAGATCGCCGCCGTGAAAACGGAGAGCAGTCCGAAGAGGATCGCGGCCGCGGCCGCGCTTGTGCGCGGGATCAGGATGGCGATGGCGGCCACGAGTTCGATCCAGGGCAGAAAAATCGCCACGAGGTTGACCGCGGCGTCCGGCAGGAGCTGGTAGCGGAATACGGCGACGGCGAATTCATCGGGCGCGGCGATTTTCGGAACGCTCGCCAGCAGGAAGATCGCCGCGAGAGCCAGCCTGCAGAGGATGACCGCAATCCTCATCGGGCGCCCCGCTCGATGGGATGGCCCTCGGCGCTCCAAGTTTCAAATCCGCCCGCGAACAGCACGACATTCGTGAACCCCTGCCGCCGCAGGTACCGGGTCAGCAGGAGCGACTCGTCGCAGTGTTTCCCGGAACAATACGTCACGATCGGGCCGGATGGCGTCAGGTACGGCTGAACCGGCGTGAGCGCCTCGGAGACAAATTCGTAGGGGACGGATCGGGCCGAGGGGATGCGGCCGGATTCGTAATCGGCGGCGGGTCGCGCGTCCAGGATCAGGTGCGTGCCGGCTTGCAGGAATCCCAGGACCTGCGCGGAAGTGACTAGGGGAATTCCTTCCTTCAGGGCCTTGGCCTCGATGTAGTTCGACCAGGTTTCAAACCAGGGAATGGGATCGCGGCGGATGGCCTGCGCGGCCGCGCCGCACACGACGGCCACGAGCAGGAGGCCTGCGAAGTGCGCCGAAAGACGCCCGAATGTTTTTGCGGTGTGCGTCATTTACGGACCAGACGGAGTCGCCGGGACAAAACGGAATGGAATGACGATGTCCGCCGCGCCCGGGAGGTCGGTCCGGATGCGCAGGGACTTGCCTTCCACCTCGACGGTTGAGGGAATGCCTCCCACTTCGACCCGGTAGCCGCCCGCGTCCTCGGGCGTGATGTTGTAGGTCATGGAGGGGATCGGCGCGTCCACCTGGGTGATCTCGAACTTCTTGCCCGTTTCCGAGCGCACGAGCACGGAACGCGCGGACGTCTGCCCGGGGGACGCGACCACCAGCAACTCCTCCGGCGCGAAGGTGAGATCGCCGACGACAAATGCGGAGACGGCGATGTCCGCGGAGGGATACTTCGGGTGATCCGTTTCGATGCGCACATTGCCTCGGAGCATGCCACGGGAGAGGGGGGGACACGTGGCGATCAGAACCCGAACGGATTTTCCGTCGGGCGCGGATTCCGTGGAGACGGTCAGGTTGCTGGTGTTGGCCGATGTTTTCGTGATGTTGACGGAGCGGGCGTTCTGGATCGTGATGACGACCGATCCGGTGACGGCGCTGTCCGTGGTGATCCGGCCGAAGAAGAGCTGGTTGGGCTGGATACGAATGTCCTCGACCGCCGTGCCCTCCAGGGACAGGACGAGCGTCGGCTGTTTCGGGTCATTGGACTCCACGCTGATGGTTTTGTGCTGGGCGCCCTGCCGTCCGCGCAGGGAAAGCCGCGTGGTGACTTCGGCCTGGCCTCCTGGCGGGACGGTGTTCTGCGAGACGCTGGCGACGGTGCATCCGCACGAAGGCCGGATGCGTCCGATTTCCAGCGAGAGGTCTCCTTCGTTTCGAAGGATGAAGGTATGCACGACGTCCTGGGAACTGTCCGCCTCGCCGAAGTTGAAGACCGGCTCGGCGCAGACGATCCGGGGGGCGTGAGCGGCCTCGGGCTGCTGCGCGAAGCCGATGCCGGCGGCCATCGCGGCGGCAAGGAACAAAACGGCTTTGACTCGTTGCATGATCCACGCTCCGGTTCGTGATGAAACAGGCTGTTCGTCCACGCACAACCTATGGCAGAGGGGCGGAGGTTTCAATCCGTTTCTGAACGATGTAAACAGGGCGAAAGCCATATGGTATTTTCAACCCAGTAACGAGATGCTATGTTGGCTGCGCTGCGTGCGGATGAATTGCATGCAGGAAAAACCGGGGATAGAAGCCCGATGGACAGAACACCAGACCTGCCCGGATACGAGATCATCGCGAAAGTCGGCGCGGGTGCGATGGCCTCGGTGTGGACGGCGCGCCAAGTGTCGCTGGACCGGGTGGTCGCCGTCAAGATTCTTTCCCCGGATATCCTTCGCGATGAGGAGGCCATTCAGCGGTTTCAACTCGAGGCCCGGGCCGCGGCCAAGCTCAATCATCCCGGTATCGTGCATGTCTACGATGCGGGTTCGTCCGGAGACCTGGTTTACCTCGTCATGGAGTTCGTCGCCGGCTGCTCGGTCGGCGAGTTGCTGCAGCGTCGGCGGAGGCTGGGTGAAAAACACGCGCTGCTGGTCGCGGAGGGCGTTGCGCTGGCGCTCGGGTACGCGTGGGACGAGGCGCGGCTGATCCATTGCGACGTCAAACCCGCCAATGTCCTGGTGGATCAGGACGGGTCCATCAAGATCGCCGACATGGGACTCGCGAAGGTGTTCGGAACAAACCTGCCCGGCGCAGGCCGCGAGATGTTTGAGGGCACCCCGCACTACATCTCTCCGGAGCAGGCGCGCGGGGAGCCGGATCTCGACTGCCGCGGGGACATCTACTCGCTGGGCGCGATGCTGTATCACATGACAACGGGGCGCCTGCCGTTCGGAGACAGTTCCGATCTCGAAGTCGTGGAGCGCCAGATTTCCGACTACCTGCCCGATCCTCAGCAGATCAATACCGAGTTATCCGAGGGCCTGGCGTGGCTGATCGAGAAGATGATGGTGAAGGATCGCACCCTGCGTTACCAGAGCTGGGCCGAAGTCCTGGCGGACATCAAGCATGTCCAGAATGGCAACCTGCCGGCGGCGCGCGGGCTTGCCGCGGGCCACAGCACGGTTCTTCGCAGTGAAAGCCGTATGATGGCCAAGCCAAAACCGGCGGCGAAGCCGGAGCCCGAGCCCAAGCCGCCCAAGGACGTCGAGTCGCCGAAACCCAAGGTGGTGGTCAAACAAAAGATCATGCTGCCCAAGGAGTTGCGGGAGAAGTCCGGCGTATCGCACAAGCCCGGGGGGGAACTGGCCCGCGCCGTTCTGGTGCTGCTCTTCATGGCCGTCTCGGTTCTGCTGGCCTACGGGATATTGTTTTTCCTGAAGTATCGGGAGACTCACTCCTCGCAGAGCCGTGATGACTGGGGCGGGAAAGCGGAAACACGACCGTTTCCTCCGCGCTTCCATATCAAAAGCGCCCAGCCCCAGGGGGGCGATGCATCCTCCTGGCAGGCGCATGCGGAAGGCCGGCAGCCGTCTGAAAACGCCGGCAAATCGGGGGCCGCGGATACCATCCAGTGGAAGAACCCCTCGTTCGTTCAGGGCGCGAGGCAATTCAACGACGCGCTGGCCAAGTATAAAGCCTACCTGGCCGATCGCAGCAATCCGGACATTCTGAAGACGGTGGAGCAGCAGTGCCGCGATGCCATTGCGGCGTTCGAGTCCTGCCGAGCCTATGCCCCGCCGGAAATCAACATGCAGGAGCTTATCCATCAGTGTTACCGCCTGATCTCGGACTGCCGCCAATCGACGCTGATGGATTCAGGCCGGGCCGGCTCGAAAAACGCGGAGCCTACCTCGCCGATCGCGATCCGGGCAACGCCTTCTTCCACGTCCGAGCCCCAGCCGGTCGCGCAACCCGGAGATCGGTTGACGCTGGCCCCCACCTGGAACAGCCCGCAGACAGGCGGCGCCAAGATCGTCGCGGATTTGAAGAGGCTGCTTTCCGGCAAGGGACAGCCGGCGCTCGACCTGAGTCCGAATCCCTCGCTGATTTTGTTCGGACAGATTTACTACCTCATGCCGCTGCGGGAGGCGGCGGGAATCCTCGGCAAGCCGATCTCGCCCCGCAAGAACCTGAATTGTCCGGGATTTCCAAGGGACAGTTTTTTCTACTACTCCACGGAGGGCGATTTCGGGCGCGGGTTTGAGAAACTCCTTCTGGTGACGGACAGCGCCGACCGCATTGCCGCCGTGCAACTGGTGAACGAACATCCCGACGAATCGCTTTGGCTCGAGCCCGCCGTATTCTCTGAACAGTGGCACGCCGTCGATTTCATTCAGTCGCAGACCCAGAGGAACACGAAATGGCGTATCGGGCATCGGGTTGAAGTCGTCAACCAAGTGGTCCGCATTGACAGCGAACTGGTGGAAAACGACGAATCCGGCTATTTTGGGCTCGGTGATTCCAAGAAGCGGGTATCGCTTTACCTGCCCCAGCCCGTGGTGAACCTGATTCTTCTTCGACTTGAAAAACTGGGCGGAATCTGAAAATGATCGGATGTGTCCTCCGACGGAACAGGGAGGTGTTTATGCGGATGGCTGTGATTCGTATTCTGGCAGGTGTCCTTGTCGCTGTTTTCGTTTCGGCATGCGGAGCGCGAAATCCTCCGCAGATCACTGTGGTCAATAACTTCACGTCCGTGGTCACCGACGTCCTCCTTCGCGGCAACGGGTTCAGCCAGGTCATCGAGAAGATCGAGCCGAACAGCTCCAAAACCGTCACCGTGATTCCGAAGGGCGAGTCGAAGGTGTCCCTGGAAGCGGTCACGCCGCTGAAGTACATCACGGCCAAAGAGGTCGGATATATCGACCGCGATGGCGGCTACAAGGTCCAGATCACGATCACCAAGGACGGCAATATCGAGACGTCCGTCTTTCTTGATTTGGCGCCTTAGAGATCAAATGTTGCCGTCAGCACGGTGTGGTCCGAGGGTTTGCTTTCCAGCCGCGGCTTGAGATCGATGGCCGCCCCGGTGCATTTTTCCGCCAGGGCCGGGCTTGCGAGGAGATAGTCGATGCGCCACCCGATTCCTTTGTTCACGGCATCGGGCGTGCGGTAGTCGAAGAATGTGTAGCGGCCCGGCTCGGGGTGATGTTTCCGGAAGACATCCACGAATCCCCACGCACGGCATTTCGCAAACGCCTCGCGCGCCGCTTCGTGATAGCAGACGTGGTTGCCGTACAGTTCCGGGCTGTGAACGTCGATGGGTTCGGCGGCGACGTTCAGGTCGCCGGCCCAGACCAGCAGGTCGGTCTTCTTGAAGCGTTGGTCGAAGAACCGGCGAAGCCGTTCAAACCACGCCAGTTTGTACGCGTACATCTCGTGGTGGATGTCGCGCCCTTGCGGGACGTATGTGTTGACGATGTGGACCGGCCCGATCTTCGCGTGCAGCAGGCGCGGCTCGTCGCGCGGTTCGTCATCGAGTCCGGCGGAGACTTCGGCCGGCGGCGCGAGCGAAAGCAGCGCCACCCCGTTATAGGCCTTCTGGCCTTTGAAAACCACGTGATACCCCGCGTCCTCGATCGGCCGGCGCGGGAACTCGGCGTCCTGGACCTTGGTTTCCTGGATGCAGAGCGCATCCGGCTTGTGCTCGGCGAGCCAGCGCAGGATCACGTCCATGCGCGAGCGGATCGAGTTGGCGTTGAAGGTGGCCAGGAGCATGAGGGAAACGTAACCACGAAACACACGAAGTACACGAAAGAAATCATTTCCTGTGTTTTGTGTATTTCGCAGTTAAAAAATCCGTTCAAGCTGGCCCACCGGGCTCTTGCCCGCGATCGGGATTTCCCCAAACCACGCCGCCACGGCGGCGCGCTGGCTGCCGGGGGAGGATGAATACGTGTTGAGGAGGTTCGGAAGCGAACCGAACTGCCGCAGGGGGTAGGGGGAGCCGAACGACGTGAAGACGACCCGCGGGTGCTCCATGTAGAATCCGTTCATGAACATCCGGTTGTGCGGGCCGATGGAGCGCACCGAGCCGATTGCCCAGTTCGCCTTGAACATGAAGTTGATGAAGACGGCGTCCACCTCGTGCATGAACCGATCCACGCAGCCGTAGTGGTCCGCCACGATGTGCGTAACGCGGTATCCGCGCGCCGCCAGTTCCTGGTCGACTTCGGGCAATTCGAGTCCGTCATTCGTCAGAGTGACCGTCAGCACCCGGGCGCCCGGCGGGAGGCGCAGGGGGAGAATCTGGTTCGTGTCGCGCGCGCAAACGAGCGCGCGTTCCGCGATCTGCCGGGCCGCGTCGTCAAACTCCGCCGCCTCGGCGGCAGACGGCGTCCGGCCGACCACCCGGCCCGTGTGCAGGTTCAGCCGGGCCTTGAATTCGAGGACGCGGCGCGCCGCGTCCGTCACGCGCTCTTCGGAAAGCTCGCCGGAGCGGACCGCCGCGACGAGTGTGTCGTATGCGTACGGCATGGGCGGGAAGAGGTACATGTCGCAGCCCGCCCGGATGCAGCCGACGGTCCGGTCGCGTCGGTTCATGTAGCCGGCGACGCCGCCCATGTTCATGTCGTCCGTCACAACCAGCCCGCCGAACTTCATCTCCTTGCGAAGAAGGTCCGTCACAATGCGGCGACTGACGGTTGCCGGTCGAAGGGCGCCGCGCCCGTCCGTTTCCGGGTCCCAGGCGGGAAGGGCAATGTGACCGATCATCGCGCTCCATGCCCCGGCGGCGAATGCGGAATGGAATGCGTGTCCGGAAACGGTCTTCCACTCTTCCAGAGAAAGCGGGTTGACCGAGGTGGAGATGTGCTGGTCGAGATCGTCGAGGCCGTCGCCGGGGAAGTGCTTCGCGCAGGCGGCGAGGCCGTGGTCCTGCATGCCGCGGATGATGGCCGCGGCGAGCTTTCCGATCCGCTCGGGGTTGTCGCCAAGACAGCGGGTGTTGGCAATGGGGTTGTCGGGGTTGACGTTTACATCCACCACCGGCGCGAAGGTCCAATGAATGCCCGCCGCGCGGCCGTCGAGCGCGGCGGCCTTGCCCATGGTATAGGCCAGTTCCTCGCTGTCGGCGGCGCCCACGGCGAGCGTATCCGGGAAGCGGACGGTGTCGTGGACGATGTAGCCGGGGCCGTTTTCCAGGTCGGCCGCGACGACGATCGGGATGCGGCTGGCGGCCTGCAGACGGCCGATCCGCTCGAGGTGCGCCTCGCGCGGCGCGCTCCAGACAAACAGCCCGCCGAACGGAATTTTCTCCATCGTTTTCAGGAGGAAATCCGCGTCGGAAGGGGAGTCGATCCTCGGTTGGAGAAGCTGGGCGACACGCTGCTCGAGCGGGAGCGAGGAGAGGGTTTTTTCCACCCACGTCTGTTGGTCTTGGGTCAGTGGTTTGATCATGAACGATGTTTCATGGTTGAGGGTTGAACCGGGGATGTGTGTTGAAGGCCTCCATGAACCGTCCCCTTTTCCCTTTACCCCTTGATGCCTGTCATCGAGATGCCTTCGATGAATGTCTTCTGCGTGAAGAAGAACAGGACGATGATCGGCAGGACGACGAGGGTGCTGGCGGCCATCAGGTAGTGCCATTCCGTGCCGCCCTGCTGGCTCTGGTAGAACTGGAGGCCGAGCGCAAGCGTGAAGTCCTTCTGGTTGGTCAGGTAAATCAGGGGGCCCAGGAAGTCATTCCAGGTTGCCATGAACTGGAACAAGCCGACGACCATCAGCGCGGGCTTGCTGAGCGGGAGGATGATCTGCCAGAAGATGCGCCACTCGCTACAGCCGTCGATCCGCGCGGCGTCGGACAGGTCCTTGGGAATGGTCATGAAGAACTGGCGCAGAAGGAACACATTGAACGCGCCGGCGCAGAAGGAGCCGACCCAGAGGGGGCGCAGGGTCCCGATCCAGCCGATCCATCGGAACAGGCAGTAGACGGGGACCATGATCACGGGGAAGGGGATCATCATCGTGGCCAGGGCGATCACGAAGGCCTTGTTGCGGCCGCGCCATGGGATGCGGGCAAAGCCGTAGGCGGCCAGCGCGCTGGAAAGCACCGTGCCGAGCACGGTCAGGATACAGAGAATGAGCGTGTTTTTCAGGTAGGCGGTGAAGTTGAGGGAGAGGATTCTCTTCAGCCTCGGGCTCATCTTTTCGTAGAGGCCGGCGGCCAGGCTGTTGCGCCAGGGGTCGGGCACGATGCTCAGCCAGTTGTTGGCGAGTTCGCGCGGGGTGAATTCGTAGACGCCGAGCGCCTTGATGGCCTTGCCGAAATTATCCCACCGGAGGGCCCGCTCCTTGACGAGCGAATTCTGCGGGACGACATCCCATTTGGACACGAGCGAAGAGTCGCCTTTGCCGGCCTGGATGGCCGACATGACTTCTTCCGGCGTGACCCGGATCCACGGTTCCTGTTTCGACGCGGGGATTTTCTTGACGACCGTCACGGACTGTTTGATCGGCTTGCCGGATTTATCGCGCGTGACCAGCCGGTCTTTGACGATCTGGTCCGGCGCGACGATCCGCTTCTGGCCGGTTTCCTGGATCACGACCACGATCGCCGGAGCGGTCAGGGTTTCGCCGGTTTTCACGGACACGCGCTCGCCGTCGAGCTGGGTGTACAGGCGGAATGGAATCCACGTCGGCGGCATGGCCATGGTCTGGTCAATCGGCTTGAGCGCCGTGGAGATCATCCAGAACAGGGGGACGAGGAAAAGGGCCGAGCCGGTGATCAGGAGGATGTAGATCGCAAGACGACTGAAGAACTTTTTCATGGCGCTACTCCCCTGCGTAGTAAACGTGTTTGCGCGTTGCCCGCGTGGCGAGCCAGGTCAGCGCGAGGATGATCAGGAAAAGGACCCAGGCCATGGCGCACGCGTACCCCATCTGGTTGTATTCGAATGCGTTCTGATAGATGTAGATCGCGTAGAAGAGCGCGGAGCGGTTCGGCCCGCTTCCGCCGAACATGATGAACGGGCCCGAGAAAACCTGGAGCGCGCCGATGATGCCCATGATCAGGTTGAAGTAAATCACCGGCGAGATCATGGGGACCGTGATGTGGCGCAACTTGGTCCACGCGGACGCGCCGTCGATCTCGGCGGACTCGTACAGCTCGCGGGGCACATCCTGGAGGGCGGCGAGGTAGATCACGACCGTTCCGCCGATGCCCCACAGGGAAGTCATGATGATCGCCGGCATGACCCATTGCTCCTCGGCCAGCCAGTTGGGGAAGCGCGGCTTGGGCCAGTGCAGAGGCGCGTCCGAGAAGAACGTTGACCCCCAGGCGGCCAACGCGCCGATCTTCGTCCAGACCCAGTTCAGGGCGTAGTTCAGGATGCCGAACTCGCCGTTGAAGATCCACAGCCACAACATGGCCATCGCGACCGCCGGAACGAGAGAGGGGAGAAAGAAGAATGTCCGGAACGCCGGCCGTCCCACGACCGAATTGTTGAGCAGGACGGCGACGAGCAAGGACAGGATCAATCCGAGAGGAAGGGATACCAGGGCATAGTAGAACGTGTTCTTGATGGATTTCCAGAACACGGAGTCCGTGAGCATGTCGTGGTAATTCAGCGTGCCGATCCAGACGGGGCGGGACAGAACGTCGTAATCGCAGAAGGAGTAATAGATGGAGGCCGCGACCGGGTAGAGCGTGAAGATGAGGAAGCCCAGGATCCACGGACTGGTGAAGGCCAGACCGGTCATCAGCGTTCGGAATTCACCGCGTGTCATTCGCTCCACTCCTTGATGCGCTCTTCCTTGACCTTGTCCCAGCGGCGCAGGATGCGATCGAATTTCCACTGCACGCGCCGCTCGACGATATCGAGCGCTTCCTGCGGCGATTTCGCGCCGATATTCGCGCGGTCATAGGCGACGTTCATCTCTTCCACATACTCGTTCCAGATGGAGATTTGCGGCACATAGAGCGCGTTCTCGCTCCGGGCCAGGTCGCTGAAAACCTGGATGAAGGGGTTCGGGTGCTTCCGGACGAAATCCGGGTTGCAGATCGCGAGCGGCGAAAATTTCCGCTGGCCGATGCAGAGCTTCTCCATCGGCGCCTGACTGTTCACGTACCGGATGAACTCGAACGCTTCCTTCGGATGCCGCGCGCCTTTCGGAATGGCCAGCACGTCGCACTCGGCGATGGTCACATCCGGCGTTTTCGCGGGGTCCTTCGACGGGAACGGCGCGGCGCCCCATTCCATGCCCGGCGAGTACTTGCTGATGAAGTTGTACATCCAGACGCCCTGGATCACCATCGCGATGCGGCCGGCGAGAAAGGGGTTCTGCGGCGAGGAGAAATTTCCGAATGTCGCGCCGAAGGTTTGCATGTTGCGCAAGCCGTACTTTCTCGGGTAGCTGACAAACCACTCGAGCGCGGCCACATTCTCCGGACTGTTGGCCGTGATCTTGCGGTCGTTGTCCCACAGTCGGCCCCCGAACCAGTAGCCCCACATCTGGTTGTACCAGCCCGGTTCCGCGGGCGAGATCCCCAACTGAACGATGCTGAAATCCCGCGCTTCTTTTTCCTCGGGGGTCAGGTCGGTGTAGCGAACGCCGACCTTTTTTCCTTTGCGGTCAATCTGGACGATCGTGAGCTTCTCCGCCATGGCGTCCAATTCGTCCAGGCTCTTCGGAGGCGTGTCGGGATCCAGCCCCGCTTCGCGGAACATCTTCTTGTTCCAGTGAAGCGCCATCGTCGCGGGCGTGGAAGGCAGGGCCCACGTGAACCCGCGGTACGAACACAAATCCCAGAATACGGGAATGTAGTTGGTCTTTGAAATACCCGCTTCCGCCAGCATCTTGTTGAGCGGGGTGATGGCGCCTTTCTCGGCGTAATTCGCGATGGCCCAGGACCACAGTCCGGCGATGTCCGGCGGATCGCCGCCTGCCGTGGCCAGCATGATTTTTCGGTCGATGGAACTGACGGGGAGGCGCTCGACGAAAATCCGGTCCTGCGATTGATTGAAATCGTCGACGATCGCCTGCATGGCGTCGCCTTCGAAGCCGGTCCATTTCTCCCAGTAGGTGACAATGGTCCGGCCGTCAGCCGTCTTGTCGCTTCGGGTCGGCGCGCAGCCGCCGACGAAAGCGATCCCAATACCGGTTGCAGAGAGGCAGGCAAAAACCAAAAAGAGGCGGATTTTCATTCGTTGACCTGATCGGTTCGAACGCAACTCGAAGCTGAACTTATACCGGGTTGACGTGTCGGAGGCAATTGATTTGCTAAGCGCTTTCAAAGAAAAAACACTCAGGAATTCGAAGGAATTCTCCGCCGTGCCGTCTGGACATCCACGAACATATCGTCCAGCCAGACGGCCTGGCGTCGGGCGGTCGCGTTCCGGGAAGTGATGACGATTGAAAACTTCAGGCTGCGCGCGTTTTGGGGAGCGCGGTCCAGCGCTTCCATCAGGTGCCACGTGTCCGCCTTGTACGTTTCGGAATTGAATGGCAGGCTCAGAAAAACATGGCCGGGCAGCAACTGTTTGGCGTCTTTGTCCTCGAAATATTCGATTTTCAGTTGGGCCTGGGCGGTGTTGAGCAGGGGCATTGAGACGGAACTGTAGTACAGCCACGCGCCGACACGCACCTTCTTACCCGCCACGCAGGGCAGGGTCTGCATGACGCCCGCCCACGCCATCGCGTTCGGATGGCCGTCATTGCCGACCGTCAGCTTCACGGCGTGCTTGCCGGAATGCACGAAGTTTTCTTTGCCGGCACGGATGACGGCCCCTTCGCCGAACCCGCCGCAGGCCCCGCCGCCTTCCGGGCCCTGCCACGTGGGGCTGAGCGGTTCTTCGAAGCTGGATTGAAGAATCTGGGCCCGGCAGAAAAGAACACCCGAACCGATGAGCACGGCGAGGACCGACAAAACAACCGTTCGGCCGGTTCTGGTTTTTGGGTATGTACTCACGTCAAACCAAGCACTCCCCTTGGCCGAAAATGGACAAGATACCGCACGGTCCGAGCCCGAAAAAGCCAAAAAAACGCCATTTCAAGGGGGTTTACAGGAACTCGTATCGCAACACGCCCAGCGCGTACATCGCCGCCGTTTCGGTGCGCAGGACGCTGTCGCCGAGGCTGACGGAAATCGCGCCGGCGTCCCGAATGGCCTCCATTTCCGCGGCGCTGAAATCGCCTTCCGGGCCGACCAGCACGCCCACGCTCGAAACGGACCGGGCCTTGATGGATTGAATGGCGTCGCGAATCGGAACGGTTTTTCCGTCCAGCGCGCAAACGAGCAGGGCGTCGAGCCGCCGTTCGCCGGTGAGAAATGCCGACAGGGTCTGGGCGGGAGCGATTCGGGGGAGCCATGCTGTGCCGCACTGCTTCGCGGCGTTCAGCGCAATCTTTTCCCAGCGCTCGTGCTTGCTCTCGCGGCGGTCCGCCTTCACGTGAACCACCGCATGATCCGTAGTAACCGGCAGAATCTCCGACGCGCCGAGTTCGGTCGCCTTCTGGATAATCAGGTCCATCTTCTGCTCGCGGGGTACGGCCTGGATGAGAGCGAATCGAACGGCCGGTCGTTTCCGTTCCACGCGCTCAAGAAGGCGGACCGTGACGGCGCCGCGGCCCGCCGATTCGACGGCCGCGATGCCCATGCCGCCCTCGCCGTTAAACACCTCGACCTTGTCCCCGGGTTTCACGCGAAGCACGTGAAGCAGGTGGTGGGATTCGTGCTCGTCGAGCGTGACGTCGTTCCGGGACCAGTCGGAGGGAGGGATGAAACAGCGGGCGTGGGATTTGAATGACGAATGACGAAATCCGAATGTCGAAGCTCTCGCGGGTTCATGGGCGCCTTTTTCGACATTCGTCATTCGTCATTTCTCCCGTCCCTCTTCCATCGCCTTCTTGTGCGTATAGAACTCTTCCGCCGCGTCGAGAACCTTTCTCTGCTGCGGATGATGGGCGTCGGTGCAGACTTTCGCGAACTGACGGAGCGCGTCGCGCTGGTCGCCGTTCAGTCTCGGCGGAACCTCGACGCTGACGCGGACATGCTGGTCGCCGTTGCGGAAGCCGTGGGCGCCGGCCAGGCCCTTGCCGCGGAGCCGGAAGACGGCGCCGCTCTCGGTGCCGGGCGGGATTTTCAGAGCCGTGTAGCCGTGGATGGTCGGCACATGGATCTCGCCGCCGAGCGCGGCGACGTGGAACGGCACGGGCATCTCGATCAGAATATCCTCGTCCCTGCGCTGAAACAGCGGGTGCGGTTTGACGTGAAGCACCACGTACAGGTCTCCCGCCGGCCCGCCGCGCGAGCCGCCTTCCCCTTTGCCGCTCAGCCGGAGGCGCGAACCGGTCTCGACGCCGGCCGGAATCTTCAGATTCAGCGTCCGCTTGCTGCGCACGCGGCCCTCGCCGCGGCACGTGCGGCAGGGGGAGGCGATGGTCTCGCCGGTGCCGCCGCAGGACGGGCAGGTCTGGCGGACCTGGAAAAATCCGTTGGAGCTGATCATCATGCCGCGGCCGCCGCAGCGGCGGCATTTCTCCTTCTGGCTGCCCGGCTCGGCTCCCGTTCCCTTGCAGGCCTCGCACTCATCCATGATCGGCAGGGTGACGTCCCGCTGGGAACCAAAAATCGCCTCCTCGAATTCGATTTCGAGGTCGAATCGAAGATCTGCGCCGCGCATCGAGGAATCCCGCGCCGGTTCGCCGCCGAAGAAATTGTCGAAGATGCTTCCGCCGCCGCCGAACGCGCCCATGAACGTGCGGAGCGCCTCTTCGAGATCGATTCCGAAGCCGCCGAACCCGGCGCCCGCGCCGCGTCGGAAGGCCTGGTGGCCGTACTGGTCATACATGGCCCTCTTCTGCGGGTCGCTCAGAACCTCGTACGCCTCGGAGATCTCCTTGAACTTCTCCTCCGCCTCCACGTTGCCGGGGCTTTTGTCCGGGTGGTACCGGAGCGCGAGTTTGCGGTACGCCTTTTTCAGGTCGTCCGCCGACGCCTCGCGCGAGATGCCGAGTATCTCGTAGTAGTCTCTCTTGGCGGGGGCCATCAGGGGGCTTTCTCGCCGGGTTCGTCCGGAAGGGTTTCCGCGTCGGCCGACGGCGGAACGGCGGGCCCGCTGCTGACGACCACCTGCGACGCGCGCAGGAGCTTGCCGCCGAGGAGATAGCCGCGGCGCGTTTCGGTGATGATCGTATCCGCCGGATGCTCCTCGGAAGGGATCAGGGTGGTCGCATCGTGCAGATTCGGATCGAACATCTGCCCTTCGGCATGGAGGGGCACAAGTCCGGCTTTCTGCAGGGAAGACATGAACTGGTCGTAGATCAGTTGAAAGCCGTCAATCACCGACGAGTCCGCCTTGTGAACGCGGGACTCGCGCAGTCCCCGCTCGAAATGGTCCATGATCGGAAGGAGTTTGAGGATGAGATCGGCGTTGGCGCGCGAGGCCATCTCGTCTTGGTCGCGGGCTATGCGCTTCCGGTAATTGTCGTAATCCGCCTGAAGCCGCAGGATGCGGTCCTTGAGCTGGTCGATTTCGGCCGTTGCGGCGGGCTCCGCCTTCGCGTCCTTCGGTTTCTTCTCGTGCGCCTTGTGGTCGGCGGCGTGTTTTGCGTGCTGTTCCTTCATAAATACTACCTGTCCTTTAGGGTGCAACGAACTCACAGACAATACTCGCCCGGCGAGGTTCGTCAATCGCGGAGAACTGCCGGTCTGGGAAGCGCGAACCTTCCAAGGATTGGAAAAACGGCCGGAAAAAGTTCCAAGGTTGGGAAAAATGCGATCCGCAACCCGCGTCTACCGCATGGCGCGGATCGCGAGCAGCGTCATGTCGTCGTATTGGGGCCGGTCGCCGACGAAGCGTTCGAGCCGCTGCCGGACGTTGTTCAGCACGCTGTGCGCGCCCTCGTCGGCCGCCGTGCGGATCGAGTCGAGGAAGTTGTCGATGCCCCACTCCTCGTCGCGCTCGTTCATGCCCTCGGTGATGCCGTCCGTGTAGGCCACGATCACGTCGCCCGGTTGGAGGTGCAGGGTGACTTCCTTCAGGATCTTGTCGAAGGTCGGCGAGTCGGACAGGCCGATGGCGATGCCCGGCGAGTCGATGATCGTGAAGCCCGACTTGTCGCCCGAGCAGAGGATCGGGCGTTCGTGGCCGGCGCGCGCCACCGTGAGTTCGCGGGTGGCGGTGTTGAGGACCATGTATAACATGCTGACGAACATGTCCTCTTGAATATCCTGGGACAGCACTTGGTTGATGAGCCGCAGGACATCCGCCGGGTTGAGGTGCCGCAGGGCATGCGCGCGCAGGACGCTCCGGCAGACGGACATCATGATGGCGCCCCCGATGCCCTTGCCCGAGACGTCCGCGATCGCGATGCCGAGGTGCGTGTCGTCCACCTGCACGAAATCGTAGTAGTCGCCGCCGATCTCGAGCGCCGGATAATTGAACGCGGCCAGCTCGACGCCCTCGACGCGCGGCAGTTCCTTCGGGAGGAGGGCGGTCTGTATCCGGCGCGCGATGCTGAGGTCGTGGTCCATGCGCTGTTTCTTGTCCAGTGACTCGCGCAGGCCGGCATAGTGGACGGAAACCGAGGCCTGGTCCGCGAGCGACTGCAGAAGATTCATGTCGGTCTGGATGAACGGGTTGCCGTCCACGCGGTTGACCACGGCCAGCACGCCCATGATCTTCTGATGGAACCGCATGGGGACCAGCAGCAGGGAATGGATCCGGAGAAAATCGAGCTCATAGCGCGGGACGCGCGGGTCGGTTTCGGCGTCCCCGATCAGGATCGGCGATCCGAAATCCGCCACGGCGCCCACGAGTCCTTCGCCCTTGCTGATCAGCCGGGTGGCGACAAGCTGCTGAACATGCCGGGACTTGCTCATCGCGCGCTCCAGGCCGGTATCCACGCCGCCGAGCAAGGGCGGGAAGATGCCGTTGATGGCCCGCGCGCGAAGCATCTCGCCTCCGGGTTCGAACAGGTAGATCACCCCGGCGCCGGCCTTGGTGGTGCGCAACGCATAGAACAGCACGCGTTTCAGCATCAGGTCGAGTTCCACGATGGCGGCGTCGGCGAACACCTCGGCCACGTCGTGCACGAAGCCGTAGATGACTTCCTTTTCCTGGAGCAGCGCGACATGCTGCTCCCTCAGCCGGCGGTTGCGGAAGAACAGGATCACGAGGGCGGCGCCGCCGCCGATGCCGGCGACCATGAGAAGGAAAAACAGAACGCCCATTTGCAACAGGAGACTCATTACTGTTTTTGGCCGTCGCGCGGGTTCGCCTTGAGATCCTCCCGAAGGAAGGCGAGCACGTCCTTGAACTTCGGAAGATTCTCCGGGGAGAGCTTCACGAGGTTCTCGTGGGCTTCAAGCATCGTCTCCGCGGTGACACGCGTGCTGTTCTCGCGCGTGTCGAGCGCGGTCATTCGGCTGGCCGTGCTCTGAAAATACGGCTGGAGATTCTCCGGCGTCGCGCCGGCCATGTGGGGATCGATCACCTGGTCCAGCCCGAGCGTGGTGAGGAGACCGCGTGTCCGGACGGAGAGGTTGACCATGGTGATGCGGCCGGCGGCCGACTTCTGCTTGAGCCGGAACGCAAGTCCCGCCAGCACGCCCATGAACGTGCTGTCCATGCCGACGCACTCGGCCATGTCAAGGACCAGGCTCGTGCAGCCGGTGTCAATCGCCGCGGCGGAGAATTCCTTCAGTGCCGTGCTGATCTTGAAGGAGCCCCGGCCGAGGACGCGGATGAACGCAATCTCGCCGCTGATGCCCACGAGAAGCTGGTCGACCGGTTGTTCGGGAGCTGCCACGTTGATTATCTCCATGTTTCCGACCGGTTTTCCGCAAGGAGCCGGCCGCGATAAACCACCCGCGCGCGCCAGGCGGTGACCCGGCCTGCCGGCCGGACGCCGCCCACATCAATCGCAAAGCGGGCTCTTTCCTCGCCGTCCACCGGCCATTCGTACTTCGTGGACAGAAATTGAACATGCGGCGAAGCCTCCTGGAGATACTCGAACGTCACCAGCGTGCCGGCGGGCACGGCGGTGGCGGGCGCCCAGTAAACGGTGAACAACTCGCGGGGCGAGGAGGCCGTTGCGTCGGAGAACTTCGGAAGGCGGGAGGCCATGAGGCTGGAATGATTCGCGCCCGCCGCGCCCGCGTCCACGACGTGCTCCACGCGCAGAATCCGGGCGCGGTTCTGTGTCGCTGCGATCGAAGAATCCGCCGCGCCCACGAGGATACCGGTCATAAGCACCCACCAAAATGCCGTTGTTTGTTTCACCAGCCAGCGGAGCTCCAATAGTGAGTTCACGCTAACACCGGAGTATTATACCTGTCAATCGCGGCCCGGTTAATGGGGAAGTCCAAGGTCCAAAGTTCAAGGTCTAAAGTCGGAGGACCCCTTTGGACCTTGGACTTTCGACTTTGGACTCCTCTCCGGCGCGATCACCACGACCAATTCGCCTTTCACCGTCCGCTTCCCGAACTGCGCCGCGATCTCCGCCGCGGAGCCCCGCAGATGTTCCTCGAAATGCTTGGTCATTTCTCTCGCGACGAACACCGGCCGCGCGCCGAGAATCTTTTCGATTTCGCCCAGCAATTTGAGCAGGCGGTACGGCGACTCGAACAGGACCACCGGCGCTTCGCAATCGGCCAGTTCCGCCAGCCGGCGCTCGCGCGCGGCGGACTTGTGGGAAAGAAACCCTTCAAAGAAGAACCCGGCGTCGCCGAAACCGCTCAACGCGACGGCGGCGGTGACCGACGACGGTCCCGGGATCACGGTGACCGGGACGCCCGCGTCATGGCACGCGGCGACGACCCTCGCGCCGGGGTCCGAGACCGCCGGCATGCCCGCGTCGGTGACCATGGCGATCGCCTGTCCGTTACGGATCTTGCCCAGCACGAGGTCGACGCGGGACGCTTCGTTGAACTTGTGACAACTGATCGTGGGCGTGCCGATCTCGTAGCGATCGAGCAGATGGCGCGTGTGGCGCGTGTCCTCCGCGGCGATCAGGCTTGCGGCCTTCAGCGTCTCGATCGCGCGGAGCGTGATGTCGCCGAGATTGCCGATCGGCGTGCCGACGATGTAAAGGCCGGCGGGCAGGGGCGAAGGAGCGCTGAGTCTGGGCGTGTTGGACATGATGCGATCCTACCAGGACTCCATTCCTCCGTCACTCCATCACTCCGCGTCCCGGCGACACGGAAGCCGTGAAGGCGGATCATGAGCCGCGCCGCTTCCGGCCGGCCGATGTCGTATGCGCGCGCGGCGCGCGTTGCGCGGGGACCGGCGGGCCGGGCTTCACCTCGCGCTCGCCCAGCGATTCGCCGCAAGCCGTACAGCGGTAGTCGAAGATTTCCGCGTGCGGCAGGACGAGCAGTAGCCGCTCCCGCACCGGCCGCGACGTCTTGCAGCGCGGGCAGTACAGCTCCGAAGCGGTCAGGTTGTTGAATTGTCGCGGCATGGGAGGGATTTTCCCAAACCCGGGAAAAAATGGCGAGGTTTTTTCCGAGCCCTGAACATTGACTTGGCCTTAATCGCTCTTGATTTTCGGCCGTTTCGAGGCTAGTTCTATCCCGTTCGTCTAAAGAATAAGGAGAAGTGTTATGGCCATCATTAATTTCGGCGGCGTGAAGGAAAAAGTCATCACCCGCAAAGAGTTCCCGCTTTCCAAGGCGCGCAAAGTGCTGAAGGGCGAGACGATCGCGATTATCGGGTACGGCGTCCAGGGCCCCGCGCAGGCGTTGAACCTCAAAGACAACGGTTTCAAGGTTATCATCGGCCAGGCGCCGGAGTTCAAGCGCGACTGGAACCGCGCGGTCGCCGACGGCTGGGTGCCGGGCAAGACGCTCTTCGACATCCCGACGGCGGTCAAGAAAGGCACGATCATCCAGATGCTCGTGTCGGACGCGGCTCAGCGCGCGGTCTGGCCCGTTGTGAAGGCGAATCTCAAGAAGGGCGACGCGCTCTACTTCAGCCACGGCTTTTCCATTACCTATAAGGACAAGTCCGGGGTGATCCCGCCGAAGTGGGTCGATGTGATCATGGTTGCGCCGAAGGGCTCGGGCACGTCCGTCCGCCGCAACTTCCTGTCGGGCGTCGGCATCAACTCCAGTTTCGCGGTGGCGCAGGATGCGACCGGAAACGCGAAGAACCGCTGCCTCGCCATCGGCGTCGGGATCGGTTCGGGCTACCTGTTCCCGACGACGTTCCCGCACGAGACGAACAGCGACCTGACCGGCGAGCGCGGCGTGCTGATGGGCTGTCTCGCGGGCGTGATGGAAGCGCAGTATGACACGCTCCGTGCGCACGGGCATACCCCGAGCGAGGCGTTCAACGAGACGGTCGAGGAACTCACGCAAAGCCTCATCCGGCTGGTCGACGAGAACGGCATGGACTGGATGTTCTCGAACTGCTCGGCGACGGCCCAGCGCGGCGCGCTGGACTGGATGCCGAAGTTCAAGAAGGCCGTAATGCCGGTCTTCAAGCAGCTCTACAAGAGCGTGTCCACCGGCGCCGAGGCCGAACGCGTGATCAAGTCCTGCGGCCGCCGAGACTACCAGAAACAGCTTGCGAAAGAGCTGGGCGCGATTCGCGACTCCGAGATGTGGCGCGCCGGCGCGGCCGTCCGCGCCCTCCGCCCGAACGAGAAGGCCAAGGCCATCACCGCCGGCACGAAGGGTGTCGGCGGCCGGAAATACTAGAGGTCGGCGGTCAGAGATCCGAGGCGGCGGGGATTCCGTGTGGAATTCCCGCCGTTTTTGACAGGGTGTCCCGTGGGAGAAAACTCATGAAGAAGAGCGTATTGATCGCGATGATCTTGTTGGGCGGCGCACTGTTTTCGTTCGCGGGACTCTGGACCGAGGATTTGGATGAGGCGTTGGCGAAGGCAAAAGAGTCCGGCAAGTACGTGCTCGTGGATTTCTCGGGCTCCGACTGGTGCGGCTGGTGCAAGAGGCTGGATCAGGAAGTGTTCAGCAAAAAGGCATTCGAGGATTACGCCCAACAGAATCTCGTCTGTGTCCTGATCGATTTCCCCCGTAAAAAGCCGCAGTCGAACAAGCGGAAAGCGGCCAACCAGGCGCTCGCGGAAAAGTACGCCATTCAGGGATTTCCCACGATCCTCCTCTTCAGCCCGCAGGGCGATGTCGCGGCGAAGACCGGCTACGAGCCCGGCGGCGCGGAAGAATACATCAAGCATTTGCAGGGCTTGATCGATCGGCATCAGGCAAAGCCTTAAGCGTCTTTCATGGGTTGCGTTCGTTTTCCGGGGCCGGCTGCGTCATGAGCGTCACCGCCGCCGGGTAACGCGGATCGAGCCTCAACGTCTCCTGTACTTCAGCCAGGGCCTCGGCCTGGCGGCCCAGCGCATCGAGCGCGACCGCGAGGTTCCAGTGCGCGTCGGGCTTGTCCGGGCGGCGGCGGATTGCCTCGCGCAGAAGCGCCTCGGCCTCGGCGAACCGGCCTTGCCGGCCGTGAAGGACCGCGATGTTGATCAGGCCGGAGACCTCCAGCGGATTCAGGCGGTCGGCCTCCATAAAATGTTGCAGGGCCTTTTCGAACTCGCCCGCCCTTTTACAACTCAGTCCCATCCACGTGTGCGCCCGGGCGCTGTGCGGTTCCTGCTGAAGCGTTCTGGACCAGAGCGCCGAGTCGTCTGCCCAGTCGGCGAGCCGGCGGACCGTCAGCCCCGTGTAGGCCATGCAGATCAACGCGAGCAACAGGGCGCGCCTGTGGATGCAGGCTTTCGCGCCGGGGTGCGCGGCACCGCAGGCCGTTTCCCGTTCGGGCGTCAGGGAAAGCAGGCGCGCCGCGAGGAGACAGAAGCCGATGGCGGTTAAGTAGACGTAACGTTCTGCGAATGGATTGTGGAGCGGAACGATGTTGGAGGTCGGAACAAAGCTGATCAGCATCCAGCCGATCCCGAACGCGATCCACGGCGCGCGGCGCGGGAGGGCCGCGGCGGAAACGCCGCAGGCCAGAAGGGCCGCCGCGCCGCACAGAAACCGCCAATCCGTGAACTGCGTCACCGGGGTGATCACGTGATCGACAATCAGGGGATGAGGCGCGAGCAGGAGCAGGATCTCCTTAAGCCATAGCCAGGGGGCGGTCATCAGGTTCGCCGGGTACGTGAGCGCCATCGCGGCGTGTTCCGGGGACGAAGCCTGGAGCGGGCCGCTGTTCAGCCATAAAACCGCAAAGACAATGACAAGTCCCGCGGCGACCGCCGCCGCGGTCGTCGCGAGTTTCCGCGGCAGGCGGGTTGCGGGGAAACAGAACCACATCCAGAGCATCAGGATCGGGGCGACGGCGGCCGACTCTTTGGAGGCCAGGGCGGCGATCAGCGCGGGGACCGAGAGCCAGACGGTTCTTGCGCGTGTCGCCGCCAGAAGAGAGAGCAATAGAAACAGCGTCACCAGCAGATCTTCGCGAAACGCCGGACATTGCACCGCCTCCGTCAGGACGGGATGCAGCCCGTAGAGCAGCGCCGCGGCGAATCCGGGGAAGGGCCCCCGTTCCGGCTGAAACCGGCGGGCGAGGGCGGCCAGGAGAAGGACAACGCCCAGATGCAGCAGAAGATTGGCGGCGTGAAAGCCGGCGGGTCGCAGCCCCCAGACGGCGCGGTCGAGCAGGTAGCTCAAGACCACGACGGGCCGCCGCCCGTCCGGGACGGAAGCGTCCGTGATCGTCTGAAATGTCAGCAGTTTCCTGAGACAATCCCGATCATCGAGAAACGGATTCTCGACGATTGAGCCGTGGTCGTCGTAGACGAACTCATGACGAAGACCTGTCGAATAAGGGGCGGCGACAAGGATCAGAAGCGCTGCCCAGTATCCGTATCTCGTCATGACTTGAGGGCTTTGTAGAATGCCTCCCAGAACGGGTCAATACCCGGATGATCGAAGGGCTTCTGCCGGCCGCCTTCCACCATCTGGATTCCCTTCGCCTCGTCGGTCATTTCTCCGCAGATGGACGCGGCGATTCCGTTGTCGCGCAGCCGCCTCAACACCTCGTTTGCCGCATGCGGCCTGACCGTCGCGATCAACGTTCCTTCGCTGATGCTGTTGAACGGATCGATGGCGAACATCTCGCAGACTTCCTTCACGGCCGGGGTGACGACAATCTCGTCCTTGTGGACGACAAGCCCGAGTTGGGCGGCCTTCGCGAATTCGTGCAGGCCGCCGCGGATGCCGTACTCGGTGGCGTCGTGCATCGCGGACACGCCCTTGTCGCGCGTGCCGACGGACGCGGCAATCCGCGCGTCGTCCACGACGGACATCTTGTAGAACACGCTCTCCGCCTCCTTGCGGAGCGCCTCGCCGAACCGTTTCTCGATTCGATCCGGAAACATGGCCGCAAAGATGCCCGTCGCTTCGATCGCGGGGCCCTTGGTGATGATGATCTTGTCGCCGGGCCTGCAAAATTTCGGCGAACAATAGGCGTCGCGCGGCCCGAGCGCCATGAACGTCGCGCCGCCGATCATGGGGTAATTGCAGTTTTCGTAGCGGCCGGTGTGGCCCGTCACGATCGCCGCGCCCATCTTCCGGCACTCGCGGTGGATGATCTCCCACATGAGCGCGAAGTCGGCGTCGGACAGGTCCGGCGGAAGGTTCAGATCGATCGTGAGGTATGCGGGAGCGAGTCCGGAGGTCACCGCGTCGCTGGCGAGGATATGGATCGCGAACCAGGCCGAGCGCTCGAACCCATAGGCCGGGACGATGAACACCGGGTCGGATGTCATCGCCATAGCGAAATCGCCGAGTTCGACGATGCCGACATCCACACCCTGTTCCGGGCCGACGGCCACCTCGGGCCGTTTGGCGCCGAGGCGCGGCTTGATGACGGTTTGAAAGAGTTCGTCCGTGATTTTTCCGATGATAGCCATAGCGGTTCCTCGCGTCGGCAGGCGGGACAAGAGCACGGTAGATGGACTGTTGCCGCTCCCTTCGCCGGTATTATCCGGACAGGTTCCAAGGGTTTTCCTCCCAAGAGGATCTCAGCCTGCATCGCAAGCTCCCCCGCGACCGATCGGACATGGAAGCTACCGACTTTTCATTCCGTTGTCAAGGGCGCAGGAGCCGGTCTACACGGCGTATCCGAGCCGCTTCAGGAAGAAGTAGTTCCGGTTCCAGTTCCGCTCTTCCTTGACCCAGAGTTCCAGCGATACGGGACGGCCATACATTTCCGAGAGGTCTTTCTCGGAGGCCTCGCGGACCTTCTTCAGCAGGCGCCCCTTGGTTCCGATGACGATCCCTTTCTGGGAATGTTTGTTCACGAAGATGGTGCCGTGCGCCTCCCAGCGATCGTCCTTCTCGTCGATCTGGTCGATCTCCACGGCCAACTCGTGCGGCAGCTCGTCCTTGAGCAGATGGAAGTACTTCTCGCGCACGACGTCGGCGATCGCGAGCTTGCGCGGGAAATCCGTGAGGAGGTCGTCGGGGAACAGGTGCGGCCCTTCCGGCACCGTCCGAAAGAGCAGGGAAACCAGCTCGCCCACGTTGTGGCCGGTCAGTCCGGACACGGTGATCCACTCGGCGGTCTTTCCGGATGTCTTTTCGTTGCAGATGTCCTGCCGCAGTTTCTTGAATTCGTCCCCGTGCGTCATTCCGGAATCGGCCTTGTTCAGCGCGATAATGCACGGCGCATCGTGCTGCGCCAGTCGACGAATCCAGCCTTCGTCCTCCGGATGCGGCGGCCGGGAAGCGTCCGTGACGAGCAGGACGGCGTCCACCCCTTCGACGGCCGCGCGCGCGGTGCGGTTCATCATGCGGCCGAGATCGTACGACGCTTTGTGAACGCCGGGCGTGTCGAGGAAGGCGAGCTGGCCGCGCGGTTCGGTGAGGATCGCGCGGACCATGCTGCGCGTGGTCTGCGCCACGGGACTGACGATGCTGACTTTCTCGCCGACGATCGTGTTCAGCAGGGTCGACTTGCCGACATTCGCGCGGCCGACAACGGCCACGAGCCCGGAATGTGCAGCGGAATCCGGCTTCACAAAGCGACCTCCTCTCCTTGCGACGGCTCGACGACGTCTTTGAATCCGTTCTGCCGCAAGGCGTTCGCCAACGCCTTCCGTTGACCCGGCTCGCCGTGCACCAGGAAGAGCTTGTTCGGCTTCACCCGCCGCGCGTATTCGATCAACTCGTTCCGGTCGGCGTGCGCGCTGAAGGCGTTCAGCGCGACGACATCGGCCTTTCTCCTGAACCAGTCGCCGAAAATCCGGACGTCCGTTTCGCCGTCGAGCAGTCGCCGGCCGAGGGTATTCTGCGCCTGGAAACCGACGATGACGATCGTGTTGTTCGGGTTGCCGATGCCGTGCTTCAGGTGGTGGAGGATGCGGCCATGCTCGCACATGCCCGAGGCGGAGATCACGATGCAGGGTTGGTCGGACGTGGTGATGGCTTTCGAGTCCTCGACGGACGCCGTGTATTTCAGCCATCGCTGGTGCATGACCCGGCCGATCCGCCCGCGCAACTGCAGGTACTCGTCGTCGAGGTACGAAATGCTGCGTTCGAACACGTCCGACACGGCCTTGGCCATCGGGCTGTCCACGTACACCGGGATCTCCGGAAGACGGCCGGACTCGAAAAGCGAGGCCAGCAGAAAAATGATCTCCTGTGACCGTTCGAGCGCGAACGCCGGGATGAGGACCTTGCCGCCCCGGCGGTAGGTTCGTTCGACGACCGCCGCGAGTTGTTCGTCCGCCTGCTCCGCCGAGTCGTGCAGGCGGTCCCCGTACGTGCTCTCCAGGATCATGACGTCGATGTCCTGGAGCACGTCCGGGTCGCGGATCAGAGGAAGGTTCGCGCGCCCGAGATCGACCGCAAAGGCGACGCGCAGGGTGCGGCCGTTTTCGCGGGCGGTGAAGGTGGTCAGCGCCGCGCCCAGGATATGCCCCGCGTCGTTGAACGTCACCGAGAGCCCCGGGCCGAGGGACAGGGGAGCGCCGTAGGCGTGACCGCGGAAAAGCCGGATCGCGTCCTCGGCATCGGCCACGGTGTAGAGGGGAATGATCGGTTCGAGGCCTTTGCGGTTTGTCTTCTGGTTCAAGTACGCGGCGTCCTGCTCCTGAATGTACGCCGAGTCGCGAAGCATGATCTCGCAAAGGGCGGCGGTGGCGGTCGTGGCGTGAATGGGGCCGCGGTAGCCGCGGCGAGCGAGCGACGGCAGATTGCCGCAGTGGTCAATGTGGGCGTGCGACAACACGACGGCGTCGAGCCGGCCGACATCGAAGGGGAACCGGCTGTTGATTTCGCGCGATTCCTTGCGGCGGCCCTGGTACAACCCGCAGTCGCGCAGGACCCGCATGCCGCCGACCTCGACGAGATGCTGGGATCCGGTGACGGTTTCGACTCCGCCGAGGAAATGAATTTTCATAGAATGGACGGCATACTAGACGCATTCATCCATTCGTTCAACCCATGTTGCAGATCCTTGACCCTCGACGCTTGAAACGGGAAACTGGGAGCGCCAAGCTGTGCTCCGCAGGTCATTGGCTATGCATGTGCCCGTAAAAAAAGTCTATCAACAATTGTACGCCGCCTTCGGTCCCCAGCACTGGTGGCCCGGGCGGACGCGGCTCGAGGTGATCGTCGGGGCGATTCTGACACAGAACACGGCCTGGACAAACGTGGAGAAGGCGATTCGCCGCCTGAGAAAGGCGCGGGCCCTGAACCTCCGGCGCCTGCACGAGGCGGACCTGAAGACGCTCGCGGAATGGATCCGGCCCGCGGGCTACTTCAACGTCAAGGCGCGGCGCCTGCGTTTCTTTACACAGATGATGTTCGACCGGTTCGGCGGCGATCTGCGGCGCTTGTTCGCGTTGGAGACGCCGGCGCTCCGCGAGGCGCTTCTGAACGTGAACGGGATTGGCCCGGAAACAGCGGACAGCATTCTCTTGTACGCCGCGGGCCGCCCTGTATTCGTGGTGGATGCCTACACGCGCCGGTTTATGATGAGGCACGGCTGGATCGGGTCCGCCGCGACGTATGACGACATCGCCCGCGTGTTCACGGCCGGTCTCCCGCGTCGTGTCGCGCTGTACAACGAGTATCACGCGCTGATCGTGGCGCTGGGGAAGGACCTGTGCCGGCCGAAGCCGCGGTGCGCGGAGTGCCCGTTGCGATCCTGGCTTCCCCGGACGCGAAAGAAGCTGAAATGAACCGAACCCAGATCGTGTACGGATTGATTCTGGTGTGCGGGATGGCCGTCGCGGGTTCCGCACGGAGCGATCCGCAGGAGCCCGCGGCCGCGGTCAAGGAGGTCGAGTTTACCATCGGCCGCGTGATGCATGTGAACGCGGCCTACGGCTACGTGATTATTCGATGTGGGAGCTTGCCTTCAGCGGATGGGGAGGCGAAAGTGTGCCGCGAAGGGGCGGTTGTGGCCCGCGTGAAAATCAACGGCTCCGAACGGTTCCCGTTCGTCGCGGCGGATGTGGTCGAGGGCGAGCCGCGGGAAGGCGATACGGTGAAGCAAGTGATGAGGAAGGTCGTGCGTTCGCCTGACGACGAAAGAAAGGAGTGATGTTTCCATGTCGCGATTTGGCTGGCAGGAAATTGTCCTGATTCTCGTTGTCCTGTTGCTTCTCTTCGGGGCCAGGAAGATTCCCGAGATTGCGCGTTCACTCGGCAAGAGCCTGAGCGAATTCAAGAAGGGCCAGAAGGAAGGTTCGTCGCCCGACTCGCCGGAATTCCCGCAAGAGGACAAGTCGGATCCCGCCAAGCCGGCGTGACCGGCGCCTCCGCAAACCCTGCGCCTCATCCGGGAGGCGTGTCCATCGCCGTTGCGGCCGGGACGTTGGTTTCCGTCGCCCGGTTTTCGGCGGGGGCGTTGGCGCCGCCGCGGCTGGCGTCCGATGACTGCAAGGCAAGGAAGACGGGTTTGTCCCGGATGTTGTCGAAATCCGGGCTTTGCAGCCAGCTCCTGACGAAATCCCGTCCGAAAAGGCCGGATGCCCGGGTCAGGATTTCCACCGCCTGGTTGGCGTCCGACATTCTCGCGTAGCAGACGGCCAGGTTGTAGTACGTCATGGAGTCGGCGGTGTTGTCCGCCAGCAACTCGCTGAAGAGCTGGATGGCTTTGACGTGTTCGCCCATCTGCGTGTAGGTCATGGCGAGCTTGTTCTTGGCGAACGGATTGTCGCGTTCAATGAGAACGATTTTCCGCAGGTGGGAAACCGCCAGTCCCTTGCGGTCCGTGTTCAGGTATGCGTTGGCCGCGATTTCGTTGGCGTCGATGGAATTGGGGTCCGTCTCGAGAATCCACTTGGCGACGGCGAGCGAAGAGGGATAGTTGGTCTGGTAATCGAGAACCCGGGCGAGCATCATCCGGGCCATGGAGTCTTCCGGGTTCGATTCGAGCACATCGACCAGAAGGGTGCGCGCCTTGTCGTAGCGTTTGTTCTGAATCAGGATTTGCGCCAGCTTGATCTGGAGCCGCGAGACGCGGGGTGAGTTTTCCAGCGCCCGTTCAAGCTTGTTTTGCGCTTCCAGAACCTTTCCCTGGTCGGCGAGCGATTGCGCGTCGATCAGCGTGTCCGGCACGCGGTTCCAGCCGGCGATCTTCTCCGAGATTCTGAACGGTATTTCCACGGCCTCCGTCGAACCGGTCGCCGCGATGTCGGCTTGTCCCGGGTTGGTGGCCGCCGCCTGGCTGACCGCCGCCGCAACATGGCTTTTCCCGCGCGCCACGGAAATCATCAGGAAGATCGCGTAGACGGCGAAGATGCCGATCAGCGCGGTCCAGAGCAGGCGGCTCTTTTGCTCGGCATGGCGGCCGGTCCGTCTGTGGTGGTTGCTCTGGGGCGGGGTGGGTTCCCGGTTCTCGATCCTCACGCGTCGGGTATCCCTGGGGTCGGGTTCGGGACGGGGGCCCGGGACGGGGGCTCCGAGGGAGGGTCGGCCGGCGTCGGAATTGCGTCGCCGCCGCCGTTTCGTGAAACGAGGAAGATCCTCTTTACGATAGATATCGTGGTTGGGTTCCATCCGAAAAGGGGTTCTAACGCAAAGACGGGAAGCGGTCAAGAAAGGGACGCTACAGCGCGTCCGCGAGTTCCCGCAGGTCCGGCGGCAGGCTTGCTTTCGGGTTGCGCTTCAACACGTCCGCCAGCACTTCCCGGGCGAGGTGCGGGTTGCCTGCCTTGACATGGGCCCGCGCCAGGCGCAGGCCGATCTCGGTCTGCGCGGACAGGGAAGATGAGCGGGCGCGGGCGCGGGCGCGCTCGAGGACATCGCACGCTTCCGGATACCGGCCCTGCTGAAACAGGGCGAAGCCCAGGGTGTCGATCACCATCGGATTGGCCGGCTCCAGCAGCATGGCCTGCCGGGCGAGCGACACCGCTTCATCGAGCGATTCGGCGCGCTCCGCGAGCAGGTAGGCCAGGTTGTTGTACGCGCGGCCGTTGTGATCGTCGAGCGCGATGGCTTCCCGATACGCCGCTTCCGCCTTCTCCGCGTGGCCCAACGATCGGTAGCCGTTGCCCAGCCGCACCAGCAGACTGCTTTTCTGCATGCCCGCGGCGAGGGCCGCTTCGTAATCGGAAACCGCCTCTTTCATCCGGCCGTTGACCTCGTGGAACTGTCCGCGGACGGTGAGTTCCACGGGGTCGGGCGTCCACGTCATTTTTTCGGGCGGGCACACGGTCAGCATCCAGTTGAACGCGGTGCGCCATGCGCTGGAGAAATCGGCGAAGGACGCGGCGACGGGCACCCGTTCGCCGGCGTGATAAAGGATGGTCTCCTCGGCATCGTTGTAGCCGATGACCACGGCAAAATGCCGTGTGGTTTCGTCCAGCGCGCGGGGTTGCAGGATCACGATGACGGGAATTCCGGCGCGCAGTCGCGCCTTGAGCGTCTCCGCGGACCCGGGTTGACCGTACGCCCAGAACCCGCGCTCCCAGGCGTAGAGAACGGGCCGGTCCTCGGCGGAGAGAGCCGTTAAGCGATCGGCGTACCACCGCTCCATGCGGTCGGCCGAAACGGGCTGATTCCAGAATTGGAGCACGGCGGCCAGCGGCGCAAAATCGGCGTGGGCCGTTGTGTCGGAGAAGGAGGGCACACCGCGGATGACCGCGCTTTGTTCGGGATGCCGGCGGGCCGTTTCAGAAAAGGTCCGGTACGATTTCGGCGCCGCGCATCCCGCCAGGAACAGGAAGGTCAGGCCGAGGATCGGAGGGAACAGGCGCCGGTGCACCGGCTCACCACCGCGTGATCTTGTTGATCACGTCCGTTACGCCCGGCGTGCTGCGGGCGATCGCGATGGCGCGCGCACGCGCGGTATTGTCCGGCAACGAACCGTAGAGGGTCACCACGCCGTTCTGCGCCTCCACGTTGAACGTGGACCTTCCGGTCACCGAATCCTGGGCCAGCCGCTGGAGCACGGCGCCCGCCAATTCCGCATCGCTCGTGGGGGCCAGGGAAGAGTCGTCGGGTATCGTGATACAACCGGCGAGAGTCATCACGGCGGCCAGAACGGTCAACAGCGAAAACCGAAGCAGCATGTTCATAAAGATTCCCCCGGTTGAACCATCCATGACATCTTACTGTGCCCTCGATGGAGCGTCAATTGGCTGATGACGCCATTTGCCGGCCGATCGGTTCTACTGCATCGGGATTCGCTCATTCATCGAGCGGATCTCTTTGTCCCGAATGATTTTTCGCATATCCGCCGTTCGGTCCTCATCGGAACGGAGACGCTGGCTGAGATTCGCGGTGTGAGACTGTTTTTTCTCCGACACCATTCGCTTCGGCACGCGTGTGATCAGCATCGGCATGCCGCGGTCGAGGCGATAGTGGAATGGCTCGCCGCTGAACGGGTCTTTCGGCATCGTCCGGCGGGCGTGCCGGCTGATCGCGTCCATATCGGCGGGCCAGAAACCCGTTTCGGCGCGACAGGCGGCCGCGGCGCAGAGGATCTGGAGCATGCGGAACTGCGCCTCCGCGAGCAGGAACCGCTCGTACAGATCGGTTCCCGACGGAATCAGCAACGGCGCCAGCGGATTGTTGCGGGATTCCGACGGGGAGGACGAGGCGGCTTCCGTCAGCTCGTCGATGCGGCGGATGCGCGGCAGGCCGGCCGCGAACGGCAGGTCCATGGCCTCCGCAAGCTCCAGCATCTGATTGCGGTAATCGTCCACCCAGCCTTTCAGCCTTTCCTTCTTCTTCTGCGGATCGAGCGTCATGAGTTTCTCGATGGCGGGCTTGGATGGGGTGTTCCGGTAGAGGCGGTTGAGGCGCTCTTCAGGACGGGCCGGATCGGCGAGCAGCCAGTCGCTGAAGCGGCGGGCCTCGTCGCGCAGATACTTGTCGGGATGAAAGACCGGCGAGGGGAGAGCGCCGAAATACTCCACCAGGGGCGCGAGGGCCTCGGCCGATGGGCTGCGGCTGAAGAAACTTTCCAGATGCGAGAAATTGAGATCGAGCAGTTCCATGGCCACGGAGCCCGAGACGAGGTTGCGATCCTGGTCGAGATGTTGGACCATCTTCAGGAGCGCCGCATAGATCGCGGCGGCGCCGGGTTCGTTGTCGACGAATTCATACGCCTTCGCCGTGGCGTGCGCCCGGCGCGTCAGCGCGCGCAGTCGCGGCAGGTGGCCGAGATCGAGAAACGGATCGCCGCTCGTGCGAATCTGGAACTCGCTGATGGCGCACGTCCGGGCCCTGTTCAGGGCCGCGGGCATGGCGATGTTGCTCAACAGCCATTGGAGCAGTTCCGGCTCCGAACGAAAAAAATCGGGGGAGATGCCGGGCAGGACAAAGTCCGCCTTGCCCGCCCATTCGAGTTCCTCCCGCGCTGTGGGGACCTGGACCAGCGAGGCGGCCTTCCAATAGAAAAACGCGGCGTTCTGCGCGCAGTCCGCAAGCGCCGGTTCAGCAGCCGAAGCGACGGCGCCGGACCCCCAGAGGACCGCGATCATTCCGCCGGCGAGAGCCAATCTTGTTGTGCCGGTGAGAGACATGCTTAACGCCGCATTGTTGCCATGACCGGGCCTTTCAGACAAGCTAATCCTGATATCGCGGCCCGGAACCTTCCGGGTGAACGATTGCCGCGATCCCGCGACGCGGTCTTGCTTCCCGCGCGTTATCGGGATATGGTCAGGACATCCGATGAACGATCCATCCAGAGTTCAGCGCGCGCGGATTCTCGGTCTCGGCCTGGATGACGCGCAGGGCCATGTGCGCGTGACGCGGGGCAGGAATTTCGACATCTATCTCGGGTCCGAGAGCACGCACGAGCGGCTCCAGGAAACCTGCATCAAGCTCAACGAGAAACTCGATCAACGCGGAAAGCGGCTGGAGGATCTTTCCCGCGATGAATTCATGGACCTGGTCGCGGAGTCCGGCGGCAATCAGGGCTGAGCATGAAAGTCCTTTTCCTTTCCTCCCGCTTTCCGCACGAGCGGATTGTCAGCGGGCATATGATTGTGTACCAGCGGATCACGCGCCTGATCCGGCGCGGCTACCAGGTCGGGCTGGCCGCGTTTTCACGAGAAGGTGACGCGGATCACATCGCGAAGCTGCGCGATTCGCTGCTCGAACTGGAGACGATTCCGGCTCCCGAGTCGAAGCCCGGCCGTCGCCTTCTGGACTACTTCTTCTCGCGCGTGCCGCCGCGTTTCGCGGACCTGTACTCTCCCGCCATGTTCAAGCGCGTGGGCGACATGGTGGAGCGCACGCGCTATGACGTGGTGGTGGCCGAGTTCGGCGGGATGGGCCAGTACCTGCACAGGAACCCGTACCTGCCCGCCGTCCGCAAGGTGATTTCCGTTCATCAATGTCACACCGTGGCCGGGCGGAAGGCGCTCGATCTGCTGGGTTTTTCCCCGCGGGCCTTTCGGGAGCGGCTGGCGTTGAAAGGCCTCCAGAGGTACGAGTTCGACATGTACCGGAATGCGGATCGGATTCTTGTCCTGACCGCCGAGGAGCGTTTCGGTGTGCTGAGCAACGCGCCGGACCTGCGGGTCACGGTGATTCCCAGCGGCGTGGACACGGATCATTTCAAGCCGGGCGATCCCGCCGCCAGGGAGCAGGCGCTTGTGTTCACCGGTTACTACATGGATGAGCCGAACCGCGACGCCGTCATGTGGTTCTGCCGCTTTGTCTGGCCGCGCCTGAAGGTCAAGTATCCCGACCTCACGTTCTGCATCGTCGGCCCCGGGCCCCGGCCGGACATGCTGGAACTCGCGAGGAAGGATCCGCGCATCATCATCACGGGGGAAGTGGAGAGCATTCGTCCGTACCTCGCGCGCGCGCGGATCTTCGTCTGCCCGAACCGGCTGGGAACGGGCATGCGCGGGAAGATTCTTCAAGCCATGGCGGCGGGGGTTCCTGTCGTTTCCACGACCCTGGGCGCGGAAGGAATATCCATCCAACAGGGCGAGAACGGGTTCCTGGCCGACAAGCCGCTGATCATGGCGCAGACCATCGACCTTCTTCTGAGCGATCCGGTCCTTCGGGCGAACGTCGCCCGTCGCGCGCGGGAAATGGTCGCGGAGCGGTTCTCCTGGGATCACGGAATCGACCTGCTGGAAACCGTGCTTGCCGAAGTGATGGAGGGGCGGTAGCCCGCCCCGCGACGCCTCCTTCTACGGATGGGCCGGCACGCCGGCGCGGCTTACCGAGGAGGTCACGGGATTGCCCGCCGGGATCAGCACTTCCGTCTGAAAAGTGTTCGTTCCGGACCCATGTCGGGCGGTCAGCTCGATGCGTGCCGCGCGCGGGCAACTCGATCCGGCGGACGACCATTCCTCGCTCCACTCCGCCCCGTCGTAGACGGAAACCCGGAAAGATTCCACGCCCGTGGCCAGCGCGTTTGTGACCGGCGGCGCGAAGGCGCCCGGACCGGCCAGGGGCTGCTCCGCGCGGAACAAAACCGGCGCATTTTCCGCATCGGCGCCGATGCCGTACACGACCCGGCGCAATTCGAACCAGCGCAGATCCGTTTCGTTGGCCGGCATCACGGCCGTGCAGAACGACAACCGCGCCGCCGCGGGCGTGGTCCCTTTTTGAAGCTCGAACGCGCACGCCGCGTCGGACTTCGGGGCGAAGGCGCAGGTCAGGTCGCGCTCGATCTGACGGACCGCGTCGGCCGCCTTGTCCGCGCCGCGCCGCCGGTCCTGCTGTCCCTGCAGCGTGACGGTCACGGTGTGATAGGTGGAGAAGATCAGCGTGACCACGAGCGAGGCGATAGCCATGGCGAGGATCAGCTCGATCAGCGTAAATCCCGGACGGCGGGAGACCTGAAGCACTCTGCCGGAGAGGCGTGACATGGCCGCGGCGGTCAGGGCGTTGTCACAAGTTTCACGAAAAAGAGGATCATGCCCGCCAGCGCGAGAATGCCGATCACGGTAATCAACAGGAGCCAGATGCCCTTGCTTTCCTTGTGGCGCGCGCCGAACGGGGAAATGTTCTCGAATGACTCGGGAGCGGCGGCCGGGCCCGGAGCCACTTCCACATGGGCCTCCGCGTAGCTGTGCGTTTCGACGGCCTCCGTCTGTTCGGCATCGAAGAGAAACTCGACTGAACCGACCTGAAGAAGATCCTTTGGACGAAGCTTCGACTCGGTCACATCCTTGGAATTGATCCTCGTGCCGTTCGTGGATTCAAGATCGCGGAGCAGGTAGCGGTCCCCGTCCCGGATGATACTGCAATGATGGCCGGAAACCGTCGGATTATCGATCGGAATCGTATTATCCTTGCTGCGCCCGATGGTGATGGCGTCGCGGTCGATCGGAAACGTTTTGCCTTTCACGTCCCCCGACATACCGATTAATGAAGCCATGTACGATTTCCTCCGTTAATCAGAGTCGAATATAGTCATCCCCGCCCGCAACTGTCAACGAGCTAACCCTATTCCTGCCATGTTGTTCTGCCCCGGCAGATTGTCCGCACCGCCCGCCCGGTCAGTTCCCGGCCCTCGAAGGGCGTATTGCGCGACTTCGACAGAAACTCGCGGGAGCGCACCGTCCAGGTTTTGTTCAGGTCGAGTATTGTGACGTCCGCCGGCGCGCCGGGCTTGAAGCCCGGGTCGGGAAGCCCCAGGACGCGGGCCGGGCCGGTTGTCCAGCGGTGGACCCAGGTTCCCAGCTCCATCAAGCCGCTCACGACCAGTTCGGTGTATGTCACGCCGACCGCGGTTTCCAATCCGACGATTCCGAACGGGGCCTGCGGGAATCCGCGCGCCTTCGCCTCGGCGGTATGCGGCGCGTGGTCGGTGGCGAACGCTTGCAGGGATCCGTCCACAATGGCCCGCGCGAGGGCCGCGCGGTCCGCCGCCGATCTCAGCGGCGGGTTCATCTTGTAATTCGCGTCGCCTCCCTGGACGTCGGCGTCGGTGAGCGCAAGGTGATGGGGAGTGAGTTCGCCGGAAACTTTCAGGCGGCGGGCCCGCGCTTCGCGGATCAGCTCGGCGCCTTCCCTCGTGGAAACGTGCTGGATGTGGACCGCGCAGCCGGTTCGGCGCACGAGATCGATGTCGCGGCGGATGACCCGGATCTCCGCCTCGGACGGGATGCCCGGAAGTTTCCAACGTTTGGAAAACTCGCCCTCGTGCATGACGCCGTTCTTTTCCATTTCCCGGTCCTGCGCGTGATCCACGATCGGCTTGTTCAGCGCGGCCGCCAGCGTCATCGCGCGCTTCATGGTCTCGTCGGACGGCGCCGTGGTCCCGTCGTCCGTGAACACGCCCGCGCCGGCGCTCGCCAGCGCTTTCAGGTCGGCGACCTCGCGGCCGTTGCGGCCCGCGGTGATGCACGCGGAGGGAATCACCCGGACCCGGCCGATCTCCTCCGCGCGTCGGATCACCTGCGTCACAAGCTCGGGCGTATCGAGCGGCGGCTTTGTGTTGGGCATGGCGACGATCGTCGTGAACCCGCCGCGCGCCGCCGCGCGCGAACCGGTCTCGATGGTTTCCGCATCCTCGCCGCCGGGCTCGCGAAGATGGACGTGCAGGTCAATCAACCCCGGCACAACCACGAGCCCCGCCGCATCGATCACCTCCGCGCCGGGCGGGATGGCGGACGGCGTCGGCGCCATCACGCCGTCCTGGATGAACAGGTCCCTGACTTCCTGAGCGCCGGCGGCGGGGTCGATGACTCTGCCGCCCCGGATGTAGATGGGTGTGTTCATTCTCTGACCGGCTTTTCGGGCGTGTTCATCGCGGGTTGCAGCGCCGTGGCCGCGGCCGTCAACTCCGCGAGCGGCACGGCGTGCTCCGTCCCGCAGCGCGGGCACTTGACCGCCTTCCGGTCGAACGCCGGCGGCAGCTTGATGTTCAATCCGCACGCGCAGGCGATCGTCGCGTACTGATTCACCTTGTGCAGGACGTCCTGCACGGCGCGCCACTGCCCGGCGGCGTTGCGCCCGGCCGGCGCGGTCGCCGGATCGCGGATGCCGTTCTCGACCGAAGCGGCGAGGTTGCGCGCTCCGAGCACGGACCGGTTCCTGTGCGTCTCACGGAACGCTTCCTCGTACGCCGCGAGCGACGAACCCTTGGCCATGCCGCGCAGGATGCGGATACGGTCCCGGGTCGGCGGGTGCGTGCTGAAGACGGTCGAGCCGCCCAGGGCCGCCAGCGGGTTCACGGTAAACATCGGCGCGACGGCCCGGTTGACATTCATCACGGCGGCGGGCGTAGAAGCGATTTTTTCCAGCGCGGAAGCCAGTCCTTCGGGATAGCGCGTGAACTGCGCAGCCGACGCGTCGGCCAGGTACTCGCGGCGGCGCGAGCAGGCGAAGTAGAGGAGTTGAGCGAGAATCGGCGCGAGGATCGAGAAAACGACGGCCGCGATGAAGATCACGATGGCCGCCTGGCCGCCGCCCTTGGACGACCGCCGGCCGCCGGACATGAAGCGCAGACCGCGCCTCAGGAACAGATCGGCCAGCAGGATGATCGCGCCGACGGTGATGCCGGCGAGCGTCATGAACAGCGTGTCGCGGTTCGAGATGTGGCCGATCTCGTGCGCGATCACGCCCTGGAGCTCGTCGCGGTTCAGCCGCGCGAGCAGGCCCGTCGTGACCGCCACGCACGCGCGCTGCGGCTTCAGGCCGACGGCAAACGCATTGGGCGCGGGGTTGTCGATGATGTACACGCGCGGCGTGACGGGGAGTCCCGCCGCGATCTGCATTTCCTCCACGATATTGAGGAGTTGCGGCGCCTCGTTATGCGTCACCTCCCGCGCGCCGGCGGAGAAAAGGAGGAGCTTCTCGCCGCCGGCCATGGAGGTCATCATCATGACGATCCAGACGATCATCGCGGCCATCACGCCATACGGTCCGCCGGCCGGATCCGCGAGGAAGCCGATCGCGTAGCCCAGGCCCATGAGCACCAAAGCCAGCAGGACGATCAGCATTGCCGACTTCCGCTTGTTGGACTGGATGGCTTGCCACATGGCCGATGTCTAATAACGAAACGCTAATGCCTGGTGAATGTCCGGATGACTGAACTCATGAACCGCAAGACCTCGAGGTCGTATCGCCTCTTCACGTCATTCTGTTCCATGGCGCATCGTCATTATTCTAGAACTTCACCTGCGGCGCCGCGCGCTCGGCCGCGGACTCGATTTGGAAGAATTCGGAAAGCTTGAAGTTGAACATGCCGGCGATGATGTTCGTGGGCACGCTCTGGACCTTCGTATTGTAGGTCATTGTCGCGTCGTTGTAGAACTGGCGCGAGAAGCTGATCTTGTTTTCCGTGGACGAAAGTTCCTCCTGCAGGGCGAGGAAATTCCGGTTCGCCTTCAGGTCCGGGTAGTTTTCCACGACGAGGAAGAACTTGCTCAGCGCGTCGCCGAGCGCGCCTTCCGCCTTGGCCGCTGCGGCCGGGCCGGCGGCCTGCATCGCCGCCGAGCGCGCGTTGGTGATCGCCTCCAGCGTTCCGCGTTCATGCGAGACATAACCCTTCACCGTTTCGATCAGGTTCGGGATGAGGTCATGCCGGCGCTTGAGTTGGACGTCGATCTGCGACCACGCGTTCTGCACCTGGTTGCGCAACCTCACGAGGCCGTTGTACATTCCGACCCCCCACAGGACCAGCAGCACCAGTACGCCAAGACTTACCCACATTGCGGTCATTTTCTCCTCCTATTGGTTCTTCTTCGCGCCGCCAAACACGTTCGACACAAAATCCACGAACCTCTTGCCGTGCGCCGAATCCGCCTTCTCCCGGGCGATGGCTTGCGCCTCGCCCTGGTCCAGCCAGATGCCGTCCTCGCCGCAGATATCCACATCCACGCGCGTGCCCGGGAGAGTACCGGCGCGCATGGCGCGAAAGCACCGCGGACAGCGGCGCTCGCTTTTTCGTTCGCCCGTCAGTGTGAAATCGTCGGGCAAGTCCGGCGTTCCGTGCAGGAGCAGGCCGAGCTCCCCGCAGTCCATCCAGCAGCCCTGGCACGTCGTGCAGAAATCGATCTCCACGCGGTTGAACTCGAGGATAATCATCGGCTTATGGCATACGGGACAGTCCATGAAATACTCGCTTTCGGGTATTCTACGCACCCCCAACTCATTTTCCACCTTAATAGTAGGCGCGATTTCGAGAGACTGTTACGAACCCCTTCACGTTGTCTCAAACGGAGTCGGCTCAGACTGCCGCAAGCAGGGGGGCAAATGCGGAACATGGAGGGCGCGCCGCAGATTGTAGGCCAAAGCCCACGATGAGATTTCCGCTTGGCCCCTCTGCCGGGTGCCCAACAGGAAGCCGGTCACACCCGCCGTCGCATCCAGCCCCACGCACAACCCAGCGAACCCAGGAACAGCAATGCGGCGGTTGACGGCTCGGGGATGATGCAGGCAACACGGAACCCGAAACCGTCACCCTCCGTTTCCGGATTAGCTGGATCCTGGCCCGTTACGCTCAAAGCACTCGCATGGTTAAACAGCCCCCCCCTGATGATCCGGTAGTTAAACGGTCGAAAGGTCTCCGTCCACTCCGTGACATTTCCGCCCATATCGGCGACTCCGTAAGGACTGCGTCCGGTCGTTTCTCCGATTTGCGTGAAGTACTCCCGCGATCCACCATCCGGATTCCAATAGGGATCCTCTCCAAAGTTCATCTCACGCGGTGTTGTTCCGGCTGTCGGCTCGGCGGGTACATCATCCGACCCGTTCGGGTAGTCGTAGTACGCATCCTTGACCGGATCGTAATACGCGGCCTTGTACCACTCGTCTTCCGTCGGCAGAACCCATGTCGCGTTCGCTGTCCGGCCCAACAAATACCCATCCGCCAGGTTGTACGAACCCGTTTCCGTGCTTCCCGATCCCTGCCCGTTCGCCAGCCAGTTGCACAGCCGGATGCCGTCATAGAAGGAAACCAAACGCACGGGGGCGTTCTCGGTGCCGTCAACGGCTGTGTACGTGTAGCTTCCATCTTCGCCGTTCCGGATGATAAATGCGCCCCCGAGCGCGGTTGTTCCCATATACTCGTTGTACAACTTGTACGGATCGCTTGTCGCCACAGCGTTCAGAAACGCCGTGTACTGCGCCACCGTCACTTCGTACGTGCTGATCCGGTAGTTGTAAGCCACGCCGCCAAGCCAGATATCGTCCACCGGCGTATCCGGATTCCCTTCCCACGCCAGATCATCCGCATTCCCCGCATTACCGATATACGTCATGTCAATGATGACATCGGCTGGGGCTTCCGGCCGCCAGACCAGAAGCCCCAGCAAGAGAATGGGCAGACAGTTCTTCATTCCGTCATTCCAAACCCGGATTGAGCCCTGCACTTCAATCCTTTCATCTGTACCGTCGCCGTTGTCGTGTTGCTCGCATTCAGAAACTCGTAATGCGGATAAACCCCATGAGCGTAAACGTTCGTAAGTTCCGCCACCCCGTGGGCGTTGCTGATGATCGATTCCGTTCCGTAGTAAACCACCAACGTATCCTCACCCAGTTGGAGCGTCACGCCCTGCTCCTGCTGGAAGGACCGAACCACCGGCTCAGCCAGCGCATAGAGTCGGTCACACCCGCCGCCGCACCCAGCCCCACGCACAACCCAGCGAACCCAGGAACAGCAATGCGGCGGTTGACGGCTCGGGAATGATGTAGGCAACGCGGAACCCGAAACCGTCGCCCTGTGTTTCCGGATTAGCTGGATCTTGTCCCGTTACGCTCAACGCGCTCGCGTAGTTAAACAGCCCCCCCCCCCTGATGATCCGGTAGTTAAACGGTCGAAAGGTCTCCGTCCACTCCGCTACGTTCCCACCCATATCGGCGACTCCGTAAGAACTGCGGCCCGTCGTCTCCCCAATGGATGTGAAGTAAACCCCTCCATACCAGTACGGTCTATCCCCGAAGTTCATCTCACGCGGTGTGGTTTCGTCTGTCGGCTCCGCCGGTACATCATCCGACCCGTTCGGGTAGTCGTAGTACACACGACTCACCGGATCGTAATACGCCGCCTTGTACCACTCGTCCTCCGTCGGAATCACCCATGTCGCGTTCGCCGTCCGGCCCAACAAATACCCATCCGCCATGTTGTACGATCCCGTTTCCGTGCTTCCCGATCCCTGCCCGTTCGCCAGCCAGTTGCAGAATCGGGTTGCGTCGTAGAACGAAACGTAACGCACCGGCTGGTTCTCCGTTCCTGAAACCGCCGTGTATGTGTAGCTTCCCGCTTCCCCGTCCCGCGTGATAATGGGGATGCAAATCCCGCCCCCATCTCCCATTGATGGACTCCACAGATCGTTCGGATCGCTTTCCGCCACGGCGTTCAAAAACGCCGTGTACTGCGCCACCGTCACTTCGTACGTACTAATCCGGTAGTCGTAATTCACGGAGCCATGCGACCCCCACCAGTTCTCATCCGCCGCATTCCCCGCATTCCCGATGGTCGTCACGTCAATGATGACATCGGCTGGGGCTTCCGGCCGCCAGACCAGAAGCCCCAGCAAGAGAATGGACAGACAGTTCTTCACTCCGTCATCCCAAACCCGGATTGAGCCCTGCACTTCAATGCTTTCATCTGCACCGTCGCCGTCGTTGTATTGCTGGAGTTCAGAAACTCGTAATGCGGATAGACTCCGTGGGCGTAAACCTCCATG
>JBPOJF010000005.1:0-97342 GCA_052033915.1 Lentisphaerota bacterium | reverse complement strand
AGCACAATGGTAACTGGGTATACTACACCGAAATTGGGGAGACGACCGGACGCAGTCCTTACGGAGTTGCCGATATGGGGGGGAACGTGGCGGAGTGGACCGACACATTCGGAGCGCCGAACTATCGCATCATCAGGGGGGGGGGTGTTTAACAATGCGAGCGCGTTGAGCGTCACGGGTCAGGACCCGGCTGATCCCACGACGGAAAGCCATCTGTTGGGGATTCGCCTGGTGTACATCATCCCCGAACCGTCAACCGCCGCATTGCTGTTCCTGGGTTCGCTGGGTTGTGTATGGGGCTGGATGCGGCGGCGAGTGTGACCGGCATCTACGCGCTGGCCGAACCGGAGCGATTGGCCATTCGGACCTGGAACCCGGGAAACGACTGGGAGAACTCCTTAGCATCGGGGTCAGACTTAAGCGACCTGTTGCCCATCTGATAGTGTTCTAATCGAAGGAGGGGGGGCACAGTAGGTTTGTTATTCGGCCGGATGGGCCGGTGGCGCGGATTGGGTCCATTTGCGGATCAGACGAGGCAAGTAGCTGAGGACCACGAACAGTGCGCCGCCGATGGCGAGATACATCAGGGTCTTCTTGATATCCCCCTTGCCGCTGATTAACGCGCCCCCGGCAAATACGTAGGCGGCAATGGCGGGCAACATGCAGAGGCCGGAAACGAGCGCAAAGATCCACAGGGGAATGCCGGTGAGCCCGTAGGCGAAGTTCTGGATGTTATACGGGAAGATGGGGACGAGACGCGTGAACATGATCATGCGCCAGCCTTCCCGTTTCACCCCCTCGTCAATCTGCCGGAATATGGGATGGCGCGCGACGGAACCTTCGATCCATGACCGGAGCGTGTAGCGCGCAAAGAGGAACGAGGCCGTGGACCCGAGCGTGAGCCCGATCGCAGCATAGATCGTGCCGCGGAGCGCTCCGAAGGGGGCCGCCAGAAGAAGCAGGGGAATGCCCGGGCAGAACAGGAGGCTGGCGACGATGCAGACGAGGATGTAAATCACGGGACCCCACGTGCCGGCGGACTGAACGAACTCGGAAAGTTTTTCGATGTTTTCCCGGGTGACGATACGAGCAATTCCGCTGTGCTGGAGAATCAAAACGACAATCGCCAGCACGAGAAGGATGAGCAGGGACGGAAGGGGCCTGAAGGAGCGTCCGGTTTGTTGAGTGTCGGGACCGTTCATCATTCGCTCCGTTGTACCCCCGTGCCGGGGCGGGCGTCTGGTTTGCCGATCTTATCCACCAGTTCTTCCGCAGGAAATGGAGCAGCGATGGGTTGAGATTCCGAAGCAGCGCTCATAAAAGGGGCTGTATTAGGGCTCATAACATCCTGCGATTCAAGTAGTAAATGTGCAGGATGTATATTCCTTGACAAAATATCGAGGAATTGGGGTTTACAACAGGATTTTGGGGAGTAACGTGGACGCTCTCACTTTGTCCTTGGTTGTTTATCGGGTCCGATACTTCGGAATGCGGGAATGCGCCGGAATGCGCGCAGACCGCAGGGTAAATCTAGAACTGACAGGTTTGGTTTGAAAAAAATGTTAAAGAACGTGTCCCTTCAGGGGGCCGTCGTGATGCTTTTGGGTCTGGTGGTCGTTTCGGTCCACTTGTTCATACTGTCGAGCCGGGAGGCCGATGCTGCCGAGTACATGGGGAGTCGGGCGGTTGACTTCGCGGAGCCGGAGGATTTTTCAGAGGACGCGCTCGTTGACCCGAAGCGCGTGGCCGATTTCCTGGTGGTCGCGGTGGCACAGATCGAATCCGACGGCAAGGCGACGAAGGTGGGGCGCGCGGGCGAACGCGGGCTGATGCAGATCAAACGCTCGACGTGGCAGCATGTGACCCGGAATCTTTACGGCTGCCCGCTGCCGTTCGATCAGGCTTTTGACCCGGCGATCAACCGCCGCGTGGGAAGGGCCTACTTGGCGGAGTTGCAGGCTTTTCTCCATGCGAACAAGTCGAAGTGGAAGTCGGATGAACGATCCCTCCTGCTGGCCTGCTATAACGCCGGGCCGACCTGCGTCATGGAAGCGGGGTTCAATGTGAAGCGCGTACCGGCGTCCACGCGGAGCTACGTCGAGCGCGCCACGGCCCTGCATGAGTATTACCTGGCCGGCGCGGCAGCGCAGGTGCGCAATCTTCTGCTGGTGCAGAACCGCGTGAGCGAGGCCGGGGCCGAATCCTAGAAGGTCTTGCCGAACAGTTTCTCGTCGAATTCCTTGCGCTTGAGGCCTTCCAGCGGATTCGACTTTCCGTCCAGCAGTTCCCGGATGATGCCGATCTCCTCGGCGGAGAAGTGTTTGCCGTGGAGGCGATGGCGCTCAAAGGCGCTGTACGCGATGGGGCACAGGGCTTTGACAATGTCGGCGATGGTGTTGGCGTACTGCCGGATTTCCCATTGCGCGTGGGAATCCATCCGGAGTTCCAGGAAATGGAAGAGGTTGTGCAGATCCATCTGCCAATACCACTGTGTGTACAGGGAGAGGGGCAGGTTGATCCTCGCCAGTTCGCGGGCGATGCCGTCGTCGATCAATTCCTTATACGATGCGTAGGCCGACCCCTGGTCGCGCTTCAGGATGTCCAGCACCTTCTTGCGCGTTTCGGCCGGCAGTTCGTGAAGCGACCGACTCTGCTTCTTGTCCACGCTCTGGCTTTTGATCTCCTCCTCCGGCGGAAGGTAGAACTCATCCATCATGATGCTGTAGCGGCCTGAAATCTCGTTGATGCGGGCCATACGGTGCCGAATCCACTGGCGCGCGACAAAGATCGGCATCTTGCAGTGCAATTCGAGAACGACATGTTCAAAGGGGGACGTGTGCTGGTGCCGCAGCAGGTAATCGATCAGGACTTTGTCGTCATTGAGGGTCTTGGTGCCCTCGCCGTAGGAAACGCGAGCCGCCTGCGCGATCCGTTTGTCGGTTCCCATGTAATCGATCAGTCGGACAAACCCGTGGTCCAAGACCTTGATTTCCTTGTCGAGCAGGGCTTCGGCTTCGGGGGTCGTTAGGTGTCCCATGTAAAACTCCTTGCTTTCTCGTTGCCATCATACATTCAGTGCATGGCCTGCCGCAACACGTATGGCAGAATTCCGCCGTGCGCGAAGTATTCCGCTTCGATGGCCGAGTCCACGCGGCATTTCACCGTGAACTCGATGGTTTTTCCGTCCGCTGCCGTCGCGGTCACGTCCAGCATTTTGCCGGGGGCAAGGCTGGCGAGGCCGGAGATGGAGATTAACTCCAGTCCCGTCAGGCCGAGCTTCTCGGCGTTCCGGCCGTTCGTGAACACGAGCGGCAGGATGCCCATTTCCACCAGATTGCTGCGATGAATGCGCTCAAAACTTTCGGCGATGACCGCCTTGACCCCGAGCAGGTAGGCGCCCTTGGCCGCCCAGTCGCGGGATGAGCCCGCGCCGTACATCTTCCCGGCGACGACCACCAGCGGCGTGTTCGCCGCGGCGTAGTTCATCGCGGCGTCGTAGATGCGGGTGACCTGTCCGCCCGGAAGCTGAAGGGTCCAGCCGCCTTCCTGGTCCACCATCCTGTTTCGGATACGGATGTTGGCGAACGTGCCGCGCATCATGACTTCGTGATTGCCGCGACGCGCGCCGTACGAGTTGAATTCCTCCGGCGGGACGCCGTGTTCGACCAGGTACTTCCCGGCGGGGCTGTCTTTCGGAATCGAGCCGGCGGGCGAGATGTGGTCGGTCGTGATGAAATCGCCGAATACCGCGAGGATGCGCGCGGACGATATATCCGCGACGGCCGCCGGTTTCGGCCCGACATTCGCGACGAAGGGCGGCTCGCGGATGTACGTGGAACCGGCCTCCCAGTCATAGACCGGCTTGCTGCCGCCGCGGATCGCGTTCCACGCGGGATTCGAATCCGCGATGTTGTTGTAGAGCGATCGGTAAACGTCGGGCGCGGCGGCGCTTTTCACGAGCGCCGCGATCTCCGCCTCGGAGGGCCACAGGTCTTTCAGGAAGACGGGCTTTCCGTTCCGGTCCTTTCCGAGCGGTTCATTCTCCAGGTCGATATCCACCGTTCCCGCCAGCGCGTACGCGACGACCAGCGGAGGGGAGCAGAGGAAATTGGCCTTGGTCTGAGGATGAACGCGGCCCTCGAAGTTCCGGTTCCCGCTCAAGACTGCCGCGGCGATGAGCCTGCCGTCCTTGATGGCCGCTTCAACGGCCGGATCCAGCGGGCCGCTGTTGCCGATGCACGTGGCGCAACCGTACGCCGCGACGTTGAACCCGAGCTTCGAGAGCGGTTCGAGTACGCCGGATCGCTTGAGATACGCGGTGACCACGCGCGAGCCCGGAGCGAGGCTCGTCTTCACGGTCCGCGCCACGGTCAACCCCGCGGCCACGGCTTTTTGAGCGACCAGTCCGGCCGTCAGAAGCACGTGCGGATTCGAGGTGTTCGTGCAACTGGTGATCGACGCGATGACGACCGAGCCATGCGACAAGGTCCCGTTGCCAGCAACGGAACCCGATCTTGCGAGGTCGCCTTCGGCGAGCCCGTAGCCGCGATCCTTGACGGGCGCGGCGAGCGAGGCCCGAAAATTCTTCTTCAGGTCCTTCACGTGCATGCGGTCGTGCGGCCGCTTCGGCCCGGAAACACTGGGTTCGACAGAGGCGAGGTCCAGCGACAGCACTTCGTTGTACGTCGGCTCCGCGGTTTCCTGCGTCCGGAAGATTCCCTGCGCGCGGCAGTACGTCTCCACGAGTTCCACTTCCTGTTCCGTCCGGCCTGTCTCGCGCATGTAGCGAAGGGTCTCCCCGTCGATCGGGAACAGGCCCGTCGTTGCGCCGTACTCAGGCGCCATGTTCGCGACGGTCGCACGGTCGGCGAGGGTGAGGCGGTCCAGGCCCGGCCCGAAAAACTCCACAAACTGTTCGACGACGCCTTTCTTCCGGAGCATCTGCGTCACGGTCAGCGCGAGATCGGTGGCCGTCACGCCGGGTTTCATCTGTCCGGTCAGGCGGACGCCGATGACCACGGGCGTGAGGACCGGGATCGGCTGGCCGAGCATCGCGGCCTCGGCTTCGATGCCGCCGACGCCCCAGCCGAGAACGCCGAGTCCGTTGATCATGGTCGTGTGCGAATCCGTGCCGACGAGCGTGTCCGGGAAGGCGAATGTACGTCCGTTCACGTCCCGGTGTGTCATGACGCACTTGGCCAGGTACTCGAGATTGACCTGGTGGCAAATGCCGAGACCGGGCGGAACGATCCGCAGGTTCTTGAATGCGCCCTGTCCCCAGCGGAGGAACGTATAGCGTTCCTGGTTGCGCTCGAACTCCCGGGTGAGATTCGTCTCCAGCGCGTTCGGCGTGCCCGCTTCGTCCAGTTGAACGGAATGGTCGATCACGAGGTCAACGGGGATCTGCGGCTCTATGTTCCCCGGATTCTTTCCCGCGCGAACCATCGCGCTGCGGAGCGCGGCCAGATCGGCGACGCAGGGGACGCCTGTAAAATCCTGGAGCAGGATTCGCGTCGGCATGAAAGGGAAATCGGTCTTCGCGGCCGACGGCGACCATTTGGCCAGCGCGCGGACGTGTTCCTCTCTGAACGCCGGATGGCCCTGGTTCCGGACGATGGATTCGAGGAGAATCTTGACGGAGTAAGGCAGGCGCGAAAGGGAGCCGAGGCCCGCCTTCTCCAGTTCCTCGAAACTGTAATAGTGAAACGTCCCGCCGTTTTCCGTCGTCAGCGTTTTCAGCGCAAAATCAAACGAAGTCATGCCGTTCTCCAGGTTCGCGTGAATCGCGTGACAACTTATGTTGTCGGGATTCAAAATGGGAGTGTTTTTTTATGGCGTTCATGCGGTCCGGTGAGTAATCTTCTCCCTCATCAGGGTAACAACCTTAAATCAACCCATGACGTGGAGGTCTGACATGATCCGGAAATGCCTCGTACTGGTTGCCGTTTCGCTGTTTCTTGCAGGCGCGACTTTTGCCGAACCGCAGCGCGCGTCCTTCGTCAAGGAAAACAGGATGCCCGATCTGCACAAGACGGAGGTCGGCGTGGTCGGCCAGTATGTGGAGATGCCGGATGATTACGCGTTCATGGGCAACGGCAGCGACAACTACACGGCGTCCCCGTATGTCCGGTATGGGTTGACGGATATCCTTGCCGTTCAGGCCGAAGTTCCCTTCAAGCAGGTTTCGCCCAGTTCAGGGGATAACGAGTACGGGTTGGGGGATGCCGTTCTCGGCGCCGAACTCGTGGTCTTCCAGGACCTTTTCAGCTATCCGTACATCATCCCGCACGTTGAACTGAGCCTCGATACGGGCGATGAGGACAAGGGCATGGGCAAGGGGAAATCGCTCCTGTCGGCCGGCGTTTCGATCGGCACGGTCGTCAAGGATATGTTCCACTACGTCATCGACGGGCGCTACACCTTCAAGGACAAGGCCAATGACGGCAGCGGCGACGACCTCAATGTGCTCACCATTGCCGGCGCCTTCATCTGGGACCTCAACGACCAGTTCTCGCTCATTGCCGAAGCCAAGGGCTCCAACAACAAGGATTCCCACGACGATATCCCGATGTGCTTCCAGGGCGGCTTCGGCATGCAGGCCACCGAGAATGTCTATTTCGCGGTTCTGGCCGGCAGCGCGAAGAACACGGACGAGGGCATTCTCGTGTCCGGCAAGCTCTCGTACAGTTTCTAGCCCGCAGGAAGGCTTGTCCCCGCAGTTGGAACACAGCGCCGTGACGAAGGCGACGAAGGGCGATTCGGTCGGGGTGAAGGTTCCCAACAAGGCTCACGAGCACGACAAGGTTTACAAGATTATCCCGTAGCGCGAGCTGTCGATGGAAACAATGGATATCCGGCTCGATCATCTTGATCGGGTCCTGCCTGCTGATTTCACTCCTGAACAGGCCGCCCGCTGCAAGACGCTTTTTCTCAAGCGTCTCGCGCTGGCGGCGCATCGTTTCTATGCCGGAAAGATCCAGGTGGTCCCCAAGGTCGGCGCGTTCGGCTTCAACTGGTTCAACGTCTGGTACACGCCGGGAGTGTCGCAGGTCTCCACGACCATCCGCGACAACCCGGAGGCCTCGTACGAACTTTCGAGCCGCGGGAATCTGGTCGCCGTGGTCAGCGATTCAACCCGGGTCCTCGGCGATGGCGATGTCGGTCCGTCCGGGGGGCTGGGTGTTATGGAGGGCAAGGCGTTTCTGATGAAGTACCTCGGCGGCGTGGACGCCGTGCCGCTTTGCATGGACAGCCGGGATTCCGAGGGCAGGAACGATCCGGACGCGATCATCGAGTTCGTCAAGCGGTGCCAGCCGAGTTTCGGCGCGGTGAACCTGGAGGACATTTCCCAGCCCAATTGCTACAAGGTGCTCGACGTTCTCCGCGAGGCGTGCGAGATCCCGGTCTGGCACGATGACGCCCAAGGCACCGGGTGCGTCACGCTTGCCGGACTGTTGAATGCGCTGAAGGTGACCGATCGCGACCTGGCGAAAGCCCGGATGGTGTTCTACGGGGCCGGGGCGTCGAACACGACCATCGTGCGCCTGATCCTTTCGGCGGGGGCCGACCCGGCAAACGTGCTGATGTTCGACAGCCAGGGGGCGCTCGGACGGCATCGCGACGACCTCAAGGCTGACGAGCGCTTCTATCGGAAGTGGGAGATTTGCGAGAGAACGAATCCGCGCGGAGTCCGGACGATGGAGGAGGGGATTCGGGGCGCCGACGTGCTGATCGCGCTTTCCAAGCCGGGGCCCGACACGATCAAGCCGGAATGGATTCGCGCCATGGCGCCGAAATCGATCGTGTTCGCCTGCGCGAATCCGGTGCCGGAAATTTACCCCCACGCCGCGAAGGCCGCGGGCGCATATGTCGTGGCCACGGGACGCGGCGACTTCCCGAACCAGGTCAACAATTCGCTGGGGTTCCCCGGTATTCTCAAAGGCGCGCTCCTGGTTCGCGCGCGCAAGATCACGGATGCCATGGCGATCACGGCCGCGCGTTCGCTGGCCGGATTTGCGGAGCAGAAAGGCCTCTCGCCGGACTACATCATCCCTTCGATGGACGAGACGGAGGTGTTCCCCCGGGAGGCCGCCGACGTGGCCATGCAGGCGATTCGGGACGGGGTGGCCCGGGTGACGCTGCCGAAGGAGGAGGTCCGGAAGCGCGCCGAGGCGGATATCACGTATTCCCGCAATCTCATGGATTCCATGATGGCCGGTGGGTTCGTCAAACCACCTCCCCGGGAGATGTTGGACGAAAGCCTGAAGTGGGCCGTCGATCAGGTAAGGCAGGGTTGAAGAGCCAAAACCGCAAAGGAGGAAAGGAGTCGCACATGAAGATGTACACTCAATGGTTCGTTCTGGTGGGTGGAGTGCTGTTGTTGGCCGCGGGGTTGCAGTCAGGATACGGCGCGGGCTTCGGGCTTTACGAGGGGAGTGCCCGTGGAAACGCCCTGGGCGGAACGCTGGTCGGCAGGGCGGATGATCCATCTGCGATCTACTACAACCCGGCCGGAATCACACAACTGTCCGGTATGCAGGTGATGGTCGGCGCGACGGCGATCCGTCCGTCCACCACCGTCAAGACCATGACCCCCGCCGGTGAAGCGAGCACGGTAAGCGAGGACAACACCTGGTTTCCGCCGCATTTGTACGGGACCTATGCGGTGGCGGACAACGTGTGGGCGGGCGTGGGCCTGTTCTCACGCTTCGGCCTGGGCACCGAGTTCCCCGGCGATTGGGCGGGTCGGTACAACAGCTACGACGCCGAAATCCAAACCCTGACGCTGAATCCGAACGTGGCGTTCAAGCTCAGCGACCCGCTTTCCGTGGCCGTGGGCGTCAATGCCACCTGGTTTGACCTTACGCTGAAGCGGAAGATTCCCACCTCTCCCGATTACAATCCCGCAGCCGATCTTGACGCGAAGATCACCGGCGATTCCATCGGCTACGGATATAACTTCGGTGTTCGCTATCAGCCGTTGAAGTGGGTGGCGTTCGGCGCCGCCTATCTGAGCGAGGTGGACCAGGAGGTTGACGGATCGATCGATCTGGGCGCCCGGGGCAGCGATGCGTCCGGAGATGTCACCTTGCCTTCCGAGATTCAGTTCGGCGTCGTATTCATGCCCACCGAGAAGTGGAGCCTTGAAATCGGCGCGCTGCGCACAGGGTGGAGTTCCTACGACGAGTTGATGATCAAGTTCGATGATCCGACTGTGTTGGGGCCGAAGTCGATGTCTGAAAAGGACTGGAATGACGTGTGGCGATACCAGTGCGGCGTGGAATACAAGCTGTCGGATCGTCTCGATGTGCGCGCCGGTTATACGTACGACGAGGAACCGATCCCCGGAGAAACAGTGGATTACCTGGTTCCCGCGAACGACCGCCAGTTGTACAGCATCGGCTGCGGCTACCATGTGAAGGATTGGACGCTGGACCTTTCGTACACCTACCTGACCATCCGGGACCGCAATGTGGATGCCCGTCTGGATGAAGGCGTGCTCCCGTCCAGGTTCAGGGATGGCGACACGCACTTGTTGGGCGTGAGCTTGAGCGCGAAGTTGTAACCTGTCGCGAAGATTCTGAATGAAGGAAAGCCCGGAATGGCCGATATTCGCTGCATGGTAAAGGAGTCGGCGCAGACATCGCGCCAACAGACCGGCCTGCTCACGGGCGACAGGGAAATCCTGTATTCGGAATATGATCAGTGTGTTGCGGGGTCGTTGGGGCGGCTTCGTCGGGCAGGCGTCAAACCGGGTGAACTCGTGGCGGTCCGCCTGCCGAACGACTGGCAGACCGCCGTCCTGCTGATGGCATTGTTTCGCGCGCGTGCCGTCGCCTGCCTTGTGGACCCGGCCTTGGACAAGGAGACTGTCCTTGCAAGGCTTTCCGCCGTGGATTGCCGCCGCATGATCGCCGCGGAACCCCATTGGGAATCGCCCCGTCTGAACCTCATGAATCCGGACGACTTGATGGCTCTGTATCCGGAGACTCCGGAATCCGATGAGGACACGCGGCTGACGGCGGACCAGCCCGCGACCATCACGTGGTCGGTGTCGCGGGCCATCCTGCACTCGTACGGCAATCATTACTATGGGGCGCGCGGCTTCAATCACCACGCAAAGGTTGTTTCCGGGAGCCGTTGCCTGCTCTCATCGCCGCTCTATCGCATGGACGGGTTGCAGATTTTGTTCCAGTCCGTTGCCGGGGGAGCCGCCCTTGTATTGCCGGATGCGCGGGAGAGTCTTTCGGAAGCGATCGTGCGCTACGGGGTGACGCACCTTGTGATCTCGCCTGCCGAGTTGGAACAGTTGTTGAACGATGGATTCACGGCGAAGAGATATCCCTCGGTTCGCGCCCTGTTTGTGAACGGGTTGGTGGGGGATGAGTTGGGCCTGCGTATCCACGATCTCAAGCTGTCCATCCGCCGATGCCTCGGCGTGCCCGAGGCGGCGTCGCCCGTGGCGGCGGGCCCGGTCGATACGCCGCCCGGCAAGCAGTTGACGTCGGGCAAGATGGGCAGGTATTGCCGGGCCAGGATCGCGTCCAACGGAGAGATTCTGCTGAAGGGGCAATCGCTGTGCCTGGGATACATGGAGCGGACGCTTGTCCGGCGGGCCGTGGATGACGACGGCTGGTTTGCGACGGGCGACATCGGATCGCTGGATGCGGAAGAATACCTTATGGTCACGCGCCTGCGGGATCGCGGGGACTAGGCTCGCACTTCCATCTGCCGGAAGGCCGTCAATCCCAGGCTGAGAATTCCCGCGAGGTAGAGCCCCGCGTATACCGCCGCGCGGGCCACGTACGACCAGGGGATCGTTCCGTCGCCGCCGAGCGCATCGACCACCCAGAAATGCTGCCAATTGGGAAGGATGCGGTAGAAGAACTCCGCCGCGGCGCTTTCCCCGGCATGGCGTCCGAAAAGATAATCGGACATCAAGCCAAGGAGAAACACCACGCTGCAGATGGACAGGGTGGGGACGGTGTCGAGCCGGATCGCGAGACTCAGCGCGAGCCCTGTGAGGACCGCGATCGCGAGGAAAATCAACGCGCCCACGGGCACAATTTTCCACAGGTAGGCCGATCCGAATGAGACCCCCTCGCCGTTCGCATCGACAAATCCCGCCAGGATGAACGCGAGCGCGAGCGACGCGACCAGTGCGCCGGAGGCGGCCGACACAAAGGGTTTCTGGGTCACGAAGTTCCAGGCGGCCGCGGCGGCGTAAGCGGCAAACGGCGCGATCAGCAGGGGGACGCCGGCCCACCAGTCAAACGAGTAGGGCGGCGCGGCGACGCGGGTGCTCATGACCGTCGCCAGGGTTGCGGCCGCCGAAAAAACGAACATCACTGCGGCAACTCCCGTGAATTTTGCGAGAAAGAAGACCTCCCGGCGCACAGGCTTGCTGAGCACCGACGCCGCGGTGCCGCGCCGTATTTCGTGGGTCAATGACGAGCACGCCGCGTAGCTGCCCAGGACCAGCCCGCACACGAAATAGAAGGCCAGGCTGCTGTCGCAAACCAGCTTGGCGCCTTCGCCCAACGTATGCGTAATCAGCAGGGGAAGCAGGCTGATGAACATGACGCAGGCCGTGGTCATCAGAAGAAAGATCGGCTGGCGAACGGCCTCCAGCGCCGTAAGTCTTGCAATGGACGTGAATTGTCTGACGTGCCGCCTCATGGCCAAGAAAGAAGTGGTCACCTACCGGCACGCAGGGTAAATTATCGCGCCGTCATTCACAAGCACGCGAACAGGAAGTCATATGGAAATGTGGGTTGTCACCGCGGTTGTTCTGGGGATTGTCCAGGGGTTGACGGAATTCATCCCCATCTCTTCCACCGGCCACCTGATTCTCGTCGGCGACCTGATGCGCTTCAGCGGCGAACGCGCGGCGACGTTCCATGTGTTCATTCAGTTGGGTTCAATTCTGGCGGTTGTGGTCCTGTACCGGCGTCGCTTCCTGCAGTTCCTGAACGTTCGGCGCCGCTCGGGGTTCTGGAGTCCGCGCGGCCTTGGATTGCTTCTGCTCACCACGATTCCGGCGCTGGTGCTGGGCGCCGCTTTTCACGATGAGATCAAGATGTACCTGTTCAGTCCTTCCAACGTGGCGATCGGCATGGCGGTGGGCGGCGTTTGGATTCTGCTCGCGGAACGGTTTTTCACCAAGTCGGCCCGGAACGATCTGGAGACGCTGACCTGGAAGGAAGCGTTATGGATCGGCTGTTTTCAGTGCATGGCGATGTGGCCGGGCATGTCCCGATCGGCGTCCACGATCCTCGGCGGGATGATTACCGGCCTGGAACGAAAGACGGCCACGGAGTACTCCTTCTTTGCCGCGGTGCCCGTCATGGTGGCGGCGACCGTGTTTGACCTTTGGAAAAGCCTGCCCTGCCTGGACCGGACGGATATTCCGTTGTTCGGCTTGGGCTTTCTGGTGTCGTTTGTTTTTGCGTGGATTGGCATCCGTTTTCTGATCCGGTTTCTCGGCTGCCATACGCTGGTCCCGTTCGGATGGTACCGGATCACCGTTGCCGCCGTCGTGTTCCTGGTGATGGGTTGAAGCGTCGCTTAACACCTCTCGGGTGGGCGGGTATCTATAGAAAAACCCACTGCTTTGAAAAAAAAGGGAGGTGGTGTGGGTAGCTCGAACGCTCAGACCTTCTTGATGTCTCGTGGCGCCCGTGTCCAGTTTGCCATCGGCGTCGCGCTGATTTCCGTCATTCCCCTGCTGGTGTTCTGGTATTTCAACATCAACGCAGAATCCGGCGCGTTGACGGACGGTTTTCAGAACCTGATCATCCTGTTGCTGCTGATGTCCGCTGCGATCGGCGGCTATATGATCCTGCAGAAATACCCGCTCAACATCATCCGCCTGCGCGATTACCTGGAGCGTGTGATCGGCGGCGAACTGCCGGACCAGGTCAGGCTGCTCAAGGTGGAGGACGACGTGGCCGCGATCGAGCAGTGCCTGAATCTGATTCTTGCCCAACTCAAGGAGCGTCTGGACCTCCTGCAACAGGAGAAAAAATCCCTTCAGCGACAGTTGTACCAGGCGCAGAAAACGGAAAGCATGGGGCTCATGGCGGCTGGAGCCGCGCATGATTTTAACAACATGCTCACGACCATCATGGGGAGTGTGGGCCTGCTGGCCGGGCGTCTTCCGAAGGATTCGTTGGCGGAGGACTTGCTCAAGGAGCTTGAGATGGCCGTTCAGCGCGCGGCGGAGCTGACGAACCAGATGCTGGTCTATTCCGGCCGCGGCAAATTTGTGATGGAGGACGTGGACCTCACGAAGCTGATCGTGGACATGCAGCCGCTGCTCAAGACGTCCGTGGGAAAGAAGGTTGGATTGCGCTTCAATCTCGCGGGAGAGCTTCCGATGGTGAAGGCCGACCCTACGCAGAAACGGCAGGTCATTATGAACCTCGTCATCAACGCGTCGGACGCCATCGGCGAGCGTGGGGGGACGATCACCGTGAGCACGCGCGAAGTCGCATGCGCCTCGGCCGACTTTGCGGGAGCGCTCGTAAACGGAACACTGCCCAAGGGGCGTTGTGTTTGCCTGGAAGTCCGGGATGACGGCTGCGGGATGGATGCCGAGAAAAAGGCCAGGGTGTTCGATCCTTTCTTCACAACCAAGCCGACGGGCCGGGGATTGGGCCTGGCTGTCGTGCTGGGGATTGTGGTGGCCCACAAGGGCGCGATGATTGTCGAAAGCGAGCCGGGCAAGGGCACACGCTTTATCAACCTCATTCCCTGCGACCTGCCGCCCTCCGACTCCTGAGTTTTCCGGAGTCCGGAAATCCTTACAGCTTCACATTCCTCAGCCTCAGCGCATTGGCGATCACGGACACCGAACTGAAGCTCATGGCGGCGGCGGCCAGGATCGGACTCAGCAGAAGCCCGAAAAACGGATACAAAAGTCCGGCGGCCACCGGGATGCCGAGCGCGTTGAAGAAAAATGCCAGGAACAGGTTCTGGCGTACGTTTCGCATCGTCGCGCGACTGAGCCGGAAGGTTTTTTCAATCCCTCTCAAATCGCCCTTGAGCAGGGTCACATCGGAACTCTCGATCGCAATATTCGTACCCGTCCCCATCGCGATTCCGACGTCTGCCGTCGCCAGGGCGGGGGCGTCGTTGATGCCGTCGCCGGCCATCACGACAATGCGGCCGGCGGAACGAAGCTCGGAAATGCAGCGTACTTTGTCCTCGGGCAGCACCCGGGATTCAACCTCCAGGATGCCTAGGTGGCGAGCGATGGCCTCGGCCGCGCGGGGTTGGTCGCCGGTGATGAGAATCAACTGCACGCCCAGACGCTTGAGTTCGTCGACCGCTTCCGGGGTGGTGGTCTTGATGGGATCGGATACCGCCATCAATCCGGCCAGTTTTCCGTCCACGGCGATATGAAGGGTCGTCTGGCCTTCCCGTTCCAGGCGGCGGGCCAGCTCGCGCAGATGATCGGCGTCGGCGACACGGCTCTGATCCAGAAGAGCCCGGTTGCCGATCCGCACGTCGCGGTTCTGAATCCTTGCCGAAAGACCGAGGCCGGGCAGTCTTTGGAAGTTCTCCACCGGCAGGAGGTTCAACCCGCGGTTCTTCGCCTCGGCGAGAACGGCGGAGGCCAGCGGATGTTCGCTGTTCTGTTCAAGAGAAGCGGCAATTCGAAGAAGTTCGTTATCCGAAAAAGGATCCAAGCCCAGGCAGGTGGTGAGGGTTGGTATTCCTTCCGTGAGGGTTCCTGTTGTATCGACGACCACGACGTCCGCCTTCGTCAGCCGTTCCAGCGCCTCCGCGCTTCGGATCAGGATTCCCGCCCGGGCGCCGCGCCCGATGCCGACCATGATGGACATCGGGGTGGCCAGGCCCAGCGCGCAAGGGCAGGCAATGATGAGAACCGAGACGGCGTTCATGACCGCCGCGGCAATACGCGGCTCCGGGCCGAAAAGCGCCCACAGAACGAATGTGGAGACAGATACGGCCATGACGGCGGGAACAAAGACCCCCGCGACCCGATCCGCGAGTTGCTGGATGGGGGCGCGGCTTCGCTGGGCCTCCGCCACAAGGGCGACGATATGGGCCAGCAGGGTGTCCCCGCCCACCTTTTCCGCCCGCATGACGAACGACCCCTTTCCGTTGATGGCGCCGGCCACGACGGGGATGCCGGTGAACTTCTCGACGGGCAGGGACTCGCCCGTGATCATCGACTCGTCCACGCAACTGCGCCCCTCCACGACGCGGCCGTCCACGGGCACCCGCTCGCCGGGCTTTACGCGGAGCATCATGCCGGGTTGAACATCGCTGAGCGGGATGTCCGTCTCGCCGCCGTTCCGCACCTGATGGGCAATGGTCGGGGTGAGATCGAGCAGAGACCGGATGGTGTCTCCCGTGCGCCGCCTGACCCGGAGTTCCAGGACCTGGCCCAGCAGGACAAGAACGGTGATGACCGCGGAGGCCTCGAAATAGACCGGCACTTCGCTGCCGGGCTGCCTGAAGGAGGAGGGGAATAGTTCGGGGACGAGGACGGCGGCGGCGCTGTAGAGAAATGCCGCCGCGATTCCCAGGGAGACCAGCGAGAACATATTAAGTTTCCGTGTGCGAAAGGAACTCCATCCGCGTTGAAGGAGAGGGGCTCCGGCCCAGAGGACAATCGGCACGCTGAAGAGAAGCTGAATCCAGCGGGACGCATATTCCGGGACTCTGCGTTCCATACCCGGAATCCAATGCGCCATGGCCAGCGCGACCACGGGGACCGAAAGAACGGCGCCAATGGCCAGGCGTCGCGACATCTGCGCGAGTTCGGAAGGGTCTTCGCCCGCGGCGGACGGATTCGTTGGCTGAAGAGCCATCCCGCATTTCCGGCAGTTGCCGGGCCGGCTGGATTCAACCACGTGCATTCCGCATAGGGGATCCGTCGTCATACGGCTAACTATAGCACAGCCTCTCTTCTCAACCTCGACCCTCAATGTCCGCCCGCGACATGGAAGGGATAGGAGCCCGGAGCGCCGAACGGGGAAGCCGGAGCGATCATCCCTCGCTCACGGGGAACCCGTCACTTGCGGACTGCGGCAAGCGCGGCGGCATAGTTCGGTTCCTGTGTGATTTCGGGGACCTGTTCGGCGTACACGATCTTGTTGTCCGCGTCGAGTACAAGAACGGCTCGGCTCATGAGTCCGGCCAGGGGGCCGTCCATGATCTGGACACCGTAATCCTTCCCGAAGGACAGGGAGCGCAGGGTCGAAAGAGTGATGATGTTGTGCAACGAACCGCTGTCGCAGAAACGCTTCTGCGCGAAGGGTAGATCGGCCGAGATGTTCAGAAGGGCCACGTTGTTGAGCCGGGCCGCTTCCTCGCTGAACCGGCGGGCCGACGCGGCGCACACGTCCGTGTCGAGGCTGGGGACAATGTTGAGAATCTTCTTCTTTCCCTTCAACGCTTCCAGTCCGATATCCGTGAGATCCGCCGAGGTGAGGCGGAAGGGAGGGGCGATTTTTCCCACCGGAGGAAGATAGCCGAACGTGTGAACCGGGCTGCCCTTGAAAGTGATCGTTGCCATCGTTACCTCCTAATGGCGAGCACTATAGCCGAAAGTATTCGAATAGTAAATGTTTGCCTTTGAACTGGCGGATGCGTGAAAGGCGAGTATATTGCCGGGAAGGAGCAACTGGAACAAAGGAGAATAACACATGATCAGCAAGAAGATGGAAAAGGCGATCAACGAACAGATCAATAAGGAAATCTATTCGGCGTATCTCTACCTCGCCATGGCTGCGCAGTGCGAGAACATGGGTTTCAAAGGGTTCAGCCACTGGTTCAAGGTGCAGTATCAGGAGGAACTGTCCCACGCGATGAAGTTCTTTGACTACATCAACGACCAGGGCGGGCGCGTCGAATTGGCCGCCATCAAGCAGCCGCCGACGACCTTCAAGTCGCCGATGGTCATGTTTGAGCAGGCTTACAAGCACGAGCAATACGTGACCCAGAGCATCCACGGTCTGGTCGATCTGGCCATCAAGGAAGGGGATCATGCCACGAACAGCATGCTGAGGTGGTTCGTGGATGAACAGGTGGAAGAGGAGGCTCAGGCCGCCGAAATTGTCTCCCAGATGTCCATGGTCGGACCGGGCGGTAACGGTCTGCTGTATCTGGATGGGAAACTCGGGAAGCGCGAGGCCGGTGGGGATTAAGCGCGCGGCGATTTCGCCGATGGGCCCCGCTTGCGGTCCGCTCTGCCGGTATGCGTTCGTGCGGAGAGCTGCCGGCGGGGCGTTCCCATGGGGCCGGGGCTTCAGCTACTGCTTGAATTCGCAGCCGACGGGGTGTTAATGTAACGCCACATTGATTTGACGACTCCAAGAAAGGAGTAATCGTTTCTCATGAAAAGAATGATGCTTTTGACCGTCGCGCTGCTGGCCGGATTCTGGGGGGCCAAGTCCTTCGCGGCAACCGCGGGGCGCGTGACGATGCTCGTGGTTCCCGCCCGCTACTCCGTGATGCAGGTGGCGTTCGATATCAGCCAGCGATACCCGGCTGTGGTTCTCGTTTCGTACCAGGGTGATGCCCAGTCGTCGGCCCCGTTGCTTCACGCATGGAACGGCAAAGAATGGATCAAGATCAGCGTGGATGATTATGCCGATGCGAAATTCCTCCAGGTGACTCCGGGAGAGACCCTCCTGGTCGGCGACGAGACGCTTCTTCCTCCTGTGCTGGCATCCTCGATTGTCGGTTGGTGTCCCAAAGTCACCACTCTTCCCTCGATCGACACCGCCACGCTGGTCAATGCGTTCGCCCAGGAATTCAACTTCAGTCGACACGATTGGAAGTGGTTCGCCAAACGCTACAACCTGTCTTTGAACGACGAGAATGCGTCGCGTCGGAAGTCGAGCTGGTATGACCGGCCCGTGTATGAGGACGAGTACTCGCCAAAAGTCGCCGCATGGTTCGGTTTGCGGAAGCGCGGACGCGCTGCCGAACAGCCTTTCGCGCCCATCATCACGCCTTCCGAAAGTGATTCTCAACCGGTCGCGCCCGTTGAGGTTCCGGTTCAAAGCGAGGAGACTCGACCTCTTGGCGCCGATGTTGAAATGAATGAGCCGGCCCCGGTCGATGCCGCTCCCGCGGCCGCGCCCTTCCCGGGGGAGGATGTCGGGAATGTGTTGGAGGCGCAGCCGGTTGCTGAGGATGCTCAAGAGGATTACCCGATCCTGACCGCGCCCTCGCAGCCCGTGTCCATACCGGGTCCGACGGAATACGGGCCTCAGGCCTCGGGAATGGAGCTTCAATAATGATCCGGACTTTCGCGGCAGTCTTCCTGAGTGCGGCAATCTTTGCATTCTGCGGATGTGTTCACCAGGAGGTTGTTGGAAAGGGCGAGCCCAGAAGCGCGACCACGCTCACCGTGACCCGTTCCGGCGAATCCGTGCAGTTGAGCTGGAAGTCGGAGCCGGGGAAGATCTACGACGTGCTGTACTCCGCGAGCCTGACGGGGAAGACGGAGTGGAAAGTGCTTCCCGGCGCGGGGAATATCCGCGGGACCGGCGACTACCTCACGTTCACCGATTCCATCTCGAGCGGCATGAGCCGCTACTATCGCCTCAATATCGTGTTGGAAAGCCGGCGCGAGACCTCAGGGCGGTGAGGCAGGCTTGATCCCCGGCGCGGTGTCACGGCCGTTGATCACGATGATCAGAGGCCGGTGATCGGACGCTTCATAGGTTTGCGGATCGCTTAAAACGCGCGTCTTTCGGCTCACCACCTCCGGCTGCAATCCGCGGCTGGCCAGCGCATAATCGATCCTCTCGTACTGGTCGATCCTGGAACTGAAGTGCGTCCAGACGGCGCCCGAGGCGTCGCTTGGCCGGAGATCTTTCAGGCCCGTTTCCCGGCCGCCCATGATTTCGCGCAGGGGCGCGGATTCGTAGGTGTCGTTGAGATTGCCGACCACGAGAAGATTTTGATCGGGCGAATCCTTCAGAATCCTCCGGATGTGCTTGTTCAGCAGGCGCGCCTCGTTGCGGCGCATCTCGGTCTGGCCCAGCGCGTGAAACACCTTGGACTTCAGATGCGCTTCGATCAGCCTGATCCGGTAGCCGGGATTGACCTCGATTTCGACATCGAGGAACCCTCGCAAGACCGGGATTTTCGCTTTGCCGATCATGTAGGCGTCGTCGGTATGGGGCTTTCGCAACACGATCGGGAATCGGCTGAGTACGGCCAGATTGAGTTCCGCCTGGCCGCGCTGAAGATACTCGGTGTGTTCATAGTCCAGCCCTGCGGCGCGCAGCGCGTCGCGGAACTCCTCGAACACCGAGGGGCTTCCGATCTCCTGGACGGCGAGGATATCGGGTTTCGCCGATGCGATGATACGGATCAGGGCCGCGCGCTCGGACGCCGGTTTGGGATCGTTTTTCTGGCCGTCTCCATCGCGGTCCGCCAGGCTGTAGCGGCCGAGGTTGTAGGACATCACCGAAAACTCGGCATCCGTCGGCGCGAGAGCCCCATCGCGCGCCCCGGATTTCCGGCCGCATCCCGGCGCGAAAACGGTTATCCACAGGAGCAGGGCAAGGATCGCAGGGATCGTGAGCCGCGAGGTTCGCACAGCGCTACTTCTTGTAGGCTTGTTCTATCTTTTCGGAGACATCCTTGTAGGCGATGTCTACCGAGTAGATATCCTTGTAATAACCGACGGCCTTTTCCGTCTGGCCCATGAGTTCGCTGATCTGGGCCATTTCGTAGCAGATGTCCTTCTTGGTCTCGTCCATGACAAAGAGCTCGGCGGCGGCCTTCTGCAACTGTTCCATGGCGATGTCGTACTGCTGCTTCTGCTTGAAGCACATGGCCATGTAGTAGAGCGAGCGGATGCGCCGCTGCGGGTTGCGCTGGGAGACCTGAAATTCCTGAATGGCCTCGTTCAGGTTGCCGCGCTCGAACAGCAGGATACCCAGTTCGTAATGGAACTGGAGATCGTTCGGGTAGCGCTTCACGCGGTCGGCGGCATCGTTGATGAGGAACTCGTCCTTCTGCTGCTTCATCGCCTCCGCGCCCGCGTCATCTCCCGCCGCCTGGAGCTTCTCGATTTCACGATCGAACTTGCGCGTGCGGATCGCGCTGATGCTCCGGTCGAGCTGGGGATCCGCGCGGCCCGTGGTCTCCAGGACCTCCTCGAGTACGGCGAGGGCTTCATCGAGCCGGTTCGCGCGCGCGAGGTAGTCGGAGAGCGCCCGGCGGTAGTTGATGTTTTCCGGTTCCCTCTGGAGACGGCTCCGCATCTCGCGGATCAGGTTATCCAGGTCGCCGGAGGACTTCACCGCCTTCGCTTCCTGTTCGAGCAGTCCGGACTCCTTCGAGTCCTTCATCACGTCGCGGAACGATCCCGCGTCGCTCCATCGGCCCTTCTTCATCGTGTCCAGCGCGGCGGAGTCCTTGAGCGCCTTCAACGCCTGCGGATCGTTCGGGCGCAATGCGTAGATTTCCTCGTAGCATTGCCGGCTTTCGTGGGTTTGACCCATTTCCATGTACAGGGAGCCCAACCACTTCAGCAGATCGACGTTCTTGGGGTAGTGGTCCTTGGCGATCTCCAGGGTCTGGATGGCCGCTTCCGGCATGTCCGCCGCCACCGCGGCGCGCCCCAGGAGTTTGATGAAAGTCAGGTTCAGCGGGTCCATGCGCATCAGTTTTTCGGCGGACTTGAGCGCCTCGAGGGGCTTTTTCTTGATTGCGCTCGACGCGGCTATGAGAGTGCCGAGGCCGGCGAGGGTGGAGAGCGTGTGGTTCATGCCGTTCGGCTTCTTCTCCTTCGACTTCTTCAACGCGGCGCCGCGGAGATACTTGCGGATGTGAAGGATGCGGGGCTCGAGATCGAGAGCCGCCATGAACATGTCCATCGCGTAGTCGAGGTTCCCGCGCTCCATGGCGGCAAACCCCTTGTCGTAGTACTCGCGGGCTTTTCGCGGGGCGTCTTCGAGTCGGACTTCAGCCATGACGGATCACTCCCTCCTGATTTGCTGAAAACACACGCTACACTTGCCTCGCCGCGACGGTCAAGGTGTTTCAGTCAGCCGCGGCGCGGGCGCGCGTCAGTTCGTGCAACGAGAAAAAAGTATACACGGACTGCGCGCAAAAAATAAGGCCTCTCTTCTCAAAAACAGGCTCGCAACCCTTCCGCTTGCCTTCTAGACTCCGCGCACAGCTTCATTGTGTGAGGAAATCGTGCTGCGCCGGATTTTCAGTGTCATATTCCTTGTTGGGCTGCTCTTCGCGTTTCCGTGTCAGGCCGCCCCGCTTTCGAACGTGCGCGTGACGACGATCGCCGGTATGCGATTCGTTTCATTGAGAGATGTGGCGTCGGCCTACGGCCTGACCCTGCGCGTGCCTTTAGGGAAAAAAGTCTTCCTGCAAGGAAAATGGAACTCGTGGACGTTTGAAGTCGACAGCCGCCAGGCGTCGTTCAACGGCACGGCCGTCTGGCTCCACGCCCCGATGATGAAGTACAAGGGGAAGTGGATGATCGCCCAGAACGATGCGAAATCGATCATCGATCCGCTGATGCGCCCGTACGCCTATCTCAGCGGCCGGGGCTACCGGGTGATCGTGCTCGATCCCGGTCATGGCGGACCCGACGCGGGCGCACGGAGCCGGCGCGGCGTCGAGGAGAAACGCGTGGTCCTCGACGTGGCCATGCGGGCGCGCGTTCACCTCGCCAATGCCGGTTTCAAGGTGTACCTGACGCGCGAAACGGACCGATTCATCGACCTCAACGAACGGGCGAGCAAGGCCGCGCGCTGGGGCGCGGACGCGTTCGTCAGCATTCATCTGAATTCCGCCCCGAACTCCGCCCCGAAAGGCGTTGAGACCTATGTTCTCACCGACGTCGGTTATCCGTCCACGTCCTCGCCGGCGAGGTCGCGCGGGGATAAGAAATCCTATGCCGGAAACCGCTTTGAGCACTCCAACACGGTGCTGGGTTATTACATGCAGAAAGCGCTGCTGGAAAAGGTGAAGGGCGAGGATCGCGGCGTGCGGCGCGCGCGATTCCTTGTGCTCCGTAACGCGCCGTGTCCCAGCGCCCTGCTGGAATGCGGATTCCTCTCGAACCCGGCCGAGGAGAAGCTGATGCTGGACGCGAAGCACCGCGAAGCCATTGCGCTGGCCGTTTCCAAGGGCATCATTGATTACTTCAACGCCGTCAAGAAAGCCCGCGTGGCCGCGCCGTAACCCTACCGGAATTTTATCTCCAACACCTGGCGCGCCCGCGCGTGATCCGGCTGCAGCCGCAGCACCTCCTCCAGCGCCGCCCGCGCTTCGGGCCGGCGGCCGGACTGGTACAGCGCCAGGGCCATGTTGAAAAGCGCCTCGATGTTTTTCGGGTCCCTGTTCCAGACCGTTTCAAAATAGCGCGCGGCCGCCGCATGGTCGCCGGTCATTCCCCGGTAAAGCCCCGCTAGGAAGCAGGTTTCCGGTTCGTCCGGCGCCAGCATCAGAGCCTGTTCCAGTTCCGCGCCCGCGCCGGCCGGATCGCCCATTTCCAGCAACAGACTGGCGATGGCCAGGCGGGCTCTCCAAAAGGTCGGTTCGATGCGCAGGGCTTCGCGGTAATGCGGCAACGCGGCCGCGGGATTGCCGCGCGCCGCCAGTTCGTTCGCGAGGTTATGGTGCGCCACGATGTTGTCGGGATTGCATTCCACGGCTTTGCGATAGAACGTTACGGCGTCGGCATATATCGCGGATTCCGCCCGGGCATTCGCCAGCCAGGCAACGAGAAGGAGCCCTGCGGCGACGGCGGCGCCGACCCGGACCGGCCGCGCGCGGGGCGCTGCGATCAGCCCGGCGAGCGCCTCGCTCAGGATCAGCAGAACCCCGGGCAGCGCGGGGTAGGTCCAGTGTTCGGCCACCAGGGAGAATCGGTTGTAGCCTTGATCGACAAATCCCAGCACGGGCACGAGCATCAGCGTGAAGAACAGGAGTCCCAGAAAGAGCAGCAGGCCCGTCCGCCGATCGCGAACGCACAGCAGAAACGTGGCGGCCATGACTCCCGCCCAACCCGCCCACGGCAGCAGCCAATGCGGGCCGGCGGTGATCGTATCCATCGGATAGATCATGCAGTGGCGAAAGGGCCACAGCGCCTTTCCCAGATAGAACCACCACGCCTGTCCGGCCAGCGACAATCGTTCCGCCCACGAGATGATCCGCGCCGGCTCGCCTCCCATCGCGCGGTTGTGCTGAAACCAGATCGTGACCAGCGCGGAAGAGAGAGCCAGGAGGAAAAACGGCGCGAGCGTCGCCATCGTCTTTCTCCGGAGGATCGCGCTCCACGCGCCATCGCGCGCCATGAGGGCGGCGGCAAAAAAGAGGGGCAGGGCGATCACGGCGGGTTTCGTCAGAAGCGCCAGCGCGTAGAAGAGCACGGACAGGAATCGCTCGCGCCGCGGCCTCCGTTCACGATCGTCGACGCCGCGAATGAAGCACAGCGCGCTCAGGAGGGCGAAGAGAAGCGACAGCGTGTTTTTCTGCTCGCTCACCCAGCCGACCGTCGCCGTGCACAGGGGATGAATCGCGAACAGGGCCGCGCAGAGCGGCGCGGAGCGGCAGCCCAGCCGGGCGAGCACGCGCCACAGGAGCAGGCCGTTCAGAATGTGAAACAACAGGTTGACCACGTGATACCCGGTCGTGCTGTCGCTCCACAGATGCCATTGCAGCCGGAACGCGGAGTAGTAGATCGGATAGTAATCGATCGCCTCGCCGCCGGACCAGATGCGGAAGAGACCGTCCGCGTCCCGAATCAGAGGATTGTTGATCAGTTGGTAATCGTCCCACAGGAAATCGCCGGACAAAGAAGGCCCGTAGGCCAGGATAGGAAGCAGGATCAGCGCCAGGGCATAGACGGTGTTGAGAGTCTTCATTGTCTGAGCATCGCATCCAGTTCCTTCGCGGCCTTGACTGTTTCGGAAAGACAGGCGGGATCGTGCGGAATCTCGACCGTCCGCACGCCGTCGCGGCCCACGACGACCAGTCTCGAACGAATCACCCGCTCTGCGTTTTCCGGGAGATGCGCAAAGGCCAGCCGGTACAGGTTCAACTGCAGGCCGTATTTCCGAACCAGCACGGCGTCTGTCTCGTCGCTGAACTTGTAATCCAGGATGTGCCGGGACCCGTCAGGGGCATCCGCTGTCAGGTCCACCGTCCCGTCCACAATCACGATCGTTCCGCCTTCCTCCAGACGCATGGCAAACGGCCATTCCACTCGCAGACCGGCGGTCTCCGCCAAGTCCTTTCTCATGAAGGAAACCGTACGCTCGATCCGGTTCTTCAGGTCGGCGATGTTCCGCTCGGAGAGGCCGTTTTCCGTGCCGATGGCTCTCGAAAGCGCGGCGATATCGCCGCGCCAGCCGGACAAGGCCAGTTGTTCGAGCACGGCGTGGCCGGCCGTTCCGAAGTCCGCATACGAACCGCCGGATTCCTCGTCGCGAACAGGAAGCGCGTCGTCACCCGACGTCTCCGGGTCGCCGGGGACCGGACGGGCGCGGGACCCGAATGGCTCGAAAACGGCGGTCCGTGTCTTGATGTATTCCTCCGGATCGCTGTGATACGAGGAAAGCGCAGTCGCCGGGAATCTGAGCGCCCGCGCTGTCGGCGCTGTCCCGGAATGAATTCGGGTTGCGGCGTCAAAGAGCGGCTCCATCTCGCGTCCGCCGGCGGGGGCCGGCGGAACAACAAGGTTTGCCGCCGCCTGCTCCAATGCGCCGTAGGAAATCTGACGGAGACGCTGCCGGGCGAGTTCATTCTCCGCGACCACTTTGTCGATTTCCGCTCGCCACGCGGCCGGTTTCTTTCCGCCGACCGCGCCGGAAAGAACCGCCAGATCGCGCGCGCGGGTCATGGCGACGTAGAACACATTCTTCGCTTCCGCCTCGCGGATCTTGCGCGCCTCCTCGCGGGCATTATCGAAGCCGGGCGTCGTTGTTTTCTCTCGGGCGATATCCTCCGTCCGGATGTAGAGGCCGGCGCCCCAGCGCGCCGGTCCGTCCAGAAATGCCCACGACGTGTCGTGGGCGGGCGCGCTCGACAGCTCCGGCAGGAATACGACGCGCGAGGTCAGCCCTTTCGCTCCGTGGATGGTCATGAGGGTGACGGCGTTCTGTTCCGGGTCGAGCAGGGCCGCTTCGGGAATCTCCGGCGGATTGTCGGTGTGTTCCTCCAGTGTCCGGACCACGTCCTCCAACAACACCGTTCCGCCTCGTTCAACGCGGCGAATCCAGTCGATCAGCTTCCGCAGGTTGGCGACGCGCTGTGTGCCGCGGAACGTGCCCGAGAGGATCGCATCGTACCCCGTGCGCCGGATCAGTTCGCGGATCATTTCAGAAGCCAGGCAGTAGCCGACCTTGGCGCGGAACTCGGCGATCAGCGCGCGCGCGAGCCCGAGACGCCGGGGCTGTTCGCCGTCCAGCAGCCTGTCTCCGTCCGGCGACAGGACCCTCCGGGCGAAGACGGCCTCGTTGAACGCGGTGTTTTCCCAGCCGAGCCGGAGGATCGAATCGTCCGAGAGGCCGATCCATGGCGAGCGAAGGAAGCCGATCAGCGATATCGTGTCGAACGGCCGCGTGGTCACCTTGAAGAACAGAAGTGCGTCGATCACTTCCTGCCGCGCGAACAACCCGAAGCCCCGCCCGCCGATACGGTACGGGATTCCTTCCACCCGCAGCAGGTGTTCCAGCACCTGCTGATTCGAGGTGCGGCGGAGCAGGATCAGGATGTCGGAATAGCAGAAGCGATTGGCCGCGCCGACCGGCTCGAATCGCTCCGTGTCGTCGGCGTAGCGATACGACGGCTGCCACGACCGGGGCCCGTCCACCAGGAGCCGGATTCGCCGCACCACGGCTTGCATCTCGGCCTTGACCCGCTCTTCAAGGTCAGGCGGCTCAGCCTTCTCTGTCTCCTCCGCGTCCTCCCAGGGGGCGCGCAGGAATTCAATGCACGGCCCTTCCTCGGGAAGGACGGCGTTCTTTTCCTCCGCCGCGACAAGCCGTTCGTCGTCCGTGTAGCTTTCTCCGTAGACCTGCTGGAAGAGCGCGTTGATGAAATCGAGAAGGGGTTCCTTGCTTCGATAGCTGGCGCGCAGGGCGACTTTACGGTGATGCGGCGTGGCTTGGATCGCTTTTTCGAGGTCCGGCATGACGCGGGGGTCGGCGTTGCGCCACGCGTAAATCGATTGCTTGGTGTCGCCGCAGATCACCAGGCGGCCGGACCCGGGGTCCCAGAGCTGTTCGATGATCCGGCACTGCACGCGCGACGTGTCCTGCACCTCGTCCACGATGATGTAATCGAACGGCTTCGGGTCGGGCGGCCGGCGTTCCAGCAACTCGCGGGTCTTGACCAGCAGGTCGTCGAAACTCAACCCGCCGAGTTCCTGCTTGCGCGCCGCATATCGGCGCGCCACGGCGCCGGCATAACGGGCAAACGCGCGAATGGCCCCGTGGTGTTTGCGATACCGGGCCGCGCCCTGAACGTCTTCCACAAGTTCTTTCAGCCGCTGCGAGATGTCGTTCAAGGCCGTGCCGGTAAAACTCAGGTTGTTTTCCGAAAGCGCGTCGGCGAACGCCTCGATCTCGTCGTTCTTTCCAGGGGTTGGAAAATCTTTCAGGCATTTTTCCAAGGCTTGGAAAACCTGCCGCGCGCGGCTCGGCAGCCCGTCAGCGCGGGACGCGCGGACGCCATGCAGGGCGTCGCGGACGGCGGCAAAGTCGTCGCGGGTGACCGTGTGCCGGGGCGGGGGCAGCATATCCTCGGCGTTGTCGAGATCGAGGCCCAGGCTGGCCGCCTGGTGGATCAGGGCTTTTACGCTGTCGGTGACGGCTATACCGTACTCGCCGCCCAGAACGCGCGCGCTGTTGCAGAACGACTCGAAGTCCGGGTCGTAGGGCGGAAGTTCCGAGCGCTCGGTCCGCGGCTCGCGATTCAGCCGGGCGAGCAGTTCGGTTTGCGCGCACTCGTCGAGAAGGCTTTCCGCCTCGTCCTGGTCGAGGACGGTGAATCCCGGCGGCAGCCCGGCATCGAGCGCGCGCTCCCGCAGGAACCCGGCGCAGAAGGAGTGGATGGTACTGATCGTCGCGGCGGGCAACTGGCGCAGAATACGGATGATCTTTTCGATTTCCGCGCCGTCGCCGGAAGCGTCCGCTTCGTGACGGGCCTGGAGGATAAGCTGCGTGACGCGCGTCCGCAGTTCGGCGGCGGCGTTTTCCGTGAAGGTCATCAGGAGAATGCGGCGCGGATCGAGCGGACCGGCGGCGGGTTCGTGCAGGATCGCCGTTGCGCCGTCGGAGGTCTTCGTCTCGAATCGGCGGCCCAGCACGAGCGCGGCGTACAGACGGGTCACCTGGTGCGTCTTGCCGGTTCCGGCGGATGCATGGAAGATGATGTTCACTCTAGGAACCCTGAGTGTCGGAAACGTGGAACGCATCAGTCGTTCTCCTTCGCCGCCGTCAACGCATTCACGTCAACGCGGCAGATGTGCTGAAAATCGCAGTACCGGCAGTCCAGCGGGTCCACGGAGAAGTCGGCCTCCCGGACGCGCCTCACGTTCGAGGCGAGTTGGGCGAGGAACCCGTCCATGAGCCCCGATCCGCTTTGCGGGACGAAGTTCAGACGGATGCGCCGGTTCAGAAACTGCTTGCGCATGTTGTCGTAGTTCCGGTCCTGGATGTGGTAGACGGCCTCGGTCCTCTCATTCAGGGGCGCGTCGTTGTGCCGGCCGAAGAAGAACTGCTGGGCGGCAAACGCATAGATCGGAAGCTGGCAGTTCAGATTCCGCGCGATTTCCTCGGCGTATTCTTCCTCCTTCAGGCCGCCGCGGCTGACGCCCTTGTAGTCGATGACCAGCAGTTTCGAGAGCTTCCCGTTTTCGTCGAACACGAGATCAAGGCGGTCGATCTGCCCGTGGAAGGCGACGGCGTCCCCGGCGGCTTGCAGGAGGAGGGCGGGGCTGTCCGGCTCGCTGCCGTCGAACTGGCGGCCGAATCGGAGCTCAAAGAGAGCCGGGTACCGTTTTTCCTCCCCGGCGAACTCCGCGTCGAGCGCCGCGTAGTTGCGGACGATCCGCCGAATCTTCGGCTTCTCGGTGGCCCAGATGCCGGGGTCGCCGAGACGCATGGTTTCCCCCGATGCCTCGGCGCGCTTGAAGCAGAAGTCGGCGAGGGCCTCCGCGAAGTCGCCGTAGTCGTTCGCGTCGGCCGCGTCGAACGAGACCAACGGGATTCCGGGGCGGGGCGGTTTGTGCGCCAGGCTCCAATTCCCGGCCTTGTCCTTTGCCGCCCACACGCGCGGCTTGCAGAGAGCGGCGTACGGTTTGAGCACGGAGGCATCGATTCCTTCCGTCTCGCCCGCGAGCGCCTTGTAAACGAGTTGGAGAATCTGGTGGATGACTTTGCCGCGATCCATGATGTCCGGCTCGTCCCCCTGCACGCGCAACGCGCCAAGGTTCATCATCCGTTCGAGCAGGAATCGGTATCGGCACTTCGCCAGCGTTTCCAGGGCCGTGGGGCTGAATTCGTCGTGCCGTTTCAGCCATTGCGCGGATGACTCGCGCGCGAACCCGTCGGCCAGCTTGCCGCAATACGGTTCGGCGGCGGGGCGCGAGTCGGCGGGGCTTCCAAAAAAGCGCTCGCGCGACTGTTCGATGCGAAGATTCTCGGCAATCGTTCGGGCGACATCGTCGTGAGGCGTTCGGCGTGGGCCGTTCAGCGTTCGAAGTTCGGATTCCGGCGCATGGGTGACGCGCTGACGGGCCTCGTCGGCCGCCCGGCAGAGAGGGAGGGGGACGGTTGCGAGAAAGGACTCGCCGGGCATCGGCGCGCGCCGGTACACGGGGGTCACCTCCTGCTTCCGGGCGTGACGGGCCCAATGGGAATCCGGTCCCAGTTTTTCGATCCGCCAACGATCGTAGGCGTTCAAGGCGATCGAGGCATCCGCCGGCCACCCGGCGAGGTTCCACAGGCTGCGGAAGAAATCGCCGGGAATCAGCTCTCGTCCGTCCGTGTCGCACGCGATGTATGACAGGACCAGATTTGTCCGGGCCGTGCCGAGTGAAATCAGGAACAGCGTGCTTTCCTGGATGCCGCGCACGGTCGATTCCGGAAGCGCCCACAACGGAAGATCCACGCCCTTCTCCCGCAGGCTCTGCCGGACCTGCCGTCGTTCCGGATCGCTGAAAACCGAATCCTGGCGCGGCAGCGAAGGGAAGACCCCTTCGTTCAGGCCCGCGATCAGCACGACATTGAATCGCAGGCCCGCCGCGTCGAATGGGTTGAGCACCCAGACGCCGTTCTCGTCCATGCGGCCGGGCGGTACGGTCTCGTTATCGAGCGAATTCTGAAGAAGGTCGAGCAACTCCGCGTACGGGCGCGGCGCGGCGTCATCCATCGTCGCCTGCTCGATTTCGCTCAACGTGGTTTCGGTCAACTCCAGCGCGCGCAGATTGTCGGCGACGTCCGCACCGGCGGAAGCCGCGTTGCGTTCAGCGCGAAAATCCCGGATGAAGGCCAGCGCGTTGCGCGCGTGTTCGTGGAGCGGCGCGGCGGCGGAAAGCGCCCTCAGCCTCTTGATCCCTTGCGTGAGGGCGCGCAGGACAGCGGGAAAGCGGGCGGCCGGAAGACGCGACTCGCCCGACTGGAAATACGCCTTCAGGCGCCGCTCGATATTTTCGACGGACAGGCGCGGCGCGACGCCGGACGCCTGGATCTCAAACGCGGCCCGCTGCCGTTCCTCGTCCGTCGCGAATCCGTTCCATTTCAGGACGGGCGATTGAAGCAGGGAACAGAAACGGTCGCGCTCCATGCCGAGCGGAAGCGAGAGCAGGGAGAGGAACGTTTTCACGAGAGGCAGAGAAGACGCGGGCAGACCCCGCCGGAAGAAGCACGGAATGCCGAAACGCGCGAAAACGTGGGTGATCGCGTCGGCGTAGTCGCCGATGTTGCGGACGATGAGCGCGATATTCTCCGGGGCGACCCGGCGGCAGTCGATCTCCCAGCGAATCCTCCGGGCCAGGTCCTCGATTTCGCCGTACTGGCCGACGGAGCGCGAGAAGTCGATCCGGTCGCGGTTGTCCATGGCCAGATTCGGATCGGCCATTTCGAGCGCGTCCGTGAGATTTTCAGCCCAGGCGGTCCATTCGTCCCCGGCGCCCATCATCACGTCCGACCGGATTCGCGAGGCGAGGCGATCCTGGATTTTTTCCGCGTGCGCGGGAGGAAGCGCGGAGGCGATCTTCACGCGCGCGTCGCCCAGTTGCTTCTTGAGCGCCGCGATAAACGCCTCCTCGAACGGGTTGAGCCATCGAATGGCGCGGAACACGAGCGCCCCCTCGAGGGTTCGAAGCCGGTGGGGCCAAAGGTCGCGCGGGCCGTTCAGCAGACGCAGAACGGCCGCATTGATATCGCGCGTGTCCGCCGCGTTTGCGGCGTCAAGCCGTTTGCGGTATTGCGCGTAGAGCGCGCCCAGTTGCCGGAGTTTTCCGTCCGCCGACTCCTGCGCGAGCAGCCATTCCTGGATGTGCCCGGCGTCGTTCCCAAACGGCGACAGGGTTTCCACCAGCGTGTCCAGCGTGTCGGCGAGCGCGGACGCGGAGAGCAATCCGAGATGCCCGGCGTCGCCGATTTCCTTTTTCGCCTCTTCTGCCGCCCGCCGGATGATCACGCTCCGCCGCGCGTCCGAGAGGGCGGGTGCGCAGAGAAGCCCCGCCTGGCGCGCCGATTGCACACACAGTTCGCGAAGGCGCGTCATCGTCGCCAGACGCGATGCGTCCACGAAGCCATGCGCAAGGACTTGTCGGCGAACGAACTGACGTCGGGCAAGCTCGGTGACGAATACGATCAGGTCGGCCCGATACATGCCGGGTTCAAAGTCCTCTCACGCAGCGGAATCCGAATTGGCTGCCGCCGCCCGTGGTGGGATGCGCGCCGGCGCGCGCGGCGCACCGGAGAGCGCCCACCGGATTGTTCCAGTTGCAGCCGCGGACGACGCGTAGCGTCCCGCCTGTCGGCCCCGTCGGATCGGCAGGCCATGCGTTGGCAGGATAGGCGGCGTAGTAGTTGGTTCCGTACCAGTCCCAGCACCACTCGGAAACGTTGCCGGCCATGTCATACAATCCATAGCCGTTCGCCATATCGAGGCCGCCCGTCGCGCCGTTGTAGTAGCCGACGGGGGTGGTGCCTGTACCCGCCACTGTCCCCGGTTCGAACGGGTCGCCGCTGCTCTTGTAGTTGGCCTTTGATCCGTCGATGTCGTTGGTGAACGCGTCGCTCGTGCTGGGCCATGGATAGTGATTGGTCACGAGGCCGCCGCGGGCCGCTTTCTCCCACTCCGCCTCGGTCGGCAGGCGGTAGCCGTTCGCGTTCCACAGGACAAACGAGGCGTCAAGCGCGATGGCCCCCGTGCGGTACACGTTGGTCTTCGCCGAATCGGTATGATAGACGGGCGTCAGGCCGTCCATCTCGGAGCGCGCGTTGCACCATTTGACGCAGTCGTACCATGACACGGTCTGCACGGGATGGGTGCCGTCCGTACCCACGCCGGCTGCGAGGTCCGTGTAGCCGCGGGTCGCGGCCCACGATTTCACCGTGTCCCAGAGGCTCTTCCGGACTTCGTACTTGTCCATGTACAGCGCGCCGACGGCGACTTCGTGAACGGGCGACTCCATCGGCTTGTTCACATGGCTGTCCGAATTGCCCATCAGAAACCGGCCCGCGGGGATCAGCCGGAGGATGTCGCGGGATGGCCGCGCCGTCGTAGGGATCGGGGCCGCAACGGCCATCGTCCTGTCCGTGACGGAACCGTATGCCACGGTTTCCATGTTGCTGTTGGCAAAATCGGACATCGCGAAGGCCCATTCGAGGTTGAATCGGTCCACGGGGGCGGCGTTTGTCCAGACCAGCAGATTGGGACGGCTCCAGGAGACGATGGCGGAGTTGGTTCCGGCCGCCATTCGGTAGAACATTGCTGTTTGTGCGCCCGCCAGGACGGGGAAAGCCATACACAGCGACAGGACGAAGGGGAGTCGGCGCAGCAACATGTTATGTCCTCCTTTGATTTAGAACCAATTCTACTTCAGTGAATGGCCTGCGAAAAGGCGCAAAATGGGAAAAGATGCGGAAGAATTTGTTTTCATCGTATTGCCTCGCCGGTATAGTTTCGTCCGAAACTTAACGAGGATTGAATAAAAAATGATCAAGGCGAAAGTGGTCGGTGCGGGCGGGTACGGCGGTATCGGAATCACAGAGCTTCTTCTTCGGCATCCGGACGCGAGGATCGCGTGCCTGGTGGACGTGACGGACGTGGGCACGCCGTTGAGCGGTTTGTATCCGCACCTCGCGGGGTTCTGCGACATGAAGATCGTTGCGCCGGACAGCCCGGAGGCCCAGGCGCCTGCGGACGTGGTTTTCTTTTCGACGCCGGACGGTGTAGGCCAGCAATTCGCGCGCGCTGAGTTGGACAAGGGGAGCAAGGTCATCGATTACAGCGGCGACTTCCGGTTCAACGACCTGAACGAGTACGCGGAATACGCGCGGCGGATCGGCCGCGACCCTCAGCACAAGTCGCCGGATCTGCTTCCCGAGTCGGTGTACGGCCTGACGGAACTGCACCGGAAGGATTTGACGGAGAAAACCCGGCTGGTCGGCAACCCCGGCTGTTTCGCGGTGAGTTGCCTGATGGGCCTGTCGCCCGCGATGAAATTCAACCTGGTGGACCCAGGGAGCCTCATTTGCGACTGCAAGACCGGCGTTTCGGGCGCGGGCAAGAAACCGTCCGCCGTGTTTCATTACCCGGCCCGCTACGACCAGATGAACGTGTACAAGCTGGCCGGGCATCAGCACGTCATGGAAGTCGAGCGGGAACTGGGCTTGATCGCCGGCCGGAAAATCAACGTCACGTTCACGGCGCAGGTCGTGCCGACGTGCCGCGGGATCATGTCCTGCCTGTACGGAACACTGGTCTCGGGCATCACGCCCGAGAACGTGATGGAAGCCTATCAATCCTTCCACAAGGAAAACACGTTCGTCCGTATTTTCGACCGCAGCGCCGCGATCGGCACGATGCACGTACGGGGCACGAACTACTGCAACCTGATCGTGGACGTGGATGTGAGGACCAACCGCCTTCGCGTGGTGTCGCATATCGACAACCTGATGAAGGGTCAGGCCGGCAGCGCCTTGCAGAACATGAACATGCTGTTCGGATTCGCCGAAACCGCCGGCCTGGACCGGCCCGGCCAATATCCGTAACAAGCCGTTGGAAAGGAGCAACGGAGCGCAGCTTCGTTGCCCCGGACAATGGCCGGAGTTCTGCCGAAGGTCATTCATGGAGCCGTTTCTTCCAAAACGCTGCCACCTCGTTGGGGTGGCCGGTGTCGGTATGAGCGCATTGGCACAAGTGCTTTGTGCGCAAGGACATACGGTAACAGGTTCGGACCGCCATATTGACGACGGACAGGAACTTGCGATTTTTCAAAAGCTGCGGATTTGCGGCGTGCGGCTGATGCCGCAGGACGGATCGGCGATTGCGCCGGACACGTCCGCGGTGATCGTCAGCGCGGCGATCGAGGATGATAACGCGGATGTGCGCGCCGCGCGGGAAAAAAAGCTCCCGATCATGAAACGGGCCGAGATGCTCGCGGCCCTCGCCTCGGGACACATTGTCGTAGGCATCGCGGGGACTTCCGGGAAGACGACGGTGACGGGTATGCTGGGCTGGATCCTGGAATGTCTGGGACAGGATCCGACGGTCGTGAACGGCGGCGCCGTGGTCAACTGGCGCAGCGAGCGCCGGATTGGGAATGTCCGGATGGGTTCTTCGAAGCTCTGGGTGGTTGAGTTGGACGAGAGCGATCGCTCACTGCTGGGCTTCGCGCCGGACTGGGCCGTCGTGAACAGTATTTCCAAGGATCATTTCGAGCTGGCGGAAGTTCAGGCTCTGTTTCGGGATTTCGCGCAGCGGGTCCGCCGTGGAATAGTCTGCGGGGCAGGGGTCTCCGCCGTTCTTCGCGGGGCCATGGACCCAGGGAAGCCCGAGCCTGTGGTGATCGAGGAGCCGATTGATTGGATCGAGGAGAACGGGCCTCACGGATTCCGCTACAAGGGCGTCTCGTTTTCCTGTCCGATGATCGGACGGCATAACGCGGAGAATGCGTTTACGACGGTCGTGCTTTGCGAACGGCTGGGGTTGAACCTGACCGAGGTTCGCAACGCATTGAGCTTGTTCGGAGGCATCGAGCGACGCCTGGAGAAGGTGGGCGAGTCGAACGGGGTGACGGTCATCGACGACTACGCGCACAACCCGGCGAAGATTCGGGCCGGGTGGCAGGCCCTGACGTCGGCGCATCCGCGAATCCTCGGGGTGTGGCGTCCGCACGGGTTCGGGCCGCTCGCCTCGATGTTGAACGAACTTGCGGAGACCTTCGCCGAGGTGTGCAGGCCGGATGATTATCTGTATATCCTTCCTGTCTATTATGCCGGCGGCACGGCGAAACGGGAGGTGACATCGGAACATCTGGTGCGGGAACTGAACGCGCGTCACGTCCCCGCGGAACTGGTTTCCGATTACGATGAATTGCGGGCGCGGCTCGTCAAGCGCGCGAAACCCGGCGATGCCATATTGTGCATGGGCGCCCGGGATCCCCGGCTGCCCCTGTTTGCACGGGAACTGCTGGATGGGCTGAAGCGGTGATCGTGGCGGCATAACCCCGAAGACGGCGTGTCTTCTATATCTCCGCGGCGTTCGGCGGGAGCGCCGGCATTTTCGCCGATATCTTGAGAAGCTGGAGACAGCGTTCCTTCATTTTCCACGCGACGGCCATGGTTGTTCCGAAAGGCAGGACGCTGAGCACATAGATCCACGGCGGCGGATCGAACGTGTAGGCGACGTATCCGCTCGTCGCGATCGCCGCATAAATCGTCGCGCAGAGCGCGTGGGCGAGCGGGATGAGCATGAATACAACCGACAGCCAGCCCGCGACCTTCGTTTCGAAAACGAACATGCGGTCGTGCAGGAGCGCGGCGGCTTCGCCGGCCAGACGGTTCACGATAAACATCCCCCAGGCCGTGCAGAGGATCAGCGCGGATACGTTCAGGTTGAAGTAAAGCGCATGCGGCATCTTGCGCCACCAGTACACGAAGGGGGCGAGATAGACTTCAACCAGAAGGAGAAACAGCAACAGGCGCACGTACCGCGCCCATGCAACGCTCAAGGCGCCCGCACGCTGTAGAAAGACCGCTCCGATGTAAGCCAGGAGAACTCCGAGCACGTACACGGGCATGTGCACGAACGAGATGATCCGGATGTCCAACGTCCCCGAGGCGAGCAGCAGCGTCAGCGCAATGCCCCAGAAAATGCAGGAGAACCCGCGGGCCAGGCGAACCAGGGCGTCGGGCGAAAACGACACGTTGACTCTTCTTGCCGCCCTGCACTCCCCGGTATGATCCGAATCCGATAGCATGGTCTGATTATGGAGGGGAATGCCCGCGTGAGCAAGCGCCGCCGATTCCCAATGTGGGCAGAATAATCTCTTGCACACACAAGGGGTCAGAATGATTAAGGCTTGTGGGCAGGGGTGGGATGTCCTGATGAGCAGTCGCTTCCGCCTGCGGGTCCAAATGCCTTGGGCGAACCTGTCGGCGTTCGGGAGCAAGCGCGCCCGTGACCGGCGACCGAGTTCGGACCTTGCCGTTCATTTCTCTTTGTCTAGAATGTGCCCATGAGAATTCTACGGCTGATTGCAGGCGCGGCGGCCCTCCTGTTGACCTTTCATGCCCGGGCGGGGAATCTCTACTCCATCAGGGACGCCGACGATCTCCCGGCAAAGGACCTCAGCCTCGACATCACGCAGGTGGAACTGTTCCAGTTGGAAAACCAGCGGATGGTCTTCCAGGTGACCTGCGCAACGCCGCCCGATATTGAACGCCTCCGGATCATGATCGACATGGACGGCCCGTCTCACGGCGAACCCTCGACCGGCGCCGAGTACATGATGGAGGGCGCGCATTTTTACAGGTATCCCGAGGGCGCGACGGATTGGACGTGGAATGCCGTCGAGCCGCCCTTCACGGTTCTTGAAGGCCGGACCGTCACCTGCGTGCTGCCGGATGTTCCCGGTCTGGCGGACGTGACGCGGGGCCGCTGCATCGTGGAGACGACGTCTCCGGATTTGAAGACGGCCGACCGCGTTCCGAACTTGGGCGCGCTGGCTTTTGATTTTTCGAGCCTGCCAGCCTTTCCGCTCGAATCCAAGGTCTTCCGGGAGGACCTGAGCGAATTCGTCGCCGGGGCACCGGCATCTCTCTGCTTTCGGATCGACTCGGAGTTGAAGAGTTGGCATTGGAAGGAGTCTGCCGTCGTTGACCACCCCATGGCGTGGACGCCGTCCTTTGCCGGGACGTCCATTCCCGTGAGCGTGACGCTGCGGGACGCCGTCAGCGGGGCGTCGTTCCATCTACAGCCCGAGAGGGTATTCACCGCAAGCAACCGGATCGAATGGACCGGGCAGGCCGCCGGCATCGACTGGACGGTGATGATGGCGCCCCTGGAGAACGGGGACATCCGGCTGACGGGCCTGTTGCAGTCGCCGGTGGAACGATGTGTGAGCGTGGGCGCGGGCTGTCGAATGGACTTGAGCGGATGGACATGGCACGACGATGTCCGGTTCCGGAGAGAGATTCAGGCTTCCGAAGAATACGCGAACGGCGTTGCCTGTCCCTTCGGCGCGCGCGGGGAACGGTCCTTGTATCCGTTCGGTGTGATCGGTTCGACGGGTGGCTGGCTGGCGGTTGAGACGGATATCAACGAGCCGCGCATTTTCCGGGTTGTTGCCGACGCGCGGGATTCGTTCTTCGGTGTCGTCTATGATTTCGGCATTACGCCCCTGACATCGAACTTTCCCGGCCGCGTTGCGTTCCGGTGTACGTTGAGTTCGTCCCGTGAAGCAAGGGACGATGCTTTCCGGCATGTCCTCGATTCGTTTTACGCGAAGCACCCGGAGTATCTGAATCGGACGGTTCCGAACGTGGGCACGTGGTTGCCATTCACAGACCCTGGCGCGATCTCGAATGTGGAAGACTTCGGATTTGCGTTCATGTCGGCTCTGCCGGGGAGAGCGCCCGGCGGGTGCCTGGAGAACGGCCTGAATTTCGGATACACGGAACCGTGGTTGTTTTGGCTGCCCATACAGCCCGAGACGAAGCGAACGGACGAGGAAGCGGTCCGGCGAATGAGAGTCCTTGGGGCAGGGGGCGACCGGCGCGCCGAACTCGCTTCGTCCGCGCTGCTGTGCGCCGGCCGACGTCAGGACGGAGCGATGGACGTGCAGTTCGTGGACGTGCCGCGCTGTTCGGGGGCGCGAGTGGAAGTCAGCACGGACCCGGACAGGGCGACTTCATCGAACCAGCCTTTCAGTCGGGCCATGGCCGAGTGGCGGGAGGCGAAGCGAATCCTGGCCGACAGCCGCATGTCGGGCGTTTTTCTCGATTCCATGGCGGATGTGCGATCGGCCGACTACAGTCCGGCGGCGATGGCCGTGGCCGATTACCCGTGTGCGTTCGAGACGGACGTTCTCAAGCCGTGCCTGCCCATGGAGTGGGCGGCCTATGAATACGCGGCGGCGATTTCGCGCGCGATGAAGGCGCGCGGTAAATTCGTCATGGGGAATTCGGCCTGCGCGGAGTCGCCTTTCTTCATGAAGTATGTGGACGTTCCGGGTGAGTCGGTGGAAAGCCTCGATCCATGCCGGGCCAATTTCCGCAGGGCGATGTCGGGACGGAAGCCGTTCACAGTCCTGCTGAACACCTCGTTCGACGATCTCTCCCCGGCGGCGGGTTCCGCGTACTTCAAGGAGTGCATGTTTTTCGGGTTCCTTCCGGGATTCTTCAGTGCGGATGGGTTCCATGAGCCGTTTTGGGAAAATCCGGCGTGGGTTGAACGCCAACGAGCTTCTTTCAAGACATACGTGCCGTGGATCAAGAGGATGGCGGAGGGGGGATGGACGCCGGTCGGTCATGCGGCTTGTGGAAATACCGCGCTCTGGCTCGAAGGCTGCAACGATGTCGTGCCGGGCATACGGCATGTCGCGGTGCGCAATCCGTCGGCGGAGCCCGTGCGCACGGAGCTTGAATGGGCTCCGCAAACGACGCGTGTGCTGGTCATCGACCCGTTCAGCGCCGAATGCTTCGTTGTCGAATCGAACCGGACCCGGTGCCCCTTGATGATCTCGGGCGGAGAAATTGAGCTGCGCGAAATCGTTCCGGCGGCGGCGCTTGAATTGGAGCTGTCCTTTGTTCGCTCGTGGCAATCGGGAAGCGGGGAAAATGTGGTCTGCGCCCGGGTGCTGGAGTCGGTTTCCGGCGAACTGGACCTCGGGGCCCTGTGCAATCTCTCGTATTCCTCACCGGTTGTCTGCGGCGAGACGAACGTCTTCAATCTCGTCATCGAGAATACGGGCGCCCGCGCGCTGGAGGCCGGGGATTTGAAGGTCATTACGAGCAAACAGTTCCGGCCGTTCGATATCCCGATGAAGTCCGTGGCGCCCGGCGGAAGCGTGACGATGAACGGGTTCTACTCGTCGGACGACATGGGCAGGGATCCCTGGCTGGAGGTCCAGTGGACGTTGCGCAACGGCGATCGGGAACTCATCTGCACGCGCATGATCAATCCCCGCTATCCAGCCGCAGACCTGCAACTCTTCAAGTCACGCGTGCGGCGGTAGGGGGGGCACGCGGCGTCTGCGGATTCGCGGCTTCGGTAAATCCGTACGGGGCCGCGATGGTTTGATGCCTGCTTTTACTTCTTGTTTGTTTCCCAGAAATCGCGGGGTGTTATGATTCGAGCCTTTTTGAATTTCTTGATGACCAAGAGGTCCTTGTCCCCGATCACATCGGCATTTGCGGGGGCAATCAAGCCGAGGAGCTTCAAGTCATCGGGATCGCGGATCGCTTGTTTCTCGAGCTCTTCCGGTTCAACGATCTGGGAATAATGAGGGGTTGGGGCAAGGGGAGAACTTTGAACCACGGATGAACACGGATGGACACGGAAGGGGCATTCAGGCGGAAGCATATTCACCCGCAGAATCCGCTTTTCTCAAGCGGTGTCAGAGGCTACAGTGCCCGCAACAGGAGGGCGAGCATGTCGAGCACGTTTGGGACAGTTTTCACGGTGACGACGTTCGGCGAGTCGCACGGCAAGGGGGTGGGGGCCGTGGTGGACGGTTGTCCGCCCCGGATGGAGTTGAGCGAGAAGGATATCCAGCCCCAACTCGACCGACGTCGGCCCGGTCAGAGCGCTGTCACAACGTCGAGGGATGAAGCGGATGCCGTTACGATTCTGTCCGGCGTCGAACAGGGGCTTACGCTCGGCACGCCGATTGCCCTGCTGGTTGTCAACCGCGATCAAAAACCGGGCGACTACAAGGAAATGCTCAATATTCCCCGGCCTTCTCACGCGGATTACACCTACCAGATGAAGTATGGCGTCCGCGCTTCGAGCGGCGGGGGCCGCTCCAGCGCGCGCGAGACGATCGGGCGCGTGGCGGCCGGTGCGATCGCCGAGAAGTTTCTGCGCGAACGCTTCGGCGTTCACATCGTGGCCTGGGTCAGTTCTGTGGGGCTTGTGGACGCGCCGGACCTGGCGGAGAGGGCGCTGACGCGCGCGGACGTGGATGCGTCGATTGTACGTTGCCCGGATGCGGCGACGGCGGCGAAGATGGATAGGGGCATCGGGGACGCGCGCGCGGCGAGCGATTCGGTCGGCGGCGTCATTACGTGTGTCTGCCGGAATGTTCCGGCAGGGCTGGGCGAGCCGGTGTTCAATAAGCTGGAGGCGAAACTCGCGCAGGCCATGCTGTCCATCCCCTCGACGAAGGGCTTTGAGATCGGGTCCGGGTTCGCCGGCGCGCGTATGCGCGGTTCATCGCACAATGACCCGTTCGTGAAACAGGGCGGAGGGTTGGGCACGGCAACGAATTGGAGCGGGGGCGTTCAGGGCGGTATTTCCAACGGTATGCCGATCGTCTTCCGCGTCGCGTTCAAGCCGCCGGCAACGATCGGTCTTCCGCAGAAGACGGCTGATTTCGATGGAAACCCCGCCGTGTTGGAGGCCAAGGGCCGTCACGATCCGTGCGTCGTTCCGCGCGCCGTTCCGATCGTCGAGTCGATGGCGGCGCTTGTGCTGGCCGATCTGGCCTTGCATCAGAACTCGCGCAGGGCCATCGGGTAGTTGCCGCGCCGCTATTTCCCGATCATCATCCGCACCGAGACGAGCAGGAAAAACACGCCGAACAACCGCCGCAGAAGCAGGTCGGGAATGACGGCGGCGAGGCGCGCGCCGAACAGGCCGCCGAGCACGAACCCCAGGCAGATGAACACCGCCGCCGACAGGTTGACGTCGCCCTGTCTGTAATACGTCCAGGCCGCCAGGATACCGATCGGCGGGATCATCAGCGCGAGGGTCGTGCCCTGCGCCAGATGCTGGCTGTATCCGAAAATGAAGACCAGCGCCGGCACGATGATCGTACCGCCACCGATCCCGAGCAGTCCGCTCAAGGTGCCGGCCAGAAGGCCGATCAGGAGGAAAAGGACGATGTGGGTCATGGGTTTCGTGTCTCCTTCTTTTAAAAGGGTGTCGTTCGCAACCATATCCACAGCATCAATACCGCCATGGACACCAGTGTCACGGGAATTCCGATCCGGGCGTGTTCCCTGAACGAGATGTGAATCCCGTAAATCTTCGCCTGCTCGATGACGATCAGGTTTGCAATGCTCCCGATGGTGAAGAGGTTCCCCGCAAAGGTCGTCGACAGGGCCAGTACATACCACGGTTCCGGGGTCGCGGCGCTGGTGAACTTCACGAGCACCATGGTTGCGGGGACGTTGCTCACCAGGTTGCTCAGCAGGTTGGACACGATCGCGAACACGTAGAGGTTCCCGATATCAATGCCGTGCGCTTTCAGCCATTCGATGGACAGGGCCGGCAGGCGGGTCGTTTCGATCCCCTGGATGACCACAAACAGACCCAGAAAGAGCGTGATGAGATGCCAGTCCACGAGGTTCAGGATTTGCCGCGTCGGCATCCGGCGATTGCACAGCAGGAGCCCGGCGATCGACATGGCGCTCAGTTCGCGCGGGATCGGGGTAAAGAATAACCCCATGAGGATCAGCATGGCGGCGAGACCCTTGGCGCTTTGACGCCGGTCGAAGGCGGGCCAGCTTTCATGCTGGGCGCCGACGGCGGAGACGGCCGCCTTGAATCGTCCCCGGTAGAGGAACTCAATCAACATGTACGAGAGCAGGAGGCTGATCAGCGTGGGGGGCGCGCACCAGAGCAGGAAATCGCCGAAGTGCAGGCGGCCGACCTGACCGATGAGCATGTTCTGGGGATTTCCGACGATCGTGGCGGCGGAGCCGATGTTGCTCGCGACGGCAAGGCCGATCAGGTAGGGGATCGGGTTCAGTCCCGCGCGAAGCATCGCGACCGCGAGAACCGGCGTGAAGGCCAGGCAGATGATGTCGTTGACCATGAGGGCGGAGAGCGCCGCGCTGACCAGCATCACGAGGAAAAGAAACGCGGCTGGCCGCTCGGTCATCCGGCTGATTTTGAGAGCGACCCACGTGTAGAAACCGCCGAGGCGAAGCTGGCCGGAGACCACCATGAGCGCGTACAGCAGGACGATGGTCGGGTAGTCCACGCTCAGCAGGGCGTCTTTCTCGGACACCACTCCCGTGACAACCATGGCCAGCGCCCCCAGGAGTGCGATGCCGGTGCGGTCGAGGGCGAGGCCGGGAATCTCGCCCAGGGCCACGCCGATGTAGGTCAGCAGGAAGATGATCAGCGCGACATCAAACATGGCGGACCGCGTTTATTTCCACTACAGCTTCCTCAACGCCCCGTTGACTTCCGCGTGATGCGAGGCGGCGCCGGCCTTGTCGAAGGATGCGCGTTACCTTTCACACATTCTTCATGTGTCCTGCCAGGAAGGAGTCGTACGAGGCCAGGTCCAGCAGTCCATGTCCGGAGAGGTTGAACAGGATGACGCGTTTCTTGCCTTCCTCGCGCGCCTTGATGGCCTCATCCACCGCCGCGGTGATTGCGTGGGACGATTCCGGCGCCGGCACGATGCCCTCAGTCTGCGCAAACCGCACGCCGTTCTCGAAGATCCTGGCCTGCTCGTAGGAGACCGCTTCGATCAAGCCCAGCTTTCGGGCCTGGCTGACGGTCGGCGCCATGCCGTGATAACGCAGGCCGCCCGCATGAATGGCCGGCGGCATGTAGTCGTGACCGAGCGTGTACATCATCAGGAGGGGCGTCATCCCCGCGGTGTCGCCGAAGTCGTAACGGTGTTCGCCCTTCGTCAGCTTGGGGCAGACCGAGGGTTCGACCGCCACAATGCGGATCGGGTCCTTGTTGACGATCTTCTCGCGGATGTAAGGGAACGAAATGCCGGCAAAGTTGCTGCCGCCGCCGACGCAGCCGATGACGACGTCCGGTTTCTCTCCAGCGAGTTCCATCTGTTTCATGCACTCCTGGCCTACGATGGTTTGGTGCATACAGACGTGGTTCAGCACGCTGCCGAGCGAGTACTTGGTGTCCTTGTGGTGCACTGTGTCCTCGACCGCCTCGCTGATCGCTATGCCGAGGCTGCCCGGACATTCCGGATCCTTCTCGAGAATCGTGCGCCCCACCTGCGTGTGTTTCGTCGGGCTGGAGTGGACGGTCGCGCCCCACGTGTGCATGAGCATCTTGCGGTAGGGTTTCTGCTGATAGCTGACCTTGACCATGTACACCACGCACTCGAGATCGAACATCTTGCAGGCCATGGCCAGCGAAGCGCCCCATTGGCCCGCGCCCGTCTCGGTGGCCAGCCGCTTCGTGCCGGCCTGCTTGTTGTAATACGCCTGGGCGACCGCCGTGTTGGGCTTATGGCTGCCGGCGGGGCTGGCTCCTTCGTACTTGTAGTAGATGTGCGCGGGCGTCTGAAGGGCCTTCTCCAGCCGGGCGGCGCGGAGCAGGGGGGTGGGCCGCCACAGGGCGTAGATGTCCCGAACCTCCGCCGGAATTTCGACGTGCCGCTCCGTGCTCATTTCCTGCATGACGAGATTCTCAGGGAAGATCGCGGTCATGTCCGCCAGGGTGACCGGCTGTCGGGTCGCAGGGTGCAGCGGGGGCGGGACCGGTTCGGGAAAATCGGCAAGGATGTTGTACCAGTGCGTCGGAATGTCTTTCTGCGTCAGCGGGAACGATGTTCTTTCGTTCATTGGGTTCTCCTTAAGTTCGAGGGCCGAAACGTACTACGAAAGAGCCGCCGGCGTCAATTTCGGCGCGCAGGCTTTACGCCCGGCCCAGAACGTGCCGGAGCGCCCCCTCGAGTTCCGGATAGAGGAAGACGTATCCGGTGTCGAGAAGGCGGCGCGGCTCCACGCGCGCGCTGGCCAGGATCATCTGGTCGGCCGCTTCGCCCATCAGGGTTCGCGCCGCAAAGGTCGGCATATGACAGACGGCGGGACGTTCGATCACGCGCCCGAAGGTCTTCGTGAAATCGCGGTTGAAGGCGGCGTAGGGGCCGACGACGTTGACCGGTCCGCTGAGCGTGTTCGTCATCAGCGCGTGATGAATCGCGCCCACCGCGTCGTCGATGGCGATCCAACTCATGTACTGCCAGCCGGAGCCGATGGCGCCTCCCAGTCCCATGTAAAACGGCGTCGATAGCCGCGCCAGCAGGCCGCCGGCGGCCGAGAGAACGATGCCCATGCGCAGATTCACCACCCGGATCCCCGCGTCGGCGGCGGGCTTCGTGGCGGCTTCCCAGTCGCGGCAAACGGAGGCGAGGAAGCCTGCGCCGGAATCGCTTTCCTCATGCAGGATATCGCCGCCCCGGTTGCCGTAAAAACCGATCGCGGACGCGGAGAGCAGGACTTTCGGTGGACGGTTGAGCCGGGCCAGGGTCTCGCAAAGGAGCCGGGTACCCAGACCCCGGCTGTCGCGAATCCGCTTCTTCTTCTCGTTCGACCAGCGCAGGGCGTTCAGGCTCTCGCCAGCCAGGTGTATGACGGCGTCGAAACCCTCCAGCGCAGGGGGATGAATCCGGCCGGTGTCCGGTTCCCAGGGAATCGTGTTTTGAATGCCGACACGCGGGCCTCGGGTCAGGCTGATGACTTCGTGCCCGCCGGTCGTGAGGAAAGGGATGAGCGAGGAGCCGATGAAGCCGGCCGCGCCGGTGACGAGAACGCGAAGCCGCGGTTGCCCGCTGTACGCCGCGTGAAGGCGGATGTCGTTCTTGACGATGCGGTGCCGGTACACGAAGCACCGCACCAATTCGTTTTTCACATACGCGTTCCCGATCAAATCCCCTGCGGCGCCGAACGGCAGGCTGTACTCGATGCGGTCCTGGAGATAGCACGCGGAGTCGCCGTCCGGTTCAAATCGGTGGGTGTGCTCCCATCGCTGAAAGGGGCCGGAGACCCGGACCACGCGAAATTGACGTCCCTCGATGCAGTCGCGATGGTCGAGAATCCAGGGCAGGGCCACCGGACCCTTCCGGACGCGAAGGACCATGCGCGCCCCGTTGCCGATGCCGCCGGTCCTGTTCAGTACACGAACGTTGGACCACGGCGGCACGAGGCGTTCGAACGCGCCGGGGCGCGTATGCCACCGGAAGACCTCGTCCGCAGAGGCGTCCACATGCGTTCGGCGCATAAAAGATTGACTGCTCATGTTCCCTCGGTCGAAAGCGCACACACTATTATGCGAAAACGTTGGCGGACACAACCCGTTCGTTATGCGGGTGTCCGCGATGACAGCGAACGGGGCGGAAGTTCTTCGGGAATCTGAAGTTTCAGCCGCCGACCTCTCAGGGTCCGCAACGGGACAGGTCTCTATGCCGCAACAGGCTGTCGGTGTCTTTAACTCGTTCTATACAAATAGGTTATGGCGTACGGGCTAGGTGGTCTTGACTTGCCGCCCCCTGTGGAGTAAAAACACGCGCCGTTTTTCTTCGCGGTATGAAAGTTCAGGTCGGTAGAAATGCAATTACGTGTTCGGGATGTTGCCCGAATTCTGAAGGTTTCAGAGAAACAGGTTTATCAGTGGGTCAGGACAGACGGATTAGCGGCTCAGTATGTTAGCGGTCAGCTTCGTTTCAACCGTACCGAGTTGTTAGAGTGGGCGACCTCAAGGAGCCGTAGCGTTTCTCCGGAGCTGTTCAGCAAGGGAAACGCCGATGCCGCGCCCATGCCGGGTTTGGCTGAGGCCTTGGAAACGGGCGGAACGTTTCACGATGTCGGCGGGGTGGACAAGGAGTCCGTCCTGCGCGCCGTGGTGGAACGCATGCCGTTGCCCGCGGAACTGGACCGGCAATACCTGCTCAGCGTGCTGCTCGCGCGCGAGTCCCTCGGCTCGACAGCGGTGGGCGACGGTATCGCCATCCCGCATGTGCGGAACCCGATTGTTCTTCACGTCAGGAAACCGGCCATCACGCTTTGTTTTCTGAAGACGCCCATCGATTTTGGCGCGCTCGACCACAAGCCTGTGCACGCCCTGTTTTCCATGGTTAGTCCGAGTATTCGCGTTCACCTTCATCTGCTCGCCAGGCTCGGATTCGTGTTGAAAGATGCCCGGTTCAGGTGGTTGGTTCATTGCAAGGCGCTCGCCGCGGAGATTCTTACCGCCGTTCGCGCCGTGGAGTCGGATCTGTGAACATGCCCCCGATTATGACTGCGGTGATCTTTCTGCTTGCGGGCGGGGTTCTGGCCTTGCTGACGGCGCGTTGGCCGAGGCTTTCGACCGCGTTCGGAGCGGGAGGCGCTGTGGCGGGATGCGGGGTCGGCCTGATTCAGCCGGTTCGCGTTCTAGCGGGGGGAATCTCGGAAGCGTGGCTCCGTCCCTGGAGCGTGCCGTACGGTTCGCTGTCGATTGAAATCGATATGCTGTCGGCCTTTTTCCTGATTCCGATCGTCGTCCTTTCGGCCTTGGCCGCCGTCTATGGGCAGGAGTACATGGCGGCATGGCGGGGCCGGGAATCCACAGGGGCTTTGAGGTTCTTCTTCAATGTGCTGGTTGCGAGCATGATCGTCGTCGTGATCGCGAGAAACGCCGCGCTGTTCCTCGTGGCGTGGGAACTCATGTCGCTGGCGTCTTTTTTCCTTGTGACGTTTGACCACGACAAGGATGACGTGCGCCGGGCGGGGTGGACCTATCTGGTGGCCACGCACATCGGCACGGCGTTCCTGTTCGCGCTGTTCCTCCTGCTCGGGCGCGACGCGGGGTCGCTTAACTTCATCTCGTTCGGCTCCGTGCCCGCCGCGTCCGCGGGCGTCCTGTTCCTCCTTGCCGTCATCGGGTTCGGAACGAAGGCCGGCTTTATGCCGCTTCACGTCTGGCTGCCGGAAGCGCATCCGGCGGCGCCCAGCCACGTTTCCGCGCTCATGTCGGGTGTGATGATCAAGACGGGAATCTACGGCTTGTTCCGTGTGCTGACGTTCCTGGGCCCGCCGCCGCCCTGGTGGGGGCTGACGTTGATCGGGATCGGCGCGGTATCCGGCATCCTCGGCATTCTCTTCGCGCTGGCGCAGCGCGATGTGAAGCGCCTGCTGGCGTATTCGACGGTCGAAAATGCCGGGATCATCGCGCTCGGACTTGGGCTCGGAATGCTGGGCATAAGCTATGCCAACTTGACCGTCGCGGTGGCGGGGCTCGTGGGCGCCCTCCTTCACGTGGTAAATCACGCCGCGTTCAAGGGCCTGCTGTTTCTCGGGGCGGGCGCGGTGGTGCATGTGACGGGCACGCGCGATATGGATCATCTGGGCGGACTGCTGAAGCGTATGCCGCGGACGGGGTCCTTCTTCCTCATCGGCGCGGCCGCGATCTGCGCGTTGCCGCCGCTGAACGGATTCGTCAGCGAGTTTCTGATCTATTTCGGCGCGTTTAAAGGCGTCATCTCGGAACAGCCCGCCATCGTGTACCCCGCGCTCGGCCTCGTGATCGGGCTGGCGCTCATCGGCGGTCTCGCGGCGGCATGTTTCACGAAGGTGTTCGGTATCGTCTTCCTCGGCGAACCGCGGTCGGAGGCGGCGGCCCGCGCCCACGAATGCGGACGCGCGATGTGGATTCCGATGCTCGTGCTGGCGGCGGCCTGCGCGGCGATCGGACTCGCCGCTCCGGCGGCCTGCCGGCTGGTCGTCCGCGTGCTCGGGGATGCCACGGGTATGGATGCCTTTGCCCTCGATCATGTCCTTTCAACCCTGACCTCGATGCTGGCCTTCGCGGTCGGAGCCGGAGTTGCGCTGATGGCTCTTGTGATCGGTTTGGTGTTCGTGCGCCGGCGCCTGCTGGCCGGCCGGGAAGTGGCTTGCGCGGGCACGTGGGATTGCGGCTACTTGAAACCGGATGCCCGAATGCAGTACACGGCGTCATCGTTCAGCCAACCGCTGGCGCGCCTCTTCCCTCGGGCGATTGGGACGAAGATACGCGCTTCGCCCCCGAAGGGTCTTTTCCCCAAGACGGCGTTCTACGGCAGTGAACGGGTGGACGTGTTCAAGCGTCGCCTTTTCAAGCCGCTCTTTCTCGCGGTCGAGTCCGGCGTTTCGCGCATGCGCTGGCTGCAACACGGCCGCCTCCAGCTTTATGTCCTGTACATCGCCGTGACGCTGTTGGCCCTTTTGATCTGGAAGCTGTAATGTGAAGGTGATTCTCTCCATCGTGTACGTGTTGCTTGGGTTGGCTGCCGCGCCGCTGCTGCCGGGCGTGATCAACCGCACGAAGGCCTGGGTTGCCGGCCGCACCGGCCCGCCGTTGCTTCAACTCTACTACGATCTGTGGAAGTTCCTGCACAAGGGCGCGGTCTATAGCCGCACAACGACCTGGCTGTTCCGCGCCGGTCCGATCGTCGGCCTCGCGTCGGTCCTCGTCGCCGTTGCGCTGACCCCGTTCGGCGGAGCGCCGGCGCTCGTCGCGTTCCCGTGCGACCTGATCCTGTTCGCGTATCTGCTGGGTCTGCACCGGTTCTTCACCATCCTCGCGGCGCTCGACACCGGATCGGCCTTTGAAGGAATGGGCGCCAGCCGGGAAGCGACGTTTTCCGCGCTGGCCGAGCCGGCCCTGCTTCTGGGGCTCGCCGTGGTCGCGCACAAGACCGGCAGCGTGTCGCTGTCCGGCATGTTCTTGGGCGATGCCGTCAGCGCCTGGGCGGAAGCCGGTCCCGCCATTCTGCTCGTCGCGGGTGCGCTCCTGATTGTTCTTCTCGCCGAGAACGCGCGCATCCCCGTGGACGATCCGAACACACATCTCGAACTGACGATGATTCACGAAGTCATGGTGCTGGACCACGGGGGCCCGGACTTCGCGATCATCCTGTATACCTCCGCGCTCAAGCTCTGGGTGCTGGGCGCCCTGTTGATCAATGTTCTGTTGCCCGCGCGTATAGGCTTTCTGTTTTTCGACGGCGCCGTGGCCCTGGCGGCCATGTTCGGGCTGGCGGTGGGCGTCGGCGTGATCGAATCGGTCATGGCGCGCCTGCGCCTGTTGCGCGTGCCGCAACTTCTCGTGTCCGCGGGCGCGCTGGCCGGTCTCGCGATGTTCCTGGTGCTGAGGTGACAATGTGAATACATGGATCGATCTGGTGATGGTCTGCCTGGTCCTCTCGAACCTGATGCTGGTCGGGTCGAGCCGGATTTCCGTGTGCATTCGCTTCGTTGCGCTTCAGGGCGTTCTCCTTGGACTGCTTCCGCTGGCGCTGCATCACTGGCTCCTGGCCGGGGCGTCCATCGCCATCAAGGGCGCCGTGTTTCCGTGGCTATTGTTCCGCGCCATGCGGGAGGCCAATGTCCGGCACGAGGTCGAGCCCTACGTCGGTTTCAGCGCGTCCGTGATGATCGGCGTCGCGGCGCTCGGGATTTCGAGCTGGATCGTATCGCGCCTGCCGCCGCTGGTGCTGTCGATTTCGCCGATGATTCTGCCGGTGGCGCTCTTCACGATGATCACCGGCCTGTTCCTGATCGTCAGCCGCCGGCAGGCGTTGACCCAGGTCATCGGCTATCTTGCGCTTGAAAACGGGGTCTTTGCGTTCGGGCTCGGGCTGGTCCAGGAGGCGCCGGTCATCGTGGAAATGGGCATCCTGCTCGATATCTTCGTGGCCGTGTTCGTGATGGGCATCACGATTTTCCATATCAGCCGCGAGTTCGACCAGATCGACACCGAGCAGCTCACGACTCTGAAGGACACCACGTCATGAACCTGACGCTCGCGCTCTTTCTGGTTCCCGCCGCGGCGGGCCTCGCGGCCTTCGCCATCCGGTCGAACCGTGTCTTGAGATTCCTTCTCGTCGGCACGGCTGTGGTGCATTCAGGACTGACCGCCGTGAGTTGGGTGTATCCGGCCGCGCCCCTTTTCGGGGGATGGGTCTATCTGGACGACCTCGGCCGGCTGTTCCTCAGCCTGACGAGCGCGCTCTTTCTCGCCGCGTCGGTGTACGCCGTGGACTACCTGCGCCGCGAGGCGCCTGGCCGGCAGACGGATATCGAGGAGGGATTCATTTTCATGAACGCGCCTGAGGCGACGTTTGTCGGCTGCCTGCTGCTGTTCCTTTCGACGATGACGCTCGTGTCCGCGAGCCGGCACTTCGGGCTTCTCTGGATCGCCGTCGAGGCGACGACGCTCTCGAGCGCGCCGCTGATCTACTTCCACCGCCATCACCGTTCGTTGGAAGCCACGTGGAAATACCTGCTGATCTGTTCGGTGGGCATTGCTCTCGCGCTGTTGGGCAACTTCCTGCTCACCGTCGCCGCGACGCCGCTCGGCCATAACGAATCGGTGTTGCTGCTGGGAAATCTCGTCAAGGACGCTGTCCTTCTGGACCCCCGCTGGCTGAAAGCGGCTTTCATCTTCTTCCTCGTCGGCTACGGCACGAAGATGGGTCTTGCGCCCATGCACACCTGGCTGCCGGATGCGCACAGCGAAGCGCCTTCGCTCGTGTCGGCGCTGCTCTCCGGCGCCCTCCTGAACAACGCGTTTCTCGGCATCCTCCGCGCGCACAACGTGTGCGTCGCGGCCGGCCCCGAAATGAAGGCGTTCAGCTCGGACCTGCTGGTGCTGTTCGGCCTGGTCTCGATGGCCGTGGCCGCGGTCTTCATTCTGAAGCAGATGGACTTCAAGCGTATGCTCGCGTATTCGAGCGTTGAGCACATGGGCATTCTCGCGCTGGGCGTTGGGCTGGGCGGGAACGCGCTCTTCGGCGCGGTGCTGCATGCCGTCAACCACTCCCTGGCGAAGGCGATGCTCTTTTTGACCGCGGGAAATATCCTCGCGGTCTACCGAACCAAGTCGATCCAGGAGGTCCGCGGACTTCTGCGTGTGCTGCCCGCGACGGGTACGCTCTGGCTCATGGGTTTTTTTGCGATCACGGGATCGCCTCCGTTCGGAACGTTCTTCAGCGAACTGATGATTCTGAAGGGAGCGTTGGACACGGGGCGGACGTTCGTCGCGGTTGCGTACCTGGCGCTGCTGGCCCTGATCTTCATCGGTATGGCGGCGAGTTTCCTGCGCATGGCGCAGGGTACGGCGCGGAACCCGATCATTCGCACCGGCGAAAGCATCCTGTCGATCCTCCCGCCCGCCGCTCTTGCGGCCGCGGTCCTTGTCCTCGGCGTCTATGTCCCGCCGCCCCTGCTGGCGCTTCTGCGCCGGCTCGCGCAATTGCTGGGAGGATTCTGATGACGACTCTTTCCATTCATGCCGGGAAGGTCATCGCCCTCGAGACCGTGCCGCAAACGCCGGTCGCCGGGTTCCGTGACACCGTCATCCGAACGGTGGGCGGGGGCGCGCGCATTGCGGCCCTGTTCGGCATGTCCAGGGACGACGGCGTCCGGCTGTTCGCCGTGCTGAGCGCCGAGGGGAATCTCTCGATCACGTCCACGAACGTCCAGGATTCGTATCCCGCGCTGACTCCCGAATGTCCGCAGGCGCATCTGTTCGAGCGCGAGATATTCGAGCAGTGCGGAATCCGGCCCGAAGGACATCCATGGCTGAAGCCGGTTCGGTTCCCAAGCGGCACTCCAGGAATCACGGATTTCTTCAAGGTCGCCGGAGAAGAAGTCCACGAGGTAGCTGTCGGACCGGTTCACGCGGGCATCATCGAACCCGGCCACTTCCGGTTCCAGTGCCACGGCGAAGACGTCTTCAACCTGGAAATATCGCTCGGCTACCAGCATCGCGGGGTGGAACGCGCGCTGATCGGCGGGCCCGATCACCGTTCGATCTCCTACATGGGCACCGTGGCCGGCGACACGACCATCGGCCACGCGACGGCTTCCTGCGAGGCGCTTGAAGCGCTGATGGATTGCGCCACGCCGCCGCGCGCGCAGGCCTTGCGCTCCATCGCGCTGGAGTTGGAGCGGCTGGCCAACCATACGGGCGATCTGGGCGCGTTGGCGAATGACGTCGGGTATCTTCCGACCGCATCCTATTGCGGCCGCCTGCGCGGCGACTATCTGAATATGACCGCCCTCCTTTGCGGGAGCCGGTTCGGACGCGGGCTGATCCGGCCCGGTTGCGTGCAGTTCGATCTCGACGAGAAACACGCCGCCAAACTGCTGGACCGGCTCAGCCGGACCGCCCGCGACACCGCGACGGCCGTCCGGTTGCTCTGGTCCACGCCGTCCGTCGTCGCGAGGTTCGAGAATACGGGCGTGCTCTCCGCGGAACTGTGCCGGCAACTCGGGCTGGTCGGCCCCGCCGCGCGAGCGTGCGGCATCGAGCATGACACGCGCCAGACATCCCCGTCGGGTATGTACCGCTTCTTCCATATTCCGATTTCCACGTGGCAGTCGGGGGATGTGTTTGCGCGGGCCTACGTCCGGTGGCTGGAGATACAGCGGTCGGTCGAGTTTATCGAGGATCTCGTGAACGCACTCCCGGCGGGCGGGATTCGCACCCCGGTCGGCGCGCTGGCGGCCGACTCGATCGTCGTCTCGCTGGTGGAGGGCTGGCGCGGGGAGATTTGTCATGTCGCGATTACGGACGAGCGCGGCCGGTTTGCGCGCTACAAGGTGGTCGATCCGTCCTTCCACAACTGGAGCGGCCTGGCGATGGCCCTGCGCGGCGGACAGATTTCCGATTTCCCGCTGTGCAACAAGAGTTTCAACCTTTCCTATTGCGGGCATGATTTATGAGGACGTATCGGAGAGTGAATCAACCGCGAATTCACACCCATGAACACGAGGTTTTTTCGCCTCGTGTCGATTCGTGGTTAAGAACATCATCGCAGTGCGCCGGACATCATGATTAGAACACTTCTTGCCCGAATTCAACAGAAGCACCGGACGGTCGGCTATCCGGACCGGGAGCCGGTCCTGCCGGACTGGTTTCGCGGCGTGCCGGAGGTCGACAAGTCGAAGTGCGCCGAACACTGCGCCGTCTGTATGAAATCCTGCCCGACCGGCGCGATTCGAGTGGAGCAGGGGCGAGTCCGGTTCGATCTCGGCCGGTGTCTGTTCTGCGGCGACTGTGCGATCGCGTGCCCGAACCAGGCCATCACGTTCACGCACGACCATCGCTTGGCCGTGCGCAAGCGCGACGATCTGCTGTTGGAGGACAAGCCGCTGAAACTCGCCGAGGCGCTCGACGAGAAAGCGAAAGCGGTGTTCGGTCGCTCGTTGCGCCTGCGCCAGGTCAGCGCCGGCGGGTGCAACGCCTGCGAAGCGGATACCAACGTTCTTTCCACGATCGTGTTCGACCTCAGCCGCTTCGGCATCCAGTTCGTCGCGGCCCCGCGCCACGCGGACGGGCTCCTCATCACCGGGCCGGTGACGGAGAACATGCGCGAGGCGCTGAAGAAGACGTACGACGCCGTGCCGACTCCGAAGTTCGTCATTGCCGTCGGCGCGTGTGCGATTTCGGGCGGCCCGTACATCGATCATCCCGAAGTCCACAACGGGGCCGCATCGGTGGTTCCGGTTGACCTGTTCATCCCCGGCTGCCCGCCGCACCCGATCACCATTCTGGACGGGCTGCTGAGGCTGTTGGGAAGATTACCGGAGAATGCATAAGTTCCTCCTTCTCAGCTTGCTTGCGATCCCGGGATGGTCGCCCGTCGCGATCGCGGATCGTCACAACCGGAAGTCGTGAAATTGACGTCATCAAAACTCTTTCAAGGCCTTGGCCGAAATGTGGTCATTCTCGGCTTTGTCAGTCTCTTCACGGACATCAGCAGCGAGATGCTGTACCCGGTCATTCCGCTCTTTCTGACCGTGGTGCTGAACGCGCCGATGAGCGTCATCGGTCTGATCGAAGGCCTCGCGGAAAGCACGGCCAGCCTGCTGAAACTCGCGTCGGGTTGGTGGTCGGACCGCGCGGGCCGCCGACAGCCGTTTGTGGTCTGGGGCTACAGCCTGTCCGCGATCAGCAAGCCGCTTCTCGCGCTCGCGGCGTCGTGGCATCTGGTGCTGGTCTCGCGGCTGATCGACCGCGTCGGCAAGGGCATCCGCACCTCTCCGCGCGACGCGATGATCGCCGCGTCCTGCGATCCCGGCGTGCGCGGCAAGGCGTTCGGCCTGCATCGGGCGATGGACACGATCGGCGCATTCATCGGGCCGCTGCTTGCCGTTCTCTTCCTCTCCGTCTTTGAACTCAGCTACCGCACGATCTTCGTGATCGCGTTTATCCCGGCCGCGCTCGGCGTCGCGTCGCTCGCGTTTCTGAACCGCGAAGCGCCGCGGGCCGCGCCTGCGGCCGCCGGGCCGCAGGGCAGGGGACCGCTCAGCGGGGACCTGAAGAGGTTCGTTCTGATTTTCGGAGTCTTCGCCCTCGGCAAGAGCAGCGATGTGTTTCTTCTGCTGAAGGCGAAGCAGGTCGGCCTCAGCGAGAACGGCGTCCTGATGACATACGTGTTCTACAATTTCATCTACGCCGTCGCCGCGACGCCGGCGGGCTGGCTGTCGGACAAGCTGAGCCGCCGCACGCTGATGATCGGCGGACTGGGGGTGTTCGCCGTCGTGTACACGGGGTTCGCCTTTGCGACCAGCGGGTTTGCGATCTGGGCGCTTTTCGCGCTCTACGGCGTGTACGCCGCCACGACGGAAGGCGTGTCCAAGGCGCTGGTAGCCGATTTGTCGACGCCTGAAAATCGCGGCACGGCGATGGGGCTCCTGCACGCCGTACAAGGCATCCTGGCCTTCGCCGCCAGCGCCGCCGCCGGCCTGCTCTGGACGCATGTCAGTCCTGCCGCGCCGTTTCTCTACGGCGCCGCCTGCGCGGCGGCCGCCGCCGGCCTGTTGTTCGCGTGTTTTCACGTCCCCGCGAAATAACTTTCCAAACCGGTGGAAGATCGCTATTCTCCGCGCCCTTATTTGACCCGATCGATGAAAACCCAATTCAGAAATATCGGAATCATTGCCCATGTTGACCATGGGAAAACGACGCTTGTGGACTGCCTTCTTAAAGAGGGCGGCGCGTATCGAGAGAACGAGGCGACCACCGAGCGCGCCATGGATTCGATGGACCTTGAGAAGGAGAAGGGGATCACCATCAAGGCCAAGAACGCGTCCATCCACTGGCACGACACCACGATCAACATCGTGGACACGCCGGGCCACGCGGATTTCGGCGGCGAGGTGGAGCGGATCCTGAAGATGGTGGACGGGGTGCTTTTGCTGGTTGACGCTGTGGACGGGCCGCAGGCGCAGACGCGGTTCGTACTGCGCAAGGCGCTCGAGCACAATCTGAAAGTCATTGTCGTCATCAACAAGATTGACCGCGAAAACGCCGACCCGCGTCGCGTGCATGACCAGGTGCTGGAACTTCTGCTCGAACTGCACGCCTCGGAAGACCAGTTCAACGCGCCTGTCCTCTACGCCAGCGCGCGCGACGGCTATGCGCTGAAGAAACCCGGCGACAAACCGAACGGCATGAAGCCGCTGTTCGAAACGATCATCAAGCATGTGCCGCCGCCGCAGGCGGACCCCAAGGCGCCGTTCCAGATGATCGTCAGCAACATGGACTGGAACGACTACGTCGGCCGGATTGCGATCGGTAAGATTCTCGGCGGCCGGGTGAAAATGAACGACTCGATCGTGTGCATCCACAAGGACGGCAAGCGGGAACGGGCGGTCGTAACCAAGGTGCTCGAATTCAGCGGCATGCGCACTTCCGAGTCCGTGACGGGCGTGGCGGGGAACATTGTTGGCATCGCAGGATTCAAAGACCTGGACATCGGCGAAACCCTTTGCGACAGCGAGGAGCGGGAGCCGCTTCCTTTCGTTGATCTCGACCCGCCGACCATCCAGATGCAGTTTTGCGTCAACGACGGCCCGCTGGCCGGGCGGGACGGCAAGTATCTGACCACGCGCCAGTTGCGGGAGCGGCTTCTCAAGGAGACGCGGACGAATATCTCGCTCTGCGTCGAGGACACGAACATGCCGAACGTGTTCAGCGTCAGCGCGCGCGGCGAACTGCAGATCGCCATCCTCGTGGAGCAGATGCGGCGCGAAGGATTCGAGGTGCTGGTGTCGCGGCCCGAGGTGATTCTTCAGAAGAAGGACGGCCGCACGCTGGAGCCGTTCGAGACCGTCTGGGTGGAGACTCCGGACGAGTGTCTGGGCGACGTCATGCAGAACCTGGCCTCGCGCCGGGGACAGATCACGAACCTGCACCATCACAGCGGCCACGTGACTGTCGAGGCGGACATGCCCACGCGCGGTCTGATCGGATTTGAGACGGACCTCGTCAACATGACCAATGGCCGCGCCATGCTGACCCACATGTTCAAATCGTACGAGCCTCACTGCGGGCCGATCCGCACGCGGACGAGCGGCACCTTGGTGTCCGTCGAAAACGGCGTCGCGACGGCCTACGCGCTGGACACGATTCAGGAACGCGGCAAGCTGTTCATCACCGCTGGCGACGAAGTCTACGAAGGCATGATCGTGGGCGAGAATCCGAGGGCCGAGGATATGCCGGTGAATCCGACTCGTACCAAGCACCTGACCAACATCCGGAGCCACGGTGAGGGGAAGGGGATTATGCTCGAGCCGCCGGTGAGGATGTCGCTGGAGCACGCGATCGAATACATCGCGCAGGACGAGTTTGTTGAAGCCACGCCCAAGAGCCTGCGCCTGCGCAAGCGCATCCTGAATGCCACCCAGCGCAAGCGCGCGAATCAGCGACAGCAGGCGGGCGAGATGATCGGCTGAGCCGAGGTGAAACAGAGGGCCTGAGGGTGTAGAGTCGCCCGCCCTCGGGCGAGAATATCTTCCGCTGAGGACAGCGGACGCTACACGGCTGTAGGGTCGCCCGTCCTCGGGCGAGAATATCTTCCGCTGAGGACAGCGGACACTACACGGCTGTAGGGTCGCCCGTCCCGGGCGAGAAAAGCACGGCTGTAGAGTCGCCATCAAGAAGCTTCTGAAATGACAAATGCTCCCCTGACATTCTTTTGCAGGACGACGAACGGGAACGATCTGGCGCCCATGCTCGTCGTGGGGCTTGTGTTTCTTGGAATCTACCTGCTGCGCAGGCGCCTGCTCCAACGGAAGAGAATCAAAGCCGGGAGGGGCGGCGGGATGAAGAGTTGGAACCGCTGAAGATGTAATTCCTCTGTCTCGCTATCGGTGGGTGCGGGATGAGTGGAGGGGTTTTGTCGCAGGCGTGCCCGAGAATCTGAAGGCGGAATATGGTGACTTTGTGGGTGAAAAAGCGCTGTCGCGGATGTACAATCGAACTCGAACTTATGCTGAAGGCGGTCTGGGCGGACGGTCAAACGCGCAAGGAGAGACGGACATGCAGGTTACTCTGGTGTACGTGAAGGTGAAGCCGGGACACGTGGAGGAGTTCATCGAGGCTACGAGGAAGAACCACGAGGGCGCCATCAAGGAGCCGGGCAACATATTCTTCGAGATATGCCAGTCCGTCGAGGACCCGTGCTCGTTTGTCTTCTACGAGGCGTTCAAGACCCAGGACGATGTCGCCGCGCACAAGAAAACCACCCATTACCTGGCCTGGCGCAAGGTGGCCGATCCCATCATGGCCGAGACGCGCCGGGGGGTGGCGTACAACCGCCTCTATCCGAAGCCATGCGGCACTTGATACTCGCTGCCGGATGGCCGATACTGATATCGGTTGCTGATCTCTGACATCTGCTTTGTGGGGGCGCACTGGTTTCGACGTGTAGGTTGGAGCTTCAGTGGCGCGCCGAGGACCCCGGTTGGCCTCGTTAATAACCCGGGAAACAAACACAAAAGCCAACTCAGACTTGGCCCTCGCGGCTTAATGCCGTGACGTCTCGCCGCAGACACCTGCTAAGCGGTTGAGGCGTAGACAGCAGGGTAGTTCCGTCGCGGGGTGGCCGCGCGGCGGGGCGAAACTTTTTCGTGGCCGCTGGTCCCGCGAATGGCCTGTTCGCCGGCAGTTTGCGGGATGAGATTCAAAGACGAAACACGCGCGTAGAAATTGAAGTGACTCTTATACGGACGGGGGTTCAATTCCCCCCGCCTCCACCATATTGAACAGCAACGTTTTACGAAATATTGAAAGGCCGGTTTACAACACGGCTTACAACATCGGCGGCGAAGTGCGCCGCCGTGTGCCGATGTTTCATAAGTGCCGCATGTTCGTTTTCCTTCCGGCTATTTCTGGGTAATTCGGCATAATCCGCCCTATCGCCGGTTGCCCCCTTTCGCGCTCCCCCGCGCCGGGCCGCCGCCGGTTTTTTGCGGGCAGTCGGCAAGCCGTCTGCAACGGCGTTGCCGGGGCTGTTCAAGGCGCGTTCAAGGGGGGGGGGGGGAGCAGAAAGACCCGCGCCGCCTCGTGATCGCCAAACGTGGGGCATCCTGGGCGGTCGTTTCCACGGCTTGGAACTTTCCAAGCAGTTCTTTCCAAGCATTGGAACTTTTTCACGCCGATTTTCCAAACATTGGAAAAAGACGGGCGTGTGCCTTCCCTGCCTCTGAATGACATTCGTTTTCCGAAGCCCCCACCATATACCGGGCTTCGGAAACGAATGTCTACCGCATCCGCCGGAGCCGTAGGCGTAGGCGGCACGGACGCGGACGGCCAGCAACCGGCGTGACAGTCTGCCGCTTCGGTGGACTGGCGCGACGGGTGCCACCCGGAGCGGACACAACCGAAGCGAGTGGCGCGAAAGCGCCGTCCTTGGAGGGCTGGCGCGGTGGCGACAGCCGGAGCCGCGCGACAGCCCGACCAACGCGCCCGGCCCGGCGGGGGCCGTCGGCGCAAGGGGGGCAAAGCGGCGGAGTGGCATCCGGCAACCCGTAGGGCGGCGCTTGTCTGAACGTGAAAGAAGCCGCGCCGTGTCCCCCTGCGGTTTTCCCCCTTTAGCGTGATCCGCTTTGAAAGGGGGAATCAGGAAAGGGGGTTTCCAAAGGGGGAAAACTGAAGGGGGAAACGGCGTTGCCGGAGCCGCCCGCCGCGTCTACATCCCCCGCTTCGGGGGCTTGGGGGCACAATCGCGCGGAGCGCGTCTGCTGGCCGCCGGATAGCACATGGCCGGGATGGACGGCGTAGCCGGACACGCCCGGCGATGTGCGGGGCGGCCATATCGGGGGACTGGTGCTGGTGTGGCGTTTTTCGGAGTCGCCGTAGGCGCGGAGAAAACAACACACGAGCAACCAGCCGGGGCGGGAGTATGACGCGCCGTCGCCGATGGCCTTTGCCGTCATCTTCCACGCAATCCGGCGGCGCACCGCATAAGCGCAGGGGCTGGCGCGCGACGTGCCGCCCGAAGGGCAAGCACGGCGCGTGTACAGCCCCGGAGCGGACAGCGCCCCCCGCCGGAGCGCCGCCGCGCCAGCGTCGGCGCGCGTAGGTGGGGGCGGACTGGCGCGGCGGGTGCGTAAGCAGCCGCCGTGACGGGCCAGGGCACGGGCAAGCGCGCAAGGCCGCCGGTAGGCGGCCGGGGATCGCCGTCAACCGTTCGCGGTCGGTGTGCTCAACGGATGTGCGGGAAGGTCGGCGGGGAGTTCTTCAAGAAGTTCCTTCGCCCGGAAAGTCAGCGTCACGGTTCCGGTTGTCTGCCGCTGGGTCCAGTATTCGCCTTCAAGTTTGCGGGCAGGGTTCCCGATGATGTTGAAAAGCATGGTGCCGTCATGGGGAGTGCTTCGGCTTCGTAACGCGGACTTCGGCTTGCTCGTGTACGAGTAGCAGAGCCGCCGGACCTGGGCTTCCTTGTCTATGCAGAAGCCTTCAAGGTAACTGTGGCTTTCCATTTCGCCGGTGCGCATGACGCAACTCATTCGCCCGAAGGTCTGTTTGATCGTCAACATGGTGGGGATAGGGCCGGGCGTCTTGCCTTCGGCGTCCTTCCAGTTCGTTTGAATCTCGCCTTGCCAAGTGCCGTTCAAGTCCGGGAAGGGCACAAGCCAGCCTTGAAAATGCTTCCAGCGCCAGAGCCACTTCATGAAGACGGCAACAAGGATCAAGTCGGCGGTGACAACTTTCGGGATCGGGCGCATGAAATCGAAGAAGCTCTGCATGTTCAAGCCGCTGGCCGTGGCGATGCCGAACCAGACCAAGCCGGAGAACGCCAGCAGGATGAAGAGGAAGGGCTTCAAGTTCACATTCTTCATGTCTGCCTCCCGAGACTGGCGTAGTTCCAGGCGGCAACGGTAAACGCATTCGCTTGCTGGTAGGTCCATTTCTGGCCGTAGAAAAGCCACTTCAACCCGCTGACTTCGCGCCAATCCTTGCAGGTGGCCTCCGCCTTCGTGTGCTCGTAGATGTGGACAAGCGCCGCCTTCACGTCGGCGGTGTAGGTGCTGTTCTGAAACTGGGGATCGGGGACATTCCAGACAAGGCATTCAATCAGAAAGCCGGGAATGTCGCCACCGCTGACACGGCGTTCCGTCATCTCGTTGGCGAGGGCTTTCAGCACGCGGACAATGGACTTGAACCGGGTGCCGGTGTCGTTGTTCTTCCTGCATCCGTTGGCGTAGTGTTGTTCCGGCCAGTTGATAATCCGTTTGTCTTCCCGGTCCGTCCGAAGCTCGACACCTTCCAGAAACCGGCCGTCGGCGCTGTAGCGCCGGTGCTCGAAGAACGCCGCAACGTCCGCTTCAACGTGGTAGCTCGTTTCGTGAACATCGAATGCCTTGTTCCCTCTCGTGACGGCAGAGCGGCCGAAGTAGCTCACAAGCGCCTCTTCGACTTCGTTCTTGTACTGGGCATAGCCGTAGGTCGCCGGCCCGATTCGGAACGTCTCGCGTGTCGCGCCTTCCGGCAAGTCGAAGAAGAATGTGTCCGTGCAAAGGATGCCGATGTCAACGTCGCTATCCTGGCGAACGTTCGTGTTGTTCCGGTAGGAGCCTTGGGCGAAAACGGAAACCCCACGGGCGCGGAGTTTGTCACTGGCCTTGATTGCGTTCCGAATGGCGGAAGCCGCATTGTCGCAACGTTCCTGTTCGGTCTTGCCCGGTGGCTTTGCCCAGTCCCGGAATTGGGCTTCCCAGTCCCGCGTCATGCCTTTCCCCCTTTCAGGATCGCCGCTTCAACGGTGCGCTTGGCTTCGTCCAGTAGGCGGCGGGACTCTTGCCGGGCGGCAATGGCCTCTTTGATCTTCGATGCAATTTTGTCCTGAACCTTCAGGACGGCATCGGGCACGGGCAGGCGCAACAGTTCCTTTTCGGCAAAGCGGGGATGATTCGAGCCGTCCTGACACCATTTCAACACCGTTTGAATGGGCGTTGAACGAAGGAAGGCAAGCAGGGCTTCGGCAGAAAGCCCGGTCTTCCGCGAACGCAAGACAATGAACTCGGTAGAGCCGACCAGCGGCGCGCCGACCGATGGCAGAACAACCGCAATCTCTTTCAGATACGAGCGAAGGCGGGAAACAACCAGGTCGCCCGGTTCAAAGCGCTTCTTGGTGCTCTTGATTTCACCCGCCGTCGCGGTCGGGGTCGTATCGTCAAGGAATGGCGTCAAGGCGTCGGTCAAGTCGTAGTTGCGCACGGTCGCCGAAGCCGGTTGGTCCGTCGGTTGCCACAACTTCTTGACCGGGCGGAAGTGTTCTTCAAGTGGCTTGCCGGGCATGGTCGCAAGCGCCCGCAAGACGTTCCACTTCGCGGGCTGGTAGTATTCGGGATCGAAGCGGGCGGCGTCGGCGGCGTGGGCGTAGGTGTCTTCGTAGAACAGGCGCGGGGTCAAGTCCACGCGGTCAAGGCCAAGGGCGGCGGTCAGGATCGCTTCGGCGTCGGCAAGGGCCGAAAGGCCAATTTCCTCTTTCTCAAAGGCTGATTGGACAAGGGCGCGGACGGCTTGTTGCACGCTGGCAGGTGCATTCGGAACAAGAACGGCCTTCACCAGGTCAACCGTGATTGTCGGTTGCGCAACGGTCTTCATGCCCCGGATCAGTTGCGATAGGCCGAAGCGCGTGTTCAGAAAAGCGGCGGTGAAGTAAGGGTCGGGAGCCGTGGCTTTCATTCGCGCGGCAATGACGTTCGGACTGATTGTCACCTTGGCGGGAAAGGCGCGGAGGACGCCAGCCCGCACGTCGCCGACGCGGGCAAACATGATGTCGCCTTCTTCGTAGAAGCCAAGATGCTGAAGGCGGCAGACTTCTTCCGGGACGTAGGCAAGGTTGCCGCGTTCCACTGTCAACTGTTTGAGATTGAAAGGCCGGAGCACAAGAACGCCATTCGGGACATAGTTCTCGCAGAGCAGATTTGAGCCGAACGGCCCGCAGCGGACGAATTGCGTGGCTTCGCCGATTGTCGTGCAGTCCATCCCCTTCAGGGTGTTCTCGTTTTCAACATACTCCGGCTTCCAGTAATCGGAATCGAAGCGTTGGGTTGAACACGCCACGGCATAGGCAATCTGACTCCACACGGCCATTATTCGGCATCCTCTTTGCAGAACGTGAAGCCTTGTTTGCGTCCCCACTCGCGGAATGCGTCGGCAATGCCTGGGCGGTCGGGGACAAAGGGAATCTTCGCTTCGTAGGCGGCGCGGATCGCGGCGCGTTCCTTGTCCGTTCGGGCGGCGTTCAAACGCTGGTCGCGTTGGTCGGCAAGGGCGGCGCGAAGGTTGAAAAGGTCATGGTCAACCATCGGGTGGGCGTGAAGATCGTAGAGCCTCCGGCCTTTGTCGTCTGACAGGTACACGTATTCGCCGGACGTGTCCTTGCCGCCGGCCTGGCTCGTGGCAAAGAAGATGGGGTAGTCTTCGCGGCGCGGACAGAGCGGTCCGGCGTCCGGGTCTTCGTTCCACTTCTGCAAGAAAAGGATGCTGGTCTTTGTGCCGGTGTGGGGCTTGAAGGTATTCCCGTGAAGGCCGACCACGGCGAGAATGCGGGCGTGCTGGGCGATGAAATCCCGGATGGGCTTGTCGCTCGTGTTGTTGAAACGCCCCTGGGGAAGCACAATCGCCATGCGTCCGCCGGGGCGTAGGAAGTCAAGGTTGCGCTCGATGAAGAGAATGTCGCGCCCGACCTTCGTTTGCCACTTGCCGCCCTTCGGCTTCTTGGCAAGTTCGTACTGGGCAAGGATGCGGGAATCCTTGATGTCGCCGGCAAAGGGCGGGTTCGTCAACAGCACGTCGAAACCGAAGTAGCGGAAGTTTTCCCGGTTCCAGCGGTCCCTTTCGGCGTCGCGCGGGAAGCGGGCGAGCCGGGGGCGAAGCCCGACCTTGACTTCATCCGGCCAGCCTCGCGGGTCAAGGGTGTTGGCGCGGTGAACGTTCGTGCGGCCGTCGCCGGCAATCAGGTTCAGGGCCTTGGCAATCTTGATCGAACGGGGGTCGAAGTCTATGGCGAAGACCCGTTCGCGGGCGTATTCAGCTTGCCACGGGGCCGGGCCGTTCGCGGTGAACTCGTTGCCCCAGACGTGAAAGATCGTGTGGACGGTGAAGCCGCACGAGCCGGCGGCGGTGTCAATGACGTGTTCGTCAAGGGTCGGGTTCAGCATCTTGACGCACATGTCAATGTCATGGCGCGGCGTGAAATACTGCCCCTTCTTGCCTTTGCCGACTTCAACGGAAAGGTACTCGAAGGCTTCGTCAATAACTTGGAGATTCGAGTTGAACAGCTTGACGTTTTCGAGGGCAGAGCCGCAGGTGACAAGGTGCTCCGGGGTCAGGTCAATGTGTTCGCCTTCGAGGAAGACGCCGGGCCACTTGCCCTTTGCGGCGTCGAAAAGCTGGTTGATCTTGTCCTTGAACTCGCGCGGCGTCGCGCCGCCGACCCGGAATTGAAGGTAGCGGGTCTGCTTGCCCCCCTGGGCGGCGTTGGCTTCGTCGTAGAGTTTGGCATAGATGAGCTTGAAGACTTCCTCGAAGGCGTCAACGCCAGCGTTCGCAAGGACAAGGTTCTCCATGTCCAGGATGATCTTTTTCAGGGTCGTTTGCTCTTTGACCAGGACGTTATGCTCGGCAAGGTCGGCAAGGGTCCAGCGTTCGGCCAAGACTTCGGAAAGGGTCTGTGAAGCCTTCGGGATGTCGGTCAGGTTGCGGAAGAAGTTCGGGTCTTGCCGGTGAAGGATGATCGTCTCGCCGCCGTTCGTCCATACGCCAATCGGCGCGCCTTCGGCGTGGCAGTAGCTCTTCAGTTGTTCCAGGCCGTCCGCGCGCTTCGGTTTCTTGCATTCCACGATGATCAAGGCCGTCTTCGGATCGTCCTTGTCGCAGACGAAAATGTCCGCCGCCTTCTCGTGGACGGCGGAGCCGAATTGAACGGGGCGTTCCAGGGCGATACGTTCCGCCGGATAGCCGTAGTCCTTCATGAGCATTCGGACGTAGAGTTGCCGGACAATCTCTTCAGGCTTGGCCGGGCGTTCGGTTCCGGTAGCGAAGCATTTCAGGTAGGGCTTGCCCCGCTTCAGGTAGATTTCGAGGGCGTCCGCCGCGCCGGGCTTGAAGACTGTCAGGGCGTGCGCGCTTCCCCGTAGGATGTCGTCAACCGTCGGGGCCTTCGCCGCCTTGCCGTTCTTCTCTTTGTCCGTCATGGTCGCCTCGATTCTCTTGAAAATGGGTACGGCGATTGTGCCACAAGAAAGCCCCGCGTTTCAAGGCTATTCCCGACGTTTGCCGGGGTTCGGCGACGGGCCGCCGTCGGTGCGCCGTAGGCGTCGCGGGGCGGCAGGTGCGAGCAACCGTGATTTGGTTTGATTTGGCGCGATATGGCGTGAACTGGCGTTGAATCCCGTGGGCCTCAGAACGTGACCACTTCGCAGAACTCGCCCATGCGCCGGATGAGGGGTTCGCCCCGGTCGGCGCGGCCTTGGTCGGTCATGCGGTCAAGGATCATGCGGCCGGTGCTGTTCAGTGTGCAAATGATCGGCAACAGGTGATTCGTCCGGCGTTCAAAGACGCCGTAGGCGGCTTGTTCTTGGGCTTCCGTCATCTTGACCTTGAACAGGTCATCAATGAAAAGCACGTCCGCCTTGCACACGCGGTCAAGCCATTGTTCGGTTTCGTCCGGGGTGCCGAATGCGGCGGACACGGCAACGCCCCAGCCCAGCCCGTCAAAGGATTTGACGGATCGGCCTTGAAGAATCAGGCGGCGGAGTAGTTGCCACACGCAACGGGTTTTCCCGGTGCCGGTGGGTCCAACCAACAGCAACCCTTTCGGGCCGTATTGCCAGCCCATAACGGCGGCGAGTTTGTCTTGCGGGAGTTTGGCCGGGTCCGTCTGCTGGTAGAGCGGCGGGCACAGGTTGCGGAATCTTTCGTCGCGGCGTTCGCGTTCGCGCTGGCGTTCCCGTTCAATCCAGCTTTCTTCCGGCGAAGGTTCCGGCGCGGTGGGCACGGCGGAGCCGTCCGGCGTCGCCGGTGGGGGTGCGTTCAGGTTCAAGGATTGTATCACGTCGCCGATGGGTCTTGCTTCGTTCATGGTGTTTTACCTTTCTGCCCCGTCAAGGGGTCTGTGGGATCGTTGTAGTTTGCGATGATCGTTTTCTTTCCGGGCGTGTTCTTCGATTGGGCGGCGCGTTCCTGGCCGGTGACTTTCCAGCGCCGGAGCATGGCTTGCCAGTTATGGACAAGCTGGCCGTTGCTGGTGCGCCAGCCGCGCCCCTCGTAGTAATCGAAAAACCGTTCCGCTTCCGCCGGGTCCATCCCGACCGTGACGGCATGGCCTTTGACGGCTTCGAGGGATGGAATTACCCGGCCCGCCGCAACATGCTCTTGCGGGTGTGGGTTTATCGTTTCTTCTGTTCTTTCCTTCTTGTGAGTGGTCGCCTGCTGGTTATCCGCTGGCCGTGGGCTGGCCGGTTGCTGGCCGTCCTGCTGGTCGCCGGACTGATATAGATTCCAGTTACGTATTGTCACAAGGGAACTTCGGTTGCCGCTTTGCTGGTCAATCTGCTGGTCAGTTTTGAGGCGTTTCAGGACGCGCTTGACCTTCGAGGGGTGAACGCCGGTATCCCGGCTTATGGCGTTGCGCCCGATAATCACTTGCCCCGGTTGAATGACCACGCGCCGCCCGTTGAACGTGCGTTCAAGGGGCGCGTGTGTGGCCTTCAAGAGCAGGTGCAACCATACGTGAAGGTGTTCACTGTCCCGGTAGTGCTCATGGTCAAGCAACTGCCGGTGCAATTTGATCCAACCGGCGGACATGGCGAGAATCCCCCGGCGGTTAATTTTCGGCCCCGCCGCCAGAAGCGTACTTTTCCAGGTACGCCATGACGGACGGAAACCAGACCAGGCGCGCGCCCCGCACCGCGCCGGGCTTTTTCAAGCTGGCCGTGCGAATCTTGTTCGCCTTGATGAGTTCGTAGAACGCGGCCCGCGAAAGGCCGGTGTGCGGGCAATGCCCGCGCGTCGGGAGTCGAATCCATTTCGGCGGGAATTTCTCGCCGTTGCCGCTGGCGTACTCCGCCGGGGCATCGGTCAATATCATGTGCTTCGTCATAGTGCATCTTCCTGTTTTCATCGGCAGACACAATATCTGCTGATGTCAGGGCGCACTATGCGACTTCTACGGAAATGATCGTAACCGTTTGAAGGTTGCGGGTTTTCTGGAAAAGATTTTCCGTTGAAGAAAACGCCATGAAGAAATTCGGGTACTGAAAATCTTTAACCCGGAATCTTTACCGGCGGTTTTGCGATTGTCTTAATGGCCGATTCAATCAAGTCAAAAATCCGGTTCTGAATCTCGCCCTTGGTCAGACCTTCAAACCGCTTGGCGTATCGTCCCCACTCGGGGCGCGTGTGGAAGTCGGGGCATTCGGCACGCATCATCTTCTTGCCGATGGCAAACCATGCCAAGGCGGAATCACGGTTGAAGTCTTTCAGGGTAAGGCATTCTTGCGCCCAACCGGGAATCTCCACGGGCTGAACGTCATGTTCCGGGCGGTAGTGTGTGAATAGGGCTTGGTGAAATTTCAGCTTACACATTCGCTCTTGATTGTCGCGCAGACAATCCACGATGGCGCGGGCATAGGCGCGGGCCGGATAGGTTTCAATATCATCATAGGCGGCGTCCGTGAAACTGGCTTCATCGGTCTTTGTGCCAAGCTCAATATCCGCGAGCATCTTCTTGACCTTGGTTGCCCATCTTGGATTCCTCGTTGCCACAACCGGAAACACCTTATGCTTGGGAGCAATCTTCTTGAAAATCTCCGCCCGTTCCGGGTAGAGAGTTTCCAGAAATCGCGCGGCCATTACCGCGACTTGGTAAAGGTCTGCAATGGCCCTTTCCGCCACTTCATCCGGCCCCGTTCTTGCTTCACGGTCAAGGGCAAAAAGCGCCTGCCACGTCGCACCACTCGCTTCATTGACCTTGCCCAGCCGGTCAAGAGCGTCTTGCTTTTGTGCAAATTCAATCGTCTGAATCAGGTGGCCGGGATGAACCCCGATCTTCCGCAAAGCGCGTGATTTCTTCTTTACCATTTCGGGCGTCAAGCGCCCTTTGGATTCCTGCACAAGTTTGTCTATCATGGCGCAGTATTTGCCCTTGGGTGTTTCGGCAAAAGAGGCTTTGTCTTTTTCCAGTTCGGCGCGGCGTTTCGCCATATCTGCATCTTTGATCTTGGCGTCATCTTGCAGATACGCGGCAAGGGCTTCACATTGGTTCAAAAGAAAATCGGTGTTTTCCTGTGGCGCTTTCTCGCCGGGTAATTGAAAGCGGGCATGGTAACAAACCTTCAAGGGTGTTTTCGGTTTGGCGGGCGTGATGGCTTTTTTTCCCGTGGTCTTCATGCCTTGCGTCCTTTCTCTGCCGTGCCGATCAGGTCCGGGAGCGCGTCCGCCGCCCGGCGCATGGCTTCGGTTTCGATGTGGGTATAAACGCGGTTGATCGCTTCGGAATCGTGGCCGATGAACTCTTGCACGATGGCCGGGGAAATGCCCGCGTTCTTCATCAAGCTGGTGGCCGTGTGGCGTAGGGCGTGGAAGCTGATTTCATTCACCGCGTGCCGCCCGCGCCGCCCGTAGGCGTCCGTCTTCTTTTTGTGCGTCTTCTTTTTGGCAAGCCCGGCGTCCATCATGATTTCATAGAAGTCCCGCGAAAGCGTCCCTACCCGGCCTTCCCGCGTCACAATCTCAAAGGCGCGTGGGTGAATCGGGGCCTTGGGATCGTCACTGCTGGGCAAGGTCATGATGTGGCGCATGAGCGGCCCGGCAATCGGGATAATCTGCTGGCGTTCCGTCTTCACCGTCTGCAACCGGATTTCCCGCTGGGCAAGGTCAACATTCTGCCACGTCAAGGCCGCTATGTCCCCCAGCCGTTGCCCGGTATACAGGCCGAAATAAATCATGCTTCGCCACTCGGGGCCGGAGTGGTCAAGGACCAGCTTCAATTCCGGGAGCGTAAAGGCGCGGCGCTTTGTGCGGTGCCGGTTCGCCACGGTGCCCACAAACTCCGCCGGGTTGTCCAGTAGAACGCCGTCCGCCCGCGCCGACTTGAACACCATGCGGAGAAACTTCACCGAATGATTGACAGACGTTGCGGAAAGCCGTTCCGTTTCCTTGTTGCGGAAACCGATAACGTCCGCTTGGGTGATCCGGTTCATTTCCAGGGCGGCGCGTTCGCCAAGGTAATCAATAAAGTCCTTTGCCTTGATCCGGTAAAAGGTGTTTGTGCTCTCCGAAAGTTCCGGGGCCTTCCGTTTCAGCCAAGCCTCGAAATAGTCCCGCGCCGTGGAAGTGGGGAGCGAATCGCCGGTGACGTGGGTATAAATGCCCGACAGTATCCGGTGAAATTGGCGGGCCGTGCGCATCTTCTTTGCCGCTTCCTCCGCCTCGTTGGCAATCCGCTGGGCCGTCTTGCGGTCGGGTGTGCCGGTGCTCTGCTGTTTGCGCCTTCCATCCGGGAGCCTGAAACAAGCAACCCAGTTTTTACAGCCTGGAATCTTTCTTAAACTCGCCATAGTTGCGCCTCGTTTCTCTCTCGTTTTCGCCGTCCGCCGCCCGGCGGATCGGCCCGCGCCGGACAAGGTTCCCGGCGCGATTTACAACAGGATTTACAACATGCGGGGAAGTTCGTCAACGTCAAAGACGTTGTTTTCCTAGGGAAATCGCATATTTAGGGGCCTATGGGCCGGACGGGGGTTCGATTCCCCCCGCCTCCACCAGGCGCCGTCCCGAGCGCCGAACTCGTTCAGAGTCCGATCCGGCGAGAACGTTCCGGGTGCGAGCGGCTCGTTATCTCACAAACGGGGCGAGATTCCGGGCGGTTTCGGGGTCGAGCTTTTGGAGTTCCCACCAGGCCGCGCGGGCGCGGTTCGTATCCCCGGACTTGATGAGGGTCAAGCAGAGGTCCCGCCGGATCTGCGAACTGTTGGTGGGGGAGAGTTCGATCGCTTGTTCCAAGGCGGCGATCGATTCGTCGTAGCGGGCCATTTTGGCATACGAGACGCCCAGGTTGTTCCATGCGAGGGCGAAGTTTCGATCCAATGCGACGGCTTTCTGATAGGCCTCCAGCGCCTTGAAGGGATCGCCCGACTGGTCATACACGAATCCCAGATTGTTCCAGCCGATGGCGTCCAGCCCGTGCAGCGCCAGAACCTTTCGGAATGCCTCGACGGCTTCAAGCGGCTTGCCCACCGAGGCGAGCGCGGTCCCCATGTTGTTCCAGATATTGAAGTCGTCCGGCTTGAGCCTGACCCCCTGCCGAAAGGCCGCGAGCGCATCTTCGTACTTTCCCAGGGCGTGATAGGAGCATCCAAGGTCGTTCCACGCCGCGGCGATATCCGGTTTCATGCGCAGCTTGTTCTCGTGACGCTCGACGACATCGAAGATGTTGCCGAATGCCCTTTCAGTCTCCGGGATTTTCAGCCAGGACTCCTGGTCGCTGTCCGCCATCGCCAGGGCTTGGGTGTAAACGGCAATCGCCTCCTCCATCCGTTTCTGCCGGTAGAGCACCTTGCCCAGACTAAGCCATGCATCCCGATAGTTCGGGTCGAGTTTTGTGGCGCGCACAAGCGCGGCCTCGGCGTCGTGGATCAGATCAAGCCGGAGGTGGGCGAGGCCAAGGTTGTTCCATGCGACGGAGTAGGACGGGTCGATCTTCACCGAGTGAAGAAAAGCAGACCGGGCTTCCGCGACCTTGCCTTCAACGAAGAAGTCGTTTCCGATGATCACCCAGTTCACGGCTTCGTTGGAGGGGGATGTCGAAGCCTGCGCCGGTGCGGAACAGAGGAGAACAATCATCAGAAGGCCGGGAAACAGCCCGGTGTCCCCAGGGATTGGAAAGCACCGGGCACGTTTCCGCCGTCGCGGAAGCCGAAAGGTTTGCGGCCTCATGGATTCAGGGCAATCTCGAGCGCCAGCAGGGAATACGAGGTGACGAGTACGGGGTCCGCTTCCCACCAACGCCCGCTTACATTCAGCCAGTAGCCGAAGCCGGTCTTCGGATCGATCTTTTGCAGGCTGAGCAATTTCTTGATCAGTTCCGCGCGCCAGTTGACGACCGCGCCGGACCCGGTGACGATCCGATCCCTGCCATACGCGGCCAGCGACTTGGAGAGCACGTTGTAGAAGTAGAACAGCCCGTCGTTGCCGATGCCGGGGTTCTCTTCCAGAGTCCAGTGCCTGGACGCCCAATCGAACGCGGAGGTGATTCGGGGATCGTCCTTGTTCACATCGGCATATATCAGGCTGAGCAGGCCGGCGTAGGTCATGCTGCCGTACGATCGGAAGCGGAGTTCGCCCGCCGCGTTGGTATAGGTGCCCGCCTTGCTGTCCGAAGGATGATACGCGAATCCGCCGACGTGATCGTCGTTGGTGTCGGCCGACTTGTTTTGAATCTTGCCGAGGAATTCCCGGGCGGCCTTCCAGTCGAGATCCGCGCGCGGGTCGCCCGCCTTGCGCTGGTCTTCGACGTTTTCAGTGAGGCGCATCGCTTCGTAGGCCAGGGAGGAGTTCGAGAGGTCCGCGTAGGGGCGGCCGGTGTCCGGATCGTAGCCCATGCCGCCATGATAATCGTCGTCCCCGAAGTGCTGGGTGCCGGCGATGAAGCGGCGCGCTTTCTGAACCACGGGAACCAGTCGCGGATCGCCGACGGCGTTCAGCGAGACCATGCAGATCGCGGTGTTGTAGTTCGCGAGTCCGCCGCCCTTCTGTTCGATATTCGGTTTCGACCAGATGGACCCGTCGTCGTGGACGGATGTCAGGATGAACTTCACGGCCTTGTCCATGGCTTCCTTGTTCTGGGGCGCGCTCTTCGCCAGCACCCAGAGGGGCAGGGCGGTCAGGGCCGGGAAGTCCTTGTTGGACCAGTGCCCGTCCTCGTTCTGCTGTTCGAGCAGCCACTTCACGCCGCGATCAATTGCCGCCCGCGCCTCGTTGGCGATGGACAGGCTCAATTCCCCCGCGTCTCCCGGCTTGCCCTGGATGAGCATCTCCCGATTGGTATTCTGCGCAACCGCGGGCACGATACCCGCCATCAACACGATCAACGTTGCTTCAAACCGATTCATCTCCGTTCCTCCGTAATTACTCCATCAAATCCTCGACCGCGACCTTCTTGATCAGGAACACCGTGGACCGGTCCGGGGCTCCCCATAGCGTCTCCCGGCAACCCGTATCCGCCAGCCGCTCGATGTTCCCTCGGACTTCCTGGTAATCCGTAGTTGTGGCGCGGGTCCGTTTCAGCTTGCTGAAATCCGCGATGCGCCACCACTGGTTCACGTTGTCCGGTTGAAATTCGTCCCAATCGCCGGTGTGAGTGGAAAACTCCACCTTGCCGTTCAAGGACTGGAAGAGGCACGCGAACCCGCGTACCGCATCCTGGCTCGTGACGCGGGCGATGAGCAAATCCCCCGGCCGCAGTGTGACCTGTTTGGGCGCCGGGTCATCCGTATAGTTCCCGGCAGCGATCTTCCTGCCGTTCAGATAAAGGACAAACGCGTCGGCGCCGTTGGCCCAGATCTTTCCGGGAACGCCTTTTTCGGCCTTGCGGCGGGCTGAATCGGGCGTCAAGTCCTTGCCTGCCGCAAGGGCCCCGACGCACAGGAAGCCCCAAGTCATGATTATCGCCGCCAGAATGGCACGTTTCATCTCGTACCTATAAACGCATCCAACGCGGGTTTAGTTTTGCACCGTCGCCGGACGGGAACAAGATTTACTTTCTCTGCGAGCCGGGATTGTGTTAGGAAGTACGCCATGAACCCCCTGCGTAAACTTTTGGGATACGACGACAAGTTTTTCGATCTGCTGGAAGCGAGCGCTGAAGAAGCGCAGAGCAGCGTTCAACTGCTGGTTGACATGCTCAAGAAGGCGAACGGGATGCCGACGCTCGACCAATTCATCCTGACGCGGCGCAAGGACAAGCAGATCACGGAGGAGATTTCCGAACAGCTCTGCAAGACGTTCGTGACCCCTCTCGAACGCGAGGATATCGAAGCGTTGTCGATCGTGCTCTACAAGATCCCGAAAACCGTCGAGAAGTTCAGCCAGAAGTTCGTTCTCTGCTACAAGCATATCGCCCATTTCGATTTCTCCCGCCAGGCGGACATCATGGAGCAGGCGACCGCCACCGTCACGGAGATGGTCAGGACGCTTCGCGAGCGGCCCCATCTGGAGCGGGTCAAGGAACAGAACAACCGCCTGCAATTCCTGGAAAAGGGAGCCGACAAACTGATGATGTCGCTGATCAAGGATCTGTACAGCGGGAAGCACGAGGCGTTGAAGGTGATCATCGTCATGGATTTGTATGAAACGCTCGAGCGCATCATCGATCGATGCCGCGACGCAGGCAACGTCATCTTCCAGATCGTGCTGAAATACTCCTGAGGCGGCGGGACGGCATTCATCGCCTGTTGACTGGGGCGATTCCTTCTGGCGATCAGAACGTGGGGCCTTACATATCCCCGCCGCCGCCTGCCCAGTCCTCGCCCGAGAAAGCCTCTTCCAGGCGAATTGTCCGCGACTTGTAATAAAAACGCCGGTAGAGGCGGACCATCGCGTAGAGGAATAGGAGCGGCAGGACGATGACCGCTCCCACGTAGTTCAGCAGGGACAGGATGCAGTACGTCATGTTGGTGAACCCGCCGGGAATTCCTTCCGCCCAGGGCGGCGTGAAGACAGGCGCCGGGGCGAAGGCGTTCATGTTCCACAGAATGACGGCCGCCGAGATGTAGTTGACCATCAGGTTGGGGAAGGGGGATGCCGACGTGCACCAGCGCCAGCCCAGCGAACGGAACTTGGTCCATGGAGGAAACAGGTTTGATCCGAGATGCCCGGTCTGGTCGACGAACACGTGCGCCCAGAAGGCAAGGATGGATATGAAGAACGCGTTGATCGCGAACGGATTGGCGAACGCGGACATGTTTCCGCTGAACAAAGCGCCCCAGTCCGCGAATAAAGCAAAACCGATCGGCCCCATCAGCAGTCCCAGCGTGACGCTGTGCGTCCATCGGCGATGCCACGGGATGAAGTCGATCCGGACTCGACCGTCTTTCTGCGGCGTAAACTCAAAATCGGGACCGGAGAAAATGCCGACCTCGGCGTCCGAATAGTACGTGTTGTTCACATCGGCCTTGAACGATGCGACATGGCCGCGGGTCGGGACCGGCATGCTGTTCGGAAGCGCGGGCGCTTCCTTCGCCAACCGCTCCAGCACCGCGATGGGCCCGTCCTTCTCCACGGCCTGCTTCTTCGACTTCTCGCCCGGCATGTTCTCGCCGCGGGCCATGCAGTGGCTCATCGTTTTGAGCGGGCCGATCACGCACGAAACCTGTTTTTTCCGGTCGTCGATCATCACCGCGTAGGTGCGGTAGTAGTGGGTCGAGTAGCGAAGGATGTCCAGTTTCACCCGCACGGACCGGCCGGTCGCCGCGGCCTCGTCGATGGCCTTGGCGATCGTCTCCGCCGCGGCGGCGGGGTCGAGGTTGTCTTCCGTGATACGCACCCGATAGTCGTGCTTCCAGAAATAGCGCGCGAACTTAAAGTCGAGCGTATCGCTCATGATCCCGAAAAGACCGCCGAGAAGGATGAGGTACGACTTGTCGTCGTACGCGCTCCGCACGGCCAGCGGGAAACAGGAGGCCGTGGCCACGCCCACAAGAAAATGTGTGATGCCTTTCATGCCGCGCCTTTCCTATCTGAAGCCCAGCCAGATCGCCACCTTCGACCCGATGCCGGCCATGTTGAGGCTGACCGGAACCAGCAGCACCGCGAGGAGCGGAATCCTCCGCGTGTGCCAGAAATTCGGTACGAGGCCCAGCGCGGTGGCCACCAGCATCATGACCACGCCGCGCCAGCCCGTAACGCCCCACACAATCGCCGTCAGCAGAACTATGGACCCGAGCGAGATATGACGGAAGTCGACCTTTTGCGTGATGGCGCCGCACATCCGCGCAAAGAGCGGCAGGATCGCCATGGATGCGGCGCCGGCCAGCGCGATGATGCCGGAGATCAGGTAGTATTGTTCCGTGGTTTCCGGCACGAAGAACAGGCTGATGTTGATCGCCGCGCCGCCGCGCCGCATGTACAGATCCGGCATGAAGAAGAGCACCAGCGCGCCGATGTAGTAGAGGACGCGCGCCGCGCCGCCGCCGATGATGAACTGCTTGTCGCCGGACGACGCCGTGGCATGCGCGCTCATCAGGAGCGCCGGGCCGGGCGTCAGCCCCGGCGTCAGGCTGGAAAACATTCCGGCCACCACGCCGGTCAGCGAGCCGCGCGCGATGTCGTGCGGCGCGGCGTCAACGGTGGATGCGTAATACTGCGGCGGGATTTTCGCCCGGCTGATCACCGTCATGATCTGGCTGGAAAGCGCGAACAGGCCGATGAAGACCGGCATCAAGGACTGAAACGCGCTCTGCACGGGAATGATCGTGTTGTAGAAAACGAACATGCCGAGGACCGCGGCGGCGGCAAAAACAAACAGCCCCATGCCGAGCTGACCCCATCCGTCGCGCAGGCGCTGGCCGACGGTTTTGCCCACGCCGTGATCCTTCGGCCATTCGCTGATCAGGATGAAGAGGCTGACCAACCCTAGAATCCAGTAGATGTGGGGACGGATAAGCTCCCTCAGCAACCCGATGGCGCCGGTGACGAAGGGGAAGACCCCCGCGATCAGGAGGAGGGCGATCAGAGAGCCGAAGCCGCCCAGCATGACGGCTTCGAACCCGCGGCCTTCGTACAGGAACCGCTCGTGCGGAAGCATCATGGATCGGAAGCTGTCGTCGCACGGCTGGAAGAACTGGCTCGACACCGTGAAGAGCACGGCGAACCCGACGACCATGCCCATGATGAAGCAGGTGGTCAACAAGGGGTCCAGGGTCTTGAACAGGTCGATGGCCGCGAACGCGAGCAGCATGGTGAACGCGATGACGTTGTAGATGTGCAATCCCGGGATCATCGAAAAGACGGCGGCGACCGCGACGCCCACCAGCGCCGCAAGACAACATGGCATGATGAATGCGAATTCCATGATTTACCTGACTGCGCGATTCCAGACAGGGGCGACCGCCTCGCCGTCGCCCGATTCGGGAACGGTCGCCTCGACCTCGCCGTCCTCGGCGGCGGGTGCCTGCGCGAAGGCCCTCTCTTTGACAACGATAAACTTCGGGCTGCTCACGCTGAGGTGCCGGTATCCCGCGCCGGCGAACAGGGAGGCCGCGACCTCGACCAGATCGCCCTTTCTGATCGTGTGTTTCTGGTTCACGAAATCGGCGGCGGCTTCGCCCTCCAGGCGGGCCGTGATTTTGCGGAGGTCGGTATTGACGGACGGGGAATCCGGGTCCTCCAGTTCGATGCGAACCTGGCGGCTGTTGTAGGCGGCCTTCGTCACGGACACGTGGGTGACACGGCCGAGCACGCGCACTTTCGCGAAATTCATTTCGGAGAGCAGTTGCGGGATGGGGGTGTATCGGGGCGTGTAGGTCATGGCGGCGCCCAGGTGGATCGCGGCCAGGATCAGCAGGACGAGCACGCCCATCGCGATCAGGCGGGTGTGAATGCGCTCCGCCATGGAGGCCGTGCAAAACCGGCAGTACTTCATGTTCGGCGGATTGGGTTTTCCGCAACTCGGGCACAATTGATTTTCAGTTTCCTGCATTGTCAGCTTCCCAAATCATTCCATCGGCAGCCCACAGGTCGGCCGGCGCGGCCGGCGATACCTGCCAATGGCGGCCTGCCCGGCCCCGACTCATGTTCAGCGTGCCGAAGCAGGACACATAATCGCCCGGCTTTACGCTCCGGCAGAAAACCGCTCCGGGATCGGACGGCCCGCAGGCGTCGAGCGCGCTCCGGGAGAGCACAACGGGAGTCGCCGTCCCGTCCGGGCCGGTCAGCCAGAAGGTCTGCGCGTACAACCCGTCCTCGACGGACTGTACCCGTCCCGTGACTCTCAGGCGCTCGCCGACCGGCAAGCCGTATTCCTCCGCGCGCGACACGTGGGAGAGCGGGGTTGCGCGTTTGGGCCTGGCGCGTTCGATCCGCAGATCGCTCGACGAACTCAGGATGACAAACTGCCGCTTGGCCTTGTACTGGTAGTTGCCGATCAGCGTGACATGGTCTCCGACGCCGGGGAGGTTGCCCGCCTTGCGCAACTCATCGAATGCGCCTTCGTAACAGCGGATCCGGATGATGCCCGTGCCGTCGTCCACCTCGAACTCGAGAGAGCGCGCTCTCATGCCCGAATCCGAGTCGGACGCGTACACCCGTATATCGCCGCTCACGCGGCCGGTGATTCGCACCTGCGCGAAGTTCGCCTTGCGGCCCAACTCCGCGATGCGGACATCGGATGTGCCGTAGACCTTCCCGAGGAACATGAGCAGGACAATGCCGAGGAGGGTCAGGAAGGGGGAGGAATACTTGATCAGGCGAACCTGCCAGCGCTTGGGATTGTAGCGCCTGCAGAAGGGACAAATTTCCCAGGAACCGATGTACCGACCGCAGGCCGAGCACTCGGTCTCTTTGCGGTTCTGACTGCGGGCTATGCGTTCAACTTCAGGGTCGAGTTTGATAATGCACCCCGTTGAGAAATCAAAATATACACAGCCATTCGTCATCTGAAAAGATTCGGCCGCAAAAAAAGCTCAACCTGCGGGACGCTTCTGCTAGATTGCTCGATGGACATGAACACGGAACCCTCTCAGCCCGAGTCGTCCGCTTCGACCGAAAAGCCGACGCCAAAGAAATCCCGCTCCGAACGCCGCGAGCAGGCGGCGGGTGATGCGATACGAACTTTTCTGCGCGACATGCACATGGACCGCTTCGGCGCCGCACCGCCCAAACCGGGCGAAATCGACGTGGTGCTGCGATTGAAGGCGAAGCCGGCGGAAGACTGGAGTCTGCGGTTCGATCCGCCGCTGGGCGAGCAACTGCACGGCCAGCTTGTGGATGCGCAGGCGCAGTGGAACGTGTACCGGCCTGGCCATGTCCATTGTTTCCGCTGCGATTCGTCCGACTGCGAGCACTCGACGCCGCCGACGCCGCTTTCCGTGTTCACCGGCTACGCGCCGAACGGCGTGGCCGAATGGCGGGAGTTCGCGCAGGTCCTCATCGAGGCCAGGGACGAGCGGGTGGACCAGCTTTTCGCCGCCCGCCCGGGCATTGTCGCCCGTCTCCAGTACGGCCACGACTTGAGGAATCGGCAGTTGAGTTCGTTCGGCCGCTCATCGAAAACTTACGCAATCCTCGGACAGGTAACGGCGGGCTATTTTCTGCCGGCGGGCGATCCGCCTCAAAAACTGGCCATTACTTTCCAGATCGTGGAAGTACGCGGAGAAGCGGGCAGGAAGCGCATCCACTTGAACGCCATTGCCGCTGTACCGGGAGGCCATTTGCCCGACCTGCTGGCTTCCGGCGGCCTGCCCGGTGTGTATCGCGCGCGAGAGACGGCGTCCATGGCGGTCGAAGCCGTCGAACGGCGCGCTGACGGCGTCGATACGGAAGCGGTCCGAAATGCCATGAAGCAGATTCCCTCCATTCTCCATCGGCTCGCGGAATCGCTGGACCGGTCCGGACGTCAGGATTCGCGGCGCACGCGGCACGTGGAGCAGAGGCGCGCCCAGCAGCGCCCGGTGCACAAGGCGCTGGACGACGTGCGGGATGCCGCGCCCGGCCAATGGTTTTACGACGAGAAGGCCGGGACTTCCGTTGTCTGCGGCCCGCAGGGCAGGGCGCATGCCTTCAGTTCCAACGGCCGCCACGTAACCAGTTTTTCCCTGCGTCCCGAGTCGGTGGATTTCCGGCTCCGAACCCATCGGTGGCGTCGGATGTCCGCCGCCGAATCGGACGAGATCAGGAGGAAAATCGCGGAGTCCGTGCCGGCCAAAACGAACTGACCGCCTTGCGCGGAAAGGATCGGCGACACGCTTCCAGGCGGCACGAGTCAGAAGTTCAGCGGCCCGCCGCACTGGTCGTAGATATCACCGAGTGTGAACTGCTCGTTCCGTTCCTTGACGCTCTTGTCGAAGATCAGGAACACATAAAGCGAATCCGCGGCCGCGCGATGGAGGGTGTCGGTCGGCACGGCCGCGCACTTGGCCAGGGCGGCCACCGAATGGGAGGTTGACTTCGGATACCACTTTCGGAACAGGGCGAGACTGTCGATGACCTGGTTTGCCGGCAATTCGCACCCGGCGCGATCGGCTTCGGCCTTGACGAAGGAAATATCGAACCTGGCGTTGTGGGCGATCATCACGCTGCCGTTGATAAACTTCAGGAACTGCGGATAAATCTCCGCGAAAGTCGGCTGGTTCTTCACGTCTTCATCGGTGATGCCGTGGACCTCCGTGGCCCAGGAGGGGATTTGCCGGCCGGGATTGACCAACCAGCTTTTTTCCTCAATCACTTCCCCGTTGCGGAACTTCACGGCGCCGACTTCCACGATCCGGTCGGTTGTCGGACTGAAACCCGTAGTCTCCGTGTCGAACACGACAAAGGTTACGTTCGAAACGAAGCTGTTGACGGACGGCGTGCGACTGCCGTTACCTTCTTTTTCAGCCGACACAGCGACCGCGGCCAGGAAGATCAGGGCCGCCAGGCAGAATCCCCCAACATGATCGCGCCTATGGTCCGGTTTCAACTCTCGCTTCTCCAAGGATTTGCGAACCTGAACATACTATACCATCGCCGGAATGTTTGTTCAATCGGGCCGGATATGGACGGCCGCACTCTTCATCGATGTCTTTCCTCCAAGCCATGGAACAGCATGGTCCGTAGGATCGCGCGCGATTCCAACTCATTTCCTTCGCGCGGGAGCGATCCGGCGGCTCTGCGGCGACAAAAAGAGACGGGACTGTCAGCGTTTTGATTGTCTAGGCCGGCTCGATCCGTATAATCCGGCGATACAGTTTTTTCGAGAGGTCCGAAAATCATGTCCCTGAAGTTTTATAACACGATGACGCGCCAGGTGGAGGAATTCCGGACGCTGGAGGAGGGGCATGTCCGCATGTACACCTGCGGCCCGACGGTGTACAACTACGCGCACATCGGCAATTTCCGCGCGTACATCTTCGAAGACCTTCTCCGGCGCTATCTCAAGTACAAGGGGTTCCATCTGACCCAGGTCATGAACCTGACCGACGTGGACGACAAGACGATCCGCGGCGCGAACGAAAAGAAGGTCCCTCTCTCGCAGTACACCAAGACCTATATCGACGCGTTCTTCGAGGACTTGAACACGCTGAACATCGAGCGGGCGGAGTATTATCCCGCCGCCACGGACCATATCTCCGACATGATCAATCTGATCCACCGCCTGTTCGAAAAAGGCGTGGCGTACTTGTCGGAGGACGGCTCCGTCTATTTCAGCATCGCCAAGTACAAGAACTACGGGCGGCTTGCGCGCCTCGATCTGTCCGGCCTGCGGGCGGGCGCGCGGGTCGCGCAGGACGAGTACGACAAGGAAAATCTGGCCGATTTCGCGCTGTGGAAGGCGTGGGACGAGAAGGACGGCGATGTGTACTGGGATTCGCCGTGGGGCCGGGGCCGGCCCGGCTGGCATATCGAGTGCTCGGCGATGAGCATGCGCTACCTCGGCGAGAGTTTCGACATCCACACCGGCGGCGTGGACAACATTTTCCCGCATCATGAGGACGAGATCGCCCAGAGCGAGGCGGCGACCGGCAAGCCGTTCGCGCACACCTGGCTGCACTGCGCACACCTGGTCGTGGACGGCAAGAAGATGTCCAAGTCGCTCGGCAACTTTTTCACTCTGCGCGATGTCCTCGCGCGCGGCTTCTCCGGCCGGGAGATTCGCTACGAACTGATGGCGACGCATTACCGGCAGGCGCTGAACTTCACGTTCGGGGCGCTCGAGGCCGCGCGCGCGGCGCTGGGCCGGCTGGACGAGTTCTACCGGCGTGTGCAGGGCGCGGCCGCGGCGGAGACGCCGAAGACGGACCTTCCGGCCTGGGCGACGGCCCAGAGCGAGAAATTCGAGCAGGCGCTGGACGAAGACCTGAATATTTCCGAAGCGCTCGCGTCCGTTTTCGACCTGGTGACCGCCGGCAACCGGGCATTGAACGAGAAAGCGCTCCCGGCGGGCGCGGCGTGGGCGGTGCTGGCCCTGCTGGAGGAATGGGACCGGGTCCTCGGCTTTATTCAGCCGCCGGACGAAACCGCAGACGATGATACGGTTGCCATGATGGAACTGCGTCAGCAGGCTCGAAACAACAAGAACTGGGCGGAGGCCGACCGGCTCCGCGACGAACTGGCCGCGCGCGGCTGGGTCGTCCAGGACACGCCCCAGGGACCGAAGCTGAAGAGGAAGTGAGGAAGAATGGAGTGATGGAGTCCTGGAGTCATGGAGGTGGGGGATTCATGGGTTCCCCATCGCTTCTGCACTCCGCCGCTTCAACACGCCGGCCGTTATGACTCGCGGAAAATTCATCACGCTCGAAGGCCCGGAAGGCAGCGGCAAGACCACGCAGGCCAACCGGCTTGTGGCCCGCTTGAAGACGCTGGGCCGGGAAGCGCTGTACGTGCGTGAACCGGGCGGAACGCCGACCGGCGAAGCAATCCGGCAGATTCTCCAGTACGACAAGGCCGGCGAGCCGATCTGCCCCGAAACCGAAGTGCTTCTGTTCGCCGCAAGCCGGGCCCAACTCGTGCGGCATGTAATCATCCCGGCGCTGGAGAAGGGGACCCTCGTGATCTGCGATCGCTTTGCCGATTCGACGACGGCCTACCAGGGCTACGGCCGCGGGTTTGCGATCGACCAGATGCTCGCAATCAACCAGTTCGCGATCGACGGGGCTGTGCCGAACCTGACCTTGTTGCTGGATGTGGACGTGAATCTCGGATTCCAGCGGGTCGCCGAACGCCACAACGTGTCGTCCGCCGCGTGCGACCGCATCGAGCGGGAGGCCAAGGCGTTTCATGAGAAGGTCCGCAACGGATACCTGGAGATGGCGCGGCGATGGCCGGAGCGGGTGAAGATCGTCAACGCCCGGGCCGATGCCGACCGCGTCGAGCAGGACATCTGGAGGATTGTCGAGAATGTCATTCGTTGACAGCTTCACCGCTGCGCTCGACGGGCTGAAGCAGGGCTGCGAAACCGGCCGGCTGGCGCACGCGTATCTCATCGTCGGATCCCCGCGCGGCAACGCCGCGGAATTCGTCGAATCCTTCATCCGTTTCCTCTTCTGCCGCGAGCCGACGAAACCTTGCGGAACCTGCGCGGAGTGCCGCCGCGTCCGGAATCATACGCATCCCGATGTCATGTGGATCGGGCCGGAAAGCAAGGCGCGATGGATCGTCATCGGGGAGGATGAAGAGGAGGGGATCCGCAAGGTGAACCGCTTCGTCAGCCTTTCCCCGTATTCGGGCCGGCGCAAGGTGGCCGTGATTCTGGACGCGGACCGCATGAACGAGTCGGCCGCGAACGCGTTTCTGAAAACGCTGGAAGAGCCGCCGCCTTCGAGCCTCCTGTTTCTCATCACGAATTCCGCGCAAAGCCTGTTGCCGACGATCGTTTCTCGCTGCCAGCGAATTATCCTGTCCGCCGAGCCGGATTCGGGCGGTCCCTGGCAGTCCGCCCTGTTGGACATTCTGCGGCGCGGCCCGCCGCAGGATTCGATCGAGACGCTGATTCAGTCGGGCCGTTTGAAGTCGATCCTGAATGAGGTGAAGAAGTCGGTCGGCGCGGAGGAGGATTCCGCGGAGAAGGACGCGGTCGAGGAGAGCGAGGAATCGAGAGAGGCGCGGATCGCCGCGCGCGTCCTTGAGGTCCGTACGGGCCTCATGCGCCAGATTCTGCTCTGGAAACGCGACCTGCTGATGGCCGTGCTGGGAGCGGACGACAGCGTCCTGCATTTCGGGGAAGAGAAGCAGGCGATCCACGAGCAGGCCGCGAACATGAATTACGCGCAGGCGATGCGGCAGGTGGAAGCGATGGAGGGAATCATCCGGCGTCTGGGGCGCGGCCTGCCGGATGAAGCCGTGTTTGAAGTCGGATTGCGGGGAAAGTGAACGCCGATGATTGGCCGCCTTCAGGGATGGCGGCTCCTCTTGGCCGGGTATCCGGCAGGAGAGTGGACAAGCGGGAGATGCCGTGATAAGTTGTTTTCTTACGCATGCGGGCAGGTTGCAGAACCTGACACGCTGAGGAGAAACCATGGATATTAAGCAGATCAAGCGGGTTATCGATTTGATGAAGGCCAACGACCTGTGCGAGTTCGAGATGGAAGAAGAGGGATTCCGAATCGCCATCAAGCGCCGCAACGGAAACGAGCCTCAGGTGGTCCTGTCTCCTGCACCCGCCCCGCAGGCGATCGCGGCCGCGCCGGTTGCCCCAGCCGCCCCGGCGCCGGAGAAGGCGGACGACAAGAAGTACATCGAAATCAAATCGCCGATCGTCGGCACGTTCTATCGGGCCCCGTCGCCGGATGCCGAACCGTATGTCGCGGTCGGCTCGGAGGTGGGTCTGGAGACGGTCGTGTGCATCGTCGAGGCGATGAAGGTCATGAACGAAATCAAGGCCGAGGTCAAAGGCGTTGTGCGGAAGATTCTCGTGGATAACGCCACGCCCATCCAATTCGGCCAGGTCCTGTTCCTCGTCGAACCCGTGTAAGGCCGGCAACATGTTTGATCGAATCCTGATAGCCAATCGCGGGGAAATTGCGTTGCGCATTATCCGCGCATGCAAGGAAATGGGCATCAAAACCGTCGCGGTCTATTCGACCGCCGACGAGCAGTCCCTGCACGTGCAGTCCGCCGACGAGGCGATCTGTATCGGGCCGGCGGCGTCGCATGACAGCTACCTGAAGATCGCCAACATCATCAGCGCCGCGGAGGTCGCCGATGTGGACGCGATCCATCCCGGCTATGGATTTCTTGCCGAGAACGCCCATTTCGCGGAGATCTGCCAGAACTGCAATATCACGTTCATCGGCCCGACGCCCGACAACATCCGCATGATGGGCGACAAGGCAAAGGCCCGCGAGACGATGAAGAAAGCGGGCGTGCCGGTGACGCCGGGCAGCGAGGGCATTCTCAAGACCAAGGAGGAGGCCCTGGAAGTGGCCCGCCAGATCGGGTACCCGGTGCTGATCAAGGCGGCGGCGGGCGGCGGCGGAAAGGGCATGCGCATCGCCCACAACGACGTGAGCCTCGTTCAGGGCTTCATGACCGCCTCCTCGGAATCCGAGCGCGCCTTCGGCAGCGCGGCGGTATACCTCGAATCCTTCGTGGAGAAGGCCCGGCATATCGAGGTGCAGATCATCGCCGACCATTTCGGCAACGTCGTGCATCTCGGCGAGCGCGATTGCAGCATCCAGCGGCGCCACCAGAAGCTCCTGGAAGAATCGCCCAGCCCCGCGCTTTCCGCCGACATGCGCAAACGGCTGACGCGCGCGGCGGTTCGCGGCGCGGAGTTTGTCCGTTACCGCAACGCGGGAACGATCGAGTTCCTCTACAACGAGGCGGCCAAGCAGTTCTATTTCATGGAAATGAACACCCGCATCCAGGTCGAGCACCCGGTGACCGAGGCCGTGACCGGCATCGACCTGATCAAGGAGCAGATCAGCGTGGCGGCGGGGAACAAGCTTTCCTTCAGCGACAAGAACCTGCAACTCAACGGTCACGCGATCGAGTTCCGCATCAACGCGGAGAACCCGTACAAGAACTTTACGCCCTCTCCGGGCAGGATCAACTTTGTTCATTTCCCCGGCGGGCCCGGCGTGCGGATTGACTCGCATGTCTATTCCGGCTACGAGATTTCGCCGCATTACGACAGCATGATCGGCAAAGTCATTGTTCATGGACGCACGCGGCAGGAAGCCATCGCGAAACTTTCCCGCGCGCTGGGCGAGTTCATGATCGAGGGAGCGCACACCACGGTGCCGCTGGGGCAGGCGCTCCTGGGCGATTCGCGCTTCGCGCGGGGCGAATACAGCACGTCGTTTCTTGACACGTTCATGAAAGAAGTGTTTCTGATCAACCCGTAGGAATTCCGTGCCATGAGCGGACAAATCGAATCCATCGCTGAGACCGAAGTCGTCGCCAACGGGAACGCGGACGACGCGACCGATCTGGGGGCGGTCCAGATCCATAACAATGTCATCGCGACGATCGCGCGGCTGGCGACGCTGAAGGTGCCGGGCGTTGCGGAAATGAGCGGGACCTTTGTGGAAGGCCTCGCCAGCATGATCGGCAAGCCGGTGGTGGATCGCGGGGTCCGGGTCGATTTTGAAGACAACCGGGTCGTGATCGAACTCCATGTCGTGATCGACTTCGGCATCCGCATCCCGCAGGCGGCGTGGCAGATTCAGAACGAGGTCCGCCAGGCGGTGGAGCAGATGACCGGGAAGAATGTCAAAACCGTGAATGTGATCGTTCAATCGCTCCGGTTCCGAGAAGAAGATTCGTCGGCCGGTGAAGAGGGAGGTAATCCATGAAGTTCCTTCGTTTCCTTGTTGGACTTGCGTTGTTGCTCATCTTGGCGGCCGGCACGGCGTATCTCGTCAATGCCGCGATGGCCCGCGAAACCTGGGAAGAGGCGATCGGCATCATCCGGGCATCCCGTTTGTATACGCTGTCCGGCCTGGCGGTCTTTCTCCTCCTGATTGTTCTGTACCTTCTGACCGGCGTGCGCCGGACCAGGGGAGAGCAGTTTATCAGGTTCGACACGGAGGGGGGCGCCGTCAGCATCAGCATGAAGGCCGTGCGCGATTTCCTGAGCCGGGTCGGCGATGAGTTCGCCGCGATCCTGAGCATGGATCCGTCCCTTCGCGCCGTCGGCGGCTCGATCGAGGTGGATTTGAATTTGCGGGTCAAGGCGGGGACACAGATTCCGGAACTCAGCCGGATGTTGCAGGACCGCATTCGCGAGACGATCAAGGACAACCTCGGCCTGGCCGAGGTCCGGGCCATCCGCATCAGCGTACGGGAGATCGTGACCGCAACCCCGGAGGCGAAGGGAGAAAAGAAGGCGGACGAAACCGTCGGAGGCTGGGAAGGATCCATGCGCCTATGAATTGGGATCGCGTTGCGGAAGAATACCGGACGGTCGCCGACGAAGTCTTCAAGTCCCTTCGGGAGCCGATCGAAGACCTCGCGAAGGAAATCGCCGAGCGCCTCCGCGAAGGCGCAAAGATCATGGTCTGCGGAAACGGCGGAAGCGCGGCGGATGCCCAGCATCTCGCGGGGGAAATGGTCAACAAGTTCCTCAAGGACCGGAAGCCCTACTCGGCCGTAGCCCTTTCCACCGACACATCGGTCATCTCCGCCATCAGCAACGATTTCGGGTACGAGTTGGTTTTCGAGAAGCAGGTTCGCGCGCTCGGCCGCAGCGGCGATGTGCTGATCGGCATCTCCACGAGCGGAAACGCGGCCAATGTTTACCGTGCTGTCGAAGCCGCCAGGCATCTCAACATCCTGACCGTCGCCCTGACCGGCGGGCCCGGGGGAAAGCTGGCCAAACTGGCGAATATTGTCGTCCGCATTTCCTCCTCGAAGTGCACTCCGCGCATCCAGGAGGGGCACCAATTGATCATCCACGCCCTGTGCGAGCGGATCGAGGAAATCCTGGGTTAACGAAATCCGGAGTGATGGAAAGCGGAATATGACTCAACCCTCCGACACGCCCGCCCTCCAACACGCTGCGACGCCCTCGCTGGTCGTCGTCGGGTCCATCGGCATCGACACGATCGAGACGCCGACCGCGCGCCGCGAGAGCATACTCGGCGGGTCCGCGAGCTACGCGTGCGCCGCCGCATCGTTTTTCTCGAAGGTCGGCATGGTCGGCGTTGTCGGCACAGATTTTCCGGAGCGGGCCGTCGATCTCTACAAGCGCTTCGAGATCAACCTCAACGGACTTGAAACGGTGCCCGGCGAAACGTTCCGGTGGTCGGGCGTGTACGAAGCCAACATGGACAACCGGCGGACCCTCTCCACCGATTTGAACGTGTTCGCCGCATTTCAGCCGAAGCTGCCCGCGGATTACCGCCGAAGCCCGTTTCTCTTTCTGGCGAACATCCAGCCGACCCTGCAACTGCATGTTCTCGACCAGATCGAGAAGCCGAAATTTGCGATCGTGGACACGATGGACCTGTGGATCAACACGGCCAAGGAGGCCCTTCTCGAAGTCGTCCGACGCGTGGACATGCTGACGCTGAACGAGTCCGAGGCGCGCCGCTTGAGCGGCAAACACACGCTCTTGAAGGCGGCGCGCGCGCTTCTCGAACTCGGGCCGAAGTACGTGCTCATCAAGAAGGGCGAGCACGGAAGCATGCTGTTTTCAAAGAAGGGCGTCTTCCTCATGCCCGCGTTCCCGCTGGAGGAGGTCCAGGACCCGACCGGGGCGGGGGACACGTTCGCCGGCGGGTTGATGGGCGTTCTTGCCTCGGCCGAGACGATCGACGAACCGACGATTCGCAAGGCCATGGTTTACGGAAGCGTGGTGGCGTCTTTCGGCGTCGAGGCGTTCAGCCTCGATCGACTGCAAACGCTGACCCGCGAGCAGATCGAAGCCCGCGCCGGCCGGTTCCGCGACATGATGCGGGTTTAATGAGCGAGTCAATTGGCGCGCCGCTTCTCCGGGAGCGGACGCGCCGGAAAGGACGCTGATGAACACGCGGTACAGTCTGTTTTTCCTTTTTCTCCTCTGGATATCGTTGCCCCCGTGTGCGGACGCCGAAATCAAGATGGGCAAGAATGTTTACCGGATGAACCAGCTCGACGCCGCCAAGGAGGAGGCCAAATCAAAAAACGAGGCCATCACGTTTCTCTTTACCGATGAGCACACGAAGTGCGGGCTCTGCGAGGCAGCCAGCATGGATGTGATCAACGGGATGAAGGCGAAGAGCGCGATTGTCTATGTCAACGCGAACAACGAAGCCCCTCTGTTGCCCGCCCTGGTTCAAAATGCGCTCCGCAAGCCCGAGGCGGGCCAGTACATCCCGAAGACCGTCGTCGTTGATCCGGACATCACGAAGGTCATCGCGATCGTGCCGTACGATTCGGAACAGGCCCGGAAGAGCAGTATCACAAAGGCGAAGAAGCTGATTTCCAAGGCCCTGGCGGACAAGCCGCAGGCGGGAGCGGCGGCGAAGAGCGGGGAGACTCGCGGGTCGCGCATTTGGACGAGCGCCAGCGGAAGCACCGTGGAGGCGGTCTTTGAAGGGTGCGCTCTCGATACGGTCAGGCTGCGCAAAACGGATGGCACCTTGGTGAATATTCACATCAGCAAGCTGGCTGCCGAAGACCAGTCGCTGGTGCGCCAATGGTCCTCCCTTCCAACGGCGGGCGATTGACGCGGACCGTCGAGGCCCCACAGCGCCGCAGCATAGCTCAGAAAGACTCGTTCGTAGCCCGCAGCCTGTAAGGCGAGTTTTTCCATGCATTGGAGAAAATCTGCGCTATAGTTCCAAGCGTTGGATAAATTGCGAGTCGCATGATACGTTCCGAGGTTCGCAAAGCCGCGCGCCGCGAGTGTTCGCGCCGCATCACCCGACAGGCGGCGGGCCGATCGCTGTCGTGCGGTCTGTTTAGATTGGCCATAGGAGACTCACATGAAGTGGTTCGTACGCATACTGCTGGTTCTGTTGGTTCTGATCGCGGCCCTCGTCCTCACCGCCGATTACACCCTGGGAACGATCGTCGTGAAGGCGGTCAACACCGCCGGTCCGGCGGCGCTTGGCGTTCCGCTGAAACTCGAGGATGCGAGTTTCCAGATCTTCCGGGGGCATCTGACCCTGCGCGGTTTCCTGCTGGGCAACCCGGAAGGGTTCAAAACCGAGAAAGCCATCAGCGTGGATGAAGTGACGGTTGAGCTGGACCCGAAGTCGTTGTTGAGCGACACCCTTGTAATCAAGCGCATCTACGTGAACGCGCCGGATGTGACCTACGAACTCGGTCTCGGCAAGAGCAATATCGGGAGAATCCTCGAACAGGCCGGGGGATCGACCGAAGCCGGCGCCGTGAAAGAGAAGCCCGAGAAGAAACCGATCGCGGAGGAGAAGCCCGGCAAGAAGGTCGTTATCGAGGACTTGCTGATCCAGAACGGGCGTGTTCGAGTCAGCGCGACGATGGCGCTGGGCGCCGCGGCCCCGATCCCGCTTCCTGAAATTCGTCTCAGGGACATCGGCAAAGAGAAGCAGGGCGCATCGCCGATCGAGGTCATTCGCCAGGTTCTCGGCGCGATCGTCGGGTCTGTGACGAAGGTGGTTTCCGGCGCGGCCGTTGACGCGGCGGGAAAAACAGCCGAAGTCATCGGGGATGGCGCGAAGGCCGTGGGTAGTGCGGCGGCCGATGCCGCCGGAAAGACCGCCGGCATGGTTGGCGACGGCGCGAAGGCGGTGGGCGGCGCGGCCGTTAACGCGGCAGGGAAAACGGCCGATGTCGTCGGGGACGGCGCGAAGGCGGTGGGCGGCGCCGTCGTTGACGCAGGGGCCGCGGTGGGCAAGGGCGCCGGCAAGGTGATTGGTGGTGTGACCGGCATCTTCAAGAGCAACGAAACCGCCCAGGAACCTCCTTCGGAGCAGCCGGCGGAATAACTGCACAACTCGTCTGCGAACCGCGGATTTCACGGATGCGCGCGGCGCGACGATCCGCGCGGGGGGATGTCCTGGAAAAGGACTTCAGTGCTTCCTGTCCGCTTTACCTCGCTTGCATCTCAAACAAGCTGTTTTGTTTTCAATTACGGCATGTGCTTCAGGATTTATGTCGTTTTTGGCAATATTCCTTTAACTCTTCGTGCGATTTTTGTTAACTTATCGAAAAATAGTGCATGTTTTGTGTTGCACAACGTTTTGATTGTTGTACTTTGCTCAAATGAAAGCGTTTTTGCCTGAAAGGGGATCATCATGAGTGCGAAGAAGCAGTTGGACGGGGCGCAGGCGCTGGTGAAGTGCCTGGAGCGCGCGGGCATGGAGTACATGTTCGGTATTCCGGGCGGCGTGACGATCCCCATTCTCGACGCGTTGGTGACGACCGGCACGAAGATCAAATTCGTGCTCACGCGTCACGAACAGGGCGCATGCCATATGGCGGACGGCTATGCCCGCGCGACCGGCAGGCCGGCGGTTGTCTGCGCGACCAGCGGACCGGGCGCCACGAACACGATCACGGGGATTATGACGGCCCACATGGACTCGGTGCCGATGATCATCGTGTCGGGCCAGGTGGTGACGAGTATGCTGGGCAAGGATGCCTTCCAGGAAACGGACATGTTCGGCATCTCGATGCCGATCGTGAAGCACAGCTATCTCGTGAAGAATCCGAACGATGTCCCGCGCGTGGTGAAGGAGGCGTTTCACGTGGCGACGACCGGTCGGCCCGGTCCCGTCCTGATCGATATGCCGAAGAATGTCAGCGCCGGCCCCTGCACGGTGGATCTGGACCCGCCGATGGATATTCCGGGATACCATCCGTATCCGGAGAAAATGGACATGGCCGCGATCCAACGCATCGCGTACGCGCTGAAGAAGTCGCGCCGCCCGCTGCTCCTTGTGGGGCACGGCGCGGTGATTTCCGGCGCAGGCGACGCGATCAAGGAACTGGCGATGAAGCTGAACGCGCCGGTGACGAACACGCTGCTGGGCAAGGGCGTGTTTCCCGAGTCGCATCCGCTTTCGCTGGGCATGCTGGGGATGCACGGCACGGCCTATGCGAACAAGGCGGTGCTGGAATGCGACCTGATCCTGTCGATCGGATCGCGTTACGACGACCGCATCATCGGCCAGCCGGACCGATTCTGCACACAGGCAACGAAGATCCACATCGACGTGGACCCGTCGGAAATCGGCAAGATGATCAAGCCGGACATCCACTGCATCGGCGACGCGAAAGCCGTTGTCGAGGAACTGCTGAAGCATGTGACGCGCCTGGACACGAAGGAGTGGCTGGAGCGCGTGGACGACTTCCGCAAGCGGTATCCTCTGCACTATGCCAGGCAGGGCGGGCTGAGGGTGCCGCACATCATCGACGAATTGTACGATCTTACCGGCGGCAAGGCAACGGTGGTGACGGACGTGGGCCAGCACCAGATGTGGACGGCCCAGTTCTACAAGACGAACAAGCGGAACGGCTGGTTGAGTTCCGGCGGCGCGGGCACGATGGGCTTCGGGTTCCCCGCGGCGATCGGCGCGCAGTTCGGGAAGCCGAAGGATCTCGTCGTGTCGGTGTCCGGCGACGGCGGGTTCCAGATGACGATGTGTGAACTGGCGACGGCGTGCAACCACAAGCTGCCGATCAAGGCGATCGTGATGAACAACCGCTACCTCGGAATGGTGCGGCAGTGGCAGGAATTGTTCTACGACGACCGCAAGAGCGGCGTGAACCTGGAGGGCAATCCGGACTTCGCCGAGATCGCGGACGCGTACGGCGCGCTTGGGCTGTACCTGAAGCGGCCGGCCGACGTGCGCAAGATTCTGACGCGCGCGCTGGAGTACAACGACGGCCCGTGCATCATCAACGCCGAGGTGATCCAGGAGGATAACGTGTTTCCGATGGTCCCGGCGGGCCAGCCGCTCGAGGAGATGATCATCGATCCGCCGAAGAAGAAGGCCCGGTCGGCGGGGGGAAAGAGGTAAGAGTATGCAAAACACTCACAACAACGGATCGAAAACCCATACCCTGAGCGTGTACGTCGCGAACAAGCCGGGCGTGCTCGCGCGTATCGCCCAGGTGTTTTCCCGGCGCGGCTTCAACATCGACTCGCTGGTCGTGTCGCCGTCCATGGACGGGCGTTTCTCGCGCATGACGATCACGGCCAGCGGCGAGAGCACCAGCCTGTACCAGATCATCGAAGCGGTGAAGAAGCTGGTGGACGTGGTCCACTGCGTGGACCAAACCGGCGAGAACGTCGTCGTGAAGGAACTCGCCCTGATCAAGCTGGCCATGAGCCCCGCGCAACGTTCCGAAGTGCTCGATATCGCCGCCCACTTCAAGGCGAAGACGGTCGACCTCACGGAGCAGTCGATGATCCTCATGACCACCGGTGACACCGAAAAGCTGGATGCCATGATCAATCTCTTGAAGAAGTTCAAGATCGTTGAACTCGTCCGCACCGGCAAGGTCGTGATGGCGCGGGGCGAGAAAGCCACATAGAAGTTCCCCGTTCGAGGCTTCACGTTCCAGGTTGGCGAAAGCCGGCCTGGAACGTGCTTTTGCGTCAGAACATGGAACTTGAAACTTGGAACCCGGAACTCCATATTGTTCCGGCCATGAGTAAAACACTTTTCGAGAAAGTCTGGGACCGCCACGTGGTTCAAACCATGAAGGACGGGTCCGTCCTGCTGTATATCGATCGCCATCTCGTCCATGAAGTGACAAGCGCGCAGGCGTTTGAAGGGCTCCGCCTGAACGGCCGCAAGGTCCGCCGTCCCAATCTGACCTTTGCCACGATGGACCACAATATTCCGACGGATGATCCGAGCGTCATCCTGGACCCCGTCTCCAAGGCGTCGGTGGAGGCGCTGGAAACCAACTGCCGCGAGTTCGGCGTCACGCTCTACGGGCTGGGCAGCGACAGGAACGGCGTCGTGCACATCATCGGCCCCGAACTGGGGCTGACTCTGCCGGGGACAACGATTGTCTGCGGCGATTCGCACACGGCCACGCACGGCGCGTTCGGCGCGCTCGCATTCGGCATCGGCACGTCCGAGGTCGAGCACGTGCTTGCCACGCAGACGCTCCGGCAGCGGAAGCCGAAGACGTTCAAGGTCGAGTACACCGGCGCGTTGCAACCGGGTGTGACATCGAAGGACATGATCCTGAAGCTGATCGGCCGGATCGGAACGGCCGGCGGCACGGGCTATGTCCTCGAGTACGCCGGGGAGGCGGTTCGCGCGCTGTCCATGGAAGCCCGCATGACGATCTGCAACATGAGCATCGAAGGCGGCGCGCGCGCGGGCATGATCGCGCCGGATGAGACGACCTTCCATTACCTGTCGACCGGCAACCGGCTGTTCGCGCCGAAGGGCAGGGCGTTGGAAAAGGCGATCGCGTTCTGGAAGACGCTGCCGAGCGATCCGGACGCGAAGTTCGACCGCACGCTGACGATCAACACGTCGGAGATCGCGCCGCAGGTGACCTGGGGGACCAGCCCGGGCATGGTCGTGGACGTGACCGGTGTTGTCCCGGATGCCGACAAGGTGCCGGGGTACAGCCGGAAAGACGCCGAGCAGGCGCTGGTGTACATGGGCCTGAAACCCGGCATGAAGATGACCGACATCCGGGTGGACGTCGTGTTTATCGGGAGTTGCACAAACGGGCGGATCGAGGACCTGCGCCAGGCCGCGGCCGTCATGAAGGGCCGCAAGGTCGCGAAGGGTGTGAGGACGCTGATCGTGCCGGGGTCCGCGCAGGTGCGCAAGCAGGCGATGGCGGAAGGGCTCGACAAAGTGTTCGTGGATGCGGGCGCCGAGTGGCGGTATGCCGGTTGCAGCATGTGCCTGGCCATGAACACGGATCAACTCAAGCCGCAGGAGCGCTGCGCCGCCACGTCGAACCGCAATTTCGAGGGGCGTCAGGGCAAGGACGGGCGGACGCACCTGGTCAGCCCCGCGATGGCAGCCGCGGCGGCGATTGAAGGCCGCTTTGTGGATATCAGAAGGTGGAACTAGCCATGGAAGCTTTCAAAACACACCGTGGAATCGTCGCGCCGCTGGACAGGGCCAATATCGATACGGACGCGATCATTCCGAAGCAGTTCCTGAAATCGATCAAGAGGACGGGGTTCGGCGAATCGCTGTTCTTCGATTGGCGCTATCTCCCGGACGGCGCGCCCGACCCGGCGTTCGCGTTGAACGCACCGCACCTGAAGGGCGCGTCGATTCTGGTCGCTCGAAACAACTTCGGCTGCGGGTCCAGCCGCGAACACGCGGTCTGGGCCGTCGCCCAGTACGGCTTCAAGGTCGTGATCGCCCCGTGGGTGATGAGGGAGGGGACGCGGGTTCAGGGCTTCGCAGACATCTTCAAGAACAACTGCGTCAAGAACGGCGTCCTGACTGTCGAACTCGCGGAAGCCGAGGTCGAGGAAATCTTCCGGATGGCCGCCCGCTTCGAGGGCATGGAAGCGACCGTGAATCTCGAAGAGCAGCGAGTCACGTTGAACATTGCAGAGGAGGTGTCGTTCCGCTTCGAGATCGATCCGGGCGTGAAGGAGCACCTGCTCCGCGGGCTGGACGAGATCGGTCTGACGCTCGAGCACGATGCAGCCATCCAGTCGTTCGAATCGAAGCACGACAACCAGATGTCGGCGCAGACGTAACCATGCTGCGGACGACGTTTCTGCATCTCCCAGGCATCGGTGAAATCACCGAGCGCAAACTCTGGGATTCCGGCGTGACGTGCTGGACCGATTTCATGACGGCGCTTGCCGAGGGCCGGTTGCGGGGGCGAAAGACGGAGTTGTGCGCCCGCGACGTGATCGAATCCCTGAAGCGCTACGAGGGCGGCGACTGGAACTTCTTCGACACATGCCTTCCGACGAAACACAAGTGGCGCGCGTTCCTCGACTTCCCGGACCAGGCCCTCTACGTCGATATTGAAACCACGGGGTTCATGGATGACGACTGCATCACCGTCATCGGGACTTACGACGGGAAGCAGGCCAAGTCCTTCATCGCGGGGATCAACCTCGAAGAAGCGGTGGACGAGATCGAGGCGCACCCGTTGATTGTCACATTCAACGGGGCGCAGTTCGATATGCCCCTGATTCGGCAACGCTTCCGCCACAACTTCTTCAATCACATTCACGTGGACCTTCGTTTCCCCTTGAAGCGCCTCGGTTTCGCAGGCGGCTTGAAACAGATCGAGAAGGATTTCCATATTGAGCGCTCCGAGCGGACGAGAGGGCTGGACGGATGGGACGCGGTCCGCCTCTGGAGCGAGTATCAGCGCGGCGATGACCGCGCGCTGGAATTGCTCCTGGAGTACAACAGGGAAGACATCAGGAATCTCGAACCGCTGATGAAATTCGCGGCGGGCGAGATGAAAAAAGCCCTGACCGTTCGGCGCTGATCCATACAGAGCCCGCTTGCGCTTGTCAGCGCGAGTTGCCGATTCTTTCCGCACCGCGCAACCTTTCGAGCCGCTTGCTCAGCTCTCCCGGCAATTCGCTGCGGAACCGTCTCTCCACCCCGGTCCGTGAATCCTCAAAGGCAGCCTCGCACGCGTGAAGAAACAGGCGGCCCTCATACTGCGCATCCGCTGACCTTGATCCGTACAGCGAGTCACCGGCCAGGGGATGTCCGATATGAGCCAGTTGGCATCGGATTTGATGCGTGACGCCGGTCCGGATGGTCACATCGAGCAGCGTATGCGAAGGCAACCGCTCGCAAACCGTGTATTCGGTAATCGCCATCATCGCCTTGGGCTTCGGCTCAGCGACGACCCGCATTCGGTGCGGTCCCGATGTTGAATGAACAAGCCAGTTCTCCAGGAGGGCCCCTTCCCGAAGCTCGCCGCAGGCGAGAGCGGTGTATTTCTTTCGCACCCGCTTGTCCCGAAACTGCCGCCTTAAATCATCGTACATCTTCTTGTTACGCGCGACGAGCATGACGCCGGACGTCTCCGCGTCGAGCCGGTGAGCGACGGCCGGGAACAGGGGATCGGGGCCGATCCCCGCCAGGTCTGGATAAGCCGCCAGCAAGCCGCTGATGACCGTCCCCGTTTCGGATGCGTCCAAGGGGTGCACCGGCATCCCCGGCGGTTTGTCGATGACAAGCACACACTCGTCCTCGTAGATCACCGGAATCTTGATTTCGGGATTCGGGCAGGCTTTCCAGTCGCGAGTTTCCAGGAGTTGTTCGAGAGCGACCCAATCGCCTGCGTTCAGCTTGTAACCCTTCTTCTGCCATTGTCCGTTCACCGTCAGCCATTTTCGGCTGATCGCGTCGAGAACGAGCGAGCGGGAAGACGTGGGGATTTGGGCAAGAATGAAGGCATCCAGCCTTTTGCCCGCGTCGGCCGAATCAACCTTCAGGGTGACATTCCGAATCATGCTCGAATCATAGCGGAGGCCCTGCGGGTTTCCAGCCCGCTTTGCATGTACTCAATCGTATGTTATGCAATCAGCGCTTCTGAGCACGCGAGTGACGGGGCAACTCGCGTGCCGGAAGATGCGACGTTATTCGGGCTGGTTTCCAGTGGCCTTCTTGTGCTGTCGGGTTATAGTGGGTGTATGAAATCCGAACGCAAAGCGAATCACGCCCGCCGTATCTGTCCGGGCTATCGCCGTATGCGGTCAGTCCGGGAGATGCAGATCCGCGCGCGGAAGGAATCAGAGCGCGGCCAACTCCAGGCCCGTTTCGGTAAGACCTCCGCCAAGTAGCAGGGAATTCGGCTCGTGGTCCTCCGCCCCGTACTGATCGGAACAAGATACCCATGGCTGGATCGGGACAGGATAGGTCGCAGGATTCGTTGGTGAAAGCAACCCCCTCTCGCGGCAGGGGTGGATTGCCCATCCCGGCGAAGAGTTCGTGGACGGAATGGAAAAACCGTTGCGCGCTCTCCCTGTGTCATCAATCCGTTCAGGATGAGCTGAGAAACTTCGCCTCGGTACATTTCGCGCTCTGCCTTCGCCGTTATTCATTTCGGGCGGGAAAGACGGAAGGGCGGTCGGTCCCGTTTGACGGCGATGCGTGGCATCTTTTTGAGACTCATCTTGCCGTGCGGAACACTCGTCAGGGTAAGAAATACAAGGAATGGTTGTTTGCCCGGTTACCGGGGTCGGAATATGGCGACCTCGAAGCCCTTGCGGGCGGCGCCGCGCTTCTCATACGCGACGTCGCAAGGGAACACTTGCGCCGCGAATATGCGCCGTCGAATACGGTCTCGATGGATTCCCCTGTCTATGGAACCGGCGACGCGGGATTGTGGCTTGGGGATCTCCTTCCGGGTTCGATCGATCCGGCTGACGAAGTGGCCAGGCGTGAATTTGAGGGGATTGCCGCGGACCAGGCGCAGGCCATGTTTCACAAGATGGAACAGCGTGTGCGTGTGGTATTCCTTGCAAAGGAACTCCGTATTTCTTTGGCACACGCCGAGGTCGAGAAGGCGGCCGGATGCCGCAAAAGCGCCTTGAACGAATCCTATCACGCCTTCATCGTGAAAGCCGCGGATGAGATTAAAGAGCGGTTTTCCGGCGAAGACACGGAGTCGGTACGCCTTCTGACCGTGATGATTCTGCAAGAACTCAAGGTTTGTGCCGGGAAATGGGCGCGTGCATCGACGGAGTTGAATCCGTTGCTCTCAATCGGGAGAGATCATGAAGAAGCTTCCTGAAGCGAGAATCATCCGGTCGTCCGCACATCATCGCCGGATGCTGGCCGATTGGCTGAACGAGTGGCGAATTGACAGGACACTGCGTCAGGACGAGGCGGATATCCGTTTCCGGGCGAAACGATCCGTGTTGCTTTATGAGACGGGCGCAGTTCGAGAAGGTCAAATACGACTCTTTCACCCATTTACGGATGCGACAGCCGAGAACCTCAGGTATCTCGCCGTTCTGCGGAAGGGCGATGAAGGAAATTGGCTTGCGGCGCCATTCAGCCGCTTCGGCACTCCCGCCGTGCCGGGCGAGTTGAAGACAGGACGTAATGTTCATCCGTTGCGTACGCTTTGCGTCTGGAATGCCCGCACACTGCCCCTTGCGACACTGGCACGAAGTTGGATTGTGGATCGTCTAACGCCGCGCCAGGTTGACCATGCGCTTGCAATTCACGCATTTCTTATGGAGGGAAGGGAACTTTCCGAGTCGCTGTTGCGCCGGACAGGCCCGCCGCTGATCCATCCCCTGGACCCGCGGTTCGAGTATCTTGACGAGGAACGAGAGTGGTTCTCCGCTGTATCCATGCTCAAATCCTGCGACAAGCCATCCAAAACATCGGACAGAGCCATTGATGACGCGAGACGGACTTTTCCCCTGGCCGCCGAGGAGCGGGGGGAATACGGCAGAACCCTCCCCGGCAAACACCACCCCGGCGACAAAAAGCCCCGCAAGAGCAAGTAACGCACGCTTGCCGACCCTGTAGCGCCTTCTTTTCCCGGCCCTTTTGCATGGAGAAGCGCCCTTCCTGCTTGCCGTGTACCCACTCTGACGCAAGTCCCGCGCCGCGTTCGCCGTTGACCGAACGGCACCCCGGACGAATTCGAGCGGAAAGTATTTTCTCGTCATGCCCGTGTTATCTATGGCATAGATTCACCCAGCTTGTAGAACCGTGGTCTTTGAGAAAACTATTTTCGGTGTTACGGCAGTAATCGTTTCTATCGAAAACCAGCAATTTTCTATTCAGGGAACGACACTGACGGGACGCGCCCCACATGGGGCGCGGCTCTCTGTCTTGTGTTTCCTGATAGGGGCTTGCTGGTCCCTCGATAGAGGCATGAGGTCATCCGCCTTACGGCGGGCAGGGGGTTCGCGCCTCTTTTTTTGGCACGACCTCCGGCCAGGAGTTCGGGACAGAAACACAAGAACAAGGAGGGAATCACGATGAATCAGCAAATGAGGAGCAAGGTCGGATTGTTGTTGGTCGTGGGTTGTCTGGCGGTGGTG
>JBPOJF010000011.1:0-103202 GCA_052033915.1 Lentisphaerota bacterium | reverse complement strand
TCCCTTCTATCGCGCGTGGGGGCGGGGAAGATTTACAGACGAAACTCTACCATGCCCGCTCCGGCCTCGTGTACTTCGGGGCGCGCTGGTACAGCCCGAGCACGGGAACCTGGCTCTCACGCGATCCTTCCGGCGAGGGCAGCGGGATCAATCTCTATCAGTACGCGCTCGGCAATCCGATCAACAACTTTGACCCCCTCGGACTGGTGGCGTGGTCGGATGCTGGTCGAGCATTCGCTGGAATGATCGGCAATGGGCTTGGTGCCGTTGGCGGTGGTGTTCTGGCAGTTGGTACGGGCGGAGCAGGCGCAGTTCTTGGTGGCGTGATCGTTTTCAAATCGTCCTATGGCTTTGGAGCCAACGCAGAGAATTTCGTCGCAGCCATGATCAACAAGCCCCTGCCGAGCACAGGAGCTTTCATTAACGATGTGGTTGAACTCGCCGTTCCCGGCAACGCTAACGCTCAGAGGCTTGCAACCGCAACCGATCTCGCAATTGATCTGGCTGGGTTGCGATTCTCAAGTCTTGCCAAGACCCCTTCGATGGTTGATCGCTACGGGAATGTTATTCTTGAAGGCGGTTCTGGACTTGGTCCCACATTCTTCGGTTCAGCCGACGAGTACTTGAATGCCCTTGGGGGAATCAGTGCTCTTGATGCTCTGGGACAACAGGCCACGGAGCCGTGCAAATGAGATTTTCCACGCTCTACCAAAACCCTGTTGGTCCACTCTTCGCGTTTCTTGTCATCGTTGGTCTGGGATCGTTTGCCCTGTTGCCGTTGTTGACGGTTCTATTTGGTGTCACAGGTCGAACGAGAGAGTTAGCTTTCGTTCTGGTCTGGGTTTTGGGGTGTCTTGCGGGATGCTTATTCTCCATCCTCTACTTGCGTGAGCTTGCGAAGAAAGTACACGTGAGCAGATTGATCTTCGTCATGGTGCCGTCGATATTCGTGATCCTTTGCTTGATGATCTTCATGTGGGTGGACTTCGGTTCTTGAGTCCGTAATATCCGCCCGGAAGACCTACCCTGCACATCGCCGCGAAGTTGGCGGCCAACGTCGCGGCCATGTGACCGCCCCAGTGGACCACGCGAAGCGCATGGTAATACTTCCCGCCCGCGCGCGCCAGCAAGGGCCGCACCACCGGCTCCGCTCGCCCGACGGCCTACGCCGTTGTCATCCGCCGAGACCATGATGCTGGCAACCTCCGACAGAAGCTCAACGCGAATGGGCAGACCACGCTTTTCGTCAAAAACGCCGGCCCCAGTTATTCCTTGACAAAATCCGTATAAGTGAACTATGGTTCAGTAATGTGAAATCCCCAATTTCCGCCATTTGGGAAATGGCGCGCAGGAGATCAGAACATGCAGTTTCAACCCGGTTGGGAGGGTGGGCCTGGACGCCCGAAAGGAAGTTGCGGCGGCAGGGCAAAGGCCCTTCAGATACTCGATGCGATGTTGTCGAAGGACGACATCCAAGAAGAACTAGGCAAGGCGCTCGAAGTCACCTTCCGCAAGAACCCCGTCCGCTTCTTCCGGCAGATCATCATGCCGCTACTGCCGCGAGATACCCGCCTCGCGGTCTTCAACGACCCTGGCCCCGTGCAGTGGAAATCGCTTGCCGAGACCATGGCAGAGGCGTCCGAGCCCCGCCAACAGGCCTGGGCCTGAATCGCTCGCCTCGGCTGTATCACCTCTTGTATCAGTCTGTGTCAGTTCCTGCATCCCCAGTGCCTCCTGTCTTCCGTTCAGGTCGTCCGAGGTGGACTCGACGCGAAATCCCAAGAGGAGGGCTGTATCAGTTTTGTATCAGTCACGCGCCCCGTTTTGGAGAAGTGAGAAGGAGCGAATTCCGGCAGGAAAAAGAAATGACCGGCGGCTGCCGGTCATCACAAACACATTGATTTTATTGGTCAGAACTTACTTTGCGGCCCACCGGCTTCATCGAAAGAACTGGTGGAGGGTAGGAGAGTTGAACTCCCGACCTCCTGAATGCCATTCAGGCGCTCTGCCAACTGAGCTAACCCCCCACACCAAGGCTTTTCGACAAGGCTTGGCTACTATAAAAGGCTTGTTCGCTTTGTCAATGTTTACCATAGTGTTTCGGCCGTATAACCTAGGGGATATCCTAAGATGAAGAGACTTCCATTTCTTGTTTCCTTGGCCGCGATGGTCGTCCTGTCTTGCTGTGTCGCCGTGACCTTTGCCCAGGAAGAGGCCGTCCCGGAAAACCCAGTGTCTCTTGAGGCGGAACCGGCTCCGGATGCCGGGACGGCGGAGCCTGTGACGCCCGAGCCGGATGTTCCGTCGGACGGCGAGCCGTCGGCGACGGCGCCCGCCCCTGCCCCAGAGACGCCCGCTGCGGCCAGGTATGTTGTGTTTATGCCCGAACGAGTCGATCTGATGTGGTCCTGGTATTACTACACCGATGTGCAGCAATACTTCGTTCAAAGCGCGGTGGAGAAGGCGCTGATCGGCGCGGGAATAGAGGTGATCGATCTCTCCATGTGCGATGCGTTTCAGCCCGGCGGCACGATTTCGGAAGTGATCAACCCGGCGGCGGCCACCCAAAAAGCGGCGGCGCTCGGCGCGACCTGCGCCGTGGTCGGACAGGCGGATGCGGTCAAATCGAGCGAGAACATCGCGTACGGGGTCACGGTGGTCCGCGCAAATGCGAATGCATCGGCGCGAATCCTGCGCGTGAAGGACGGCAAGGTGCTGGCCATCGAAGAAGCAACGGCCACGGGCAGCGGGCAATCGGTGCAGAGCGCGACCCAGGAAGCGTTGAAGAATGTCGGCCGCGCAATCGCGCCCAGAATCGCGGCCGCCGCGGCGCGCGCCGAAGCGGCGCCCTGAGCCGGATACGGATGAAGGTGCCCGAACAGCATGAAGCACGTCCACGCACGCAAAGGGAATTTGTCATTCTTTGGACCGCGTCCGCCGTTGCGTGTGGTTCTGGTGGAGCCGCAGATTCCGCCGAACACAGGGAACGTGGCACGGCTCTGCGCGGCCACCGGGACCCTGTTGCATCTTGTCGAACCCATGGGATTCCCCATTGATGACGCGAAACTGAAACGGGCGGGTCTGGACTACTGGGATTCCGTGGTGATGGCGGTGCACCCGAGTTTCGACGATTTTGTCCGATCCGTTTCTCCTCCGCGCATGTTCTTTTTTACAACCCGGGCATCGCGTCCGTACATATCGGTCGAATACCGGCCCGGCGATACACTGGTTTTCGGTTCGGAAACCCAAGGTCTCTCAGATGCGCTGCTCGATCAGTACCCTGAACAGATGGTTGGGATTCCCATCCGGACCGATCATGTGCGCTCTCTGAATCTTTCATCCGCCGTGGCTATCTCGGTCTATGAGGCCCTTCGCCAGATCGGCAACGCCGGAAATTCTGAAAAGAACGGGGATGCGCCGGTGTGATTTTTTTGAACTCTTTTCGAGCCAAAGGGTCATAATTCGTTGTGAACCAACGGGAAGAACAGGAGAGATGAACCATGAATTCCGGAATCACTGCCATTAACGATCGCGTGAAGGAAGAAAGCGCCTTTATTGCCGCGCTCCGTGCGGAAATGGAGAAGGTCATCATCGGCCAGAAGTACCTGATCGACAGGCTGATTGTCGGCCTGCTGGCCAACGGCCATGTCCTGCTCGAAGGCGTTCCCGGCCTGGCCAAGACGCTTTCCGTGAAAACGCTCGCGGCGGCTCTCAGCACTTCCTTCCAGCGTATCCAGTTCACTCCCGATCTTCTGCCGGCGGACCTGATCGGCACGCTCGTGTACAACCCCAAGGAAGGAACGTTCACGACGAAGAAAGGGCCCGTGTTCGCGAACATCATCCTGGCGGACGAAATCAACCGGGCCCCGGCCAAGGTGCAGAGCGCACTGCTCGAGGCGATGCAGGAACGCCAGGTGACGATCGGCCAGGAAACGTTCCGCCTCCCCGAACCATTCCTCGTGCTCGCGACAGAGAACCCCATCGAGCAGGAAGGCACGTATCCCCTCCCCGAGGCGCAGGTGGACCGATTCATGCTGAAGCTGAGAGTCACCTATCCGAAGCTTGAGGAGGAACGCCGTATCCTGGACGCGATGTCCGTCACGGACAAGAAGTTCAGCGTAACGCCGGTGGTCAAGACCGATGCCATCCTGCGCGCGCGCAGGGTGGTTGACGAGGTCTATGTGGACGACAAGATCAAGGACTACGTGCTCAGCATCGTCTTCGCCTCCCGTGAGCCCGAGACCTACAAGCTTAAAATCAAGAACTACATCCGCTATGGCGTATCGCCCCGCGCGACGATTTACCTGACGATCGCGGCAAAAGCGTATGCATTCCTTCAGGGCCGCGGTTATGTCACGCCGCAGGACGTCAAATCGATCGCCCCGGACGTCCTCCGCCATCGCCTGCTGATCTCCTACGAGGCGGAGGCCGATGAGCTCACGTCGGACGATCTCATCGCGAGAATGCTGAACGAGTTGCCGGTGCCATGAGTCCGGAGGTCAGAACATTCAGGGTTCCGCATCGCCGCAGAGCGGCAAAGCCGCTGACGTGGCAGGTTTTCCGCCCAAGGCGGACCCGCCTCCGACGGGTAGGACTCAGGTTTCAGGTCTCCGGTTTCAGGTTTCATACTCCATGAACACCAAAGATATACTGCGAAAGGTTCGCCATATCCATATCCGGACCAAGCATATGGTCTCGGATGTGTTTGCGGGCGCGTACCACAGCGTGTTCAAGGGCCAGGGCATGGAGTTCCAGGAGGTCCGCGAGTACATCCCCGGCGACGAGATTCGCACGATCGATTGGAACGTCACGGCGCGCATGGGGCATCCTTTCGTCAAGAAGTTCACAGAGGAACGCGAACTGACCGTCATGCTGCTGGTGGACATCAGCGCCTCGAACACCTTCGGCAGTACGAGCCGGCTCAAAAAAGACCTCGCGGCGGAGATTGCGGCGGTTCTTGCCTTTTCGGCGATCACCAATAACGACCGCGTCGGGCTCATCCTTTTCAGCGATGAAATCGAGGCATATATTCCGCCGAAGAAGGGCGTCGCCCATGTGCTGCGCGTGATTCGGGAGGTCCTGTCCTTTGAGCCCAGGAGGCCCGGCACGCGAATCCAGCCGGCTCTGGATTTCCTCAATCACGTGACGAATCGGAAAACGGTCACTTTTCTGATCAGCGATTTCATCACCCGCGAGCCACTCAAACGGCCGCTGGGCATTACCGCGAGGAAGCATGACCTGATCAGCATTATCGTGGGCGATAAGCGGGAGCAGTCGTGGCCGTCCGCCGGACTGGTCGATTGGATCGACGCCGAGACGGGCCGCCGCTTTCTCGTGGACACGTCGGACGCGGGAACGCGCCGACGGTTCGGCACGATGCAGGCGCAGCGCCGTGGCGAACTCCTGAGCCTGTTCCGCACGGCGGGCATTGACGTGATCGAGGCGAACGCCGGTGAACCTTACGAGCGCGAGTTCATCAAATTCTTCCGGATGAGAGAGCAGAGACTGAAGACGTGAGAGTGCAAAGTCAAAGACAGAGGAAGTCACGCGCGAAGCGCTTGTTTTCACCCGGCGCGGGACTTTGGATATTGGGCTTCGGACTGTCCGTTCTCCTCGCGGCGACCGGCTGCCGACGCGGCCATGAGGGAGCGGGCCGGCCATCGACCTCCTCGCCGTTGAGCGTCGGCCTGAGCACCAATGTCATCCGCGTCGGCGATGTGTTTCAACTGACGCTGACATCGCTCCTTCCGCCGTCGGACACGCTGGCCGCCCCCGACCTGGCGCGCGGCAAGGAAGTAGTCGTGCGCAACCGGACGGAGAAGAGACGCACGCTGCCGGATGGAAGGGTCCAAACCACCTGGAAATATGATCTCGCTTCCTTTGTGATCGGAACTCACAACATCGGCACCGGCGTCCTCCAGATCGTTCACAGCGACGGGACATCCACGGCGACGCCCTTCCCCACCGCAGAGTTTTCCGTACGCTCCATGCTGGCCGATTCGAACCAATCCCCGCGGGACATCAAGGATCTGGAGGAATGGCCGGGCGCTTTTCCGCGCTGGCTGGCGGGCGTGGTCCTGATTTCTATTCTGGCCCTGCTTGCCGCCGTGGCTATGTATCGCCTTCTGACCAAGCCGCGCACGATCCTGCATTATGCGCCGCCGCCTCCGCCGCATGAAACGGCGTTGAACGAACTGAAGCGCTTGCGAGCGAAGGGCTGGATCGAGTCCGAGAATACGGAGCCTTTTTACGTCGAACTGTCCTCCATCATACGGCGCTACCTGGAAAACCGATTCGGACTCCGCGCGCCGGAAAGGACGACCGAGGAGTTCATCCGGGAGGCCAGCACATCCCGATTGCTCTCCCCCGATCATCAAATGCTCACCTGCGAGTTTCTGGAGCAGTGCGACCTGGTCAAGTTTGCGCGTTACCGTCCCCGGCGCGCGGATATGCAAAGCGGGTACGACGCGGCGGAGCGTCTCGTGCGCGAGACGATTCCCCAGGAACCATCCACCCTTCCCCATTCCTCATGATTCTTCGCTATCCATGGATTCTCCTGTTCCTCCTGCTGGTGCCGGCGCTCGTCTTTCTGCGTTACAGCCGGCGCAGAAGGCCTTCGCTTCGCTTCAGCAACGGGGACGCCGTGAAGGCGCTTCCGGTGAGTTGGGCCGTCGCGCTCCAACCCCTCCTCCCCGTGTTGTACGCGCTCGGGCTTTTCTTCCTCATCATCGCCATGAGCCGGCCTCAGAAAGGCCTCGCGGAGAGCCGCGTCCGCACAGAGGCCGTGGATATTGTCCTGCTGGTGGATGTTTCGACATCCATGCGCGCCGAGGACTTCTCGACAGCGGGGACTCCCGTCAACCGGTTGGACGCGGCCAAGGTGGTTATCGAACGTTTCATCAAGAACCGGCCGAACGATCGGATCGGGATGGTGGCGTTCTCGGCCATGCCGTACACCGTCGCCCCTCTCACCCTGGATCACGGGTGGCTGGTTCAGCAGATGCAGAGGCTGGAGACGGGCATGATCGAGGACGGCACGGCGATCGGCGACGCCATAGCCTCCGCCGTGAACCGGCTCCGCGACAGCGCAGCCAAGAGCAAGGTGGTGATTCTGCTGACGGACGGCATGAACAACCGCGGTGCGCTGACGCCCGAGAACGCGGCACAGGCAGCCAAAGCCCTGGACGTCAAGGTGTATACGGTCGGCGCAGGCTCAACGGGAGTGGTCCAGATGCCTTTCATCGATCCGTTTGGCGGGCGGCGATACAGCCGGCAGGTCTCGGAAATCGACGAAGGCACGCTCATGCGCATCGCGGAGATCACGGGCGCGGCGTTCTTCCGCGCAACTGACTTCAAAGCCCTTGAAGAGGTTTACAGGCAGATCGACAAGATGGAAAAAACCGAGGTCAACATCGACCAGTATACGTACTTCGAGGAGCGTTTCATGCCGTGGCTTCTCGCGGGCCTGTTGATGCTCGGGTTGGAGAAGATTCTCTCGCTGACACGGATAGGGAGACTGCCGTGAGAGTTGGAGGTCAGAACATTCAGGTTCCCGCGTCGTCGCGGAGCGGCAAGGCCGCTGAGGTGGCAGGTTTTCCGCCCAAGGCGGGCCGGACTCAGGTTTCAGGTTTCAGGTTTCAGATTTCAAAATGAAGTGGGGTTCTCCAGATATTCTTCCCTGGTTGCTGCTTTTGCTTCCGCTCTGGTGGCTTGTCTTTTTCCTCCTGTGTCGGCGAGAGCGGCGGCTGAATCAACTGGTCGCCTCGGAAGTTCTGGCAGTCATGGCTCCGGATCGCAGTATCGCGCAGATTCGCCGCCGCGCGATTTTGTGGCTTGTCGCGATCAGTCTTGCGGGCCTGGCGTTTGCGCGGCCGCAGTGGGGCTTTCACTGGCAGGAGGTGAAACGGCGGGGGCTGGACATCATGGTTGTTCTCGACACGTCGAGAAGCATGTTGGCCGAAGATATCAAGCCCAACCGGTTCCAGCAGGCGAAGTGGGGCGTGCGCGATCTCGTCGGCAAGCTCAAGGGCGATCGCATTGGCCTTGTCACGTTCGCCGGCAGCAGTTTCCTGGAATGCCCGCTCACCATCGACTATGCCGCCTTTCTGATGACGCTCGATGACGCGTATGTCGGCATCATTCCGCGTGGCGGAACGGCGATCGCCCAGAGCCTTCGGACGGCCATGGACAGCTTCGAAAAGAGCACGGAAGCGGACCGGGCGATCGTCCTCATCACCGACGGCGAAGACCACGAAGGCCAGCCGCTCAAGCTGATCGACGAGTTGAAAAAGAGGAACATCCGCGTCTACGCCGTGGGCGTGGGCAGCCTGGACGGGGAGTTGATCCCCGTGACGAACGGCGGCAATCGCTCCGGCTTCGCAAAAGACAAGGCCGGGAATGTCATCAAATCCGCCCTGCACGAGGATGTGCTCAGCCAACTCGCGGTCGCCACAGGCGGGACCTATGTCCGTTCCGCGCCCGGCGATTTCGGACTGGAACGCTTGTACGATCAGGGGATCGCGCAACTGAAGAGGGACGAGCAGGAATCGAGAATGACCAAGGCTTACGAGGATCGCTTTGGGTGGTTCCTGGGCGCGACGCTTGTTCTCTTGATTCTTGAAGCCGCGATCAGCGACCGGAGATTCAGTCCTCGAGAGAAAAAGGCATGAAAAAGATTTGGGTCATAGGCATTGTGGCGGTCGGCTTCCAATCCTTCACGGGCTGGTGCGCGGACGCGCCGCGCCGGGCGATGAAGGACGGCGCCCGCTTCTACCGGGAGCAGTCCTACGACCAGGCGGCGGAGGCCTTCGAGCGGGCATCCCAGTCCGCACACAAAGCGAAGCTGGACCCGTCCGTAGCCAAATACAACGCCGCCAACGCCCGCTTCAGGATCGGCGAATTCGGAGCCGCCGCGACGAATTACGCGGAGGCCACGCGCTCCCCCAACCTTGCGCTTCAGAGCAAAGCGTATTACAACCGCGGGAACGCATTGATGGCCGACTCCGAGTTGGCCGAGAAGCAAGGGGGCCTTGACCCGGCCATAGGTTCGGTGGATGAGGCCCTCTCCATGTACGAAAACGCAATGACCCTGGCACCCGACGACGAGGACGTGAAGGTCAATTACGAGGTGGCCCTACAGAGAAAGCAGGAACTGCAGCAAAAGAAAGAGCAACAACAGCAACAGCAGGGACAGGATCAGGACAAGCAGGATCAGGAACAGGAAGATCAGTCCCGGAAACAGGAGCCGCAGGAGAAGGACGACCCGCAGAAAGAGGATTCGCAGGAGAATCGTCAACAGGATCAGGAGAAGAATCAACAGCAGAACCAGGGCCATGAGCAACCGTCCGATCAAGAGCAACAACAGCAGCAAGCGCAGCCCCAAAAATCCGAAGAGATGACCCCTGAAGAAGCCAGGATAATGCTCGATGCGATGAAGCAGGAAGAGCAGGCCAGCCGCGATCGGATGCGCCTGATCATCGGTCAGCCGACTCCCGTGGAGAAAGACTGGTAATGAGGATGTCGCGACGACAGACCGGATACGTCCTGACCCTTGCCCTGTGCGCATGGATGACGGCGCTTAGGGGCTGGACGGCCTCTGTCGAATTCGATATTCAGCCGAGGATCTTGCGGGCCGGCGAGGCCGCAACGTGTACCTTCACGATCCGAGGCATCGACAATCCGCCCTCACCGCAGCTCCCCCCGGTCCAAGGATTCCGGTCGAGTTTTGCCGGAACGCAACAAAGCTATTCTTTTGTCAACGGGCAGAAGGATTCTTCTGTGACCTTTACCTATCAGCTTGTGCCCATCCAAACCGGCAAGTTTACGATCGGTCCGTTGACCTACGCGACACCCGACCAGTCGTTCCCTCTGCCCGCCATCGATCTTGAAATCGCAGCCCCGGAGAGTTCCGCTTCGCAGCAGGGCGAAACGCCGGAGGATTCGTCCGACTTGCTGTTTGCCGTGTTCAGCACGGAAACAACCGACGTTTACAATCAGCAGGTCTTTGACATTGTGCTGTCCATCTACTCCCAGGGCTTGAATCTTGGAAACGACATTTCGCTGATGAATATGCCCGCGTCGGGGCTCAGCCTGCAGCCTTTCCAGGAATTGCAGGGCGGCCGCCAGGTCATCAACAACAAGGTATATGATGTGCGCCGCTTCCGCGCAAAAGTTCAGGCGCTGACGGCGGGCACGTTCAAGTTGGAGCCGACGATCCAGGTGCCGGTGCGGGTTCAAAGTGAGCGGCGCAGCCCGCTGGGATTCGACAACTCCTTCTTCGATGATTTCTTCGGCATGGTGCGCACGCAACCGGTGCATATCAGCCCCAAGCCGCTGGAGATCCAAGTTAGCGCGCTGCCGACGGAAGGCCGGCCGCCCGGTTATGCAGGCGCGGTCGGCCAATTCGCTTTCGAGGCGCAAGTGAAGCCCACGGACGTGAGCGCAGGAGACCCGATCACCCTGACGATCCAGATTCTCGGCCGAGGAAATATCGAGAACATCTCCGCGCCTCAATTCGTCGCGGGAGACGACTTCAAGGTCTATGATCCCCGTTTGGTTTCAAAGGATTCGGACGCCGGCCGGGGCATTGGACGGAAAACATTCGAGCAGGTGCTGATCCCGCGTTCGGAAAAGGTGAAAGAACTCCCCGCGCTCGTCTTTTCCTTCTTCGATCCGGAGAAGAAGGCCTACGAAACAATCCGTCGCGGCCCCTACCCGATCGTGGTGCATCCTTCATCGAATGCAACCGCCCGGATTCTACAGGCCGTCCCTTCCCATTCCGAGGCTTCCACCATCATTCTGGGAACCGACATCATCTACCTGAAACCGGCGCCGGCCCGCTGGATTCCGGCGCACAAGTGTCCGTGGTACCTGCATCCCGCCTTTCTTGCGGCGCAGTTGTTGCCCGTGGCGGTTCTTGGCCTGCTCTTTCTTGCGGTCATGCGGCGCGAGCAACTGGCCGGCGATGTGGCCCTTGCACGGCGTCACCAGGCACCCCGCACAGCCCGCGCCGGCCTTCGGAAGGCGGAAAGCGCGATCTCCAAGGGAGACCGCAAGGCCTTCTACGAAGCGATCTGGAAAACCCTTTCCTCCTACTTCGGCCATCGGCTGAATCTCGCGCCCGGAGAGTTGTCGGCGGATATCGTTCTTTCCGCCCTGAACCGTGCGCACATGAGCGATTCCGATATGGAGTGCATCCGCGTACTGTTCGAGCACTGCGAGCGGGCGCGGTTCGGGGATGTCGGCGCCGACACGGTTCACGAGGCGCAGGAGCGCGGAATTCTCGAGGAATTGACCCAGGTGTTGCGAAAATGCGAGCGACTCAAGCTATGAAACGAAAGTGGATCATGGGCATTGCATGCGGCGTCCTGATGCTTGCGGGCGCGGTGGGCGCCGTTCAGCACGCACGCTCGGCGGGTGAGACTCCCGCGGCAAAGCTTCAGCAGACCTTCCTGGAGGCGAGCCGGGCCTACGATGCGAACCGGCCCGCCGACGCCGCGGCTCTTTACACTCAATTGATCGATCAGGGGTACAGGTCCAAGGAGTTGTACTTCAATCTGGGCAATTCCTACTTCAAGATGGGAAAGATCGGCTTGGCGGTGTTGAATTACCGGCGCGCGTGGCAGATGGCGCCGCGGGACCCCGACATCCAGGCCAATCTGCGCTTTGCCCTCCAAAGCACCTCGGCGTCCACGCCGCCTTACAAAGCCGTGACGCGATTCCTGTTCAAATGCAGCCTGTCCGAGTGGATCATTCTGGCTGTCTCTGCATATTGGGCGGCGGCCGTCGTTTTGGGTGTTCTGCTTCTGTGGCGTCAGCACCGCGTAGGGCTCGGGCGTACGCTGGCGGCCCTTCTACTCCCGCTGGCGCTGGGTCTCGCGGGCATTCTCAACGTATGGATCGTCCGCCAAGCTCCTGAATGGGTTGTCGTCGAGCCCCGGCAACAGGCTCTCTACGCGCCGATGGAAGGCTCCAAGGCTCATTTTGCACTGCCCGAGGGTTCGATTGTCCGGCTGAAGGAAGACGCGGGCGCATGGCTGAAGGTTGCCCTGGGTTCGCAAAGCGGTTATGTCCCCAGCAAGGCGTGCGTTCCCGTGGACATCCGCTAGCCCACGTACCTGCGCTCAAGGCCCGCATGGATATCCGTCAGAATCTCGTAGGCGATCGTGCCGCACAGCGTGGCTATTTCATCCGCCCAGATGGACGCATTGCCCTGCGACCCGATCAGGACCACCTCGTCCCCCTCCCGGACATCCGTTTCGGGCCCCACATCCACAGCGACCCAGTTCATACTCACGCGCCCGATCACCGGCCGACGACGGCCGCGGATCAAGACGCAACCCTTGTTGCCGAGCAGACGGTTGTATCCATCCGCATAGCCGACGCTCAAGACGGCGATGTTTGTGGGCGCGGGCGTGACGTAGGAGCCATAGTAGCCGATCGGTGAATTCGCGGGCATCGGTTTCACCTGCGCCACGAAGGTCTTCCACTGGAGAATCGGTTGAGTCCTGATCCGGACATGCGAGCCTCTCGCCCCATATCCATACAGGGCAATCCCGGGCCGGATGGCGTCGAGATCCCAGTCGCCGACATACAGGAAAGCGCGACTGCTCGATACATGCTTGAATAACTTGCGGCCCAGGTGCTTTTCCACCGCCTGACTGACCGTGGCGAAACGGTCAAGCTGGACCCTCGCGCCCGCAAGATTCGTGGGCTTGACTGCGGCAAAATGCGTACAGATGCCTTGGATATCCAGGCCTGAGTCAGGCTCCAGGCCGGCGACGACCTGCGCGACGGAGTCACAGGCGAAACCCAGGCGTCCCATTCCCGTGTCGATCTTCAGATGAACGGCCAACCGCCGGCCCAGCCGGCGCGCCGCATCGCCCAATGCGCGGGCATGACGCTCGCTGACGATAATCGGGACGATCTTCTCGTTGAGAAGAACAGGCACATCGGACGGCTCCGCCACGCCCAACACAAGGATGTTCGCATCGCGCACGCTCTGGCGCAGCTCGACCGCCTCCTGCGTATAGGCGACGGCAAACCATCTCACGCCGCACTCCGCGGCGCGACGAGCCACGGAACCGGCGCCATGTCCATACGCATTCGCCTTCAGGACGAACATGACTTCCGTGGACGGCTTCAGCGCCTTCCTCATCGTGCCGATATTGGCGGCCAAGGCGGAAAGGCTGACTTCGACAAAGGATCGTTTCATTTTTAGCGCACCAGGGTCTGCGGGACACCGGGTTCCGCGTCATGCGGAACTCGAGGATCTGGCACCCCCGGCAGGGCTCGAACCTGCGACCCTGGGATTAGAAATCCCATGCTCTGTCCAACTGAGCTACGGGGGTACTCGGGTCCATCTATGAAATCTGAAGTAGCGCGTTCGCCGTCCGGATTCAAGCACAGTCATGCGCGAACAACCTTGGCAAAGCCGCGCTTGCCGCATCGGATGACGGTTCCGTCGGGCATTTCGGGCCGGGCCTTGGGATCGGCGATCTTCTGTCCGGCCACCTCGACAGCGCCCTGTTGGATCAGCCGCCGGGCCTCGCTATTGCTGTCCGCCAGGCCCGATTTGACCAGCGCTTCGATGAGCGTTACCCCCGCCCCTTCGATCTTCAGGACCGGAATGTCACGGGGCAATTCCTTCTTCGAGAAGACGCGCGCGAACTCCGCCGACTGCTCTTCTCCCGCCTGCCGGCCGTGGAACTTCTCGACCACCTTCCTGGCCAACTCGTCTTTGATATCGCGCGGATGGCGCTGACCGCTCTGCACGGCCTGGCGCAGATTCCGGATCTCGTTTTCCGGCATGCACAGGACCAGGGAGAAGTACCGCCACATCAGTTCATCGCTGACGGACATCACCTTGCCGAACACATCTTTCGGCGCTTCCGTCACACCGATGTAGTTCCCCAAGCTCTTGCTCATCTTGTTCACGCCGTCAAGGCCCTCGAGCAGAGGAAGCGTCATGACGACCTGGGACGGCTGGCCAAAGACCTTCTGCAGTTCGCGCCCCAGCAGCATATTGAACAACTGATCCGTGCCGCCAAGTTCCAGGTCGGCCTTGAGCACAACCGAATCGTAGGCCTGGATCAACGGATACATGAACTCGACAAGCGAGATCGGCTGGTTCGCTCCATAGCGCTTCGCAAAATCATCCCGAGCCAGCATCTGCGCCACCGTAACGTGGGCGGAGAGCCGAATAACATCCTCAAACTTCATGGGAGAACACCACTCCGAGTTGAAGCGAATCTCGGTCAGAGCCGGGTCGAGTATCTTGAAGACCTGCTTCTGATAGGATTTGGCGTTTTCCCGGACCTGCTCCCGGGTCAGCGGCTTGCGGGTCTGCGAGCGGCCGGACGGGTCGCCGATCATGCCGGTGAAATCCCCGATCAGGAACACGATGACATGGCCCTGTTCCTGAAACTCGCGGAGCTTGTTCAGTCCGACCACATGGCCGAGATGGATGTCGGGCGCCGATGGATCAGCGCCATACTTGATGCGAAGCGGTCGTTTTTCCTTCGCCGCCCAATCCAGCTTGGCTTTGAGTTCGTCGAAGGAGACGAGGTCAACACTTCGTTCCGCGAGTCTTGCGGCGGTATCCTGCGATGCGTCTTTCATATTCATCCACCCGGAGATGCACGACCCCTGGATGCGCCCAGCGTCCGGGGTCGAGCGTTGAAACTCCCATTAAACACGGAAGGCGCTTGCTCTTCCAGAAGAATGAGCAAGCGCCTTCCCAACCGACTTGATGAGAGCGATCAGTCGTTCTTTTCGTCCTCAGCGGCGTCGCTCTTCTCGCCCGGACGCCACTCTTCGGGCGCCGCCTGACCGGCCAACCCGATGGCCGCATCCAGAGCGCCGCCGACATCGACCAGATGCTCGCCCGGACGCAACCCCTCGAGCATGGACTCATCGACCACAAACTCATCTTCCGCAAGCTTGGCCGCCTTGATGCTCAGCCCAATGCGACGTTCCAGCGGATCGATCTTGATCACGCGGGCTTCCACCTCCTGGCCGACCTGGAGGACATCGCGCACCTTCTGAACGCGATCATCGCTGATCTGGCTGATATGGACCAATCCGTCCACACCTTCCTCGATCTCGACAAACGCGCCGAACGATGCGAGCTTGCTGACCTTGCCCTTGACCAACTGGCCCACGTGATACTTCGAGGAGATGCTGGTCCAGGGATCGTCCTGCGCCTGCTTCAGGCCCAGGCTGATGCGCTGGTTTGTCGGATCGACTTCCAGCACCACGGCCTCGACCTGGTCGCCTTTCTTCAGAACCTCGGACGGGTGGTTGATCTTTCGTGTCCACGACATATCGGACACGTGGATCATGCCGTCGATCCCTTCCTGGATTTCGACAAACGCGCCGTAGTTGGTGAAGTTCCTGACCTCGCCCTTCACGCGGGTACCGATCGGGTATCTCTCGGCAACGCCATCCCACGGGTTCATCTCCGTCTGACGGATGCCCAGCGATATTTTCTGCTCTTCCTTGTTGATGTTGAGAACCACGGCGTCCACCACCATGTCCACCGAAAGGACGTCGGAGGCTTTGGCCACACGCTTGGTCCAGGAGATCTCGGACACATGCACCAGGCCCTCCACGCCTTCCTCAAGCTGCACGAAGGCGCCGTACGGAACCAGGTTGACGATCTTGCCCCGCACGCGGCTGCCCACGGGGAACTTGGTTTCGATGTCGTCCCACGGGTTCTGCATGCGCTGTTTCAATCCGAGGGAGATGCGCTCCTTTTCCAGGTTCACATCGAGAACCGTCACTTCGATTTCCATGCCCACGGAGAGCATTTCGGACGGGTGGTTGATGCGACCCCAGCTCATATCGGTGATATGGAGCAGGCCGTCCATCCCGTTCAGGTCCACGAAGGCGCCGAAATCGGTGATGTTCTTGACGACGCCCTTGCGAATCTGGCCAATCTGGATTTCCGCCAGCAGCTTCTTCTTCTGCTCGCGGCGCCGGTCCTCCAGCAGCTCTCTGCGGGAAAGAACAATATTGCGGCGATCCTTGTTGATCTTGAGAATCTTGAACTCGAGCTTCTTGTTCAGGAGATCGTCCGGATTGCGAACCGGCAGAACGTCCAGTTGGGAACCCGGGAGGAACGCATCGATGCCGACATCGACGATCATCCCGCCCTTCACGCGGCCCTTGATCACGCCTTCGATCAGCCCGCCTTCCTGGCAGGTTTCAAGCACGCGATCCCAGCACCGCTGCTGCTCGGCCTTGGCCTTGCTGAGAATGACCATGCCGTCGTCGTCTTCCAGTCTTTCCAGGAGCACTTCGACGTCATCGCCCGCTTGAATCTGGGCGAGATCCTTGAACTCGGAGGCCGGAATCACGCCTTCGGATTTATAGCCGATATCGACGAGAACTTCAGAGGGACGAATTTCGAGGATCCGGCCTTTGACGATCGATCCTTCAGTGAAATTCTTGAGGGTCTCTTCGTACATCTTCGCCATGGCGGCGTGTTCATCACCCTCGAGCTTCTGAAGGTCGAAATTGACCTTCTTTTTCTTTGCTTTGACCTTTTCCATAACAACCCAGTTAGAGGTTTCGGGCTTTTATTCCATCACGTTTCTCTGGAGGACAGCCCACTCATCCCCCAGAAAAGGGTCGCAAACTAGCATATGCCTTCCTGCCTTGGCAAGCGGCAAAACAGCCTTGGGACAGGAACGAATCCGCAGAATCCATGAGGCGCGGGAACAAGCGAAGAGCCGCCCCGATGAATCGAGGCGGCCCCTCAAATTAATCCCGGCAACGTGCTACTCTTCCGTGGCCTTACCCACAGTACCATCGCCGCTGAGAAGCTTAACGGCCGTGTTCGGAATGGGAACGGGTGTGTCCTTCTCGCCATGGTCACCGGAAAACTGTCCGGATATCGGACCCTGCATCGGAATCCGAGACCCCAAAAAAAGACATTGCATAGAGGGGCAGATCCCCTTGCGCTTTTCCCGAAGGAAACGCGGTCGGGGTAAAATAAAGGTCAAGCCTCACGGCGGATTAGTACTGGTTAGCTAAAGCCTTCGCAGACCTTACACACCCAGCCTATCAACCTCGTAGTCTTCAAGGTGCCTTGAGTACCCTTACGGGTAGGGAAATCTCATCTTGGAGACGGCTTAGCGCTTAGATGCCTTCAGCGCTTATCCATTCCGCACATAGCTACCCAGCACTGCCCTTGGCAGGACAACTGGAACACCAGAGGTGCGTCATTCCCGGTCCTCTCGTACTAAGGAATGTTCTCCTCAAATTTCCTACGCCCACAGTGGATAAGGACCGAACTGTCTCACGACGTTCTGAACCCAACTCGCGTACCACTTTAATCGGCGAACAGCCGAACCCTTGGGACCTTCTCCAGCCCCAGGATGTGATGAGTCGACATCGAGGTGCCAAACCGCTGCGTCGATATGGACTCTTGGCAGCGATTAGCCTGTTATCCCCGGAGTACCTTTTGTCCGTTGAGCGATGGCGGTACCACTTCCTACCACCGGATCACTTAGTCCTGCTTTCGCATCTGCTCGACTTGTAGGTCTCGCAGTTAAGCTCCCTTCTACCTATGCGCTCTACGCACGATTGCCGACCGTGCTGAGGGAACCTTCGAACTCCTCCGTTACCATTTTGGAGGAAACCGCCCCAGTCAAACTGACCCTCTGACACTGTTCCTCTCCCGGCTGAACGGGCAAAGGTTAGAATTCCGGTTAATCAAGACTGGTATTTCACTGTTGGCTCCACCCGGCCTGACGACCGAGCTTCGCAGCCTCCCAGCTATGCTACACATAATCAACTAGAACCCAATATCAGATTACAGTAAAGGTTCACGGGGTCTTCCCGTCCTACTGCGGGTATCCGGCATTTTCACCGGAACTACAATTTCACCGAGATCCTCGTTGAGACAGCGCTCAGATCGTTACACGATTCGTGCAGGTCGGAACTTACCCGACAAGGAATTTCGCTACCTTAGGACCGTTATAGTTACGGCCGACATTCACTGGGGCTTCAGTTCAAAGCTTCTCCCCTTGCGGGGATAACCTCTCGCCTTAACCTTACAGCATTGGTCACGTGTCACACCCTATACATCCTCTTACGAGTTAGCAGAGTGCTGTGTTTTTGATAAACAGTCGTCTGAGCTCGTTCACTGCGCCTCCTCGGAGCTTCTCTGTTACGATGACTCCAAGGAGGACCCCTTCTTCCGAAGTTACGGGGCTAGATTGCCGAGTTCCTTAACGAGGTTTCTCTCGCGCGCCTTGGAATTCTCTTCCCTCCCACCTGTGTCGGTTTCAGATACGGTTACCCGCCTGACTCGCTAGAAGGTTTTTCTTGGCAGCGTAGCGTCAGTCAATCCGCCTTCCCCGTAGGGTCGGCGTCCCATCACCCTTCAAGGTTGCCCCGGCGGATTTACCATCCAGGACCCTCTAGGGGTTTGGACCGTCACTTCCAATCGACGGCTGACCTAGCTTTCTGCGTCCCTCCGTTGCTCGGACGTCAGGAAGATAGTACAGGAATATTAAACCTGTTGCCCATCGCTTACGCCTTTCGGCCTCAGCTTAGGGACCGACTAACCCTGGGCGGACGAACCTTCCCCAGGAAGTCTTGGGATTACGGCGGCCGGGATTCTCACCCGGCTTATCGTTACTCATGTCCGCATAATCACTTCCATGCAGTCCACGTTCGGTTTCCCTTGCGCTTCGATCCACATGGAACGCTCCTCTACCACATCCCGACTCTCTTGCGAGGCCGGGACATCCGCGGCGTCGGCAGATGGTTTAAGTCCCGATCATTTTCGGCGCGAGATCACTCGACTAGTCAGCTGTTACGCACTGTTTAAATGATGGCTGCCTCTAAGCCAACATCCTAGCTGTCTTAGCAATCTCACATCCTTATCCACTTAACCATCTTTAGGGGCCTTATCCGGCGGTCTGGGCTATTTCCCTCTCGACTACGAAGCTTATCCCCCGCAGTCTATCTCCACACGTGACTGAAGCAGCATTCGGAGTTTGATTGGCTTCGGAATCCCGGTAAGGACCCTAGTCCATTCAGTGCTCTACCTCCGCTTCGAGCATTCGTGCAGGCTAACCCTAAAGTTATTTCGAGGAGAACCAGCTATCACCGAGTTTGGTAAGTCTTTCGCTCCCACCCACAGCTCATCCGAGACTTTTTCAACAGTCACCGGTTCGGACCTCCGCGCGGTTTTACCCGCGTTTCATCCTGGCCATGGGTAGCTCACACGGCTTCGGGTCTATCGCATGCAACTGGTCGCACATTTCGTACTCGCTTTCGCTTCGGCTGCTCCGCCAGAGGCGGATTAACCTTGCTACATACAATAACTCGCGGACTCATTATGCAAAAGGCAAACGGCCACCCCATCGTCTTGCGACGACAGAGCTACCATAGCTTGTAAGCACATGGTTTCAGGTTCTATTTCACTCCCCTAACAGGGGTTCTTTTCACCTTTCCCTCACGGTACTAGTTCACTATCGGTCACCAGTCAGTATTTAGCCTTAGGGGGTGGACCCCCCGGATTCGAGCAGGATTTCACGTGGCCCGCTCTACTTGGGATACCTCTAGAGTCTGTTTGGATTTCGCATACGGGTCTATCACCCTCTATGGAAGAACTTTCCAGAACTTTCTGCTATCCTTACAGCTCTCATGTCGAGGTCCCGCAACCCCATCCCGTAAACGGGATGGTTTGGGCTATTCCCCGTTCGCTCGCCACTACTTGGGGAATCACGGTTGTTTTCTTGTCCTCAGGATACTGAGATGTTTCACTTCTCCTGGTGTAGCTTTCCAGCCCTATGAATTCAGACTGGAATCGCCCCGTTTTACCGGGACAGGGTTTCCCCATTCGGAAATCTCCGGATCAAAGCGTGTTTGCCGCTCCCCGAAGCTTATCGCAGCTTACCACGTCCTTCGTCGCCTACTGGTGCCAAGGCATTCGCCATGCGCTCTTACTTAACTTGACCAAAAATATTTTGGCCAATTCTTCAAACAACAATTCGGTGAAGAATTGTATCTACCCTCTCTATGCAATTGTCAAAGAACCATCCCGATTTCTCACGGGAAAAATGGTTTTGTCGAATCTTGCTGATGGCCTCGAACATGGCCTCCCATGCGAGGAATGGTGGGCGTGCCTGGAGTCGAACCAGGGACCTCGTCCTTATCAGGGACGCGCTCTAACCAACTGAGCTACACGCCCTTCTTCGCGCCGCGCCGCGGCGCTTCGAAGGGCAAGCCCGTTCGGTGACTGCGCTTGGCTTGCCATGCGAAGCTCCAAGCCGCCTCAGCGGCCACCGAGCGAGGCATGGTGGAGGCAGCCGGGTTTGAACCGGCGACCCCGAGCTTGCAAAGCTCGTGCTCTGCCAACTGAGCTATGCCCCCACTTGTTCCCGCGGAGGCAACGCGTTCCATCAGCTTGTAAACTTACGATAACCTTTCGGATCAGAAGCGGTGCGACTTGCCGCTCCCATGCGTGTCCGCCAGTTGCCTGGCAGACGCATCCAGACTCCCTCGCGGGATCCGGATGATTGTCCTATCCTTGTCCCGACTCTCTTTCGAGGCCGGGAACGCGGATACTCCTTAGAAAGGAGGTGATCCAACCGCAGGTTCCCCTACGGTTACCTTGTTACGACTTCATCCCAATCATCAACCACACCTTCGGCATCTTCCTCCCTTGCGGGTTGTATAAATGACTTCGGGTGCAGTCGACTCTCATGATGTGACGGGCGGTGTGTACAAGGCCCGGGAACGTATTCACGGCGCCGTAGCTGATGCGCCATTACTAGCGATTCCAGCTTCATGAAGGCGAGTTGCAGCCTTCAATCTGAACTGAGATCGGTTTTAGGGATTTGCTCGACCTCGCGGCTTTGCATCCTTCTGTACCGATCATTGTAGCACGTGTGCAGCCCTGGACATAAGGACCATACTGACTTGACGTCATCCCCACCTTCCTCCTGCTTTTCACAGGCAGTCTGATTAGAGTGCTGTCCGATTCATCACCGAACGGAGCAACTAACCACAGGGGTTGCGCTCGTTGCAGGACTTAACCTAACACCTCACGGCACGAGCTGACGACAGCCATGCAGCACCTGTGCTGGCTTCCCTTGCGGGATCGTCACCCTTTCAGGCTTCTACTACCAGCATGTCAAGTCCAGGTAAGGTTCTTCGCGTTGCATCGAATTGAGCCACATGCTCCACCGCTTGTGCGGGCCCCCGTCAATTCCTTTGAGTTTTAGTCTTGCGACCGTACTCCCCAGGCGGTGCACTTAACGCGTTAACTACGGCGCGGAAGGGGACAATCCCTCCCACACCAAGTGCACACCGTTTAGGGCTGGGACTACCAGGGTATCTAATCCTGTTTGCTCCCCCAGCTTTCGTGCCTCAGCGTCAGTATCAGTCCAGAGAGCCGCCTTCGCCACCGGTGTTCCTCTCGATATCTACGCATTTCACCGCTACACCGAGAATTCCGCTCTCCCCTCCTGTACTCCAGCCCCGTAGTTTCAAATGCTATTCCACAGTTGAGCTGTGAGCTTTCACATCCGACACACGGAACCGCCTACGCACCCTTTACGCCCAGTAAATCCGAACAACGCTCGCCGCCTCTGTATTACCGCGGCTGCTGGCACAGAGTTAGCCGTGGCTTCCTCTTGAGGTACTATCACTCCGATATGGTATTAGCATTCCGGACATTGTTCCCTCATGACAGCAGTTTACGACCCGAAGGCCTTCATCCTGCACGCGGCGTCGCACCGTCACGCTTTCGCGCATTGCGAATGATCCTCGACTGCAGCCTCCCGTAGGAGACTGGGCAGTGTCTCAGTCCCAGTGTGGCTGACCATCCTCTCAGACCAGCTAACCGTCATTGCCTTGGTGAGCCGTTACCTCACCAACAAGCTGATAGTACATGGGTTCATCCTTAAGCGCCAGGCCTTGCGGTCCCCGGCTTTAGATAGTGACGCATGTGCGCCACGACAACATTCGGTATTAATCCCGCTTTCGCAGAGCTATCCCCAACTTAAGGGCAGATTACCCACGCCTTACTCACCCTTTCGCCACTGTCCCCTGAACATCCTCATATTGCTACTTGGATACTCAGGTTCTCGTTCGACTTGCATGCCTAATCCACGCCGCCAGCGTTCGTTCTGAGCCAGGATCAAACTCTCCGTTGAAAAACGTTAAGCTGTCTCCACTGCTTAGGAGGAGACATTTAATTGATCCAGTCGATTCCGCTTTCACACGGAATCATGATTTACAAACACGGGTTTGTACAAATCGCACCACTTCTGATTCGAAGTGGTTATCGTAAGTCTATTCGACAATCAAAGAGCTACGAAAAAACACATAAAGCCCCTTTGCCCCCTTCCCGCTTGCTGCGGGTTAGGCAGACAACGGAGCTCTTAACTACGAGCTTGGTAAAAAACTGACCTATAAAGCTGGAAATAAACTACTCGATGATTGGAAACGCGTCAACAGATTTTTAGAAAAAAGTTTAATTTTTTTCGGAGCCCGTTTTCACCCCTCTAATCCGGGCTTTCCTCGGCATAGGCGGGTTCCACGACAACGTGGATCGCACGGATTCCGTCCATGCCTTGCGCGAGCTTGCTCTTCACCTCGCCTGCAATCTCCTCGTACGAACTCTCCTGGAGGCTGATCGGGACCACGACATCCACGGAAAGATCAAACGATTCATCCTCCCCCGTCACGCGCAAATCGTGAAAGCGGACAATCCGCGGATCCTGCGCGACAATTTCCTTCAAGCGCTTCCGCGCGCGGTCGTACATCGGATGCGTCCGATCCACCGGATCGACGTGCACAATGGTTTTGCAGCCTGACTCGCGCTCCACAACCCGTTCCACCTGCTCCGCCAAATCGTGAACATCAATCGCCGTCTTGTCCGCGTCCACCTCAATATGCAAAGAGGCAATCCACACATCCCCATACTTGTGAATCAGGATATCGTGAACGCCGTTCACTCCGGGAATCATGCCGGCGATCTTCTCCACCAGGGCCACTTCCTCCCTCGTCGCCGCTTCGCCCAGCAGAACACTGATCGATTGACGCGCGTACCGGACTCCCGTGTACACAATAAACAGCGAAACCATGAGGCCCGCCCAGCCGTCAAGACTGAGCCATCCGTACTTCGAGCCGACCAGGGCCGCAACCACCACGCCGTTGCTGAGCACGTCGAACTGATGGTTCCAGAAGTCGGCCTCGAGAACCTTCGCCTCCGTTGCAAGCGCGAGCTTCCGCGCAAAGAAAGCAAGCCACTGCTTGAACACCAGCGTCACGGCAAGCAGTCCCACCACCCACGCCGGCGCGGTAAAGGCCGACGGATGAAGAAGCCGCTGAACGCTTTCCTTTCCCACGTCCAATCCCACCATGATCAGCGTGACGGAGAGAACGAGCGCGGCCACCGTTTCAATCCGCCCGTGTCCGAACGGATGATCCAGGTCGCGCGGTTTCTGAGACCACCGGAACCCGAAGGCGATCACCAGACTGCTTCCGACATCCGCCAGATTGTTGATTCCGTCGGCGATCACCGCGATGCTTCCCGTCATCCACCCGAGGGACAGCTTGATCGCGGAAAGAAAAAGGCTCGCCGCCGTGCTCGTCCAGCCCTCCAACATCCCGAGCCGCGTGCGCAGTTCAGGCGATTTTGGATCGCCGTCGCCGGCCGCAAATGTCCGTACCAGCCAACCGGTGACTCCGCGCGGAGGCCACGTAAAGGGTTGATTCTCAGACATGGTTTTCTTCTAATATGAACCATGCCCGTTCAGCCAGCTTTTTATGACCCCCGAGATCACCGGAAGGAAGGCCTGAGTTCGATATGAAAACCGAGTTGATTGTTGCCCTGGATGTCCCCCGGATCGCCGATGCCCTGGCCTCGATCGCGGCGCTCCCCCCGGAGATCGGCTGGTACAAAATCGGCCTGGAACTTTTTTGCGCCGAAGGGCCTTCGATTGTGCAAGCCGTCCGATCACAGGGGAAGAGCGTCTTCCTCGACCTGAAACTCCACGACATTCCCCGTACCGTGGAGCGCGCCGTCAAGGCCGCGGCCCGGCACGGCGTGGAGATGCTGACGGTGCATGCCTCGGGCGGACGCGCGATGCTGAGAGCGGCGGCGGATGCCGCGCGCTCCTTCGGCGGCAAGCCGCCGAAGATCATCGCCGTCACCGCCCTGACCAGCCTCGATCAAAAAGACCTCCACGATCTGGGGGTGTCGCGAACCCCGTCCAAGCAGGTTCTCGCGCTGGCCGACCTGGCCCTCTCCTGCAGCGTCGATGGGTTGGTCAGTTCGCCGCAGGAAGTGGAGGCGCTTCGCGGCCGGTTCGGGCCGCAACCCGTCCTGGTGACGCCGGGCATTCGATTGCCGGGCGAGGAAGTCGGCGATCAGAAACGCGTGGCCGCGCCCGCGGCAGCCGCCAAGGCGGGGGCCAGTTTTCTGGTCGTCGGACGTCCCATCCTCGAAGCACCCTCCCCCGCCGCCGCGGCCAGGGAGATCCTGAAGGACTTGGGTTGAAACATGCTGAGATTGGAAAATTCCGCGGGCGACGATCCAAGGCCTGGACGGTTGAATCAGCCCTTTGGATCCAACTCATCCCGCACGGCTTTGCCGATGATCTTGAGGGTGTAGGGCTTGTCCACGAAACGGGCGACGCCCAACTCACGGGCTTGCTTGACCCGCTCCGTTTCGCCGCCGCCGCTTACGATGATGCACCGCTGTCCGGGGAACAATGCGATCATCCGGCGATACGTGTCGAGCCCGTCGAAATCCTTCTCCATGGTCATATCCAGGAGAACAAGGTCAAACGGTGATTGGCCGCCGCCCCCCGCCGGACACGCCTGCTTCATCAGCTCGATGGCGGCATGGCCGTGCTCGGCGGTCACCACCTTGTAGCCCAGCTTCGCCAGCATCCGGGCCGCGATTTCCCTTTGCTCGGGCGCATCATCGACCACGAGCAGCTTCTCGGAACCCGACCAATCCGCGACGGTTTCCGGCACAGCCGCCGGAACTGCCGGCACTGTGGCCGGCGCGGGACGCGGCGCAGGAATCGAAGCCATGGCGGGCGATGTCGGCGCGCCGTCCATGGATTTTCGCACAACCTCTTTCACGGCCGTGATGTCCCGCGCCAGGATCCGTGCGACCGGAATCTGTTTGCCGCGTTGCGGCTGGGTCTTGAGTTCGGCGGCCACATGAACCACCCCGCCATCCTTGCCTACAAGCCGGAACTCGATCCGATGGGATTCGTCGATTTTCCCGAAGGCGCGGAGAAGCATCTTATCCACCCTCTCGGCATCTCCGGGATGAACAAGCGTGGTCAGAGGCGCGCCGAGCAATTCGGACACTTCGTACCCGAGCTTCCGGGCGCCCGCACGATTGACGAGCAGGATGGCGAACTGCTCGCTGACACACAGATAGAAGTCGAGGACGATGTCGAGCAGGTCCTTGTACCGCATCTCGCTTTCGCGAAGCGCCTCCTCGGCCTGCCTCCGAACGAGCACCTTGTCCACCGTCCCCGGCAGGAGCATCAGGTAGTTCTTCTTCGCGTCCTTGATCAGGTAGTCGTAGGCCCCCCGCTCCATGGCCATGGCGGCAATTTCTTCCTGTCCAGGATTTGTCAGAAAGATCGTGGGGATCGCGCCCAGTTTCTGGATCAAATCGAAAGCGGTGCCGTCCTTGAACCGGTAATCCACGAAGGCCACGTCGTAGTTCCTGTCCTTCAGGTGACTGACGGCTTCCGCCGCACTGGACGCAACATCCAGCCTGTAGCGCGTGGAGAAGTTGTTGACGAACTGCTGAAAGCTGACCTGATCCGCAGCGTCATTCTCCACCAGAAGTATACTGATCGACCGGACTGTCATCTCGCTTTACAACGGAGCCGTGTTGCCGCACCGGATCGAATACGCGACCGGGGATTGGGACACCTGAACATGGGGAGACCTGGCCAACCGCTGAACGCGGCTCGGAAACAATGTCGCCGTCACGTCTACAACTCCACTCTTTTTCAACTGCCTACGACCCTTCCTTGCGTTCACACAACAAAGCGCGCCTAGTTCTTTGTCGCCGTGAACGTACCCGAATGAACGCTCAACCCTTCGGAAGACCGCGAACTTCCTGTGATGGAACCAATAATCCGCTGATCCACAACCGTACCCGAGTAAATGACTTCCCCCGTACTGACACCCGTCACCTGAGCAACCAGCGTGAACTCTCTGCCGCGCAAAGGTCCCTGCATAGAGACACCCTGCCGGAGAGAACCGCTTTCCACCACCCCTGCTTCCGTGATGGATATCAGAATGCCGTGGGATTGACAAGCCGAAGCTCCGCCTTCCAAGCTGGCGCACTCCGTCGCGCTGCCGACATAGGTTCCCTCGCTGTCGGCATCGGCGTCGTCCGACGAATCGTCCCCGCCGCTGTCCGCCAGAAGAACGGCGCCACCCACAACCGCTGCGGCACCCACGGCAATGGCGCCCACGGTCAACGCGCTGCGGTTGCCCGATTTTCCGCCTTGCGGCTCGGCGGCGGGCGCCGACTGCGCTTCCGCCGGCGCCTTTACCGGCGCGGCCGTATCCTTGATGGCAATGGTATGCCAGGGCGTTTCCTGAGCGGCATCCACATGATCCAACGCTTCGATATAGTACGACAGGCTCTTCACACTGCTCAAAACGCCCGCCGGGATCGTGCCGTAGTACAGGGAGGTTCCCGACGATTTCATGGGCGAACGAAAAGGCGCCGCATCCTTGGAGGCGGAATAGAAGAGCGTCGCCGACTTCACCAGCCCGGAATCATCCGTGATCGTGGCCAGGATCGTGATCGGCTGCCCTCGCACCGCCACCGTGACGGGCTCGTGCCGGATGACCGGCGGATGGTTCTCCTCTTCCGCAAAAACGCTCAACGCCTGCGCGCCGCACAGCAACCCCACACCCAGCATTCGTCGAAGAAAACTCATAACCCTCTCTGAAATATATCCAGTATGCACCGAACAACCCCGATATAAAGTAAAAAGTGCCGTCACTCGTTGCGAAGCGCCTCCGAGGGCGAAATTCCGGACGCCAGGCGCGCCGGCCAATACGAAAACACCACCCCTATCGCGATGGACAGCACAAGCGGAAGCGCCAATCCGCTGACCCCGATACTAACCAGCAAGGAAGCTCTCTCTCGAATCAGCAGGAGAATCGCCCCTGCCGACACGAGCCCCGCAAGCCCGGCGATCAACGTCACCGCACAGGCCTCGAGCACAAACAGTTTGGCTACGTCCGCCGCCGTCGCCCCCAGCGAACGCCGCAGGCCGATTTCGACCACCCGGTCGCGTACATTGGCCACCATCAGGCTCATGAGCGTCGTCCCGCCCAGCACAAGACACAGGAACGTGATGCTTCCGCCTGCCACGCGCACCCCTCTCTGCAAGCGGCGGATTCCCTGGAGCAACGACTCCGGCGTTACCCATGAAATTCCGTCCAGTCCGAGAGCCGGGGCGCGCAACAATTCCTGGGCGGCGGTCCCCATACGATGGACGTCCTCCTCCGGAGGGACCTGAACGAAAATGGCGTCCACCCGATGGCTCATCTCCCGGCTGTCGCGTTGCCGTGGAAACGGCACGGTGCGCGGAACGAATATCACGTTCTCACCCACGCCCAAAGCGGCGTCGGAACTGCCGCTTTCCGGTGCCGCGGTTCCCGGATCGACAATCCCCACGATTTTGAACGCCGTATTTTCAAGGCTGACCACGTCGCCCGGTTTCCACTGTTTCAGCCCGGCCAACCCCACGCTGACAACCGCATGGCGCTCCGCGTTCCGGACATCCGCCCGATCGATGAACCGACCCTGCCGCACCCTCCACCCACGGACTGCGGACAGCGATTCATCCGTCGCGATGATCGAAATCGCCTGTCCCACATCCCGCGCGTTCAGTTCGTATCGCCGGAGAGCCGAGACGGAACACCCCGGAAGATTTTTCTGAAGGATTGCGGCGTGCTTTTCCTCCAAGTCCTGTTTCCCTCCGCCTTCACCGGCCGCCGCCGCGCGGACCGCAAACACATTCGCCCCCAGTTCCTGGACCAGCAAGCGGGCCCTTTCCCTCAGCCCGCCCAGCACGGCGAGAAGCAGAACGAGCGCGACCATGCCGATGGTAACGGCCATAAAGGAGAGCGCGACGCGCGCCGGCTCCGCGCGGATACCGTCGAGGAGATCGCGGATCAGAGGAGAGCGGAGAAGAGGAGAGCGGAGAAGACGGGGGGATGGCGTGTCGGCGCGTTGGAGTGCCGGGGACATGTTCTTCGCTTCGTCTTTCATCCGACCATCACTCCAGGACTCCGCTCCTACAGACCCGATACCTCGTCGCATAACTCCGCAGCGCCTCATTGTGCGTTACCATCAGCACCGTGATCCCCTGTTCGTTCAGTTGCCGGAAACATTCCATGACCGTCATGGCCGAGTCGGCATCCAGGTTCCCCGTCGGCTCATCGGCCACCAGCAGGTCCGGCTTCAGCGCGATGGCGCGCGCGATAGCCACGCGCTGCATTTCGCCGGCCGAGAGCTTGCGCGCCGGCCGGTCGGCCATGCCGCTCAGGCCCACCGTGGCCAGCGCCTTCGAAGCCGACTCCACGGCATCGCCGTTCATCCCTTCCACGTATCGGAAACGGAAGAGCACATTGTCGAACGCCGAACGGTTCGGCAGAAGGCAGAAACGCTGGAACACCATCCCGATCTTATGTTTTCGCACCGCGCAAAGAGCACGCTCGTCCAAGGTCGAGACGCGCTCTCCGTCGAACACCACCTCCCCCGCCGTGGGGAAATCCATGAGCGACGCCAGATTCAACAGGGTCGTTTTCCCGGAGCCGGAAGGACCGGTGATGAGAACAAACTCGCCCGGTTGAACGACAAGATCGACGCCCCGGAGCACTTCGACGGGACCGGACGGTGAAGGGAACGACTTTGTGACGCCGATCATCTGCACGACTGGCGACGCCCTGTTCATCGGCTGACGACTCGCTCCCCAGGCTCCAACCCCTGGAGGACCTCAAAGAGCTGCTCGTTGGCCATTCCAAGCTGAAGATCACGCCGGGTCCTCCGACCCACGCGGATCACCTCGCAGGAAGGACTGTCATGGTCCCAACGCACGGCCGTCCGGGGAATGGCGAGCGCGTTTGAAGCGGCATAGGACAGAATATGCGCCCGGACCGACATCCCGGCCCGCAACCGCGCATCGCTTTCCACAAGCCCGATCGTGACACGGAAATACCGCTGCCAATCCGGCCGGCCGACGACGCTCTGCGCCATAGAGCCCACCGACTCCACCTTCCCCCTCAGCCTCAAATCGGGATAGGCAACAGGCATAACCTGCGCCTCACTGCCCACGCGAACCAGCGAGAGTTCCGATTCCGGCACGTTGCACCGAACCAGGGGCTTGCTCATGTCCGGCAGGGACATGAACGGAAGATTCCGATACAGCGTGTCGCCCACGCGCACGGTCCGGTACTCCCCGCCGACATGAACAGGACGATACACGACCATGCCGTCCGCGGGGGCCCTGACGGTGCAGTTGTCCAACTGCTTCTTCGCGAGAGTCAGTTCCTGCTCGGCCGCACCCATCGCCGCCTCCGCGCGTTCGAGCGCCGACGGGTGCAGGTACTTCCTCGTCAGGTCCAACTGAAACTCCAGGTTGTCCACCTGCGCGTTGACGGCCTCGACCTTGTTTTCCTGCTGCTTGACTTCCTGCTCGGAAATCAGCATCTCCCCGTGAAGCTGCCGGCAGTCCTCCAGGTACCGCGCTTCCGACGCGCGCGTCACGCGAGCCTCCTCCAGGCGGACTTCCAAGTCGCGCAATTCCAGGGGCAACCTGGCCTTGGACAGACTTTCGTGTTCCGCCTTCGCCGCCGCGTAATCCCGTTCCAGTTTCAGCACGTCGCGCTCGGCCTGGGAGGAGTCGAACCGGACCAGCACGTCGCCTTCCCGGACCTGCGCGCCTTCGGGCGCGAGTTCCATGACCGCCGCCGAACCGCCCATGAAAGACATGATGTCCTTCTGGACACGCGACTCCAGGACCCCGTCATACACGGTCCACACCTCGAACGGCGCGGGGCCCACTTCGAAAACATCCGGTTCGCGCCCGCCCGACCGAAGCAGACCGGCTCCGAGAGCGATCAGCACCAGGATCGCAACCCAAGAAACAGACACGGCAACTCGACGTCTCATGTTAGCGTTCTTCAATCATGCCCGACAGAATCATCCCGCCGGGAAGCCTACCCTCCCGCCGACTCTGCCGCAAACGATTCTGTCATGGCCAAACGGTCAGGCCTGAAGGGGCTTCGGCTTCAAATCCTCCGGATACTCGATCAGCAAGCCCAACACCCTGAGCAACCGGTACGCGGCGGTGGATGCCTCGGCCCGCGCGGAGAAAAACGTGTTCTCCGCCGCGCGGAACGCCTCCTCCGCATCCGTCACGGAGAAATTGTCGCTGCGCCCCACCTCGAACAGGCGCCGCGCAAGCCGCACGCGGCTCGCGGCCGCGTCCAGGTTCTTCTCCGCGATGACGACTTCGGCCTTCGCCCTGTCGAACGCCAGCAACTGCTGCTGCACTTGTCTCCGGACGAACACCTCCGAAATATCGACATCCTCCCGCGCGCGCTGTTCGCTGACCGCCGACTGCTTGTACGATATCCTTGCCTGCCGCATCGGAAGGTCGGTGGACGCCTGGAGTCCGACAAACCACTGGTCCTCGCTCAAATCCGAAGCCTCGGACGCCGTCGCCCCCTCGCCGAATTTTTCGTAGCGGGAAACCACGCGAACGTCGGGCAGCAGAAACCGGCGCGACACGCTCACGCCGCGCCGGGCGTCCCGGCAATCCTGCAACACCTGTGCGTAATCCAGCCGGTTGCTGAGCGCAATGCGCACCCCGTCCTCCGCCGAGGGCGGCTCCAGCGCCAGGTCCGGCGCGGGCTCCAACGTATAGACCGCCTGCACGTCGCCCCCGATCAATTCCGAAAAATCCAGCCGGGCCGCGGAAAGACGTTCCTGCGTGGAAGTCACGCGGCCTTCCGCCTGCCCCCGCTGGAGTTCCACGCGGAGCGTGTCAACCCGGCTCACCCGGCCCTGGGCTTCCCGCGCCTGAGTCAGCCGGAGCAGGCCATCCGACCGCTCAAGCGATTTTTTCTCCGCCTCCAGTTGCCGTTCGAGACGAAGAATGTTCAGGTACGTTTCAACCACCTGGAGCACGAGATCCGTCTTTTTCAGTTCCACGTTGCGGCGGGCCGCCGCCACCCGGCTCCGTGCGCTGACCAGGGGGTCGAGATTCACCAGCGGACCGGCATAGCGGAACAGCGGCTGGGACACCTGTACGCGCACGCTGTCCCGTCTAGACACATCGCTGCCCTCGATGCCCGCATCCTCGATCTTCCCTCCCAGCGAAAGGTCCGTGCCCCAGGAGAACTTCCGGATCGCTTCAACCCCGTAGTTGTAGGCAGTTCGATCGTCATTCCGGTTCACCGAACCGCCCGGCCTGACGGTCACCGCGAAATCCGCCTCGGCGCCCTCGCGGGACAGAAGCGCGGACTCCAGCGCCAGCGCAAGTCGGGCCAGATCGCGGTTCTGTGTGAGCGCCGCATCAATCGCACGGGAAAGGGAGAGGGGTTGCTGCGCCATCACCGGAAGAACCGCCGGCACGGAGATTAGAGCGATGAGTAACACGCGTCGCATGGAGACAGTTTCCAGTTTCCGGTTTCCAGATTCAATCTTTCTGTGCTATGTCTGGCGCCCTGATGCGCAAATACCTGTACCTCATTGTGTTCCTGTGCGCCTGCGGACCGGCCCCTTCCGCTCCGATCCAGGATCTCGTCATTGATATGATCGCGCCGCCAGCCCAGGTTGAATTGGGGTTCGGGTGGCTGGGTCCGGAGAGAAATGAGAGCTTCAGCTTCGTCTGGATGGACCATCTCGAAGCCGACATCTGGGTCACGCTGGAGTCCGCGACCGCCGCCGACATCGAAATCACGGCTGTCCCCTACTACCTCAATGACCGGAGCCAGAGCCTCGGCCTGTACGTGAACGGCCGCTTCCTCCGGGAATGGGTCTGTCCGATCCATTCGGAGTGGCGGCTGGACACGTACACCGCGGAGATCCCCGCAGGCGTTCTCAAAGCCGGCAGGAACCGGATCACCCTCCGGGCCGGCTACCGGATTGCCGAAGGCAAACGCCGGCACGCCATCGCCGTGAACCGGCTCTCGCTGAAGTGGAAGTGATCGCTACTTCCCCTGCCTGTACCGCCGAATCAGCGCATTGGTCGAAGAATCGTGCTTCAAATCCGGCTCCGTCGCGGACTTCAGTTCCGGCAGGATCCGGTTCGCCAGCGCCTTGCCGAGTTCCACGCCCCACTGGTCGAAGGAGTAGATGTCCCAGATCACGCCCTGCACGAAAATCTTGTGCTCGTACATGGCGATAAGCTGGCCCAGCGCCCGCGGCGTCAGCTTCTGCGCCAGGATGGTGTTCGTCGGCCGGTTGCCCTCGAACACCTTGTGCGCGACCAGCCGTCCCGACACGCCCTCGGCCCGCACCTGCTCTTCCGTCTTCCCAAACGCGAGCGCCTCGGTCTGCGCAAAGAAGTTCGACATCAGCTTGTCGTGGTGATCGCTGATCGGATTCTGCGACTTGCAGAATCCGATGAAGTCGCACGGGATCAGCTTCGTGCCCTGGTGAATGAGCTGGTAGAACGCATGCTGGCCGTTCGTGCCCGGCTCGCCCCAGATGACCGGGCCGGTCTGGTAATTCACCTTCTTCCCGCGCTTCGAAACATACTTGCCGTTGCTCTCCATATCCCCCTGCTGGAAGTACGCCGCGAACCGGCTCAGGTACTGGTCGTACGGCAGGATCGCCTGTGTCTCCGCGCCGAAGAAGTTGTTGTACCAGACCCCCAGCAGCGCGAGCGTTACCGGAAGATTCTTCTCGAACGGCGTCTCCGCGAAATGCCGGTCCATCGCGTGATAGCCCTCCAGCATCGCAATGAAATGCTCCGGCCCGATCGCGATCATCAGCGGCAGTCCGATCGCCGACGGCAGGGAATACCGCCCGCCGACCCAGTCCCAGAACTCGAACATGTTCGCCGTATCGATTCCGAACGCCGACACTTTCGCCGCATTCGTCGAGAGCGCCGCGAAATGCTTTGCGACCGCCGCCGGATCGCCCAGCGCCTTCAGCAGCCACGCCTTCGCGGACTCCGCGTTCGTCATCGTCTCCTGCGTCGTGAACGTCTTGGACGCCGCGATGAACAGCGTTTCCGACGGATCCAGATCGCGCGTCGCTTCGGCCATGTGCGTGCCGTCCACGTTGGACACGAACCGCACCGTCAGCTTGCGGTCGCTGTACGGCTTCAGCGCCTCATACGCCATGACCGGCCCGAGGTCCGACCCGCCGATGCCGATATTGACGATGTTCCGGATCGGCTTGCCCGTGTGCCCCTTCCACTCCCCGGACCGCACGCGGCGCGAGAAGTCGGCCATCTTGTCGAGGACCGCGTTGACTTCGGGCATGACGTCCTTGCCGTCCACCCGGATCGGCGTGTTGGAGCGATTGCGGAGCGCGACATGCAGGACCGCGCGATTCTCCGTCTCGTTGATCTTCCGGCCGGTGAACATGTCGTCGATCGCCTGCCGGAGATCCACCGCGTTCGCCAGCGCCGCGAGGAGCCTCATTGTCTCCGCGTTGACGCGGTTCTTCGAGTAGTCCGCGAAAATATCGCCCGCCTCGAGCGTGAAGCGCGTTCCGCGCTCCGGGTCCTCCGCGAACAGCGTCCGCATGTGGACATCCTTGATCTGATCGAAATGCGCCTTGAGCGCTTTCCATTCGGGATAGCTTTTCAAATTCTTTCGGCGTGCCATGGTTCAGCTCCTTGATTTCTATGTGCAGGCGGAATGTTCCAAGGTTTGGGAAAAAGCACAAGCAAGTTTCCGCCGTCGCGATGGACAAGGAAATGCGACTCGGATATCGCCCTACTCCAGTTCGACGCGGTACAGCCGCGGACCGATCGCCGCGTTATCCGTGTACACGTTCTGCGGCGGTACGGCGGTGACGGAGCCGACGATCAGCGACCATGTGCCCGTGACCGGCTGCGAGTTCTGCATCAACCGATATCGCTTTCCGGCCACGCTCTGCCAGCGGACAACGACGCCGGTCGTCGACGCGCGAGAGAGATGCGTGAAGCCGAGGAATGACGCGCTGTTCGTGGCCTGCGTTCCCGCCAGCACCTCGTCGCCGTCGAAGAAATGATCGCCGTCGGTGTCCTCGTTGGTCGGGCAGGTCCCGGCGCTGAACTCGCCGAGGTTGTCGAGTTGATCCATGTCGTCGTCGCCGTCCGGCGCGGCGTTCGTATAGGTTTGGAAGTAAAGCATTTCCCACCAGTCCGGCAGGCCGTCGCCGTCGAGATCGGACCCGTACGGCGTCGCTTCGTAGGCGCCCATATCCACGATGCCGTCGGCGATGCGCGGCATACCGTCGAGGTCCGTCGCGCCGGCCATCCAGGGCTCGTTCGTTCCGGCGTTGAGACAGGGCGAGCCCGGCCGCAGATGCAGGTTGCCGGGCACATACGAATCGCCGCGGCCCATACCGGGGTCGCAGAACAGCGGATCGGCCGCAATGTTGCCCGTCCCGCCGGGATCGGGCGTGGTGCAGCAGTTCGTCATGGAGACGCTCGTCCCCCAGTTATTGGCGGCTCCGACGATGTCGGAGTTCCCATAAACGATGCTGTTGAGCGCCGCCACCGAGCGCACACCGGCGCCGTTGGTCCCGAGGTTGCCGGTCACGGTGCAATTGTACATGTGTCCGCCGTACGCTCCGCCGCCCTGGTACGCCTCGTTGCCGTACAGGACGGAGTTGCGGATGTCCGCCAGGTACGCGCCGCCGCCGCGCGCCGCGTTGTTGTGGAAGATCACGCATCGTTCAATGTCGGAGGCATACACACCGCCGCCGTACATCGCGGAATTGTCTTCCACCCGGCAATTGCGAAGGCGTGAATAAAACGCGCCGCCGCCGAACCACACGGCGCTGTTGCTGACGACCACGCAGTCAACGAGCGTCCCGTCGCTCACGCCCCCCGCGAGATAATGCGCGGTGTTATTGACGAGCACGCAGTTCGAAATCGTCGCATCGGGATGCATACACCACGCGGCCGCGCCGCTTGATTCATATTCGTCGTCGGACACCTTTCGCGTCATCCCGGTCGTCATGGTAAACCCGGCCAGCATGGCATCGCCGGACATCACCACGCAGCGGATCGCGGAGTCGCCGAGCGGCCCCTTGCCCTTGATGATCGTGACCTCCGGCCCGTTCACGCTGCGCACAATGACCGGCTTGTCGATGCACACGCGCGCGGCGAGCACCATGCCCGTGGGATAGCCCTTGCGACTCCCGGTCTCATACACGCCGTTGGTCACCAGCACCAGCGCGCCCGGCACAGCGGCCGCATCCACCGCGGCCTGGATCGTCGTGGCCGCGTTGCTCCAACTGCTGTACGGCTCAACGTTCCCGCCTGACAGCGAGACATAGTGGATCGGCTGCTCGACAACGTTCACCGTTACGGTGCCCGCCGTGGACTGAGCCAGGTTGGTTGCCCACAGCACCACGTTGTACACACCCGCCGTCGCGAAGGCGTGCGAGAGAACAAGGTCGTTGGTCCCGCCGGATGTCCCGTCGCCCCACGACCAGCCGAAGCCCGTCGCGTCGCCGGTGAACTCCGAGCGGAACGTCGTCGCGCAACCCGTCGCGACGTTCGTCCAGCGCACCCACGGCAGAGCCGTCAGCGCGCCCGTCTGCGAGCCGGCGTGAAACTCGTACGCGCCGATATCCGGCGTCGCGCCGGAAACCCGCGCCCGACCGGCCAGATCGACCGCGCCGGAGGCCCACGAGCCGGCGATACCGGAGTCGATGCACGGAGAACCGGGCAGGAGCCGCGCGTTGCTGAAACTCTGAATCCCCGGCGGCGAATCGATATTTCCCTCGCCGGGCGGCCGGGGCGACGTGCAGACGCGATGGAAAATGCCGCCGTTATGATTCGAGGCGCGCCGCGCGTGGTTGTAGTACACAATGCAGTTGTAGAGCGCGGAGTCGTCCGAACCGCCTCCCGCGTTCTGCGCGACGTTGCCGACAACCGTGCAGTTGTACAGTTCTCCCTCGAACGTGCCACCCGCCTGGTCCTGACACCAGTTGCTGTAGACCAGCGTGTTGTACATCGTGGAGCGGAACGAGCCGCCGCCGTCCTCGCCCGCGTGGTTGTGGCGAACGACGCAGTTCTCCAGTTGCCCCATCTCCACGCCACCACCGTAATGCAACGCGCGGTTGCCGACCACGTCGCATCGAACCAGCCGACCCCAGGCCGACCCGCCCCCAAAGCCCGCAAAATTCCCCTGCACGAGGCTGTCGTATACCGTCGCGCCCGCCACGCCGCCGCCATCCAGCCCCGTCTGATTGCTGACGATCAGGCTGTTGAACACGGTCCCTCCCGAGACGCCGCCGCCCGCGTAGGCGGCGGAGCAGCCGCTGATGACGCAGTTGGAGATCACCGCGTCGGCGCCGCCGCACAACACGCCGCCGCCATTTTTCGCGGATATCGTGGCGCCGCTGCTGACGGAAAAACCCGATAGCGTCGCGCAGTCGGTCAGGTATACGGCGCGGATCGGCCCCCCGCCGATCCGCCCCTTGATGAACGTCTCCGCCGGCCCGTTCACACTGCGAATTTCCACGGGCTTGTGAACCGCCACGCGCGCCGCCATGCCGCCGTAGTTGGTCGCGTAACCCGTCTCGTACACGCCGTTGGTCACGAGGACCAGCGCGCCCGGCACGGTGGATGCGTCCACCGCCGCCTGAATCGTCGTCGCCGCGTTCGCCCAACTGTCGTAGGGCGGCACGTGTCCGCCGGAAAGGGACACGTAATGCACGGGTTGTGCGACCACCTCGACGGTGACGGTCGCGCCGGCAGAGCCCGTGAGATTGCTCGCGACCAGGCCCACGTGGTACGTGCCCGGCGCGCTGAACGCGTGCCGCGCGATCACGAGGTTGTTCGTCCCCGTGCCGTCGCCCCACGACCACCGGAACCCCTGCGCGTTGCCGCGCGCATCGGCCGTGAACGTCACATGGAAGCCGACGGCAACCGACGCGCGGTCCGCGGTGCAGGCGGCCGTCAGCGAACCCGTCCATGCGCTCGCCTCGTACGCGCCGATGTCCACCCGCCCATTCTGAATGCGCGCGCAGCCCGCCAAATCGTTTGCGCCGATCATCCACGGCTGATTCTCGCCCGCGTCGATGCACGGCGAGGCTTCCATCAGCCGCGGTTCCTCGAGGCTGGCGAGCCGCGGATACTTGTCCATCGCCCCGCCGTGTACCGGCGCGGGCGTGGCGCACGAATTCGTCATTGAGGCGTCGCTGACGTTGGCCGCGCCATCCGCGGTATTGTGATAGACGATGCTGTTGACGACCGTGCCGTGGTCAACGCCGCCTCCCGTGTTGTTCACGACCGTGCAGTTGATCAGCGTCGCGTAGGAAGCGCCGCCCCCTCCGAAGATCGCGCGGTTGCCGGTCAGAACGCAGTTGTAGAGCGTCCCGTAACACACCGCCCCGCCGGAGTTGGCCGCGTTGCCCCGGTAGATGCAGTTGTGCGACTCGCTCTCGTGCGTTCCGGCGCCGGTCTGGGAAGCATTCGCTTCGACGCGACACCGCACAAGGACGCTCCGTCTCGCGCCGCCGCCGTAGAACCATGTGCGATTGCTCGTCAACGTGCAGTCAAAGCAGGTCCCGCCGTACAGGCCGCCCGCGTGGTACGCGGAGACATTCCCCGCGATCACGCAGTTTGAAAGAACCGCGTCGGGCCCCTCGCACCACACGCCGCCGGCGGATCGCGCCGTCTCGATCGTGCCGTTCGACGCCGTCGCGCCGCCGGTCAGCGTGAACCCCGCGACGGCCGCTCCGTTCGTCAGGTACAGGCAGCGGACCGCGCCTGCCCCATTGGTCCGCAGCGGATCCCACGCCCCCCGGATCGTCGTGACGGCCGGCCCGTTCACGCTCCGCACCGTCACCGGCCGATGAACGGCCGCGCGGGTCACGAGCGTCGTCACGCCTGCGGGATAGTTCGAGGCGCTGCCTATGGCATAGACGCCGTTGGTCACCAGAATGAGCGCGCCGGGGACGCTTGCATTGACCGCCGCCTGGATCGTCGTCGCGGCATTCGCCCACGACGCAAACGGCGGGACGTGCGCGCCGGTCGGCGCGACGTACAGCGTCATCGCCGTCACCACCACCGTCACGGTCGCGGCGGCGGACGAGGCGCCGTTGGTCGCGCGCAGGACCACCTGGTAGGTCCCGGTCGTCGCATACGCGTGGCGGGTCAGCGCGGCGTTCACTGTCTGATCTCCGTCGCCCCAATCCCAGACGAAGCCCTGGACATCGCCCTGCAGATCCGTCAGGAACGGCGCGGAGAATCCGACGCATACCTGCGTCCACGAGGCCGAGCAGGCCGCGCTCAACGCGCCGGTCAATCCGCCGGCGTCGAACTCGCACGCGCCTATATCGACGGTATCGGCCACGATCCGCGCGCGCCCGTTCAGATCGGTTCCCGACGATTGTCCCGGCAGGTTCGTGCCCGCGTCGATACACGGCGACCCCGGCAGCAGGCGCGGGTTGCCGAAGCTGACGAGTTGCGGATCGGCATCGAGGTTGCCCTCGCCGACGGCCGGCGGCGCGGCGCAGGACGAACTGAACGAGCACGACACGTGGTTGGAATTTCCGGGCGCCTGATTGAAGTAGACGATGGAGTTCTTCACTTTCGCGGCATACGTGCCGCCGCAGTCGAGCGCCGAGTTGCCGACCACCGTGCAGTTCGTGAACGTACCGTAGTAGCCGCCGCCGCCGACCCCCGAGTGGTTGCCGATGACCGCGCAGTTCTCGAGCGCCGCGTAGTACTCGCCGCCGCCGCTCTCCACGGCCTCGTTGTCGCGGATCACGCAGCGATACAACGTCCCAAAGCTCGCTCCGCCGCCGACCTCCTCCGACCGGTTCCCTGCGAGGGTGGAGTCACGCACCACGCCGTGCATCGTCCCGCCGCCGTACTCCCACGCGCGGTTGCCCTCGATCCGGCTGCAATCCACCGTGCAACTGCGCGCGCCACCGCCCTGGGTTCCCCAGTTCCCCACAAGCGTGCAAGCCCGCACCGCGCATCCGTAGGCGCCGCCTCCGAATCCCGCGGACGTGTTGTTCGACAGGACACAGTTGAACAGAGCGCTCTCGCAGGCCCCGCCGCCATCGCGGGCCCAATTCGAGGAGAACACACAGTTGCTCGCGATCCCTCCCGACAACCCGCCGCCCGAACCCCACTTTGAGATATTGCTTGAGAGGGAGCAATCGACGAGCAAGCTCCGGTACGCGCCGCCGCCGCCGCTGTCCCCTCTATTGTCCACAAGCGCGCCGTTGGAGCACGTGCCGCCCCACAAGCCGCCGCCCCATCCGTTCGCGTAGTTGCCGGTCACCATGCAGCCCGACAGCGTTCCGCCGTATGCTCCGCCTCCGCTATGCCGCGCCGAATTCCGCTCCAGGATCGAATCCACCAGCGACGCGCCATACGCGCCGGCGCCGTTGCTCGCAGCGTTCGCCATCACGAGGCTGTTCCACAGCCGACCGCCCCACACGCCTCCGCCCCCGCCTTTCGCAATGCCGTTCCTCACCACGCAGTTCGAGATCGTACAACCGGACCCGGCGCACAGGATTCCCGCGCCGCTCAACTCGTTCGTCAGGTTTCCGCCGGCCAGAGTCGCGCCGTTCGTCACCGTGAACCCGATCAGCGACGCGCCGTCCGCGAGGTACACGCCGCGCACCGCCGCCGGCCCGTTCGTCGCCGCGTCGCGCCGGCCCACGATGAAGGTCACGTCCGGCCCGTTCACGCTCTGCACCGTCATCGGCCGGTAAATCGCCACGCGGTTCGTCAGTCGGCTCGACGCCGGATAGCCCGCCGCGCCGCCGGTCGAATACGTCCCGTTGCTCACAAGGACCCGCCCACCCGCCGCCGCGACATCCACGGCCGACTGAATATCCGTCGCCGCATCCGACCAGTTGGTGAACGGCGACACATGGCCCGCGCCGGGCGACACGTAGTAGACCGCGTTCTCCACGACGGTCACAGTGACGGTGGCCGCCGCGGTCACCGTCCGGTTCGACGCCGTCAGCACCACCTGATAAACGCCCGCGGTCGCAAACGCGTGCTCCACCCGCTCCTCGTTCGCAACCGCCCCGCCGTCGCCCCACGACCACGCGAAGCCGACGGCCTCGCCCTGGATGTCCGCCTGGAACGGCGTTGGAAACAGAACGGCCGCGTTCGTCCACGGCACCCCGATCGCCGCGCTGATGACGCCGGTTGCCCCGTCTTCCTGAAATTCGTACGCGCCCAGGTCCAGGCGTTCGCCGATCAGCCTCGGCCGGTCCGCGAGATCCTGCCCGCCGATCACCCAGGGCAGGTTTGTCCCTGCGTCAATGCACGGCGACCCGGCCCGGAGCCGCGGATTCGCGCGACACAACAGCATCGGATCGGCATCGAGGTTGCCCTCGCCGGCGACCGGCGGCGCGGTGCAGCAGAACGACAACGTGTTGGCGTAATCGTTCGACGCCTCGGGCGCGCTGTTGTGATACAGGATGCTGTTCCGCGCGTTTGCCGCAATCGCGCCGCCGCCCATTTCCCTCGCGGTGTTGCCGACCACGGTGCAACCGTAAAGATAGCCGTACACACCGCCCCCGCCGTATCGCGCCGCGTTTCCGGTCAGGAGGCAGTTGACCGCCGTGGAGTCATAGACTCCGCCCCCCTCTTCCGTCGCCGCGTTCGAGACGATCATGCAGTTCCAGAACGCGGCGCCGTAGCCTCCACCGCCGTAAGAGTCCGCCGAGTTGCCCCGCACCTGACTGTCGCGCACGACGCTCAGCGAACAGCCGCCGCCATAGGGCGCCGCGTTTGACGCCAGCGTGCAATTCACAACGAGGCCGTCGTAGATTCCTCCACCCATGCTCGCGGCGGAGTTGCCCGCGATGACACAGTTGGAGACGACGACATTGGTCCCCGCAACGCACAGGATGCCGCCGGCGCACATGTCGAGATAACTTCCGGATGTCCGCGTGGCGCCGCGCGTGACCGTAAACCCGTGCAGAACCGCCCCGTTGCTCAGATACACACCGCGCACCGCGAGCCCCCCGTTCGTCGCGCGGCCGGCAATGGTCGTCACCTCCGGCCCGTTCACGCTGACCACGGCGACGGCTTGCGTCACGCACACGCGGTTGGTCAGCGAACTGCCCGACGCCTTCTGCCCGCCGGTCTCGTACCAGCCGTTCGTCACCAGCACCGTGTCGCCCGCCGCCGCGGCGTTCACGCCCGCCTGGATCGTGGCCTTGGCCGTCGCCCAGTTCGTGCCGTCCGCGGCGTCACTGCCCGAGGGCGACACATACCAGACCGCGGCCTGCGCAACCGCGACGGAAAAGAGAAAACAAGTCAGCGTGACAAGTCGTGCTCTCATGGATTTTTCCCCCAGCCATAACAAGCGCCTGCGGCACATAGTGACGCATGCGACGCCGCACTACAAGTATGCACAATCGGTGTCAGGACCCGTCTGTTTTCCGGCAGGCAGGCGCTGGGGTTTCCGCAGCCGGATGCGGCGGAAGGCCGCCGTCGAGGCCGCACGCCACGGTGACCATCGCGCCGCGCGCCAGATGCGTGTTTGCCGCCGCCGATCCGCCGGCGACGGCAAGTTCCAGCGTGCCGGATGAGCCGAACAGAGCAATCAGTTCGCCCGCCTTCACGTCGCCGTACGTGCGGCAAAGCCGTACGTTCGACAACGCCCCCGCCTGGATCGCAAATCGCGGCCAGCGCGCTTCCTCCATCTGCTTCCGCTGGATGTTCGTGACCAGGTTGCCGAAGCGGTCGATATGCACGACCTCGCCGACGATCCGGTCGCGCTCCACGGCAACCCTCGCCCACGGCGGCATGATGACCGAGTCGGTCTTCTCCGAGAGGTCCGTCGCCGTCGCGCGCCCGCTCGCCAGCCGTCCGGCCGCGTGCGCGAAAACGTCGCGCCCGTGAAACGTCGCCGACGCCTCGCCCGGCCGATGCACCTCCGGGCGGAGTGTCCGCAGCGCGACCTGCCCGGCCTGCTTGAGCACCCACGACAGCAACCCGTTGTCCGGCCCGAGAAACAATTGCCCGTCCGCTTCGACAAGCAGCGCTTTCCGGTCCGTTCCCACTCCGGGATCAATCACGGCGACGTGGATCGTCCCCGCCGGGAAGGAACTCCAGGCCTGCCCGAGAACCCACGCGCCGGCGCGGATGTCCTGCGGGGGAATCTCGTGGGAGATGTCAACCAGCGTCGCCTGCGGCGCGAGCGAAAGAACCACGCCCTTCATCGCGGCAACGTATGCATCCGCCGCGCCAAAATCGGTCAAAAACGTGACAATCGTCCGTTCCGCCTTCACGGGCGCAAGGAATACTCCTTGCGCCGGAAAAACTCAATAACCGGTTGACGATGATTTACAGGCCCTGCGAACTTGCAGAGCTTGATTTCGGATGTATGTTTTCTCACCATCCCCACCGAACAAGGGGTGAACAAACACGAGGAGACACATATGGCAACCATGGAGAATCTGAAAGAAGGATTCGCCGGCGAGAGCCAGGCGAACCGGAAGTACACGGCGTTTGCGAAAAAGGCGGAAGCGGAGGGGTTCCCGCAGGTCGCAAAACTGTTTCGCGCAATCGCGGAGGCGGAGACCGTTCACGCCCTCAAGCAACTGGACCTCATGGGCGGAATCAAGAGCACGGCCGAGAACCTGGTCGTCGCGCGCGACGGGGAGGAATACGAGTTCCAGCAGATGTATCCGAAATTCCTGGCAGAGGCGAAGGCGGAAAACAACAAGGCCGCGATTCGTGCTTTCGAGTTCGCCATGGCCGCGGAGAAGGTTCACTACGATCTCTACCAGAAGGCGCTGGACATGGTGAAGAACGGTCAGGACCTGACGAACGCGGTCGTCTATCTCTGCCCGATCTGCGGCGACGTGGAAATCGGCGTTCTTCCCGAGAAATGCCCGATCTGCGGCGTTCCGAAAAACAAGTACGTCGAAATCAAGTGACCGGCAAAAGCTCCACATCATGGCGGTGCGTCGTCTGCGGCTATATCCACCACGGCGATGCACCGCCCGATCTGTGTCCCGTCTGCGCCGTGGGCCCCGAGAGCTTCGAGCCCGTCGAGGAAGCGACTTCCGCTCCTTCCGCAGCCGGCGCGGCAACCGCCCAGGCCGAAGTGGAAACAACGGCCGGAGGCAGTTAACGGCGAAACACGCGCAACCCCTGGGGTTTTTCTGGGCAAGGCGAAGCCCGCTTATCCCCTCCGGCCTTTCCGCTTTCGTATATTTCGTGTGTTTCGCGGTTCATCTCTTTGGGTTGCCGCAAAAGCCTGCATTGTCGTATAAAAAACGCTTATGGAAGAACTCGTCAAACAGTGGCTGAAGGCAATCGGCGAAGACCCGGACCGGCAAGGGTTGCAGCACACCCCTGAACGGGTGGCCGACGCCTGGGCATTCCTCACCCACGGCTATAAGCAGGATGTCAACGAGGTGATCAACTCGGCGATTTTCGACGTCGAGGCCAACCACATGATCATTGTGAAGGACATTGAGATCTACAGTCTGTGCGAACACCACATGCTCCCCTTCTTCGGCCGCTGCCATATCGGCTACATTCCCAAAGGGAAGGTGTTCGGGGTGAGCAAGCTGGCGCGCCTGGCCGACATCTTCGCGCGCCGCCTCCAGCTTCAGGAGCGGCTGACCAACCAGATCGCGCGCGTGATCATGGACAACCTCTCCCCCGAGGGCGTGGGCGTCGTCATCGAGGCCCGGCACCTCTGCATGATGATGCGGGGCGTGGAGAAGCAGAATTCCAGCATGATTACGTCCGCGATGCTCGGCAGCTTCCACGACTCCATCGCCACGAGGACCGAATTCCTCGACCTGATCGGCAACGACTCCCGGGTTGTGTAATCCGTCGTTGCGCCGGTCCGGCGCCTCGAACCGCTTGAAACCCGCGCTCAGCGCAATTGCGACTACGATTGACCGCGCGTGACCTCCACGGCGACGCTCTTCGCGAACCGCAGCGCGGCGGGCTTGTCCACGGTCACAATCGCCTTCTCGACCTTCGGGTTCTGGAGACACAACTGCGCGATGCGCTCAGCCAGACTCTCGATCAGGTTGAATGAACTGTTCTCGACGAGTTGGATCACTTCCTTCTGGATGGCCTCGTAGTCGACCGCGTCGGCCAGATCATCGCTCTTCGCCGCCGCCGAATGATCGCACTCGAGGACAAGGCGGATAACCACGTCCTGCTTCTCGCGCCGTTCCTCGGGATGCACGCCGATGATGCAGCGGAGCGCCAAATCTCGAATATAGATTTTGTCCATGGTTCAAGTCCAAAGCCCAAGGTCCAAAGTCGACCCCAAGCGTCAAAAGTCGGGGGTCAAGTCTGCAAGCAGATTCTGCCCGCCGTCCACAAAGAGAATCTGTCCCGTGATGGCCTCGCTCTTCACCAGGAACACGACCGCGGCGGCAACTTCCTCCGGCTTCACGAGCCGGCCCATCGGGATCGGGCCGGCCTTATCCTTCAAGCAAGCCTTCCCCTTCCCCGGCGGCGGGAGCGCCGCGCCCGGTGCGACGGCGTTGACCGTGATACGGGGCGCGAGTTCGAGCGCGGCGATCTTCGTAAACTCAGCCAGCGACTTCTTGCTGAGAACGTACGGAATGCCGGAGCGGTCGAGGCTCGTGATCCGCCGGTCCAGAAGATTCACGATCGCGCCGCGCCGGGTCCGAGCGGCGAACGCGCGCGTCAGCAGGATCGGCGCGAAAAGGTTCGGCCGGAATTCCTCCTCCAGCTTCCGCGCCGTGACCGCCTTCAGCGGGTCCTTGTGAAACACCGCCGCATTGTTGACGAGAACGTCGAGCTTGCCGGCGCGCGCGATCAGCCGCTCGCACGCGAGTTCGGAAGCGAGATCGGATTGCACGGCCCGTCCGCCCAACTCCTCGGCCAGCGCCACGGCCTCGCCTTTCGAGCGCCGGTAGTGGACCACCACGCGCGCCCCCTCGGCCGCCAGCGCGCGGCAAATCGCCGCGCCGATGCGCACCGCCCCGCCGGTGACGAGGGCTGTTTTACCGTTTAGATTCATCCACGCGCTTCTCCCGCCACGATTCGGGCCTTTCCTTAATACCGAGCCGAGTTGATAGACGGCTATTTCAGCATGGGTAAGTTTTCGCAATATGCCTCGATAACGACAGAATCATCGTCGTCAGAATGATTCTGCCCACCCTGTTATGATCCTCTTATAGCATCCCGGCCTGCACTTCCAAGCCCGGCGTGCGGCTATCTTATTGCTACCTGCCATCTTCTGCGTTAAGGTATTTTTATGGGGACGCTGATTATGAAAAGACTCATGTTCATGGCTCTGCTGGTCTCGATGCTCGTCCCCGCTCCGGGCTGGAGCGAGGGGGCCACGGCATCGGCCGACGTCGTCTACACCATTCCCATCCGCGGGATGATCGAGCCGGCCCTCCTCTACGTCATCCGCCGCGGCGTGGCGGAAGCCGAGGATGTCAACGCCAAGGCGGTCATCTTCGTCATGGACACGCCGGGCGGCACGCTCCAGGCGGCGAGCGACATCGTCCGCACGATCCAGAAGATCAAGGTCCCGACGTACACGTTCGTGGAGAAGGACGCGTTTTCGGCGGGCGCGATCATCGCGCTGGCCACGAAGAACATCTACATGGCGCCCGGCACGGTCATCGGCGACGCCATGCCGATCATGATGTCGCCCATCGGCGGCGCGCAGGAGATGCCCGATGACATCAAAGAGAAGACCGTCTCCGCGGTCGCGGCGCTCGTCCGCGCCGCCGCGGAGGAAGGCGGACACAACAAGGAGCTTGCGGAGAAAATGGTCCGCCGCGAACTCGAGTTCAAAATCGGCAATGAGGTCATCAGCCCCGCGGGGCAATTGCTGACCCTGACCAATGTCGAGGCAGAGCGGAAAGTGGGCAAGGACCAGATTCCCCTGCTGTCCAAGGGCACGTTCAAGGATGTCAACGACATGCTGAAGGGCGTCGGTCTCGAAAACGCGACGGTCAAGGAACTGCAGGTGACGGGCATCGAGAAGGTCGCGCGGTATATCGCCGCGCTCGCTCCGATCTTCCTGATCGTGGGACTGCTCGGCCTCTACGTGGAATTCAAGATGCAGGGCGCGGTCCTGCCCGGCGTTGTCGGCGTGATCTGCCTCGTGATTTTCTTCTGGGGTCATCACATCGCCGGACTCGCCGGCGCGGAGGATATCCTCATCTTCCTTCTCGGGGTCGCGCTCCTCGTGGTCGAACTGCTTTTCATCCCCGGCTTCGGGCTCCTCGGATTCCTGGGCATCGCCATGATGCTCTGGGCGATCTTCGATGCGATGGTCGAGAAATATCCCGGAGGGCCGTGGTATCCGACATGGCCCGTCGTGCAGATTCCCCTGATCAAGCTGTCCGTCGCGCTGATCGGGACGACCGTGGTCGCCATGTTCCTCGGAAAATATCTTCCGGGAACCCGGCTGTTCAAAAACATCGGGCTCGACGCAACAACCAGCCGAAAAGACGGCTATGCCGCGTCGGACGACTCGGACTCGCTGGTCGGCCTTGAAGGCCGTGCGCTCTCTCCGCTCCGCCCCGCCGGCGCCGCGGAGTTCGGAGATCGAAGACTCGATGTCGTCACGCGCGGCGATTATCTGGCGGGCGGAACGCGGATACGGGTTGTGGAAACTCACGGAAACCGTATTATTGTGGAGGCGGTTGCGGAGAAAAGCGTGTAACGGAAATCGAACCATGTTCCTGCTGTATGTCATTCTGATTATCGCGGGGCTTTTCCTGATCGGCGCGGAAATCTTTCTTCCCGGCGGCGTGATCGGGTTGATCGGCACGATGAGTCTGCTCGCCGCCATCGTCGTCAGCTTTTTCATATTCCCGATGGACATCGCGCTGCTCAACACGCTGGCGATTATTGTCCTTTCCGGAATCTGCATCGTCATCTGGGTGAAGTTCTTTCCGAGATCCCGGCTGGGCAAGAGCCTGACCCTCGCCGACAACGGCAAGTCGTTCAAGTCCGCCTCGCTCGAATTCATGGACCTGCTTGGCAAGGAAGGCGTCACGATGAGCGTTCTCCGCCCCGCCGGCATCGCGAAGTTCGACGGCAAGCGCGTGGACGTGGTCACCAACGGGAGCTGGATCGAGAGCGGAAAACCGGTCAAGGTGATCCAGGTGCAAGGGATTCGCATTCTGGTGAAAGAAATTCTCCCGCCCACCGCCGCAAAGGATCGCGGAGCATGAGGCGCTTACTGGTTCTTCTCACTCTTCTGGCGTTGTCGGCTCCGGCCCAGGCCCTCCAGTTCATCCGGACGGACGGGTTCAAACTTCCGCACGGCCGGACGTTGACGAACGAGACGTGGGTGCTGGCGCAGGATATTTCCTTCGGGGGAACGGCGAAGGACGATTTCTTTGCCGCGTGCGCGGGCGGCCCGGGCGGGGTCGGAAACGTACGCCTCGCGGGCGCGTTCGAGAACGATGTCTGGGCCTTCGGCAACACGATTCTCTTCACCGGCGTCGCCAAAGAGCATGCCCGCTTCCTCGCGAACGAACTCACGATGGACGGGACCGTCGGGCTCGGCGCGCTGGCGGCCGGGAACACCGTCACCCTGACGACCAACTCGACGATCCGGGGCGATGCCGCGCTCGCCGGCCAGAGCGTCCTCATCGCCGGGAAAATACGGGGGAACCTGAAAGTCCTCGCCACATCCGCGACGATCAGCGGGACCATCGAGGGCAATATCCGGATCATGGCGGAGGACATCGTTGTGATGCCGGGCACGATCATCGAGGGCAACCTGACGTACACGTCCTCCAAGGATCTATTCCTGGATCCGGCCCAAGTGCGGCTCGACGGGCAGTTGATCCGGACGGAAGCCGCGGCGGCCCGCCAACCGTCGGGCTACGAGGTCTTTCTTACCCAGGCGTACTACTATCTCTGCGCCCTCGTCGCGGGACTTCCCTTCATCGCCCTCTTCCCGCGCTTTACCGGCCGGGCCGTCCGGTATTTCCGCCGGTCGTCGTGGCGCTGCGCGCTCATCGGCGTCATCGCCTTCTGCCTGATCCCGATGACGACCCTGTTCCTTCTGCTGACCATCATCGGGATTCCGCTCGGCTTCCTTCTTCTCCTGTCCTACGCGATCATGGCATACCTCGCCAAAGTCGTCGTGGCGCTCGGCGTCGGAGGCGCCCTGCTCCGCCGCCACGGGCCCCAGCCGTTCAGCCGCGTCTTTACCAGCCTGTCCATCGGGCTGATCGCCATCTACGCCCTGGCCGCGCTCCCGTACGGGATCGGCGCGCTCGTTTCGTTCCTGGTCGTGGCGCTGGGCCTGGGCGCCATCGTCCTCGCCATTTTCACGTCGCATTCCGCTCTGGAAACGGCGCCCCCACTTCCGCCGCCGATTCCGGCAGTCCCCCCTTCATCGTCCGCGTCATTCAACAGCAAGGAAGAAACATCAAAGAAGGAGTAATCTCATGGGCGTTCAAATCGTCACCATACTGTTCGTACTGCTGGCTATTGCGGTACTCATCCTGGTCGGCCTGTTCTTCTACTTCCTCAAGATCTGGGTGCAGGCCTGGATGTCCGGCGCCAAGGTCAGCCTGTTCAAGCTCCTCGGCATGAAGCTCCGCAAGGTGCCGCCCAGCCTGATCGTCGGCGCGCGCATTCAACTGGTCAAGGCCGGCATCGAACTCGACACCGACCCGCTCGAAGCCCACTACCTGGCGGGCGGCGATGTCATGATGGTCGTCAACGCGCTGATCGCCGCCGACAAGGCGAACATCGACCTGACCTTTCAGAAGGCCTGCGCGATCAACCTCGCCGGCCGCGACGTGTACGACGCCGTCCGAACCAGCGTGAACCCGAAGGTGATCGACTGCCCCGATCCGTCCAAGGGGACCACGATGCTGGACGCTGTGGCCAAGGACGGCATCCGCCTGCTCGTGAAGGCGCGCGTGACGGTTCGCACGAACCTGGCCCGCCTCGTCGGCGGCGCGACGGAGGAAACGATCATCGCCCGCGTCGGCCAGGGCATCGTCAGCGCGATCGGTTCGTCCTCCACGTACAAGGACGTGCTGGAAAATCCGGACCACATCAGTCGCAAGGTGCTCGAAAGCGGGCTCGATGCGCAGACCTCCTTTGAAATCGTCTCGATCGATATCGCCGACGTCAGCGTGGCCGGCGTCAGCGGCGCGCGCGAAGTCGCGAACGTCGGCGCGCTGCTCGAGACCGAGCGCGCCGAGGCGGACAAGAAGCTGCGCCAGGCCGAGGCGGAAGGCCGCCGCGCGATGGGCGTCGCCCAGGAACAGGAAATGCGCGCCCGCGTCCAGGAAATGCAGGCGAAGGTTGTCGAAGCCCAGGCCGAGATTCCGATGGCCATCGCGCACGCCTTCAAGGCCGGCAAGCTGGGCGTCATGGACTTCTACCGCATGCAGAACATCATGGCGGACACGGCGATGCGCGAATCGCTCGCCGAAGGCGGACCGGAGCAGGCGAAGCCGTAGGTTAGGTAAGGCGGAAAGAAGCTTTCGGCCGGGCCGCATCCCATGACGGCTCGGCCGGACGCCTCGCCATCCAATATCATATGAAACTGGAAATCTTCAGAGCAGACAGCGGAGCGGATGCCATCATCTGGCTGGTGTTGGCCGTTTTCTGGCTGATCGCGCAGGCGATCTCGAAGATGCGCGGAGGTTCCCGACCGCCCCCGAGACCTCCACCGATCGAGAGCGGCGAACGCTCCATCGAAGAGGATCTGAGAACTCTCTTCGAGCAGATCAGCGGTCAGCAACAGGCGCCGCCGCCGCTCCCGCCTCCCCCCGTCTCGAAACCCATGAAGCCGGTTCCGTATGGCGCGGGAAAACGGCATTCACGACCGCCGACTGTGAAGCAGAAAGCGGCCGTCCGGGTTCCGCCGGCCCAACAGGTCGTTTCTCAACTTCCTTCTGCGATCGCCGACGCTCCCCAAGAGATTCACGAGATCCGGGCGTTGCCCAGGGCCAGATCGCGCGGGGGGATGTTCAAGGAATCGACCTTCGCCTTCAACGCCATCAAGACGCCCCTGCCGACTCTTCTGCCGTTGGGCGTAACCGCCGAAGAACGCGGCGCGCAGCTACGCGAACTCGTCAAGGGACGCCGCCAACTCAAGCGGGCGATGATCAACCAGATTGTGTTGGGACCGCCAAGAGCGCTATCGACTTGATCCGGCGCGGTGAACCCCGTCCTCTCGTCCGGGGACGGACGACGCTACACCACCCGGCGACGGCCTCCGACTTTCGTGAGCAGCCATCGCTCTTCGTGCCGGACGCTCCGGCCGGGCTTCAAGTTCACCAGCGGGCCCAAGGTCTCCAGTTCGAGGATGTTCTCGTCCGTGTAAACCTCGAAGTTGACGTCATAATCGGGATACACAGCGCCCGCCTTCCGGGCGAAGTTCTTGATGAAGAGGAGATCGCCCTTCAAATACGCAACCCACCCCTGCCTTTGCGCCATCCCGAGCTTGAAGGGTCCGCGCCGCGGGTCCTGTCTCACCCGTAGAACCCTCGTGCCCAGCGTGAGTCTCGGGTCCGTCATGTCCGTATAGCTCCACAAGCTCCAGTTCTGGTTCGGCGTGCATCGTTCGTCATGCGGCACCGGCTTCGGAACCGGGATAATCGCCACGCCGTTCCGGGGCATGACACTCAAAGCCCACACGGAGCACGGCACCGTCTTCTTCCCCTCATTTGTGAGCGTGTGAATCACCCTGACCCGCGCGCTGCGCGGCGCGAGCATGATGTCCATGGATTTCCGGATGCCGGTCAACGGCCCCTTCCTCTGGACCACGCGAATACCGCCGGGAATTTCCTTCACCCTCTCCACGGGGCCATTGTCGAGTTCGTACGTCTTCGGCTTGTGCTCCGGCGCCACCCACAGCCGGTGTCCGCCGCGGATCATCCACTTCCGCTCCCCGCACTTGCCGAGCTGACTCTTAAACTCCCCGAAGATATTCGGTCCGCCCACAAAACCGCACCGGATGATTCGAGGCCCGACATCCAGCGTCACGATCACCTCGATCGCGCCGTTGGTCAGCCGCGCATTCTGCTTCCAACCTTTGTATGAAACGAGTTTCACGCCCGTCTCCTTCCTGCGATTCCAAATAAGCCAGAATCCCGGCCCGGCTTCAAGACAACCTTGCGCAGGGCGACACTTGCCGGCGCGTATCAAGCTCGACACCCGCTCCCCGCAGGCGTATTCTTAAGTATTGGCGGTGTGTGCGCGAATAAGGAGGAGGCGGACACCATGGTTACCGACGAACAATGGAGAGAAATCGTGCGAACCTGTGTCACAGCCTGTCACGGGCTGGAACTGCCAGTCCATGTCGAGCGGGGCGCGTTGAAGGAATGCCTCGACGTACTGGCGCATCTTTCCAAGTCTGTCTCGGTCGCTGTGAAGAAAGGCGCGTTGCGTCCGGCAACTGACAAGGACAAGGCCGTGGTCAACCTGCTGATCGGCATGGTTGACCTGGCGAACCGGACACTCGAGAAGGTCGGCATGTCCCAGACAGACGCGGAAGACAAGTAATCGTCACCCTGCAACATAGCCTTGCGCCCGCACGCGAAGTTTATTAAGTAATTCGCCGGCTCGGCGGACACAACACCCCGCAGGACGATTTTTCGGGTGAATCCTGCTGAATGCCGGAACAGTAGTGGTCTTCAGTGGCCGGAGTGGCGGAATGGCAGACGCACTGGACTCAAAATCCAGCGCCTTCACGGGCGTGAGGGTTCAACTCCCTCCTCCGGCACCACAACAAACATTGGAACGCGTTCGCAACACCCACGGTCTGCCCTGAAAATGATCGTTGACGAAGCCGCGGGATGCCGGCGTCAGACCGTCGCTATTCACTTTAGCCACCGCCCGAAACCTGCTATATATCCAGCCAGTGAACGCCACGCGCATAGAACCACTCACGGACTCCGTGACAACCTGCGGCGCCATCGCAGCCCATTATCGCTACGACCCGTACGGGAACGTCACAGCCGCTTCCGGGACAGAAGCGAATGACTTCACCTGCCGCTTCAGCACCAAGTACGCCAACCTGGAAGTGGGCCTTCTGTATTACGGCTTCAGATTTTACTCGCCAATAAAGGGGAGGTGGATCAGCAGAGAGCCTTTGGGTGAGTTTGAATCCATGAACCTATTCAGTTTCCTTTTCAACAATCCAGCTAACGACGTTGATATCGATGGCCGTCGTGGCAACCTCGGCTCACCAGCTGGCGAAGGCCCTGGTTCAAACTGTGCGGGTAATGGCCCTGTTGCCCAATGTCCGCCACCTAAATCGACGTGCAAAGAGGGCGACTCTGCCCGTGAATCTTCTTGGACCTGCACATGCGAGAAAAAGGATTGTGCAGGGAAGACGGAAACCATTACCGGAACCTGCACCAAGACAGAGGAGTGTACGCACTTTGGCCCAACCAAAGTGTACGATGTCGTATGGGATTGGTGGGATTGGAAGGTCACAAAGGAGACAACCCCCTGTGACTAGTCATCCCTCCATCTCGTCCCTGACAAGCTTGCGTCAAGTTGTCTTAGCAACGCTTGTTCTTTTCGCTCCATTTAGGGGAGTCGCTGAGGAAGCTGCGATCTCTGCAATATGTCATTCATGGAGTAAATGCGTCATTTCCCATGATGGGCACAGCGGTCATGTCGTACTGGTTCAGCCTTCTGTCGACTCTTTCCAAGAAAACGTCGAGTCGAACATCGTCGTTCTGACGAATCTCCGAATGGACATTTTTCAGGCGGAACGGCTCGAAGTGATCGAGAAAGAGGGGCGGGTGCAGCTTTTAATGCGGAAGCCGTATCATGTTGCATCTTCTTTCTTCCGGTCAAAGGAATCCCATCCATGGTGGAGTGAGGTGTACTCTCTTGACCTTGATCCAGAGGATTTCGTTATTGTTAATGGCAGGCGAACCGTTGCACGAGCCTTGGCGAGAGACAAACGTTTTGCTTCCGATAAGGAGAGGACCCAGTTGGATTCGACTTCGCAGGAAACATTGCAGGGGCCGCTGAAATAGTGTCGGGTCCGGACCTCGGCCCGCTGACGCGGGCCTCGGAGCTACCCACCCACTCCGCACATCAAGCCGGCGTTCTACGAGAACACCGACTTCATGCGCTCCGTGCCTTGGTGGTCTCGCGGGCTACGCTCGCTCGGGAACCCGCCCGCGCGCGCCAGCACAGACAGAACTGTTCCCTTGGCGCTGCTTTTGCTGAATCCGCTCCCCCTTCTCCTTTCTTTCAATGCCTGGGGAAAAACGCGATCACCTTTCCAGGCCTTGCCGGCCCTGAGATTTCGTAGAGGAGAACTTTCTACGCGCTATTTGAATTCCAATCTTGACGGACTTTTTTCGCGTACCCAGAATGCAAAAATTATTAAGGGGGTTGGAGTCAGGCCCCGCTCGCGTAGAGACAGTGAACAACGAGGAGATGTGTTGAGATCATGACGAAGTTCAACGGCAAGATTCTGATCATCGGTTACGGTTCCGTTTCGCAGTGTACGGTTCCCATCCTGTTCAAGCTCATGAAGGTTCCGTATCAGAACGTCACCGTCATGGACTTCGAGGACAAGACCCAGGACATCGCGCCCTGGGTCAGGAAAGGACTCCGGTTCGTCCAACAGCGTATCACGCCGCAGAACATGTCGGCCGTCCTCTCGAAATACCTGAAGGCCGGCGACCTGCTGATCGACCTCGCCTGGAACATCGACTGCTGCGAAATTCTCCAGTGGTGTCACGACCGCGGCGTGCTTTACGTCAACACCTCCGTCGAACTCTGGGATCCTTATTCCGGCGCGCGCAACAAGCCGCCGCAGGAACGCACGCTGTACTGGCGGCACATGGCAATCCGCCGCATGACATCGAAATGGAAACAATCGGGCTCTACCGCCGTGATCGAACACGGCGCCAATCCGGGGCTGATTTCGCATTTCGTCAAACAAGGCTTGCTGGATATCGGCGGCAGGCTCCTCGCCCAGAAGAAGGTTACGGGCTCGCGCGCCAGGGAAATCGAGCGCCTCAGGGAAGACCTGCGGTTCAACGAACTGGCCATGAAACTCGGCGTCAAAGTCATCCATGTGAGCGAACGCGACACCCAGATCAGCGACCAGCCGAAGCAGGTGGACGAGTTCGTAAACACATGGAGCATCGAGGGATTCCGCGAGGAAGGCATCACCACGTCCGAACTGGGCTGGGGAACACACGAGAAGGAGCTTCCGCCCCTCGCCTTCCGGCATAAGAGCGGGCCGAAGAACCAGATTTGCCTCGCCCGCATGGGCATGAACACCCTGGTCGCCAGTTGGGTACCCCATTACACCATCCGCGGCATGGTCGTGCGCCACGGCGAAGCGTTCACCATCTCCGACCGACTGACGGTCTGGAAAGGCAAGAAGCCGCTCTACCGGCCGACCGTTCACTACGCGTACTGCCCGTGCGACGCCGCGATCGCCTCGCTTCATGAGCTTCGCGGACGCAACTACGAGCTCCAGCCGAAGCTCCGGATCATGAATGACGAGATCACGTCCGGTGTGGATATCCTCGGCGCATTGCTGATGGGCCATCCGTTCAACTCGTGGTGGACCGGCAGCATGCTCAGCATCCAGGAGTCGCGGCGCCTGGTGCCCCACCAGAACGCGACGACCATGCAGGTCGCCATCTCGGTGGTGGCGTGCAGTCTCTGGATGATCCGGAATCCCAACGAGGGCGTCCGCGTGCCTGACGACCTGCCGCACGATTTCATCCTCAAGGTCGCGAAGCCGTACCTCGGCAAGTTCGTGTCCATCCCCTCGGATTGGACGCCGTTGAAGCATTACGAGAATCACTTCAAGGGCTACAACAAGCCGCGCATCGACCGCCGGGATGTCTGGCAGTTCAAGAACTTCCTGATCACGGATGCGGAATAGAACCGGGCACAACGCGCAGACGCGGCGGCGCCGCGTCCGCAAGGAGCAACCATGAAGCACACCCAACTGAAAGCCATTGCCAAAAAATACGGCACGCCCGTATTCATCGTGGACCACGACGTCATCCGGAGCAATTACCGGACGTTCAAGAAGCTCCTTCCCCGCGTGCAGGCGTATTACGCGGTGAAGGCAAACTCCGCGCCGGAAATCATCCGCACGCTGTACAAGATCGGCGCGAGTTTCGACGTGGCCTCCATGCCGGAATTCAACCTGGTCTACGACAATATCCGCAAACTCCCGGCCAAGGAGCGGCAGGCCTTCATCTGGGACAAGATCATCTACGCGCATCCGATCAAGGCGAACCAGACGCTGATCGAGCTGGACCCGTACAAGCCGCTGGTGACGTACGACAACTACGAAGAAATCCGCAAGATCAGGAAGTACGCGCCGCACGCGGGCCTCATACTCCGCATCAAGGTCCCGAATACGGGCGCGATGGTCGAGCTGTCGTCGAAGTTCGGCGCGAACCCGGGCGAAGCGGTGAGACTCATCAAGGCCGCGCACGACGCCGGGCTGACCGTCGAAGGCATCAGCTTCCACGTCGGCAGCCAGACAACGAACTTCCAGAATTATGTGCAGGCCCTGCACATCGCTTCGGGAATCTTCAAGGAGGCCTGGTCGCGCGGGTTCGACAAGATGATCCAACTCGACATCGGCGGAGGATTCCCGGCGCCGTACGATAAGAACGTACGCCCGTTCAAGGAGCTGGCCGCGACGTTGAACGCGGAGTTTGACCGGCTGTTCCCGAAAAAGGTCGCGATCCTCGCCGAACCCGGCCGCTACATGATCGCCACCGCCGGCACGGTCGTCGCCGAGGTCATCGGCAAAGCCGACCGCGACGGCAAGCGCTGTTACTACATTAACGACGGCGTCTACCACACCTACTCCGGCATCATCTTCGACCACTGCAAGTATCCGGTGAAGGCGTTCAAGAAAGGCCCGACGCAGATCTGCTCCGTGTTCGGCCCGACCTGCGACGCGCTGGACACGATCAGCCTCGCCGAGCAACTCCCCGATCTCAAGCTGGGCGACCTGGTCTATTCGGAGAACATCGGAGCCTACAGCGCCGCGTCGTCCACGTACTTCAACGGCTTCCCGCCGGCTAAGGTCGTGCACATCAACATGTAGGCGGCGCTGCTCTTCATCGCCACCGGCGCAAGCCGGTGGCGATCTCTATTCACCGCGCCCCGACTCTGTTCCGAATTCCCTGTGGAAACCTCCGCGCAACTGCGTTAATGTTCTTTGGAAGGTGAACCCCATGTCTGTCGATTCGATGTACGAGATCATGAAGGCCAAACTGGCCCACGTCGTGCCCGACGCGGAACTGCGCGACAAGGCCGAGTTGGCCGATGAGATCATGCGCCTCAAGAAAGAGCGCAACGCCGTGATCCTCGCCCATAACTACATGGAGCCCGCGCTCTACCATTCCGTTCCCGACTTCACCGGCGACTCCCTGGAACTCAGCCGTCAAGCCGCGCGGACGGACGCGGACGTGATCGTGTTCTGCGGCGTGAAGTTCATGGCGGAGACCGCGAAGATCCTCAGCCCGAAGAAGACCGTGCTTCTGCCGGATGAAAAAGCCGGATGCTCGCTGGCCGCCGGGATCACGGCCGACGATGTCAGGATGCTCAAACAGCAGTTTCCGGGCGTCCCCGTCGTCACGTACGTGAATACGTACGCCGATGTGAAGGCCGAGACCGACGTCTGCTGCACGTCCGGCAACGCGGTGAACGTTGTCCGTTCCCTGAACACCGATCGCGTCATCTTCCTGCCCGACGAATACCTCGCGCGGAACGTCGCCGCGGGACTGGGCTGGAACATCTTCTTCCCGAATCGCGGCGAGAAAGCGCCGGAATCGGGGCCCTGGATGCTCGGCTGGCGCGCGCGATGCGAGGTGCACGAACGGTTCATCGTGGACGATGTGAAGAACGCGCGGCGGCAGTTCCCGGACGTCCTCGTCCTCTCCCATGCCGAATGCAGTCCCGAGGTGGTTGCCGCCTCGGACTTCACGGGAAGCACAACGGCCATGGTCAAGTACGTGAAGGCATCGAAAGCAAAGCGCTATCTCATCCTGACCGAGCACAGCATGGGTGACAATATCGCGGCGGAGTGCCCGGACAAGGAGATGGTCCGCATTTGCAGCATCCGCTGCCCGCATATGAACGGGATCACCCTGCGCGAGACCTTGAATTCGCTGAAGCTGAACCGCCGCGCGATCGAAGTGCCCGAGGACATCCGGGTTCGCGCGCACCGGTCCGTCGAGCGCATGATCGCGATCGGATGACGACTCGCGCACGGCTCGATCTACGCCATGCGTCCAAACAGTTTCTTCAGTTCCGCGCACGCGCCCTTCTGATAGTCGTTCCCCAGCGCATATCCCCAACCGTATGTCTTGAAAACACCGGCCACCCGGCTCCGATAATTCAGCGCGCTGATGATCACCGACGAGACGTGCGGGGCGACCATGTCGTGAAGCGCCTTCGGATTCATCGGCAGGATCGGTCCGATAAACGCCCACGTGTCGATTCCCGCTTCGCGCAGCTTCTTCAGCGTCGCGATTCGACTGCCGATCGGCGGGGAATTCGGCTCCAGGATTTTACGGACCCGGTCGTCATCGGTCGGAATGGAGAACCCCACGGAAGCGCCGATGCTCGTCTTCAGAATATCGACATCCCTCATGACCAGCGGCGACCGCGTCAGGATTTCAATCCGCCAGCCGAACTCCCGCAACGCTTCGAGGCAACCGCGGGTCAGCCTGTACCGGAGCTCAACAGGCTGGTACGGATCGCAGACGCTGGAAAGCATCGCGGCGCCAACATGGCGCTTCTTCGCCAGTTCCGCGCGCAGGACATCCACGATATTGACTTTCACCTCAACAAAGCTTCCCCACGCGGCGTGCGCGTGAAGACGGGAGTGCCTGCGCATGAACACGGCATAGCAGTAGCGGCAGCCGTGGCCGCAACCCAGATAGGGGTTGATCACAGAGCCTACGCCCGGAATGCCGGATCGGACCAAGGCGCTTTTCGTCTGGATTTCGACAACATCCATGCCGACCCGAATCTTCCATCACGCCTCGATGGCCGCGACCTCGAAGCCGGCGTCCTCGATCATCGCGCGGTCCCGGAAATACCCCTGCCCCGGCGTCGTGAGGTAGCCTTCCGTGAAAATGGAATTGGCCGCATACAGAACCAAGGGCTGCAAATGGCCGATACAGGCCTCACGGCCGCCCGCGGCGCGTATGTCGCACGCGGGGTTGCTCATCCGAAACATCGCCAGCGCGCGCAGGCAGTCGCCCGGCTTGATCTTCACGACCTTCTCCAGCGGCGTGCCCGCGCGCGGATTGAAGAAGTTGACCGGGATGGAATTGACCTTCAACTCCCGCAACTCCAGCGCAAGATCCACCCGGTCCTCCAGCGTTTCGCCCATGCCCACGAGCCCGCCCGAGCAAATTTCAAGTCCCGCGGCCTGCGCGTTGCGGATGGTCCGGATGCGGTCATCGTAACCGTGGGCCCGGCAGATCGAGGGAAAGAACCGGCGCGACGTTTCCAGGTTATGGTTGATCCGGTCCGCGCCCGCCGCCCTCAAGCGGCGCGCCTCCTCCTCATCCAGAAACCCCAGCGACACGCACAGATGCAGTTTCGAGCGGGCCTTGATCCGTCGAAGCGCGTCGCACAAGACCGTCAACTCCGCCTGCGAAGGACCGCGCGAGCTGGCGACCATGCAGTACTTCACAGCGCCGAGTTCGTCCGCCCGCTTCGCGCCGTCCACGATTTCCTCCGGCGACTGCATGGAATACCGCTCGATCGAACTCAAAGAAACGGCCGCCTGGCTACAGAACGCGCAGTCCTCGCTGCACAGCCCGCTTTTCACGTTCTGAATGACATGCAGATTCACCCGGCGGCCGAAATAGGCCCGACGGACATCGAAGGCGGCTTGCAGAAGCGCCAGAAGCTCATCATCCGACGAGCGAAGGATCTGCATCCCCTCATCCCTGGACATCGGTCTTCCTGCGAGAATCTTAGCGCTGAGTTCGTTCCAATTCATGCACGGGTCACTTATCATAAGTGTCGAAAAGTGTCCACGAACCGTTTACATTCGGACCTATGAACCGGGTGTCCTGGATCGAAGAGTTTCTGGCCGGTCTCCGCGCGGAGCACGCGGAGCGCCGGACCTCCATCTATCCCGGCTCCGGCGGCAAGCTATGCCTCGATGGACGCGAAATCCTGAATTTCTCATGCAACGATTACCTGGGACTTTCGAAGCATCCCCGCGTCGTTTCCGCCGCGAAACTTGCGCTCGATGAATACGGCGCGGGCGCCACGGCGTCCCGGCTGGTCACCGGGACCCTTCCCCTCCATGAGGAGTTCGAACAGCGAGTCGCCCACTTCAAGGGCTATCCCGCCGCGCTGCTGTTCGGCAGCGGATTTCTGACCAATGCCGGCATTATTCCCTCCGTCGTGGGCCGCGACGACACGGTCCTGGCCGATAAACTCGTACACGCCAGCCTGATCGATGCCGTCACGCTCAGCCGCGCCACGCTCCTGCGGTTCCGCCACAACGATGTCCGGCATCTCGAGGAACTGCTCGCAAAGACATCCGGCGGGCGCCGGCTGGTTGTCACCGAATCCGTATTCAGCATGGACGGCGACCTTGCGCCGCTTCCGGAGATCGCCGCCGCGGCGGCACGATACGGGGCCATGCTGATGGTGGACGAGGCGCACGCGACAGGCGTCTTCGGGCCCTGCGGCGGCGGACTTGTCCGCGAACACGGTCTCGAATCGTCCGTGAACCTTTCGATGGGAACGCTCAGCAAGGCCGCGGGAAGCTACGGAGGATTCGTCGCCTGCTCCGTTTCAATGCGGGAACTGCTGGTGAACCGGGCCCGGTCATTGATTTACACAACCGCACTGCCCCCTTCTGTCGTCGCTTCGTCCATCGCCGCGCTGGAAATCCTGCAAGCCTCCCCGGAGATGGGCGGCGAACTGCTCAAGCGCGCGGAGGCATTCCGAAGCCGCCTGAAGGACGCGGGACTGGACACCCTTCAGTCGGCCAGCCAGATCGTCCCGATTGTCGTGGGCGAGAACGCGAAGGCCCTGGCCCTTGCCGAACGGCTGCGGGCCGCCGGCATCCTGGCGGTCGCCATCAGGCCTCCGACCGTTCCGCAAGGCTCGGCGCGGTTGCGGCTGTCCATCACGCTGGAGCATTCGAAGAGCGACCTGGCCCGGGCGGCGGGCCTGATCATCGCGGCGGCAAAAGAGGAGGGAATCCTTTGAGCCGGCAGTCCCTGATCCTGATATGCGGATGGGGCCATCCGGCGTCCGATCTCGATCCGTTGGCGGACAGGCTGTCCGGGTATTTCGACGTGTCCACCCTCTCCGTCCATGAACTCGCGCCCGCGTACAGCGAGGCGCTCGCGGGGGTTCTGCGGAAAAAACCGGGGAAACACTATCTGCTGGGCTGGTCGATGGGCGGAATGGTGGCCATGGAAACCGCATCCCGCTGTCCGGAGAAGGTCGCCGGACTGATCCTCGTGAGCGCCACTCCGAAATTCTGCGCGAGCGACGATCACCCCGCGGGCATTCCGACGGCAAACCTGCGAGCCATGAGCCTGGCTCTGAAGAAACATGCCGTCTCCGCTCTGTCACAGTTTTTTGCCGACGTCCACCAGCCCAACAAGCTGGACCCGGAATCGCTGGCCATCATCGAAACTCGTTCGATGGCGATTGGCACGGAAAATCTGATTCGAGAAATTCACTACCTCCAGTCTGCCGATTTAAGACAAATCGCCGGGACTCTGACCCTGCCCACTCTTATTCTTCACGGGAAGGAAGACCGGATCGTCCCGTATTCATCCGGACAATGGCTGATCGACAACATGCCCAATGCGCGTGGAACCATCTTCTCGGGCGTCGGCCACAATCTTCCCCTGGTTCATACGGCCCTTGTCGAGGAGGAGACCCTGCGCTTCCTGCAACCCTCCGAGGGCATCCATACCCGCACCGTTCGACACCGGTTCTCCGCCGCCACTGCAACCTACGACACCCACGCGCGCGTGCAGAACGCCGTCGCGGCCAAGCTCCTGCGCCTGATCCCTTCTTCCGAGACGGTGAACCACATTCTGGAAGTCGGTTGCGGAACCGGGGCGCTCACACGGCACCTGCTGAAGCAGTTTCCGCAGGCGGTGATAGATGCCGTCGATATCTCGTCGCGCATGATCGAAGCCGCCGGCCGCCATTTCTCCTCCGCGTCGAATATCCGCTGGCACGTCGCGGACGCGCGCAACTTCCGCGGGGAATACAGTTACGATCTCATCACCAGCAACTGCGCCCTGCACTGGATCGATCCCCTGCTCGAAGGACTGCACAACCTGGTGCGGCAGCTTGTCCCGGGCGGTTCCTTCACCTTTTCGATCATGCTGGAAGGAACCCTCCAGGAGTTGCACGCATCGCGCCTGCGCATCGCGCCCCACAAGCAACCCGAAGGCCGCCTGCCCCGTTTGCGGGAAGTCATCCACAGCCTCGAACTCGGCGGCTGCACCGTTCACGAATCCGTCGAGGAAACCGAAGTCGAGACCTATCTCTCGGCAACAGACTTCCTGCGTGCCGTCCACGATCTGGGCGTAACCGGCGGCGCCGTCTCCCGCTCCTCGACCCCGCTGAACCGCGGCGAGATCGTCCGCCTGATGGCCGATTACGACAGCCGCTACCGCACGGACAAGGGCAACGTGATCGCGAGTTACCAGGTCGGCTATATTCGAGCGACCAGGAATCCGTCCGGGAGCCCCGTCATGCCATGACACGACGCCCCCATCCCCGCACCGGCAGGAGACCAAACCGCAAGCACGCCATGAACAGCGTGTTCATTACAGGAACCGACACGGGTATCGGCAAAACCGTCGTCGCCGCAAGCCTGCTCCTTGCCGCCCGGTCTCTGGGCATCGACGCAGTGCCGATGAAACCCGTGCAGACCGGCTGCATCCGGCGCGGGAGACAGCTTCTGGCGCCCGACTTGGAATTCTGCCTCTCGGCCGCGAATCTTAACCCCGGGCCGCAGGAACGACACTCGATGTGTCCCTACCGTTACCTAACCGCCTCCTCTCCTCATCTGGCTGCGGCACTCGCCGGTGTCCCTATACAGAAAGAAACGATCCGGGCTCATTTCCGGAAACTTCGCGCGAAATATGAAAGTATGATCGTCGAGGGTGCGGGCGGTGTTCTTGTGCCGATCGACGGAAAGAGTACGATGCTGGACCTGATGAAGACGCTGAATCTGCCCGTGCTTCTCGTCGCCCGCGCCGGCTTGGGCGCCATCAACCACACGCTCCTTTCCATCGCCGAACTTCGCCGCGCCAAGCTCAAGATCGCCGGCGTCGTGATAGTGCAGTCCACGCGCGGCAAAACAGGCGTCATCGAAAAAGACAACGTTCGCACGATCGAAAAGTTCGGCCGTGTGCCTGTCCTCGTCCGCCTGCCCTGGATGGAGCGGCCGGACCCGCGCATGCTGGCACCGCAATTGAAAGCAACGCTCAGGGCTCTTATGAAAAACTGAGATCGGGGAACCCCTTCTCCGGGCAAGGCGGAAGTTGGACTGCCGCACTCGATGCTTCTTCCAAGCCCTGGAATAACTGCCCGTTCATTTTCCAATATCCGGAATCATTTCCGGTGCTATAATGATTTCGCGATGTCACAAGCTGTCCATACTCTTTGCGACATGTCCGTGGACGATCTGGCAGCCCTGATGAAGGATTGGGGGCAGCCGGCGTACCGCGCGAAACAGATTTACGAGCATGTCTATGTGAATCTTGTCGACAGCCTGGACGCGATGAGCAATCTGCCGCTCGATCTCCGCAGGCGCCTGTCGCAGGAACGTCCCCTCGGGAGCCTTGAACTGGCCCGCGTGCAAACCGGCGACAAGGGAAAGACACGCAAGGCGCTTTTCAGATTGCCCGATGAGGCCCCCGTCGAATCGGTGCTGATGATCTATAAGGCCCGCGCGACGGTCTGCGTTTCCACGCAATCGGGTTGTGCCATGAAATGTTCGTTCTGCGCCACGGGCCGGCGCGGATTCACCCGCAACCTGACCGCGGGCCAGATGGTCGAACAGGTGCTCTGGGCCGCGCGCGAGGTCCGCAACGCGGGCTCGGAAGTCAGGGCGCTGAGCAACGTGGTGTTCATGGGCATGGGCGAACCCTTCAACAACTACGACAACTGGTGGGCCGCCGTGCAGCGCCTCCACGACCCGGCGGGATTCGACATGGGCGCGCGCAACTTCACCGTCTCGACAGTCGGCATCGTCCCGGGCATCAGGCGTCTCGCCCAGGAAAAGTTGGAGGTCAACCTGGCGGTCTCGCTCCATGCGGCCAACGACGACCTGCGCACGCGCCTGACGCCGGCCAACAAAAAGTATCCGATCCCGGCGATCCTGGAGGCGGTTCGCGACTACATCCAGGCCACGCGCCGCCGCGCCTCCTTTGAGTACGTGTTGCTGCAGGGCGTGAACGACGGCCCCCAGGAGGCCCGCGCGCTGGCCGATCTGCTGCGCGGGGTGCTCTGTCATGTCAACCTGATCCCCTGGAACCCCGTGCCGGGCACGCCGCTGGGTCCATCGGAGCGGCAACGCGTCCTGGATTTCCAGAAAATCCTGCACAAGCGCCGCGTGCCTTGCACCGTGCGCGTCCAGCGCGGCGTGGACATCGCCGCCGCGTGCGGCCAGTTGGCCGGGGCGACCCCATGAGTTGCGTCTGGCATCCCTACACGCGTTTCTCGAGCTTCGCATCCGACCCGCTGCCTGTCATCGTTCGCGGCGAGGGCATTTACTTGTTCGACGACAACGGCACGCGGTATGTTGACGCCATCTCGTCGTGGTGGGCGTGCGCCCTGGGCCACGGCCATCCACGAATCATCGCCGCCATACAGAAACAGGCGGAGGAACTGCAACACAGCATGCTCGGCAACCTCTCCCATCCGCGGGCGGTGGAACTGGCAGAACGGCTGGTCCGGCTGATGCCGACTCCGCAGCGTCATGTCCTGTTCTCCGGCGACGGCGCAAGCGCGGTGGAAGCGGCGCTGAAAATCGCGTTGCAGTACTGGCACAACATCGGCCGGACCGGCAAGAAACGCTTCGCGGCCCTTGAAGAGGGCTATCACGGCGACACGCTGGGCGCGGTGAGTGTCGGGTATCTCGAGCATTTTCACAAGCCGTTCGATCCGGTCGTCTCCCCCGCATTCCGCACATCGCCGCAGAAGGACGGTTTTTCCGGCATGGCGGAACTGATCGAGCAACACGCACACGAGCTGGCGGCGGTGATCGTGGAGCCTCTCTGCCAGGCGGCCTCCGGCATGAAGATGTATGCCCCCGACTACCTCGCCCAACTCGAAAGGCTCTGCCGGGAACACGACGTTCTGCTGATCGTGGATGAAATCGCGATGGGATTCGGACGCACGGGCCGGATGTTCGCTTTTGAACACGCGGGCATTGATCCGGACATCGTGTGCGTCGGCAAGGCGTTGTCGGCCGGATACCTGCCGATCAGCGCGGCCATTGTGAAGGACTCCATTTATACGACCTTCTCCGACACGCCGGTGGATCACTCGTTCTATCACGGTCACACGTTTTGCGGAAATCCGGTCGCGGCCGCTGCGGCGCTTGAGGCGCTGTCCATTTACGCCGAGGAGCGGATTGCCGAAAAGGCGGCCGCCATGGAGCGGTTGTTCCGCCGCGCGCTGACGCCCCTGTCTGAGCTTCCATTTGTCAGGGAGGTCCGCTGTCTTGGCGCCATTGCCGTGGTCGAGTTGGAACCGGAGAATCCCGCGCCGGCTCTTCCCCGCCCGCACCGCGTGCGCAGATTGCTGTTCGATGACGGGATTCTCCTGCGACCGCTCGGCAACGTGCTCTACCTGATGCCGCCGCTGAATACACGGGAAGAGGATTTGGAGTGGCTGGCGGAAAAGTTCGCGACGGCGGTTGCGGAATCAGCGGGCTGATTCGCCGGAGGCCGGTTGTGAAGAATAAACGTCGCTCGTGTGGTAAATCAGCCCCCTGAAGCCTCAGCGGGCGCAGGCCAAACTTCTTCCGGAAGGGTTCGACCAGGCCTTCCTCCGCGACCGCGGGGTCCGGCGAGATCATGACCCAATCGATCCGGTGACGGCAAGTATTAGAGATACAGGAAGAGGTTGAGAAGCGGCAATAAGCCGTGAATCGGCCTGAACGCTTCTCTCGCCGAATGTCCGGACTTATTCATGGGCCGGCGCGTTTGCCTCCGATGTCTTGTAGATTCGGTCCGTCTTGAAGATACAGGCGCCTTTCAGCCGCAAGGGATAGAGACCATATTTCCGGATCATCGGTTCGATCAGCGCCTCCGACATCGCTCCAGGGGGAACCGACACCATCGCCCAATCGAGGCGATGCGTCTTCACGTCCTCAATCAGGCTGTCGGCAGGGATGTCGAAACGGCGAATCAGAACGGGAAATGGGTTCAAGTAGCAGGTAAAAACAGAACAGGGCCGCTCATGGGTATCCCAATAGAACATCGGCGTGATCATCGCTCGTTCATTTTCGCCGACAAGTTGATTCATCATCGTCGCGGTGTCGCGGGACAGACTGGCCCCCCACCACATCCAGTAGTACTGACGTTTCATCGTATCTTCGTAGTCCCGATTGGCCGCACCCAGCAAGGATGCGCCCACGACGAGAATCGCCGCGGCGGCAATGCTTCCGCGGCGGACCGCGGCGTCCCATCGAAAACGACGGCCCGCACGATCCACGGCCTTCAGGAAAAGCCCAAGGCCCAGCGCCTGCAGCGTGGCGAAGGCGGGATAGAGCGGGATGGTGTACCACGGCGTCTTGGTGCGGGTCGCGCTGATGATCAGAAAAGAAGGAATCAGCAAGGCGAGCGGCCAGAGAATTCCAGCGGACGTTTCGTTTGCCGGAACCGCCGCCTTGTCCCGCCGCGTGAGGACCCACAGGGCCATGACACCCACAAGGGTGACGGCAATACCCCAGTACCCCAGGTCAACGGGAAGTTTCTCGAAGAAATAGTACCATGGATTCTGCCAACCCGGTTCCACGCGCTTGGGCGACCCCGTTACGGCGTACAGGACATGCAATGTCGACTGGCTGAAGAAAAGGTACCACCACGCTGACGCGAGAACGGCAAGAATGGGAACCACGATCACCTCGCGGATCGGCCGGCGGCCCTTGCCCTCGAGTATCCACAGCACACAAATCGCCAACGCATAGTACAGGGCCATCTCCTTGGCCAGAAAACCAAGCCCGAGCGCGACACCACACAGAAGGGACCGCCGTGTCAGGAAGCCATGAATGGCCAGCAGTCCAAACAACACGCACAGACAGTCATGCTTGACCCATACATCGAAGAAATTCGCGCCGGGCATGACGGCCAGGAAAAATGCGGATGCAAGCGCCGTCAATGTGCCGAATACTCGACGGTTCAACAGGAACAGGACCAGCAGGTTCAAGGTCCCCACCATCACGATCATCATTTCCGCACGCTGGATGTAGCCATCCTCGAGCGGCCGCGCCAGAAGCAGCATCGTCGTCACCAGCGGCGGGCGACGCCAGAACCAGCCGGAGTAGAAATCCGCCCCTCCCGACGCGAACGCGCGGACCGAGAGCAGCGTGTTGGCCTCATCGACCTGTAGAAGATGGCCGATCCACGGCAGGCGAAGAACCAGGAACAGGAGCACGCACGCAATAAGGGCAAGCCAATGGCCCACGCCCATACGAACCGTGCACGTGTCGTCGTTCATCGTTTGCACGGATACTCTATTCGAAACAAACTTTCCAGTTTCTAGTTTGAAGGGCCCTTGTTCATACATTATGTTCCAGACAAATGTCCGTTGAACGACTTCTCTTCGAACGCCGATCCCCTTGGGAGGCTGAACGATGAACACAAAACAACTTGTGGTGATTGGGGCGGGTCCCGGCGGCTATCCCGCCGCATTCTACGCGGCCGACTCGGGCATGGACGTCACGCTCATTGACCAGGAAGCCAATCCCGGCGGCGTCTGCCTGTACCGCGGATGCATCCCCTCCAAATCGATCCTTCACATTGCGAAGATCATGACCGACGCGAGGGAAGCGTCGCGTCTTGGCATCACCTTTGCCGAACCCGTCGTGAACATCGAGAAGATGCGCGAATGGAAAGAGCGCGTGGTGAAAAAACTCACGGACGGCTTGGGACAACTGACCACGCAACGCAAAATCCGCTTCATCCGCGGCCGCGCGGCACTCATCGACGCCCGCACCGTGCTCGTCACAAAGCCGGATGGGGCCGAAGAACGTGTCGCCTTTCAACACGCCATTCTCGCCCCAGGGTCCCGGCCCGCAACAATCCCCGGACTGCCGAATTCGCCCCGCATCTGGGATTCGACGGGCGCGCTCAGCCTCGAAACGATCCCGGGCACCCTGCTCATTATCGGCGGGGGATACATCGGCCTTGAACTTGGCTACGCCTACGCGACACTCGGGACGAAGGTGAGCGTGGTCGAAATGCTGCCGGGCCTTCTCCCTGGCGCGGACCGGGACTTGGCGAACCCGCTGGTCAGACGGCTGGAGAAGCTGTTTGCCTCCATCAGACTCAGCACAAAAGTCGTCGAGATCAAGGACGACGGAAACGGTATCCGTGTGAAACTGGAAGGACCCGATGCAAAGCAGGTCGAGCAGTCGTTCGATCGCGTTCTGGTCTCCGTAGGCCGCAAGCCGAATTCGGCCGACCTGGGACTCGACAAGACCAAGGTCCAGGTCGATGCGAAAGGATTCATCCAGACGGATGACCGGCGCCGCACGGCTGAGCCGTCGATTTTCGCGATCGGCGACGTCGCGGGCGAACCCATGCTCGCGCACAAGGCGACTCATGAGGGGCGCGTCGCCGTGGAAGCCATTCTCGGGAAAAAGACCGTCTTTGAACCCCGCGCGATCCCGGGGGTTGTGTTCACAGACCCGGAAGTCGCCTGGTGCGGACTGACGGAAGCCCAAGCCGAGCGCGACAAGATTCCCTTCAAGGTGTCACGATTCCCCTGGGCCGCGTCCGGGCGGTGCACGACGCTGAATCGCACGGATGGCGTCACGAAACTGGTCGTCGATCCCGTGACGGAACGCGTCCTCGGCGCGGGCATATGCGGCCCCGGCGCAGGCGAACTGATCGCCGAATGCGGACTGGCCATCGAGATGGGTGCAACCGTCAAGGATCTGGCGTTGACCATCCACCCCCACCCTACGCTTTCGGAAACGATCATGGAATCCGCCGAGGCCTACTACGGCCACTGCACGCACATGTTCCGGCGAAGGGACAAGTAACGGTCGTCTCTCACGATCCGGCCAGCCATCGGGCAAACTCAACGGCATCGGCCTTCTTGAAAGCGGGGGTCTGCTTGCCGAGACAGTCGATGAGGTCGGCCTCTGAGAAGCGAACGCCGGACAGGCTCCGGCTGATCGCGGAGTGGAGGGGCCGGTAATCGCCTTCGAGTTCCACCGACGCCTGACGGATGATTGCCCTCTCCACGCGCAACCCAACCCGAGCCTCTCCCCATCTGAAACGCGACTGCATTTCGACATCGAACGGCGGCGTCATGCCGAACCGCCATTCCCACGAGGCGTACTTCTTTTCGATCTGCTCCAGGCATGGCGAATCGAACAGCTCCTCTCCGCCCCAAGTGATTTCCTGTCGCCGATGATCCGCCGCGGCTTCCGCGATCGCCGCGGCCAATCGCGGCACGGTCATCGCGTCCGACACCCCCCGCAGATTCATCACCGGAGCCGGATTGGAGCGGATGGCCTTGGAACGGATGCCGCGGTGCGCGCGCGACAGACATCGCCTCATCTTCTCCAGGTCGGCCTCGACCAGGAGCGTGCCGTGGTGGAGAACGCTTTCGCGCCGATAGCAGAATGCGTTGCCTGAAACCTTGCGGCCATGGACCCCCAGGCTGTTTTTGCCCATCCTCACCGCTTCGACGCCACAGCGTTTTAGAGCGGCGATGACGATGTCGAAGACGGTTCCCTCGGTGTACTCCCGGCGGGGCACAATAAACGCATAATTGAGGTTGCCCGCATCGTGGAACACCGCACCGCCGCCCGAAAGCCGGCGGGCCAGCTTCACCCCGTCCTTCTCCATATCGGGGAGAGAGCACTCAAGCCACGGATTCTGGTTCTTGCCGATGATGACCGCGTCGGAACTCTGCCACAGGAACAGGACCCGCCCATCCCTTCCCGCGCGGTCGAGACAAAGTTCCTCCAGTGCGAGGTTGCGCCACGGATCGCGTTTCTGTGTCTGCACAACGAGCATGGGGTGGGATTTTACAGTACGGTCGCCCGGCGGACCACCGCCGAATCGCCCATCGCTCCAGCGTGCTATTGCGGGCGCGCTGAAAGTTAAGTATGCTTTGGAGAATCAAAGATCGACCGGGACCGGACGACGGAGGAAACAGTGAACGCAAAGATCACCCCGGAGTTTATCCGCCAGATTCCCAAGACCGACCTGCACGTGCACCTGGACGGGTCCCTCAGAATCCCCACCCTGATCGAACTCGCGAAGACCTCCGGGATCCAACTGCCCTCCAACGAGGTGGAAGGCCTGAAGGAACTCGTCTTCAAGAGCTCGTACAAGGATTTGCCGGAATACCTGAAAGGTTTCACCTACACCTGCGGAGTCCTCCAGACACCCGAGAACCTCGAACGGGTCGCGTGCGAACTGGCCGAGGACAACATCGCGGAAGGCGTCCGGTACATCGAAGTGCGGTTCGCGCCGCAGTTGCACTGCCGCAAGGATTTCACCATCAGCCAGGTGGTGGCCGCGGTCTGCCGCGGCCTGGAGCGCGCGAAAAAACAGCACAACCTGTCCGCGGCGGTGACGCAGGGAGAGGACATTCCCTTCGAATTCGGGATTATTGCCTGCGCCATGAGATCGTTCAACGAACACCTGTCTCCCTACTACGCGCAGATTTTCAACGTGATGTCCTACGCGCCGAGGAAGGAGATATTCGCCCAGGCTTCGCTGGAAATGGCGCGCGCGGCCGTGAAGCTGTTCCACCAGGAGGGATTGCCGGTCGTCGGCTTCGACCTCGCCGGAGAGGAAGCGGGCTACCCCGCCGAGGCGCACAAGGCGGCCTACCAATACGCGCACGAGCACTTCATCCGGAAGACCGTCCATGCCGGCGAGGCCTACGGCCCCGAGTCCATCTTCCAGGCCATCACGGAATGCTACGCCAACCGCATCGGCCACGGGACCTTTCTGTTTGCGGCCGACATGATCCAGGACCCCTCGATCCAGGATCATCAGGCGTACGTGCGGAATCTCGCGGAGTATATCGCCAGCCAGCGCATCGGCGTTGAAGTCTGCCTCACCAGCAACCTTCAAACCACGCCCTCGATCAAGCGCATGTCCGATCATCCGCTCTCCCAGATGATCAAACACGGTCTCTCCGTCTCGATCTGCACCGACAACCGGCTGGTCTCGGACACGACGGTCTGCAAGGAGTTGCAGTTGGTCGCGGACATCATTCCCCTCACCCCGTACCAGATGCGTAACCTCGTTATCGCCGGCTTCAAGGGCAGTTTCTTCCCTCGAAGCTACAGCGAGAAGCGAGCGTACGTGCGCAAGGTGATCAACCGGATCGAGCGGATCGAGCAGAAGCTTTTCCCGCCGCCCGGGTGATTTCACATCACTTCTTATTGACTCGCGGCGTTTTTGGGGTCATTTTATCGAACCCAAAAAGAGAGGCGAAGCCATGAGCAGGAACAAGCATCTCGACGACTTCATGAAGTCGTTCCCGCACGAAGGCCTGACGTTTGACGACATCACGCTGGTCACTCAATATGCCGATTTCCTCCCGAACGAGACGGACCTGACCAGCAAGTTGTCATCGCGCATCGCCGTCAATATCCCCTTCGTCAGCGCGGCCATGGATACCGTGACGGAGTCCCGCATGGCCATTGCCATGGCGATGCTGGGCGGCATCGGCATCGTTCACCGGAATCTTACCCCCGAACAGCAGACGGAGATCGTCCGTACGGTCAAGCACCACCTGAACGGTTTGATCGAGCATCCCGTGACCTTCCGCGACTCCGCCACCCTCCGGACCGTCTCGGAGGTCCGCCGCTCCAAAGGATATACCTTCAGCGGCTTCCCTATTCTCGATTCGAACGACAACGTCGTCGGCATTGTGACGGCGGCGGACATCAAGTTCGCCCACAACGAGGATGTGCCCGTCTCCTCGATCATGACCACCCACGTGATCACGGCGCCCAAGGGCACCACGCTGCAACAGGCCTACGACATCATGCAGAAAAACAAGATCGGCAAGCTTCCCCTGGTCGAAAACGGGAAACTGGTCGGCCTGTACAGCTTCTCCGATGTTCAGACTCTGATCAAAAACGTCAAACCGATGTTCAACCGCGACAGCCAGTACCGCCTGCGAGTGGGTGCCGCAATCGCCCCTCACGACGAGGAGCGCGTCGCCATCCTGGCCTCGAGCCATATTGACGTGGTGGTGGTGGACACATCGCACGGGCATTCGCAGGGCGTCATTGAAATCACGAAGTGGGTCAAGAAAAACTATCCGGAGATCGACGTCGTGGCCGGCAACATAGCCACAGGAGAAGCGGCCGTCGCCCTTCGCGATGCCGGCGCGGATGCCGTCAAGGTCGGCATCGGCCCCGGCTCCATCTGCACCACGCGCGTCGTCACGGGCGTCGGCGTGCCGCAGGTCTCCGCGATTTACGACTGCGCCAAGGCGCTCGACGGAAGCATCCCGATCATCGCCGACGGCGGCATCCGGCATTCCGGGGACGTCACAAAGGCCATCGTGGCCGGCGCAGACACGGTCATGATGGGTTCGATCCTGGCCGGCACCGAAGAAAGCCCCGGCGAGAAGGTCATTTACCAGGGCCGCCAGTACGTGACCTACCGCGGCATGGGAAGCCTTGCCGCGATGACCTGCGGCCAAGGCAGCCGCATGCGCTACCACCAGGACGGCGTGGCGCCGGACAACCTCGTGCCGCAGGGAGTCGAGGGAATGGTCGCGTATGCCGGCACCGTTGACCAGGTGATAACGCAATTCTCCGGAGGGTTGAGGCTGGCCCTCGGCTACTGCGGGGCTCGAAGCCTGCCGGAACTGAAGTCGCGTGGAAAATTTGTTCGCATTTCTCCGGCCGGCGTGACTGAAGGCCATGCGCATGACGTGAAGATCACCAAGGAAGCGCCGAACTACCGCAGTTAAGCTAGAACCGGACCCGGACGCCGACGTTCAGACCGCTCGCCAGATCAAACTCGGAACATTCCGCCAGGTTGTGTTCCGTCGGGCTTGTCCTCGAAGGCTCGAGCACCAGGGAGAGACTTTCCGCCGGTGAATCGTCCTGTTTCGGCAGTTGCTGTTTCTGATTCTTCGACATCACATTGTCCACATCGGTCTTGAAGCTCACGATGAAGAGGACCGCCAGCACGGCGGCAAAGAGACCGATCGTGATGGCCGCGCCCTCTGAACTGTTGTCCGAGAAATCCCCCGCGTCGCACGTGGACGGCATGACCAGCGCCAGCAACGCCGGAATCAGAAGAAGCGCGACCGTTTTTGTCCATTTCATACGCATGAGAGTTCTCCTGTCATGTCATCCACGGGTTCGTCAAAATGCGCCGAAAAAGATACTGCTGAACGTGGTGATCGGGGCTGACTCCCGAAAATCGTCGACCGCGGCGCGAATCTCGTGAAGGGTGATTTTCACCTCCTCGTACAGATGGTCGTCCTTGACCAGCTTGCCGACCGTCCCCTCTCCCTTCTCGATGGCCGAGGAGATATTCTTGATCGAGGCGGACGCCTCGACGAGATTGTTATAGAGCTGGTCGTCCTCGGACAACAATTTGCCGATGGTGCCCTTGCCCTGAGCGGCCCGTTCGCTGATGTCCTTCAAGTTGGCAGTGATTTCGTGCAGGTCGTTATATACCTGGTCATCCGACATCAGTTTGCCGATCGTTCCTTCCCCCCTGCTCAACTTGGCCGTCAGTTCTTTCAACTGCGCCATGGTGGACTTCAGGTTGTCGATGATCTTGCCTTCGTCCAACGCCTTCTTGATCATCTGCGTCGTTTTCGTAGCCTCGTCGATCAAATCCACGGGCGTCACCCCCTTGATCACCGCGCCCTTGGGAATTTCCGGCGCCGAATAAGATCCCTCGTAGATATTCAGGTATCTTCCGCCCAGGACGGACGACGGCAGGATTTCGATGGCATAGTCCTCGTGCAGTTCCACCGGCTGCTCGAGGTTCACGCTGACATGCACGCCGTCCGGCTGGATCTGCAGGGTTTTGATCTTACCGACGGACACACCCCGGACAAAGACGTTGTCGCCCTCCCGCAGGCCTTTCACGTTATCGAAAAGCACCTCAAGCCGGTAGGTCGCGCTGAAGATGTTTTCGCGGCTCAACACGATCGTGAAAAAACCCAGCGCCAGCAGAATCATGAACATGAAAGCGCCGACCGTCACTTCCATGGAGGTTTCCTGTAGTCTGCTACGCTTCATCTTTCACCGCCTTCTCCCACACACCGTGTTTGGTGATATATTGGGCTTCAAGAAAACTTTTCACAACCTCATTCCTCGACTTCACAAACTCCGCCGGGGTCGATACTTCGACAATCCGGCCCTGGTGAAGCATGGCAATCCGGGTGCCGATCGCCAGCGCGCTGTGCAGATCGTGCGTGACCACCACGCTGGTCACGCCCAGTTCCTTCCGCAGGTTGTCGATCAGGTTGTCGATGGTCCGCGAGGTCACCGGATCCAGGCCTGACGTCGGCTCGTCGTATAGAATGATCTCGGGCGACATGACGATGGCGCGGGCCAGCCCGACGCGTTTGCGCATGCCGCCGGAAAGGTCCGAAGGATACCGGTCGATCACGTTCTTCAGCCCGACCAGCTTCAATTTCTCGTTCACCAGACGATCGACTTCCGTTTCGCTCATCGACGTCTTCTCTCGCAGCGGCAGGGCCACGTTGTCGCCCACGTTCAGCCATTGAAGAAGCGCCGCGCCCTGGAACAGAAAACCGAAACGATCGCGGATTCGCTCGAGATCGGCGCCCGAAGCCTCGCTGACCATATCGTCGCCAATCCACACGCGCCCGCTGTCCGGCGTCAGAAGGCGGACCATGTGCTTGAGGGTCACGCTCTTGCCGGCGCCCGACGTTCCGATGATGACAAACGTCTCGTTGTCCTCGATTTCAAGATCGACACCGTCGAGAACAACGCGGCCGCCCAGCTTCTTATACACCTTGTCGAACCGGATCATTTGTAGAAAAGCCTCGTGACCATGTAGCCGACAACCAGGATCGTCAGGAACGAAATGATCACCGTCTTCCGCGTGGCGCGCCCCACTCCCACAGCGCCTTCCGTGGTCGTAAACCCCTGGTGACAGGACACCACCGTGATGATCAGACCGAACAGAAACGCCTTGAAAAGGCCCACGTACAGCTCCTTGTTCTCCGCATATTGCGTCGCATTGTCGAAATAGGCCGTCAGGGAAACTCCCAACTGGGTGTAGCCCACGATCGCTCCGCCGACGATGCCGATGATATTCGTGTAGATGGTCAGGATCGGCATCATGATGGCCAGCGCGACCAGCCGCGGCATGACCAGGAAACGCACGGGGTTGATGGACATGATCTCCAGTGCGGCGACTTCCTCCGAGACCACCATCGTCCCCAATTGCGCCGCGATAGCGGATCCCACGCTGGCCGCGATGATCAAGCCCGTCATGAAAGGTCCCATTTCCCGCAGCATGACCACGGTCACGGCCGTGCCGATGTTGACCTCCTGGCCGAACCGCCGCAGTTCAAGGCCCGTCTGCAGGGCGAGGATCATACCGGTGAACACCGCCACCACGGTGATCACGCCCAGGCTCTTGATACCGGTCAGAAAAAGCTGGTGAAGAACGGCGCCCCGCGACCGTTTCGTAAGCGCATATCTCGTGAACATGATCGCTTCGAACAGAAGGATCATGCCCCGGCCGACATTCCGGCAGACAAGCAGGATTCGCCGTCCGAGGCTCTGGAAGAAGTTGATGGACGGCTCAAAATATTCTGGTTCGCGTGTGATTATGGCTTCTTCTCCTTGCCGCCAAAGTTCAGCAAATATAGCACGCGCAACGACTTTTGTGTACCGTCTCGCTTGTATCCCAGCAGGCCCTTCAACACAGACCACTCGCGCCGGTTCCCGTCACGGTCGTCCCGTGTCCAGGAGACCACCGGGAACAGGGAAACGGACCGGTAGTCCGCGCCCCGCTTTCGGCACCGGTACAAGCCCCAGAGCAGTTCATCGTCGTAGGCGTCCCCCATCAGCGTATGCGTGTAGAGCGTCCAGATCGGGGCGTACTCCCGTTCCACCGGCCCCGTGTTCCGCAGCGGCCAGAGATCCAGCACACGGAAACGTTTGTTCCCGCCCTCCTGCATATAGGACATCAACGGCCATAACTTGTGATACCGCGCAACCACCCTGTTTCTCGCGCCGGGTTCGTGAGAACGCTCCTTGCGCACCTCCGAATGAATGAACGGCAGAGCCAGGAACCGCTGGCTGTACAGATCGCCCCGGTCGATCTGCTCCGTCCGAAAAATCGGCCACAGGAAAAACGCGCTCCGGACGCTGTGCATGTTCTTCTTTCCCCAGAGCGGCCAGAGGTAGAACTTCTCAATCTCGCCGGAACTCCATTGCACGACCGGCCACGGGCAGTAGTTGTAGTTCATGTGTTGGCCGGAGGAGAAGCGTATCAGGGGCGGAATGAAAAGCCACGAATTCTGGTCTTCCAGGTCGAAATGGCCCCACAGCGGCCACAGGATGTACGCCGTGCCTGAAGCGCGCGGGTACTTGTAGTGGCCCCACGTCCAGAACGGCCACAGGATGAAGCGCTTTTCGAAACGGTCGCGATGATAATTCCGGCCGTAGAACGGAAAGACCTTGAAGCGGTAGATCCCCTTCCCTTCCGTGCGCGAGTAGATCGGCCAGAGGACATCCTTCGTCTCCACTTCGTTGATCCGGCTGCGCGCATAAGCGGGAAACAGGACGAACTGGATCTCGTCACGACTGAGAATATCGCAGACTTTCCCGCCGACAGGGAACAGCGCCCTGTACGGGGTCCCCTCCTTGTCCCGCCCCTGGAAGTACAGAAGGAAAGCCCACAGGCGGTACCGGGATTGCGGATCGGTGCGGTCGAAATCGGTGTACCATGTCAGGAGAACCCGCCACCGGAACTCCTCCCGGAACTGCGTGGATGAGGCTAGGGGCCACAGCATGTCCTTCCGGTGCCGTTCGGCGACCGGATCCGTGAAGGAACTGTACAAGGGCCGGACCGCGCGCAATTGCGCCCCGTTGGTCGCAAAGGCCCGTTCGTAGATCGGGCCGAGGATTTTGAGCCGCATGTTCCCGTCCGGGTCCGCCAGGCGGCTGGCCACAAACCCGAAGTCAAACTCCCGCGCCTTGTCAAAGCCGAAGGCCTGACACACGCAACAGAGCAGTACAATAGCAAGACTGAACCTTCTCATGGACGAAGCGATCCGTCACGCCGCCGTGAACGGCTACACCTGTAACAAAGCATGGGTGAAAAGCCAAGTAAGAGCCCGCGATTTCGGCGCACCCTCAGACCCGCCTGTCCAACTCCGCCATGAACTCCGCCAGGTTGTCCCGGCTGACGACATCGGCCTCTCCGTCGAGATGCGTGGCAGTCCGGTTGACGATGATCAACCGGCTCGACGGAGGCCGTCGAGCCGGCAACGACGCCGCCGGATAAACCGACAGGCTGGAGCCCAGCACCATGACCACGTCTGCCCGGGACATGGCCGCGGCGGCGTCTTCCCACGCCTGCTCCGGAAGCAGTTCCCCAAAAAATACGATGTCCGGCTTGAACACTCCGCCGCATTTGCACGACGGAATCTGTCCCGCGGCAACCTCCGGGGCCAAGCTCTTTGAATCGCAGGACGCTCCGCACTGCTGACACGTGCTGGTTTGTACCGTCCCGTGCACGGGAAAGACGCGGGTCGAACCCGCCCGCTGATGCAAATCGTCGATGTTCTGCGTCGCGATGCGCACATCCCTGCCGCCGGCTTCCCATTTGGCCAGCACGCGATGCGCCGCATTCGGCTCTGCCGCAGCCACCATCGGATAGAACCGGGCCGCAAAGCGGTAGAACGCCGACGGATCCGCTTGGAAGGAAGCGATATCGAACACATTGGCATTCCGCTCGTCCGAGTACAACCCGGTCGGCGAACGGAAATCGGGAATACCCGATTCGGTGGAAATTCCGGCGCCGCTGAGAACAGCCAACCGTCCGGCTTGACGGACCCACTCGGCCGCGCGCTCGACGATAGCGGATGACATCGGAAGCCTCCGCAACAGGTCCTATTTCAGTAGAACGCCGATGATGACACCCAGAGCCGTAAACCCGAAGAACACGAGCGGCTTGAACCCCTTGAAGCTGGTCACAATGAGATCAACATCCACAGAACCCCGGTTGAACAGAAGAACGATGAACGTCAACGCGATCAGAATCAGTGCCGACAGTAATTTCTTGCTCATATAAATCTCCTGAAAGCCGGCGAAAGTATGCCCGAAAGACGGCGGCGGGAAAGGTTAAAAAGCATCTTCCCGCAGGCTGAAGGAATTTTTCGTGGCTGGCGTGGAGACACCGCCGCGTTATCGATGGAATATTCCTCCACCACCGGCTTTCCCTTCAGCGCCGGGTCCATCGCCTGCTCAACGGACGCGAAGAACGCGTCGCCATCGAAGTGAACGATCGCGCGAGGGAAAGAATGCAACAGGATGGGCATTTCCATAAACCCGTCTCCGGACACGGATGGGTAACCACGAAACACACGAAAACAAAAATTAAAGAACGATGCGCTCGTATTCGAGTTTTGGGAAACGGGAAAAGTTAACGAGCAATCCCAACTTATGGTTTGTCGCTCACATAAGCGTGCTTAAGAGGAACACCCTTATAAAAAAGGGGGAAAAACAGTTGTGCCTTGAATGGAACCTTCCGGGGTCCAAATTCAATTTCCAAGCATTCCTGATAAACAGGGTTCAGAAACCCGCACCCCTTTTCCTTATAAACCTCAAAACACGCCCCCATGATCGAATAGCTTTCTTCCCCATGAACCCAATTCATTTTCTCCCTTTTTCGTGCGTTTCGTGGTTAATATCTTCTAATCATCGCCTTCACCACGCCCCCAATCACGAGCGAGCGCTTCGGCCGGATGAATCGGTACTTCGGGTTCGCGGGATCGAGGCGGACGCCGGCGTGGTCTTTCATGAAATATTTGATCGTCCACTCTTCGTCCACCTGGGCCACGACGATGTCGTGCGGCTTGGGCGCGATGCCCTTTTCAACCAGGACAATGTCGCCGGGATGAATGCCCGCCTCGATCATCGAGTCGCCGCGCACGGTCAGCATGAACGTCGCTTCCGGCCGCCGGATGAGATACTCGTCGAGGCTGATCGTGTCGGCCAGTTCCTCCTCGGCCGGCGACGGAAACCCGGCCTGCACCGTGCCGAGCAATTTGACGGCGCCGACCAGCTTGCTGGTAAACGAAATCTTGCCGCCGCTCTTTCGGATGTAACCGTGCTCGGCCAGCTTGTTCAGAAGGCCGAAGACGGCGTTCTTGGACCGGTAGCCGAACAGTTTCAGCATCTCCGCATAGCCCGGCACGCGGCGCTCCCGCCAATAGAAATGCCGCAGCTTCGCGATCCGATCGTTGATATCCAGGGTTCTGGGCATGGCATTCTCCCGTTGTTCTCTGATATACACCATTACTGAACTAAAGTTCAGTTTCAAGCGAAAATATTCCAAGGGTTGGAAAAACGGCCGGAAAAAGTTCCAAGGCTTGGATAATCAGCGCTCGAACGGCTCCCAGGCGATCGCCTGGCCGCAGTTACAGGCCGTGCGCTCCAGCGCCCGGTTGCAACGAGGACAACGGCCCGGGAGCGATTTTGCGATTCGCCCGTCTACCGCGCCGTCGCGACGGTCGATCCCGGTGGTCATCAACACCCACGTCCTTGTTCCAACACGCCTACTTCTTCGGCGTCAGCACCACGTAGGCGGGCAGGCCGATGACTTTGAAATGGTCGAGCACGTCCCGCGCCGGAGGCTCATTGTGCCTTTCGGCCTGATACTTGATCTCGACGAATTCTTCCAGTCTCTGCCGCACGGCGGGATCCTTGAACGTTGTTTTGTCCATCGCGATGCAGTTCTTGCACCAGGTCGCCCAGAAATCGATGAAGACCGGCTTCCCCTCCTCCAGCGCGCGGCTCAGTCCTTCAGCGAGGGCAGCATCGGACGCCTGCGGCGGCGCTTCGACCCCGGAAGACGGCGCGGGCTTGTCGGCCCGGTAGATCCGGTACGCCTCGTATCCATAGTAAGTCGCGGCGGCCAGGATGATGACTCCAAAGGCATATTTCACCCACGTCATCCACTTGCCCGGTTTCGGCAGGAAGGACAGCCCGGCGCCCGCAAAGGGCCACGGCAGGGCCATGCCGAACCCGAGGAGGAACGGGAGAAACAGCCCAAGGGCGATGCCCTTCCCGTAGAGGGCGCCCGCCAGCAAAAGCACGAAAATCACCATCGGCGCGACGCACGCGCCGGCCAGCAGGGCCGATACGGCGCCCATGATGAACACGGCCGCGAAGCGGCCCTTCCTGTTCACGCCGGGAACGGTCGAGCCCTGAAAGCGGGTGAAGTCGATCGTGATGATATCGAACATCGCCAGCGACAAAAGAAAAAAGACCACCGCAATGACCGCATTGAACCACATCGACGCGTTGAGCGCGCCGAACTTGGAGCCGGTCAGAACAACCGCGAGCCCGAGTATGCCGTACGTGATGGCCATGCCCAACCCGTACATTCCGCCCAGCGCGAAACCGCGCGCCTTCGATCCCGCCTTCGCGCCCGCGCCGATGATGACCAGATTGATCGGGATCAGCGGCAGCACGCAGGGCGTCAAATTCAACGCCAATCCCCCAAGCAGAATCAGGAGAATCGTTAACAGGGCGCCGTGACGATGGAACCGGGAAAGCGCGTCGTCCGTCTTGCCGCCGCCGGACAACGAACTGTCCAGGAACGCAAGAAACTTGTCCGTGTTCAGATATCCGGTTTCGCTGCCGACAACATCGAAATCGCCGAGCCGCGTCTTCCAATCGTCGGAGGATTGCGCCGTCCCCGGAGTGGCCGACGCCGCTTCCCCGCCGGCGGATTGGCCTGCGCTCAGGGTAAAGGTTTTGCTTTCCGGGAAGAAGCACAGGGTCTCGCTGCACCCTTGGAAACTCACCGTGACATTCACGGGATCGCACGCCGCCGCCAGCCTGTAGATGGACGAGAAGTCGTCCCCATAGACCCTCTTGTTCTCGCCGCTGAACTTGTCGAAAACCGTTTTTGGATCCGGCACGCTGACCGGGACAAGCGTTGATTCTAAAGCCTCGATATTCACATCGTCGGCATACAAGAAATGGCCGGCCGGCACTTTGAAATCCACGCGGATAACGGGCGCTGCGCCGCGGGTTTCCATGACGGCATCGACGGAAAACGGGCTTGCAGCCCATGAGACCACAGGCAACGCAACACCGAGGAACGCGAGCAGCGCAGGAATGCGGAACATTCGCATGGAAAATCTCTAGCGGGCCAGCACGGCCTCGACATCCGCTCGAAGCTGATCTTCAGGCACAACGCCCTGATATTGCTTCACCACGTTGCCGTTCCTGTCCAGAAGGAACTTCGTGGGGACCGCACGAATGCCGCCGTACGCCTGCTGGATATCGCGGCCGGCCAATCCGACCGGGTAGGACAGCTCGAATTTGCCCACGGCCTGGGCCACCTGCACGGCGGGTCCGTCATCCACCGTCAGCCCCACAACCACGAACCCCTTCGGTTTCAACTCGCCATACAGCCGGTTCAGGGCGGGCAGTTCATATCGGCACGGAGGGCACCAGGTGGCCCAGAAATCGAGCAGAACAACCTGGCCCCTGTAGGACACGAGCGACAGGGGCTCGCCGGGATTGACCAGATTCTGGATCGTGAAATCCAGAGAAGCGGTCTCCCCCGAGGGCGCCGGTGTTTGTTTCTCAGGCTCCCCGCCGGGCGGAGTACAGGCGGAAAGCAGGATGAGCAAGGAGGCGAGGAACGGTCCGGTTTTTTTGATCATGATGGGTCTCCCGTACGCAGAAGCATACGGCTTTTTGGGCCTGTTTCAAGAGTCATGCGGGCGCTCCCATTAATTGGTTGCGCGGCATAAACCCGTTGCCTAGAGTTCAAGCTGTAAAGAATCATCGTGTTGGAGATTGCCGGCCTGAACCGATCCCGCGTCTTATGAGCGATTCTGATTCCACAAACAACAGGCGGACCGCGCTCGCCATCGTACAACGCCTGAAAGACAAAGGGTTCGACGCTTACTGGGTCGGAGGCTGCGTGCGCGACATGCTCATGCGGCGCACGCCGAAGGATTACGACGTCGCCACGAACGCCACTCCCGACCAGATCCTTGCCCTCTTTCCGAAGGCGCTGGCCGTGGGAAAGGATTTCGGCGTTGTGCAGGTCGTCATCGACGGCGAACCGCACGATGTCGCTACGTTCCGGCGCGACGTCTCGTACGAGGACAGCCGCCACCCGACATCCGTCGTGTTCACCAGCGCGGAGGAGGATGCCCGCCGCCGCGATTTCACCATCAACGGCCTTTTTTACGACCCGCTAAAAGAAATCGTCATCGACTACGTCGGCGGGCAGAAAGACATTGAGGCGCGGGTGATCCGCGCCATCGGCCGACCCGGGGAGCGTTTTGCCGAAGACGCCCTGCGCATGTTGCGGGCTATCCGCCTCGCCTCGGTCCTCGAATTTACCGTTGATCCCGCAACCCTCTCCGCGATCCGCGATATGGCACCCCGCATCACGGACATCAGCGCGGAACGGATCCGGCAGGAACTCACGCGGCTGCTGACGGAATCGAGGCGCGCGGGGGACGGGCTGAAGCTGCTCAACGACGCCGGGCTCCTGAAGTTCATCCTGCCCGAGGTCGAGCGCATGATCGGCCAGGAACAGCCTCCCGAGTTTCATCCCGAAGGCGATGTCTTCACTCATACCGTCCTGATGCTGAACGCCATGACGCGTCCGTCGGTTCCCCTGGCGTACGCCGTCCTTCTCCACGACGTGGGCAAGCCCGCCACGGCGAGTTATGCGGTCGAGCCCGACGGGTCCCGGCGCTGGCGTTTTCACGGCCATGCAAAAACCGGCGCCGAAATCGCGGAACAAATTCTGAAGCGCCTGAAGCTTCCCAACCGCGACATCGATGCCGCGGTGCAGTGTATCCGCAATCACATGAGCTTCATGGATGTCCGGAACATGAGGAGGTCCACGTTGCGGCAATTTGTCGGCGCGCCGACGTTTCCCGATGAACTCGAACTTCACCGGCTCGACTGTCTCAGCAGTCACGGCGACCTCTCGAATCACGAATTCCTGGAGGCGTTTATCGAGGCACTGAAGAACGAGCCGGTATTGCCGGCTGCCTGGATCCGGGGCGGCGATATTTTGTCCCTCGGCATACCGGAAGGCCCGGCGGTCGGGACGTGGTACCGGAAGGCCTATGAGGCGCAGTTGGAGGGCCGTTTCACGGACCGGGACGCCTTGCTGGCGTGGCTCAAGTCGGAGCTAGCCAAGGTCAACGGTAAACCGGGATGACAGCTGACCGCCCGGCGGACGCGCGGACGCGCCCGCCTTTGAATTCTTCTGTAGGGCCTGAACCATCAGATACCGGCTGACATCCTCTGCGGTCAGCAAGCCCACCAGCTTGCCCTCGTCGGTCACGGGGAACACACCCTGCTTCAAGCGCCAGAGATCCTGGTAAAGCCTTGGGAGCGGCGTCTTCGGAACGACGGAGATGAAATGCTTCCGAATGGGAATGTCCCAGACACGACCCATGGGGATTGACCTCCTCACGAACGTCTCTCGGCTTGTTGCTTGTGGCGAATGACGCAGGACAGCCCCATGAGGAAGCAAAGGAGCATGAGGATCTCGCTGTCCCCGAAGTTGTACTCGACGACGCCGTTGAACATCAGCGCGCAAAAGGCACCCAACGAACCCAACGCAAGCGCCGACGCTTCTCCCGTCCTCGCGGAGGACGCCTTGTAGAGCATCCAGAACGTCACGATCATCCAGACCAGCCAGGCCGCCAATCCCGCCGTCCCCATTTCGAGGGTAACCTGGAGGGCGTTATTGTGAAGGTGATTCAGGCCGGGCTGAACGTATTTCGCATAGGGTCGCAGATCCTCGTGCGTCGTCGCTTTGAAGCCCATCCCCAGGGGATACTGCTTCAGCAGGGCCGGGGCCACCTTCGTCCAGAGCACATGTCTGCCGCCCTGCCGGTCGGAGAACTCCTCCTGGAGAAGCTGAAGCCGATGGCGGACCTGCGGCACGAAACCCATCGCGACGGCGCAAAGCAGGACGGCCAGCACGAGCCTGCGACGGCGGGCCCACCAGCTCATCAGGCCGGCCGCGAGCAGAAAGGAAAACCACGCGCCCCGTTTGAAATGAAGGATGAGCCCAACCGCGTTCAGTCCCAGCGCAACCAGGGCCGGAACCTGTTTTCGCACCGGCCCCCGTCCGATGAATGCACCCATCAGAAGGCACAGCGCCGTCATGTACATCTGCGGATCGCGCATGTTGCCCGTATCGTACAAATGCACACCCCTCTCGACCTGCACAATGACACGAACCACATCGTACACCGCGCGCATCGTGATTCCGGCAATGAACAGGATCGCCGCGAGGCGCGTCTTTTCCCAACCGCCTGCGCGATCGGGGTGAAAGGCCGACCCCATCATGAAAATGAGCAGCAAGAGCAGAAGCCGGTGACACTTCGGCAGGCTGATCTCCGGCCGTCCTCCCCACATGGAGCTGAGCAGCGCGATAACGGAAAAAACGGCCACCGGCCAGAAATACGGGCACTGGAAGAGCGACGTATCCCGGCGTCTCACGATGTCAAACAACCAGAACGGAATCGCCAGAAAAATCAGAGGCTGCGCCAGAGAGATGGAGATGGGCAACGCCCAGGCAAAAGCGAGAAGAAAGCCCGGCAGAAGCTTCTCATGCCATGCCCCGTTCTCACTCAGCGTGCTTATCTTCATGCGTTGTGCCCGCGCCCATACTCAACAACCGCGGGACACGTGTCAACGTCTGTCATTTCGAGTCGCCGCGCAGCCGGATTTCACCCTCGGCCCGTCAGCGCTCTGACGCGCCTCCGCGAACCACCGTCACTCCGGCGCCGGGTTCGATTCGCAGCGGATTGTGTCCGCGAACATAGTCGACCACGGCGGAGCGCGTGTCAATGTTGGTCAACTCAAGGCGCGATTCCGGGCGTTCAACAATCTCACGCAGCCGGGGAAAACGATCTCCCCCTGACGAGAGAGAGTAGCTGTTCATCGCCACGCGGAATCGCTTTCGCGCGTGGGGCTTGCTTCCATCCGCAAGCCGAAGGTTCCGCACGCGTTCGCCCGGCGGCGCATTGGGATGCAGTTCATAGGAAAGGCCGTAGACCCCCATAAAGTGGCGTGATCCGACGCGCCGCGCGTTTTCCTCCAGAATCTCCCGAAGATCCGCCAACGTCAACTGCACCACCCCCACCCGGTTTTCGTAGGGAATGATTCGCCAGATATCGGCGCGGGTAATCGGGCCGGGTCCGATCTGTTCCTCCGCGAGGATCCCATGCAGGGCAATCTCCGCCTTTGCCGCCCGGGTGATCGCCCGGCAGATCAACTGCTGAACCGGCGACTGGCCGGACGCGCTGACCGACGCCGTCAACCCGGTCCCGGCAAATCCCAACGTTTCGCCCAGGTACGATTTCGTCTTCTCCAGATCCGCCCGCAGAAGCTCCGTCAGCGCGGGGTGCTCCTCGTAGCGATCTTCGATGGGGATTGCATCGGCTTTCTTGCTGACGACCTTTTTCTGTACCGTGTCATAAACAACCTCCACACAACCGAGCCAGTTTCCGTAGTAACCGGCCTGGCTGTACAGAATGCCGTTCAGGCGCGCGCCGGCGAGCGGCCTGTGAAGATGTCCGCCCAGCATGACATCGAATTCCGGGAAACTCCGCGCAATCTGGTTCACCTCGTTGGCGTGGTCGTCGCCCTGTTCCTGGTATCCCTGATGCAGAAGAAGAACCAGGACATCGGGCCGCGCCGCGCGGACCGACGGCATGACGGCGGCGAGCGCGTCCACCGATCTTTTGAAGTGGACATTCCCGAGCATTTCCGGGCGCGTCCATGTCGGGATGCCCGGGGTGGTCAACCCGACCAGCGCCACACGAACTCCGTCAACCTCCTTGATCACAAACGGCCTCACCTTGCCCAATCGGTTGGTTGAATCCGGAAGAACAAACAGGTTGGCGGCAAGCATATTGAGGGATGTCTGATCGTGCAGGTCCGCCAGAGCCTTGAGCCCCCAGTCGAAATCGTGATTGCCGAACACCCAGGCGTCGCAACGCAACCATTCGAGCGTGCGCGTCATGATGCGGCCCCGCGTCAGCCAGCTTTCCGCCGTGCCCTGGAACAGATCCCCGCAATCCACATACAACGTATTCGGTGTTTTCGCGCGGATGTCCTCGATCGCCGAGGCGCATTTCAGCATTCCGCCGATATCCCTGTCCCTGGCGGAATCCCGATATGGAAGGACATGCCCGTGAACGTCCGTCGTGCAAAGGAGGGTGATGGGAACCTGCCTGGCCCCTGCGAAAAGGGCCGGGGCCAACAGCAAAAGAAATCCGGCAACTATGGATCTGCAGACACGCATGGACCGCTCAAAAGAAACCGCAGAACACCCGGTGAAGATCAGGAGGCGATCTTCAACGGCTTCCCGCCGTCCACGGAAGCCGTGAGGATACCCCTCTTCGCCGTCACAAAGGATTTCGTAATGCAAAGCTCCTTCATGTCGCCCTTCATCGGCACCTCGTACATCACATCGAGCATGATGTGTTCCAGGATCGCCCGAAGACCGCGGGCGCCCGTGCCCTTGCGGAAAGCCATCCGGGCCAGTTCCTTCAGAGCGGACGGCGTGAACGTCAGGTTGACCCCATCCATGGCGAGGAGCTTGGCATACTGCTTGGTCATCGCGTTTTTCGGCTCCGTCAGAATCCGAACCAGATCGTTCTCGGAAAGAGGATTGAGCGCCGACAAGACCGGGAGGCGTCCGACAAACTCCGGGATCAGCCCGAATCTCAGCAAGTCCTCCGTTTCCACATGTTGCAGGGCCTCGGCCTTCTTCCGGCCTTCGCTGACCGGCCGCGAACCAAAGCCCATCGTTCCCTTGCCAAGCCGCCGGCGCACGATGTCGTCCAGTCCGACGAACGCCCCGCCGCAGATGAAGAGGATGTTCTGCGTATTGATCTTGACGTATCCCTGTTGGGGATGTTTGCGGCCTCCCTGCGGAGGCACATTGGCGACCGTCCCTTCCAGGATTTTAAGGAGGGCCTGCTGGACGCCCTCGCCGGACACATCGCGGGTGATGGACACGTTCTCGGTCTTCCGCGCGATCTTGTCGATTTCGTCAATGTAGATGATCCCCAGTTCCGCGCGCGACACATCGAAATCGGAGGACTGGATCAGGCGCAGGAGAATGTTCTCCACATCCTCTCCCACGTAGCCCGCCTCCGTCAGAGTGGTCGCGTCGGCAATGCTGAACGGGACATCCAGCAGTTGCGCCAGGGTCTTGGCGAGCAGCGTCTTTCCGCTTCCCGTCGGGCCGATCAGCAGAATGTTGCTCTTCTCGATCTCGACATCGGGATGAATCGATTTGGCGCCCGGATCGCGAACGCGTTTGTAATGATTGTGAACCGCGACGGACAGAACCCTCTTCGCGCGTTCCTGGCCCACGACGAATTCGTCGAGGACCGCCTTGATCTCGTGGGGTTTCGGGACCTTCAGATCATGGGACTTTTTCCGCGCGGACTTGGAGTCGCCTTCTTTCAACATCGAATTGCAGAGATCCACGCACTGGTCGCAGATCTGCACATTCTGCCCGGCAATGAGCCGTTCCACTTCGCCCTGCGGTTTGCCGCAGAACGAGCAATGCGGCGTCTGTTCATGTCCAGCCATTACCCCTATTTCCCTTTCCTGCCGCCGATCACCTCATCGACAATGCCGTATTCCTTCGCCTCCTGCGGCGACATGAAGAAGTCGCGGTCGGTATCCCTCGAAATCGCGTCGAGGGGCTTCCCGGTGTGCAAAGACAGAATCTCGTTGATCCGGTCGCGCAGGCGGAGAATTTCCTTCGCCTGGATGCTGATATCGGAAGCCTGACCCTGAACCCCGCCCCACGGCTGGTGAATCATGATCCGGGCATTCGGCAACGCGTAACGCTTGCCCTTGTTGCCCGCGGCCAGCAGAACGGCCGCCATGCTCGCGGCCTGTCCGACGCAATAGGTGGTCACGGGACACTTGAGAAACTGCATGGTGTCGTAGATCGCCAGGCCGGCCGTCACCGAGCCGCCGGGCGAGTTGATGTACAGGTTGATGTCCTTCTCGGCATCCTCGCTCTGCAGGAACAGCATCTGCGCAATCAGCAGGTTGCTGACTTCATCCGAAATGCCGGTCCCGATGAAAATAATCCGGTCCTTGAGAAGGCGGGAGTAAATATCGTACGCCCTCTCGCCCCGGCCCGTCTGCTCGACCACCATCGGAATGAGAATCTGGTCATGCTCGTTCATCGCGTCCCCTTTGGTTCGTCCTTCACATGGGCCTTCGCCAGCAACAGGTCCAGCGTCTTCGTGACGCGGATATCCTCCCCGATCTTGTCGAGGGCTTTGCGCTTCTCCAACTCCGCCCGGAGTTCCGCCGGCTTCGCGTTGTAGCGCGGCGCCATCTCGGCAATGCGCCCGGAGATTTCCTCCTCCGACACCTCGATCTTCTCCTGCTCCGCGATGCGATGAAGAATATAGTTGATCTTCACCTTGTCGTTGGCGCTGCGGGTCGCCGCCTCGAAGATTTCGCCCTTTCGGGTTTCGATTTCCTCGCGGCTCATGCCCCGGTAGCTTTGCTCGCGCACAATATCGTATACGGTATCGCGCGTTTCCTGCTGGACCACGGACTCAGGGACATCCAGCTTCGTCTTTTCGAGCAGGTGCTTGACGATCTCGTTTTTCAATCGGCGGGACTCCTGTTCCTCTCCGAACTTCCGCATATCCTCGCGAATGCGCGTTTTCAGCCCCTCCTCGGAATCCACGCCGAGCGATTGGAGCATCTCCGCATCCATCGAAGGAAGCTTCTTCTCGCGAATCCCTTTCACGTCCACGTCGTACGTGCATTTCCGACCGGCCACGGCCTTCTCCGGAAATTCCGCGTTGAAATCGACCTGAATCTGCCGCTTCTCGCCGATGTTCGCGCCGAGCAGTCCGTCCGCAAACCCGGGCAGGAAGGCGTTCTCGTCGGCCATCGTCCAGAAATCCTTGCCCTTGCCGAGTCCGGCGGCCTTGGGGGCCAGTTCCTCGATCGCCTGGTTCTCGCAGACGCCCTCGTAGTCGATCTGGACCAGGTCGCCTTTTTGCACCGGGCGCCCGGCGACATCCTCCCATCGGGCGTTCTGGTCGAGGATTTGCTTGATGGTATCCGCGACCTGTTCTTCCTTCACCTCCACCTTCTTGCGCTGGAGGGGAATACCGGTGTACTCCGGCAGGGCGAAATCGGGAGGAACATCCAGCGAGACACTGAACGACATCGGCTGGCCCGGCGACACGACCCCCTCGCTGACATCGAGAACGGCCACGGGATCGATCTTCTTCTCCTTGAGCGCCTCGTGATATCCGGCCGGAACCAGGCGGTCCTTCACTTCCTGCTCGATCTCCTTCGCGTAACGTTTCCTGACCAGGTGGCTCGGCGCCTTGCCCTGGCGAAAACCGGGTATGCGGGCCGCCTTCGTATACGCATCGACCACCGCCTCGTACTCCTCGCCCACCTTTTCCGCCGGTATTTCGATACGGAGGTTCTTTCTGCAAGGTCCCGCATCTTCAACAATTACATTCATTGGGAAACGCATCCTTCCAAGGCTCTCTTGTCCTTATCGTTCAGCCGGGCGCCTACCATAGGCCGGCGCACAAGCCCCGTCAAGACAACGGGTAGCAACCGACCCCGGCGCATCATCCACACATTCGCTACCCCTGCATGGTCATCAGGAATTCGGCATTGCTGCCCGTCTTCTTCAGCCGGTTCACCATCAGTTCCATCGCTTCCACCGGGGGCACTCCGTTCAACGCCTTGCGCAGGATCCAGACCTTGCTCAACTCGTCCGGGTGCATGATCAGCTCTTCCTTGCGCGTCCCCGACTTCTCGATGTTGATGGCCGGGAAGATGCGCTTGTCCACCAGGTGGCGGTCCAGGCCCAGTTCCATGTTGCCCGTGCCCTTGAACTCCTCGAAGATGACTTCGTCCATCCGGCTTCCGGTATCCACCAGCGCCGTGGCCACGATCGTCAGGCTTCCCCCGCCCTCGATATTCCGCGCGGCGCCGAAGAACCGCTTCGGCTTGTGGAGCGCGTTGGCATCCACACCGCCGGAGAGGATCTTGCCGCTGTGCGGCTGGAGAGTATTGTACGCGCGCGCCAGACGCGTGATGCTGTCGAGCAGGATCACCACGTCCCGCCCGCACTCCACCATCCGCTTGGCCATTTCGATGACAATTTCCGCCACCTGCACATGCCGCTCGGGCGGCTCGTCGAAGGTCGAGCTTAACACCTCGGCCTTCGTGTTGCGCTCCATGTCCGTCACTTCCTCGGGCCGCTCGTCGATCAGCAGGACGATCAGCTTCACCTGCGGGTTATTCGCGGAAATACTGTTCGCGATTTTTTGCAGGAGCACCGTCTTGCCCGTCCGGGGCGGCGCGACAATCAGCCCGCGCTGGCCCATTCCGATCGGCGTCAGCAGGTCCATCACCCGCATGGAAATTTCGTCCGGCTTGGTTTCCAGCACCAGGCGTCGGTTCGGGAACAACGGCGTCAGGTTCTCAAACGGAACCTTGTTCCGCGACTTGTCCGGATCGCCGTCATTGATCCGGTCGACTTTCAGCAGGGCGAAGAAACGCTCCTTGTCCTTCGGGGCGCGGATTTCACCTTCCACGAGGTCGCCGGTCCGCAAGGCAAACCGCCGGATCTGCGAAGGCGAAACGTAGATATCCTCCGGACACGGGAGATAGTTGTAGTACGGCGAACGCAGGAAGCCAAAGCCGTCCGGCAGGATTTCGAGAACGCCGCGGCCGAACATCGTGCCGTTCAGGCGGGCATTGGCCTTCAGGATCTCGAAAATCAGTTCGTGTTTCCGCAAGGCGCCGAGGTCCTGCAACCCGTAGCTGTCGGCCATCTTGATAATCTCGGGCACGGGAAGAAGCTGAAGCTCGAACAGCTTCAGCGTCTTGCCGGTACCGCGAGACCGCTCCGGGACGCGCCGCTCGCCGTTCTGGGTCTCATCGCCCGCCGGTGCCTGCGGGGTCGGCGACGCCATCGGATCGACAGGCGTGGACGCCTGCGCGGGCGCGGGCGACGGTTGAGTCTGTGAAGGCTCCTGCAGGGCGGGAATATCGTCGCCCCGGTAGTGATCCTGCGCGGCGTTTCCGCGCGCCGGTCTGCCTCTCCTCGGTCTTCCGCCCATTCGTTGATCTGCCATGCTACTGCTTCTCCTCTCTGACAATTTTCCGCCACACGCCCCGCGTTTTCTCTTCCAGTGAATCCATGCTTCCGTCGTTATAAATCACGTGCTCCGCTCTTTTGATTTTCTCTTCCAGCGGCAGTTGCGCCGAGATCCGCGCACGCGCCTCGGCCTCGGACAACCCCCGCCGCATCAAACGCTCCATGACCAAATTCTCCGGAGACGCCACACAGATCACGGCGTCCCACGGCTCGGTCCATCCCACCTCGAACAACAGGGGCACAATGGCCACCGTGTTCCATCCCTTGGCCGTCTCGCCGGCGATCCATTCCCGCAGCGAACCAATCACCGCCGGATGAATCAGCGCCTCCAGCGCTTTCCGCTCCGCCTCGTTCTCGAAAACATGCCGCCCGAGCGCCGACCGGTCGATTTCACCGTCCGAACCCACGATCTTCGTGCCGAACCGCGTCACAATCTCGGCAAAGAGCGGCTTGCCCCGGCAAATCAGCCCGTGGGATACGGCATCGGCATCCCTGACCAGAGCGCCCTCGCGCTCGAGAACGCGGCCCGCCTCGCTTTTCCCGCAGGCGATTCCACCCGTAAGCGCGATGGACAACCCCTTTTTCATCGGGTGATCCGCTCCGCATCCCACCCCAGTATGCCCTGATCCTTCAAGACCTCCACATGCCTCAAAATCTCCTGGAGCCGCTCGTTTTCCGGCTGTACCAGCAGGCCGGCGACCGCACGGTTTCCCGCGTCATCCAGCAGTCCCCGTTCCAGCGCCTCCTGGGCCGCGTCGCCAAAGCGGTTCGCCACCGCCGATTCTTCGCCGTTCAGAATCTTGAACACCCGGTACTTCCGGTTTCCCCAAAGGAACCGGAAACGGGCGGCTCGATCCATGTCGAACTCGAACAGGTACGCCGGGCAGTTCGTGGACGGCTTCAACGCGCCAACGAAGTACCGCATCTGCTGTTCGGGAGAAAAACTGGAGAACTCGCCGAGTGCATACACGTAGTATTGCGCCCCGTACCGCCCCGCCCAATCTCTCAACTCCTGCTCCGTGCCCTTGAAGAGCGCCTCTCCATACCCGCGAACCCGGTCGCGGATTTCCTTCGACTCGAACTTCGGATGCAGAACGATCGGGCACCCGCCATAGGTCAGGATCGACGAACTGACCCCGAAATTACCGAGCACCGGCTCCGGCCGGACATGCCGATGCAGCCACTGCGTCAGCTCCTCGATCTCCCGGTAATAAACCCGGCGCCCCCACCGCTCCGGCCGCGTCAGCGTATGAGCCGCTTCGACGGTCATCCCGGTCAACAGAAGGCTGATAACCACGACGCGCAACACCCAACTTCGCCCCACCCCGGCCCAGGCCCCAAGCAACACGGCCGAGAAAATCGCCAGGAAAACGTGGAACCTGACAAAAAGAACGAACGCCGCAAGCGAAACAATGTAGAAGAAAAGATATTGAAATAACCTGGGATCAGACTGCTTTTTCGTGCGGCGCAAAGACTCAAGCGCAGAAATGGATAATACAACAGATGCCGCCAACGTCAATACCAACATCACAGGAAAAAGCGTGAATGTCAACGCCGTGTTCGCGGAATGCAACGCCGGCACCCACATGATGCGTTGCTCGAACGACAGCAGGGACGGATCCATGGGTTTTTGGTTCAAAAACCGCAGCTTGGCGAACAGGAGGCTGCCGAAATGCCCGTACGACTCTTGGTAAGCGCCCCCCAACCCAAGCCCGAACAGGATCGGCAGGAGAAAGGCGATCCAGAGCGCCCACGGCCGCGTCCATGACGGCGGACAGATGCCGGACGCAGCCGCTCTTCTCACGCTCGCGCACGCCAGCATGCCATAGCCGATCAACATGGCCGGTGAAAGAACAAACGCATGGGCGCGAAGATACGGATTCAGCAGTCCCACGAGGAACAGCACCCCTAGATGAACAGCCCAACCCGCCTTCTCCTCCCGCCGTTCACCCGCCCCGGCCCGGGCGAACCGCACCCCATGCACAACCATCCAGAGGATCACGTAAAACTGCACCAGGTCCCACGTGGCCAGAGACAGAGCCAACAGGACGGCCGACACCCCGACGCCCACCCCCCGCGCCATCCTGCTCCGCCCGCCGGCAGACAGCGCGTTGAAGGCGAGATGTCCGATCAGCAGAGGCAGCGCGAAATTCTCGTGCGAGATTTCCTGTCCCGTGGACCGCATCACGCTGGACAACGCCACGGCATAGAACCCGCCTGCGATGGCGGCGCCCCATGCCGTTCTTCTCCACCACCAGACCCACAGGGCCATGAGCGGTATGCCCAAACAAAACCAGCCTGCCTCGATCCATCGGACACGGCTCGCGAGAGGCATGGAAATCGGGAACCAACGAGCGAACAAGGCATACACGTATTCCGCGCCGACGGTGTCCGTTTTTCGAACCTCGATCCCCGTGGGAAACTCGATCGCCGGGTCTTTCTCCGGAAGCGCGCCGGTGTAATAAACCTGTTCAATACGCCGGAAGTTGAGCGCGCTTTCCAAGGTAAAGGGAAGATCATTCCCCTCGGCGCGAAATTGAGCCTCGAGAACCAGGCGGCGAACCGCAATTCCTGTCCCATAAAGCAGGAGCACCCCGAGAAGGATCGTTATGATTTTGATGATTTTACGGCCCGCAGTCATGAAAGCGTCTGTACGCGGAGATTAACCGCCGAAGTCCAGCATCGGCCCCTCAGACCCCTGTTCCCTCAAGGGCCTCGCCAGAGAATCGAACTCCATCTCCTCAAAGAAAGGAATCAGCCGGTCCGGGTCCACGCGCCGCACGGCCATCGACTCGATGGCCACGGGGACAGGCAGGTCCCGGCGCAACGTCATGAGTTCGACATTGCGTGTCACGTCCGCGCGGTGGGCCGCCAGCGCGTCGCGTAGTTTCTGCGACGATATCTCGTCGAGTTTCGCCCACAACTGCTCCAGCGAACCGAACTGCGCCAGGAGCTTGGCGGCCGTTTTGGGACCCACGCCGGGCACCCCCGGGATGTTGTCCACCGTGTCGCCCGTCAGGGCCAGCCACTCGACAATCTGCTCCGGCCGCACACCCGTTTTCTCCCGCACTTCCGCCGCCCCCATTTTCACTCCAGCCTTGGACGGCGATATCATGAAAACCCGTTCGCCGATCACCTGGAACAGGTCCTTGTCGCTGGTCGCCAGCAGGACTACACCGGAAGCCGCGGCAGCCAGCGTAGCCATCACATCGTCCGCCTCCTGCCGGTCCATGCGCAGGGAACAAATCCGCGCCCGCTCAAGATAACGCTCCATATCCGCGAACTGCGCCCTCAAGGGGTCCGGCATCGGCTCCCGCTGGGCCTTGTAGGTGGGAAGCCGGGCCAGCCGTTCCTCCGGAATCCCGCCGTCAAAGACAACCGCCCAATGCGTAGGTTTCCACAATTGCTCAAGCTGCTGAAGCATCTTGATGAAGCCGAACACCGCGTTGGTCGGCTTCCCCGCCCGCGTAGACAACTCGGAAATGGCGTAGTACGCGCGATAAGCCACAGCCGTACCGTCAACCAGAAGCAGTGTGTTTACCGGCATCAAGGGCATCCCTCCCCCGCCGATTGTCGGCGGGGCGGTGTGTCAACGCGGAAGCGCATGAATCGTTTTACAATGCCTGCACGCGCCCCGCCGGGGTCTCCGGCACACGGATTATGCAGGGTCAAGGAAACGGCCCTATTTCAGGAAATCGGGTCTATTTCGTCACCATTCCGGGCTGGGCCTGCGACCCGCCGCCGGGCATCGCCATGGCCTCAGCCTTGTGAATCGGCTTGCCCGACGGATCCACCAGGCGGGCCGTCACAAAGATCAGGAGATTCGTCTTTCGGCTCCGCTGACCCTCGCTCCGGAACAGGCGCCCGATAATCGGAATATCGCCCAAGAAAGGAATCTTGTCCTTGTACGTGACCAGCTCCTCGCGAATCAGACCGCCCATAACCACCGTCTGGCCGTCCCAGATCACGATACTGGTCGTTGCATTCCTGCTGCTGAACACCGGCTGAGGAATGTTGTAGCGGTACGTTCCCATTTCAGAACCGTACTGGAGCCATTCCTCCAGTTCGCAAACCTCGGGCACCAGGGTCAGGTCGATCGTGTAGCCATCCGGTCCAACGGCCGGCGTCACATTCAGGATGACGCCCGTTTCGCGTGTTTCGAACGCGCCCGGCGTCACGGTCGGCGGTGTGACCTGGTTGCCCTGGCTCTGGATCGTCGGCGGGGCCAATTCAAACTCGGTCGGATAGATGTACTCCTTCACGATCTGAATCTGGGCGTTCACGCCGTTCTTCGTCGTAATCCGCGGCGCTGAAAGAACGTCAGTATTTCCGCTCTGCGACAGCGCATCGAGAATCACTTTCAACTGGGGATTTGTCAGCACGCTCGCCGCCGTCAGAATGCCGCCGAGCGGGGTGGATGTTCCGCCGGTCACAGGCGAGACCGGATTGATCGTTCCGCTGGAGGTGTCGAATCCGAAGAACCGGAGCCCCTTCGTAAAGCCTTCGGGATCCGCGTTGATCTGGACGCGCTCGCGGCTGCCCGGAGGACCGGAGCTCTTGTTCTGCGCGATTTCCCAGGCGTCGTTCAGAATCCACTGGAAGCCCAGTTCCTCGAGGTCATCCTCTCCGACTTCCACGAAGCGCGCTTCGATTTCAATCTGGCTCGGGATCACGTTCAACTGCGCGAGAATGCGCTCGAACGTATCGAGGTTCTCCGGTGTGTTTGCCACGATCAGTTGGCTGATAGTGGGATTGTACGTGATGGACGTTCCGACCGGGAACGGCACGCCGGACTTCTCGAAGAAGTCCTTCACGTCGCCGCGCTTGATCGTCGTCTTTCCGCCGCCCATCTCAACAAACTCGCCCGTCTTGTCCTGATCCGACTCCTCCTTCTGGATGACCACGTCGAGGATCGACGGCTGTACGGGATACATACGCGTGATGACATGTCCGGATACCACGCCCGCGGGCGTGATAATCACCGCGTTGTCCTCCAGGCGGTATTTCAGGCCGGCGACTTCGGTGATGTACTTGATGGCGTCCAGAAGCGAAATGCGGCGAAGGTTCAGTGTGATGGTCTTCACGCCCACAGACGCCGCAAGCGTTGAGCCAAGTCCCGCATCGCCGCTCGCGGGCATATCGCCCCACGGATCCAGAAACGCCTGATCCGAAAAGGCCGGCGCCGCAGTTCCCTCTTCCTGGCCGGGAATGCTCATATTCAGGATGATGTTGACGCCGCCGCCCTCATCATCCTGGCGGATGCTTTCCTCGACGAGGAAGTTCACAACGTCGTTGATGTTCGCCTGACGGAACTCGATCGACGGGATCATGATCTTGGCCATCTTGTCCTGCAGACGCTGGGCGCCCGTTCGGGTCTGCACGACCGCGCCGCCGGTCACCGTTTCGGGAAGCTGCACTTCGCGGCGAATCGGCGCGTTCCACGCCTTGCGCACATCCTGCATCATGCCGGCGGTCACGGCTTCGCGCTCGCGCGTCCGGAGATCGTAGCGGATGTCGCCGATCTTCTTCAGGTAGCGCATGGCATCGGAGTTGTATTCATCCTCCAGGAGGACTTTTTCAAACAACGTCTCCGCGCGGTTGTAATCCTTGATCGCGAAGTACTGTTTGCCCTCGGAAATCAGTTCGGCGACGGTCTTCTTCTTCTCGACCACATCCGGCCGCTTGGCGGGCGGCAAGGGGCGGGCAAGGATTTCTTCGCGAGTCTTGATCTTCTCCAGCAGGGTCGCGGCCCCCTTGTGTTCCGGATTGTACTTCAGGGCGCGCTCGGCATCCTGTCTCGCTTCCTGTAGATTGCCCTGTTTCTTATAGATATCCAGCGCAATGCGGTAATTCGCCTCGGCGAGCCCCCACATCGCGCGGTTCCGATCGACCATTCGCGCCGGCCGCTCGGGGATATTGGCCAAGGCGTCCTCAAAGTTCTTCACCGCCTCTTCAAAGTCATTCAACACCAGATCCTTGTTACCCGCTTCCAAGCTCTTCATGCCCTGGATTTCCAGCGCGCGCCGCCGCACTTCCTCCTGCGCGGCGAGGGTCGCCGGATCCTTCGGCTCCACATCCGGCTTCTTTTCAGCAACCACTTCTTCCGCGCCGGGCTCCGCCGCCTCAACCCCCTCCTCGTCTTCAATCACCACGTCGCCGGCATCCGCTGCCGGCGCGCCGGATTCCACCACTACCGCTTCGGCCGGCTCTTCATCGACCGCAACGGTCATTGGGATGATCGCGTCCATATCGGAAGTCACCGCCGCCTCAGCAACCGGTTCTGCCGCAGCCTCAACCGCCGGTTCCGCCAATTCGACTTCAGCGGCCTCCGCGGATTCGACCACGGGCGCCACCGCCGGCTCTTCCGCGACTTCAATATCGACCGGGGTTTCAATCAGCTCGGATTCCACGGACTCGACCGCAGGTTCCACCGCGAGTTGGGCCGCGGGCTCGGCGCCCGCTGCCGCGTCCGCCGCGACAGGCTCGACCGACAAGACATCCGCATCCTGCGCGGGGGCGGGAACGCTCTCGGCCGCCGTCTCGGGCGCAGCCGTTGAGATTGCCGTGGGTTCTTTGCCGATGTCGGACAACAAGGATTCGAAGCTCGCATCTTGCTGGGCGATCGCCATCCCCTGACCCAAGAGGCACACGCAGGCGAGTACAACCACGGCTTTTCCAAGTCTCATCGAAAACTCCTCCTTGAACCTTTTCATGCCTTGCTTTCCGAACTTAAAAAGAAAATCAGACCTTCTCCCGCGGCTTCTTCCCTATCGCAGGAAGCGCATCGAACCCGTTTGAGTGGGATTGCTGAGCCCGCTCTCCAGGACGCTTTTCTCACTTTCCGACAAGGGCCCGACCTGCGTGGTCTTCCGCGTTTTCTCGTCGCGTATTAATACGCCGTCGCGCTTGATGTCAATGACTTTGTATTCGTGCTCCTTCAGTTCGATCATATCCCCGAGGCGCACGCGCATCCGCTTCTGGTCGATCAGAAAAACGAGATCGGCGATCATTTCAAACCCTTCCCGGGTTTTCCCCTTCACCAGAGGGATTCGGGTCTCGCCCTGCTTGAGAATGATCGTCGGACCTTCCACCGCGTTCGTCGTACACTCGATGACCTTGAAGCCTTCGAGTTCATCGCCCACCCGCACGAAATACGTGCGCTCGAGAGAACGCAGGTTGAGCTGATATACCACGCCATCCGACACGCGGGCCTCGCCCTGAAAACGGAGTTTGAACGGGTTGGAGCCGATCCGGATGTAACGCAGCTTCGCCACCGGCGAGGGGAAGTCCTTGGCATCGTTTGGCTTCGTTCCCGACTGCCATTCTTCCTTGTTCGTAAACCCGTCGCCGTCGCTGTCCAAAGCGGCATCGTTGGCGTCCAGCGGATTCATGCCGTGGGCCCGCTCGAACTTGTCGGGAATGCCGTCGCCGTCGCTATCCCATTCGTCCTCCGAAATCCCCGCGGGCTGGTTGGTCTGGCAGAACGAGCATGCCTTCGCGTCAAATGGAATCGGCTTGAGACAACTGATGCAACTGATGCGCAGTTCGCTGACGACCATGCGGTTTGAAAACTGTCCCGCCTGGAACGGCGCGCTCAAGTTGCTCTTCATCTGGTCGAACTGCGCCAGCAGGGGCTCCAGCGGCGCCACCTTCTTCGGCTCAATCGCCATCTTCTCCCAGGCGGCCATGGCCACTTCATGCCGTTTCTGCCCGATCTCCATGAAGAGAAGGAACGCCGACAGCAACAGCCCCACGAGAATTACCACGAGGATCAGCTTTTCGTAGTTCTGGCCCAGCCAACTGGTGCGATGACGGCCCGCGGCGCTCACGGTTTCGCCTCCTGCTTCTCTCCGCCCAGAAAGCGGTACACATCGACCTCGAGAATCACGCTGATGAATTCGCGGCCCGCGATCACACGTTGATCCTGTGTTTTGACTTCCTCCGCGAGTAATCCCTTGCCGGAACTGCCGGCCGGGGCCGCGACAGGCGCGGGCGTCGCCGTCGGGGCGGGCGTGGTCGAGGAGAGCTTGAACAACGGGTTCTCGTTCTGGATCGACACGCTCGTGACCACGACGAACAGCTTGCTCTTCGCCATCCCGTCCAGGATGTCCCACAGGGATTTCTCGTGGCACTTGAACTCGAGCGTGTAGTGCTCGGTGGAGAAAAGACCGCTCGGATCCACAGCCTCGGCGGCCGGCGCTTCCACCGGCGTCGCTTCAGGCATCGGTCCCCCGCCCCAGCGACCACCCCAGCGCCCTCTCCCGCCCGCCGTACCCTCCGCTTCGAGCGCGCCCTGCTCGAAAATCCTGCGTTTCACGGATACGATTTCGGAAACCTTGGCGTCAATCAGCATGTCGCAGAGCGCCTCGAGCGTCTTGAGTTGCAGCACGAGGCGCGGCACATCCCCGCCGCTCGGCAGGGCGCCCATCTTGTACCGCTCCACGCCCATGGCGAACAGCGCCGGGAGCTTCACCCCCGCATCCTGCGCGCGCTTGCTGACCCGCAGGATTCCGTCCCTCAGAAGGGGCGTGAACTTGGCCGCCTCCATCTCCACCGGCTCAATCTGCCCCTCCTGGAGAAACTTGAACAGGTTGTGGAAGTAGTCCTGGAGAACGACAAGGTTGGTCTGCGTGACCGCAACGTTCTCCCGCGACGGGTACGGGGCCCGCTCCTGGAGCGCCCGCAACCGGTTCATCGTGGAGTCCAGATCCTCGTTGACGCGATCGTAGGCGCCGTAGAAGCGGTACAGCATGAACAGCGCGATCACAATCAGGATCAGCGCCGTGCCGCCGCCCACAAGGAGCACCATGTGCTTTCGAATCTTCATACGTTCAACGGATCTTTCAGCGCGATGCGAATCTTGAATTGAAGAACACAATCTTCCGGCGCCGGCGCGGGCTGCCAGGTGATCTCCGTCTCCGGACTGAAGCCCGGCGACTGGCGCAAGCGGTCGCGGAAGTCCAGGATGTTCTCCGAGGTCACCTTGTCCACGTAGCCCAGCCCGGAAATCTCCACGTACCTCACCCCGACGGGCGCCGGCTGTCCGTCGGGCGGTGTCGCCGACGGGTCCGCCGCGGCCGGACGGACCGACGTCAGCCAGACCCCGGCCGGCAGGCACGCGCGAACTTCGTCCAGAACCTTAAGCCAGTTGGGCCGCTTGTCGCCGAGCAAGAGAAGCCTCTCCGACTTCGCCCGCACCTCGCTTACCTGCGATTCCAGTTCGCGAAGCTCGCCCTCCACGCCCGAAAGATCGTTCACGATGACGCGCACCTTGTCGAACCGCTCCTGGGCCAGCGCCGTCATCTTGATGAAGTAGGCGCACCATACGGCAAGGATGAAAAAGAAACCGACTGCCGCGAGGACGAACCAAGGCTGCTTCTTCCGGAACGCCTTCTCTTCGACAACCTTCGGCGGCATCAGGTTGATTTCGATGGGACACGTCAAAGCCTTCCGCAACGCCAGCCCGACAATCTGCCCCATCAGGTTCGCCGTCCGGCCGATCTCCTCCGTCTCGATCCTCTCGCTGACCGCCACGTTCAGGAACGGGTTCAGATAGTCCACGTCCACTTTCAGCTTATCCTTAAGGAAGGTATCCGTGTACGGAATGACCGACGTCCCGCCGGTCAGCAGAAGCAGCGACGGCGACTGCCCCGCCTGCTGGCTCCGGTAGAAGCTAATCGAGCGGTTGATCTCAGCGTGCATCCGGGTCATCACGCTGCGCACGCTCTTGGAGACCTTGTCCACCACCTCGCTCTTCGGCCCCTCGTACGCGCCGCCGAACGCCACGAACGCGTGCGCCTTCTTCAACTCCTCCGCGTCAGCGAACGACAAGCCGAACTCCGTCATGATCTGCTGGGTAATCGAGTTGCCGGCGACGGGGATGCAGCGGCTGAACACCCGTCCCTGCTCGATGAAGATCAGGTCCGTCGAGCGCGCGCCGATATCCACCACGAGCGTACACTGCGGCAGGTCGCTGTAGTTGTAGCGGACCGCGTTGTACAGGGCCATCGGCGCCACATCCACCAGGTCGGGATCCAAGCCCGCCTGCTCGATCGCATCCGTCACCTGCTCGATGATCTCCGCCTTCACGGCGGCCAGCATGACGTCGATCTCGCCGCCCGCGCCGCCGATCAGTTGGTAGTCCCAGACCACTTCCTCGATCGGGAACGGGACATTCTGCTGGGCCTCGTAGCGGATGATCTGGTCGATCTTCTCCTTGTCCACCGGCGGGAGCTTCACGAAGCGGGAGAAAACCGACTGACCGGAAACGGAGAGAAGAACCGGGCCGGGCTTGATGCCGCTGTCCGCCATGATCTCGCGGATCGCCGTACCGACGTACGCGCCCCGGTCGCCCTCGCTCTGCGGGTCCATGCCGAGCGACGCAACGCCGAACCGTACGAGTTCGATGCCGCCCGATTTCAGCGGAATAAACTCGGCCATCTTCAGGCCGCTGGCGCCGATGTCGAGCGCGAGAATTCGTTCACTTCCGAGCATAGGTCAGTTCTCTGGATCAAAAAATCATTTCGCCGCCGGCTTGATCGCCTCGTAGTCGTCAAAGTAGATCATCGCGAACGGCGTCTGCATCCGGTTCAGCACAAACCCGTCAAGCGGCGTCAGCTTCTCCCACCACCGCGGACTGCCGGTGGAGGGCAGGCTGTCCATCGCCAGCACCCGGCCCTGCGAGCTGATCACCACGCCCACGCGCTGAACCACGCCGTACCGCGCCAGCGTACTCGGGTGCAGGTACATGTCGCTCCGGTGCCGGCCCTTCGCAATGTTCACGTATGTCACATCGCCGCGAAAGAGCGTAAACTTCGACCCGCCCGTCTTGCCCTCCGTGACAATGTAATAGGTGAACGTCAAATCGTCCATCCATTCGGGAGCGGTCTCGTAATCCACGACCACCTGAAACCAGTTCCGCTTCTGCGACATGACCTGACTGGTCAAGAGCTTGTACTCGGGAGTGGGCACCTTGCCGTTCGGCACGATCTTTTTGATCCGGACCTGGTTGCCTGAAGGGCCGGGCTCCTGCGCAAGTACCGGGACGGAAGCCGCGAACAGGAGACAGGAAATGACCGCCATCGACAGAAGTAAAAAACGTGCTCGTTTCATAAAGCACCCCCTATGGGTTTTGAATGCGGGCCCACACCGTTTCGCAACGCTTGTGAATCGTGCACAGTATAGGAGGATGCAACCGGTCGCGTCAACGGAATCTTGCGAATTATTGCCCGCACATGAGAACGACATCATCCGTGTAGCGTCCGCCGTCCTCGGTGGATACTTCTCTCGCCCGAGACGGGCGACTCTACATCAAGACTCGCGCTCCCAAATCACCCCTTTTCAACCCTTGCCGTTTGGGGTAAATAATATAGATCAACTTATTAAGGCAAAGGACGCCATGAATATGCGCCATTCTTGCAGTATGTTCCTTGCCGTTTCTGCATTCTCCACCCTACTGGCCCTGCCTGCAGCGGCGCAAACGTCCGTCTATGGCAGCATGGCTGTCGCCGGGGACTTCAATCGCTGGAGACCGACGCCCAACATGATCCTCGTCGCAAGCAACCTGTGGCAGAGCGAGTTCTTCATCTCGGCGCGGTCCAACCGCTTCAAGTTCGTGGCCAGCAACAACTGGGACGTCCAGTTTCACGAGATCGACCAGACCGGCAACTTCCAAGTGCCGATCACCGGCCGCGTGGACTCAGTCGGTTCAGGCGGGTCAGGCGATGACATCACCATCACCAACGCCGAGCCGGGCCTGTACCGGTTCCGGTTCAATGACGCGACATGGGACTACCGTGTGGACCTCATGTACACGATCGCGTCCGGCGTGAACATGGTTTCGAACCCGAGTTTTGAAAGAAAGGGCTCGGATGACGAGAAAGCGTACCACTGGCAATGGGGCCAACCCGACAGCCACGGCTCCTACTGGGAAGAGGGCGGCAATGGGACGCCCCGGCGGCGCAATTGGCGCAGCCACAGCGGCGAGTGGGAGGCCGCCATCGAGGGTAAGTACTGGCCCGGACGCGATGACTTCGGCGGCTGGTGGCAGGAAGCCCCGGCCATCGCGGGGCAGACCTACATCGGCTCCGCCTGGTTCTGGGCCGATGCGAATGCGAACACGATGTGGACGGCGCGGGTCATGGAGATCAAGATCGAGTTCTATGACGCCGCCTTCAAACAGCTCCTTGTCGCAGTCAACCAGTTCCAGAGCATTAACGAGAACTGGAGCAAGCAGACAATCTCGGCCGTCGCCCCGGTCGGCACCGAATGGGGTCGCATTGTGATCGCCTCCGTCGGCAACGGCCAGCACGGCGCCCTGCAGTTCGACGACGTGGAGTTCCGGCCCATCACCAGCCGCAACCAGAACTTCAACCTCTGGGGA
>JBPOJF010000016.1:0-33546 GCA_052033915.1 Lentisphaerota bacterium | reverse complement strand
TTTGGATTCACATGTGGGAACGCGGCGGCGCCTACCTCAAAAAAGCCGGCACCCTCATCCTCGCCGTATCCGTCATCCTGTGGGCCCTCACCAGCTTCCCCAAACTCGACACCGTGGATGAATCCCTCACCGCCGAAGAACAACAAGCCGCCGAACTCGCCCACACCGTGGCCGGTCGCATCGGCCACGCCATGGAGCCAATCATCCGCCCGCTCGGTTTCGACTGGCGCATCGGCACCGCCATGATCGGCGCCTTCGCCGCCAAGGAAGTCTTTGTGGCGCAACTGGGCATCGTCTATTCCGTCGGAGAAGCCGACGAAGAATCCGAGCCCCTGCGCGACAAACTCCAGCAGAACTATAGCCCTCTCGTAGGCCTGTGCATCATACTATTCATGCTCATCTCCGCCCCCTGCATGGCAACCATTGCCGTCACGAAACGCGAAAGCAACTCCTGGGGCTGGGCCATCTTCCAACTCGTTGGCCTCACCGTGCTCGCCTATGTCGTCACCTTGATCGTCTTCCAACTCGGAAGCCGCCTGGGCATCGGCATCTGAACCCGCCCCTGAAATCTCAACAAATAACAACAACCAACCAACGAAAGAAATGAACATGAAAAAATGGACAAACATTCTGCTCGCCTCCACCCTGCTCATCAGCGCGGGCGCAACCCACGCCGAAGAAGAATGGGAAGGCCTCCAACTGGCCCCCGGCGTCACTCTCGGCATCCTGGCCGAAGTCGAAGCCGCCTATGAAAAAATCGGCGACGAAGAAACCACCGACGCCAATGTCGCCACCTTCGAGGCAACCCTCGAAGCCCAGCCCATCGAAGGCGTGCGCGGCATCGCCATCCTGCTGTGGAAAGAAGGCGACACCGACTCGCTGGACGTAGATGCCGCCTACATCGAACTCGGCGGCGCCGAAGCCTGCCCCCTCGCCGTTTCCGCCGGCCGCATGTACCTCCCCTTCGGCGCGTTCAACAGCCTGCTCCTCAGCGACCCCCTCACCCTTGAACTCGGCGAAACCCGCGAAACAGCCGTCGCCCTCTCCGGCGAATGGAACGGCTTCACCGCCTGGGTCGGAGCCTTCGCCGGCGAGCGCGACGACGCCGAAAACATCGAAAACGCCGCCGCCGCCCTAAGCTGGTTCCCGGTGGAAGGCCTCACTCTCGGCATCTCCGCCCTGACCGACCTCGGCGAAGCCGCCGGCCACCTCGATGACCTCAACGACCACCTTGCCAACGAAGGCGCCGCCGACAAAGCCGCCGGCGTTAGCGCATTCCTACACCTCGAATACGGCCCCTGGTCGCTCGCCGCCGAATATCTTGGCGCGGCCGAAAACCTGAAATGGACCACCCCCGAAGGCGAAACAACCGCCGCCCGTCCCCAAGCGTGGCACGTGGACCTGGCCTATGCCCTCAACGAAGCCTGGACCGCCGCCATCCGCTACGAGGGCTCCAAGGAATTCAACCCCGGCGAAATGCCCGATCACCAAGGCGGCGCGGCCTTGTTCTGCCAGCTAAACGCCTTCGCAACCCTCGGCGCGGAATACCTCTACGGTGCCTTCGACACCGACGCCGCCACCGCCGACGACCGCCACCTCGCCACCCTCCAACTCACGCTGACCTTCTAGCCCAAGTTCGACGGTTGAGGGGGGGTAAAACAGAATATTTTCTAAGAAACTCGGTGTTCAGGTGCCGTTTTTCTCCACTACATTTTGCACGATTTTGGGCAGGTAGAACGTGACCCCCCCCCTTGGGGTTGTAGCGGGAGACAGGCCAGATGAGCAAGGACAGGTCGAACTCCTGCTTTAAGCGTTCGGCCCCATAACCGGTCTGGTTGCGCAGGCGGATGACCACGCCCTCCACCCTCTCCGAGGTCTGATCAGGGCATCTTGCAAGGTGGCCCCTGATCTCTTTCATCCTCCGGCCACTCACCACCTTGATGTTCACCACAGGGGGGGCACGATCTACCTGTTGCTTCCCATCGTTGTTTTCTTTTCGCGTTGAACCGCGGTCCCTCGACGGCTATTTTAACCGCATGAAAACGCGCTCGGCTAAAGTTGTCCGAAAGACCCGGGAAACCGATATCAGTGCCCAACTCGAACTCGACGGCGACGGCACATACCAGATCAGTACCGGGATCGCTTTCCTCAATCACATGCTGGAGCTTCTGGCCAAACATGCGTTGTTCAACCTGAAGCTGAAGGCGAAGGGCGATCTGAAAGTCGATTATCACCACACGGTCGAGGATGTCGGCCTCGTGCTGGGGGACGCGTTGAACCAGGCGCTGGGCGACCGAAAAGGCATCCTGCGCTACGGGTGGTCCGTGCTTCCGATGGATGAGTCACTCTCGCGCGTGGCGTTGGACCTCGGCGGGCGGCCGTACCTCGTGTACGAGGTGAAGACCAAGAAGACACGCATTCGCGATTTCGACCTCGGCCTGATCGAGGAGTTCTTCCGCGCGTTTACGGTACAGGCGCGCATGAACCTGCATATCAAGCTGATGTACGGCCAGGAACCTCACCACGCGTATGAATCCGTGTTCAAGGCGGTGGCCAAGGCCTTGAACATCGCCTGCTCGAAAGACTCCCGGGTGAAGGGCGTTCTTTCGAGCAAGGGGAAGATTTAGGGGAAGTCCAAAGTCTAAAGTCCAAAGTCGAGGGGAGGAATTCATGGTCCGTGGCCGTTTCTTCCTCAGCTTTGGACCTTGATCTGTAGAGGCTGAAAAGTTTCGGAGAGTGGATATGAGCAAGATCCTGGTGATTCCCGCGATTGACCTGAAGGGCGGGCGGTGTGTCCGACTGCGGCAAGGAAAGGCCGACGAGGTCACGACCTATTCCGACGACCCGGTTTACATGGCGAAGCGCTGGGCGGATGAGGGCGCGAAGTATCTGCATGTCGTCGATCTCGACGGCGCATTCCAGGGTGCGCCGGTTCACCAGGAGGTCATCGCGCGCATGGTGGGCGCCGTGAAAATTCCCGTGGAGGTCGGCGGCGGTCTGCGGACGGATCAGGACATCGAAACGATCCTCGATTGCGGGGTGGCGCGCGCGATCGTGGGCACGCGCGCATGGGCGGAACCGGAGCAGTTGAAGGGGCTGGTGGACCGTTTCGGCCACAAGCTGGCTGTGGGCATTGACGCCCGTGGCGGCCGGGTGCAGATCAAGGGCTGGACGGAGACGACCGAGGAGGACGCCGTGTCGCTCGCGAAGCGCGCGGACGCGATGGGGGTCGGCACGATCATTTATACCGATACGGCGCGGGACGGGATGCTGGAAGGGGTCAACGCGAAGGCGATGGACGCGATCTGCGCAGCCGTTTCGTGCTCGGTGATCGCGTCGGGTGGCGTCTCCTCGACGACGGATATGAAACGGCTGAAGAACCTGAAGCGGCCGAACCTTGTGGGCGCAATCGTCGGCAAGGCCTTGTACGAGGGCCTCGTGAAGCTGAAAGACCTGGAGGCATAGCATCATGCTGCTGCTTTTCAACGAGACAGAACTTCCAAATAGAATTCGCGTGGCCACCGCCCGCATCCCCAACGTCGAAAGCGTGGCGATGGGCGTGTGGGTCGGTGTGGGCGGCCGCCACGAGGACAAGCGCATCTCCGGCGTCAGCCATTTCATCGAGCACCTTCTCTTCAAGGGCACGAAGACGCGGTCGGCGAGGGATATTTCGCAGGCGATCGAGGGGCGGGGCGGTTACTTCAACGCGTTCACGCAGGAGGAATCCACGTGCTATTACGCGCGGATTTCGGCGGAGCACCTGAAGAGCACGTTTGCGATCCTGTCGGACATGTACCTGAACCCGAGGTTCGCGGCGGCGGATATCCACAAGGAGCGCGGGGTCATCATCGAAGAGATCATGATGTACAAGGACCAGCCCCAGCACCTCGTGCAGGAGATTCTCGGCGAGTTGCTGTGGCGGGATCACGCGCTGGGCCGGCCTCTGATCGGGACGACGGAGACCGTGGGCAAGGTGTCGCGCGCCGACATCCTGAAATTCAAGGATTCCAAGTACGTCGCGAACAACACGATCATCGTGTTCGCGGGCAAGGTCGATCACGAGGAGTGCGTGAAGCTCGTGGCGGGGCGGCTGGGTCGCGTTCGCGGGTCGCGGAAGCCCGTCTATCCGCCCGTGACGAGACAAACCGCGCAGAACGATGTCCGCGTTCATTCCAAGGACATCGAGCAGACGCACGTGGCCCTGGGCATCCGCCTGTTCGGCCGGCACGACAAGCGGCGGTATCCGCTCAAACTGCTGAGCATCATTCTCGGCGAGAACATGAGTTCGAGGCTTTTCCAGGTGGTTCGGGAGAAGCACGGGCTGGCCTATTCCATTCACAGCGGCATTCGGCTGTTCGACGAGACCGGCGTGCTGGAGATCCAGGCGGGTGTGGATTGCGACCGGCTCGGGCGGGCGATCGAACTGATTCTCAGCGAACTGGCGAGGATCAAGGACAAGCCGGTGGGCGACCGGGAACTGCGCCGGGCGAAAGACTACGCGATCGGCCAGCTCCGCATCGGGCTCGAGAGCACGAGCAACCAGATGATGTGGGTCGGCGGGAACCTGATGAGCTACGGCCGGTTTATCCAGCCGCGCGAGGTCGTCCGAGAAAACGAAGCCGTTTCCGAGAAGGACATTCATCGCGTGGCCGGAGAGGTCCTGGACAGCGCGAACCTCAGCGTGGCGATGGTCACGCCGGGCAGCGGCGACAAGCACGCGCGCCTGATCCGGCAGAAAATGGCGATCCTGGACTGAGCCCTCAGGCAACGGCGGATTCCAGCAGAACGATCTGCGCCCGCTCGGCGATCACGCGGTCGAGCGGTTCCTCGAAACCGATCCATTTCGGCGGATGGCTCTCGTTGCCGCCCCGGAAGGTCAACCGCGTCGCCAGCCACGGGCCGAGCGCCTTTGCCGCCGCATGAAAGCGGCCGGAGAACACGAGGGCATCCAGGCCGCCCATCGCCGCCATGCCGGCGCCGCACGCGGACAGGATGCGGTTTTCCAGTACGGCGCGCGTCGGCGCCAAGTCCGCGGCGTCCGCCGCGAACAGATCGTCCAGCATGACAGGACGGTCGGCAAGCCCCAGCAGGCCGCTGCGCTGCGTCAGCGCGGTATTGATCTGTTCGGGGCCCCATCCGAGTTTTCTTGCCAGCGTCAGCACGATGTTCGGATCCAGTTCCCCGCAGCTTGTGTGGCCCGGAAGGCCCTCCAGGGGAGTCGCTCCGCTGGTACACGTGACGGGCCGATTGCCGAGAACGGCCGCGATTTCGGGATGCGGCTCGAGGCAGATGGAAAGCAAACGTGCGCGCCGCGGCGGGATGCCCAATTGCCGGATCGCGTAGGCGCCGGCGGCTTCGTGGTAAATCCCGTGATAGCCTTGGCGGCGCAGTCCCAGGGATTGCGCGAGATCGCTGTTGATGCCGTACGCGGATTCGCGTCGCGGGAGCCGCGAGAAGAACGCGGTTTCGAAGAACAGGACGGTCGGCAGGTCCGGGAAGACGCGGGAACAGCTTTCCAGCAGGGACAGGACGATCGGCAGGTGCAAGGGGGCTTCCGGAACCATCTCCGTCAGTGTGGCGAGGATGGAGGCGTCGGCGATGGCCGGGCCGCGGAATTTCGTGCCGCCGTGGTTCACGCGGATGGCGATCGCCTCGGGAAGGGTGTCGGCTAACGCGCCGCGAAGCCCCTTCAGGTTTTTGTCGATGTGGGCGGCGTCCATCTGGCCCGCCCGGGTGTCGTCGCTAGGCAGGGACCAATCGATCGACCGGACGCCCGGCTTGAGTACGAGGATCTTCATACCGCGATTCCTTGTCTTTCCGGCTTCGATTCGCTCGTGAGCAGCGAGTACGCGCTGCGCGCGATGGAAAGCTCCTCGTTGGTCGCGATGACCATGATTCGCGCGCGGCTTCCGGCCGTGGAGATGTCGGCCGGCAAGCGGTCCGGGTGGTCGTTCAGGGCCGGGTCGATCACAAGACCGAAGTCCTCCATGTTGGTGCACATGGCCCATCGGACCGCCGGCACGGTCTCGCCGACCGTGTCCGTGAAGATCACCGCGTCCGCGTTTCCGACCGTCGCCAGGTAGGCGCCCAGGTACTTGCGCAGGCGCCAGAGGTAAACCTGGGCCGTAAACTCGGGGCGCGCGGAGCGGGCGTCGCCGTGCGACACGGCCGCCAGCGCGTCGCGGATGTCCGCGGATTGCCCTGAAAGCCCGAGCACGCCGCTCCGTTCATTCAGGAGCTTTTCGACCGACTTGTAGTCGCCTTCGGAGAGAGCCATGAGCCGCAGGGCGATGGCGGGGTCGAGGTCGCCGCAACGGGTGCTCATTATGAGGCCCTGGAGGGGCGAGTATCCCATTGTGTTGTCCACGGACTTGCCGTTGACGATCGCGCAGAGGCTGGCGCCTCCGCTGCCCAGGTGGCAGCTCACGGCGTTCAGGGCGTCCATGCGTCGATTGAGGAGGCGGGCCGCCTCGGTGGCGACGTACTGGTGGCTGATGCCGTGAAACCCGTATTTGCGGATGCCCAGGTCGCGGGTCATCCAGCCCGGGATGGCATACGTGCGGGCGGCCTCCGGAATCGTCGCGTGGAACACCGTGTCGAACACGGCAATCTGGGGCAGGGTCGGGAAGAGCTTCCGGCAGGCCTTGGTCAAATTGACCGCGGGCGGATTGTGAATCGGCGCCATGTCGTTCACGGTCTCAAGTTGCGCGATGGTTTTGTCGTCCAGCCGGGTATGTTTTCCGAAAAACCCCCCGTCGTGAACGATGCGGTGGCCGATCGCATCGGGCGTTTGCCCGGCCGTCTCCTGGAGAATACGCGCCACCTGTTCGAACGCCGACGCATGGTTCGCCATGGACGTGATATGGATCTTCGGCGCCTGGCCGCAAACATTGTGAACGATGCGGGACGGCTTGGCGGTCGGAGGGCCGATCCGCTGGGCCTCGCCGCCGGCAAGCTCGGTCTCCGCCGGCATCGAGATGAGCCGGTATTTCAGAGACGAGCTTCCGCAGTTGAGGACAAGGATGTTCATGAGTCCCTCTATGGGAATCTAGATTTCATCCGCTGTCCAGCCGAATACGGGGATGCCGATCAGTCCGTGAACTATCGCCGCCGTGCCGTAAACCGCCTCGGACAGTTTATCCACGCTGACGGACTCGTCCACGGTGTGCGCCATGAGTTCCGAGCCCGGGCCGTAGCCGATCGTCGGCACGTGAAATTCGCCGGTCAGCACGCTGCCCGCCGTGCCCATCCCGATGCGGTCGAGCGTCCACTTGCCCGGCCGTACCACGCAATCGGCCGCCGAGAGAGCCTGCCGCGCGCGCTCCATCAGCACATGGAACGGGTCCGTTGTCCAGGCCTGCACAACGCGCCGGACCAGCGTGGTCTGGCCTGTGTACAGCTTCTGATTCTCCTGCCGGACGGCCACGGCGACGGCCACCGTGCCGTTGGCCTGGGCGACCATGTTGGCCTCGTGCTTCGTTTGTGTCAGGATGGAGCCCACGTTCTCGGTGGGGCGGAGACGGCGGTTCATCTGGATCGTCGCCTGGCGTCGTCCCGCCTCGTTTCGGAAGCGCGGCCGCTGAAGGGAGAGTGTGCCGGGCGCTTCGGTGTTTCGGCTGGAATACTCGTTGAAGATCGCGTTTGCCGCATCATCGACGAGGAAGGGATTGTTTCCTTCCACGTGGATATCCATTTCGACCCACCCGTCGTGCCCGTAGTAGAGACCGAGGTCTGTAGGCTCGCCCAGGATGGCATAGGTCGGCTTCATATTGATCGCCGGCAATGTCTTCTCCATCAAGTGCCGCACGCCAATGCTGCACCCGTTCTCCTCGGCCACGGTGGCGGCAATGACCAAGTTGCCCCGGAGCGGCAGGAGGCTTCGCTTGAGCAGCGCCGCCGTATAGACGTGCGCGGCGAGGCCGCCTTTGCAGTCCGCGGCGCCGAGACCGTGGATGTGTCCCTCGGAGAGCTTGCCGCTGGTGGGGGACTCCTTCCACTGCGTTTCACGGGAGATCGGGACAGTGTCCATATGGCAATTCAGCAGGACCGTTGGCTCCGCTTCGCGGCCGAGCATGAGCCCGACCACGTTGCCCACGTCGTCGCGAAAGACCTTGTCGCACGGGATGCTTTTCAGTTCCTGTTCGACAAGTGCGGCCGCTTCAGATTCGCCAAAGCTGGGGCTGGGTGTCTGGATCAGTTTCTGCGTGAACGCAATCAGCTCGTCTTTCAGTCCTTCATTCTTGTTTTTCAACAGGTTGTACATGTTCAGTTCCTTTCCGTTTGGTTTAAATCGCTCGCCTGAAGTATATAGCAAAAGGCATGCCAAGCATTGGGATTGTTGTTAGTAATTGCTTGACAAGCATTTATAAAGCACGTATTCTGTTGACAGTTATAAAACTGCATTGCATTATGAAATAGTCGTATATCATTCTGAAATAGATTGGCGTATGAAAGCGGCTGATTTGAAGTTATCTGAGCTCGTTGATTTTGAAGAGGGGCGCTTGAATCTGTATGGGAGGCGCCTGGTTCTGCATGATCTGTATGCGTTCGCGCAATTGCGGAAGGATTTGATCGAGACGGTTGGGGTGGATGGAGCGCGAAGTGTGCTGACGCGCTTCGGCTATTTCTGGGGTCAGGCCGATGCGGCGGCGATGAACCGGATTCTCGAATGGGACAGCCTTTCGGACCTTGTTCTGGCGGGGCCGCGTATGCACACGATTCAAGGGGTGGTCAAGGCGTCGGTGCGGTCGCTGGAGATCGATGAGAGTACCGGGCATTTCCGGATGGAAGTGACGTGGCATGACTCCGGCGACGCGGAGGCGCACCTCATCGAAATGGGCAAATCGGACGCGCCGGTTTGCTGGATGATGGTGGGGTACGCCAGCGGGTACGCGTCATTCTGCATGAACCGGGAGGTGTACTTCATCGAGCGGATGTGCGCGGGAAAGGGCGACCCGGTGTGTACGGTGGAAGGGATGGATAAGGAGTCCTGGGGCCCCGAGTTGAAATCGCTTCTATCCTGCTTTCAGGCTGAGGACGTGCGCGGGAAAGTGCTCGAATTGACCCGGAAACTGCGTGAGCAGAACCGCGAGTTGGCGAAGCAGAGGCAGAAGATTCGACGGCTCGGCGGCGAACAGCCGCCCGGGCTGGTCGAAGTCCACAGCGCCTCGTTCCGGAAGGTTGTCGAATTGGCGGCGCGTGTGGCGCCGTACGACACCTCCGTTCTGATCACGGGCGAGAGCGGGACGGGGAAGGAAGTGCTGGGGCGTTATATCCACGCGAACTCGCACCGGTCCAAAGGGCCGTTTGTCGGGGTGAATTGCGCCGCCTTGCCGGAGACCCTGCTGGAAAGCGAGCTGTTCGGGCACAAGGCGGGGGCTTTTACCGGGGCGACCCGCGATCGCGTCGGCTTGTTTGAAGAGGCGCAGAAGGGGACGATCTTCCTGGATGAGATCGGCGACATTTCCCTCGCGATGCAGATGAAGCTGCTGCGAGTCCTTCAGGAGCGGGAGATTCGCCGGGTCGGAGAGAGTTCGCCCCGCAAGGTTGACGTGCGGGTGATCACGGCCACGAACCAGAACTTGGCGATGGCGATTCAGGAGGGGCGTTTCCGGGAAGATTTGTACTACCGCCTGCGCGTGATCGAGATCGAAGTCCCTCCTCTGCGCGCCCGGGTGGAAGACATCCTGCATCTCGCCCGCCATTTCTGCCGGGTCTTCGCGCGCAAGCTCAAGATTCCGAACCTGCGGATTGACGCGACCTGCGTGGACTACCTACAGTCCTACAACTGGCCGGGCAACGTGCGCGAACTCGAGAATTCCATCGAGAGGGCTGCGGTTCTGTCGAAGGACGGCCTGATCCTTCCGGAACACCTGCCGGCCAACGTGGTTCATCCGATGCTGGGGCCGCCCGGACTGGTCAGCCCGTTGTCGCGCAAGCTGTCGGACATCGAAAAGGATCACATTCAGACGGTCATGAGGCTGGTCGGCGACAACAGGACCCGCGCCGCGCGCGCGCTGGGCATCAGTCCCGCGACCCTGTGGCGGAAGCTGAAGAAGATGAATGAAGAGACGGACCGCTGATCCGGACGCTACGACTTGCGGCCGGCGGACGAGGGCTTCCTGAGCATCTTCAGGGTTTCCCGGGCGATCATCAGTTCTTCGTCGGTCGGCATGACCACGGCCTTGAGCGTACTCTTTGCGGTGCTGACCACGCCCGGTTTCCCCGCGGTCTGTTCGTTCTTCGCGTCATCCAGAAAACATCCAAGGCAGCCTAGTTCCTCAATGACCCGCTTCCGGATGTAGGCGCTGTTCTCCCCGATCCCGCCGGTGAAGACCAAGGCATCCGCACCCCCCAAAACGGTGAAATACGATCCGATGTAAAGCACGAGCCGGTGGACGAACATCCACAGGGCGCGCTGGGCATGGTCATTACCGCCCTCGGCCGCGGCGATGATGTCCCGCATGTCTCCGCTGCCGATGCCCGCAATGCCCATCAGACCGCTCTTCTTGTTCAACAGCTTGTCGATTTCATCCGCGCTCATGCCCCGGCGGCTGAGATAGAGCACGATGGCCGGATCGATATCGCCGCAGCGCGTGCCCATGACCAATCCCGTCAGGGGGGTCATGCCCATGCTGGTTTCCACGCTCTTGCCGCGGTCCACCGCCGTAATGCTTCCGCCGTTGCCGAGATGGCAGGTGATCAGTCTCAGTTGATCGAGCGGCTTGCCGAGGAACTCGGCGGCGGCCCCCGCCACGAACTTGTGCGACGTGCCGTGGAACCCGTACTTCCGGATGCCGTATTTCTCGTAGAACTCGTAGGGGATGGCGTAGAGGTATGCGCCGGGCGGCATCGAATGGTGGAAGGCCGTGTCAAACACGGCCACATTGGGGATCCCTGGGAATACGCGTTCGCAGGCCTCGATGCCGCCGAGATTCGGCGGGTTGTGCAGCGGGGCCAGCGTGAAACACTCGCGGATAATCTCCTTCACTTCATCGGTGACCACGCTCGAATCCTGAACCTTCTCGCCGCCGTGCACCACGCGATGGCCGATGGCCTCGACATGCTTGAGGCTCTTGAGGACGCCGTATTCCGGATCGACCAGTTTATCGCACACCAGCCGCAGGGCCTCATCGTGATTGGTGATCTTTGTCTGTTCCTTCAGGTTGCGTCCGTCAAAGCGCTCGTAGCGAAGGTACGGCTCGCGCAACCCGATGCGTTCCACGATCCCCTTCGCCTGGATCTTCTCCTCGATCATGCTGAACAGGGTGAACTTGAGGGAGGAACTTCCGGCGTTCACGACCAGGATGTTCTCGGGGGCGGGGCGATCGACTTCGGACATATCCAGCACTCTCTTTCCTTTTCAGCAAAATGAATCCCAGGCGGCGGTTAAACGCACAGGCAGTAATCAACCCGGGAGTTCGAACGCTTGTACGCAAGTGTGTTTATATGAAAAGAGCACCGCCTTCAAGAAGGGAGAACCGCAAGCCGTTACGCGCATTCATAACAGTATGCGCGGCAAGAAGATGCGGCTATGCAAAGACGGCGGCGCGTCAGCAGATGCGCGGCAGTTGCTCGCCCGTGAGCATGTCGAGAATCCGCGTGGACCCGATCTGATTCTTCAACGTGACGATCGGGTTGTTCTCAGGAAGAACCGAGCCGCAGACCGACGCGTTCGAGCAGGAGCGATCGGATTGCAGGATGGACAACGCGCGGTCCGCGTCACGGGCGGCTACGAACGCCACAAACCGGCCCTCGTTCGCCACGTACAAAGGGTCCAGGCCAAGCATCTCGCAAGCGCCCCGGACGCCTTCGGCGACCGCGACGGCCTTCTCTTCGATGTGGATGCGGAAGCCGGTCTTTCTTGCGATTTCAGCCAGCGTTGTGGCCATCCCGCCGCGCGTCAGGTCGCGCATGCAGTGCACGTCGACGCCGGACCGGATCAGCTTCATCACGGGCTCAACGAGCGGGGCGCAGTCGCTTTCAATCGTCGTTTCAAAATCGAGTCCCTCGCGCACGGCCATGATCGCCACGCCGTGGCGGCCGACATCGCCGCTCAGCAGGATCGCGTCGCCCGGCTGCACGCGGCCGGGCGCGAGCGCTTGCGCTTCGACGACACCGATCCCCGCCGTATTGATGTACAGCCCGTCGCCCTTGCCCTTGTCCACCACCTTGATATCGCCGGTGACGATCTGCACGCCCGCGGTCTCGGCGGCCGATTTCATCGACTGAACGACGCGCCGGAGCGTCTCCATGGAAAGGCCCTCTTCGAGAATGAAGCCGGCGCTCAGGTATTTCGGCCGCGCGCCGCACATGCACAGATCGTTGACCGTTCCGTTAACGGCGAGTGCGCCGATGTTGCCGCCGGGGAAGAACAGGGGGCGGACGACGTACGAGTCGGTGGTGAATGCCAGGGGCTTGTCGCCGAGCCGCGCCACCGCGCCGTCATGCTCCTCGGCAAGGAGCGGATTCTGGAAAGCGGGCCAGAACAGGTTCTGGAGCAGTTTCTGCTGCAACAGTCCGCCGCCGCCGTGCGCCATCGTGATCACGGGGTAATCGCGCAGGGGGAGCGGGCACTGAAGCGTAAAATCGTTTTCCGGTTTCATGCGGGGTGCTTGACTTTCCGGTAGCGATAATACGCGGCGCAGGCGCCCTCGGACGAGACCATTGTGGCGCCCAGCGGATGCTCGGGCGTGCACGTCGTGCCGAATGCCGGGCATTCGACCGGCTTCTTGAGGCCTTGCAGAATGATCCCGCTGATGCACTCGCTGGATTCCTCGACGGTGTATCCGGCCACGCCGAAGCGCGTTTCCGCATCGAAAATCCTGTACGGCTCTCTCAGCCCGAGGCCGCTCTGCGGAATTTCGCCGATGCCGCGCCATTTGCGGGGAACGACGCAGAAAATATCCCGGATGAGCTTCTGCGCCGGGATATTGCCCTCGCGCCGCACGCACCGCGCGTACGGATTCTCGACCTCGGCGCGGCCTTCCTCCAACTGCTTCAGACACATGTACACGCCTTGCAGGATATCGAGCGGTTCGAAGCCGGTGACGACGATCGGCACGCGGTGCTTGTTCGTGATCGGCTCGTATTCCGTGTACCCCATGACGGCACAGACGTGCCCGGCCGCGAGGAAGCCCTGCACCGAGGTTGTGGGCGAGGAGAGGATGGCTTCGATCGCCGGCGGAACGAGCACGTGGGACACGAGGATCGAGAAATTCGCGAGCCGTTCCTTGTGGGCCTCATACACCGCCATGGCGTTCGCGGGCGCGGTGGTTTCAAAGCCCACGGCGAAGAAGACGACCTGTTTGTCGGGGTTCTGCCGCGCCAGCGCGACGGCGTCGATCGGCGAATAGACGATACGCACCTCCCCGCCCGCGGCCTTCACGGAGAAGAGGTCTCGATGCGTGCCGGGGACGCGCAGCATGTCGCCGAACGAGCAGAAAATCACATCCGGGCGGGACGCGATTTCGATGGCCTTGTTGATCTGTTCAACGGGAGTCACGCAGACGGGGCACCCGGGCCCGTGGACCAGCGTAACGTTCTTCGGGAGCATCTCATCCAGGCCGAACTTCATGATGGCATGCGTCTGCCCGCCGCAGATTTCCATGATCTTCCACGGTTTCGTGACAAGCCGGCGGATCCGGTCCGCGTAGCGGCGTGCCGCGTCCCCATCCCGGTATTCATCCATGTATTTCACGGGTTCTCCGGAACGGCGTCCATTGCGGCGAGGTACTGGAGGGTTTCGAGGGCCTCTTTTTCATCGACCACGCTGATGGCGAATCCCGCGTGAACCATCACGTAGTCGCCGACCTTGGCGTCCGGGACACATGCCAGTCTGATGTGTTTCACGATGCCGCCGAAGCTCACCTTGCCGGCGCGCTCCATCTCGCTGCCCTCGATGCTTTGAATCTGACCCGGTATGGCTAGACACATAAGCGCCTCCATTCACTGAGAAGCGGCGACGACCGCCTGCCCGAACGCGATCCCCCCGTCGTTGGGGGGAACCAGCCGATGCCGGTACGGCGCATAGCCTTCCTCCGCCAGCCGCCGGACTGTCCGTTCGGTCAGGTACACGTTCTGAAAACAGCCGCCGGACAACACCACACGCGGGTTGCCGATCCGTTTCGCCGCGCCCACGATGATCTCCGCCATCGTGTTGTGAACCTTCGCGGCGATCTGTCCGGTCGCCACGGCCCTTGCCCGGTCCTTCAAAAGACACTCCAGAATCGGCGTCCAGTCAACGATAAAGCAAGAACCCGAATCCTCAAGGCGGAACGGATAACTTTCCCCGGTCCCGACGGCCATCGCAAACTCGAGCTCCATCGCGGCCTGTCCCTCGAAGGTGGAGACCTGGCGCAGGTCGAGGAGAGAGGCCGCGATGTCGAACAGCCGGCCCGCGCTTGAGGTGACCGGGGAATGGACGCCGCTGCGGAGCATGGACTTCAGCACGGCGCGTTCCGGTTCGGAAAACGCGGCGACCGAAGCCAGGTCTTCTCTTTCGAACACAGTGTCGCCCAGCATTTCATACAAAGCGCCGATCGCCGCCCTGCGGGGTTCGCGGATCGCCGCCTCGCCCCCCGGAAGACGAAACGGCCGGAAATGGGCGACCCGCTGGAAGTCCTTTCGTGTCGCGAGAAGAAACTCGCCGCCCCAGATGGAGCCGTCGGTCCCATAACCGGTGCCGTCCCACGCCACGCCGAGGACCTGGCCGTCGAGATCGTTCTCCGCCATGCACGCCGCGATATGGGCGTGGTGGTGTTGGACGGGGAGGAGGGGCAGGTTCAATTCACGCGCGTATCGGGTCGAGAGGTAGTCCGGGTGCATGTCGCACGCGACGTGCGCGGGCTTCGTCTCGTAAATGTCTTCCAGCGCGGCGACGGCTCGCTTGAATGTTTCCAGGGATTGGAAGGTCGAGAGATCGCCCACGTGCTGGCTGATGAGCGCCGCGTCGTGATGCGCCAGCGCGACGGTGTTTTTCAGATGCGCGCCGACGCTCAAGATGGGTTTTCCCGCGTCCCGGATCGGCAGCGGCCGGGGCGCGAATCCGCGGGCCCGGCGCAGCGTCATCTCCTGCCCGGCGACAACCCGGACGATGGAGTCGTCCACGGGCCGCGCAATCGGACGGTTGTGCATGAGAAACAGATCGGCGATGCCGCTGAGACGCTCGAGCGCTTCCATGTCGTCGGTACAGATCGGCTCGTCGGACACATTCCCGCTCGTGGCGACGACCGGAAATCCCAGTTCGCGCAGGAGGATGTGGTGGAGCGGCGTGTACGGAAGCATCGCGCCCAGGTACGGATTTCGCGGCGCGACCCCTGTCGCGATCGGCTGTGAATCCTTCCGGCCGTGCAACAGAACGATCGGCGCTTCGGGTGACCGGAGAATTCGTTCCTCGATCGGCGAGACCTCGCAGGCGGATTTCACGGAATCCAGCGAGGGGAACATGAGCGCAAAAGGCTTCTCTTCCCGGTGCTTCCGTTCGCGCAGCCGTCTCACCGCGTCGTGGTTTCGCGCGTCAACCATCAGGTGAAAACCGCCCAGTCCTTTCACGGCGGCGATCCGGCCGCGACGCAAGGCGTCCGCCGCCGCGAGAAGAGCCTGGCGACCGTCGGCGATCCTGGAGCCGCCGCGGTCCCACAATTCGAGGCGCGGCCCGCAATCGGGGCAGGCATTCGGCTGTGCGTGGAAACGGCGATTGGCGGGATCTTCATATTCCGCCCGGCACCGGGGGCACATCGCAAAAGCCTTCATCGTCGTATTCGGGCGGTCGTAGGGAAGGCGCTCGACGATGCTGAATCGCGGCCCGCAGTTCGTGCAGTTGGTGAACGGATACAGGTGACGGCGGTCGGCCGGATCAAAAATCTCTCTCAGACAGTCGGGGCAGATCGCGAGGTCGGGCAGGATCTGCGCCGTCTTGGCGCCGCCCGGATCGCTGTCGAGAATGCCGAACCCGGGTCCGGTAAACGGGTGATCGGTTTGCGCGCGGACGATGTCCTGGATGCGGGCCGCCGCGGGCGCACGGGCGCGCAAAGCCCTTTCGAAACGTTCCAAGGTTTGGAAATCCGCATGGGCCTCGACGGTCACGCCCTGGGCGTCGTTCTTCACCCAGCCCGACACGCCCAGTTCCCGGGCCAGCCGATAGACGAACGGACGGAAGCCGACGCCCTGTACGGCGCCGGTAATGCGAAACGTGCAGCCCTGACTCGCGTCAGCGCGCGGAGTTGTTTTCGAGGAAGGCATACCAGGCTTCCATGCCCGCGCCCGTCCTGGCGGAAAGCTCCACGACGTTCGCCTTGGGCGCGACTTTGCGGATGTTTTCCAGCGCCGTTTTCCGGTCGAACTGCACGGCTTCCGCAATGTCGATCTTGTTGAGGATCACAAGATCCGCGTTCAGGAAGATGGTCGGGTACTTCAGCGGCTTGTCCTCGCCTTCGGTGACGGACAACAGGACGACGCGCTTGTCCTCGCCGAGGTCGAAGGACGCGGGACAAACGAGGTTGCCGACGTTTTCGATGAAGAGGATGTTGAGCGGGTCGAGGTTCAGTTTGTCCAGCGCGTGTTCGACCATGTGCGCGTCGAGGTGGCAAGCGGTGCCGGTCGAGATCTGGACGGCCGGCGCCCCCTTCGCGCGGACGCGATTGGCGTCGTTTTCGGTTTGGAGATCGCCGACGATGACCCCGATCTTCAGCCGGCTGCCGCGGTCGGCCAGTGTGCGCTCGATGAGCGTCGTCTTTCCGGAGCCGGGCGAGGACAGAAGGTTGACCACAAAAAGTTTCTTGGCCTTGAAGAAGCCGCGGTTGCGTTCCGCCAGGAGCTGGTTCCGGGAGAGGATCGACTGCTGGACCTCGATCAGCTTCGTCGGGTGATCATGCGTGTGGCCATGCCCGCGGTCGTGATCGTGTTTGTGTTCGGGAGTTTCGCATCCGCAATGATCGCACATGGTCAGGGTACCTCAATGGAAACCAGGTTCATTTCAAGACCGCTTCGAATCTCGATATCGTTCTTGCCGCACTTCGGACAGATGCTCGAGAAGTCCTCGGGCTTGAACTCCTTCTTGCACGGCCGGCACCAGCACACGACGGGCGCGTACTCCACGTTCAGCCGCGCGTCCTCCGCAATCGTGCCCGCCTTCATGGCCTCGAACGCGAACTCCAATGCGTCCGGCACAACTCCCGCCAGCAGGCCGATCTTGACGTTGATCGCCTCGATCCGGGCGGCGTTGTTCAGCCTGGCGTGTTCGAGAGCGATATTCATCACATTCTGCATCAGGCCGGCTTCGTGCATGAGTCATCCTGTCCAATGAATGTAAAGTACCCGAAATCAGGAGAAAAACCAGCCCGCGCGCGAGGGAGAGAGGACGCTAAACATGCTCCATCCGCTTGTACACGACCATCCCGTCCTTCTCGATGAGGTCTTCGGGGTGATACTTGGCAATGGGCATTTCCAACTGCTTGAGTCGGACGGGGGCGGTCTTCTTGTTGACCAGCCCGGCGGCGACGGCGACGCCCCACAGAATCGCCTCGGGGCGGGGCGGACAGCCGGGAACGTAATAATCGACGGGGATTACCTTTTCGACGGGGCCCATGACGTTGTACGTGTCGTACCAGACGCCGCCGCCGCAGGCGCAGGAGCCGATCGCAAAGACGAGTTTCGGGGCGGGCATGGCGTCGTACGCGCGTTTGAGCGCTTTGGCGGTCGCGCGCGAGGCCGGCCCCTGGCACAGCATGACGTCGGCGTGCCGCGGCGAGCCGACCAGCTTGATGCCGAAGCGCTCCGCGTCGTAGTACGGCGTCAGCACGTTGAGCACCTCGATATCGCAGCCGTTGCAGCCGCCGCTGTTGGCGTGGTACACCCACAGCGAGCGGGGAAGCATTCGTTTACAAAGTTCTTTAAGCATTTCTGCACACTCCGAAATGACGAATGACGAAATGCCCATGACGAATCATTTGTCCTTGGTCATTTGAACATTCATGAATTAGCGCTTCGATATTCGTCATTCCCGCCTAATCCAGTTCAATTTCGATATCCCTGACCACCGGGTCCTTGTCCAGGTACGACTTCGATTCATAAATCCAGCGGTCGGTATTCGGATCGTCAAAGCGATAGCCCTTCATCATCAACTGATCCAGCGGCCCGGCGTCCTTGAAGCAGCGTCCGCAGCGCTGGCAGGTGCCCATGAAGATTTCGAGATTCTGCTCGATATCGCGGATGTCGTTCGTGCCGTTCTCGAACTCCCGGCTCATCGTGATCGCTTTTTCGGGGCAGACGTCGGCGCAGCGGCCGCAGTAGGTGCAGCGGCGGCCGAGGTACTTGATCACACGCACCTCCTGGCAGGGGTCGTAGATCAGAATCTCGCGGGCCGGACAGTTGTTCGCGCAGCCGCCGCAGCCGATGCACTTGTTCACATCGAAAATCGGCCGCCCGCGGAAGCGCTCGCCGACGGGCTTCGGCGAGGCCGGGTAGGGCAGGGTGACCTTGCCCGCGTTCAGGCAGATGATCGTCTCTTTCAGTTTGCTGATCAGCGACATGTCAGAATCCCTTCACCGCGAGCGCCAGCGCCGCCAACGAAAGCGCGAACAGACCGGCATAGTACCGGACGGCCTGGTCGATGCGATACCGCGCATGCGTGGCGGCAATCAGCGTGACCAGTAGAACTACACCCAAAACCTTCGCGAGGAAAATGATCAGACTGAGCGGATAGACCCACCCGTTGCCCCAGGGCGCGAACAACGCCACGAACAACGCGCTGTACACGAACAGCTTGGACATGCGCGCCAGCTTGAACAGCGCCAGCTTCGGGCCCGAGTATTCCATGACCGGGCCTTCCATGATTTCCGTTTCCGCCTCGGCCGTGTCGAACGGGACGCGCCCGACGAACGCCTGCAGGGAGAACACGAGCACGCCCAGCATGATCAGGCCGGCCCACGGGAACGCGCCGCCGCCGTACAGCGAGCCGCCCAGCACGTCATCGAGCCGCAGGGAACCGGTGTGGATCGCGCCCACGACGATGGCGACGGCGAGCAGGGGCTCCAGGGTCATCATCGCCATCATCTCGCGGCTCATGCCGACGAGCGAGTAGGTCGAGCCGGCCGCGAGCGCGGCGACGAGGCTCGAAATTCCGCACAGGGTCAGCAGATAGATCAGGAGGATGGCATCGCCGCCCGACTGGAGAGGGACGCGGCCGCCCATGGGCACCAGCAGGGCCACCGAGAGAATGGCGGCGAGCGAGAGGTACGCGGCGAACCGCTGCATGAGCGGCGTTTCGCCCGACTCGATGTCTTCTTTGCCGAGGAGCTTGAGCAGGTCGTAGTACGGCTGGCGGATCGGCGGCCCCTGGCGGGATTGGATCCGCGCGGTGATCTTCCTCATGATGCCCTCGATCAGCGGGGACAGCGCGAGCACGAGAACGAGGTTCGCGACAGCCGAAAGGACGGCGGTCATCATCGGGCTCATGGCCGTCCTCCTGCCTCGTTCCGCGTTAGCCGCCGCAGCTCTTCCTGCGAGTAGATTTTCATCTTGCCCGTCCGGATGTCCACGACCTCCATTCGATCAGTGCACGAGAAGCACGGATCGATGCTGCCGAGCGAAATGGTCATGTCGGCCAACTGCTGGTCCTTGATCATCGCGGGAATGCCTTGCAGGTTCTGGTACGTCGGCGCCCGCACGCGCCAGCGGCGCGGCCGGTTGTTTTCGCCGGTCACGACGTAATGATGCGACTCGCCGCGCGGCGCTTCGATCGACGACATGCCGAAGCGGCCCGCGGGAAGCTCGTCGGTCAACTTCAGTTGGATGGGGCCTTCCGGCATTTTCTCCAGGCACTGGCGGATGATCCGGATGGACTGGAAGACCTCGCGCACGCGAACCATCAGGCGCGACCAGACATCGCACCCGTCCTCGACGATCACATCGAATTCGACCTTGTCGTACGCCGCGTAGGGGTGGTCGCGCCGGGCGTCGATGGCCACGCCGGAGGCGCGCGCCATCGGCCCGAGCAGGGCGGCTTCCTTCACGAGTGTTTTGTCGGCGACGCCGATCCCGCGGGTGCGCTTCTGGACGTTCTTGTCGCCTTGGACCGCATCGGCCACGCGGAGCCATTCCTTTTCGATTCCGTCGAGCACGCCGCGCAGATCGCGGCTCAGTTCGGGCGTGATGTCCCATCGCACGCCGCCGATAAGACAGAGGGAGTAGGTCTTGCGATTGCCGGTGATCTTCTCGGCGATCCACATGAGCGGCTCGCGGATTCGGAAGCTCTGCATGAACAGGGTGTCGAAGCCGAGGATGTGCGAGGCTAGGCCGCACCAGAGCAGGTGGCTGTGCAGGCGCTCGATTTCCAGCATGATCGTCCGGATGAACTCCGCGCGCTCGGTGGCCCGGATCGCCGCGGCCTGTTCGACGGCCTGCGCGTAAACCACGCTGTGCACGCAGCCGCAGATGCCGCAGATGCGCTCGGCGAGCATCGGGATCTCGTTGTAGGTCAGGACCGAGTCGGCCAGCTTCTCGATGCCGCGGTGAACCATGAACCCGCGGTACTCGCAGCCGCGCACGATCTCGCCTTCCACGAACAGGCGGAAATGCTCCGGCTCGTCCAGCGTGGGGTGGAACGGCCCGAACGGGACGGCGACGCAGCCTTTCGGCGGATCGTCAAACGGGTATTCCTTGTTCTCGTCGTACTCGGGCGGCACGAAGTTCCACGGCACGTCCTTGCGGAGGGGATGGCAGTTTTCCGGCCAGCCGTCGGGCAGGACGAGGCGCTTCAGGTTGGGGCAGCCCACGGGTTCGATGCCGACGAGGTCGCGCATTTCGCGTTCCGCCCAGTTCGCGCCGGGCACGATGTCGGAAATGGTGTCGATCTGCGGATGCTCCGCCGGCAGGTTGACGAGCAGGCTGAGGAGCGCGTGTTCCTTGTCGAACGCGAAGTTATGCGCCACGAGGAACGCGCCGGAGTGGGGCCGGTCGTCCATGCCGATGCTGATGACGTAGCGGGCGTCCAGGTCGCGGAAGACGTACCGCACGACATCCCGGAGCTTGTTCTTGCGGATGTACAGGAAAAGCCGGGTGTCCTCGGGAACGTCCATTCGGAGGATCGCCCCGTCGAACGGGCCCTTGATCTGATTCAAGATATCTCGTGCCGACATATTCGCCCTAAACGGATTTGCTGACGTTCGATTCCCGGCCTCTGACTTCCGGTTTCGGCATCCCGCCGACCCAGCCGAAATACTTCTTCACTTCGCCGTATAAACTGTGCGCGCCGTACCGGTGCACGTCCGCTTCCTTCGCGTAGCCGCAGAGCCAGATGTCGGCCGCGCGGCGCTCCGCGGCGCCCAGCTTGGAAATCGCGCGCGCGACGATGAACATCACGAACAGCAGGACGGCGACGATCAGCGGCGAGAGCAGCGCCATCCCGCCCGCGGCCGAAAGCCCTTCCCAGCGTCCGACGGAAGCGGGGCTTGTGTGGTGCAGGAGATGCGCCAACCCTTCCGGGCTCCGCATCAGGGTCTGGTGGATCAGCCGGTAAGCCGCGGCCGGGACCAGCCCGAGCGCGAGGCACAGGCCCGCGAGCGCCAGTTGCGGCAGTTGCATGGTCCACGGGACTTCCAGCTTCTGCCGGGCGGCCCGCTCCGCGACCACCTGGCTGGTGCGCGAGAGGAACGCGGCGCCGAAGAATTTCATGAACGACGCGAGCGTCAGCGCGCTGGTCACGATGCCGAAGATTCCGCAGATCGCGAGGTAGCCGGCTTCGCGGCTGCCGAGGATCGTCGCGACGTAGATGCTCCACTTGCTGGCGAACCCGTTGAACAGCGGAACCCCCGCGATCGAGAACGAGGCGATGATCGTGGTCATCGCCGTGATGGGCATGAATTTCATCAGGCCGCCCATCCGGTTGAGGTCCTGCGTGCCCGTCGCGTACAGCATGGACCCGGCGTCGAGGAACAACAGGCTCTTGAACAGGCCGTGGTTCAGCGTGTGGAACAGCGCGCCGTAGAAGCCGATCGCGGCCAGCGCCAGGATTCCCGAATTCTCGAGGCCGGCCGGCAGCAGGGCGAGGCACGCGCCGAGGCCGAGGATGATGTAGCCGACCTGCCCGATGCTGTGGAAGGCCAGCAGCCGCTTGCTCTGTTCCTGCTTCAGCGCCTGCATCGTGCCGATGAAGAGGGTTACGGTTCCCAGGATGGAGAGGATCATGCCCCAGGTCTGCGCGGGGTAGTCGGCGATCGCCGACGCCGGGACGAGCCACAGGAACGAGCGCATCAGGCCGTACACGCCGGTCTTGATCATGACGCCGGAGAGCAGGGAACTGACGGGCGAGGGGGCCGCGGGATGCGCGTCCGGCAGCCACATCTGCCCGAACGGCCACATACCGGCCTTGATGCCGAAGCCGGCCAGGAACAGGATCAGCGCCGACAGAACGGTTCCGCCGTTCGCGGGGCACAGCCCGCCCACGGTTTCGCGGAGCGCATCGAAGTCATACTTCGGCAACAGTTCGCCGGCCACGGCCACCGGGCCGGCGCCCGCGAGCAGGTACGACGCGAGCATCACGAGAGCGCAGGCGATTTCCATCATCAGCAGGTACCTGTTCGCTGCCTGAACGTTCGCGCGCTTGCGGAACTCGTAGCGGATCAGGACGTACGAGGGGAGGGTCATCAGTTGCCAGAAGAAGCAGAAGAAGAGCATCAGGTCGGTCGTCGTCACGATGCCGTACATGCCGGCGATGAACAGGAGGAGGTTCGGGTAGTAGCGCGCCACGCCGTAGTCCGGGTAGTGCTTCATGTAACGAATCGAATAGAACGCCGAGGCCGCGGCGATCGTCGCGATCAGCAGGATGAAGACCGAACTCAGGCCGTCCACGTAGAGTCTCAGCGACGAGCCGTACTGAGGCAGCGAGAGAAGCGTCACGGCGGTTGCCGGTCCGCGAAAGAGGCCGATGGCCGCGGTCAGCAGGGCGAGGGCGCTCGATGCCGCGGTGAAGAGGAACGCGATCCAGCCGGCGAGCGTCTTGTTCCACGAGAAGAGCAGGGAGACGGCCGCGCCGAGGACGCACAAGCCCATCGCATACGTTATGGTTTGTGTGGAGGTCAGGAACACGGGCACTCCGCTTTCGTTTTAGAACGTTTTCCCAAAAGGACGTCGTTCAGCAGTCCGGCCAGCAACTTCAAGGTCTGCCTCACGGGCTCGGACATTTCCGATCCGGTCCGCAGGGATTCGGGCTGGACGCCCAACAGCCACACGCGGGTCCGGCTTTCCGACTCGATCACGCGCGCGGTCATCCCGAGCGAAATCTTGTGCGTCGAGACCTGCGGGAACCGGGCCTGGATCTCCGAGGCGTTCATGAGAATCACGGAGCCCGCCGCGGCATTGAAGTCCACGGCGTCCAGGAGTACGACATTGTCGTAGCCGCCGCGCGCGAGCGCGCCCGCGATATTTTCCGGCGCTGTTCCGGCGACGACGGCCGTCGAAATGCCGGCGCGCCGGAGCTGTTCGGCGAGGCGGATGCCCAGGGCGTCGTCGCCCAGGTCCGTGTTGCCGATGCCCACGAAGGCGGTGCGTCCCGTCGTCGCGGCCCGAAGCTCTTCTCTGAGGTCGTGCTTCAAATCACCTCTCCCAGCTTGTGAATCTGCGCCAGCGTGAAGACGGGGCCGTCGGTGCAGACGTACGCCACGCCGATGCAGCAGTGCCCGCACTTGCCGATGCCGCATTTCATGTAACGCTCGAGCGTGGACACGATGTTGCCGTCGTCGTAGCCCATGCCCTTCAGGTCGGCCAGCACGAAACGGAACATCACCGGCGGCCCGCAGACGAAAACGGTCGTATTCTCGATCGGCATCTGGACGCCCGGCTTCTTGAACAGCGAGCCGACAACGCCGACGTTGCCCTTCCAGTCCTCGTCCGCGCGGTCCACGGTGAGGCGGCATTCGAACCCGGGATCTTTCTGCCAGTCCTTCAGGTTCTGCGTGTACATCAGGTCCTTGGGCGTCCGCGCGCCGTAGAACACCTGGATCTTCCGGTATTTGTCGCGGTTGTGGAGCGCGTACATGATCACCGAGCGGAGCGGGATCAGGCCGATGCCGCCGGCGACGATGATCAGGTTGCGCCCGTAATAGTCCTTCATCGGGAAGCCGTTCCCGTAGGGACCGCGGACGGCGAAACGATCGCCGGGCTTCATCGCGTGCATCGCGGCGGTCACGCTGCCGACCTTGCGCGTCGTGAAGAACAGCTTGTCTTCCGTGGGGCTGGGGGGGAGCGAAATCGCGATCTCGCCCGCGCCGAGGACGTTGAACTGGGCGAACTGGCCGGGCATGAACGTCCGAAACGCCTTCTGGTCCTCCGGATTTTCGAAGTGCCAGAAAAAAGTCTTCACATCCTGAATTTCTTCCCGGATGTCGTCTATGACGGCCATCTTCGGCTCGTACAGGTTCTGGTTCTTGCACGCGCTCATGGGGTCTCCGCCTTGCCGGCCGTCTGGCGGCGGATGATTTCCACGACGCTCGGCATGCCGACATCGCCGTGGCAGACGCTCACGCAGCGCCCGCAGCCGACGCACGCCATGGAGAGTTCCCTCTGGATAAAGTAGTGAGCCAGCTTGCGGAAGAACCGCCGGTTGCGGCGATCGTGCACGGCCTGCCGGGGGTTGTGGCCGCCGGCCATCCGCGTGAACCCGCTCAGCGCGCAGGCGTCCCACATGCGGACGCGCTCGAACTGGTTCGGCCCGGTCGCCTTCTCGCTCACCGTGAAGCAGGTGCAGGCGGGGCAGACGTAGCTGCAGCCGCCGCATTCCAGGCAGCGGTCGCCCACGAGTTTCCAGGTGTCGTCCCGGATGCCGCCGCGGGTGATGTAGCGGATGGCCGCGGAATACCAACTGGTCGTCGTCTTGAACTGCTTGCGGACGTTGCTCAGGATCGTGCGCCGCCGCTCGACGTGTTCGGGCGCGGCCTTCGTGAAGAACGGCTGGCTGAAAAGGGCCTCCCCCTTCGCGGAGCCGGCCACCGCGAGGAATTCGCCCTGGCCGAGGTCCATCAACTGGAGATCGAAGTGGTCGCGCGCGGCCGGGCCGGTGTCCGAACACACGCAGAAGCAGTCTGTATCGATGTCCAGTTCAGGGTCCGTGCACACCACGTTCACGAGGAACAGGTTCTTGCGGTAGCTCTCGTAGTAGTTGTCCTTGAACGCATTGCCCAGGTAGAAGCGATCCGTGTGGAAGATGCCGGCGACGTCGCAGGACCGGATGCCGAAGATTGCCCGCTTCTTCTCGTCGTGGATGGTTTCCACGGACGCGTCCGGCCCGGTGCGGATTCGGAGCAGGCGCTGGATGTGCGGAAGGACATAGCGCTTCGGAGGATAGTAGGGATTCGGGAGATGAATCTGGATCTGGTCGCGGTTGGTGTCGGTGACCACGTCGAAATACGTGTCGCGGCCGCGGCCGCGGAACGGCGCCACCACCTCGTGATCCTGTCTCAGCAGGTCCACGATCTTGAGCAGGTCGCCATGATGGATCAGTCGTGCGCGCATGTTATGGTTTCTCGATTCTGACCCAGATGGCCTGGGTGCCGACATGGCTTTCCGTCTTCACGCGCCCGAGAAGCTGCCGGGCGATGTCCTGAAGGAAGTAGGGGACATAGGCCACGCCCTGGCGCACTTCCTCCGTCAGTCGCGCGGCGGTGACGGCAGTGCCGGCGCCGGAGACCAGGCGAATCTTCATGCCGTCGCGGAGGCGCAGGGCGTCCGCATCGGCGGGGTTGATTTCGACGAACCCGTCCGGGTAGTCGAGCAGGAGAATGCGGTGTTCGCGCTTGAGCGTTTCGCTGTGCTGGATCAGCGCGTTCTGGTGCCAGTAATAAAGCGAGTGGCCGAAGGTCAGATGGAACGGGAACTCGGCCGGCGCGGCATCCATGTCGCGGGCAGGCTTCTGGACCGGCGCGAACCGGAACGGAAGGTGCGGTCGCGCCTCTTCGAACAGGAAGGAAGTCCCGAGAGGCCGGTCATGGGTGCAGGGCCACTGGCGTCCATATTCGCGCGCCAGGTTCTCGTAGTTCGCGCCCTCGTAGAACGGCACGGCGCGGCCGATTTCCTTCATCACGTCGGCGGAGTCCGTGTACTTCCAGTTCGCGCCGAGACGGTTGGCGACTTGCGCGATCTGTTGCCACGCGGAACTGAGTCCCGGGGGCGGCTCGACCGCCTTCTTCGCCAACTGGATGCGGCGCTCGGTGCTGGTGAACGAGACCTGTTCCTCGCCGAAGGCGACGACCGGCAGGATCACGTGCGCCGTCTCCGCCGTGCGCGTCATGAAGAGGTCCTGGAGGACGACGAATTCCATGCTCTCCAGCGCGGTCTTCGCGTCGCCGCATATTTCCGAAACGACCGGGTTGTGGCGGTCGAGCCACATCGCGCGGAGCCGCCCCTGGCTTCCCAGCATCCCGCAGGTTTCGAGGCCGGGGGTGGAGGGGACTTTGGACTCCCACAGCCGCTCGAATTTCGCGCGCGCGCGCGCATCCGTCACAGACTGGTAGCCGGGCAGGTAGTCCGGCAGCATGCCCATGTCGCAGTCGCCCTGAAGGTTGTTGTGCTCCGCGAGAGGCATGATTCCGGCGCCGCGCTTGCCGAGGTTGCCCGTCAGCAAGGTTATGTTGACCATCGACTGGATCGGCTCCACGCCGTTCGCTTCGGCGCCCGTGGAGTAGAGAATCATCGCGGACGCGGCCTGGGCGTACAGGATGGCCGCCTGCTCGATTTGTTCTGCCGGCACGCCGCAACGCTCGGCGGCGAGCAGGACATCCAACGATTCGATGTGGCTGAGGAAATGTTCGTAGTTTCTGCACCGGTTCTTGATGAAGTTCCGGTTCATCATGCCGCGATCGACGATCACCTTTGCCATGGCGCCATAGAGGAACACTTCGGTGCCGGGCCGGATTTGCAGGAACAGGTCGGCGCTTTCCGTCACGCGGTGCCGGCGCGAATCGATCGCGAGGAGTTTCGCCCCCGCGAACTTCGCGCGGAGCACCCAGCCGCCGATGGTCGGCAACTGCCGGCCGAGATCGATCCCGCTGACCACGATGACCTGGCTGTTCATCAGTTCGCCGATGGAGTTGGTGGCCGCCGGGACACCCAGCATGTCCATCAGCGCCTTCACGCTGTTTGTGCGGAAAAGGCTGGTTCCCTGGTCCACGTTGTTCGTGCCGATCACCGCGCGGGCGAACTTCTGCAGAAGGTAGCTGTCCTCGTTGGCGCAGCGCGCGGAGTTCAGGAAGCCGATGGCGTCGGGGCCGTGTTTGTCGCGGATATCGCGCAGGCGGCCGGCGACATAGTCGAAAGCCTCGTCCCAGCCGACCGGCTCGAACTTGCCGTTCCGCTTGATCTTTGGCTGGTGGAGGCGGTCGGGCGAACCGGCCGCTTCATGCACGTGCCAGCCCCGGACACAGATGCGGCCGTGATTCGCGGGGTGAGACATGCTCGGATAGGTTCCCGCGATCTCGTTTCCGATTGTTTCGAGGTAGATTCCGCAGCCTACGCCGCAGAAGGTACACGTTGTCAGTCTATGGCTCACACCCGAAAAACCTCGTGCCGGCGTTCGGACGAGCGCGGCGATTTGAGTCGTCTTCGCGGAGGTCAATCGTGACGGTTCCGCAACCCAATAGTGGGCTGATTCTAGGACCCGGGGTACAAAAGTCAACAACCCCTTGAGTTGGCCAAACTTTGTGCTACAGGTATCCTGTTGCGTGGATCAGAAAGGAGAACCCAATGTCCGCCAGGTTGAACGCGTCTGAAATCCTCGACATGGCCGCCCAGATTGAAACCAAAGGCGCCAAATTCTATCGGAAAGCCGCGAAGCACAATATCGCAGGCCGCGACCTCCTGCTCGAGATCGCCGCCCAGGAAGACCTGCACTACGAGACCTTCGCGGAGATGCGTAAGGCCTTGGCGCCAAACGAAAAGGGCGGGTATGACCCATATGGCGAGACGGAGCTTTACGTGAAAGCCATGGTGGATGGGTTCGCGTTCGAGGTGAACAAGGATCCGGCCGAGGCGCTGACCGGCAAGGAGAGCCTTGCGGACATTCTGGACATGGCCATTCAGATGGAGAAGGACTCGATCGTCTTCTACCTCGGCCTCAAGGAGATGGTCCCGCCGGCGTTCGGTCAGGACAAGCTCGACGCCATCGTCAAAGAGGAGATGACGCACATCGCGTGGCTGAGCAACAAGCGAGCGGAATTGCAGAAATAGTGTTTTTCGCGTAGCGTGATATTCAGCCTGCGGCAAGGGATTGAGCGATCCTGAACCCAAGGGAAGGTTTGAATCGATTGTGGAATTGATGCTTACCGGCCTGCCGCAAGGCAGGCCGGTATTGTTTTTCGGAGAAACAGGCATGAACAAGAGACTCGGATTTGTGGGCATCGTGATCGAGGATCGACGGAAGTCCGCCCCGCAGGTGAACGAGATCCTCACGGAATTCGGGGAAATCATCATCGGCCGCATGGGGATTCCGTACTCCGAGCGGCGCTGCTCCGTCATCACCGTGATTATCGATGCCACGACCAACGAGGTCGGCAGCCTGACGGGCAAGCTGGGCGCGGTCGAGGGCGTGTCCGTGAAGTCGGCCATGAGCAAGTCGTGACATGAAGACCCCCTCCAAATCGCTGCGGTTGCATATCGGACTCTTCGGCCGCACGAATGTCGGCAAGTCCAGCTTCCTGAACTTGGTCGCCGGACAGGATATCGCGCTCACATCGCCGATTCCCGGCACGACCACCGACGTTGTGGAAAAAACGATGGAACTGCTACCCGTCGGTCCCGTCGTGTTTCTGGACACGGGAGGCGTGGACGACTCGTCGGTTCTTGGAAAAGGCCGCGTATCGCGGATGAAGCGGGCTGTGGTCCGCACGGATGTCGCGGTTCTGTTGCTTGAAGCCCAGCAATGGACCTCGTACGAAGAGGAAATCCTTTCCGAGTTTTCGGCGAAGAAAGTTCCCGTGATCGCCGTCATAAACAAGGCCGACGCGGCTGCGCCGTCGGCCGAATTCCTGGCGATGCTTCGGGGGCGTGTCCGTCACGTCCTGACCTGTTCCAGCGCGGTATTCACGGGCGCGGAACGCGATCGCACGGTTTATGCGTTCAAGCGGGCGCTTCTCGATGTTTGCCCGGACAGCCGGATCGCGACGCCCAAGCTGCTCGGCGATCTCGTTCCTCCCGGCGGGATGGTCGTGCTGATTGTTCCGATTGACCAGGAAGCGCCCAAGGGCCGGATCATCCTTCCGCAGGTTCAGGCGATCCGCGACGCGCTCGATCACGGACATGTCGTGGCGGTCACGCGCGAAACGGAATACAAGGCGCTGCTCGCGCGCCTGAACCGCGCGCCCGATCTCGTGGTCTGCGACTCGCAGGTCGTGGACGTGATGGTCGCCGAGACGCCGCGCGAAGTGAAATGCACGACCTTCTCCACCCTGTTCGCAAGGTTCAAGGGCGATCTCGCGCGGCAGGTCGCCGGAGTCGCCGCGGTGGAAACCCTGCGGGAGGGGGACAAGGTCCTGATCGCGGAAGCCTGCACTCACCATGCCGTCGAGGACGACATTGGGCGCGTGAAGATTCCGCATTGGCTGAAGAAGCACCTGGGCTTCGACCTGCGGGTCGATGTCTGTTCGGGGCGCGACTATCCCGACCCTCTGAAGGACTACAAGCTGATCATCCACTGCGGCGCGTGCATGCTGACTCCCCGCGAAGTTCTCGCCCGGATCGAGAAGGCCGCCTCGGAAGGCGTGCCGATCACAAACTACGGCGTCTGCATTTCGTATTTGCTCGGCGTGCTCGACCGCGTGCTCGAGCCGTTTCCCGAAGCGCCGGCGATGTTTCGAAAGGAAAACCATGACTACGCAATTAAGCCCTAGCCGGAGCCGGCGCGACAGCCGGATCGTTCCGGACCAGGTCACCCGATACATGCAGGCGGAACGCGATTTCATCGACGACGCGGCGATCGAACGGGCGCTCCGCGAGAACACGAGCCCGGATCCGGTACGGGTCCGCGAGATCCTGGCAAAGTCCGAGGCCGTCCAAACCCTGGACCCGGCCGAGACGGCGGCGTTGCTGCACGTGACGGATCCCGGCTTGTGGGAGGAGATGAAGCAGACGGCCGCGCGCATCAAGCGCAAGGTCTACGACAACCGCATCGTGACGTTCGCGCCGCTCTACTTGAGCAACCTCTGCATCAACAACTGTCTGTACTGCGGATTGCGGAGGCAGAACGACGCGATCCGGCGGCGCACGCTGACGCAGGACGAAGTGCGGCTCGAGACGGAAATCCTTGCCGGAAAGATCGGACACAAGCGGCTGATCGTGGTTTACGGCGAGCATCCCAAGTCGGGCGTCGACTACATGGCCGAGACGCTTCGGACGATCTACGCGGTCAAGGTCAAGGCGCGCACGGGGTGGGGCGCGATCCGCCGCGTGAACGTCAACGCGCCGCCGATGCCGGTCGAGGAACTGAAGATTCTCAACGAGGTCGGCCTCGGCACATACCAGGTTTTCCAGGAAACCTATCACCGCGACACATACGGGCGTGTCCATCCCGAGGGCACGGTCAAATCCGACTACGCGTGGCGGCTGTATTCGATGCACCGCGCGATGGAGGCGGGGATTGACGACGTCGGCATCGGCGCGTTGTTCGGGCTTTACGACTGGCGGTTCGAAATCATGGGCCTGCTGTACCACGCGCGCGAGCTGGAGCGGGCGTTCGGCATCGGGCCGCATACGATATCGTTCCCCCGCATTGAGCCCGCGGCAGAGACGCCGTTCGTTCAGAACCTGAAACACCGCGTGAGCGACGACGACATGGAGCGCGCGCTTGTCGTGATCCGTCTCTCGGTCCCATATACCGGAATGATCCTGACCGCGCGCGAGAACGCCGGGATGCGCCGCCGGCTGCTTCCGCTCGGATGCACGCAGACCGACGCGTCGTCCCGGATCGGCATCGGCGCGTACAGCGAGGCGTACCAAGGGTCCAAGGGCGCCAGCGAGCAGTTCATCCTCGGCGACCTGCGCAGCCTCGATCAGGTGGTCCGCGAACTCGCGGAAATGGGATTCATCACGTCGTTCTGCACCGCCGGATATCGCTGTGGCCGCACCGGCCGGCGCATCATGGACCTCCTACGCAGCGGCAAGGAGGGCAAGTTCTGCAAGCTGAACGCCGTGATCACGTTCCGCGAGTGGCTGGACGACTTCGCAAGTCCGGCAACACAGGCCGCGGGCGAGATCGTGATCCAAAAAGAACTCGCGGAAATCCAGGCGCAGAATCCGAAGGGGTACGACATCTTCATGCAGTATTACCGGAGGACGGCCGATGGCGAGCGAGACCTCTATTTCTAGCGAACTCAGCCGCGAGGAAATCCGGCGGTATCTGGTCGCGCCGTCGTGCGATGAACTGTTCGCCCGGGCCGACCAGGTTTGCCGCCAATACGTCGGCGACGCCGTGTTCATCCGCGGCCTCGTGGAGTTTTCGAACCGGTGCGCGCGCAACTGCCTGTACTGCGGGTTGCGTCGCGATAACCGCGCGCTCCAGCGTTACCGGATGAGCCGGGCGGAGATCCTGAAGGCCGTTCGCGCGCTCGCCGAGCAGGGGATCCACAGCGTTGTCCTCCAGTCGGGCGACGACCTCTCGTGCCGCCGCGAGACGATCTGCGGGCTCCTGAACGACATCCGGCGAGACCATCCGGCCATGGCGGTCACGCTGTCGATCGGCGAGCGGCTGATGGACGACTACAGGGCATTCCGGGATTCCGGCGCGGACCGCTATCTTCTGAAACACGAAACCGCCAACCCGGCGCTCTATGCGAAACTGCATCCGGGCCAATCGTTGCCGCGGCGATTGGATATTCTTCAGGGGCTCCGGGAACTCGGCTACCAGGTAGGCGTGGGGGGGATGGTCGGATTGCCCGGGCAGACCGCGGATGACCTGGCGGCCGATATTCTGTTGATTCAGTCATTCCAGCCGGACATGGCGGGCATCGGCCCGTTCCTGCCGTCGGCGGACACGCCGCTTTACGATCAATTGGCCGGCAGCGAAACGCTGACTTTGCGCATGCTGGCTCTGGCACGGATCGTCACTAGGAACGCGCACCTTCCTGCTACGACCGCGCTGGCCAGTCTGGATCCGGTCGGAGGATTGCGGGCGGGGCTGAAGGCGGGCTGCAACGTCATCATGATCAGCGGCACGCCGGCGATGTACGGCATCGACTACCAGATCTACGACAAGCGGGCCGGGCCGGATTTGGATACCGCGCGAAGCGCGATCGCAGCGGCGGGCCGCAGGATGTCTTTGGAGCGCGGGGATTCGCTGAAGAAGTGATTTCCTAGGATGTGAATACTAGCATCAAACGCAGCAGAAAGAAAGTTGCATCGCCGTTGAACTTCGGTAGCTAGGTTGTTGAAAGACATCCACCTACAGGAGGGCGACGATGCGAGTCAGCTATCTTTGGTCCAGTAACACGGTGTGTCCCGCCGCGCCGAAAACAAGCCGGAATCCGTCTTTCAAATCGCTCTTTGCGCCCTTTGCGTTAAAAGCTTGTCGCTTGTGCAATAAGCGGGCCAATCGACCGATTGATTCCACCGGCGAATGGCCAACCGCTCCGGTTCAGCCAGCGCATAGAGCCGGTCACACTCGCCGCCGCACCCAGCCCCACGCACAACCCAGCGAACCCAGGAACAGCAATGCGGCGGTTGACGGTTCGGGAATGATGTAGGCAACGCGGAACCCGAAACCGTCGCCCTCCATTTCCGGATCAGCCGGATCTTGACTCGTTACGCTCAACGCGCTCGCATGGTTAAACAGCCCCCCCCCCTGATGATCCGACAGTTCGGCACCCCGAATGTGTCCGTCCACTCCGCCCCGTTCCCCCCCATATCGGCGACTCCGTAAGGGCTGCGGCCGGTCGTCTCCCCAATGGATGTGAAGTAAACCCCGCCATGCCAGTACGGTATATCCCCGAAATTCATCTCGCGCGGCGTCGTCTCGTCTGTCGGCTCCGCCGGTACATCATCCGACCCGTTCGGGTAGTCGTAGTACGCATCCTTGACCGGATCGTAATACGCCGCCTTGTACCACTCATCTTCCGTCGGCAGAACCCATGTCGCGTTCGCCGTCCGGCCCAACAAATACCCATCCGCCATGTTGTACGAGCCCGTTTCCGTGCTCCCCGATCCCTGCCCGTTCGCCAGCCAGTTGCAGAATCGACAGGCATCGTAAAACGAGACCAGACAAACCGGGTTATTCTCTTTACCCTCTACCGCTGCGTATTTGTAGCTTCCACCCTCCCCGCTCCGGATGATAAAAGCTCCGCCCCAGGCTGTAGTCCCCATATACCCGTTATACAGATCGTTCGGATCGTTTGTCGCCACGGCGTTCAGAAACGCCGTGTACTGCGCCACCGTCACTTCGTATGTACTAATCCGGTAGTCGTAATTCACGCTTCCGACAGGAATCCATGGATCAGGATACGGATAGTCGGGACCATTCCCCGCATTCCCGATGGTCGTCATGTCAATGATGACATCGGCTGGGGCTTCCGG
>JBPOJF010000015.1:0-89416 GCA_052033915.1 Lentisphaerota bacterium | reverse complement strand
CCCCGCCCCCACGCGCGATAGAAGGGAGTTTCGGCGGCAGGACGTGGCCGGAGACGGGACTGATCGGCCAGCCGATCAGCGCCGTCACGAGCAAGACCAGGTTGAACAAGCCGCGCTTCACGAACAGTAGCCTAATCGAAAGCGGCTAAAAAGAGAAGCTTGGACTGTGGGACGGTTCAGACTTTCAGATTTCGTCTTTCTCGCAACGAACGCATAATGCAAGCATTATGCGACGTGCGGCGGTGGCGCGTCTTCGCGCCATTCCGGCGCGAGACCGCACGGCTTGGCGCAGGAGGCGGTGGGCGGGCGTCCGCATCGCCCTCCACGTCGGCCACCTCGTAGCTGCGCGCGTGGCCCCGGGCGGTCTTGGGGGCAAGCACATGGCCGCGACGTTGGCCGCCAACTTCGCGGCGATGTGCAGGGCAGGTCTTCCGAGCGGCCTGACGCGAAAAATGTCCCCGCATTTTTCGTGATCAGGCCGGGGGTGGAGGTCCGGCACGGCGACGGCGCACGAACTGCATCACCGTAACGATCACCTGCGCCCAGATGATCCACTGTAAAAGAAAAAGTCCGCTCATTACCGGAATTGCCCACCAATGATCAGCCGCAGAAAGTGGACGGACATAATGACCGAATACGAACTGCAAAGCAGTCAGCGGAAAACCCAAGCTGAAAACCTTGTCGCCTGCGACATAGCCAAAACCCATGTAGCCGTCGCCAGCCTCCGCGCACCATAAGGCGGAGGCCAGCAACACAAAAGGCAGACCACAGAGCCCCGCAATCCAAGTTGCTTTGATTCGAGCTTTCATCACTTCTGCGGTTGGGGAACATTGTACTCAAAATACGGGAAGTTCTGATTAACGAGATAGTCAACCGAATGCTCCATGTTGACGTTGACTCCCGAATAGAACCGAAGCGCCTGAATGTAATGAGCCGCGCTGCTCGTGGGTGGTGTAAGTGCTGCAATCTGACCACGCGTCGGATCGTCGTAATACTTCACGACATAATCGCTTCCCGGAACCAGACCTGACTCACACGCATTGTTGGCGTGTCCGGAAAATGCCGGAGTCCAGCCCGTCGTACGTGTACTGGTTTGTGGTCCCTGCCATCATGACGTTCGTGGCCTTGTTATCATAATTGATCGTACCCGAACGCCAAGCCTTCAGTGAAGGGGATCAGGCTCTGACTGCAATTTTTGCCAACCGAAAGACGAAGGGGCGCCCCGGTGTCTTTCAACTGAAGGCGATGCCCCCCGTTGCGAGCCAAGGCCGGGTTCCGGCCTAGGGCCCACCTCAAGGCCGTTTCAGTCGGTAGAACACGCTTGTGCCCGCCGGAATGTCGATCGCGGCGTTGTAGGTCTTTCCCACGATTTCGGGCGAGACGGGAACGTTCGACCATACGATCGGAGAGGCGAGCGACGCGCACGACTGGATCGTGAACCCGGTGGATCCGTACGGCCAGGCGAAAAGGATCTGCGAGGCGGTCTGCATGAGGCTCAGGGCGGGTTCGATCCGGCAGGCGTAATCGAACGCATACAGGGGATCGTACGGCTCGTCGCCCACCGTGATCGGCAACTGGTTCGTGCCCAGGGGCCACGTGTGGGCCAGTCTCCCCGAGGGATAGACATCCCCGAACAACACATCGGCCACGCCCTGTCCCTCCGTGCCCGGCAGCCACGCGGCGACGGCGGCATCCCAGGACGGCAGGAAATCGCTGATCATCAGCGGACGGCCGGATACAAGCACGACGACCACGGGAACGCCGGCGGCGCGAACATTTTCGATGGCCAGATCGTCGTCAAAGTCGAGCGTCGGATTCAGCGTGTCCCCGAACCACTCCGCGTAAGGTCTCTCTCCCACCACCACGATGCCCACGTCCGCGCCCGCCGCGTCGAACCCGCCTTCCGAGAACGTCACCGTGGTGGCGGACGAAACCGTCTGGGTGATCGCTTCCAGGATGGTCGTTCCTACCGTGATCTCGCCGGAGGCGCCCTGCCACGCAATGCTCCAGCCCCCGCATTGGTTGCCTATGTTGTTCGCATTCTTACCGGCCACATGAATCCGGGCGAGATCCTTGCGCAGCGGCAGGATGTCGTTCTGGTTCTGCAAGACTACGATCGATTCCCGAACCGCCTGCCGCGCGACGGCGCGGTGTTCCGCCGAGCCGATCCTGGGCAAAAGACTCCGATCGGCATACGGCTTCTCGAACAGCCCCAGCTTGAACTTGACGCGCAGGATGCGCCGCACGGCGTCATCAACGCGGTTCGTCGAGATGCTGCCCGAGTTGACGGCGGACTTCAGGATCAGCAGCAGTTCCTTGTAGCGGTCCGGAATCATGATCATGTCCAGCCCGGCATTGACCGAGGTGATGACATCCTCGGTGTACACGCCGGGGATCTGATCGATGCCCGCCCAATCGGAAACCAAAAACCCCTGGAACCCGAGTTCGCCCTTGAGCACATCCGTCAGCAGGTACGAATGCGCGTGCATCTTAAGGCCGTTCCAACTGCTGTAGGAGGCCATGATGCTGTCCACGCCCGCGGCGATGGCGTTCGTGTACGGCGCGATGTGAATGGCGCGAAAGGCGGCTTCGTCGCAGACGGTGTTGCCCTGGTCGATCGATCCGTTGTAGGTGCCCGTGCCCCATTGCGTGCCGCCGTCCCCGGCAAAGTGCTTCGCGCAGGCCAGCACGCTGGTGGCGGCGGACAGGTCGCCGCCCTGGAAGCCGCGCACGGCCGCGGCGCCGTATCGCCCGACGCGGTCGGGGGTCTCGGCGAATCCTTCGTAGAAGCGACCCCACTGTTCATTGAGAGGCACCGCGATGCACGGGGCGTACACCCAGCGGATGCCCGTCGCCGCGACTTCGACGGCGGTCACCTGCGCCGCCCGTTCGATCAGCGCCTCGTTGTCCGTGGCGCCTAGGCCGATGTTGTGCGGGAATATCGTCGCTCCGTACACGTTGTTGTGGCCGTGAACCGCGTCCGTGCCGAACAATAACGGGATCCGGAGCCGCGTCTGTAGCGCGTACGACATGTAGCGATCGGTCATGTTCGCCCACTTATGCGGCTCGTTCCCGGCAAAGGGCGCATCGCCGCCGCCGTTCAGGAGCGCTCCGATGTAATAATCGGTGATATCCTTTTCCTGGTTGCCGGTTCTGAAGAGATTGGGGAACGAGGGGAGACACATCTGGCCGATCTTCTCGTCGAGCGTCATCCGCCCGAGCAGATCCTCCACGCGATCCGCGACGGGCACGGACGGATTAAGATACGCGGGAGCCGCGTTCGTATCCATCATCAGCTCGAACTCGTCGATGTTGAAGCCGCCGGTGATGATATCGAGCCGCACGGTATGCACGCCCGCGGCGACAAAGAAGGGCATCGTGCCCATCACGTTCGTCCACACCTGCCAGCCGTCCGTCTGGTAGATGTTGAGAACGTCCACCGTGCGATCGTCGAGCGAGAAGCGGATCGCAAACGGATGGCCGGTCCAGCCGCTGGCCAGACGGTAGCGCACGCGATTCCACGCGCTGTTCGTCGCCAGGATGGTGTACTTCAGCCACTCGTCATCCGACACCCACCCGATGTTGAACCCGCCGCTCGCGCAGACCTCGATGTCCACATCGTCGTCTCGGTAGGCGCCCCCGTTGTTCCCCGCGTCGCTGTCGTGATACGCGACCCCCTCCCCGCCGATGTCGTAGTCCTCGGCCTGGATGACGCCGGGTGTGTTGGACTGAGCCCAACCCGCGAGGGAGGCTTGGAGAAGAATCGCCGCGCCCGCGCCGAGAGACGCCCAAAATTGAAATATGCTTCCTCTCCTGGGTGATAAATGCATGTCCCCTCCCTGTGAAATAAACCCCGATTATCATCCGGGATCATTCCGGTCAACCCTCAAGACGCGCCGATCAAATCGTGGCTTCGATTTTCTGACGGACTCCCGCGGCAAGCCGAAAGGCCTCGTCCTCCAAGGGGGCTTCCGCGGTGATGCGGATGACCGGTTCGGTATTGGAGCGGCGGACGTGGACCCAGCTTTCGCCGAAGTCGATATAAACGCCGTCCAGAAGGTTCATCTTTTCGCCGGCGTATTCCTGGCGCAATGCGCGCAGGATGACGGGCGCCTGTTCGCCGCGAATCCGAATCTTGTCCTTCACGAGAAAGAAACGGGGAATCTCGGCGCGGAGTTCGGACACGGTCTTTCCGGACATCGCCAGGCGCTCCAGAATGACGGCCATTCCCGCGTAGCTGTCGCGGCACGGATGGATCGCCGGAATGATCACGCCGCCGATGTTCTCCCCCCCGATGACCGCTCCGATCTTGAGCATAGTTTCGCAGACGTTGATCTCGCCGATCTTCGTCCGCACCACTTCGCTCCCGCATTGCCGGGCCGCCCATTCCACGCTCCGGCTCGTGCAAAGATTGAACGCCACCGGCCCCTTGGAGTGATGGGAAAGAACCTGCTGGACCGCGAACGCCAGCGTGAGATCCTCGCCGATCGGCTCGCCCTTTTCGTTCACGATCGCCAGGCGGTCGCCGTCCGGGTCCTGCGCAAACCCCAGATCGCACTTTTCCGTCACCACCGCTTCGCAGAGCTGACGCAGGTTCTCCGGCAGCGGCTCGGGATCGCGCTCGAAAAAACCGGACGGCTGGTCGAACACGGGAACGACCCGGCAGCCGAGCAACTGTTCGAGGAAGGGGGCGGAGTGGAGCGCCCCGACGCCGTTGCAGCAATCCACGGCCACCTTGAATGACTTCCCGCGAATCAAATCGGCGTTCACGTAATCGTGCACCCGCTGGAAATGCGTCTTCATCGGCTCGGTCTCGACGGCGACGGCGGGGATATCGCTCTCGGGAACCAGCGGGAAGTCCTGCTGGTGGTAGATATCGAACAGTTCCTGCGCGCGCGTTTCGCTCAGGAAAAGGCCCGTCCGCTCGACGAACTTGAGGGCATTCCATGGCGACGGGTTATGGCTGGCGGTGATCACGATCCCGCCGCGCGCGCCGAGGTCCTTCGTGAGAATCAAGGCCGTCGGCGAGGGAACGACGCCGGCCAGGATCGGCTTGCATCCCACGCTCTGGAGTCCGGCGACAACGGCCCGCTCGATCATCGCGCCCGAGGGCCGTGTGTCGCGCGCCACGACCACGGCGCCGCGTCCCACGAACGCACCGAAGGCCTGCGCAAACGAAGCCGCGACCTGCGGGGTGAAGGAATCGCCTACCACACCGCGCACGCCCGACACGCCGACTTTGAGAGCTTCCTTCATGGGAGACCTGAAACGTGTCCGCCGGAGGCGGGTCCGCCTTGGGCGGAAAACCTGAAACCTGAGTTCATGATCACACCTCTTGCTCGATGATTCGGGCAACATCCTCCGCCCGCTGTTCGGCGACTTCGCGGTCTCTCGCCTCGGAAATCACGCGGATCATCTGCTCCGTCTGGGCAACCCGCGCATGGACCCAACCGTCCTCCCAATCCACCCGGATTCCATCCGTCAAATCGGGATGTCCATCCCCCCGCTTCTCCAAACGCCCGCGCAGGACTTCCAGGGCACGGTACCCCTTGCGCGAATCGCAAAGAACCCGCCTTTTCACGATGTGGTAATGCGGCAGCCCCCGGATCATCTCCGACAGGGGCTTGCCCTGTTCGGCCATGGCTTCGAGGACCAGCGCCATCATCAGGAACCCGTCGAACGCGCGGCTGAACCCGGGCAGGGCCACGCTGCCGCTCCCCTCGCCCCCAAGGATTCCCTGCTCGTCCATCAGCGCGGACACGACGTAGGCCTGCCCCACGGGGGTCTTGACCACGGTGGAGTTCCGCAATCGGGCAATATCGTCGATCGCGCGGGTGGTGCAGCAGTTCGCCACGATCGTACCCGCTTTCCGGCCCAGGACATGGTCCGCGATCACCGCAAACGTATATTCCTCGCTGACCGGCTCGCCGTCCTCCGTGACCAAGGACATGCGCCCCATGTCGCTGCTCAGCACGAAACCCACGTGCCCGCCCAAGCGCTGGATGATCGAAGCCATCTGCAACGCACTGCGCGGCCGCGGCTCCGCTTCCCGCGCCAGGTAGCCGGACGGCTGGGCGTTGATCGGCACCAGCGAGAAACCGAACCGGGCGGCAAAGGGCTCCAGGAAGGAACAGCCGGCGCCGCCGACCGGGTCAATCAGAACGCTAAACCCGGCCTTGCGGATGGCGGCGACGTGGATGTGCTTTTCCAGCGCGTCAAAATACGGAGTGATGAAATCGCCGGCATTCACGACGGTCCCCATGTGTTGCCAGTCCTCTTTCCGGAAATCACCCGCGTGAAAGACGTCCAGCACGTTTTCCCCGCCGAGGGGCGACAACAACGACCCGTCCGACCCGATCAGTATCAGCGCGTTCCAACCCATCGGATTATGCCCGCCCGAAATCGAAAGCGCGCCGGCGGCCTTCATGGGGACAACGGAGAACTGCACGATCGGCGTGGGGCAGATTCCGAAATCGATCACCTCGCAGCCCGCGCTGAGCAGGCCGGAGAGCACGGCTGAATGAATCATCGGGCTGGAATACCGAGTGTCCCGGCCGATCAGGACGCGGCGGCCTTGCACGAATGTCGCGAACGCCGACGTGAAATCAATCAGCACCTTCGGCGCGAGAGACTCGCCGACGAAACCGCGAATGCCGAAACTGGAAACCCGCAGGGTTCTCATTCTTCACGTGTCCCGAATGCACTCTACCGTTTTTATCCGGCGGCGACAGCAACTATTTGACGCCGGACCCGGCCGCGGGCGTCGAGCCGGCTTTCCTCCGCTCGTCCATTCGCAGCATCCAGATGCAAAGCTCGTAGAGGCCGACCAGGGGAAGAGCCATCAGGAGCTGGGAGAATACGTCCGGGGGGGTCAACGCGGCGGCCACGATCAGGATGGCCACGATGGCGTGCCGACGCAACGCCCGAAGCCGGCGCGAACTGACGAGGCCCAGTTTCCCCAGCGCGACCAGGAAAGCCGGCAATTCGAAGACCAGCCCGAATCCGATGAGGAGCTGAATGGAAAAGGTCACGTAGCTGGTCACGGTCCATTCGGGTCGAATCCCGAGCCAGCGGTGCAGGCCGAACATGATCTTGAGCGCCGCCGGCAAGGTGAACGCGTACCCGAACAGGACGCCCGCGACGAACAGGGCGATCGCGAAACCGCCCGTTTTCAGCACCACCGCCTTCTCCCCGGCCTTCAACCCCGGGAAGACAAAGGCTCCGATGAGCAACACGATCAGCGGCGAACTGAAAAGAAGCCCCGCCCACAAGGCGATCTTCAGGCTGACGGTGAACGCACCGGCGACCTCCAGCGACCGGAGAAACTGGCCGGGGTCGTCCGTGACGACCCGCAGCGGCCGCTCGAGCCACACCATGATTCCCGGCGTCAACGGAACGGCAACCGCCATACCCGCCGCCAGCGCGGCAAGGCACCCGATCAAGGTCCGGCGAAGGGCCTCGAGATGCGCCAGGAACGGCTTCGCTCCCTGAACTTCGGGTGTTGCGATGTCAGCGGGCTGCGTCATTCCCCGAGTCTTCCCGGTCCTCCGATCCGCGGGGCGGCGGATCCCCGCAAACGATTTCATGGGAGATATCCCGCGCGGCGCGGCGGAATTCCTCCAAGGCTTTTCCCAGGCTGCGCGCAATGCCCGGCAGGTTCTTCGAACCGAAGAGAAGAAGGATCACGACGAAAATCAAAAGGACTTCGCCGGGCCCGAAGGACCCGCCGAGGATGGAGAGAGGAAAGCCGCTCATGTCGACATCTTACCCGCCGCCGTCCATGATGCAACCTTCAGAGCGCGCGCGTATCCCTGAAAACAAAACGGCCCCGGCATGTCTGCCGGGGCCGTTCAAGTCAATCTGCCGGTCCGTTATCGGACCACGACGAACTCGGCACGGCGGTTCCTGCTCCAGGCCGACTCGTCATGGCCCGGATCCACCGGCCGCTCTTCGCCGTAGCTCTTGGTCTGAACGCGCGCGCCGTCGATACCCAGGCCGATGAGGTACGCGCGAACCGCCAGCGCGCGACGCTCGCCCAGCGCCAGGTTGTATTCGGCGCTGCCGCGCTCGTCGCAATTCCCTTCGACGATGACCTGGCCGGAACCGCCCTTCATCGAAGAAGCAACCGCTTCGATCTTCGAGCGCTCGGACTCGTTGATCTGGGAGCTGTCGTAGTCAAAGTAAACCGTTAAAGCGGCGAACTGCTCCCGATCTTCCGCGCCGCCCTCAATCCGGTCGGACAGCCCTTCGCCATAGACATCGGAGCCGCTCAACCCGCCGATATTGTCACTGCCCAATCCCGCGCCCTTGGGTCTCTTCTTGCAACCCGTCATCGCCAGCGCACAGACCATGCCCATCATCACGATCAACATCCATCGCTTGTTCTGCATTTCACCTTTCTCCTTTGTGAAAGTGTTATTTCGCCGACCACGCGGGAGAGTACCAGTTCCCTTGAGTTTCGAGCAACGCTAAAGGGGGATCCCCCAAGGTGTCAAGGAGGTAAATGGCTGAACGGTATTGCTGGGAGCGGCCGCAGGCGATATGCCGGTTATCCGGCGCCCAGCAGGGGTCCTCGTAATCCGCGTTGTCCGAAGTAATCTGCCTGGTCACGCCGGAAACAGGGTCCATGACGCACACCTGGTAGCGCCCTCCCACCCGCGTTGAGTAGGCAATCCAGCCGTTCGCGCCCCAGTCCGGGGCGACGTTTTCCGAGCCCCGGCTGGTCAGGCGGACGGGCCGGCCTCCTTCGCGGGATATCACGTAAAGCTGCGGCGTTCCCGACTGGTCCGAGACATACACGATCTGATTCCCATCCGGCGACCACGAGGGACTGGCCTCTGCGGCGCGCGGCGTATTCGTCAACCGGGTCAGTTGGCCGCTGCGCATGTTCTTCACGTACAGTTCCGGATTGCCGTCCTTGGAAAGGATCAGCGCGACTTCACGGCCGTTGGGCGAAATGTCCGCGCCGGTGTTCAGGCCCGGATATCCCGCCAGCCGCTGCCGGTTTCCTGTGGCCAGGTCAATGGAGTACACGTCCGGGTAGCCCTTGAGATACGCCGTGTAAACAATCGTATTGCCGTCCGGCGACCACTTCGGCGCGAGACTGATCTTGCCGTCCCGCGTCAGTTGAACCACGTTCTGGCCGTCGAAATCGCACAGGTAAAGTTCCTTGTTCTTCGTGCGATTTCCCACGACGACCAACCGGCCGGCGCAGAGCCCCTTCTTCCCCGTCACCGCTTCAATGATCTCGTCCGCCACCTTGTGGGCAAGCCGGCGCGCCTCCGACGCCTCGGCGCGGTAGCTCTTGCTGAGGTAACTCTGCTTCGTCTGCATCTCGAACACGTAGCATTTCACCTTCAGGCCCGAGCCGGTGTCCTCATACAACCCCTGCAGGACGAGAACGCCCTGCCCCCGAGCGGCAGGCGTGAACCAGCCGGAACGGACAAGATCGTCCTGAAGAGTCTTCTTGAAGACGGACCCCGCTTCCGTCTGCGAACCGCCGAAGCCGGACCAGTCGATGGAGGTCTTGTGGCCGGCGCCTTTCGTCACGCGCACCTGCGCGGAAGCCGTGTACACCGCACAAACAAAAGCCAGGAGAATCGAAATCGCGGATTTATTCATTCCATCGCTCCATGTCAGAGGCGTGAATGGTAGGAGGAAAAACCGGAGCACTCAAGGAAGAAGACCGCAACATTCGTCCTCCTCCCCGCTCTCGTCGTTGAGGTCGAGGGGGGCCGCGTCACATTCCTTCCCTCGTCAGCTCGAACAGGATGCGGATGTCCTTGGAGGAACCGGGACACTGCGCCGGCAGGGGCTTGAGCTGCGCGACGGATTGGACGGCCTTCATGACCGATTCGTCCATCAACGAATTACCGGAAGATCGCACCATGTCGCGCTTGACGATCGTTCCGTCGCGCTGAACGCGGATCATCACCTCCGCGCTGATGCCCGCGTTCGCGGACAAGCTTGTCGGCTGGTTCCAGACGCGGTACATCCTTTCGTGCACGTGATTGTAATACCCGGCCTCCCACAGGTCGCCCATCGGCACGGAGGTGCGATCCGAGATCCGCGCCCCGGCCTCGAGCAGGCGGCGAATCTCCGCCGCACTCAGGTTCGACTTGGCCACCGTCCCGCCCTGGGGGCGCCTGACCTTCTTCGTGCTCTTTTGAATCTGACTGCTCTTCTTGAGCTTGGACGGCTCGGCAAGCGTGGACGACTCGGCGATCGTGGACGGCTCGGTGATCGTGTCCTTCCCGGCCGCCGCCTCTTTCGGCGTTTCCTCCATCAAAAGATCGCCCAGTTCCCGGGTCGGCTCCACGGAGGTGTCGCCCGGAATGGCGACCGTAAAGTCCACGAACGTGATGCTCTCGATGTTGCGCCGGTGAATCCTCCAGTTGACGATCGCGGGCACGATGAGGATCAGCAGGAGCACGATCCCATGCCCGATCGTGCTTCGCTTGAGATACTTTCGGAAACGCTCGTCCATGGCTGCCGCTAAAGTATAGAACGCATTCGACGCGGTCAACTTGCGATGAACCGCGGCCGACCCATTCCGCTCCCCCGGATGCACCCGCCCCGGGGCTGGCCCGAACCCGACCCGGGCGCGCGATCGACAATCTGAAAAAGCAACCTTTTGCGCCTTTTCGCGGCCCGCACATTCTGCTAAACAAACGCCATGATTCGCTCGTTCATATTCAGTCAGGGCAGACTGGTGAGTCAGGACGTCGGCATGGACGTCCTGCATCTCGTGCTGTACGACGAGGGCGTGCAGATCTGGGTCGACGCCGAGAATCCGACCCCCGAGGAGAACAAGATGCTTCTCGAAGGCGTCTTCAATTTCCACCCTCTCGCCATCGAGGACTGCATCGCCGTCAGCGAGCGTCCCAAAGTGGACGACTACGAGAACTACATCTTCCTGCTGATTCACGCCGTCAACTACATCCACACCGCGCAAGAGTTCGGGACGACGGAACTGAACCTGTTCATCGGGAAAAACTTCCTCGTCACCGTGCATGACGAGCCGGTGAAAAGCGTGAGCACGACCATCGACCGCGTGGTCAGGAACGCCCCGCTGATCGCCCGCGCCCCGGACCGGCTGACCTACAACCTGCTGGACGCCCTGCTGGAGAACTACCAGCCGGCGCTGGATGGGTTGAGCAGCGAGATCGCCGCGATCGAGAACCGCGTAATGGACGATCCGGACGCGGACATCCTGAACAGCGTTCTGAAGTTGAGAGCGGAGGTCCAGCGCCTGCGCCAGATCATCGCGCCCCAACGGGAGGTCATTGCGCGGCTCGCGCACGGAGAGTTCAAGATCGTGCGGACGCACCTGCTGCCCTACTACCGCGACCTGTTGGACCATCTGTCGCGCATCAGCGACAGCACCGACAACTACCGCGACTCGCTGCTGAACATCCTGCAGGTGCACTTGAATCTTCAGCAGATGCAGGTGAACCGGGTCATCAAGGTTCTGACGGTCCTGGCCACGCTTTCCATGCCGCTCCTGATCGTCACCAGTTGGTACGGCATGAACGTTCCGCACATGCCGAGCACCGGATGGCCGGACTGGAAGTGCGCCTACATGGCGATTTTCGGCGGAACCGTGCTCTTCACAACGCTGTTCTACCTGTACCTCAAGAGGAAGGGCTGGTCGTAGCGGAAGCGGTCACCCGCAGGATCTCCGCCGAGGCTTCCAGCGGCATCAGCGCGCCATCCTTCAGCGCGGCCGGCAGGAGGCAGGTGTTTCCCGGACCCAGCAGCTCGCCCGCTCCGCCCGACTCCACCCGCGCGCGCCCGGAGGCCACGAAGAGAATCGAGAACGTGCTTCCATCCATGACGAGCGGCATGCGTTCGGAGGCCTGGATTCGCTCCACCCGGAAATACGGACACCGGAGCACTTCCCAGAAATGGTTTCCGCCGCAAAGCCCCAGGTCGCGCGGCTGAACCTTGGGATTGTCCCGCGCGTCCCAGCGGATCACCTGGAGCGCTTCCTTCACGTTCAGCGGACGCGGCTTTCCGCCCACCCCGAGGCGATCCCAATCGTAAATGCGATACGTCGTGTTCGAGTTCTGCTGGACTTCCAGCAGGAGGCATCCGGCGTCGATCGCGTGCACAAGGCCGCCGGGAATGAAGACGGCGTCGCCGCGGCTCACGGGAATGCGCGTCAGGATTTCGCCGAGGCGCTTGGACTGCATGGCCTTGTCGAACGACTTGGCGTTCACCCCGAATTTCAGGCCGGCATAGACGCCCGCGCCCGGCTCGGCGTCCAGCACATACCACATCTCCGTCTTCGGCTCGCCGCCGTACTTCTTCGCCGCTTGATCGTTGGGATGCACCTGGACGCTGAGCCGCTCGCGGGAGTCGATCAATTTGACCATCAGCGGAAACGCGTCGGCGCGCCGCCCCTCGCCCAGCAGGTCCGATTGAAACTCCCGCACGATCTCGCGAAGGCTCAGGCCCGCCAGCGGCCCGTTGCACACCACGCTCATCCCCTCGCTGCGGTCGGACAGTTCCCAGGACTCCGCGTAGGTGCCGGGCGGCTCCCGGCGGTTGTACATGCGGATGATCTTGTTGCCGCCCCAGATGTAATCCTTGTAAACCGGCTTGAACCGAAGCGGATAAAGTTGTTTGCGCGATTTCATATGAGGGCATCCGTTCTTACACTAGCGCACGGGGAAGTCTCAGCAAGTGTTAATTTGACCGCGCCTCAAACCTGCGGTAACTTGCAGCGCCTATGAAGCGAAGGAAGATAGTGGTTCTGGTCGGCGATGGCATGGGGGATTACCCGGTCTCCGAACTGGGCGGGCTCACCCCGCTGCAGAAGGCCCGGATTCCGAACATCCGCCGCATCTGCGCGGCGGGCGAGGTCCGCATGGCGCAGACGGTGCCCGTGGCGGGGCTCGCGCCCGGAAGCGATATCGCGAACCTCAGCCTCCTGGGCTACAATCCCGAAGAAAACTACACCGGCCGCGCGCCGATCGAATGCGCCGGCGCGGGCATCCCGCTTCTGCCGACCGACGTGGCGTTCCGCTGCAACCTCGTCACCCTCAAGGACGGCCGCATGGAGGATTACTCCGCCGGCCACATCAGCACCGGCGAGGCCCGCCAGTTGATCGCCGCCGTGGACCGCAAACTCGGCCGCGACGGGCTCAAGTTCCACGGCGGGGTCAGCTACCGCCACCTGCTGGTCTGGAGCCACGGGTCCGACCAGGTGAAAACCCAGCCGCCGCACGACATCTCCGGGAAACCGATCGCGGACTACCTCCCGACCGGCGACAGGCAGGACGAAATCCGGAAACTGCTCGAAGCGTCGCGGGAAATCTTCCGGGACCACCCGGTGAACCGGGCGCGCATCGCCGCCGGGAAAAACCCGGCCACCCAGATCTGGCTCTGGGGCCAGGGCCGCGCGCTCACCCTGAAAACCTACAAGGAACTCTTCGGCCTGACCGGCGGCGTGATCACCGCCGTGGATCTCGTCCGTGGGCTGGGCCGCCTGATCGGCTTGAACCCCATCCACGTCGAGGGAGCGACCGGCTTCATGGACACCAACTACCAGGGCAAGGTGGACGCCGCGCTCGACGTGATCCGGAACGACAACTTCGTGTTCGTCCATGTGGAAGCGCCCGACGAATGCGGCCACAGCGGGAAGGCGCTGTTGAAGGTCGATGCGATCGAAGCGTTCGACGCCCGGATCGTCGGCCCCGTCTGGAAGGCGCTGGAACAACGCGGCGAGCCCTATCGCCTCCTGATCTGTACCGATCACCGGACCCCGGTCAGCGTGCGCGGCCACACCCGCGAGCCGGTCCCGATGGCAAAGCTCGACGGCCCGGTCGGTCCGGTTCAGAACGAACAGCCGTTCGACGAATTCGTCCACGGCGGAGTCGCCGAGATCAAGGTGTACGACTGGATGAGGGAGTTGTTGAAGCAGCAGGAGTGACGGCGTGTTGGAGGATTGGAGGGCTGCGTTCCTGCCCGCACTCCAGCCCGTGACTAGGCCAGCCCCGCCCTCTCGAAGAGCTTTCGCCTCTGCTTCCGGACCTGTTCCTTAAGCTTCTCTTCGTCGATCGTCGTCAACCGGCCGTCCTCGTAGAGAATTTTCCCGTTCACCAGGGTCATGACGACATCGCTCGCCGCGTTGGCGTACACCAGGTTTCCCGCGACATCCTCCGACGGCAAGACGTGCACGCTGTCCTGCGAGACGAGAATGAGATTCGCCCGCTTGCCCTCCTCCAGCGTACCCATTTCCTCCGACCAGACCAACGCCCGGGCCCCGCTCTCCGTCGCCATCCTCACGATGTCGCGGGCCGGCAGCGCGGTCGGTCCGAGCCGGATCTTCTGAAGCAGGCCGGCCTCCCGCATCTCCATGAACATGTCCAGCCGGTTGTTGCAGGGCGCGCCGTCCGCGCCGATGGCTACGGTCACTCCGGACCGGAGGTACTCCGGGATCGGCGCGATGCCGGAGCCGAGCTTGAGGTTCGCGGACGGGCAGTGGAGCACCCGCGTATCCGTCTCCGCCAGGATCGCCCTCTCGTGCGGCTGGGTGTGCACGCAGTGCGCGAGACACACGTCCTTTCCGGTCAGCCCCAGCGAATGCAGGTACTCGATGTTGCACATCCCCGTGCGTTCGCGCACCAGTTCGACCTCCGTCACCTGCTCCGACGCGTGCGTGTGAATGAGCAGGCCGCGGTCGCGGGCATACTGCGCGGCGGCGCGCATGTGATCGCCCGTGCAGCTCAGCGCGAAACGCGGCGCCACCGCCAGCCGGAGATCGTCATGATCCTGCCACCGGTCCAGCAGAAGCTCGCAATCCGCCAGGGAATCCTCGATGTCCACGGCCAGCGGCTTGTACCCGCCGCTCTCGTCCATCAGGCAGAGGGAGATCACCCCCATCAACCCCGCATCGGCCACGGCATCGAACACCACGCCGGTGTGGCGGACGGTCTCCATGGACATGAACGCGGAGGTCCCGCTCCGGATGAATTCGGCGCACGCCAGGAGGGCGGAGGCCCGCAGAGATTCCTCGTCGTGGGCCGCCTCGAGGGACCAAATGTACTTCGTCAGCCACGGCAGCAACAGCATGTCTTCCGCGCCGCCGCGAAACAGCGTCTGGCACAGGTGCACGTGCCCCTGCACAAAGCCCGGCATGACCAGGCAGCCGTCGGCGTCGATCACCGTTTCGGCGCGCGCGTGGAAACGGCCGACCCGCGCAATGCGCCCGTCGCGGATGAGAACGGAACCGTCGCGCACGACTTCACGGTCCGCGGAAATCCAGACCTGCGCGTTCTTGATGAGGATTTCGTGGATCATCTTCCGCAATACGTTACCGCCAAAAAGGCGCCGGTCAAAGGTTTTGTCGCCTCCGGCGCGCGGGCAACGGCCGTCTTCCAGGACGAAACGCACGCTCTGCATTTCAGGGCCGATGAAAGGGAATGGAACGGCGCTTCCTATTTGCTTGAGAAAGACAGCGCCTTAGGTTAAGCAGAACCCATAATGAAAAACTCCTTTCTTCGACGGATTCTTCTCGCCGCGCCCTGCGCGGCCCTCCTGGCCGGCGCCTCCGGCTGTGTCACCTTGACGGACAACGCGGAAAAGATGCAGGCGCGCGAGGACATGCTGATCATCCAGGACAGGATGCGGAAGCTGGACGGCCGCATCGAGGGCCTCGAGTTGGAAGTGGAGCGCCTGCACCAGGAGGTCAACGCGTCGCGCTCGGCCCCCTCACCCGTTCAACCCCTGCAAGCCCGGCTCGACAACCTGGAAACCCGAATTCGCGCCGTGGACGCCGCCCGCGAGCGGGACAAGCAGGAGATCGTCGACAAGCTCAGCTCGAAGATCACCCAGATCGTCGGCTCCTCGAAATCGTCCGGCTCCTCCGCCAGGAAACAGAGCGCAAAAAAGAGTTCGTCCTCAAGTTCCCAAACCGGGTACGAGCACGAAGTGCAGGCGGGCGAAACTCTTTCCGCGATCGCCGCCGCGTACGGCGTGACCAGCAAGGCCATCCTCGACAACAACGACATCAAGGACCCGAACCGGCTGCGCGTGGGCCAGAAGATTTTCGTCCCCGACTAGTCTGTCGCCGGAACCGCGACGAACCAGGAACACCGGATCATGAATTGGTACCTTCGAAAAAGTGACGATACGGTTTACGGCCCCGTGGACGATGGGGCGCTCCGCCGGTGGGCCGCCGAGGGGCGCATCGCGCCGGAAGACCATATTTCGCAGGACCGCCAGACCTGGTCCCCCGCGCATGACAAACCGGCCCTCCAGATGGATTGGCTCATCGAGACCGATGACCAATCCATGTACGGCCCGCTCCACCTGTCCGCGCTGCGCGAACTCGTTGCCGACGGCTCCCTGAACCCGCAGACCCGGTTGACCCACAAAACCACCGGCGCGGTCCAGACCCTCGGCAAGGCCCTGGCCGCCGCGGACGAACAGGCGCGCAAACCCAAGCAGTCCATCCCCGCCGTTCCCGCCGAACCGGCGCACAGCGACACGGCGGCCGCCTCGGCCGTTCCGGCGCGCGCGGAGTGGAAGGAGATCGCCCAGAGCAAGGATTTCTTTGAACGCGAGGCAAAGAAGTGGCGAAAGATGTACGACGATGAGCGCGCAAACTCCCTGCGCCGGGAGAACTCGTTCAACGAGCGCGCCAACGATATGCGCAAGAACGAACTCGCCTCCCGCCGCGCCATCGAACAACTGAAGAGAAAGCTCACGCACGTCGAAAGCAGCTACGACGCGCTGAAACAGGTCGTCGAATCCGGTTCCACGGACAGCGCCACGAAACAGCTCGCCGCCCTGATGGAGTCCCACCAGGAGATGTCGGCGCAGTTCGACACGCTGATGCAGCATCTGACCGCCAAGTCCCGCGAGATCCAGTCCCTCATCGAGTCCCGCGCCGAAACAGAGAAGCGGGCCGAGGAAACGATCCGGCAGATGGAGGAGATCGTGCGCCGCGAACGGGCGGAAGCCGACAGCATCCGCAACCGCGTGGCGGAGATGGAGGAGAACCATCTGAATCTCGGCAAGGCCTACCGCGACTTGAACGAACGATTCATCCGGATGCGCGAACAGTTCGCGTCCCAAAGAAACAGGCCTGCCGCGCCGGCGACAACCGGAAATGCGGATTCCCCCGCCGGCGAACAACGGATCCGGTTATCCCGGACGTAACCCGCCGAGACCCCATGCGAGAGATTTTTCCAACCTTGGGAAGCGTTTTGACCGAATTGTCCAAGGCTTGGAAAACTCAGCGCCCGGAATACATCTTCTCGTAGTACTTCGCGTATTCCCCGCTGCGGATGCGGTCGAGCCAGGGCTTGTGGCCGAGGTACCAGTCGACGGTCCGCTTCAAGCCGTCGTCGAAGCTGTGCGCGGGCTTCCAGCCGAGCTCTTCCTGTATCTTGATCGCGTCCATCGCGTAGCGGCGGTCGTGGCCGGGACGGTCCTTGACGAACCGGATGAGCGATTCGGGCTTCTTGAGAATCGCGAGAATCTGCTTCACGACATGCAGGTTCGGAACGTCGCTCATGCTGCCGATGTTGTAAACCTCCCCCGCCCTGCCCTTCCGCAAAACCGCGTCGATGGCGCTGCAATGATCGAGCACGTAAATCCAGTCGCGCACGTGCATGCCGTCGCCGTAAACCGGCAGCGGCTTGTCCTCCAGCGCGTTGGCGATCATCAGCGGAATCAGCTTCTCCGGGAACTGGTACGGGCCGAAGTTGTTGGAGCAGCGCGTAATCACCGCATCCACGCCGTGGGAGCGATGGGCGGCGCGCACGAGGAAATCGGCGGCGGCCTTGGTGGCCGAATACGGATTGTTCGGCGCGACGGGCGTCGTCTCGGAGAAACGCCCTTCCGCCCCGAGACTGCCGTACACCTCGTCCGTTGAAATCTGCACGTAGCGCTTCACACCGTACTCGCGCGAGGCATCGAGCAGGATTTGCGCGCCGAGCACATTGGTGTGGATGAACGGATCGGCGCCGAGGTGCAGGCTGCGGTCCACATGGCTCTCGGCGGCGAAGTTGACGACGGCATCGAACGTGTTGCCGGAGAAGACGGCGCGGACATCGTCCACGCGGCTGATGTCGCCGCGAACGAACGTGTAGCGCGCATCCTTCTCGATATCGGAAAGATTTTCGAGGTTGCCGGCATACGTCAACGCGTCGAAGTTCACGATCCGGACGTCGGGATACGCCGCGAGCATGTGGCGGACGAAGTTGCTGCCGATGAATCCGGCGCCGCCGGTGACAAACAGTTTCATGCCGGTTTCTCCTCTGCGAGATACTCTTCCAACCCCTTCTGCCACGGCGGCAGCGCGCTGCCGGTCCATTCGCGGTAGCGGCGGGTGTCGAGCACCGAGTACGCCGGCCGCGGCGCCGGCCGCGGAAATTCCGCCGCGCGGACGGGATGAACCGCCGCGCCGGGCTTCACGCGCGCGGCGATCGCCTGCGCGAATTCAAACCAGGAACAGCAGCCTTCCGCCGCGACATTCACGATGCCTTCGCGATCCGCCTGAAGCAGGCGCGCCAGGGCCTCCGCGAGATGCCTCGTGTACGTCGGGGACATGAACTGGTCGTTCACCACCCTCAACGGCTCGTCGCTTTGCTTCAGCCGCCGGGCGATGGTGCGGACGAAGTTCGCGCCGCGGACGCCGAACAGCGACTGCGTCCTGACGATCAGGCTTCGACCGCCCGCGTCCCGGACCCATTCCTCGCCCGCGAGCTTGCTGGCGCCGTACACGTTCAGAGGATTCACCGGATCCGTTTCGGAATAGGCCGACCCCTTGCGGCCGTCGAACACGTAGTCCGTGCTGAGGTGGATCAGGCCGATGCCTTTCGCCGAGCAGATGCGCGCGACGTTGCCGGCGCCTTCCGCGTTGACCGCGTACGCCTGTTCGCGCTCGGCCTCCGCATCGTCTACGCGCACGTACGCGGCGCAGTTCACCACGCGGTCCACGTCGGGAAGATGTTCGCGGACGACGTCGAACCGGGTAATGTCGAAGGACGGCAGGTCGAGCCCACGCGTTTCAATTCCCGCGGCGCGGCACGCGGCCATCACGTCCGTGCCGAGCATCCCGTTACAGCCAATGACAGCGACTTTCATCGGGAGCTAGATCTTCACTCCGGCCGCGCGCGCGACCGTGATATTGGCCTGGAGAAGGGCTTCGGTATTCTCGCCGGCATCCATCCACCAGCCGTCGACGACCTCGTATTCCAGGCCGCCGCGCCGGATGTACGCGTTGTTCACGTCCGTGATCTCCAGTTCGCCGCGCTTGGAGGGCTTCAGGGTCTTCACGATCTTGAAGACATCGCCGGGATACATGTACACGCCGATGACCGCGAGGTTCGTGGGCGGGCGCTTCGGTTTCTCGATGATCCGCTTGATCCTCCGGCCGCTGATCTCGGCTATGCCGTATTCCCACGGATGATCGACCTCTTTCAGGAAAAGACGCGCGCCCTTCTTTTGTCTCCTGAAGTTCGCCACGCCGCGCGAGATTCCCTTCTCGAGGAGGTTGTCGCCCAGCACGACGACGACCTTCTGCCCTTCCGCGAATTCCTCGGCCAGACCGAGCGCCTCGGCGATGCCGCCCTCGCCTTCCTGGTACGTGTAGTGGATCCCCGACAGGCCGAAGTCCCTGCCGTTGCCGATCAGGCGCAGGAAATCGCCCGCGTTGCGGCCGCCGGTGACGACCATGATCTCGCGAATGCCGGCCTCGACCAGCATTTCGATCGGGTAGTAAATCATCGGCTTCTTGTAGATCGGAAGCAGATGCTTGTTCGTGATCTTCGTCAGCGGATACAGCCGCGTCCCCAATCCGCCAGCTAAAACAATGCCTTTCATAACCACCTCTTTGCTAAATCAGAAACCTGAGTTTCGGAGCGCGGGTCTTGCTTCTATTCCGATTTCAGGTCTCCGCTCGCTGTTTGTCCGACCCAAACTCAGGTTTCAGGGTTCCGCCCTCACCCGCCGCGCTTCGCATTCCACGTGAACGGGATGTCGTTCGTGAACGGATCGAGCCGGTACTCGTCCGGGCGCTCATGGTCGTACGGCATGTTCGGCACGTTCAGGACCATGGCCTCCCGGTCGCCGACGCACTCGAAGCCGTGCCATACCCCGCGCGGAATCACCAGCACATACGGATCCTCCGCGGACAGGATGTATTCCGCCGTCCGCCCCTTCGTGGGCGAGTTCTCGCGCGCGTCGGAAAGACCGACCCGCACCGTGCCGGCCAGGGCGACAAAGCTGTCGTCCTGCTTCTTGTGATAGTGCCACGCCTTGACGACCTCCGGGAGAACGACGGTGACATAGACCTGCCCGAAGCCGTTGAAAATCTCGTCGTTGCACCGGAGAATCTCCAGCAGGCGGCCGCGATCATCCTTCCGCCATACAAGCTTCTTGGTCTCAACGCCCTGTATCGAATGTTCACTCACGGCTGATTACCTCCTGCGGGACCGGACATGTACGGAAGAATGTAATGGCCTGCTCGTCAAATGCAAAGCCCGTTTTCCCAAGTCGGCCGCTACCGCGCGACGCAAATTCGCTGGACGCGGACACCCAGGTCCGGCGGGAAACCCGGCTCATCCGGATCCCAGGCCGGCCGGGTGATGAACTCGTGCCAACGGAACGCGCCCGATGCCCCGTCCGCGCCGGGCAGAGTGAACACCGACCAGGTCCATCCCGTTTCGATGCGGGCCTGCTGATGTTCCGCGCCGCCGTTTTCGAGACCGATTTCGCATTCGACAAGCGGATCCCCGCGCCGGCCATGCGTGGCAAGCATCCACACGCGCGAGGGCTCCGAATAAACCGGCAGGGCCACCCGGGCGCGCGCTTTGAGCCACTGCGAATCCATGTTCCCGAACTCAAACGATGCCTGTTCGGCATCCGTCTTCAGGCGCACCGCGGACCGGCCCGACGGCAGAAGAGCAAAGGCATCCGAAAGGCACACGCGTTCCGAGGCGCTTACGGAAAACTCGAACGCGCCGCGGGCCGGCTCGTTGCCCTCGCATTCCACAACCTCCCAGCCGGGCCCGAGACTATAGCGCCGAACGCGCGACGGCGCGGCGCCGCCCGCGCGCTCGACGTTCAGCCGGCGCGGCGCCGCGCCCGACGGAATCGCGAACACGAAGGCCAGCGCGACCGGCCCCGGCTCCTTCCACGAGCAGGCGAATCGGAGCGTCCGGACCTGATCGGGCGATACCGCGATACCGCGCACCATCAGGGTTCGGTCGGACACCTTGTTGGCCGCCCCGGCGAGACCGAGCCGTCCGCCGTCGAAGATTCTTACGTACGAGGCGTTCGTCGCCGTCGAACCATCCCCCGCAACGCGGTACACATGCAGTGTGCGGACGCTGTCCTTCACGCGGGTCGGCACTGCGCGCTTCAGCCGCTCGATCCGGCGGGTGTGAAGACTCTCCGAGAATATCGGCTCCAGGCCGACCCCCGGAATCGACGCGCCGAAAAACGGAGTGATCAGCACGTGCCGTCTCTCGGGATGCTGCGCCACAAGCCGGGCCATGACCTGCTCGGCAACGCGGTAATCGTCGTCGGAGCGGTAATCCCAGGCCAGCGGCAGCAGCGGCCGGTCCGCCAGGCGTTCGATCGGCGCGCCCACTTGCGTGTATTCCGCAAAAAGGAAATCGCCCGCATCGCGAATCCGGTCGGACAGCTTCCTATAGAAGTCGAACATCCCGCGGTTGTTCCATGTCGTGTACAGGGAATCCTTCCCCCAGGCCGAAACCGCCAGCAAGCCCGCAGTCAACAGGCAGATCACCGCGCCGGAAATCGCGGCGGGCCGCGCGGCCGCGCGCGGCCACCGTTCGTGCAGACGGGCGGCGGCCCATTCCCCGATCGCGAACACCAGCGCCAGCAGGGACAACACGAGGAGCGGGACCAGGAAGGTCACCATGCGCCGCGTCTCAAACATGTAGTTGTTGACCCAGCCGATGGTCATCGAGGCCGGCGCCAGCGCGAAGAAAATCCAGCGGCCCAGCCGGCCTTGCACGCCGCGGCGCCCGCACAGGACCAGAGTCCCCGGCAACGCTGCGATGAACCACGGCCATGACGACAGGTCCATGACGCCGCGAAAATCCGTCAGGCTGATGTAGGAGTTCGCCCAGGCGGGCAGGCCGGGAATGCCGCCGTCCTCCGTCCGCAACGGAATGGACAATCCTACGAGGAGGCCGAAGCAAACGCTCATCGCCAGGCCGGCGATCACACCGGCCTTCTCGCGCGCGACGACCCGGCTCCACCAGAACCGAAGGCCCGCGACAACGGCCGGCACGGACGCGACAATCGGCAAAAACAGCATCGTCCCCCCATAACGAATCCAGGAGAGCTTCATCCAGTACGGATCCGTGACCCAGAGTGTCTGCGCCAGCAAAAGGCCTCCACCCGCGATAAGACCGCCCCACCACCCCGTCCAGAAAGGCGTGCGGCGCGTGAGCCACAAGGAGGCGAGCGTCATCGGAATCGCGACGTACAACGCCGTGACATGAAACAACATGGCCATACCCAGCGAGAGCCCCGAGAGGAACCCGGTAGTCCGCGACGCCGGTTTGTCCGGCAGCATGGGAACGAGCCACAGGACGAGGCCGGCCAGGACAAGGAAGGACGCGGGCCATTCCGCCCTCATGCAGCGCGCATTCCAGACCACCGCCGGGTGCAGAAGGTAGAGGACGAATGCCGCGGCGGACGCGAGCGCGCGGCCCGTGAACCACCGCGCCAACCCCGCCAGCAGCACACCGATCAGGATGGCCAGCACCGGCGCAATCCAGAACGCGCCATACGGGAACCCGGCCGCAATGGGAACGACCATCAAGAGGGAGTATGCGGGGAAGAACCACGGCTTCCTCTTCTGCATCTGAAGGTCCTGAACCCACAGGCAGTTATCCTTGGAAACGAAGAAATCCCCGTGCCCGTATCGAAACGCCTTCTGCTCTTCCGGGGCCACATCCGCGAAGGCCGGGTCCTCGAAGTTGAGATGCCCGTAGCGGGCGTAGGAAACCGCCGCGTTGAAATACGCGCCCGCATCTTCTCCCACTTCCATCTCTTCGTCAGGCCGGAACAGGAGACACACGGCCCCCGCGACGAGAAGGAGCCGCACCCACCCCGGAATCGAGCGCACGTCCAGGAACCGGAGGCAGGCGACGAACACCCACGCCATAAACAGCGAGAGAAGCACGCCGATCCACAAAGTCATATCGGGGACTCTATCGAATGCGGCCATTCCATCAAGGCGCAAAACAATCCGATGGCCGGGCACAACCTTTCTGCTAAAATGCCCGTGTGAAGGTATCGGTCATAACCCCAAACTACAACGGCGAGCGATTCATCGAGCAAACCATCGCCAGCGTGCTGGCCCAGCGGGAACCCGGAGTCGACATCGAGTACATCGTGGTGGACGGCGCGAGCCGCGACCGGTCGATGGAGATCATCCAGCGTCACCGGGACGGGATCGATCGCATCGTCTCCGAGCCGGACCATGGGCCCGCGTCCGCCATCAACAAGGGCCTGAAGCTCGCCACGGGCGACCTTGTCGCGTGGCTGAACGCGGACGACCTGTATCACCCGGGCGCCGTCCGGCGCGCGATCGAGACCCTCAAGCGCCATCCGCGCGCGGCGCTCTGCTTCGGGCGCTGCCGGATCGTCGACGAGGACGGCCGCGAAATCCGGCGCGGCATCACGCGGTTCAAGGAATCCCTGTTCCCCTTCTCCTGCCGGTTTCTGATCCAGTCGATCAACTACATTTCCCAACCGGCGACGTTCTTCCGCCGCGCGGCGCTGGAGGCCGCCGGGCCCCTGCGCGAGGATTTGAAGGCGGCGTTCGATTACGACCTGCTCCTGCGCCTGTGGCGGCACGGCGGGGCCTGCCGGATTCCCGGCTCGTGGACGGCCGATTTCCGATGGCACCCGGGCTCGATCAGCGGCAGCACTTTCGGCCGCCAGTTCAAGGAAGAGTTCGACATCGCCGTCGCGGATGCCGGCCGCCTTTCCCCGCAAACCCTGCTCCACTGGTTCGTCCGCTGGGGCATTGTCGGCTCCTACGCCCTGATGCAGAAAACCCGCGGCTCCTGACTATGCGCATCGGCATCAACGCCCTTTTCTACATCCCCGGCGAAGTCGGCGGGTCCGAGACGTATCTCTGCGAGACGCTGGACGCCTTGCCGGCGCTCGGCGGCGGCCACGAGTTCGTGGTGTTCGCCGGACGCGAGGGTCACGCGCGGCTTTTTCCAAGGATTGGAAAAAGGGAGGGTGTGTTTTTCCAACCCTTGGAATTTTCGGCCGCCAACCGGTATGCGCGCATCCTCCGCGAACAAATCCAGATCCCGTTGGCGACGCGCCGGTGGAATCTGGATGTGCTCTGGTCCCCCGGCTACACGGCGCCGTTCTTTGCGCCGTGCCCGCAGGTCGTTTCGATCCTGGACATGCAGTACAAGACGCATCCCCGGGACCTGACATTCCTCGCGAGGCTGACCACGAATCTTCTCGTGCAGTCCGGCGCGCGCCGGGCCCGGCGCGTCATCGCCATTTCGGAATTCTCGAAGAAGGAAGTGACCCGGCACACCGGTATCCCGGCGGCCAAGATCGACGTGACGCCGCTGGCCGCGGACCCCGCGTTTGGCCGGCCGCAACCGGACATCGACGCAGGCGTTCCGGGTCCGTACCTGTTGTGCGTAGCCAACACGTATCCGCACAAGAATGTGCACGCGCTGGTGGAGGCCTACGCCGCCCTGCAGAAAGACATCCCCCACCACCTGGTGCTGGTCGGCAAGCCGCGCCTGGGCGAACCGCTCACGGCCGCCGCCGTCGCGAAGCTCGCGGACCCGTCGCGCCTGCACCGGATCGCCGGGGTGTCGCGGGAGCGGCTGATCGCGCTGTACCAGCAGGCGTCCCTTTTTGTTTTCCCGTCGCTGTATGAAGGATTCGGCCTGCCGGTGCTTGAAGCCATGATGGCGGAGGTTCCGGTGCTCACCACGCGCTGCGGGTCCATCCCGGAAGCGGGCGGCGACGAGGTCGATTACTTCGATCCGCACAAACCCGGCGACCTGGCCGCGCGGCTGGCGGAGCAACTGGCGGAACGGCAGGCATCCCGCGAAAACAAAACCGCCCGCGCGCGGGCGCGGGCGATGACGTTCACATGGAGCCGGACGGCGGAACTTACCCTGGCGGCTTTGCGCCGGGCGGCGGGTTGACCGGGGAACTCTTCTCCATCTGCCTCAATCGTTCCTCGGCCAGCGCGGCCGCGCGGGCCACCTGCGCGAGCTTGTTCTGCAACTTGCTGAGCGTGACGGAGAAATGGAAGAGCATCAGCATCACGAAGCTGAACAGGACGACCATCACCGACGCGCCGTAGCTCATGCCCGTCACGCGCGAGACCAGGACTTCGATATCTCCGAAGACCGCTCCCCCGAAAAGAACCGCGCCGGTCACGAGCCAGAGGAATGCGTAGCGCTCCTGCATGCGCGCCACGCGGATGGCCTCCAGCGTGATCGTCAGCACAATGAAGCTGAGCAGGGCCACGACCAGGCGGAGCCGGAGTTCCGCGGTGTCCTTCCCGAACAGCTCGATCATCTGCGGCCGGAAAGCCGCATAGACCATGGTGACCCCGATCGCCAGCCAGAACAGCGACTTGAACCGATGAATCTTGTTCTGGAAGAAGGCATACAGGCTGCCCACGCAAAACAGCACCCCGGCCCCGGCCGAAAACATCTGCGGAATCGTCATGGAGACACCTTGATATTCTGCCGATCGAATCTCGGATTCACCGCGCGGCATCGGTCCACGAAGAGGGCGATGCAGACCTTGAACATATAGTAGATCGTATTCCACTTGCGAAGGGACGAGATTCCGCGTTCACGCGCGCGAAACTGGACGCCCACCTCGCAATACCGGTAGCCCTGGCGGCTCAGCAGCGCGAGCGACTCGGGCTCGGGATAGTCCGCCGGATACTGGTTCGCGAAGAAGTACATGACCGCCCGGTTGACCATCTGGAAACCGGACGTGGGATCCGTGATCCGCTGGCGGCAGGCGGCGCTCAGCATGGCGGCCAGTCCGTGAATTCCCGCCTGCCGGAACAGGGTGCTCGTGTAGGCGCTCTCGCCCAGGAACCGGGACCCCACCACCATGTCCACATCGCCCTGTGCCATCCGCTTGATCAGCGCGCGGCATTCCGCCGGCGGGTGCTGTCCGTCGCCGTCAATCCGGATGGCGTACTCGTAGCCCTGCTCATACGCGTACTGGAACCCGGCCTGCATCGCCCCGCCCACGCCGAGATTGCAGGGCAGGCTTAAATGGTGACAGAGCGCGGACTGGAGAACCTGCCGGGTCGAATCGGTCGAACTGTCATTGATGAAACAAACCGGCAAGTCCGGGAATTCCTTCCGTACCTCGTTCAGAAGCGGCTCAACGTTCGCCTCCTCGTTGAAGACGGGGATCAACAGGATCGTTTTTTGGGGGACTTCAATCATAGCGGTATAGCGGCAGACTAACGGAACGCTCACCGGCCTGCACGTCCTTTTTTCACGCGTCCCGGCAACGGGACTCAGGACCCGGAAACCGGGGCGGCGCACGAACCCTCACCCTTGGAACCGGCGCGCAGGAACCGCGGGGTAATCGCCAGAAGCACAACGAACGCCGACGCGCCGGCCACGAACAGATACAGGATGACCTGTTGCGGCGTGACGCCTCTCACGAGAAGAGCCGTCACGTAGGCCAGCATCACGGGAATGATCCAGAGCGTCGGCCGGCCCCCCTTCCGCGCCCACAGGTAGGGCGACAGGATGCTGATGAGCGCCAGCGGAATGGCGGCCCACACATACCGCCGGATCAGCTCCACATGGATCGGATCGCAAACGCCGTACATGAACCGCATCGGCAGGACAGGGAACAGCGTCAGCACGGCGGCCGCCGCCAGGGTCACCAGCAGGGTTGCCAGCAGCGGGGCAAAGAGGATGCGCGGGTTGCCGGAAGTGACCGCCCGGGGAAACATGGCGGTGATGATGGGCAGAGGAAGAAAGAACACGATGCGAGAAAGCGTCGCCGCCTTTCCGTAGGCCGCCAGGGTCTCTCCCTGAAAAAGGCGCGGCGAAAGAATCAGGTCCGCCTGGATCAGCACAAAGAGCGCGAGCTGTCCGATCAGGACTCCCCAGAAATACCGATGCACCGCTCCGGAACTCGGCAACCTGTCCGGCGACTCCACCGGTTCGATCCCGCGCAGAGGCCGGTAGGAAACGATGAGACCCATGATGTAGCTCGCCGCCACGACAGCGAGAACGGCGGAAACTCCGCCTCCCAACCACAGGACCGGAATCACCAGGAGCAGGCGGCTGACCGCCACCCCGATGCCGGAGGACACAAACCATCCGAACCGGCGGCTGCCCTGGAGCGCGCCGCCCAGGATCGGCGTGTAGAGGAAGACGAAGGCAATGACACCGACCATGACGACGTTGGCGGCAGATGACGCGCGCAGGCCGGAACGCAGCCAGGGGGAAACGGCGCACCAGACGCACAGCGCCAGCAACCCCCAGCGCGTGACTCCGCTCAGCCCCCGGCGCACCAGCAAAAGCCACGCCTCGGCGGTGGACTTCTGATCCCGCTCCGCAATATGGCGCGCCATGGTCAACTGCATCACGCCCGCCGGCACGGTGAGCACGTTCAGAAGTCCGATCATCGCCACGAATTCCGCGTACGCCTCCCCCGCCATTTTGCGGCCCGCCAGCATGTGGAACAGGAGGAACAGGAACGACGTGATCCCGTTGCCCATGAACAGAATCAACGTGTCCCACGTGAACCGCCATCGCTCATGATTCCTACGGCGCGCGACCCACTCCGCCATCCGCGCGACAATCTGGCCGATCTGTTCCTTCATGGTTCGCGCACCAACCCGGCGTCCGTCCCGCTCTTCCTGGCAACGTAATACAGCCGCAAAAGGGGAGTCGCGTCATGGACGGCGACATTCCATTCGCCGTCCGACAGATTCCGGATATGCGATTCCAGCGTGTCGTTGAACTTGTAACTGCGCTCCTGCTGCTCGAGAAAACTTCGTACGCCCGCGGGGCTGATGCCGGCAAAGACTCCGAACTGCGCGGCCTCCAGGGACTCCGGCCGGTCAAGGAGGACGAGGGACTGGGCCGATTCGTTGATCCGAACATCGTAGTTCCGCCAGATGTCGCTCGCGGAAAACCACAGCTCGCCGGATGGCCCCGCCACCGCGCGCAGCAGGTGCTCCTGCATCAACGGCCGCGTGACGATCGAAAGCGGAGTGTTCTCCGTCGCGTGCGCCAGCAGAAAGCGGCGGATATCTTCCACGGCCGGATCCGCATCTTCCGGCAAATGGGGATAATCGCGCATCATCCGGACCACGCGCACGAGCGTTTCTTCCGCCGTGCTGTTGGTCAGTCGGTGAGACGGCGGACGCCAGAACGTCAGCGCGACGGACAAGACCACGCCGACCAGAACCAGGGGCCGCAGAAATCGGAATCGGGACCACAATCCGGCAATCACCCACCCGCCCAGGCATCCGACGGCAATCATCAGGCTCCATCCTTCGCGCTGATACGCGGTGAATTGCAGGCAACCCGTCGCCGTCTGCACGACGGCGAGCGCACCCCAGCATCCCACGAACACGTTCCCGGGTTCCTTCCGGCGGATACCGGCAAAGGCCAGGGCGGCGAAGACAGCCAATAATGCCGCGAACGCCGCGTCGAAGAAAGGGTGCCCAATCCCCCATCGTTTGATGCCGAAAAAGTCACGGACCAGTATTCCCGGCGCGGCCAGTCCGCCGATGGAATTCTGCGGCACATTTGCGGCAATCGTCTCATCGGCGGTGGATAACACCACGGCCATTGCCGTCAGCGTGCGCGACCCGAACCGGACAACGAGCGCGAGCCCGACGCCGAGCGCCAACAGCAGGACAAAAAACAATCCCGCCCATGCGCGGGACAACGGCGCGCGCTGCTTCCACCACCAGAGCGCCTGGAATAACCCCAGGACCATGACCGCGTGCAACAGCATCATCGGCACGGACACCAGCAGTCCCGCGAACGAGACGGCGAGCACCCACAGTCCGAGCCGTTGGTTATCCGCGCGGCTCGCCAACAGGGCTCCCGCGAACAGGAGCGGCAGAAGAAAGAGGCCGAACTGATTGGCAAAAGCGCCGACGCCCGTCTTGATGAGGAGTTCCAGACCGGGAAAGCACGCCACGAGGAAGGCGCCCGCCAGCGCGGCGCCGCGGGCACGACAGCCCTCGGACAGGAGGAAATAAACGGCCAAGATCAGCGCCGCGCCGAAAAACGCCCCGCCGAAGCGCGCGACGTAATAGGGATCGATCTGAAACACGGCGGCGGGCATCGCCATGACCCACGCATAGCCCGGCGGATAGACCGTGTTCTGAAGAGCGCCAACGGCGACCACATCGCGAAACATCGCCAGATGGGAATAGGCGTCCGACTGGCCAAGCGCCCATGTATTCAGCGGATGCAGCAGCCGCACTACGAGGCCGGCGAGCAACAGGGCCATTACGCCGTATTGTTCGAGACGGGGGAGACGGTTTGAAACATCCGGTCCGTTGCCCCGTTTTCGCCGCGCAAGAAGACCGGCCACGGACCACAACAGAACGTAGAAAACACCCTCGAACACGGCCGGCCGCCTGACCAGCGCACCCCAGATGAAACCAAGAACGGCTTGGCTGACCGTCCCCGCAAGCAAGGCCAACACGAGGCGGACCGGCCAAGTCATACGACCTGTCCAGCGCCTCAACGCCCACCACGGGCAAAGGGCGTAGAACCCCCAAAGCACGCCCTGCACGATCAGCAGCATGACGAGATCAGCGCTCATCGTGAGGGGTTATCGGCTGCACCCGTACCGCAAACAAACCGGCGGGGGTCGGGATCTGCTCTTGCGTCCATTGATCTGAAGGGAGGGAGTCGAGCCACTCCCGGACAATCCGGTTCATTTGGAAAAGGCAGCGGTGGGCATTGAGGTAATGGCTCACCTGTTCCGGCTGGACGTTGGCGAACAGGCCCGGGCTCCAGTTGTCCGGAAACGAAACGAGATCCATCATGACAAGATACTGCCGGCCCGGCCGTACGACGCGACTCCAGTCAACGTCCGGACCCGCCACCACTGTCGCAACGCGCGGCGACTTTCCGATGGTCGCGGCCAACGGGTCGCCTTGGTCCCCGCAGAACCCGGTGAACGGGCGCATGACGATGGTCAAAGGCAGTTCCTCATCCCGCGCCCGGACGCGATCCGCGACACGGCGGGCCACATCGATGATTTCATCTTCCACCGCGCTGAGCGCCGGAGCATGGCCGGGCGGAAACTTCAGCGCGCCGAGTAAAGAGACCGCAAAAAAAGCCGCCGCCAGCCTGCGCCAAACCGGACGCCCCCGCGGCAGAGAAAGAATCCCTGATGCGATCACACCGCCCAGCCACGCGGTCGCGAGCAACAAGCTCCAGCCTTCCCGTTGATATCCCGTGAACTGGAAAACCCCCGTACCGGCCTGAATCGAAGTCACCACGCCCCACACCCCCAGAACTCGAAGCGCGGCGTTCTTCCGGCGAATACCGAGAGCCAGCGCCGCCAGGAAAACCAGCGCGAGACTGCTACCGGCCAGGTTCAGCCACACGTTGCCGTATCCCTTTCGCTTCACGGAAAGGAAATTTTTCGCCAGCAGGACATGAGCGTTGGGCGATTCCGCCTTGCAGACCTCCGGCTCCTGCGCGGCGGCTTGCGGCTCGGCTTTGACGGCACCGCCGGTGACGATCTCCATCGTGGCGTCGCGGTGAATGCCCTGAATACGTTCCGCCTGCCAGAACAGCAGGACGAAAGCCGGCGCCAGGGCGAGACCGAAAACGACGGTGTTGCGCCACCAGCGGGATTCGCGGGCCGCGAACGCGAGAACCCTGTCCGCCAGCAGAACCGGCACGAGCGAAATCAGCATCATCGGCACCGCGGAAGCCAGGGCCAGCGCGATGGCGGCGAGGAGCCCAAGGGCGGGCTTCCAATCGCTTCGAAGATAGAAGAGCAGGATCAGCGGCAGGAGGAAAAGTCCAAGCTGGTTGGCGAACGCTCCCACGCCGGTCTTCAACAGCGGCATCCATGCGGGGCAGAACGCGGCCAGCGCGGCGGCACAGAGTCCGGCCCACGGAAAACCGCCGCACCGCGCGAGCGCGAACAGGGCAAGCGTCAGGCCCGCGCCCCAGAACGCGCCGCCGAAACGCGCAAGCCAGTACGGGTCAAACCCGAAGGTCGCCGCCGGCAGCGCCATGATCCACGTGAACGACGGCGGGTAAATCTGATTGTGGATCATGCCGTCGGCCACCACCCAGCGGATGAACTGCAGATGGCTATAGGCGTCCGATTGTCCCAGCGCGGCATGCGCCAGCGGATGAAGACTCCGAACCAGCGCCGCGCCCGCCACGACCAGAACCAGAAGTCGCAACTCCAGGCGTCCGGGCGCTCCCGGCTCGTCCGTTTCGGAACGGCGAATCCAGCCGGAGAGCAAAGTCGCAACCATCCAGAATCCGTAGTAGAGCGCGACTTCGAAGCGCACGGGTCCGCGCACCAGCCGATCCCAGAAAAAGCCCAGCACGCCCTGGCTGACACAACCGAGGGCCAGCGCGAGCAGCGGGACCATCCAGCCGGCGCCTCGCGGCGCCAGTCTCCGCGCCGGCACCATCGGCGGGACCACCAACGTGACGGCCAAGGCCGCCATCATCTTCAAGGCCTGGACGAATTCTTCCATGCTCAATACCCGGCGATGCGCCGGCCGCGCTTCTGCCGTACCCGGGAAACCAGCCGGTGTGCCGTGTGAATCAGCTTCCGGTTGCCCCGCGCCACCAGCCAGGCGGCGGCCGTGTACACCATTCCCCGCCTCGCTGGCCGGATATAGGTTTCAAAATGACGCCGGTCATAGGCGCCGCCGGCGCGCAGATACAGAAGAAACTTCAGCGAGTTCAGACCGTGCGCGCGCTCGAAGGACTGAACCGCCTGATCGCAAACCTCTTTCCCATACACGGGACGAAGGCCGTCCATCAGCCGCGCCCAGCCTCCCAGAACCTCGAACGTCGCCGTATGCCATGTGAACGCCGCCGTGGTCCCGCACCGGTTGAGCACAAGCGGCTCGGCCACCCATTGCACCTCGCGCCCGTGGAGAGAATGAAAGATCACGCCGACATGGGCAAAGTAGGTTCCGATGTACGGATCCTGCGGGGCTTTCCGCCAGAGTTCCCGATTCACTACGCACCCGCCAATGAACCCGGCGGCCCAGCCATGGCTCGCGAGAAACCCGGCTGCATCCTGCCGGCCGTCGGCGGCGAACGGCAACGCCTGTTCCCGCAGCACGCACGTCACATTCTCGTTCACCGTGGAGTAGTTCACAAACACGAACGCCGGCTCGGACGCCAGAACCTTGAGCACGCATCCCACCGCGCCGGGCGTCAGGCGATCGTCCTCCCCCAGCAGCCAGACATACCGGCATTCGCACGCGTCAACCGAATTCAGGATGTTGCGGTCGATCCCCAACGTCGAGGGGTTGCGAATGTGCCGGATCTCCGCGTACGCCTGTTGCGCCGCCGCAACGGTCTCCAGGTTCGTGTCATCGCCGGAATCGTCCAGGATGTAAACGGGCACGCCGTGCGGCCGCGCGGCCTCGATGACGGAGACCAGGCAGCGCCGCAACTGGTCCGGGCGCTTGTAAACGGGAATACTGACGCCAAGCAACAAATTCATTTTGCCCTCGCGGGGGCTTGACGGGGCGCCGGCACGCCCGGCAACGCGCGATACACATCCGACAGCGCGCTCAGCAACGACGGCCGCCACCGCTCGCGGAGTGAAAAGTACTTTTTCAAAAGCCGCCGATAATCCTTCTGGAACGCCTCATCCATTCGGGATGAACTGGCGCCGGTCTGCGCATAGTCGGCTACGATCAGCGGCAAATATTCAAACTTCAGCGACGGATCGGAAAAGCAATCCATATTGAACACCCAGTCGCCCTGGAACGGATAACGGACGTCGAATTTCCGATTCTCGAAGGCCGCACGCGGATAGAAGATCGCCTGCTGGCAAATGTTCGTGCGGGCCAGTTTCGCGGCATCGAACTCACCCGCATAGCGATCCGCCGTGAGCGTGCGCCACACGTCGCCGTAGTACACCGTGCGCGAATCGCCCAGGAACCCGCGCGCCTCGTCCAACCGGATTCGCAGACGGTCGTCCGCGCCCAGGAACAAAAAGAAGTTCCCGGAAGCCCGCTCCGTTGCGCGATTCATCGCGTCATAGGTTCCGCGATCGGCGCGGCTTTCTAGCCGCACACGCGCGTCGCCCAATCCGCGCAGATACGCCGTGGACCCATCCGCGGACGCGCCGTCCTGCACCACCCATTCATCGCCCGGCCCCAACGCGGCCAGCACGGACGCGGCGGCGGCCGGAAGGTCCTTCTCTGAATTCCGGCAGGCGGTGACCACGCTGATGGACGGCGCATTCATCGCGATGGGATCAACGAGCGATATAACTCCATGTGGCGGCGGGCAACGATTTCCGGCGCGTAGCTTTCACGGGCGAACGCGGCACACGCCTCCCTCATCCCGCCCCCGCGCGCCAGCAGTTCGCAGATGCCGTGAGCCAGGTCGGCGGGATCGAGCGGGCGCGCCAGGAAGCCGGTTGCGCCCGGTCGGATCATTTCAGGAATCCCACCCACCGCAAACGCCGCGACCGGCGTTCCGCACGCCAGGCTCTCGGCCACCATGTTCGGCAGGTTCTCCATCCGTGAAGGGATCACCACAACATCCGCCGCCGCCATCGCCATTGCCATGCGTTCCGGCGGAAGCACACCCAGTTCGTGTACGGGCCGCGCCGCCCCGGAAAACGTCCCGGCCGCAACACCCGCCAGCACAGGGACGGCGTCGGGCATCTTCCCGGCCACGGCAGGCAGAGCCGCGAGCCAGAGATCCATTCCCTTGTTCCAATCCGTCGCTGCCCCGTGCGCGCCGAACAGGAACAGCGGAACTTTTTCCGGAAGTTCCAAAGAACGCCGCGCCGCCGCGCGATCCATCGGATGGAAGACCGCCGTGTCCACCGCGTTGGGGATCGTGACGATTTGCCGGTCCGCCAGGAGCGACGAACTTTGCGCCGCGCCGGCGAGCCACCGGCTCGGTGTCACCACTGTGAAATCGGCGGACTTCCACGCGGCGCGTTTTCGATTCCAATTCCGGCGGCTCAGATCGCGCTCGTACGCCGAATTCAGTTCGGGGCACGCGCCGCAGCACACCTCGAATTTCCGGCACTCCTGCGGACTATGACAGCCGCCGGTGAACACCCACGAATCGTGCAGTGTCCACACGACGGGGCCCCGCAGCCTCGCGATGTCGCGCAGCGACAGCATGCCGTGATTCACCCAGTGCAGGTGCGTGATGTCCGGCGCGAAATCGCGAATGGCTCTTCTCGTTGCGCCGTTGCCGATCCACGCGTTGCCCCAATGCGGAGTCCGACGGTTCCGCCAAGGCAGCACCGGAAGCGCGTCGACAAACGGCCGCCGGCGCGCCCAGCGATCGCGCGTGGAAAGCAGTCCGGCCGCCTCCGCGCCCTCCGCGTTCTGAACGAGAAGCCGGGCCTCCGCCCCCACCCCATTCAATGCGGCACACAAACGCCGCGCCGCGACCGAAGCCCCGCCGCTCTTCGCATACGCGTTGACCAGTAAAACCTTCATCTGCGCCGTCCCGTGAAATCAGCCTTCAGCGCAGCCCCCCGCATCGCCCATTGACGCCCCCGCGCGCGAGGTCCGAACATCGCCAGCGGACTCTGTCGATACAACGCCCAAGCGCCGCCACCCATTTCTCGAACCGAGCCCATCGCCATCCGGAACCAGACGTAATTCAACATGTCGACCAGCGCGACGGCATCGAAAGCGCCGCTTTTCTGGTTTGCGGCGTTCAGCTTCAGGAGCCAGGCTTCTGCCTGCGCGAAGGATTCAGGCGTGGCCGCCAGGCGCCCCACGGATGCGGCGCGATGAATCCACGCCTCCTCCCCCGACGGCTCGATACCCAGTCGCGCCAGTATCCGGCGCTGCACCCGGACGGTCTGCGCATCCATATCGGACCATTCCCCTCCGGTCATGCTTTTGCTGTGAACGCGGTAATCGACCAATACGCGGGACAGGTTGGCGCAGGTGAATTTCCAGATCGCGCGCGACCACAGTTCGTAATCTTCCGTTGGATAGTATGAGCCGTCGTAGCGAAGTCCCTCCCGAAGAAACCATTCCCTCCGGAACATCGTGGTCGGATGGGCGAACGGCGTATAGAAAAGCGCGAACGCCTTCGCCTGCTCCGTGTCAGCGGGGAATTTCAATGTTTTGCGGGCACCGCCTCCAAATGTGCGCACCCAGCCGCCGCAAACGCCAATTTCCGGATGCGCATCCAGAAAGGCTGTTTGCCGGACCAGCCGGTCCGGTCGCATGAAATCGTCCGCATCCATCCGCGCGATGAATTCGCCACGGGCCTCGTCCAGCCCCCGATTGAGCGCGCCCGCAAGCTTGCAGCGCGTGTCATTCCGCAACACGCGCAGGCGCGGATCGCGACAGGCAGCCAGGATCTCCGGCGTACGGTCCGTCGAGCCATCATCCACTGCCAGCAACTCGAAATCGGAAAAGGCCTGGCGCCAGACGCTTTCCAAGGCCTCCACCAGATATCCAGCGGCATTCCATGCCGGCATCAAGACCGTCACCCGTGGCGCGTTCATCTGCTCCTCCCCCCGCCTAGCGATTCGAAGATGCGTTGATGAGCCTCCAACCAGGCGCCAACCGAAAACAGACGGACAGCGCGAGCCCGGGCTTGGGAAGCCAGAACCTCGCGATTCGCCAGCACGCGCCAGATGCAATCGGCGACTTCCTCAGCCGCGGGAAGGCGCATCTTCTCGAAATCCTCCTCGCTCGGGATGCCATGCCCGGTCTCTCCGCCAGCCAGTTCGGGCAGGCCGCCCGTCGCGGAATAGACCAACGGCAAGCCGCAGGCCATTGCCTCGACTACGAGACGCGGACACGTATCCTGCACCTGCAGATGCACCAGCACATCCGCCTTCCTGAACAAATCAGGAGCTGCCGCCTGCGAATAGGACCCGACGAACTCCACGGCTTTGTCCACACCCGCTTCGCTCACCCAGCGCCGCGCTTCTGCCTCGGCGTCCGCTCCCCAGACCAACCTCCCCGCCACGGCAAGTCGCGCTTCCGTTCCGCGCTTCCGTACCATGGCCAGAGCCTCGATGGCGGTCTTCACGCGGTAGGCGTTGTGGTGGCTGCCCGCCGCCAGCAGCACCGGCACGGCGACACTCTGATCGAAGCCTTCACGCGGCGAAAACTGCTCGGTATCCACCGCGTTGTAAAGGATTTCAGCGGGTCCTTTCCGCGGCCCCAGAAACCGCTCCGCGCACCGCCGGCAGAATTCGCTCTGGTACACGACATAATCGGCCGCCGCATGCACGTACGCGTTCGGTCCGTTCATCTCCCGCCATGACGGGCCGGCCCATGCAGGATACGCCACGCCATTCTGGTTCAGTACGAACTTTCCGCCGGCCCGCCGCGCCGCGCGCGCCAGCAGCTCGCGGCGCGCAGGCAAGGCGCTGCTCACGAGATAAAGGAGATTGGCTTTCGCCGCCGAATTCGGGAATCGCGCCGCCAGGTCCAGGCATTTTACAAAACCGCCCGACACGTCTCCGCTGCGCTCGGGAAGCCGGTCCATTCCGTAATACACGCGCAGGTCGCGCGGATCGCGAAAGGCCTCCCACCGGCGAAACTCGCGGACTTCCGCCGAAAGACGTTTGATGACTTTCAGCGTCAGGCTCCTCATTCAACCACTCCAGAGAAGAAATCCTTCCACAGGTCCCGCTGACGATTCCAGGCATTGGCCTCGGCGGTCGCCCGCCCGGCGTTGAGCAAGGCCTGCCGCGCGGATGCGTCAAGCCCGCGGACCCGCTGAACGGAATGCGCCAACGCATCCACGTTTTCCACATCGACCATGAATCCGTTTTCCCCATCGCGCACGAGGTCCATCGCCTGCCCCACACGGGTGGTTACCAAAGGCACGCCGCTGGCCATCGATTCGAGCACGGCTTTCGGCCCTCCCTCCTGCCTCGATGTGACAAGGCATACATCGAGCGCGTGGTAGAGCTGGGGAATTTCCCCGTAGCGTTTTGCGAAGACATGGCGAAACGGAATTCCCGCCGCCGCCAGGCCGCGCTTCACGTAACCGCGCGCGGGCCCGCACAGCAAAACGAACAATTCCGGGACTTGGCTCTTCAGGACACGCAAGGTGTCCAACAGCACATCCGGGCCCTTGATCAGCTTCGGCTCCAGCCCCTCCCCCCAGCCGTTGCCATCTTTTTGGAAAGAGCCCGCGACAAAAGCGCCTTCGGGGATTCCCAGTTTCTTCCGTACCGCCGCGCGGGACTCGGGCCCGGCCATCGAAAACATCCCGAGTCGAATGGCAATCGGGATCACGCGCACCGTGTCGGGGGACACGCCGCTCGACAGAACGACTTCGCGCATCGCGGCATGGCTGACCTGAATCCGTGCCCAGCGATTCCGGGTCTTACGCAACTGATCGAACACCCGGTCGAACTCCGCCGGTCCAGTGCCGGGCTTCCCATGAAAATAGGCGAAACAGATACGGTGCCCACGGTCCTCCGGTGGATTCAAGAGCATGAACTGGTCGGCGAAGAAGACACCTTGCCGCCGGGCCACCGGCGCCCAACCGCCCGCGGCGGTCCGCAGGCCCATGCTCCTGCACGTCATCCGCAGATCGAGAATTTCCTCGTCGAGCACCCATCCGCCCTGATCGCCGGCGAGGATCAAGCGCGAGTAATCGCGCCAGCCCCGCGCGACCGGGCCGGCCACTCGAAACGCGGCCCGCTGTAAGAGGATGCCTGCCACTTTCGCGTTCACTGCGGCATCTCCGCGGTCACGCCCAGGGCGGCCAGATACCGTTCCGCAACATCCGCGATACACGGCACCCGGATCCGGCTCCGGAAGTGTTCGATGTCTGAAACCACCTGATCCAGCAAGGCCGGAATCTGCTCCGCCGAGTCGTAGCCGAGCCCTGCCTCCCCCGTAAGTTCCGGATGCCCGCCGCTATTCAGAAAGAGAGCGGGCAATCCGCAACTCAACGCCTCGACCAGCGAATTGGAGCAGGGATCGTTCCGGCTGGCGGTCAGGTACACATCGTGCGCCCGCAGGACATCTGCCAACTCGCGAGAAGACATCGGCGCGAGTGTCCGGATGTTCTTCAACTCCACCGGCAAGCGCCCGACAAAGGTGCATTCCACCCGGCCGAAGTCGAGATTCCGGTCGAGCCACTGAAACACATCCGCGCCCTTGTTGGGATTGTCCGACCAGCTCACCGAGATGAGGCGGACCTTGCGGCCGCGCGGGCCGGCCGGACGCTCCGCCGGGAAAAAAATCTCCGGGTCCGCCGCATTGGGGATCACCACCGGATTGCGGAACTGCAGGCCCAGTTTCTCGTGCGCCCGCAGGCTGTACAACGACTGCATCACCGTTCCCTGCGCAAATTCACGATTCCACTCCGACACCTTCCGGTCCGTGCCGTCATCGAATCCGCGGTATTCCGAGAGAGGACCGTCCACGCGGTGGAGGGCCCGGCATCCCGCGCGCCGGAGAGCGCGATACCGATCCGCGTCGAAGTTGAAAGAGTTCAGCAGGCAGGCCCGTGTGCTTCCCGAAACCGAGTTGATCTCCACGCGGAGGCCGCGCCCTTCCCATTCCCGCTTGAGCGCCCGAAGGAACTGATGCCCCCCGCCTGACGGCGCCGGCATGAACTCGTGAAAGATCGAAATGTCGAAATGCCGGAACGGCGCCGCGACGCGGGCGGCCGTGCGCCCCGCCGACCGGCACACCCGCTGACAGATTCCTCTTCCGGGAAATGAACGCATGAGAGGGCTCAACCGAACTAGTTGTACATCCGGAATCTCCGGATGTCGTTCTGATGAAACCAGTCCACGGTCCGGCGCAGCCCCGTTTCCAACTCGACTGTCGCCTTGTACCCCAGGACGCGCGAGATCTTTCCGATGTCCGAACAGCGTCGCGTGATGCTGTCCCAGTCGCGGCGCGGCTGATACTCGACGGGAATCTCCGACTGCAGAACCGATCTCATGCAATCGATCAAACGGTTCATGGACGTTTCGATGCCCGTCCCGGTGTTGAATACCTGTCCAACGGCCTCGTCCCGGACCATGCACAGCTTCAGCGCCTGGATCGTATCGTCGACGTACGTGTAATCCCGCGTCTCTTCCCCGGTGCCCGTGATGCTCAGCTTCTGACCGTTCATCGCCATATAAATGAAATTCGGGATGACGTTCCGGTACTTGCCCGGATACTCGCCGGGACCATAGGAGTTGAACAGGCGAAGAACGGCCGTCGGCATGTGGTGATACTCGTGGAAGAAGCGGACGTAATGCTCGCCGTTCAGCTTGCTGATGGCATAGGGCGTGTTCAACGCCTCGCCCACCATATCCTCGCGGATCGGCTCGTTGAAGTTGCCGTAAACGCAGGAAGAGGAGGTGTACACAAACCGCTTCACTTTCGCCTTTCGCGCGAACTCGAGCACTTTCAACGTCCCCAGCCCGTTGACCAGCAGGTCCTTCTGGGGATAGTCGACGGAATTTTGATTGGCAAAGTTGGCGGCCAGGTGAAACACCACCGTCGGATTCTCCGCGAACACTTCGTTCAGAAGCTCTTCATCGGTGACCGATCCCCTCCAAAACTTCACGGGCAACTCGCGGAGATTGTCGAACCAGCCGGATGACAAATCGTCCACGACCAGCACGCGATGAGTCTGAACCAGATCCTTCACCAGCCGGCTGCCGATCGCCCCGGCCCCGCCCGTAACCAGAATCGTTTCTTTCATATTTTTCTCCTGTGCGACGCGACGCGGCCGTGTTCCCTGCTCGGCGCGCTGGGACGGCAGATGGTAAACTCAGAAACGCTCGTCGCCGAAAATCACCTGCGGGTCGCAGGCAGGCTGGATGCCAAAGAACTCCAGCATAGAGGCGAGCAACTCCCGATACCGCCCCATCACGCAGACGCGGGAGCGGAACATATTCTCTCTCCGCTCCAGCTTCATCAGCACCGGCGCCAGATCGATGGCCTCGGACCGCGTCCCGAGAATGGTCAATATGGTTTTCCTGTCTTCGCCTTTCTATGCAATTCGTGTTTCCACTTCCGCACAAATGTATTCCGCCACCGTTTTCTTGTTATAGGCGCGCGCCGCAAATTCGCGGCACGATGCGCCCATCGCCGCCAATCGGTCCCGATCCATCAGAACTCCTCGCAGCCATTCCGCGCGCTCGCGAAAACGCGCGGACGAAATCCGCGTCAGGACCCGGGAGCTGGCCGGCTCTGACAAAGGCGCTACCGCATCGAACCCGCCTGCGTTCGGCAACCATTCCAGAAAATGTTCGCCCGCCACCGGCATGAAAGGGGCCGGTGTTTCCGTTAGCGGCGCCTGCTCGATCAGGATCGGCCGCCCCAGCGCGAAACTCTCCGACGCCTTCCACGGGAACAGCGCATGGGGGAAGGTGCACACCGTCGTGATCCTTCCATCACTAATACGCCGGGAGAATTCACGGTGGTTGAGATTGCCGAACACATTCACGCCGTCCTCCAGCGCACGATTCGCGCGGCTCGTCAACCGGTAATACCCGGGAATCCCTGCGGCCCGAAGCGCCTGGAGCAGGTGCCACCGAATCCAGAAATGGCAGGCCGCCGGCGTCATGGGCTCATCGGCATGTTCGAACGGCGAACGGCTGCCGTCGCGAACCCGGTTTTCATAGACACCCATAACAAAACAGACGTCGAACTTCGGCCGGTCCCGCCGCCAGAAACGGCGGCGGCGGGCATCACGCTCGAAATTGCCAAGCTCTTCAGAGAAGAAGAGAAAGGGGGTCAGCTTGGGCGCGTGGTCTTCCAGGCCGTTTTCGCGCATGACGCGGCCGGCGATTCCCCGATGAAGGTTTGCCTTGAAATACACCGAACAGATTTTCAGCGCCTCCAGATCGAACAGCTGGACATGGTCGCTCATGTCGAAGAACACCCAGTGTCTGCCCCAGTGCAACCAGCAACTTTCATGTTCGCGGGGTTTTATCACTCGTGGAAGCGGGCGCAGGACATCTGTGGGCCGTGCCCCCGCATGTTCCACCAGCGCGGACAAGAAATGCCGATAGAATCCGTTGAACCCCCGGCGCGCAATCAGCTCAGGTTCGACAATCCGGATTTTCATGACATCAGCTTTTATTGTTATCGAGGCTGACTCCGGCCAGCCATGCCTCAAATCATATTCATCTGGACGATCCAGATGTCCTGATACTTTTGCAGACCGCAGGGCTGATAGCTCAGCACCTGGGCGCCGGCTCTTTCAATCAAGGTCCGCATAAAGGGCTCCGGATGGATTCCCTCGTACATCTGGGAACCGTGGTGCCGATTGCTGATCGAGACATACTGGCCGGCCTGAAGCTGCTGGATCTGTGCGGCCGACAGCTTCTGGTGGTGTTGAGTCCCGCCATGTGACGTGAACCAGAAAATCCCACCCGGCTTCAGTACGCGCATGATTTCACCCATCCATTCAACAGAGAGCTTCTCCGACAAGTGGGTAAAAACAGAAACCGCAAACACCGCATCCATGCTGGCGGCTGGGAATTCCAAAGGGGCGCGATCCGATTCAGTCGAAAATCGATCGATTCACCAAGCGCTTCCCGAGCCCATCGGATGGAAGGCTCATACATGTCCGTGCCACAGAGGGTCGCATCCACGCCAACCAGCTGCCGTTTCAGGAAATACAAGATGCGCCCGGGTCCGCAGTCCCATTCGCAAATCTTGACGGGCCCGCGAACTTTCAAATGCTTCTGGAGATCGTTCGCGATGATTCCGGCTGTTTCTTCACCCGTCTGATAATAGTATTGCGCGCTGGTCGTCGCGATCACGTCGAACCGAAGAAAATCAGGCGGTAACGGATAGCTAGAATGGGTGGCTGCAAATGTACGGTTGGCCTGTCGGTTCTTCTTCCGATCCTTCCGGTACACGTAATGGAAAATCAACCGCTCCAGTCCAAGCCATCTGGCAATCATTTCAATCTGCCGCTTCAAACCGCCTCCTATCTCCGTGCTTCATTGACGGAAATGCAGGTTCCTATTTAAAAATCAGCTGCGCCCCGCGTGTTCCACCAGCGCGGACAAGAAATGCCGATAGAATCCGTTGAATCCCCGGCGCGCGATCAGTTCGGGTTCACAGATCCAGATCATGACACCCCCCATCCTGCCACCTTCACCGCAAGAAGAACCGAACGATTTAACACCGTATTCCCCGACAACATGCTTGAAACAGATGTTCTTGATTGTCACCGACATCACACACCTTCTGTCGGCTCAGTTCATCCTGCCTTCCGACACACAAAGGTCCGCCAACCTACGAAATACAGCCCGGGTCGTTGTACTGGTTCCGGCCAAGTCTCCGATAATGGGAGGGGGGAATTGACCTTGCCACGCCTCGGGCTTCTTGGTATCGACGGCGAACAGGTAGACGGGGTGCCATGGCTGTTCATTCGCGTTCAGATGAACCATCTCCAGCCCCGCGCCTTTCATCAGATGCTGGACCCCAGCGGTGCGAACCGCCAGAAATCCCCGTACAAACCCGGTGCGTAATGCTCGTCCTGAATCCACGGCACCACCACCAAGACAGCATCGCGCGTCAGAGCGCCAAGGTTGCGAAACGCCGTTTCCACGTCGCCAACGTGCTCCGGCACGGTATGCGTCCAAGCTAGATCACAAATGCCCCTCATGTTATCCGGCAGCGGCGCCTCCAGATCCAGAAAAGAGGGAATCGGGCGCGCCGTCGTTCCGCGAATCCGTGCCCGAGTAATTGGTGATGCGGTAGCTTTCCGCGGTTGGAAAGTAATCTTTGTAATGCCCTTCCTGCTTATCCTCGTCCCTCCACCCGGATACATTGAGAACATCTCCCTTGAACAAGGGGCCATAGACGCGCAGTTCTCGGTTCGACCAGCATCGGAGCTGATTTCCAAGGGCGCAATCCCGCGCATGATTCACCAACCAGCGACGCGCCATTTCATACCATCGCATCTTCCATTCCCGAGAACTCATCGCGCCACTCTCTTTATCCTGGCCGCCAGACGATCCTGCCATCCCCCATCGCCCGGGACATGAATGCGATATCCAGCCTCCCGAATCCATGGTTTCCAAAACGCCGGGGCGATTTTATACCACGCGTGACAACCAAAGGGCAACCGGCCCAGCTCCCGGAAACATTCCACCGGCTGGGTTTCAAACGCAAAGGCCATGGCCTCCTCTTCGGACGGCACCCGGTATTCCGATTCCGGCAGGCAAAACCGGGCGGCGATTCCCCAGAAAGCGTCCTCGTGCCGATCGCCCCAGACTTTCCGCACCGCATCCAGTCTGGACAGAATCCGGAGCGATGTCGCCACCCGACGGAGGGAAAACCCCCCATTCCCCACATGAGTCCGGCCATTCCATTTCTCTCCGCTGCCCGGGGGCATGAAGGGGCGCAACAGATCGATCCATTCCGGGCTGTAGGGGAACTGCATGCCACGCCACGGCGCTCCGATATAGTCGAATCCCTTCGCACACCATTCCTGAAGTTCATCGCGAAATACAAACGCGTCCATCTGGTGAATCAAGAGATACTCGTACGCCGAAAAGCGCTCATAGAACTCCGCCGCCAACATGAGCCGGTTGTAATCGCGTATGCTTGAAAAACATACGGCTGGGAACCGTTCTACGGGAAGTTGGCGCAGCAGCCGCGGCATCTCCAATCCCTCGGGGGCCACGGCGACCACGGGATGGGACTTCAGCATGGCCAGGCACTGGCACACCCCAACCCGTTCCACCGGGGTCAAAACCGGATGGTCCACGATCAGGGCAACGACGGCGGGTGATGACGTCATGACGACACATCCCGTTGCTGGGGACGGCAAACCTCGACTTGAGGCTTCTCGTTGAAGGAGGCTTTCAACCGATCGCCGTGCGAGTCCTTGGGAATCTCAAATCCGATCGGCTCCACGCATTCCGAAAAGCTCAACGGACGGTCCGCCGGAGCATCCCTCAAACGTTCCTCATACGACCTGATGCCATAGTAATACACCCCGCCGCCAGATGGCGGCGTGTAGTTCCCATAGCGCACCCCTTTTCGGACTTTCGCCTTGCAGCCGATGGAGTCGTTGATGATGTCTGCGGCCAGCGGAACCTGCGGCAGCGCCATCTGCAAACGAAGACCTTTTTTCCGCACGCGATCGATCATGTCATCCTCCGCGCCGAGCGAGGAGTCGATCAGGTGCGCGGCCGGCTTAGCCGCGCGCCAGGGCCCGAGTTCGCGCCAAAGGGAAGTCCGCATTAGCGAAGGAATGCCTGACCCCACCACGCCGTCGCCCAGCGCACCGTACGTCCACAGCAAGAATCCCCGGGAACTCGTCACTTTCCGCACCCGGCGCATCTGCCGCCGGCCGAACCGCTTCCACTCCGCACTCCAGCGGACCACACGCTCCCGGAGCGCCGGGCGCAGAATCCGGTCCAGCGTGCAGAGCCGTTGCGCATCCAGGCATACCCCGCCGATGTCTGGATTTGCTTGTAGGATTTCCACCAGATCCCGCAACCAATCACCCCGCGTGATGAACTGCACATCCTCCGGCCAGATCAGGATGAATTCGCCCGTCGCCATCTCCACCAATTGGTTCATCGCCTCAGCATGCGTTTGACGCCGAAACACCTTGTGCTGAATCCAGTCGCATCCGCGGATGTATTCCTGCAACCCCGGCTCAACCGAGTCGTCGTCCACCACGATCCACTCCAGGTTCGGGTACTCGATGCACTCGCGCGCCGACTCCAGCGTGGCCTTCAAATAATGAAGACGCTCACAACTCACGAAGCCAAGAGTTACGCGAGACGGTGAGCCTGTCACCCCTCCTCGCAGGATCTGTGGGCGCATTACCATATGCATCCCGGATAATTATATTGTTCCCGACCCAGCCGCCTCGTCCAGTCGATATCCGGAAACTGGCCTTTCCAGCGGCTTGCTTTCTTGCTGCCCACGGCAAGCAAATAGACCGGATACCACGGCTGCTCGTTGGCGGCCAGATGGATCAGTTCCAAGCCTGATTTTTCCATCAGCCGCCGGATTCCCATCGGTGTGAACCGCCAAAAATCTCCGTACAAACCCGGCGGATAGTGTTCATCCTGGGCCCACGGTACGACCACCAGCGCTGCGTCGCGGGTGAGGGCGCCGAGATTCCGGAACGCTGTTTCCACGCTGCCCACATGCTCAAACACAGTGTGCGTAAAGGCCAAATCACAGATTTCCCGCATGACCGCCGGCAAAGGCGCCTCCAGATCCAGAAACAATGCACCGGGCTCACCGTCGTTCTTGGCATCCGTTCCCCAGTAGTTAGTGAGTCGATAGCTCTTCGCATTCGGGAAGCAGTCCCGGTAATACCCCCCCCCCTTGTCCGCATCCCGCCAGCCCGACACATTGAGAACATCCCCGACAAACAGCGGCCCCAATCGCCGCAATTCCCGGTTCGACCAGCGCCGGGGCTCGTACTCGGGCGCACAATGCCGCGCGTGGTTCACCAACCAGCGCCGCAACCGCTCATACCATTTCATCTTCCACGCGTGGTTATTCATTCCGGCAGTTCCTCTTTCAGCCAATCCGCCAGACAATCCTCCATGGCGGCCGCATATCGATCCCAGTCGAGATGAGCGACCACGTGCCGGCGCGCTCCCTCTCCCAGCCGACGCCGCAAGCCTCCATCCTCCAGCAATCCATCCACGGCCTCGTCAAAGCCGACTTGGGATCCTGGCTCCAACCAGCGCAGGTTCTCCCCGTCCTTGAAGCCATAGCCGCCGCAAATGGCACCCACCCGGGACACCGCCACCGCCTTGCCCATCGCCATGCACTGCAGCAGCGTTGTGGTTGCGCCGCTGTAGGTATTGTCCTTGACGGGCAGCGCCACCATCCGGGCACCCGAGATCACTTTTCGGACTTCCTCGGCCGGGATATGGATTCGGACCTTCATGTTCGGCGGGAGCATTCCCAGTTCGGCGGCACGCTCCGGCCCCGCCACCAGGCACACACCTACCTGTGGCCGCCGACGCGCATAGTCGGCCAGCAGTTGGAAATCCCTCATCCGGTCGGCACCAATGGAAAGCACGTCTATCGGGCCGCCGCATGCCCCCTCCGGCCGCCATTTATCCACGTCCACGCCAAAAGGAATGAATTGGACCTTTTCTTGATCACCCAACCACTGCCTGAGCCACTCCGCCTCCGCCCAGCCATACGAGATGAATCGGTCCACGGTCGCCAACAGCCGCCGACGGCAGCGTTCAGCTCGAGCCGGGCTGATTTTCGCCACCGCTTCGATGCGTTCGGGCAACCCCACACTCACATAGACCAAGGGAGCGCGCAGCCAGCCAGCCGCCTTTAGGCGCGCCGCCGCCAACCCGGTGTTGTCGGTGGTCGCCACCACCACGCGTGCTCGGTTCATCTGCCAGAGGTGGGCTCGAACGGAACAAACATCGCCACGGCCTATTCCCGTCCGGGGTGCATAGACCCGCTCAATGCAATCCGCTACGGTTTGCCGCACGTTTTCCGTCCGAGGCAGGCGCAAATTGCAATCTACCGCGATTCCCTTCTCCTTCAGCACATCGAAGCCAAACAACTGGCCGCCAGCCAGCCCCCCCCCCTCCCCCTTCAGCGCGCGCGCCACCATCGCGCGACGCTCCTCCGTGTCGCGGAACAGGACAAACACGTCCGCCGGAGCGGCTTCGCCCCGGAAATATCGTCCCGGCCAGAAACAATAGACCGTCTGCTTCAGGAATTCCGCGTGCCGCCAGCCTGCGCGCGCGAACCGAAGCCAATCAGCCAGGCGCCGACCGAATCCCGCGAACGGCGAGCGGCCGGTGATCAGCGCGACCAGCGTACGGTTGTCCGCCGCCGCGAGCGCCGCACGGGCTTCCTCCGCCGTGAAGAACCCGGCGTGTTTCCGAACAATGCGCCGCATGATGGCCCGGTGATGGCGCGTCCGGCCCACGGTCCTTGAAATGCTGTCCGCGTGAACGCGATAATGCAGGCGCGCGTCGGGCACGCGCACGCCGCGATATCCGTTCGCAGCCAACGTCAGGAAAAAGTCATAATCACCCTGCCCGGAATTGAACGCCGGGTCGAAACCAAACCGTCGCGCAACCTCCGTGCGGATCACCGAGTTCATGTCGATGTAGTTGCCCGTCTTCAGCCGCTGCGCGTCGAACTCCGGCCGCTCCACCCGCCCCGTCGAATCCCCAAACATCTCCATGTCCGGATATGCGAACGCGAACCGCCCGTCGGCCCCGTTCGACAGAATCGCCGCCTCCATCTTCTCCAAAAAGTCCGGCTCCAGCCAATTGTCCGCGTCCAGATTCAGGAACCAATCGCCGCGAATCTCCGCCAGCATCGCCTGCCGGATCGCATAGACACCGGAATGGTTGAACCGCCGGAAAATCACGGCGTCGCCATAGCGCGCGACCACCGCCGCTGTGTCGTCCGTCGATCCGTCATCCGCGATCAGCACTTCCCGCGCGGGGCGCGTCTGCGCCAGAACACTGTCAATGGCCTGCGGCAGGAAATAACCGTAGTTGTAGGTGGGAATCACTACCGAGATCGACGGCCTTCCGGCCCTTGGATCCTCACCGCTCCGCATGAAGGCTCCGATACAACTGGGCCAGTTCTCCGCCGATCTTCCGCGTCGTCCAGTTCGCCCCGGCGAAGACGCGGTTCTTCCCCCCTTGATCCCCCTCTGCCAGCCGCAGCGCCTCAACCAGCGCCGACCGCGCCGACTCTGGATCGGCGGCGTCGAACACCGGATTGCCCGTCGCGCGCAGCCACTCCCCGATGTTCCCGACATCCGGCCCCACCACCACCTTCCCAAACAGGAATCCCATCGGCACGTTGCCCGAATTCAATTCGTCCACTCGCGGGATGAACACGACGTCCATCGCCGCGAAGTACCGGGCCACGTCTTCGTCGGACATGATTTTCTTCGCGTCCAACCTCCATCCGCGCCGCCAGGCCCATGCGGCCTTGCGCGCCGAACGCAACGCCAGCATCGGATGGACGGGGGAGAAAGAGTAATCCCGCGCCTTGTGCCACTTAGGCGCGACCAGACAGACCCGGTGGCCCTGCAATCCCGCAACCGCGTCCGCCACCAACCGCCGCTCCGCCTCATGGCGGAAGTTCCCGAAGGCCAGCACAATCTTGCGTCCTTGCGGCAACCCTAACCGCCCCCGCGCCTCCTCACGCGTCATCCCCAGATGGGGCGCGTAGAGTTCGTCGTAGACCGGAATGGGAATCACGACATGCCGCTTGCCGGCAAGCCCCGGGCGCGCCGCGCAATCCCTCCGGCTGGCCTCGCCCAGATGCACCATCACGTCGCATGCCGATTCGACCAACGAATACAGATCCTTCAGGACCGCCGCATTGTCCGCGCGGACATGGTGCGACACCTCGTTGTGGCGCGTGTAAACGATCGTCGCCCGCGCATGGATCTCCTTCAGCCGCCGGCGCAGGAACTCCATTTCGATCACGCTCGGGACGCGCCAGTCGAACAGCGTCTCCGGCCACTGGATATGCACGACGTCGTGACCGAATAGATTTTCACTCCAGAACTGCTCCGTGCCCATGTCCACGGGACATCCGGCGGCTGCGAGGCCTGCAGCCAAAACCTCCACGTACGGATTTAAATCCCGGTTGAACGCGATGAGAATCTTCATGCGTCCCCTCCCCCCCCGCGACGCACGGCCCCCCGCCGAAGCCTCTCCCAAAACCATTTGGTCGCCATGGCGTAGTTCAGCAGCGGATTCCGATCCCGTATCTGGGTTGCCCAATCCTCGTATTTCTTCAACCGAACGTGTTCCCCTTCCAGGAAAAGCAGCCGCTCATAGTCCTGATATACGGCGGCGGGCAGATGCCTCCGGAGGATAGCTTCCTTTTCGCGGGCGGCCTGTTCGGTGCGCGTCGCACTGACCCCCCCTCCCTGGTAGCGCACCACCGGGAACGGCAGGCGCCGAGCCGTTCGCCGCGCCAGCAGCACCCGGAGGTTGAACTCCCAGTCGCCGGCGATGCGGAGACTTTCATCGAACTCCCCCAGCGCGCCGAAAAGCGCGTGCCGGTAGAAAATGGCCTGCTGGCAGACGCCAAAACCAAAGAACGCCGCCGGCGTCAGAATTTCGGGATGGCGACACTCCCAAAGCTCGCCGCACTCGTTAGGACGCACGACATCGCCATACAACAGATCTTCGCAATATTCATCCTCAGCGAAAATCTGCGCCAGCGTGCCAGAGGCAAACAGCCGGTCGCCGCTGTTGAGGAAATATACATACTCGCCTTGCGCCCGGCGCAGCCCCTTGTTCATGGCCGCATAGATGCCGGCATCCGGCTCCGACACCCAGAAGGCCAAGCCGTCCGTCCTGGCCTTGATGACTTCCAAACTGCCATCCGTGCTGCCTCCATCCACCACAATATGCTCAAAATCGCGAAACGTCTGCTCCCGCACGCTGTCCAGTGTCCGGGCTAGACCGTCCGCCTGATTCAGGTTGACCGTGATGATGCTAAGCTTGAACGAAGCGGATTCCTTCACAAAAGCGCACTTTCATATGCCTGGACATGTATCCGCGCTGCCTCGTCCCAAGTATACCGCCGCAACACTTCTTCTCGCCATGCCGGCTGGACTGCCACCGGCGCTTGCAGCGCTCGAACCCATGCTTCTAAATTGTCCACTTCAACAAAAGAGGCGTAACCTTCCGCAATTTCGCGATAGACCGGGATGTCGGACAGTATCAGACCCGTCCCGCAGGCCAGGGCCTCAATCACCGGAATGCCAAACCCTTCCATCCGCGAGGCGTGCACCAACGCATCCGCACCCGCATAAGCCAGTCGTAAAGTTGCATCGTCCACCTGTGGTAAAAAGTGAATACGATCCTGCAAATGCGCGGAGAAAATCCAATCCACCTCTTCCTCGCCAAAGGACTGTTGCCCCCCCAACACCAACAGATGCCGGTCTGTACCCGGCACCGCCCGACAATATGCTTTCAAAATCATCCTAAAATTCTTGTAGTTCTTTCGATTACCCACATGAACCAGATAGGGCGCGCCACCGGTGTGTTCCGCGCAGAACCTACGAATTTCATCCACCGAGGGAACAGGCTGAGCAAATGACTCCGCTACTGCCGGATAGGCCACAAAAACCCGCGCCGGATCGATTCCCGCCAGTTTCACCGCCAAATCGCGTGTGGACTTTGAAATAGCAATCACCACTGCGGCCTGGCGGAGGGAAGCAAATTGTCGTTCCACAAAGCCTTCGCGATTGGGATGCAACAAAGGGAATGACGCATCGACAAAATCGTATACAGTGGTCACCTCGGAACATCGAATCCGAGGCCATCGGGTATAATAGGTGCTATGAAAAATATCCGCCCTGAATGCTGCCCAATACGCGAAAAAGCTCCTATGCATCCGAAACGAAATGCCCTTCAATCTTCGTATACCAGGGGCAACGACCACGTCAAACTGAATAGGTAATTCGAGCTCTGCAGACGCGCGGATGACCTCTGTCCAATACCGAGCGATCCCGCCACCGGGAGCCATGCCGAAAATATATCCGTCGATGCAGGCGCGTATCATATCGAATGCCCATCCCGCGATTGGTTTGTCCCGAGAACTTTCCGGAGAAATTCCGTAAACGCCGCGCTGAACGCCGAACGGCCGTAGGCCTTCAATGCCATTTGTCGGCAGGCCGAAATCTGCCGGACAACCTCCTCCTTGCCCAAGCCCAACAAGTCGTAAATCGCCTTCTCAATGGATGCGGCATTCAATTCTTCCAGATACATGCCACAGCCCGGCGGAAGATCCATACCGGTTTGTCGGCTTATGATTGGGTAAAGGCCCATTTGGAGGCATGTGACGACCGCCGGGCTGGTCCCCTCGCTGCAGGACGGCGCAATGAAACAAAAGACATTCCGGATTTTCTCCGCAAAATCCGCATCGCCCGGCGCCAAATATCCGTGGACCCGGACATTCGGTTGAGACAAATGGCTCCCGTAGGCAACTGCAAAATCCCGCTCGTGCGGGGCGTTGCCCACGACATGCAGTGTCCATTCAGGATGAACGCGGAAAACATCCAGCACCAAGTCCAACCCCTTGTGAACCGCACCGCTGCCAAAATACCACATAAACTCCCGCCTCTCCGGATACAACTCGGAAGCCGTCCGAACGCACGACAAGAGCGACCCACTTACAGGAATCAGCGTAATTTTATTTCGATATTTTTCCGGATAAGTTTTCAGCGTGAACTCGTTTCCCAGAAGGGAACAGGCATGAGCCAGATCCAAAGACCGCTCCGCCAGTTCAAGCCAACGGACCAGCCGCTTAGGGCTGTAAAGCTTTCCGGTTCGCTTCTCAAAATCAGCCACCCGCCCCAACTCCGCCTGATGCTGAAAGGGCCCGTAACTCCCCGTGAGGTGGAGGATCCGTACCGTACTTCCGGGCAACAACGGCGCAAGCCGCTGCAAATTAGCGTCAATATCCAAGATCAAATCGTACGGCCGATCAGGCAGAAAGACAGAGTCGCTCCAGTCGATTGCATCCACAGCGTATCCTCGTGCACTTAATAGACGGGCGATTTCGCGACACTCCCAATAATTACTGTGGGTTTTTAGCTGCGGATGGTCATCCGGCCAAATGACCGAATTGGAGATATAGCTGAGCAGGGCGGTTCCGCGGATTGGAGATCCTCGGGCCGGCAAATGGACGGGATATGGTTTCGAGCCGTTCGCAACCTTCGATGCCCGGGGCAGCAAATAGGATGCAAAGCGCTTCAGCATGAGGAAACTCGCATGGGTTGCGAGGAGTCCGCCGCCGGCGGCTTGACCAAGACACATGCGTGCATGTGATTATGGAAAAAGGGAATTCTTTTAAAGGCGGCATTCAATATCCGGGCTGTCCGCGTCAGATAAAATGTCCAGTTTTCAAAACGAATCAGCTTTCTGCCGAACGAGTGGTACAAGCCATCGATATGGGAAATCGGAACACTTCGTAAAATTTTAAACCCCGCCTTGCGGCAACACTGTTCAAATTCATTTGGCCGAAGGCGATACTCAAAAAATCTACCCCCATTCAAATACACATGGTATGGCCCTTGTTCTTCGGGATTCGGAAGCAGCGGCGCTCTTTTACATATCCATCGAATCACCGCGTTACACCTCGGATCCACCTGTCGACACAACTTTCTCCAAAATATTCCCATGCGCCGCAACGTGTTGCATGACGGCACAGTAACGACAGCAAGGCCGCCCTCCTTTAGCACTCGCCACAATGATCGGAGGGGAGCATCCAATCCCTCCCTAAAGTGTTCCACCACCCCGTAAGACAGTACCACATCAAAGCGCCCATCTTCATAGGGCATTCTGAGAAGATCACCCTGGATGATTTGGAGTTCCGGGTAATGCCTGTTGACCCAGTCCACAGCCGCCTGGCTCAGCTCAATGCCTTCTACATAATGGTAATTCAAGTCATAAAGATATTTTACAACACGGCCAAGGCCACAGCCGGCTTCCAGCACCCGCATGTCCCGATCAGACAGGTACAGCATTGATAACTGTACGCCATCATCCAAAAGGCAAGAACGAAGAAGTGCATCAAACTCATGCGGTTTCCATGAGAACTCTATACTTTTTTTGGCTTCATTCATTTCTGCACGACCTTAGACGGTGCCTTGAATAAAAATGGAGTCAAAGTCAAGGTTTCGGAACCAACGGCTTTTTCAATGCGGAAAGGCCCGTCATAAGGCCCATCCAGAAAATGCCATTCCACTTCTCCATGCTGAGTCAGAATGGAATTCAACTCCTCATAAGTCCATTCTCGGAGATGCCAATAGTTCTTGGGTGCCCCATCGGGATTGGTGTACTCGGGCCTACGATTGGGCGTACTGATAAAAACCCCTTTTCGGCTGACCCGAAGCATTTCATCCAGTAATGCATGATAATCTTCGACATGCTCCAAAACATCTACGCATGTGAGGAGATCGAACTCCCCATCGGCAAAGGGCAACTCTAGGCCATTGTACAGTTCCAAACGGTCAAGGCGTGGATTTCGGCCACGCACCGTGTCGTTGCAATAGGCGAGGACTTTCGGATCGACGTCCACTCCAGAAACCTGCCGGGCTTTGATGGCCAGGATATTGAGTCCGTAGCCCAACCCGAATCCGACATCCAGAACCTGCGCACCCTCATCGACATAGGCGTTGAGGGCCAGGAAATACGCCTCGATCTGGCAAGGAACAACCGACCCCTTGCCCACGATTGTGGAGTAATCCTTTGGATTCGGCTTTGAGGGAGGAGGGGACATATCTGGGTATCGCAGGCCCAGCACAGATAGCAGCGGTTTCAGCATGATGAATTTTCCTGGGTTTCAGCACGGTTCTGGTGATCAAGAACCTGGAAATCGGAAATGGAGCGGACCGTCCATGTGACGATCGGCAGAATGACGCCTCGCCGGTTCTGCCCCAATTTGTGGATGGGGCTCGCATCGTCCTGGATGTCAAAGAATACATTCGGTTCGAAAACATCCAGCATCCGGATGCCGGGCACGGATGAAGTCACCGCGAGGGAATAGCGGCCAGCGCGATAGATACTGAGCGGAATCCGGCAGATCCATTCATAATCCCCCGCTGGAAGCATTTCGTCCTTAGAGCCCGTCGCATCCTGGTTCGTCGTCGAGAAGATGCACTCGTCGTACTGGTTGCGAAATTCGAATGCCAGCTGGGCGCCCCGGACCGGCCGGTGGACGGAGCAGCCGATGCGGATCTCCATGGTCGAGGAACTTCGGAAGAGCGTCTGTCCGTCCTTGCCCAGCACCACGCTTCGTACATGCCAATCCTTGGACGCATCATCCGGTCGCCGGACGGCCCCTAGAGTACCTTGCCCCCCCAAATAGTGGGAAATCACATCCTCGATGTCCCCCTGTATGGCCAAGGCCCCGTCCTTCAGCAAGACCCCCCTCGTACACAGGCCCAGCAGCGAGGCCATGTTGTGGCTCACAAACAGGATGGTCCTCCCCTGCTTTGCCACATCACCCATTTTCCCGAGGCACTTTTTTTGGAACGCCGCGTCGCCCACTGCCAGCACCTCGTCCACCAGAAGGATCTCCGGCTCCAGATGCGCCGCCACCGCGAACGCCAGCCGCACGTACATGCCGCTTGAATAGCGTTTCACCGGCGTGTCGATGAACTTCTCCAGTTCCGAAAATGCCACAATCTCGTCTAACTTCGCGTCAATCTCCCGCTTCTTCATCCCGAGAATGGTGCCGTTCATGTAGACGTTCTCGCGCCCGGTCAACTCGGGGTGGAAACCGGTTCCGACTTCCAGCAGCGAGGCTACCCGGCCATTAATGACGACTTCGCCGGCCGTGGGCTCCGTGACACGCGTAAGTAGTTTCAAGAGCGTGGACTTGCCCGCGCCGTTTCGCCCGATAACACCGAGCACCTCGCCCGGCTGAACGTCGAACGAAACATCCTTCAGCGCCCAGAATTCCGGATTGCCCTCCCGCTCGGCATCCGCTTTCCGTTTTTCGGTGGCCAAGAGGCCGATCTTGGTCATGAAAAGGCGTGGATCGCGGCCCCGAATCTTGTGCCACCAGTATTGCGCCTCGTCCACCAGCGTGTGGCGACCGATGGTCCCGAGCTGATAACACTTGGACAGGTTGCGAATGGAAATGGCGGGCTCGCTCATATCGTATCCACGAATGTGCGCTGGACTTTGTTGAACAGGAATAAGCCAGAAACCAGCACCAGCAGGGTCACAGTCCAACTCAGACCCAGGCCGGCGAGATCGGCGGAGCCCTGGCCTGTAAAGCCATATCGGCCGAATTCCACCACGGCGGTCATGGGATTGAGCCAGAGAATCAGTTTCAGGGATGGTTTCACCACCAGCGAGGCCGGATACACAATGGGCGTGGCATACATCCACAACTGCGTGAGAAACGGCAGAGCGAAACGCAGATCGCGATATTTGATGGTCAATGCGGACACCCACAGTCCGAAGCCCAAACCCAACAACCCACATTGCAGGATCAGCGCTGGCAGGAAGAGTAGCCAGCCGTTCGGCGACATTTCGCTGCCCTGCCACAGGAACCAACCCCAGAATCCGAGAAACAGGACGAAATTGAGCGCTAGGTGGGCAAAATTGACGAACACCCCGGAGAGGGGAATAATCAGGCGCGGAAAATAGACTTTGGACAGCACGTTGCTGTTCGCCACCAGCGACCCGGCCCCGTGGTTGAGCACGCCGGCGAAATAATTCCAAAAGATAGTGCCGCTCATGTAGAACACGAAATGCGGGACGCCGTCCGTGGGAATATTAGCCACGTTCCCAAAGATGATAGTGAATACAATCGTGGTCAGCAGCGGTTGGATCACAAACCAAAAAGGTCCGATAACCGTCTGCTTGTAAACCGCCGTCAGGTCGCGCCGGACCAGCATCCGCAGCAGGTCGCGATACTCCCAGATTTCCCGGAGATCGATCCGCCACCACGGCTGGTTGGCTTTGATGTACGTTTTCATCGCGAACAGACTTCGTCCCCGTCAATTCCCGCCAGAGAGTTGACCGCGCCCTGCCCGATGGATGTCCGGCTCATGAACGGGTCAGCAGTCCAAGCAGAGGGCTGCCCAGCACCTTCTCCGCCCGGTTCCGAAGCACACTGGCGCGCTTGACGCGCGCCTTCAGAAATTCGATGTCCCCCTCCGCGCCCCGGCCGGAGGCGTTCAGCACCTTCCCCGCCTCGTCCAGTTCCCGCCCGATCAATTCCATCCGGCGCTGAATAAGGTTCAGGAGACCGCGACGCAGCGCGGTGCCGATGTTGTCGGCGGAACGGTAGTAGCTCTTGCGGTCGCCCGGCTTCCACGTCCGCCGGACCAGGCCCAGGGTTTCCAACTGGCGCACCGCAATGCTGACGGCGGCCTTGCTCAGACGCAGATCCGCGCACAGTTGATCCAGCGCGCAGTCGCCGTCCCACAGATACAGGAACATCAGTATCTGTCCGCCAAGCCGTCCGAACCCCAGTTCCTGCGAAAGCCCTCCGCCCACCTTCGCCAGCCGGAGCCGCACCTCGTCCGCCGTCCTATGGGATGTCGTTTTCAACTTTTATAAATCTGTAAAAGATGTATCGCGACCGGCCCCCGCCGTCAATACTCAAAAGGCGCGGGGGTACGTCGTTTCCCAAACGTGGGAAGTTTTTCGGCGCGTTCTTCCAATCCTTGGAACCCGTTCCGGGCGACGGCGTTACGCCGGCACGCGGTCGGGCGGAAACGGGCGGTTGGCGTGCAGCACGATGTAGAAGAGGGCGGCGGCGTTGAGCACGCACAGCGAGGCGCGGCCTTCGATCCAGCCCTGGTTTCCGGCGAGCACCACGAAGAACAGCAGGACCAGCGCCGGGAATCTCCGCTCGGCGAAAATCGCGTCCAGGTAGATGGCGGACAGGCCCACGACGAGCGGCGCCATCATGACGTAGATGCGCGAGACGTCGGTGGAGAAGAGACGGCTGAAGAAGCAGATGCCGAACACAATGAGGCTGGTGATGAGGTAGCGGTTGCGCCAGCCGCCGGCCGTGTACAGTTCGCGAAGCATCAGGATGAACGTGATCCAGAGGAAGCCGAAGGTGTTGAACAGGTGCCACAGGCTCTTCTGAAGGTTCACGCCGATGAGCAGGGATGAATGGACGCCCCAGTCATTGGTGCTCAGCAGGCGGTATTCCTGCATGCCAATCCAGCGCCCCACCCCGTAGCGGTACGCCCAGTACGTGCCGCAGATGCCGGCGGCCAGCGCGGCGTGGCGCAGGACCGGCCGAGACAGGAGTTTTCCGGTCTTGAGATAAACGAAGAGCGGGCACAGCGGGGCAAGGAAAAGGATGACTTCCTTGTTGAGCATCCCCACGGCGATCGTGACATGGAACCAGCCCCAGCGCTCCGTAAACAGGAGGGTGAACGCGAGCATCCACAGGAAGTTGTTGAGCGGGTCCGGAAAAAACGGAATCTCCATCTGGAACCGCGCATAGACCCAGTTGGCCAGCAGCAGGAGCGCGGCAAGGCACGAGGAGGAGACCGACAGATTCAGGACACGGCGGCAGAAGCGGAAGAAGAGCAGGCCGCTTCCGTAAACGAGGAGAAAGGTGAACAAGTACCATGCGGCATCCCACTCGAGAAGCTGATTGGAGTTGACCTTCAGGATCCGCACGAGCATTGGGGTCAGAATGCGGAACACGAACGGATTGACATGGACGGAGCCCGGCTGGAGCGCCTGCTCGATATAATAGTCGCAGTCGCCATCGCCGGGTTTCTGGTATTGCCGGCCGGAAAAGGCGCCTTCCTGGATCAGGATCAAGCCGAGAAACGCGAACAGCAGCAGGGCCGGAATCAAGGTGTCCAGCGCGCGACGGAAGGCGGAGGATTCCGCGCGGGACGGTGCAGGCGAGTTTTCCGACATGATCAATTCCCTTTCGATTGGCCTGTCTATAGCGGTTGGATTTCCCCGAGTCAACACGCGGGTACGGAGGTCCGGAAGGCAGACGCGCTTGTACGCGACTACGGCCGACCGTCGGACAGCGTCACATCCTCCAGCCGGAATCCTTCGAACTCGATGCGGCCGCTGCCGCCGAAATGGATACGCGGCTCCACGCGGTCATATCCGGAAACATCGAAGCAGAACTCCACGGCGTCATCGCCGGAGCGGCCGGACAGCGATCGGTCGAAAAGGACGCGGCCATCGGACGACGCCACCTCCAGGCGGGAAGGCTCCTTGGATCTGACGCCGTTGTAACACACCTGCCACACGATCCGATAGCGGCCCGCCACCACCTGCAGAGACTTGCCCCGGGCCAGGTACCCCTCCTTGTCCCCGGCGCCCGCGCTCAACGCCGCACCGTCGGGCGCCCGCGAGCCGGTTTCCGATTCGCATTCGTCGGCGGAGACGGTGTAGACGAGAACGGAAGGTTCGAGGAGGTACGGCTCGACCCGCGCCTGCCCCGGCCGCAACTGGTAGCACGCGCGATCCGGAAATGTGCGGGCGACAAGCGAGTTCCTCTTCCCCCAGTTCTGCACGACCAGCGGGTGACTCTGAAGCCCCCGCTCGTTCAGGAGGAGATTGCGGCCAACGACCTCGTGAAAAGCACCCACGAATACCAGAACATTGGACGGCGCGTTGGCCAGCGCGGTCTGCGCGAGAACATCCGGCGCCCGCGCCTTGCGGGTTCGCTTTGCCTCGTGCTTCATGAACGCGAGACTGCCGGCCGCCAGCACGAGCGACAGAACGATAAGCAGTCCGCAGCCGATGCGCCAACGCCGGATCCGCGCGACCGCGAGGCCCACCGGCGTGAAGACGAAGGGCAGCGCTTCAAAGTAGTAATACGGCCCGCACGAATTGAACCCGGGATAGTTGAACGCGGCGTAGCCGCCGATGACCGCCAGGATGCAGGCCGCACAAACAGGAGTCCACGCCGGCGACCACCCGATGGCAAGGGCGGCAAGCACCGCGAGAAGCGATCCGGGGATGCCCCACAGCCATCGGTCCAGGAGCAGGAGGTTCTCCCAGGTGATCCGCAGGCCGTCCGCGAACCGATGATCGTCGTTGAAGCCGAGCTTCCAGGAATCCTGGTAATATAGATAGGTTGAACTAAACGGATCGCCGAGCGCGAGCTTGTTATAGAGCAGGTACCCGCCGACTCCGACGAGCGCGAAGAGTCCGAAGAGAATCGTGCCGACCCACTGCGATCCGCACCGCCGGTTCAGCAGCAGCCGCACCGCTGTGTCCACGCCCAGCGGCAAGGCGATCAGCGCGCCCGTGTATGTCCGGTTCAGGAACAGGAACGACCAGGCCAGTCCGGCCACGGCGGCAAAGCCGATCCGGCCGCCGGTCTGCCAGCGCACATAGGCCCACCACATCATCGCAACAGCCATCAGGCCACTGGTGTGGCTCAAGCGCGTGCCATAGATGAACTGGAAGAACGGCGAGAGGAGCACGACCAGCCCGGCGGCGAGAGCGGAGCCGCCCAGGCTCAGAACCGTACCCGTGATGAACCACACAACCAGCGCAGCCGCGAGGGCAACCATGAGCCGCGGCTGATCGATGTACACGCCGGGAACCAGCCACAGCGAATGGGCCGGCGGATAGCGGGACAGCCAGCCCGCCTGCTCATCCATGATGACCATGTCCTGGGCGAACACGGGCGGGATGGGCGGACAGGGCCGGGCGATTTGCCCGTCGATAAAGTTGCGCGCCTGGAACACGTAGCTGTTTTCGTCGGTCGTGACCGGCGTGTCGAAGTAGACGTACTGATTGACGACGAGCGAGCAGGCCGCTGCGGCCAACGCGAAACCCAGCCGCATCCGGCGCGACAGCTTCGGGGCATCTGCGGACCCGGTCATGGCGCCAAGGGCTCCAGCGCCGCCGGCGTGTAGCGCGGAAGGAAGAAAGTGCGGAGTTCCGGCACATCCACAAACATCAGCACGGCGCAGGCCAGGAAGGCTGCCGTGACGAGCCAGAACAGGCGGCGGTCGCGGTAGAGGCGCTCGGGGTTCTGGACGAGGCTGTCATTGGCGTAGGCCATGCGCATGTAGCGCCCCATCGCCAGAGCGACGAGCGGGGCGGCCAGAAGAAGCTCCATGCGATAGCGCGAGATGAAGACGCCGGAGAACATGCCGAAGAGCGTGATGTAGTTGATGATGCTGACGACCAGGCGGGTCTCCGTGTAGTACGCGAACGACTTCCGGTATTGGCCCGCCCGCACCGGATCGGCAATGTGCCGGTATTCCGCAAACCGCTTCGCGGCCATCAGGAACGCGCCGAACATCCAGTAGGCCCCGAGCACGGACGCCGTCGGCGGCGTCAGCAGGCCGGCCACGTGCCACCCCATCGCCATGCGGATCGGGTTGTTGACCGATTCGGACAGCACGTCGAGATACGGGCGGTCCTTGGTCCGCAGCGGGGGGACGTTGTACACGATGCCCATGACCCACAGGGCGACGGCGGACAGCAGGAACGGCAGGTTGACGGCCGCTGCGACTGCGAAGCCGGCCGCGGCGAGCAGGAGCCATTCCGCATAGGCTGCAGCCATGCTGACCCGGCCGGACGGAACCGGTCGCAGCTTCTTTTCCGGATGGAAGAGGTCGAACGGCGCATCGAGGATTTCGTTCAGCACGTAATTGCTGGACGCGATCAGGCACGCGGCCGCCAGGCCGATCATGAATTGCCGGGCCAGCGCCGGGGTCAGGACATCCGGCTGGAAATACACGGCCAGCACCGTGCCCGGAACAATGAACACATTCTTCACCCAGTGCGACGGGCGCGCGATGTCGATGTAGTCTCGGATCATGATGATTACCGCGCGAACGTGTGTATCAGAGAGTCCACAAGGGCTCAAGAGCCGCCGACGGATATCCCATTCTCATCGCGCGCGGGCGCACCGGCGCTTGGCCCATCGCAAAATCCCGCATTGCTTCAACCGGCGTTTCAGCCGCGGAGCGACCAGATCGCCGAGATGAGGGGGCGTCTCGTTTCTGATCGTGGACACGTCGACTGGTTGAAATGGGTCGGGTCGAATGAGTTCACAACAATGCGACCGGCGACAGCCCATTCCTAGAATCGATACTCCAGGCCAAGGCCGTACGCGGTATGGCTCATCGTGAAAATCACGTCGCCCTCCCGGCGACCGTCAATGGAGTAGCTGCCCGTGATGTCTTCGACATCCATATAACGAACGTAGAGATCGACGGACAAACCTTTATAAACGTTGATGGAAACGCCCCCGGCGATTTCCATGCCCATCACATTGCCGTCCAGATCAACGGTCCTGCGGCCGCCATCGGACCAGCCTTCCGACTCGTTGAAGCCGGTCTGGTAGAAGGCCAGCCCAAGCTCTGCATAGGGCACCGCGCGCGTCTCGTTCTCCCAGCGGGCCTGCACGTACGGAATGAACCCGTCAATTTCCACTGAGCCATCCGACCCGCTCCCGTCCCACGTCTCGGCTTTCAAATGGTCGTAGCTCACCCCGATCCAGAAGGGGGAACCGACCATCTGGTACTGCACGAACAGCTTGTTCGGCATATCGTCCTGCTCGTCCTTGATCTCGGTCACGCTGCCCATGAACGAATTGTTGAAACGGGTGCCGCGGGAATCATCCTGCAGCTCGAATCGAGTAATGCGCGTGCCGATCATCCAGGGGCCGGGAGCGGACTCTGCTTCCGGTTCGAGAAGCGATGGAGCGATTTCCGCCTGTTCAACCGGCTCGGGAAGCGATGAAGCAATCTCCGCCTGTTCAACCGGCTCGGGAAGCGCGGCAGGCTCTTGAGCCCAGCCCGCCAACGGAAACACAGCCACAACCAAACAGATCAGAATCACACCTTTACATCCGTTCATAAATAACCCTCCTGCCGGACGTGTACTTGTTTTCCCGTTGCAAGACAAGTAATTCGTGGTAAGGGTTTTAGAGTGGAACCTCCAAAGAACAATCGTCCGGCAAAGCCCTCCCGCAAACGCCGGTTGCTGATCAGACTGGCCGTGCTGCTTGCGGCCATCGCAATTGGGGCCATTTTCTGGAGTTTCCAGACCCGGAAAGCCCGCCCAGTACCGATTTTGATGTATCACAAGATCGACAACGGACACGACTCCGTATGGTGGGTCACCGCGGCCGATTTCGAGAGCCACCTGCAAAGCCTCAAGGAGCAAGGCTACCGGAGCATTCTTCCCTCCGACCTCGTTGCAAACCGGCGCTGGGGCAAGCCCCTCCCCTCCAAACCGATCATCATCACCTTCGACGACGGGTATCTGAACTGCCTCGAACAGGCTGAACCGCTCCTTGAAAAATACGGCTTCCGCGGGGTGTGCTATCTCATCACCGGGCAGATCAGCGAGACGCCCGAAACGCGCCGCCAGTACGAGGGTGCGCCGATTCTTTCCTGGAAGGAAATCCGCGCCATGCAGAAGCGCGGGACGGTGGCGTTCGGCGGGCACACGCGCCACCATGCGAATCTGCGGGCGCAGGAGGATGCCTACCCCGAAGTCCGCGCCTGCTTCGACGACCTCCGCAAGATCGGCGGCCTGAAACCCGCCGGCTTCTGTTATCCGTTCGGCCAGTATCACTCAAAAACGCCGGCGGACGCGGCGCGCGCGGGATTCACGACGGCGGTGACGTGCGAGGACGGCATCGCAGAGACCGGGCCCGGCCTCAAACTCATGGAACTGCCGCGCGTTTCCGTCATCGGCGGAACGCATCGCTACCATACCGAATCGGTCTCCACGAATCCCGCGACCGTGGAGGTACGCGTGTGGAAGGAAGGCCATTCGATGAGGGTCTATCCGCGGCTGGTCTGGCCGGGCCGGACACAGAGTTCCGACGACGGCTGGCTTGAGCGCGTACGGATTGCCGATCAGCCGGTCACCCTGACGTGGCCGCGACCTGTACCGATGCCAACCGGCGCGCCGACCTTGGAACTCTGGGATGATTTTCGCGTGCTGAGGCTATTCCAGACGTCGCTGTAACAGTGTAGCGTCCGCTGTCCTCAGCGGACTTCCAAACTCGCCCGAGGACGGGCGACGCTACATCTCTATCCTAATCGATCTTCAGCAACTGCGCGTCCGAGCCCTCGATCCGCAACGCACCCGGCGACCAACGAACGTCGGCATCAACGCGAATCCACATTCCGGCCGTTGTCTCCCCGGCCGGCGGAGGAACAACAACCTCCAGCCGCTGACCCCGCCGCGTGGACGATGGATTCAGAACGGCGGAGAAGTAGGGACGACGTTTCGCCTTCCCGTTGCTCCAGGCCTTGATCATCAACGGCGGCACGCCGTCGCGCAGCGCTTTGAAGACGCAGCGGCGACCGCCGGAGGAGGAATCCGGGCCGACGTCCGTCAGCTTCAGCCACGGATAGAAGATCGTGCCGGCCGACGCTTCGGCTGCCGCGTCGGCATTCGTATACGCCGCCTGTTTTTCCATGGCGGCGGCCAGGACATTCCGCTCGGAACCCAGCAATCCGTCGCCGGCCCAACGCAGTTCGATCTCCGAAAGCTCCAAGGCACCGCCCCACTCCATGGACTGAAGCGTAAGCGAAAAATCGGTTTCCTCCCGAACATCCACCTTGCGCGTCACGGTTAGCGGGACCAGGGCGTCCGCCACAAGTTCCTGATTCGCCGGATTGATGCTGTCCGAGAGTTGAATCTTCCAGGGATTCTTGTCCTTTACGAGGCGGGGCACCAGCAGGTTGAACCGGAGTTCATACAAGCCCGGGGCCAGCCGCACCGGCAAACGCCACACGTATTCAAACCCATTGGGCCGGTCTTTGTCCTTCTTCAGTTCCACCTGGATGGACGAGATCGCGGATGCGGAGTGCCTGATGACATCCTCCTTGAAAAACGGCATCCGGATGCGGCAATGCTCCTGGATGGCGGTGCCGGAGCAGCCGTTGATCAGGCATTCCGCCGGCTTGATTGCGCCCGCCGCCGTCAGGCGCTCCAGCATCCCGCGCGCCTGCGGCTGAAGTTCGGCGGCGAGACTCCAGTCGCCCGTTTCCACCGCGCACGCGAAGGCCAGCCAGGCGGTGTCCGGCGCCCGGCAGGCGTTCTTCTCCTTCAGGAACGCGAGGGCCTTGTCCGCGTATCCTTTCTGAAAAGCGAGCATGGCGGCTTCGGAAATCGTGAGCGCCGCCTGCGCGTAGCACGGAATGTATTCGATGTGTGGAACCGGCCGCGCCCGGATCTGGATGACGTCATACTCCTGGAACCGCGGCCACCAAGCCGGCCTGCGGATCGGAACGACGGCCACGTCGTACGGGGCCAGCGATACCTCCCGGCGGCATCCGGACCCGCTCACGATCACATCCGCCGGCCGCTCGGCCGTCTGGAGCACCACGTAGGCCTCCCGCGAGTGGGCTGCGGGACCGTTAAGAACGAAGCTCCGGGAATGGCGATCGACCCAAAGGCCGGGCGCGCTCCCCACGGAGTTCGCGGTCCGAGGCACCGTGACGAAGCGGTCCTTGTGCAGGCAGACGGCGCGGAACAGCGGCATGTCGAGTTCCGCCGCGGGGGAAATCGGCCGGGCTTCCCACCACTCCACCCGGTGACCCGCGAACATATACACGGGATTTCCCACCGCGCCCCATTCACAGAGCCGGCGGGCGGCGGATTCAAACGCGCGAAGATTCGCGGCGAAGCGCGGATACATCTGCAGCGTGCCCGGCGCCAGCGTCCCGCGCCCCTGGGAGGTCACGTTGCGGAACAGGTAGTCCAGCTTCAGATCGCGAAAACGCTCCGGGGTCTGCCGCTCGATCTGGTCGATGTACTCCGTGCGCGAGAAAAGACGTTCGACCGGCGCCGTGTATTTCTCGGTCCCGACCAGGGCGTCGAGCGGCGCGTGCATGTGAAGCCAGCGCAGGGCCTGAACACGAGGATCCGGCCAGCCGAACAGGCTCGCGGTACGGCCGGCGGTCACGGCGCTTCCCGCAAGCGCGGCCAGCGCGAGGACCGCGACCCCCGTACGGACCGCGCCGGCCGGCAAATGCCGGGCCGCGCGCTCGGACAACTCGTTCAAGCCGATGGCGATCCACAAAGCCATCACCGGGAAGAAGGTCATGAACTCCTGGCCGCGCGTCCACGGCGACATGAACACGAAATACCAACCGTAGAACAGAGGGAACAGGACCGTCACCGGCCAGAACCGGCGGTACGACGGGGCCAGCACGAACGCGAGCCCGATCACGATCAGGAAACTCCATAGCCAGCCGGTATCCGTGAGCCCTTTCATGAGGGTCTCCAGGTTCGACAGCCAGACAGCGCTTCGATCAGCCGCGGAATCGCCCAGCAGGCTCGCCCGCTCGCCGTACACGGATTCGAGTCCCGACGTGACCTGTGGCCAGAACCATTTCCAGTTCAGGATTCCCTGGTTGGTGTACAGCACGGCAACGATGCACAGAACCAGCCCGGCCGCCGTCAGGCCCGTCATTCGCGCGACGCGGCCGGAATGCCCCGCGCGCGCGCCCAGGATGAGAGCGCCAGCCAGGACGTTGAGCACCAAGGTGATGATCGTGAACTTGGTGCCGATGGCCCAGCCGGACAGAAAGGCCGCCGCCAGAAACCACACCGTGCGGCCCCCGTCGAAAAGCCGAATCCATGCGTACAAGGCCAGGGTCAGGGCAAAGACCAGCGCGATATCCGTCTCCGCGTAATGCGCGTGTTCGACATGCAGGCGCGCGAGGGCCATGAATCCCGCCGCCGCCAGCGCCGCGCCGCAACGGCCTGTGACACGTCTCGCGAGAAGATACACAAGCCCGACGGTCATGACCGCGAGCCAGACGTTGACCTTCCTCAGGAAAACAAGGCGGTCGGAAGGCATGGAATCGTCCTCGTCCCCATACCCCTGGAAAACCCGCCAATCCTTGGCCAACCCGCTGAACACATCCCGCATCCGCAACACCGGTTTGACCATATGGAAGTAGCCGCCGGCATAAAACCGTTCCGAGATGTAGCTGTTGTCCTCCATGCGGACCGTCCACTGGGCAATCGTAGGTTCGTCCGGATGCAGGCGGGACCAGGCAACACCCCGGTAGCGAAGGCCCAGCGCGGACAAGAGGATGACCAACAGAAGCAGCATCGCCCATGCAGGCGCGCGCCAGGCACGGGTATCCTGTGCGGGCTTGCTGATCCGTTCCCCGGTCATTTCTTGATCCACCCTTGTTCAAGATACCAGCGGGCCGTCTCGCGAAGTCCTTCCTCCGTCGTCCGACGATACCGATATCCCAGTTTCTCGCGCAATCGCGCGGTGTTAAACGAGCGGTCCTTCGTGAAGAAAGCGACGCGCCGGCGGTAAATCGGCGGTTCGAGGCCCAGCGGACGGCAGACGGACTCGCAGACGGAGGCCAGCATGAAGAACGGCCATGCGGGAACACGGACGAAACGGATCGAACGGCCGATTTCCGCGCCGATGATCCGGATGATATCCGTCAGCGCCATCGCCGCGGGATCGCCCGCGATGAAGACGCCGCCGGCCGCGGCCGGATGGACCGCCGCCAGGATGAAGATCTCCGTCAGGTCGTCCACGTGAATCAGGTGATACAACTGGCCGGTCGCGCTGCCGGGCACAGGAACCACGGGCCAGGTCGCCATCTTGAAAACCTTGAGGAGACGCCGGTCGCCGGGCCCGTAGATGGCTGCGGGACGAATCCCCGCGAGCGGCAGATTATGCCGGGCTGCGAACTCGCGAATCCACAGTTCCGCCTCGGCCTTCGTCCGCTGGTAAATGTCGCCGGGACTGAAGGGATAATCCTCGTCTGCCGGCGGATTCTCAACATGGCCGTGCACACCGACGGTGGACACATGCACGAAGCGTTTGAATCCCGGGTTCTTCAACGCGGCCTCGGCCAGCAGGCGCGTGCTCTCCACATGAACCTCGCCGTACATCTCGTCGCTCAGTCCCGCCTGCCGGAAGGCGGCCGCCACGTGGAAGATGATATCGACACCCACCGCCGCCCGTTCGACCACCGCGGGATCAAACACATCCCCTTCCACCCATTCGATCGGAAGGTCGCGCAAACCGTCCCGGTTCGATGACGCCCGCGCAATCGCGCGGACGCGCGCGCCGCGGGCGCAGAGCTTGCGCACCAGCGCGGACCCGGTGAACCCGGTTGCGCCGGTGACCAACACCACGGCGTTTCCAAGCGGTGTGAGATCGTCTCCCATGGCGCGGAATCTCCAATATTTCGCGGCACGGTTCAATGACGAATCTTCGCGCCGGTGGATTTGCGAAGCCCTTGACATGCGCCCCGGCGCGGTATTCACTGCCACCTCGATGAAAAAAATCTTCCCGGTTCTTCTGCGGCCGGCGTTCAGCGCATTCCTTGCGTTCGTACTGCTGGAGGCGGGGCTGGCGTGGATGTGCGCCACGGGCCGACTGAAAATCCAGCGGCCGTCGTATTGCCTGTCCAACGTCCGGTCGCGGTTCTGGACGGACAGCAACCCGCACTTCGGCGTCTGGCACGACCCACATTCCGTTTACAAGCACATCACCCGCGACTTCCGGCTGACCTACAAGGCCAACGCCTTCGGCATGCGCGACCGCGAGCGCGAGAAGTCGGCCGGCGGCAGGAAGCGCGTCGTCGTCCTCGGCGATTCCTTCACGGAGGGCTGGGGTGTCGCGACGGAGGACCGCTTCAGCGACCGGCTTGAGAAGGCCACCGGGCTTGAGCACCTCAATTTCGGCACGTCCGGCTCGTTCGGCCCGACGCAGGAGTATATGCTCTACGAACACCTGGCCCGGGAATTCGATCACGACGCGGTCCTCCTTGCCCTGCTCCCCGACAACGACTTTCTCGACGACGATCACGAGTACGCGCTCCAGATGCATCAAGGCCGCTACCGGCCGTTCTTTGTCGGCAAGGACCCCGACTACGAACTCATCTACACGCCGCGGGAGCAACGCCCGGTCGTCTCGCGAATCCTCGAGCAGGCGTTGCGGCAGTTCACGTACACCGGCAACCTGATCAAGCACATGAAGAGCCTGGCGCGCCACCGGAACGCGCACGTGGCGGAAGGCTACGCAGGCTACTTCGACTACACGCCCGACCAGCTTGCGCGGTTGAAGAAAGTCCTGACGGAATTGCGCCGCGCGGCGGGCGACAAACCCATCCTGGTGCTGACGATCCCGTGCGACACGGACATCCTCCGCGCGGAGAAGAACGGCGAACCGCCCCTGCCCGCGCAACTAGCGCCGATCTGCCGCAAGCTCGATATGCAGTACCTGGACCTGCTTCCGGCGATCCGCGCGAACCAGGATGGATGGCAAACGTGCTACCTGATGAGCGACCGCCACTGGAACGCGCAGGGGAATGCGGTGGCGGCGGATGCCGTGCTCGCCAACGCGAAGTTCTACATGCAGCTTAAGAAGTAAGTGTAGCGTCCGCTGTCCTCAGTGGACATTCCTCTCGCCCGGGGACGGGCGACGCTACACCGGGTTACTCCATCCTCGTCAGCGTCACCGCGCGAATCGTGAGGTCGGCCGCGCGGTTGTAGCGAATCTCAAAGCGCAGCAGGCGCGGGCTGTCGTGCGTAATCTCGAACGAGGCCGGTTCACCGGCGCGCAGCGAGCACGAGCCGAGCGGTTCGCCCCGGCGACGCCACATCGTGGCGGACCCCACTTCCACGCCCCGCCCGGCCGGGCTCTCGAAGTCCACGTCCACACGGTACCGCCCCCGAACCAACGGGATGCACGACGCGTAGAAGATAACATCCGCCGGATCCCGCTCGACGCGAAGATGCACCGCTCCGTTTTCAGTCTCCGAGTAGCCGGCCCGGAAGAAAGCGTCGGCCCGGAGCGACAGGTTTTTCCCCGGCTCGAGCCACGGCCACGGCCCGGCCAGCAGGGTGGCGCTGCCTATATCCACCGTTCCGTGTTTCGCTGAGAGCGTGAGGAGCAAATCGCACGCGCCCGGAAAGGACGGAACGGACAATTCGATCCAGGACCAGTCGGCGGTCACGGGCGCCGTCACCTTGCCCGGCGCGCTGTTGGAATCCGTCTGGAACGCGCCGCACAGCGTTCCCGTGCCGCGCGCGGCCACGACGTAGCGCAAGTCGTCGAAATGATAAAGGAAACGCGGCGGCAACGGCACCCGGATACCGCCCTGGGTCAGCCGCACGCCGGTCACTGTTCCGTCATCGTCCTTGACCAGCGGCGCATCCTGCGCGACGTACTCGGGCGCCCACCACCAGCGCGAGGCCAGCCGGGGCCGCTCTTCAGCGCGGGCGGTCGCCGGCGTCGCGCGTGGCGCGCCGACGTCCAGAATCTTGAAGGCCCAGATTTCGGCGTCGCGCGCCAGGAACTCGATCCGCGGGTGCTGCAACAGCGCGTCCAGCGTCAGGGCCACGGGGAAAGGACTGACCTTGTCCGGGAATGCGTCTTCCTGCAGAACCAGGTACCCGATCTTGCGCGCGAGCAACGCATCCAGCCGGTCGTCGGAGATGAGACCCAAGTTCATGGGAACAAACCGGTCGAAGATGTCCGCGCGGTACTGCAGGCGAATGCTGGGCCGATAGCCGTTCAGCATCTTCGTCCGGTACAGCGTGGCGTAATACTCCGTCAGCGAATTCCAGTGCGAGTCGCCGGGCCAGATGGGAATGGACATCGCACGGTTGTCGCGCCCGCATTTCGCGGCGTCTTCGGCGATCGCGCGGTACGCGCCCTGCTCGTAGTCCAGCAGGCAGATCGTCGGCTCAATCCGCCGGCCGTAATCCCACGTCATCGCCGCGCCCACGATCAGGAGAAAGCCGGCCGCCGCGCGTCGGAAGAACAGGGCGCTGAGCCGGCTGAGGGCCACGGCCAGCGCGATCGACAGGAATGGAGCCAGGATGCAGAAGACCTTGGCGGGCTGACGGATCAACTTGTACGGGGGAATCAGCTTGCGCACCCCCCGCCATACCAGGTTCCTGGGGTCGCCCGGGATATTCGGGCCCAGCGCCAGCAGCACAATCCCCAGGATCGCGGCCAGAAGCAGAAGCAAGAGCAGCAGGCGATTCACCCCGCCGCGCCGCTTGCGCCACGCGTCGGCCGCGAGCAGGACGAGGCCCGCCGCCAGGACCGCGACCGTCACCCACCCCAGATAGATCAGGTTGAACGCATTCGACGGATCCCACGCCAGCAGGCCCTCCCATCGCGGGGCAAAGATGACCGATTCGGCAATCGACCGGCCCTGGGACTGCGCGGTGCCCGAAAGCGAATGCTTGACCAGCGCCGTCTGGAGATAGGCGACGGCCATCAGCGCAATGAACGGGACGACCGGGATCAGCAGATCCCGCCAGCGGCGCCCGTGGAAACTCCACGAGCCTTCCTCCATGGCCCGGAACAGACAGAAAGCCATCCAAACGGGCGCCGCCAGGAACGAAAAGAAAAACACGTGCAGATCGCCCCACGGCGAGACGAAGAGCGCCACGCCTGCGAGAATCGCGCCCCACACGCGGCGATCGCGAACCGCCACGTCGATGCCGTAGAAAATGACCGGCACCCACATCATGCCCAATCCGGTGGGGCTTCCGCCCAGCAGGCACATCCACAAATACGGCAGCAGCAGGCCCGGCAACGCGGCCACAGCCGCCGTCCCTGTCGAGGCGCAGAACCGGCGCGCCAGCGCCCACGTCATCAGGTATGTCAGCCACGCGCTGAGAAACAGCATCAGGTTCCAGCCCACGGCCCGCCCGCCGAGGAACTGACCCGCGACATACATGAGGCCGAACGGGAAGTAATACGTGCCTACCTCGCGCCGCTCCTCGTCGTTGCCCTGGTTGAACTCATAGACGTGATAGAAAAGGGGCGTCTTTCCCTCGAACGCGTCGGCCAGCATCCACAACTGGAACAGAAACTGAAGGTGATCTCCCGCAATCATCGCCCGCGGCCCGCCGGCCTCCGGGCGGTGCGAGGACGGCATGCCCGCGTGGAAGTACCGGCCCAGCGGCCACGTCACCCATCCGGCCAGAATGACCACGACCAGGAGCGAGAGCAGAATCATGTGACGAGTCTTCATCGCCGATGCCTGGGCGCGAATCTACCAGAATCGGCCCGCGCATTGCACGAGAGTTCTCTCATGGAGAAGAGTGCGGAAACGAATGTCCAACGTCGACGTGCAATTCAGCCTCCCGCCGAGAATCCCTTCGGCCGGGGCGGCGGCAGCCAGCCGCGCCGGACGAGATCGTCTTCCAGGTGTTTCGCCAGCACACGATGGCCGTCCTTGCTCGGATGCATCCAGTAAACGAGGTACTCCTTCGGATAAGCGCCTTCCGGGATCAGGTCGCGTGTATTGCTGTAAGGCACGCCGACCTGCCGGCACAGGTTGCGGATGGTTTTCTTCATGGGTCCGAACACGAGCAACTTGAAGCCTTCCTGTTCGGACAAGGCCTTGAGTTCGGCCAGTGCCTGCCCGACCCGGTCGATATCGGAACCGGCGGTCAACTCCGACACGACCCGCTCCCGATCGAATTCGCGCAGGTCCCGAAGGACAAAACCCGTCGCGACCCGAGTCTCGTTGTCTTTCAAGACGGCGCGCCGGAAAAGAAGATTGTAGAGAAACGAGACGTCCCTCCGACGGTAGTTCTCCTTCTCCAGCAGGAAGAACGGCAGGCTGTAGTCGTTTTCGCACCAGCCGACGATGACGATGTCGGGCTTGTACTTCAGACCCTTGTCCCGCAAAGACTCGACCTCCAACTGGGTGTTATATCCCGGCACGGCCATATTCAGCACTTCGTATGTCGTGCCGTCCCGCCTCCGGTTCAGGTTGGCTTCCAGCACGGACATGTAGTCCTCGTTCTGGTCGAGGTTCCACCCAAACATGCCCGAGTCGCCAATCCCGATGATCCGCGTGCTGTTTGGAACCCTGGGCACGGGGTAATCGTTGGTTTCCCGCATTCCGTCGGAATTGGTAATCAAGCGATTGCGTGCGAACACCGTGTTCAGATTCGGCAAAAGCTCGTACATCACTTTCAGATTGTCGCTGGGCTGAATGATGGCCCCCAAGGCATGCGTACTGCGGATGGGAACAGGCTTCCCGGTCCGCCGCGCCGCCTTGAGCTTCTCCATGGAATTGGCGTTCTGCCGGGCGGAGGAATATGCGCGCAGGCCGATCTCGGCGATAAACAGCGACAGGATCAGGCTGAACGCGGCCATCACCATCTTGCCGAAAACCCGCAGCCAGTCCTTGCGCGTGTTGCGGATTCCGCGGTGCAAAACATAGGCCGCGAACAGAGCCGCGACTCCGCCAAGCAAATGAGGGATGGGTTTTTCCGCGTAGATGAAATGGGCCCAGACACCGCCCTTGTAAATCATGCCGGCAACCAGGAGCAGGCATATCGCGCCCACGGCGAGCAATCCCAGCGCGGTAAGTTTGCAAACCCAAGCAACCGCGCTCCGGCCCATTGACTTGCCATCACCGTCCATCGCGACCTAACCCCTTGATCCTGCACGGATTGAAGAAATCATAATCGTGCCGGATTTTGCATAGAAGGCTCCGGGTGTCAACCCTTCCGACCCTCGGGCCGCCCTTGAGCCCACCGACCCACACTCCTCTTCCATGTTGCGTTTCCGCCCCATTCCGATATCATCGCCCGCCAGAAGAGATCTTCTCCAAAATGGGAGCGATGAATCATGCAGGCTGGCACAAACCCCGACTTCACCATTGTGATTCCCGCTTATAACGAGGCGCATGGCATTGGCGCCACGCTCGACCATCTTGCCGCCGGCGGCCTGACAGGCCGCGCGGAGGTGATCGTCGTCGATGACGGGTCAACGGACGAAACGGCGGCGATCATCCGAAAATACCCGGTGACCCTCCTCCAGCACACGGTGAACAAGGGCTACGGCGCGTCTCTCAAGACGGGCATCCGGCATGCCCGGACGAACAAGATCATCACGATGGACAGCGACGGCCAGCATAACGCCGACGCCGTGGAGGAAATCGCCCGGCAATTGGACCAGCACTCGCTGGTCATCGGCGAACGTACGGCGGATTCCCACCAAGTGGCCAACCGCAAGTTCGGGAAGTGGATTATCCGCGTCGTCGGCGAATATCTTGTAGAGCAGAAACTGCCCGACTTTAACTCGGGCCTGCGCGGGTTTGACCGGAAGATCATCCGCTCGCTTCTGCACCTGATGCCCAACGGCTTCTCGTTCAGCACGACGTCCACGCTCGCATTCCTCAAGGAGGGCTACTCCATCGGCACGGTCCCCATCAAGGTCACGCCGCGCGTCGGACGGGCGAGCAACGTCCGGCCGATCAAGGACGGCTTCAAGACCGTGATGCTGTTGCTGCGAATCATCATGCTCTTTAATCCGCTGAAGCTTTTTCTCCCTGCCAGCCTTGCCGTTGGACTCTGGGGCTTTGCGGTCGCCGTCAGCGACATATGGAAGACCGCGCGGGTCTCAAACGGCGCCGTCACGGTCATGATCATGGCGATGTTCCTCTTCTTCATCGGCCTGCTGGCCGATCAGATCGCCCTGTTGAACCTCAAAGAACGGAATGACGGCGCGGCCTAGCGGACAGGCGGCGAGAGCCTGATCAAGCGGCCGCGGAATTCGTGGATTTCCGAACTGGGCATCCGACATTTTTTCGTGTGTAATCGAAAAAATTGAGCCGTCATGGACGCTGAACAATCCATCCGCATTTGGCTGACGATTGACGTGGAATCGGACTACGGCCGATCCAAGCGTTACGACATCCTGGATCGCGTCGCCCCATTCTTCGAGTGGCTGGACCGGGAAAACCTCCCTCTCACCGCCTTCGTGACAGGCCGCCTGCTTGAACAAGGACACGCGATCATTGATTCGTTTCAGTCTGCCGGCGTTCCCATCGGCGTGCACGGTTTCGAACACAGCCCGGAGAACTTCGGCACGATGAACACCTCGCACGCGGACGAAATCCGGCGCGGCGTCGAGGCCTATGTGAAGCGCATCGGACGCGCGCCCGCGGGCTACCGTGCGCCGTCGGGAATCGTCAGCCGCCATGATATCGAGCTTCTCGGCAAGCTGGGGTTCCGCTACGACGCGAGTATTTTTCCGGCGCGCCGCCCCGGCCGTTACAATTTCTCCGCCCTCCCCCACACCCCGTTCCGGTGGGAGGGAACTTCGCTGGTCGAAATGCCGTTCGGCATGCTGACGCGTTCGGTGCCGGCCGGCATGTCGTTCATCAACCTGATCGGCGCGTCGGCGGCCGCAAGGCTCCTGCGCCGATCCGCCGTGGTGGACATTCATTTCCACAACCTGTTCACGCATTACCCGTCGATGCGGGGCCTGCCGGCGGGGCTCCGGATGATGTACCTCGCAGGCGCATGGATGAACGGATTCCCGTGTCTTCAGTCGCTGGTTTCAAAACTGCGGAACGCGGGCGCGGTCTTCGGTTGCCTGGAAACCGATGCGCTTGCGCTCAAGGCGGACGCGCTCCCGTCGGCGAGCTTCGACCGGGCGGGATGATCGGAGTGTGCATGCCTGAACCGCGAAACAGGAAGCGGGCGTTGGCGACGGCGTTCTTCGTCGTCCTCTCTGCGGCGCTGGTCATCCTGCTGGTCCGCCAGATCACCCTTTCGGACATCCGGCGTCTCGCGGGCCAACTGACGGCGGCCCAGTTCCTGTTCCTCAGCGGGCTGTATCTCCTGATGGCGTACTGCCGGGGAATCCGGATCGGGTATGTGATCCAGGACGGGAACCACGCGCGGATGACGTCCATCGCCGCCATGCATGCGTTTTTGAACCACATCCTTCCGTTCCGTTTCGGCGAGTTGTCGCTCCCGTTTCTCATCAAGGCCTTCACGGCGCGCGGGCTGGCCTCCGGCTCGCTGTCGCTGGTCGTGATCCGGCTGTACGACGCCGTCAGCATCGCACTGCTCTCGGTGGTGTCCCTGCTGGTGGTCGGCGGCGAGTTTGCGCCGGCGGCGCGCCACGCGATGTGGGGCGCCGCCGTCTTCGTCGTGTTCGTCTTCCTGCTGGCGTTCCGCCATCTGGAATTCGCGATCACACTCTTCGGTCGTATAGCCTGCCACGGTCTACGCCGGGCGGGGAACGCCGGAAAAAACGCGGCGGTCCGGGTCGAGACTGCGGTTCAGCGCATGGCGAACGACATCCGCGCGCTGGACCCCCGCCGGAAATACATGCTCCTGCCCGTGTCGAGCGTGGCCGTGACCGTCGTCAACTACGTCCTCTTCTACTGCACGATGGTGTTCATGGGCATCGACATCGGGTTCTTCAAGAACATGCTGGCGTCGCTCGGCGAATTGATCACCACGTTCCTGCCGAACACGCTGGGAAGTTTCGGAACCATGGAGGCCGGCTGGGCCGCGGGCTACATGCTGTGCGGCGTGAGCAAGGCGGACGCCATCGCCACCGGCTTCATCATGCACGGCATTATTCTCCTGTCCGGCCTGGCGATTTCCGTGTGCGGGCTGATCTACCTGCTGGCAGACCGCCGGCGCGCCCGTTCGCTCAAGAAGCCCTGACATGACCAACGTGTTCGACGACAGGAACGATCCGGCCGCCGGCGCGCGATGCCTTCGAGGACGAGATGTCACCGCGATACAGCAATCTCAATCGGCAGGCTCGAACACCTTGATCTCGCCGATCGTCCAGTCGCGGCCCGGCTCGGGGTCCGTGATCTCCAGCCGCAGGCGGTCCGTCTTGACCCGCGGGAACCGGAGCGTCTGCAGTTGGTTCATGTAGATCGGATGGCCGTTGAGGAAATCGAAGCAGTCCAGCTTGCGCGGAATGTTGTCGAGCACGGTCTTCCATTTCCCCCGCTTGAACGCCTGCAACCGCGCGGTCCGCGCGCGGTCGTGGCGGTAGTGGTTGTAGTAGAGCTTGACCTGCGACACCGTGCGCGGCGACGCCAGATGAATCTCGATCGCCATACCCTTTTCCTGCGCCTTGAAGCTCTGCCAGCGGGACGCCAGATTGCCGTCGGTCAGCTTCCAGGCGCCCTCGGGATTGCTGCCCGTGACGAGAGTCAGGTCCTGCGGCGGCACCTCGGGGCCCGGCAGGGGAAGCCCGGATTTGAAATCGGTGTACACCCGATAATGGCCGCACGTCTCCACACGGTACGTCACCTGCATGGTCGCGCAATCGTCCTCCAGTTCCTCGGGCCGGAATTTGTACGAATCGGAAAGAACGAACGCCACGTTCGTCGCGGCGTTGACGATATCGCTGAACGGCACGTGCCAGCCGGGAAAACGCTCGTTGTAGGGCTGGCTGCACAGAATCTTTTCGTCCGTTTCAAACGAGATCCGATAGGCGTCGGTGTACGTTCCATAGCACCGGGTGATGCCGCGTTCCTCCAAGTAGCTGAACGCCGGTTTCAGGTCGTAGCTCTTCAGGAAGTCCGAAAAGCCGGGCCTCGCCCATTGCCGCATGATGCCCGCGGCGCCGGCCACGTTCATACCCGCCACGAGGACCGTAAGGACGCCCAGGACCCAGCGGCCGGCCGTCCCGGACTGCCGGTACGCAAAGGCGATCAGGAACGGGAAGCTCAGCACAAACGGAATCATGTAGCGGTAAGTGTGATGGTGCGACCGGCCGCTGAAAACGAAAAGGCCGAGGCACATCCACGCAATTCCAGTAAAAGCCATGCCCGCATCCACACGCGGCCAGCGCTCCTGTTTCCAGCGCCGGATGAAATCGCGCAACACGAAGACCGTGAAGACGGCGAGGAGAACGACGAGCGCGATTCCGATATAGAGATCCCATCCCTGGATCCACGGGATTCGATTCCGATGATCGGGAAAGATCGTCGGTCCCCACCCGAACGCGGACGGCAGGACGGGGTCCAGGGCCGGGGACAGGATTTTCTTCAGGCCTTGCCGAAATGAAACGCTTTTCTGGACGGCCTGGAACGCGCCCTGGTTGATATGCTTGGCCACGAGGTGGGGCGCCAGACCCACGAGCGCGCCGACGGCGAACGCCGGCGCGGAGATCAGGGCCGTCTTCCAGCTTCGCGCCGTCACGATCATCGCGCCGCCCACGACCAGGATCGGCAGGGCCAGCATCGTATCGCTGGCGGCCAGACCCCCGGCAAAACCTCCCAGCAGCGCGGGAACCCAGAGCCGGTGTTGCGCCTCCGCGTGACGCTGGCCGAGCCAGACGACCAGGACGGCGAGGAGCATGAGCGTGGGATAGCCCGGCAAGGCGCATCCCACCTGGAGGGTCAGGAGATAGCCGGACGGAAAAAGCACAAGCACGATTCCGGGCCACGTGTCCTTCCACGACCCCCACCGCCGCAGGATCAGGAGCGACAGCAGGATGGCCAGCAAACCCATGCCGAAAACCTGGATCCGTGCGCCGAAGGCATTCCGGGGAAGAAAGTGAATGAAAGGCGCCTGCAAATACGCCTCCAGGGGAAAGATATACGGGGACGCAAGGATCAGGAGCGGGAAATGCCCGCGCGCGATCTGCTTGGCCTGGAGCACGATCTTGCACTCGTCATCGAACGCCGGGATGGCCCGGACGCCCGTCCCGAACATGGCAATGCGGAGCGAGACCGCCGCGATTCCAAGAACGATGGCCGCAATCAGCAGGAGTCGTTTCATAGTTCAGTCCTGGGATTCGCCGCCACGCCCGTTGGCGAGGCAGCTTTCGTAGAAACTTCGCTTGTTGAAATACAGCATTTTTTCGCTGTTGAGCCGGAGCATGCGGAGCATATCCGCCACGATGCCCGTGAGGATCAGGATCATCCCCGCGATGATCGCGAACGAGCCGGCGAAACCGGTCCACTTGTACGGGGTGAAATCGCCCGTGGTCAAACGCCAGAAGAACATCCACGCGAGTTCGGTCGCCGCCACCAGAAAGCAGGCGTACGCGAGACCGAAGAAAAAGCGCAGCGGCTGATAATCCCGGAACGCGCGCGCGATGATCCTCGACGAATGGATCGCGTAGCGGAACAGGTTGGAGGACATCTTCGCTTCGCCGTGTTTCCGCGTGCCGCGCACAACAATCGGAACCTCCTTCACGGGAATCCCCTTGAACGCGAAATCGAGCAGCATCTCCTGCGTGTAGGTGTACGCCCCGCTGAGGTTCAGCTTCATCGCGGCATCGCGGGTGCACGCGCGAAAGCCGCAGGAGATGTCGTAAATCCGGTTGCCCATGATGCAGCCCAGCAACCAACTCAGCACGAAGTTCCCGTACAGGCGGCCCGGCGGCATCTTCGGCGTTTTGGAGGGGTCCTTGAAACGCGACGCCGTGGCGACCGCCGCCTCGCCGGCGAGGAGAGGATCGAGCAGCGTCGGAATATCCGCCGGATTGAACTGGCCGTCGGCGTCAATGCTGACGATGATGTCCGCCCCGATCCGCAGCGCAACGTGCAGGCCGTGCGCGTAGCTCTTGCCGACGCCCATGTTCCGCGGGTGCGAAACGACGATCGCGCCCGCGTCGGCCGCGAGTTTCTTCGTCGCGTCGGTGCTGCCGTCGTCGATCACGACCACGTCGGTCCGCACCACCCCCGGGAACTCTCGCGGGATCCCGCGGATGACGGACGCGATGGTCATTTCCTCGTTCAGGGCGGGAATGATGACGACGAGATACATCCCCTTCCGCGGCGGGTCGGCGTATGGATCATTAAAAGCCATGCTCAGAATTCCGTGTTCACTTCGATGATTTCAGCCTCCGATTTCGCCCTGACGATCTTGAACAGTTCGCCGCGATCCGCCTCGTCGAACAGGTAGAACCAGGCCAGCGCGGCCCAGGCCGCGAGCGAGGCCGTCACGACCAGGGCGCGCGCAACGAGCGGACCGCAGGACACAATAAGCGCGATCATAAAGAATGCAACCATTCCGCACACGGCCCACCGGACGACATACCGGCGGATGACGGGCGCGAACCGGCTGGAACCGTAGAGCATCACCAGGAACTCAAGAAGCGCGCGGATCGCCCACGCCATCGCCGCGCCGCTGATCCCATACGCCCGGATCATGACCACGGCCAGCGCGACGAACAGAGGGAATTCGACAAGATGAATGCGCGCCGGAATGTCCGGCCGGCCGATTCCCTGGAGGAACGAGAACGGGATGTAGGTCAGGCAGTAGATGAAGATGCCCGTCGTCAGCCACCGCATGATCGGCGTGCTCTGAACCGCGAAATCCTCGCCGAGCCAGAGACGGAAGCCCTCGGGCGCGAACGCGACCACCAGCAGGATGACCGGCAGCAGCATCCCCATGAGCCCGCTCAGGCTGCGGGCAAACAGGTCGGAGGTCTGCCCCTGCCGCTGTCCGAAATGCGCGGCAAACGTCGGAAAGAGGACCGATACCCACGCCCGGGGGAACACGAGAAGTTTGACCACGATTTCCGAGGCCGTGGCGTAGTAGGCCACCGCGCCCACCGTGAGCAGACTGCCGATCAGGAACCGGTCAATGTGGACCATGAACGGCATGATCAGCGTCGACACCGTGATCCACCCGCCGGTGCACATCAACGGCTTCACTTCCTTCGAGTCCCAGCGGAGTCCGCGACGCAACTCGGGCACCTCGCGCAGGCACATGACGAAGTAGCTCAGCCATTCCACCAGCCGGCCTGCGAGCAGGATCAGCACCACGGGAAAGAGGCTCTTCGAAAAGGGCAGCACCAGCAACGGCCCGATGAAGGTAAACGATCCAACCGGAACGCGGATCAGGTTGATCAGCCCGAACCGCTGCCGGGCCTCGAGAATGCCGATCATCCCGGCGGTCATCACGACCACGGGCAGGCTCAACGCCACGATGCGGAAGGATCGCAGCGTCTCGGCCTGCATCTCCACGGGAACGCGCAACGCGGACGTCGCCAGCCACGGCGAAATCATCCACACGATCGCCGTCGCGATGAGCCCGAGGACAAACATGAGGACGCAGGATGTCCAGAACAGCGCCGGCAGATCCTGCTCGCGGCCCTGCCCGATCCGTTCCGCGGCGATCCGCGTCAGCGCCCGCCCGATCCCCATGTCGAAGATCGTGAAATAACCGACCAACATCCAGACGAGCGACAGCAGTCCGAACTGCTCGTTGCCCAACCCGCGAATCATCGGCGGAATACAGAAGACCGCGACGAGGATCGGAGCGCAAAGCCCGATGATGTTCCAAAGCGTGTTGCGGGCGATACGCTTGCCGCCCGGCAACGACGTTGTCGCGCCCTCCGCCGTCATGATCCTTTCGACCCCAGCGACTGGAAAAGCTTCAGGTGCTCGTCGGCCACATGCGGAATGCTGAACCGCGCGAGCACGGTCTCGCGTCCGCGGACCCCCATCTCGCGCGCGGCATCGGCGCGCTCGACAAACTCCGTCAGCGCCTGCGCCCACGCCGCCGCGTCGCGGGTCGGCAGGAGGCGGCCGTTCTTTCCGTCCTCGATAATGTCCGTGACGCCGCCGATCTTCGAGGCCGCCGTGGGCAAGCCGGTCGCCAGCGCCTCAAGCAGGGCCAGAGGCAGGGCCTCGCTCTCGGACGGGAACAGGAAGAAGTCCGAGGCCTGAAGATACTCGTTCACGTTCGTGACGTTTCCGATGAACAGCACCGACGACTCCAATCCGTGCGCGCGTACAAACACCCGCAGATCCTCTTCGCACGACAGGAATTGCATCGCGCCCGACCCGATCAAGACCAGCTTGCTGTCGGGATACGATTTGACCCAATCGTTCCAGACGCGAACGATAAACTTCAATCCCTTGCCGCGGTTCAGCTTCCCGGCGTAGGCGAACAGCCGGCCGTCGGGCAGGTTGAGCCGGCGGCGCAACGCCGCGCGGTCCTCCGGCGACACAGGAACGAACCGCTCCGTGTCGATCCCGTTTGGAATTTCAACAATGGCAGCTTTCGCAATGCCGCACGCCTCGAATTCCTCGCGAATCACCCCGCTGATGCTGAGAAACGCGTCGGCCTTTTTGAGAAACCGGTTGCGAAGCAGGATCGGAAGGACGAACAGAGCCTTCAGTCCCGGCTTCGTTCTGCCGTCGATGGTCTTCCAGATGAACGCCCCGGACAGCTCTCCGCGCGACTCGGCGCGCAGGACACAGCGTTTCCCCGTGAGCCGCGCCGCCAGGATGCCGACAATCCCGAGAATCCGCAGGCCGCACACGTAGAGAATGTCGTATTCCCTTCGCGCACGGATCAGGTGAATGAACGCGGGCAGCAGCATCAGGTACTTGCCGAGCCGCGGCACGCCCGGCGGCGGGACGCGGTGAACGGGGATGTCGTCCACCGTCTCGAACGCGGGCGAACTCCTGACCCGCCGGCGGGTCACCACGAACACCTCGACGCCGCGCCGCCGGAACTCGGCGCACAGCAGGCGGGCATGCGTTTCGCCGCCGCCCACCACCGGGTAGAACGAGCTCAGCAGCACGCAGATGCGCGGCGATGCGAAGGATGCCGACGGCGTCCGAACCTGTTTCCGGATCGTAAAGAACGTGCGACGTCCCCGGCCGGGCAGGCAGGCGATGTACGGGTGCTTGAGACGCATCAACCGGTGCGGCGGATCGCCCGCGCGCACGGCGCGTTTGCCGAACAGCCGGTCGGAGAACGCGGTTTCGTATCCGGCTTCGGCGGCGATCTTCACCGCGGACGCACCGGCGACAGCCCACGGAAAGCACATATGCCGCACCGTGTTCGTGTTCAGCTTCGCGTTCAGCGTTTCGCGCGCGGTGACGAGATCTTCCCGGATCGCGGCATCGCGCCGGGCGGGCGTCTCCCGCCGTCCGGGAGTCGCCGCCGCGAGTTCCCGCAACTTGAGTTCCCAGCCGGCGCGCCGGAAAAACTCCGCGCCGCCGTTCTCGCGGACAAACCGCGTGCACGCCTCGAACGCCTCGACGTTGTCGTACCTCAGCGCGTCGGAGTATCGCGAGCGCTGAAGGTATAACGGCGCGCCGAGATCACCGGGCGTGAGAAAACGATCCCCCGCGCCGGTCGCCGTCCACGGATAGAGATGAATATGGCGCGCCAGGTTCGGCGTGATGAAGCCGACACATTCGCTGTCGCAGAAGACCATGGCATGGCGCAGGGTATGGGCCTGGATGTCCATCGTACCGGACGCCTGCAACGCGCGCAGTTCCTCCCACGCGGCGAACCGCTCGTTCGGAGGCGGCAGGGGCGTCGGCGCGTCCGGCACGCGCGCCGGGCTCACGTACGTGATCGCCCGGAAGCCGTATCGCCGGAGCAGCGGCGCCGCGACCGTGGCGAGGCTGACCCACGCGTCGTCGAAGCACAGCGCGACCGAGTTCGGACCGGGATGCGCGCCGTCGCGAACGTAGCGCGCGACGGCATCGGACGTCACCGTGCGATAGCCGTTTTCCGAAAGGTACGCAAGATACGGCTCGAGGCGCTCCTGCGTGACCTCGTGAAAATGAAAGACGGGCAGCCGGCGGCCGAGGGCGCCTCCGAACAGGAACGACGGATAGCATCCGCCGGCGAGGTCGAGCACGCCCCGCCACGGGCTCTTGCTTTCAGTAAAAGGAATGCGTGCGGCCATTCGCTAAATCTTTCCAGCCAGGATGGCTTCGTACGTATCCTGCATCGTCTCGATCGTCCGCTTCATGTCGAAATCCTTGATCCGCGCGAGCGCGTTCCGCCGGAGCGAGTCGGCCAGGGCCGTATCGTTCAGCGCGCGCAGGATCTGGCGCGCCATCGCCTCGTGATCGCCCGGCGCGAACATCAGCGCGGTCTTGCCGTCCTCCAGGATCTCCCCCTGCCCGTCCGCGGTCGAAGCCACGGCCGCGTTGCCGACCGCCATGGACTCGTACAGCGTGTTTGGCGTGCCCTCCTTGTGGCTCGGAAAGATTTGGACATCCAGGCATTGGATGGCGTTCACCACGTTGTCGATGTAGCCCAGGAATTGGATGCGCTCGTTCATCCCGTGTTCGGCCGCCCACCGGCGCAGCGTGTCCTCGTAAATGCCGTTGCCGATGATCCAGAGATAAACGTCCGAACGTTCCTTCAGGATCGACTGCAAGGCCTTGAACGCATCGATGTGCCCCTTGTGGCTTTCGAGCCGGCCGACGATTCCGAGAATCTTGTCCGAGGGGCCGCGCCCGTGCTCGCGCCGGAACTGCGCGATCCATTCCGGGCTCGCGCGGCGGATCGTCTCCAGCGGGATGCCGCTGTAGAGCGTCTTCACGATGGATGCCGGAATGAAGCGCTTCTGAATCGTGAACCGGCGCGTGGATTCCGAGACGGCGAACGCGTAGCGCGTGAAACGGCCCAGCACCCATTCGACCGGCCGCTGGCACACCGGAACGGTGTGGTAGTTGCAGCGCTCGTGCACGATCACGGGGATGCGCATCAGCGCGCCCGCGATCCGCCCCCACGTACACGCGCCGTAGCCGTGCGCCTGAATCATATCCACGCGTTCGCGTCGCAGGATCGCCATGAGCTTGAACAGGTTACGGGGATCCAGTTTGCCGTATCCGAGGTACAGCGGCTCGATGCCCGCCGCCCGCAGGCGCGTGTCGGACGTCTCGGACCGGCCCGCGCGGCTGCACAGCAGAACGCGAAAACGGTTCTTGTCATAGGCCGGCACCCAGAGCTCAAATGAGCGTGAGACGCCATGGAAAGAAGCCTGGCGACTCCCGAAATGCTCGCAAAGATGCAGGACTGTGATCTGTCTCATTTGGCTTGTTACCGGTGCCGAGGACTTTGTATGGTTTCGGCCCGAATTCAAAGGGAAAGTTTACTATATCAATGAAGTGTCTCTTTGTCTATAAGACGGCCTCGCTCGACATCACGGATCCCATGGGGATCATGTGCCTGATCGCGAGCATCAAACAGCGCGGCCACGAGGCCGACCTCTTCCTCACCAACCTCGAGCCGAACCTCTTCCGCGCCGTCGCGGAGTACAAGCCGGACGTGATCGGGTTCTCCGTGACCAGCGGGTCCGAGCCCTATTACATCGAGCTCATCCGGCGCCTGCGGCGCCACGCGCAGTTCATCTCCGTCGTCGGCGGCCCGCACCCCACGTTCTTTCCGGAAATCATCGAGTTGCCCGAGGTGGACATCATCTGCCGCGGCGAGGGCGACGACGCCCTGCCGGACCTGCTCGACAAGCTGAAGGCCGGCGAGGATTACTCGAACATTCCCAACCTCTGGGTGAAGAAAGACGGGCAGGTCATCAAGAACCCGATGCGGCCGCTGATCCAGGACCTCGACCGTCTGCCGTTCCCGGACCGCGACTCGTTCCTCAAGTACTACGCCTACGCGCACAGCAGCGTGAAGCACTTCCTGGCCGGCCGCGGCTGCCCCTACGACTGCACGTACTGCTTCAACCACATGCTCAAGAAGCTGTATCGCGAGGAGGCGGGCGTCGGCCAGTACTGCCGCATGCGCAGCGTGGAGAACGTCGTCGCCGAGGTCGAGCAGGTCAAGGCGAAGTACCCGCTGAAGATCGTCTATTTCCACGACGACCTGTTCATCATGAACCGCAGATGGCTGAAGGAGTTCGCCGACGTGTACAGCCGGCGCGTCGGCCTGCCGATGATCTGCTACGTGCGCGCGAACCTCGTCAACGAGGAGGTCGTGCAGGCGCTCAAACAGGCGAACTGCATCACCATTGCCATGGGCATCGAGAGCGGCAACGAGACGCTGCGCAAGCGGGTGCTGCACCGGGAGATGAGCAACGCGAAGATCTTCGAGGCGGCGGACCTGTTCCACAAGTACGGCATCTCGATCATGACGCAGAACATGGTCGGCCTGCCGGATGAAACGATCGACAACGCCTACGAAACGATCGCCGTGAACATCCGCGTGCGCCCGCAATACGCGTGGTCCTCCATCTTCCAGCCGTACCCGCGCACCGAGTTGCACCGCTACTGCATCGAAAAGGGATTCCTCGATCCCGCGCACGTCCAGCACGCGTCCTACCAGGTCGAATCGCCGATCAACAAGGGGCAGACGAAACGCGAGTTCGAGAACCTCCACAAGTTCTTCGCGATCTGCATCGAGTTCCCGTCGCTGATCCCGCTGTCGCGCAAGTTGATCCGCCGGCCGAGCAACCTCTTCTACCGGATGGCCTACCGCGCCTTCAAGGGCTACACCCACATCTTCCGGCTCAAGATGAGCAGCGGCGAAATCGGGTTTGTGGTCTATCTGTGGACGTTGATGCTCTATCACCTCCGGCGGCTGCGGGGCCGGACGTATTGACAACCCTTCATGTGAGGCGCCGAGAATGAAACGACCGGGATGGAAAAACTCAATCGTCGGAACCCTCGCTCTCCTGCTCGCGGGTTTTCTCACCGCCTGCGAGGACAGCGGCGGGGGCGACGGAGGAGACCTGGGCGATATCGGGGCGAACCACCCGGACGTGTACGCCGCGATCGGCGACAGCATCACGTACGGCGGAAACGGAGGGGGCGCGCCCTACCCGCCCCGCCTCGCGGCCCTCACGGGCAAGACGGTCCACAACCACGCCGTGCCGGGCGAGGAGAGCGGCTCCGCGGTCGGCGCCGTCGGCAACATCCTGGCCAACGACAAACCCGCCGCACTGCTGATCCTGCTGGGCGCGAACGACGTCATCTGCGGCGTCGGTCACAACACGACCGTCAACCATCTCCGGAACATCGTCCAGCAGGCCAAGGCGAACCACACGGTTCCCGTCGTGGCCACGCTCACGCCCATGATCGACGGACACGAACTCTGGGGCGGCAGCGTGCAGGCGCTCAACCGCCTGATCCGCGACATGGCCTCCTCCGAGAATGCGCGGCTCGTGGACCTCGAAGCGGAGTTCGGCACCGGCGAAGGGCTGTTGCTGGGCGACGGCCTGCATCCCAACGAAGTCGGAAACCAGGTGATCGCCGAGGCGTTTGCGGACGCGCTATGAGGGTTGTTCGTCCCGCGCGCGCAGGACGCGCGCCGGCAGACCGGCCGCGATGACCTGGGGCGGAAGGTCGTTGTTGACCACCGCGCCCGAACCCACGATCGTCCCCTCGCCGATCGTCACGCCATCCTGAACCGTCACGCCCGCGCCCACCCACGCGCCGGCGCCGATCCGGACCCCGTACGCCACGCGCTTCTGGTCCATCACCGCGACATCGGTCCGCGAAAAATCGTGGCCGCCGCCGACGATATAGCTGTACGCCGCGATAAGCACCTTCGGCCCCACCTCAATGCGGCTGGAGGAAGCGAGATCGCAGTTGAAGCCGATGTTCGCCTCGTCGCCGATCGTGATATCGCCGTTCTTGCAGTGCAGGATCGTATTGCGGCCGATGAACACGCCCGAACCGATGGTGATGCCGGTGTTGGAGTCGCCCTTGGCGTCGAGCAGGCAGTTGTCGTCCACGACCACGTTGTCGCCGATGAAAATCTTGTGCGGATGGCGCAGGACCACGTTCGCGCCGAACACCACGTTGCGGCCGCACCGGCCCAGCAGGCGCGGATACAGAATCTTCCGCAGGGCCAGCCCCAGCGCGCCCGGCACCGCCGCGCAGAACGTGACGATCAGCTCGTAGCGCAGGAGCGCCCGCCACCCGTTGCGCCCGATCACCAGCGAGCGGTACTTCGTCGACGCCGATGCCCGGCTGTTCACCAACTGCTGCTGAATATCCAGGATTTCGCGTTGCTCAGCCATGACCGCGATACTGTCAGGCGCGGGATACGCCGTCAAGCGCCCGCCGAGGACGCGTTTTTCCAAGGGTCGGAAAAACGCCGTCGTTTTTTTCCAACCCTTGGACAATCTACACCCGCTCCATCTCCATCAGCACCGGCGAGCCCCAGCGGCGGGTCAGACCGAGCCGGCGGCAGAGGTTCTCCAGCCGCTCCGAGAGCGGCCGGCATCTCAGCGTACGATGCAGGACCATCGGCAGGAAGAACTGGCCCCTTCGCCGCTTGAACATGAACCCGTTCCGCTCGAACTCGGAACGCACCGCCGCGTGCCGGAACGCGAGCCATGTCCGCGTGTTGCCCTCTAGGCGTTTCTTCACGCCGAACAGCAGGGAGGACAGCCGGCTTTGCACCGGGTAGTCCACGATCACGGATTTTCGCGCGACGCGGCACAACTCGCGGATCAGGTCGGGCCAGCGCCCGCAGTGCGGAAGCAGGCGGACGGAAATCACGACATCGAACGACCGGTCGGGGAACGGCAGGGCAATCACATTGCCGACCACGAACTGAATGCTTCCCGCGCGAACCTCCGCGTCGATCCGCCGGGCGCAGACCGGATCGCTGCCGAGAACGGTGACCTTGTGGCCGCCGCGCGCGAGGGGGACCGCAAGCTGCCCGTGGCCGCCGCCCACGTCGAGAATCGCGCGGGGCTGGGCCTCGCGCACCCAGGAAACGACAATCTCCTTCTGAATGCCCAGCATCCACTCGCCGACCGGCCCGGCGAACCGCGCGGCGTAGCCGTCCGAGGAAGTTTCGATATCGGCCGTCTCGGGATTCTGTTCAGTCATGTCCGCAGAATAAGGGAACGGGGCGGAAGAATCCAGCCGCCGATTGTGATTGGCGGGGCCGTGCGATCCTGCTACATAAGCGGCTCACGCATGAGCAAGGAAGTGACAGCGGTCGTCTGGCGTTGGAAGGAATCGTCTGCCGCGCGCGCGGGGCAGGCGCATTCCAGGCCCGCGTTGCGCGCGGCAATCCAGGCCGTCATCGTCGGCGGCATCGGCGCGTTCGTCCTTTCGCGCGGGCACAAGGGCGTGGCGGTCTTCCTGATTTCGATCTCGGCCTGCCTGTTGATCAGCGGGCTGTTTATTCCGCGGCTCTTCCTGGGCTTCGAGCGATTCGGCCGGAAGTTCGGCCGGTGGGTCGGCGGGGCGCTGACCTGGCTCCTCCTCATGCCGACATTCTTCATCCTCTTCTTTCCCGGCCGGATTCTGCTGTGGGTCATGGGGAAAGATCCCATGCGTTTGAAATTCCCCTCGCGGGAAACCACGTACTGGACGCCCCGGCCGCCGGTGGAACGAATCGAGCAATACACGAAGCAATTCTGATGAACATACTCGGTATCAGCGCTTTCTATCACGACTCCGCCGCCGCGCTCGTGCGGGACGGAAGGATCATCGCCGCCGCGCAGGAGGAACGGTTCTCCCGCAGGAAGCACGACTCGCGTTTTCCCGCCAACGCGATCCGATACTGCCTCGCGGAAGGCGGGCTGAAGGGCGAGGACCTCGACGCCGTGACGTTCTACGACAAGCCGATCCGCAAGTTCGAGCGCATCCTGAAGACGTATTTCTCCGTCGCGCCGTTCGGGCTGAAGTCGTTCATGATGGCCCTGCCGCTCTGGCTCAAGGAGAAGCTGTGGATTCCCATGGAGATCGAGGAATCGCTCGAGAGATGCGGCGTGACCAAGATGCCGCCGCTGTATTTTCCCGAGCACCACGAGTCGCACGCGGCCAGCGCGTTTTACCCGTCCCCGTACCCGCGCGCGGCCATCCTGACGGTGGACGGCGTGGGCGAATGGGCCACGAGCGCGATCGGCCGCGGCGACGGGCACAAGATCGAAATCTTGAAGGACCTGCGCTTCCCCCACTCGCTCGGCCTGCTGTATTCCGCCTTCACCTACTTCACCGGTTTCCGCGTGAACTCCGGGGAATACAAGCTGATGGGGCTCGCTCCGTACGGCGAACCGCGCTACGTCAACGCGATCTACGAGAACCTCCTGGACCTCCGCGAGGACGGATCGTTCCGGCTGAACCAGAAGTACTTCGGGTACCTGGGCGGCCTGACCATGACGAACGACCGCTTCAGCCAGTTGTTCGGCGGGCCGCCGCGCAAGGCGGAATCGGAAATCACCCAGCGGGAAATGGACCTCGCCCGTTCGATTCAGGTCGTCACCGAGGAAATCGTTCTCAAGATGGCCCGTCACGCCCACAAGCTCACGGGCGAGAAATCCCTGTGCATGGCCGGCGGCGTGGCGCTCAACTGCGTGGCCAACGGGCGGCTGCTCCGCGAAGGCCCGTTCGAAAACATCTGGATCCAGCCCGCCGCCGGCGACGCGGGCGGGGCGCTCGGCGCGGCGCTGCTGGTCTGGCACCAAATCCAGGGCAATCCGCGGACCGCGGACAACGTCCACGACTCCATGCAGAACTCCCGGCTCGGTCCCGAGTTCGATGACGACGAAATCGAGGAGTTTCTCAAGGCCAGGGGCTATCCGGCGCAGAAATACACGGGCAACGCGTGGGCGGCGGAGATCGCGAAACGGATCGCCGAGGAGAATGTCATCGGCCTCCTCCAGGGCCGGATGGAGTTCGGGCCGCGCGCGCTCGGCGGACGCTCCATCATCGGCGACGCCCGTTCGCCCAAGATGCAGCAGATCATGAACCTGAAGATCAAGTTCCGCGAGTCGTTCCGGCCGTTCGCGCCGATCGTGCTGCGCGAACGCGCCAGCGAGTACTTCGACATCGCGCCGCAGCACGAGAGCCCCTACATGCTGATCGTGGCGCCGGTGCGGCACGAGAAGCGCAAGCCGGTGGACGGCAGCGCGACGGGCCTCGACAAGCTCAAGCAGCTGCGCTCGGTGGTGCCGGCGATCACGCACGTCGACTTCTCGGCGCGCCTGCAGACCGGCGACGGCGAGCGCAATCCGCGGCTCGCCTCGATGATGCGCCGCTTCGAGCAACGCACCGGCTGTCCGGTGCTGATCAACACCAGCTTCAACGTGCGCGGCGAACCGATCGTCTGCACGCCGCAGGACGCGCTGCGCTGCTGTCTCGGCACCGAGATGGACGTGCTGGTGCTCGAGAACTTCGTGATCGTGCGCAAGGACCAGACCGCGATGCCGGAGATCGACCGCGAGAAGTACCTGTCCACCTTCGCCCTCGACTGACCGCCCCGGAGACTCGCCATGATCAAGATGAACTTCAATCCGCCGGCGCACCAACTCCGGCAG
>JBPOJF010000018.1:0-63781 GCA_052033915.1 Lentisphaerota bacterium | reverse complement strand
TTGGTGCTGAAGGCCACCCAGTTCGTCGTGTCGGTGGAGTACTCGATCCTGCCGTCCCACGACTCGATCTGCGGCGTGACCGTGAAGGCGTTCGTGCTGGTGAAGGTGAGGTAGGAACGCGGCGGGGGAGGCGACGCGTTGTAATAGTAGAAGGCGCCGATCACCGGGTCGTTGGTGAAACCGCCGCCCGTGCCCAGGAGCATGTCCTGGTTCCAACCCGTGGCTTCCACCGCATTGGACGGGATGCCCCAGGTCGGGCCTGTCCCATCGGTGTACAGCATGATGTTCGTGCAGTTTGCAAACATGGACCGGTAGCAGTTGGTGGTCAGATTCGTCGCCGACAGCACCGGCAATCTCGTCAGACTCGTGCAGTTGGAGAACATACTGCGGTAACAACCTTCGGCCAGCGTCCCGGCCGGCAACTCGGGCACTTCCATCAGACCCGTGCAGCCTTCGAACATGCAGTAGTAGCACTCTTGGGCCAGCGTTGCAGCCGGAAGCGCCGACGCATTCGTCAGGCCCGTGCAGCCTTCGAACATGCGGTAGTAGCAGCGTTTGGTCACGCTCGTGGCCGACAGTTCCGGCGCGCTGGAGAGCGCCGTCCAGCCGTAGAACAGGTTCGCAAAGCAGTAGTTGGTCATCGCCGGATGTCCGCCGTTATCCACCGTCGTGTAGTCCAGCAGGGTCTCGATATTGCCGGAGCAGGCGACCGGTCCGTCGGCATTAATTCGCCAAGCGGACGTAGCGTAGCCGTCAGTAATCTGGGTGTTATCCGTCCCACGGAGGTACAGCTTGTACATGCCGGAGCCGTCGACCGCCGCCACCGCGCCGGTGACGGTGAAGGCCATCCAGGTCGTCCCGTCGGTGGAGCATTCGAGGGTTCCGTTCCATGACTTAACCAGCGGCGTGATCGTGAAGGTGTTTGTGCTGGTGAAGGTGAGGTAGGCGTCCGAGGCCGGGGGCGACTTCGGGGTCGCCGTTGTGTCCGCGTCGAAGACGGTGGCCTCGTATTCCGTGCCGCCCGCCGTGAAGTCATAGTTATCGTTGGGCAGCCAGAGGTAGAGCTGGCCGCTGTCGTCGGCGAAGAGGTCGTTGACACCGTAGGGATTGAGCCCCGTGAGAACGACCGCCGCATTGGGCGTGAGGTTCGGCACCGTCACGCACCAGACGCGCGCCACGCCGTTGCTGGGCGCGTGGGCGATGTTGTTGTTTGCGAGATAGATTGAGCCGCCGGTGAAGGTATTCGCGCCGGAACCCGCGCCGCCGACGCCCGGCCCGATGTCCGCCGCGCTGGAGCCCTGCGCCGTGACCGTGCCGCCGGAAATCGCGACCGTGCCCCCCGCACCGCTACCCCCAAGGGCATTACCGCCGCCGATGCCTGCGCCGCTTTCGCCGGTCGCTGTGACCGTGCCGCCGGAGATGGTCACTGTGCCGCCTCCGCCGCCAACGGAATTTCTGGCGCCACCACCGCCGCCAATGCCTGCGCCACTCCCGCCGGTCGCTGTGACCGTGCCGCCGGAAATGGTCACCGTGCCGCCGCCGCCGCCCGAGGCCTCGATACCGCCATAGCCGCCGCCGATACCCGCGCCACTCCCGCCGGTCGCTGTGACCGTGCCGCCGGAAATGGTCACCGTGCCGCCGCCGCCGTTGCTGTAGTAGGAGCCGCCGCCACCACCACCGATGCCTGCGCCGCTCCCGCCGGTCGCTGTGACCGTGCCGCCGGAGATAGTCACCGTACCGCCGTCGCCGCCGTCGCTGTCGTCGCCTCCGCCACCGCCGCCGCCGATGCCTGCGCCTCTCCCTTTGCCGGTCGCCGTGACCGTTCCGCCGGAGATGTTCACCGTGCCGCCGCCGCTGGCGGGAACACCCCAGCTGCCGTTGCCGCCGATACCCGCGCCATTGTTTCCGCCCGTCGCCGTGACCGTTCCGCCGAAGATGTTCACCGTGCCGCCGGCGGCGATGCCCGCGCCGTACTCGCCGCCGGTGGCCGTCAGCGCGCCCGCGTCGTCGCCGGGCGCATTGGTGATGGAGAGCGTCCGTCCGCCCGCGACTTCAAGGCCCGCGCGATTATAGCCGGACATCAGCGTATTCGTTCCCGCCAGAAAGAGCGAAACAACCGCATTCGTCTCCAGCGAGAAGACGCACTGGTTGCTATTGGGCGCCGCGAGCGTCAGGTTCGAGACCGTCACCGCGCTCGTCACACCCGCCGAGACGACGACTTGCACAGCGCCATCCGTGTTGCTGCCCGAAATGGTGAACGGCCCCGCGTTCGTGAGCCTGAGCGTAGGCGAGACATACGTCCACCCCGCGCCGGTCGAGCCGGTGTCATCCAGATCAATTCCATTGACGGTCACGCCCACGGGCGCGGCCGACGCAACGCTTGCCGCGAATACCACCGCCAGCGCGGCGGCGAAGAGGGTCTGGAGGGGATGTTTCATGATGTTGTTCCTTTCATGTCGCCGGATATACGGACAACGGGAGAAAAAAGAGATGCAGAGTCGCTTGCGGCATCACGCTTCATGACGGAAACAGTATTTCTTAAAACAGTTGTGTGTGTCAAGTTCACCAAGCTCGTCAACGCCGGACCAGGAAAGACGCTGAAGGTCGGAAGTGTTGCGCTTGGAACTTGAATTTGTGGCGTTGGAAAATTCGCTCGATTTTTGCGCGAACGCGATTATCTTACGGCCTCCCGATGCAACAGAACGACCTTCAGGAAATCCGGCGCTGGTTCGGCGAGTACGTGGACAAATTCCGCGGCCCGGACGGCCAACTGCCGCGCCTGCTCCGGCTCAAGCTCGAGCACAGCCTGCGCGTGGCGCAGGATGCGCGCGGCATGGCGCGCGACCTGGGCTGGACCGACGCAGACGCGAATACGGCGGAGGCCATCGGCATCCTGCACGACGTCGGGCGTTTCTCGCAGTACGTCGAGTTCAAGACCTTGTCGGACCGCCACTCGATCAATCACGCGGCGCGGAGTTGGGAAGTAGTCGACCAGGAAATCGTTCTCTCGGGCGTGGGCGCGACCGACTGCCGAAGGATCAAGGACGCGATCCTGTGCCACAACCAGATCGAAATCCCGCCCGGCGTCTCCAAGGACAGCCTGCCGTTTGCGCGATTGATCCGCGACGCCGACAAGCTGGACATTTTCATGGTGTTCCACGAACTCGTGTCCGCCCGCTCTCTGCAACAACACCCCGAGCTGCTTTTCGGAGTGCCGACCGACGGCCCGCCGAACCCGGAACTCGTCAACCTGATCCGCACACAGCGCAACGCGCCGTTTTCGATGATCAAGTCGCTGACCGATTTCAAACTGATCCAGATGTCGTGGGTCTATGACATCCACTATCCCCCGGCATTTGACCGCATCCACGAGAGGGACATCCTCGGCAAGCTGGAGAGCCTCCTGCCGCCTTCGCCAGAGGCCCGGGAAGTCGCCGGTCTCGCGCGCGGGCACGTGAGGTCCAGGACGGCACGGCGGTAAGGCGAGAACCCCCGAGCCGACATTTCCCGGTCAACCGAAACCGGCTTGCGCACGTACCAACCGATGGAGCATAATCCCGACAGAAGGAGAGCGCTATGCGAAGAATTCTGCGGTTCCTGCTGGCGGCGCCGCTTCTGCTCGCGGCCCCGGCGCGCGGCGGTATCGACCTCGTCACCCTGCCCGAACGCGACAGCGTCCAGCTCACGATCTACAACTCCGCCGACCTCACGCTCGCGCGCGAGGTCCGCAAGCTCACGCTCCAGAAGGGGCTGAACAAGTTGTCGTTCGGCTGGGCGAATACGCTGATCGACCCGACCTCGCTCAGCCTGCGCGCGGTGGAACATCCCGACCAGGTCGAGTTGCTCGACGTTTCGTATCCGCCCGGCGTGAACTCGGAGGCGGTCTGGACCGTGCGTTCCGAGATCGAAGGCGAGGTGCTGGTGGAGATTCTGTTCTTCACGTCCGGCATCCGCTGGCGCGCGTTCTATCAGGCCACGCTGGCGCCCGACGAGAAGGACATGCTTCTCGAGGGCTTTGTCCGCGTGACCAACGGATCCGGCGAGGACTATGACAACGCGCAGACACGGCTCATTGTCGGCCGGATCCATCTCCTGGACCGGATTGTGGAACTCGCGCAACGATCGGAGCCGTTCGGCCGACCCGGGGCGGTAACGCCCGAGCCCACCGACCGCGCCGAATTCTCGAGACGGCGGATGTCCATGGGCCGGGAGATAGACATGGCCTGCGAGATGCTCTCCGGCGCGGCCGCCGCGCCGAAGAAAATCATCAAGGAAGGACTGTCCGAGTACTTCCTCTACACGATCGAGGGGACCGAATCGATTCCGAACGGCTGGTCGAAGCGGCTCCCGTCGTTCAAGCCGGTGCGCGTGCCGGTGGTCAACCTGTACAAATACGACGACCGCCGTTTCGGCGAGGGAGGGGTCCGGCGCCTGCTCTACTTCAGGAACGACAAGGACCATCGCCTGGGCGAGACGCCGCTGCCGGACGGCCAGGTGGAGGTGTTCCGCGCGCTGGACGCCGAACAGCATCTTTCGTTCGAGGGCTCGCAGTACGTGAAATACATCCCCGTTGAACAGGAGGCCGAGGTGGATCTCGGATCGACCGAGCAGGTCAAGGTCGAGCCCAAGCTGATGAAGCGGGCGACGGACCGCTACACGTTCAACGCCGACAAGAACGTCACGGGATGGGACGAGCGGGAGGATTGGGCGGTCGAGGTGAAGAACTTCCGCGACCTGCCGGTCCGGGTCGAGATAACGCGGCACATGAAGCATCCGTACGCCGACCCGGTGAAGCCGACGGGCGACTGCGGCCGATTCGAAAAGAAGGACGCGCAGACCCTGCGCTTCACGCTGGACTTGCAGCCGCACGAAACGAAGACATTCAAGTACACAATCACGTATCACGAAGGCAAGAGGAGGGATCAGCGATGAACCCGCGCCGTCTCTTTACGATCGTGTCTCTTCTGGCGGCAATGGCCGCGACGCCCGCGTCCGCGCGCATCAAGCTCACCGCTCTGCCCGACCGCGCGGCGGCCATCATCCGGCTGGACCACCCGACGTTCACGCTGGTGGAGGAGGAGCGCGTCCTCACGCTGCAGCAAGGCGTCAACCAGGTTGACTTCTCCTGGAAGGGCGTGTCGATCCACAGCGACTCGATCCGGCTCACGCCGCTCAACGAGAAGGACCGGCTTGTACTTCTGAACGTCAGTTATCCGCCGAACGAGGCGGCGCTGATCTGGCAGGTCAGCGCGCCGGAGGCGTGCAACGCGCGCGTGCGCATCAGCTACCTGCTGATGAACATCGACCGGCTGGTGACGTACAAGGGCGTGGCCGAGCAGGACGAGAGCCGGCTGGACCTGCAATCGCATCTCGTACTCCGCAATTTCTCCGGCGAGGATTTCGCCCTGTCGAAGATCCTGCTGGACTACGGCGAGGTTTTTGAAAAAGCCGTGCGCAACGGCGAGACCAAGCAGTTGTTGTTCTTCCAGAAGAACGGCCTGCCGATCCAGAAGACGTTCAAGTGGGACGCGAGGTCGAAGCCGTGGGATCCCGAACTCGCGCGGGACAACGTCGGCATTCCCCTGTATTACACGCTGTACAACACGAAGGAGAAGGGGCTCGGCGAAAACACGCTGTGGGGCGGCAAGGTCCGGGTGTTCCAGCAGGACGGCCACGGCTCGACCATTTTTCTGGGCGAGGACGCCATCGGGCTCGCGCCCGTCGGCGACAAGATGGAATTGCACATGGGCGACAGCCGGGACATCGTGGTGAAGCAGAAAAAGACGATGGACCGCATGGTCAACGTCCGCCGGAACACCGACCAGAAGGTCGTGCTCTTCGACAACGAGGAACAGATCGAAACGACCATCGAGAATTTCAAGGACAAGCCCGGCACGATCGTCCTGACGCAATTCATCCCCGGCGAGTGGGAGATGCTGAAGTGCTCCGGCGCCTACGAACTGAAGGATCACGAGACGCTCGAATTCCGCATCGACCTGAAGCCGAAGGCCAAGGTCGCCGTGGTGATGCACTACACGAGGAAGAACCTGCGGCTGTAGTCGTCGCGCGGAAGGGTTCGGAATCCGGTTGACACACCATGATCACACTTCGCAAAGTGTGATCATGTGATAATGGCGGAGATGGAGACGGCTCGGCCCGTCCCCGCCGGAGCTTTCCGTCAGGACTCCCCACAACCCCGGACACCGCCGCCCCCACCCCACCTCCCTCAATAATCCTCTGGAAGCGCGCCCCGCAACTCATTAGGATGCGCGCGTGAATAGGAAACGGAATGTGGATTTGAGATGGATACGGTCCTGGTTTGACCTTGCGCCGGATGAGCGCAAGTTCATGGCGGGCATCCTGGCCATCGCGCTTGTCGGACTCGCGGCCAGATATGTTCACCTCAAAAACCAGAAACCCGACCCGGCGACGCCCGCCGGCGTGGAACCGTCCGGACACAGGGGAGAACGATGAGCACCCATTGCCTTTTCTGCAGGATCGTGGCGGGCGAAATTCCGTCCACGCGCGTGTACGAGGACGCCGACACGCTGGCGTTCATGGACATCGGACCGATCGTCAAGGGACACACGTTGGTGATTCCCAAGAAGCATTACGATCCGATTACCCAAACGCCGGAGGATGTCCTGGCGAAGGTGATGGCGGTCGTGCGGAACATTGCGCAGGCCCAGATGAACGGATTGAAGGCGGACGGGGTCAATGTATTGAATGCCAACGGGGAGGCGGCGGGCCAGCAGATCCCCCATATCCATTTTCATGTCGTGCCGCGGTTCAAGACCGATGACCACCATTGGAACTGGGCGGCAAAGAAGTACGAGAGCCTGGACGAGATGAAGAAGATGGCTGAAGAAATCAAGAAAGCGCTGTAACCCACGAAGGAACACGTAGACGGAATCTGAACTCGTGGCGAGCTCACTATGAAGAAAGTCCATTTCAACGAAGCCCTGGCCCAAATCCTGAAGGACGATCCGCGCTACGACGAGCAGGCGTATCGGTTTCTGCGCGAGGCGCTCGATTTCACGATCAAGCTCTTCGCGAAGCCGAGCGGCGGGCCCGGCCGGCATGTGTCCGGCAGTGAATTGCTGGACGGCATCCGCCAATACTCCCTCCAGGAATACGGCCCCATGGCCAAAACGGTCCTGAATCGCTGGGGCATCCATACCACCGAGGATTTCGGCAACATCGTGTTCAACCTGGTCGATAAGGGGATTCTCGGAAAGACGGAACAGGACCGGCGCGAGGATTTCATGGGCGGGTACGATTTCGATGACGCGTTCCGCCGGCCGTTCAGACCGGGAAAGAAGGCCCGTATCGCAGCACAAAGGAAAGATGGAGAGGGCTAAAGCAGGCGCAGCGTCCCTGGGCTCGCCGTCGCCGGCGGGCCAAGTCGGCTGCTTCGTCCGCTATATCCCCCTCCAACAGACTATGAAACAGTTTTTTTTCGCTCTCCTACTGGTTTTCAGTCTCGTGACTTTTTCCGCGCGCGCGGAAGATATCTCCGCCCCCCTCGAAGCTCTAAAAACATCCAATGCCCGGCTCCATCGCTTTGTCCTGGATAACGGCGCCGTTTGTCTCGTGAAGGAGGACCACAGCGCGCCCGTGGCGGCAGTGCAGATATGGGTCGGCTCGGGCGCGATCCACGAAGGCGAATTCCTCGGCTCGGGCCTCTCGCACTTCGTCGAGCACATGATCTTCAAGGGAACGCCCACCCGGCCGGTCGGACAGATCACCAAGGAGATCAACGATGCCGGCGGCGAGATCAATGCGTACACGGCGCAGGACCGCACGGTGTTCCACACCATCCTGCCGGGCAGGAACTGGAAGACGGGGTTCGATGTCCTGGCCGATGCCGTCATGAACGCCGTATTCCCAAAAAAGGAGTGGGCGCGCGAACGGGATGTGATCCTCCGCGAGTTCGCCATGGGCAGGGACAGTCCCGACCGGCAGATCTACAAGCTGTTGAGCAGCGTCTCCTACCGCGTTCACCCCTACCGCGTCCCGGTGATCGGATACGAGGACGTGTTCCGGAGTACGACGCGCGACGACCTCGTGAAGTACTTTCATCAGAACTACAGGCCGGAGAACATGATCGTGGTGGTCGTGGGCGACGTCGACACGGCGGAGGTCGAAGCCCGCATCCGCGAGACCTTCCGATCATTCACGCGAAAAGCCGGCCAGGCCGCACCGCTCCCCGCCGAACCGCCGCAGGTCGCGCCGCGGTTCGCGCGCGAGACGGGAGCCTATAACGTGTCCCGACTGCTCTGGGCTTATCACACCGTGTCCTTGAGCCATCCGGACGCGGCAGCGCTCGATGTCCTGGCCAACATCGTCGGCGCGGGCCGAAGTTCCCGGCTGGTGAAGAGGATCAAGGAAGAGATGAAGTTGGTTCACGAGATCCATGCGTGGTCGATGACGCCGAAAGATCCCGGGTTGTTCGGGTTCAGCGCCACGTTTGACCCCGCCAACGAAGCCGCGGTCGTCTCGGCAATCCAGGAGGAAGTGGACCGCTGGAGCGCGGACGGGTTTTCGAACGAGGAACTCGAGAAGGCCAAGCGCGCCGTGCTGGTCGGAGAACTCGGCGGATTGCGGACCATGAACGGTCAGGCGGCAAGCCATGCCTCGGGCGAGTTCTACGCCGCTGATCCATGCTTCTCCGAAAAGTATCTCGAAAACGTCAATGCCGTGGACGCCGGAAAACTGCAGGCTGTTGTGCGACGTTACCTCTCCGCCGCCAACCGGACGCTCGTTGTGCTCTCGCCGGAAACCGAAGCCGGAGCCGTCACGTCCGGCAAGGATGTCGCGGCCGGAATCCATGTCCAAAAAACGGCGCTTCCGAACGGGGTTCCGCTGATCGTGCGCGAGGATCACCGCTTGCCGTTTGTTTACTTCTGCGCGGCGCTGAAAGGCGGCCTGTTGAGCGAAACGTCAACCAACAACGGCATTACCACGCTCATGTCGGAGCTTCTCACCCGGGGCACGAAAGCTCATTCCGCGGCTGAAATCGCGGAAACGGTCGAGCGGCTGGGAGGATCGCTCTTGCCGTTCTCCGGACGCAACAGCTTCGGGCTTCAGGCCTTCTGCCTCGCCCAGGATGCGGACACGTTCATGGCCCTGTTTTCCGACTGTCTGATCCATTCGACATTCCCCGAGGAGGAAACGGAAAAGCAGAAGCAGGTTCAACTGGCGACGATCCGGCAACAGCGCGAACAGCCTTTCTTCGTGGCCGAAGAGGCGCTCCGACAAACGATGTTCCCGAACCACCCCTATCGCTGGACGCCGCAGGGAAGCGGGGAAACCGTGCAGGGCCTGAATCGCGGCTCGCTGGCCGAGCACTTCAAACGTCATGTTGTCCGCAGCAATATCGTGCTTTCCATTTTCGGCGATATCACCCCGGAGCAGGCCCGGAAACTCGCGGAGCGATACCTGTCCGAAATTCCCGACGGGCCCACCCCCACCCTCCAGAGCGCCCGGCCCGAGCCCCGCCTGCAGGCGCGCAGCGAGCGACGGGAACCCAAGGAGCAGACGATCCTCCTGGTAGGCTATCCGGGCATCCACCTCCAGGACCCGCGCGCGGACGCTTTGTCCATCATCCAGGATTCGCTGAGCGGCCTTTCATCGGACCTGAGCACGGCCATACGGGAGAAACGCGGACTGGTGTATTATGTCGGCGCCTTCAACCGTCCCGGTCTCGAGCCGGGCCTGTTCGCCCTGTATGCCGGCGCCCGCGAGGATACGGTCAAGGAGGTTGAAAGGCTGATCGATGCCGAGACGGCGCGCATGGCCAAACACGGACTGAGGGACGAAGAGATCGATCGCGCCAAGAAGCAGATCCTGGCCGCGCAGGATATGAGCTTGCAGGATAACGGCGCTCTGGCACAGACTTGCGCGTTGAACGAACTGTACGGACTCGGCCACGACTACGACTTCAAGCTCAAGGAACGAATGGCCGCCGTGACACCGGACCGCGTGCGCGAAGCCGCCGCTTCCGTGTTCCAGGCGAACCGTCGCGCCGTGGCGGTGGTTCTGCCGGGCCGGCCCGAAAAGAAAAAGGAAGAAACACCATGACCGACCCACAGCCCGTGACCCCCGAAGAACTTCACAAAGCCTACTTTGCACAGCTCGTCTTGATGCTGTCCAGTTCCGCCCTCCAGCAGATGGGCAAACTGCTCGACCCACAGAGCCGGAAGACCCAGGTCAACCTCGAGGCGGCGCAGGCCACAATCGACATTCTCGATATGATCGAGGCTAAAACCAAAGGCAATCTCGATCAGGACGAGGAGCGCATGCTCCGCGACACGCTGACGTCGCTCAAGATGAACTTCGTGGAGACGATGGAGTCCGGCGCGGGCAAGGCCGGCTCGTCCGACCAGCCCCCGCAGGCGCCCGCCGCGGAGGAAAAGGAACCGGATTCCGGTGATAAAAAAGAACCGAAATTCCACAAGAAGTACTGACAGACGCGGTTCGTCCGCGGCCTTTGAAACGTCAACAGCCCGGCACGGCGTCCCTCACACCACATACAACGGGACGCGCACCTCGGCCGCCGTCATGCCGCCGTGGTTGGCTATGTTGAATTCGATCTTTTCGCCGGGCAGATGAGCGCCGAAGCAGTAATCGGACTTCGCGATCAGGACGAAATCGCCCACGCGGTTCTCGAGGGAGGAATGAGCCCTGCCGGGTCCAAAAGCGCGTATCTTCAGCAGGGATTCGCCGGGCACGCAGACGCAGGCTTTTTCCAAACGTTGGAAAACCAGGGACCGGAATTTCCGAACCTTGGAAGGCCGGACGAAGCAGTGCGCGCAGCGCGCGTCGCCCGACGGCAGAAGCGCCAGGCAGTCGTAGAAACCGGGGATTTCCCGGAAGCTGATCCGGTGCGCGGGCGCGGAATCCACCAGGCCGTGATCCGCCGTGACGATCAGCGTCGTTCCCGTGCCGCGCAATTGCCGAGCCAACCGCGCGAGCATGCGATCGATCCCGGCCAGGTGCCGGACCGTTCTCCGGTCTTCACACCCGGCCTCGTGGCAGAACGAGTCGTAGCCCGGCCAGTACGCGTAGGCCAGAGCGCGTCCCGGCGTTTTCGCAAACGCCTCGATCTGCCGCGACAGGCCGGTCAACGTCGTGCAGGAATGCTTGCGATTCCAGCGAACGCCGGCCCGGGAAAAACGGCTTTCCGGAATATCGCCCCAGGAGATCAGTTCCTTGCGGCACTTCACCGATTCGAGCGGCAGCGGCAGTTTCAGATAGTTCTTCAATTCAAATGGGTCGCCGGCCATCGGCGCGCCGGTCCGCGTAACCGCCCGCAGGATCGTGCTGACCATGCCGAGATCGTGCAGATGAAGATGCCAGCCGAGGATGCCGTGCTCGGCGGGCGAAGCGCCCGTGCTGAACGTCGTGACGGCCGCGGCGGTCGTCGCGGGAAAAACGGTCGTCATGGTTTGATGAGGAGACTCGGAAAAGAACGGCGAGCGCGGGCCGGACGCGAGGTAGCGGTCAAGCTGGTCCTTCCCCAGCCCGTCCACGACAAGGTAAACGACCTTCGAAGCGCCCTTCAACTGCCCTGCGGGCAGAACGTCCAGATCCGCATGCGGAGATCGGCCGCCCCGCGAACGGATAATGGAGGCGAGCAGGTTGACGATGCTGCCGCCGTTGTAGTCGGGCAGGCAGAAACCGCGCAGCAGTCTGTTTGAGGGAACGGGCATAAGTACGTTATAGCGCGAAACCGGAAACTTGAAACTGGAAACTGGGAGAACGCGATTCGCATTCCCGGGTTCAAGGGGTCCGTTTCCATCGTCAAATTTCCTTGGCTGTCTCGAGCCCAATCCATATTGTCTTCCCATCATGAGCAGATGTCTGGTCACCGGAGCGGCGGGATTCATCGGTTCGCATCTCAGCGAGGCGCTGTTGGCAAAAGGGCATGACGTGGTCGCGATCGACGCGTTCATCCCGTACTACCCGCGTCCGATCAAGGAAAGGAACATCGAGAAGGCCCGGGCGAGCGGGCGCTACCAATTCCACGAACTCGATCTGCGCGAGGCCGCGCTCGAACATCTGGTCGAAGGCTGCGACGTGATCTTCCACGAGGCGGCCATGGCCGGCCTGATGAAGAGCTGGAGCGACTTCGACCTGTACGCCTCCTGCAACATGATCGCCACGAAGCGGCTGCTCGAGGCGGCGCGCGACGCGAAGGCGCCGCAGGTCATCCACATTTCCACTTCCAGCGTGTACGGCAAGGAAGCGACCGGCCCCGAGGATTCGCCGCTGACGCCGTTCTCGCCCTACGGGATCACGAAGCTCGCGGCCGAAAATCTGTGCCGGGCGTTCCAGGCGAATTTCGGCGTGCCGGTCACGATCCTGCGCTACTTTTCCGTGTACGGCCCGCGCCAGCGGCCCGACATGGCCTACAATATCCTGATTCGCAACCTGTTCCAGGGCGAGTCCTTCACCCTGTACGGCGACGGCGAACAGACCCGGAGCAATACGTTCGTGGCCGATTGCGTCAACGCGACGATCCTCGCGTACGAGAAGCGCGACGCGGCGCTCGGCGAAGTCTTCAACATCGGCGGCGGCGACATTGTGACGCTGAACCAGGTGATCCGGACCCTAGAGGAAATCACAGGGAAAAAGGCGCGCATCGAGCGCAAGCCGCCCCGGCCCGGCGACCAGAAGCACACCGCGGCCGACATCCGGAAAGCCACCCGGCTCCTCGGCTACCGCCCCATGACCCGCGTCCTGGACGGCCTGAAGGCACAGGTCGCCTGGGAAAAGACCGTGTTGTAGAGAATTCGGATGGTTAACGATGAGCCCGCCCGGAATCGACCTGGAAGGCTAGGAACCATAATGTCATGACCGTCCCAGCGCACGTCCGATCGTTGAGGATCACACCAGGTTGTATCTTCCCGGCGAGATGATGTGATTCGGGTCGAGCGCCTTCTTCAGATCCCGCACGGTATTCCAGTAGGGGTCGTTTTCCCTCACGACCAGGTCCATCGACTGGACCCCGACGCGATCCGGGATCAACCCCTGCTTGATGAAATCGCTCGTCAGCTCGTCATTGCACGCGTGGGCTGCCGCCGCCTGCGAGGGATGATTGCGATCGAACGCCATGCGGATGACGCACTCGATCGACTTGCTGTCCGCCACGTTCAGCGTGATGTACGGCACGAAGTTGTATTTCCGGAAAACCTTCTCCACGTGTTCCATGGCCTTCGCCACCACCTCGCCGTCCGCCGGGAAGAACGGAACGCAGAAAAGCAGGCCGCAATGGCTCTGATCCGGGTTCTCCCGGCCCGTCCGCGGCGCCTCGCCGAGCGGCCACCACACGCTGTTCATCAGCGCGTCCGTCGGAATCCCTTTCACCAGACCATACAGCGGCTCGACGGCCCGCAGGAGCGCCTGCTTCCGCCGGACCCACGGAATAAAGCTGAGTTTGGACGCGACGGTCTTGGCGGCGTTCACACGCGCATCCGTCATGAACATCGTCTTCGCCAGCCCGCGCAGGGACTTGCGAATCTCGCGGCGTGCCCGGGCGAGTTGGTCGCGCGTGCCCATGATGCCGACCATCCCGCTCCACGCGCCGAAGCCCTCCTTCGCCAGAAGCTTCCCCGCCTCCACCTTCAAAACCGCCTCGCTGAGGCCGCTCCAGCTCTTCAGGCTCAGGTACACCCGCGGGGCCATCGCGATCTGCATGCGATGGGAATTGCCGATGCGCATGGCGGTCTGGATCACGTCGCGCCGCCGCAGATCGGCGATCGCCTCCACGAACGCGCCCAGTTTTTTCGGGTCCCGGATTTTCGCCATCACGGCCATGTGCGCGTCGCGTTGGGGCATGAGGTCCACCGCGGCGGAGGTCACAATCCCGAAGTTCCCCTGTGAAAAAAGCCCGTCGAGAAACGGGCCGATGCCGAACTTGCAGATGTACTTCGCCTGCGCGTTCTCGAAATGACCGAAGCCCGTCTTCAGAAGCGTCCCGTTGCCCAGCACAACTTCCAAGCCGGTCAGGGACTCGGCGCGCGAGGCCAAGCAGCCCATCCCGCGCTCCAGCGCGTTGCCGATCAGGCTCGTTGCACCCGCCGCGCCGGTCACGTTCAGGACAAGCGGCAGGTTCCTCTCGCGGATGTGCTCGTAAAGCTGCCGCTGGGTGACGCCGGGCTCGACCACGGCGTAGCAGTGTTTGACGTTGACCTCGCGAATCGCGTTCATGCGCCCGAGTTCCACCACGACCGCGCCGTCCCGCACGGGGACGGACAACCCCAGGCCCCGGTTCCGGCCCAGGCTGACCGGGTGCAGAGGGACCTTGTGGCGGTTCGCGACGGCGACGACCTGCACGACATCGTCCGTCGAACCGGGCCGGAGCACGGCGGAAAGGATTCGCTTCACGCCTCCGGCGTTGGCGGCGTATTTCGCGAGGGAGGCGGCGTCCGTCAAAACGAACTCTTCGCCAAGAACACGGCTCCACTCGGAAACCGCCTGCGCGATACGGGGGAAATTCATGAAGGGCAGGGTGCCGCAATCGCAAGGAACGGTCCAGAAGATATTCCCCGGCCGATCGGGAACCCGCCGCCACCGGAAGAGACTTCCGCGAAGGGCGGATGCCATCAACCCGCCAGGGCCATGTCGGAATGATTCAGCAACGGCAGTCGAATGAGAACGCTTGTGCCTTCGTTGATCTTGCTGTGGAGAGCAATCGAACCGCGATGGTCCTCGACGACCTTCTTCGTGATGAACAGGCCCAGCCCGGTTCCATTCGCCTGCTTGGTCGTGAAGAACGGCTCGAACACGTTCTTCAACTGTTCCTCATCCATCCCGCAGCCGTTATCCTCGACCCGGATTTCCGCCTCGCGGCCCGTCTGCCCGCACACCACGTGAATCCAGCCGTCGGCCACGCCGGTCACGGCGTCGACCGCGTTCGAAATCACATTCTGAAGCGCGCGCGTGATCTGAACCGTATCCGCCGCGACTTCGCAACCGGCGCTGCCGGTCCGGCAATCGATGCGTACGCCGCGGCCGGACGCCGCCTGCTTCGCGCTCTTCACGACATCGCCGAGCAGTTCGCAGATCAGGACCGGCTGGAGCTTCCGGGGATCGCGGCGGCTCAAGGCGAGCCACATATCGGCCAGTTCCTTGCAGCGGAGGACGCTCTTCTCGATCATTTCCAGGTACTCGTTGGCCGACGCCCAGCTCTCCCCCAGCTTTTCCTTGTCGCGGCGAAGTTGTTCGGCGAGCAGTTCGGAACAGCTCAGCACGGCCGTCAGCGGATTCCGCAAATCATGGACGAGTTCGGCGGATTTCTGGCCGAGCGCCGCCAAGCGTTCCTTCTCCCCCAGTTCGCCCTGGAGCTGCTGATTCAGCATCAGGATATCCTGCTCCGCGCGCCAGCGCCGACGCTCGATCTGCGTCTTGTGCACGCTGCGCAAAATGACGTCTTCCATCTCCTTCGCGTCGAACGGCTTCTTCAGATAGTCATTCGCGCCGAGACGGATCGCTTCCTGGGCGGTCCCGAGCGTGCCGAACCCGGTGAGCATGATCACGGAGACGGTCGGATCGATTTCCCGAATCTCGCGGAGCCCCTCGATCCCCGTTTTGACCGGCATGCGGATATCCATCACCACCGCGTCCGGCCGGCTCTCCTTGAACAGATGAACGCCCCAGTCCACGGAATCGGCGCAAAGGACGTTGAAGCTGTCCTTCAGGAGAATTCGAAGACTCTCCCGAGGACCGCGATCGTCGTCAATCACGAGTACCGTTTGCTGCTTCAGATGGTCGGCCATGATGGTTCTCCTCGTCGAAACGTTGACCCGCAGCAAATACCCATTCTGAAAGCCTCAAACGCATATCGACACAGCCTCTTCGCTTGCATCTCGTAGAGATCCTTTGAGTGCCAAGTCGGCGAAAACGATACGCAACCGAATTGCTTGGGCGCGGAGATATACAGCAACACTCGTGCCAACTGTCGATCCGGACCTGTTGTGGGGGGATCCCCTTACCCACTCAACAGATAGACGTGCAACCCGGAAAAAATCGCAGTAAAAAGGCGCTTTTGTACACTTTTGTTTCTCCCGCACGTCGGCATGAAACGGCGCATGTTAACACGCCGATGACAAAACGGATCGCAGAAAGTCATCAACAGGCAAACGCTGTTCTCCACAGACTTATCAACAAGTGCTTGTTGACATTCGGCAAAGCCGGGCAACATTCGGAACATTTTCATATTGCATAACTTCTGCAATTTTGTTTTTCTCTGCACAAAATTGTACAGGCTTAATTATTCTGTTTTGCACACATTTGTACGTTCTGTTTGAAATCTGAACGAAGTTATCCACAGTCACTTATCAACAAGCGAAGAGCGCGGTAGAGCCAGTCAGAGTCATGGATGAAAGCGTGATGTGAGCGGAGCACATCTCGTCCAACAATGGCCAGGCGGACCAGACAATACAAAGTCGTTGTAACGGGACTTGGCGTGCTCGCGCCTAACGGCACAGGGCTCGGCCAGGCGATGCGACAGGACTGCTCCCCCATCCCCGTAAATGTTGGGGTCAGCGCCGGCGCCATCGAAGTCATCGAGCGGAGCAACGCGCACGGCCCCTTGAAACTCAACCGGCCTTTCGATCGGGACCGGCCGATTCCATATCATCGGCCCCGGCAACGGGAACCGTACGATAATCATCGACCCGGTGACGTGAAATGACCCTGTTTCGGCTATCAATCTTTATTGCGTTGCTCGGCAATACCGTACTCGGGTTTCTCGTCTTCGGGATCCATACCCGCCGGGCATCCAATCGCGGGTTCCTTCTGCTTTCGGGCATTCTCGCCATCTGGCTGGTCTGCCTGCTCTTCGGGTCCATCTCCCACAGCGCGGCCCAAGCGGAGATATGGATCCGGTTGTCCTGGGTGACGGCGGCGCTGATTCCGACGGGGTTCAACATCCTGCGCGGGTCGATCCGGCGCGAGAAGGCGGCATGGAGCGAGTTCTTCCGCGCGTCGCGGGTCTGGCTGCTCACGTACCTCCCGATTGCGGCCCTCTGCATCACGCCGGCCTTCATCAGCCATGTGGTCATGCCCGGGCCCAACGCCATGCCGAAGCCGATTTACGGACCGGGGGTCCTGCTGTACGGCGGCTTTTTCATCGCCTCGACGGCGTTTCTCATCGTCGCTTTCCGCCGGGACCTCGGCGAAACCGCCGGCGTCCAGCGCGTCGAACTGCAATTCGTCCTCCTCGGCTGCGCCGCGAGCCTGGCCGTCGGCATCGCCTTTCTCGTCATGCCGTTCGCCGCCGACAACGTCAACCGGGTCCAGTTTCTGCCGCTCTCGGTCATGGCGCTGGACGGCATCATGGCATACGGCATTGCAACCCGCCGCCTCATGGAGGCGCCGGATATCCTGCGGCGGATAGCCGCCTATGCGCTCCTCACCGCCTACCTGCTGATCCTCTACGTCGCCGCCTGGTACGCGGCCGCGTTGGTCTTCAGGCTCACCGGGTTCCCGTTCCCGCCCGTGGCGCATCTGCTCGCGACGCTTGTCGTCGCTTTTTCACTGGCCCCCGCCCACGGCCGCTTGCAGCGGTTCGCGAACCGCCTCTTTATCCATGTCCAGCCGCTCGACGTCGGCGGCGCCATGCAGACCGCAAACCGGATCCTGCATTCCATCGGCACGCCGGACGAACTGCTCAAGCAGTTCGCGGAAAGTATCGCCGAAGCGGTCGGCGCCGACCGGGTCACCCTCCTCCTGTCCGAGCGCAACTCGTTTCTCCAGCACTATCCCCCGAACTCCGACTCGCCCCCCTTGATTCTCGCCGCGAACTCCCCCCTCGTCACAACCCTCGACAAGCACCGGAAACCGCTGGACTCCGAAAACATCCGGCGCCTGCATTCGGCCTCGATGCTGAAGGAGGCCGGCCGCCACCTCGCCGAACTGCGCGCCGCGCTGGCCGTCGGCATCTACTCCAAGGCGAAAATCGAGGGCGTCATGCTTCTCGGGCCCCGGCTCTCCGGCCGCATCTACGGTGCGACGGAACAGGACACTCTGCAGATCCTCTGCAACCAGCTCGCCGTCGCCCTCGAAAACGCGCGGCTCAACACGCAGGTCCAGGACGGAAAAATCTATAACAACATCCTGCTCGACAACCTCGTCAGCGGCATCATCGCCGTGAATACGGACGGGATCATCGAGGTCTTCAACCGCGAAGCCCAGCGCATCGTCCGGCTCCCGGTCAAGAGCGTGCTGAACCAGCCCATGAACATCCTGCCCGCTCCGCTGGCCCGCGCGCTGGAGCTCACCTTCGAGCGCGAACTCGGGCTTCGCGACCAGGAAATGACGATTCATCACGGGCCCGGCGATGAAATCCACGTGGGGCTCGGCAGCTCGGTCTTCCGCGGGCACGATGGAAAAATCATCGGCGCCCTGCTCGTGTTCAACGACCTGACCGCCATCAAAAAACTGGAGCTCCAGGTCCGGCGCACAGACCGTCTTGCCAGCCTCGGAACCCTCGCCGCGGGCATGGCGCACGAGATCAAGAACCCGCTGGTCACGATCAAGACATTCACCCAGTTGCTGCCCGAGCGCTACGGGGACGCAGACTTCCGCGACACCTTCTCCTCGTTGATCGGCCAGGAAGTGAAGCGCATCGACTCGATCGTCAACCATCTGCTGCGCTTCTCCCGTCCCGCCAAGCCGAACCTCTCGCCAATGCGCCTGCACGAGGTCCTGGAAAACAACCTGAACCTGGTCTCCGAGCAGGCGCGCCAGAAAGGCATCACGCTCGTCCGTTCGTTCACCGCCGCGCAGGATCTGATCCAGGCCGACGCCGACCAGCTCAGCCAGGCCTTCATCAATCTCTTCCTGAATGCCATCGAGGCCATGAGCGGCGGCGGGCACCTTGCGGTGTCCACGGATATCGTCCGCGCCGACTTCTTCTCGCCGAACCTGTGGCGGGAACGCGGCGGCGAGGAACGCATCCGCGTGACCCTCCGCGACACCGGTGAAGGCATCCAGCCCGAACACGTCGCGCGCATCTTCGACCCCTTCTTCAGCACCAAGAACCACGGGACCGGCCTCGGACTCTCCGTCGCGCACGGGATCGTTCAGGAACATAACGGCATGATCGACGTGGAAAGCGAACCGGCCAAGGGGACCACGTTCACCGTCGTCTTTCCCCTGTTGAACAAAGAGGCCTCGGTATGAACCGGCGGCCTCCATGCCTCATCTACAGCCGCGACGCCGAACTGGTCCGGCGCATCGGAAACTTTCTTTCCGACACGGCCGCCCTGCGGCACGTGGAATCCATGGAGCAGCTTGAAGGAATCCTGGAACGCAACAGCGCGATCGTCCTGCTGTTCGATCTGCGCGAGGACGGCGCACAGCGCGCCCTGACCGGCCTGGCCGGGAACTGGCCCGACACGGTGATCATCGCGCTCGGCCGGCCGGACTCGGAACCGCTCGTCCAGTGCGCGCCGGGCATCTACGCCGCCGAGGAACTCCACGCCGACCGGCCGAGACTGCAGGCGCTTGTCGCCCGCGCGACGGACCATCTTCAGCTTACACAAGAGAACAAGGATCTGCGAAGACAGGCGGCCGAAGCGTTTCGCGCGCCGCCCCCCGCGCCGCACAACAGCGAGAAACCGACGCCGCCGGCGAGACGTTTTCTCAGCGCCCTTCGCCGGTTCGACAATACGGGCGCCGTGCTCGAAAGCCTCGTCGAAGACGTCGCTGCGTCGATCAAGGTCTCGCGGGCGGGGATCTTCTGCCGGGTCCGCGACGGCGGCTCCTACAAACTGCGCGCCGGCCTTCGGTGCCTCGAGGACACCAAGACCCTGGATTTCGAGGAGCGCGACCCGCTTGTCCGCTGGCTCACGCTCCACGCCCACCTCGTCTGCCGCGCCAACCTGGAACACATTCGCGACGCCGCCGCGCGCCTCATGCTGGGCCGCACCCTCGACGCGCTCGGCGCCGAGGTCATCATCCCGCTCCAAGCCCGCGATCGCCTGCTCGGCTGGCTCTTCGCCGGCCATCGCTCCACAGGCGTTCCGTTCGACGAACCGCAGTTGGAAAATCTCACGATCATGGCGGAGCACGTCTCCACGACGCTGGAGAACTCCCTCCTGTACGAGGAAGTCGCCGTCCAGAAGACGCTCGCGGAAACTCTCCTCCACTCCATCCCCACCGGCATCGTGGCCGTCGACGAGGAGGGCGTCGTACGCTGGTACAACAACGCGGCCCAGCAGATTCTCGAGGTCCCGGCGGACAAGGCGCTCAACCAGCGCGTCGAGGTCCTGGGCAGCCGCCTCGCGGACATCCTGCGCCGCGGCCTCTCGGAGGAGATCCCCGAGCAGCCGGCCGAATGGTTCGACCCGCGCACCCAGCGCACCCTCTCCGTACAGACGCGCCGGCTCGCGACGAACCACCTGTGCCTGGGCGCCGTGGGGCTTGTCCAGGACATGACGATCGAACGGATGCTGGAGGAAAAGGAGGAACAGCTCGAGCGCGCCCAGTTCTGGACCGAACTGGCGGCGAGCATATCGCACGAGGTGCGAAACCCCCTCGTCGCGATCAAGACGTTTGCCCAACTCCTCCCCGAACGATTCGAGGATGCCGAGTTCTGCGATCAGTTCAGCAAGATCGTCAACGGCGAGGTGGACCGCCTGAACAAGATGATCGACGACATCAACCAGTTCGCGCACCCGCACAAGCCCGAGTTTCAACCGATCGATGTACGGCAGCCCATTCAGCGCGGCCTGGACATGGCCCTGCAGGGCGAACGGCGCAACGGCATCTGGGTGGACACGTCCATTTCCGCGAACCTGCCCCGCGTATCGGGCGACGAGCGGGCCCTCGCCGAATGTTTCCGGCACATCATCACGAACGCGATGGAAGCGCTCGAACACCACGACAGCCCCCTCATCGTTCTCTCGGCCCAGGAATGCCGGGACGGCGAGATCCCCGGGGGCGTGTCCATCTCCGTTCAGGACAACGGCCGCGGCATTTCCAGCGAGATGAAAAACAAGGTGTTTTCCCCCTTCTGCACGTCGAAAGCGCGCGGCATGGGCCTTGGTCTGCCGATCGTCAAACGCACCGTCATCGACCACAACGGCCGCATCCGCCTCGATTCCAACGAGAAAGGCACGCGCGTCACCATCGTATTGCCGGCGGTCAAGCGGCCGGCGGCGGCATCCGTCCCTGGAGAAATCCCACGCAACACAAACAAACCCCTTCGTACCCGGGGCGAGGAACGAACATGAAACATATCCTGATCGTGGACGACGAACTGGGCAGCCGGGAAGCCCTCAGGGCGATTTTCTCCAAGGATTTCGACGTCTCGCCGGCCTCCAACGCGGCGGAGGCGCTGGAGATCCTGGCGACCCACAAGATCGATCTCGCCATGCTGGACGTCATCATGCCGGATCGCGACGGACTCTCGCTGCTGAAGGAGATCCAGAATCTCTACCCCGATATTCCGGTCATCATGGTCAGCGCCTCCACGTCCGTTCGCCCGGTCGTCGAGGCCATCCGCGCGGGCGCCTACGACTACGTCACCAAGCCGTTCGACGTGGAAAACGTCCTGCGCCTCGCCGCGCGCGCGCTGGAAAGCAGTTCCCTGCGCCGGCGCGTCGAAATCCTCGAGACCGAAATCTCCCGCGAATATCCCGTCCACGGGATCGTCGGCGAATCGCTGTCCTTTACACAGGCCATCGACCAGGTCCGCCGGGCCGCCGATACCGATGCCACCGTGCTGATCACCGGCGAGAGCGGAACCGGCAAGGAACTGGTCGCGCGCCTGTTGCACTCGCTGAGCGGACGCCGCGACGAGCCCTTCGTCGCGGTCCACTGCGCCGCCCTCCCCGAATCGCTGATGGAAAGCGAACTGTTCGGCCACGAAAAGGGCGCGTTCACCCACGCGGACAAACGCAAGCTCGGCCGCTTCGACCTCGCCGGGTCCGGCACGCTGTTCTTCGACGAGGTCGGCGAGATGACGCAGACCACCCAGGTCAAACTCCTGCGCGTCCTCCAGGAACGCGACTACATGCGTGTCGGCGGAACCCAGGTCATCCGCACCAATGCGCGCATCGTGACCGCGACGGCCCGCGACCTGCGGATTGAGGTCGGCGAAAAACGTTTCCGCGACGACCTGTTCTACCGGCTGAACGTGGTGCCCATCCGCCTGCCGCCGCTGCGCGAACGACCGGAAGACATCCCGCTCCTGGCCCGGCATTTCCTGGGCGCCTTCAAGGAAAGCCTGGGCATGGATACGCGCGACTTCACCCCCGAAACCATGGACCGGCTGTGCCGATACCGCTGGCCCGGCAATGTCCGCGAGCTTCGAAACCTGGTCGAACGCATCCTGGTGCTCCACGGACGCAGCGAATGGATCCAGCCCGAGCACCTGCCCGACGAAATTCGCGGGACGGCGCAATCCGCGATGTCCATGCCGCGCGGTGTGACCCACTCCCTGGAAGACGCAGTGAATGCGTTCGAACGCCAACTGGTCGAAAACGCCCTCCGGCAGGCGGATGGGGTCCAGACCCGCGCGGCGGAACTGCTGGGGACAACCCGCCGAATCCTGAAATACCGGATGGAGAAGCTCAACATCGAAGGCGCTGCGAACGCGAACAGTTTCGGCATCGGCGCCCAGTGACAGGAGCGGAGCGTTGGACCTTTTCACTTCGGCTGAATCGCGGCTGTTCTGCGCCGCGCTGACCGCCGCCCTCGCCGCGCTGGTCGTCCTGAATCCGCGCGCGGCGCGCGCCCGGCTCGTCCTCGGCCTGTTGATCGCGCTGGGGATCGCGAATGCCTTCCTGCTGATTCACAAGCGGGAGGTACATTCCAACCTCACCCACTATTACCTCGGCGCGAAATACCGCATCCCCTATTTCGACTTCTACAAGGTCGCCACCGCCGCGATGGACCGCCCACAGACGCTGTACCGGGACTTGCGCGAACCGGACCGGCTCTTCCGCGCCGACCCGCGCGAACAACGCCTCTACTACCTCGGCCTTCTTCGGCAGGGCAACGTCGCCTTCCCCGAAAACGCGACTCTCAACGAACTGGCGGAAGCGTGCCGGTCCGCCGATCTCGTGGAACGCGAAGCGCGGGAAATCCTCGATCGCGCCTTGGAACCGGGGCGGGCCGACGCGCTCCGGAACGACCTCACGAAGCTCAAGTTCGACGTCGACGATTTCGGGTTCAACGGATCGCCGCTATACGCGCTCATCCGGCAAATCGATCCGACCCTGCGCCGCCCGTTTGGGCCGGCCGTGTGCCGGGCCAACCTGCTGGGGCAGTGGGCCGCGCTGTTCGTCATGGCCCTCCTCGCCGCCCGGACCTTCCGGTGGACCCGCGAAGACGCGTTGCTGGTCGTCGCGCTCATCGTCGCGTCGTGGGACTACACAGGCTGGGCCTTGAACGGGTTGATCGCGGCGGGATGGATGCTGCCCGCGATGCTCGCGCTCTGGGGTTTTCATCGCCGCAATCCCTGGCTCGCAGGCTTCGGCATCGCCTGGGCCGGCCTGATCAAGCTCTTCCCGTTTATCCTCCTGCTTCCGCCCGCCATCCTCCTGCTTCGCCAACTCCTGGCACGGCAGGTCACACCGGCAGGCAGGAACGCCGCGAAAACCATTTTCGCGTGCGCTCTTTTCAGCGCGGCACTCGCGGCGGCTGGAGGCCTGACCGGCCTGTCCTGGCTGGATTTCCTCCGGAAAATCGCCGTCCAGTTCCAGGCTTCCAGCTATCTCAACAACAGCGCCGGCTTTTCCGGCGTACTCCTGACCCTCGGCCTGAACCGGAGCCTGTCCATCATCCTCCCGCAGATCACCGTCTTCTTCGCACTCCTCTGGATTCTGTGGATGCACCAGGAGGATGACCTGCGCGCGCGGTTGCCGTCCGTCTCCCTGCTTCTCCTGGCGAGCATGCCGTGGCTGACGCAGACATGGCTTAACTACTACGCCGTCATCGGGCTCTTCCTGATCCCGGAACTGCTGCGGAACGACCGCCGTGCGGCCATCGTTCTCCTGGTTCTCTTCGCCGTGAACGCATTCCTTCCCGAGTTCGGATACGCCTACCCGCAACGGCTCGCCCTCCTGCCGATCGTGAAGGGGCTCGGCTATCTCCTTCTGCCGCTCGCGGCGATCGCATGGGAAATCGGGAACATCCAGCGGACACCGGACATCCTGCGCGGCCGCGATCCGGTGAGCCAGGGCCTCTTCCGAAAGCTTCCCGGAATCCTCGCGGCCGGTGTGACCCTGTCCCTGATCGTCCTCTGCGTGGAACTGTATGTCACTCACAGCATGCGTTTGAACCTTGCGGCCGGCCGCGATCTGTACCGCAAAGGCGCCATCCGCGAAGCCCTGCCCTTCTTCGAATCCGCCGTCCGACACGCGCCGTGGAGCGCCGCCGCGCGCCTTGAACTGGGCCAGACTCTGGCCGACCTCCGGGATATCGAAGGCGCGTGGGCGCAATACCGGATCGCCGTCGAACAAAAGCCCGATTTCGCGCCGGCGCGGAGCCGCCTCGGTGTGCTGCTGATTCAGCTCGGCCGGAAGGATGAGGCCCTGGCCCAGTTCCAGGAAGCCGTCCGCCTCATGCCGTACGACGAAACCATCCAGCTCAACTGCGGCTCCGCCCTTCTCTCCATTGGAAAAACAACCGAGGCCGCGCAACACCTCCGGACCGCGCTGGACATCAACCCGAACTTCCTGCCTGCACGGAAACAGTGGGAACGGGCTGCCGCATCACGGCAATAACCGCAGAATTCGGTAGAAGCGCCGGGCGGTGTTGTTGGTGTCCACAGTGAAGGCAACGGCGTTTGTCGCCCGGATTTCCGGCGGCAGGTTCGACCAGGTTGAGTCCAGCAGGTTCTGATTGTAATCCACGCGGTACAGTTCGCCGGAAACCGCGGACCAGAGAATGGTCACTCCATCCGTTCCCGGCCGGCCGGCTAATTCGGCGACGAACAATTCCGCCAATCCGCCCACCACGACCACGAACGATTCCGTACCGCTCTTCGCCGGCACGCCGTCATCCGTCACGCGGACGGTGATCGTGTTGGTCGTGGAGTGCTGGGCATCGGACGGTTCCCAGACGAACCGGCCGCCGGGCGTGATGGATGCCCCGGCCGGATAGCCCGCGTCCAGGCTGAAGGTCAGCGCGTTCGCGGGGATATCCTCATCCTGCGCCGAAAGACCGAGGACCAACCGGCTGCCGGGGCCGATGCGCACATCGCCGACCGGCGCGATGGAAGGCTCTTTGTTGACCTCGGCAACGCGGATCGTGAAGGTTTCGGCGTCGCTCTTGTTCGTCCACCCGTTGTCGGTGACGAACACCGTAACGGAGGTGACCGCGGGACCGTCCGCTTCTTCCGGCGTCCACGTGAACAAGCCGGTGGACGGATGAATCTCGACGCCCGGCGGCGCGCCCGGTCCGAGGCTGTACGTCAGTTTCTGCGGCGGCATATCGGTGTCCGTGGCCGTCACCGTAAACGACAGCAACTCTTCCTCGGAGATGTCCTTGATGCCGATAGCCGTGAGGACCGGCGGCGAGTTGTTCGTGGAGACGATGTTCGGCGCGCCCGGCGTCGGAAGGGCCATCGTATAGATGGACGCTTCCCCATCCCACCAACGGCCCTGGCTGACGTCGAGCGTCTGAACCCCGAAAACCACCGAGTCGATCAACTCGCCCTCCGGCGTGTAGAGGCCAATGGCTTCTCCGCTCTTGGACAGCGAGAAACTCGTGTGAACGCCGTTCGTGTTCTGCTGCGGCTCGCTGTCGGCCCACACCAGCAGGAATCCGCCGGCCGCGATCGTGACGCCGTTGGAGATCGTCCACTTGGCCGGAGAACCAAGGTTGTCCGTCAGCGTGTACCCCGACAAGTCCACGGGAAACGCTCCGGCATTGTATAACTCAAACCAATCCTCGTAGTTCCCGTCCGCCGGATCGGCGATCGTCGCATCGTTGTCGGCCATCCATTCGTTCACGAACACCCGGACCGGCCCCGGGCCCAACTGGTTCTCCGACTCCGGCGAAGGATACGGCAGCGCCCGCCACGTCCACGGCACGCCGTCGGGATGGAGGCCATAGGAAACGTTCGTCCCCACGGCGGGATAGTTCACATAGTCCGCGAGGATCAGGCGGCCGGCATTCGAACACGCAAGCGCGACGCATCCCCCGGCCGCGCTCAACCGGAAATTCGCGTGGGAGTCCGCCGCCGTGCTCTCGTGGGGCTGCGCGTCGGCCCAGACAAGACCGTACGCCTCTGGACCGATGACCGCCGTTGGCGGGAACGCCCACTTCGAAAGGTTCGTGTACACGTCCGACAGATAGCCGCCGGACAGGTTCGTGCTGTTGTTGGCGAACAGACACGGGTTGATCACCACGTCCGCCGATGCGGTCTGCGCGCCCCCGCTGACCACGGACGAAGCGCACGTTGTCCACGTGACGGAACCGCCCGGCAGGTTGTCGCGCAGGATTTCCGAACCATTGAGATGCACGACAAGCCCGTCGTCCCTCTGGAACCGGACGATCACGTTGCCGCCCAGCCACTCCTCCGGCATCTCGAAGGTCTTCCGGAAGAAGGCGGTCACGGCATTCGAACGGATCACGGTGCCCGCCCCGCCCTGTCCGTAACCGAACGGACCCGGCCCGGAATTCCATGCGGCATCGTCGAAGGAGTTCTCCCGCCACTTCGCGCCCGGATTCGATCCGTTGTCGAGGTATCGCCAGGCCGCGTTGGTCGCGATGCAAGTCATTGTAAACCGGCCGGCCAGTTCGAGGTCGAAACTGAGGTCGGAGCTGGTCCGGCTGCATTGATGGACCTCCACGGCCAGCACGTTCGTGCCCGCGAGGAGGAGCGCGGGGTTGACGGCCTGGCTCTCCTGTTCGCCGTCGTTGCAGTTCGTCGTGAAGGTCAGGGACGTGATCGCGCCGGCCGGAATGCTCGTGGAGCGGAAGATCTCGCTGCCGTTCAGGTAAGCGACCGCTCCGTCATCGGCGAGCACATTCACCCAGAGCGCGTCGCACTTCAGGTCGGACTCCACCACGAACGTGTTGCGGTAATACGTGGTGACGTACTTGTTATCCGGGTCGGGCCCGTAGCTGTTCGTGGTCGCTTCGTCCCCTTCGCCGAATCCAAGTGGCGCCGGCCCGGATGCCCAGGAGGAATCGTTGAACGCCGGGCTCCGCCATGCGGCGCCCTGGTCGGAACCGTTGTCGAGATACTTCCACACGGATTCATACGGGACCAGGGTCACCACGCCGGTCGAGATCAGCTCGAAGCTGAACCAGGCATCGGCATCGTTCGGAGCCGCCTGATGCAATTCGACGGCGAGAACGTTCAGCGGCCCATTGTACAGTTCCACCCACGGGTCGTAGTCGCCCGTGTTGTCCGCGAGGATGTTGGTGTTCACGGGCAGCACTTCGTTGATCCGGATCGCGGGGAACGGCGGGAGCGAGTCGAGCGTGGAGTTCGGAGCGCCCGGCGTGTACGGAGTGACCAAGCTGACGGCCCAGTTCCCGACGCGGTCATTATCGCGGCAGGCGTCAATGAGCTGGAGCGACGGTCCCTCCCCATCGGCCTCCGCCGGCCACGGCGGATCCTTGTCGTAACAAAGCTGATCCACCACGAGGTCCTCATGGACGCCGTTCATCCGGACCAGCCGCAGCGTCCCGCCTCCAGCGCCGAGAAGATTCGTGAACACTCCGCCCACAGGAATCGTCCGCCCGTAGGTGGAACCGAACACAAAGCGATCCTCGGCCAGTACGAGATAGCCGCCGGGCTCGACCACCACGGGATCGGTGAAGGTGAAAACATCGCATCCCTCCAGCCGCATTCCGCGCAGATCGAAGCTGAAGGTCTTCGACAAGTTCACAATCTCCACGAACTGCGCGCCCCTGTTCGTCGGGCTGTACATGATCTCGTTGATGACCAGGTTGCCGAGCGGCGATTCCTGGGGGCCGGTGAACACGACCCCGATCGAATCGGACGCGCCGGCGACGGGATTGCCGTCGATGTCGAGCCCGACGATGCTCAGGGTATTGCTGCCGGACGAGAGCGCGACCCGCACGCTCCAATTGCTGGAGGAATCCCACGAGGGCGTGTACATCGCGCCGTTGATCAGAAGACTGCGGACGTCCAGCGGCGCCAGCCCCTGCAGGATGATGCCGTTTCGGTTCGTGCTGAAATCCTCGCCGCCGTTGTTGGACACCGCAAACGGCGCCTCGTACGCGCCGACCTCGGACAGAAGGTACGCCCGGCGCAGACCGATCCAGGCTTTCAGATCGTCCGGCGGATAGGCGGAAACGCCGTTCGCGGTCAGCGCGGCGTAATACGCATCGCAAACAGGATCCACGTTCGCGCCCCACATCGCGTCCTCCGCAATCCGCTTGACCGCCTGCAGGTACGCGCGGCGGAACTGGGCGGTCCCCAGGAACCGGTTGCTGATGACGGGATCGTTGATTTCGTGGAAGATGCCGATATCCACCGGATGACTCGAATAGTTGCCCAAGTTGAAATCCAGATCCCACAGCAGAAGCCGCCACCGCCCCTCGCCCGGCTTGTACGCGTAGGCGTTCTTGCCGCGGGCGTACCCGTAGCCGTCCCAATCGCACACCGCATGCCGCAGGGCCATCATCCCCACCCATGAATCGACGTCCAGCAGCGCGTTCGCCTTCGCGAGGAAGTCCGCGGCGTTGGTCTCGTTCATGGCCTGGACGAGTTCGAGAACCCGGCTGTAGTCGTCCGTGAGCCCCTTGTTGGATTTCTTTTCCCAGTTCCAGCGGTAGCGGCCCTTCTTGAGGACGTTGCTTGTCGTGGTGAACGCCTGCAGTGTGGAGTCGTAGGAGACAAAGTTGGTGAACTGCCCGTCCACCGGGAATTCGAACCAATCGTCCACCTTGAAGATCTCGCCGCCGGTCTCTTCGGGAAACCAGCATTCGACGTAGTCCGAGTTGACATGCAGGGTGTCGCCGTAGATGTTCCCGCGCCGGTTGCCGTTGATGTAGATATGCACAAAGCGTTGGGGACTGTACGGAATGCCGATGCGGCCGGCCATCCAGAAGCAGATTTTCTCGCGTTGCGACGTGTTCTCGCGCGCGGGCTCGAGGCTGTCGAGATTGAACTTGTCCGCGCCGAGTAACTGGTCTTCGCCGGGCATGTTCAGGTGATACGCGCAGAGGTTGCTGACCGGGCTGTTATAAGTCGCGCGAAGGAACGGGCTGCCGCGGTAATACGCGCCCGCGTTGTGAATGACGCGGCACGACCCGTACACGAACGTGGCCGGCAAGGCGGCATTGTCCAGCGGCTCCCGGCGCGTCCACAGGTTGATATTGGTCTGGGTCATCCAGACCCGGTAAACGCCGAAATTACCGGCCGGCATCTCCTCCCCGAACCGCACCAGCGCCTCGCTCACCGGGGCGCCCAGCGGATAGAAATTGGTCGCAGCGGCCGCGCGCCCGTCCACCGCACGAATGTGATAGGCAACGATCGTCCCTGCCGATTGTCCCGGCAGCAGGGCGCTGTAAATGCCGTCCCCGGCGACAGCGTCGCCCGCGGTCCCGTCGTCCAGCATATTCAGCACATGGGTCACGGACGACGGATCCACCCGGTAGCGGAGCGTCACAGAGGAGATGGGATCCGTGTCGCTGACGCGCGCCGAAATCAGCACGCTCTCGCCTGCAGCCGGGAGGACCGGGCTCTGGACGGCATCCCAAATCGCCGGGCCGACGTTCGCCTTCACCCGGCTGTTGACCAAGCCCGGCGTGCCCAGGCGGGTCGGAATATCCATCCGGCCTGACGCTTCCAGGTGATTGCCGCGCGTCCGAAAGAGAATTTCGGGATGCCCGCTGAGCCAGCGCACACGCGCGCGGATGACGGCGGGACTGCCCCAGGTGAGCGCCGACGTGAGATCCGTCTCGATGCGGTTCACGCCCGTGTCGCCGTCGTTTCCCGCGCGCACGTGCAGGCATCCGCCGGACTCGCCGTTCGGGTTCCACATCGAGGTTCCATGATGCCCCTGGGCCACCCACCCGTTGAGGTTCGCATCGAACGTGGAATTGGCGATCCGGTTGCCGCCCTGAACCACCTGCACGTTATCCACCAGGCACTCGCCCCTGTTCAGCAGCACCACGTGCAACTCGTCGGCATGGCCCGATCCGTTGTCCACCATTCCCGTGGCGGAAATCGTTGTCCAAGCACCCTTGTTCGTCTCGATACTGCCCGCCCAATTGTGGGCGAGCCGATTATCCGCGCTCGCGTCCACGAGTTCCAGGCTGCTGCCGTCCCCGTCCGCCCACTGCCCCCAGTCATTGCCGTCGCCATACGACACCTCGTCCATCGTCACCCACGCCTCGCCCTCCGGATCGTCGGGATCGTCCCGCTTCGCAAGAACGATCCGCTCGCCGCTGTCGGCCAGCTTGCCGGAGTAATCGCCGAACGTGTTCGTCACCGAGAGTTGCGGATAGCGCGCCATCAGATGGGCCGCATTGCGGGCCACCACGAGATAGCCGCCGGGCGCCAGGACAGCGTTCGTCGGGAACGTGTACTCGATCCCTTTTATGAACCGCCAGCCGCCGAGGTTCACATGGCTGGTTCCGCGATTGTAGAGTTCGATGTACTCGTCGTCATCCTTCTCCGTGATCGGGTGGTACATGATCTCGTTGATGACGACGTCGCGGATACGGAGCGTGGTCCGCGTGTTGTTCGTGCCTTCGGTGCGCGCCGTCAGTTCGTGGAAGCCCGGCGCGCCGTCCGGGTACCGGCCCAGCGCCGCGCCGTTCTCCGTGCCGGGGAACCGGACGGCGTCGATCACATGGGAGCCGCCGGGACTCTTGAAGTAAACCGTTTCCCCGTACGCGCTGAGCGCGAATCCAAGCTCGTTCGATGTGAACACGCGGAACCCGCCGGCCGGAATCGTCGTGCCGCCCGGCAGGACGCACTTGTGGGCCGCGGGATCGTCCGTGAGAATGCAGTTCGCGAGGTCCACCGCGGACGTGCTGTGGTTGTAAAGCTCCACGTAGTCGTAATCGGGCGGATCCGTGTGCGCGACGATCTCGTTGATCCGCACGGCATCGTACGGCATGGCAAACACGGGATCCGCCGCGCCGGGCGAACCGCCGACGCATCGGCTGGGCGCCCACGCCCGCGGGTCCCCCTCGCCGTATGAAGGCCGCGCCAGCGTCAGCGACGGCCCCGCGCCGTCGGCCGCCACCGGCCACGGGTCCTCGTCGTCATACTCCGTCTCCAGAATCAGCGCGCCCCATTCATTCCTCAATTGAACAAGCGCCCCGCCGTTCGAGAGTTTCGGGCTGTACGGGCCCAGCACGCCGTCCAATCCATACACGGCTTCAACATCGGATGGTGCCGACGCGATCACCAGAAACCCGCCGCCCGGGATTCTCGTGCCGGCGGGAATCGTGTAGCTCACGTCGCCGGCCAGTTGAAACCCGCCGACGTCCGCATCGCAAGGGTCTCCGTTGAATATCTCGATGAACTCGAGATTACGCCCATCCGCGCGATCCGCGGGGTGATACATGATCTCCGAAAACGTCAGCGCCGTTTTCCTGCTGGACGGCCCGAGCGGCTCAAAGCCGGTCACCTGCAGGCTGCCGGTCGTGCCGCCGGAGACGGTTGCCCAGTCCCTGAACCCGGCGGTCACGGTCTCGTCGTCGTCATGGCTCGTCGCGAACATGCCGAGGTACACGGTGGACGGCAGGCTGTTGCTGACGGAGGCGACGACGCTCCAGCGGTTTCCGTCGTGGCTTGCGAACGCGGTGAACAGGTTTCCCGCGCGCTTCAGCCGGACCCACGTGTACGGGTAGTTCACCGGAAAATGGCCGAGCGACTCCACCGTCCCGCCGGAGCCCATCCGCATCTCTGCGGTATCCCAGTACACGTTGAATTGCTCGCCGATGCTGTTCGTCCGGCCGTCAATGTCCTCGTAGGCGATCACCGGCTTGCAGTAGGCGGCGCCCACCGGCGCGATGCCCGTCACGGACAAGCACGTCCACGGGGACTGGGCCGACATTTGCGGGCTGTAGACACGCGTGCCGATTTCGACTTTCGAGCTGTTGTACCACTCAAGGTCCATGTAGGTGGAGTGTCCCGCCGGCAGGTTGCTCTGGATGAGGTAGTAGGCTGAAAACACATACCGTTCGCCCGGCGTGACCGCGACCCACTGGCAGTCGCCCGCCCAGTTATTGCCGCTGGTCGTCCGATCATTGACCAACCGCATCATCCAGATGCCGTCATGCGCGGCGGACGGCGCCGGCTTGCCCAATCCGCCCTCGTTCGACTCGCGATTGGTCTGCGCCAGCGCCGCGCCCCAAACGCCCCAGTTCGCGGGATATCCCCAACCCTCGCGCCCCCCCTCGAAGGTTCCATTCAGGATCATGTTGGCACCCAGCGCGCGCCGGTACCGCATATTCACGCCGCTGAGGCTCGGGGTCGCCGCGACGGCGGCAAATGAACTGTCCGCGTCGAGCGTGGCGCGGGCCATGATCCCGGCCATGGACCACGGGTCGGCCGGATCGAGGCGTTCCACGCGCACCTGCACGTCGAAGTCGCCGGATTGGAGGCGGTAATTCATCGTGCAGGCATCTTCCTGGCCGTCGAGGCCCGCGCCGCCCGCTGTGATCTCCACCCCGTTCGCGGAATAAGACACCGTCCCCGTGAACAACGGCAAGCCGATGTCCTGCAGGGTGTACTCGCGCGCGGTGAACGTCCACTGCGCGCCGGGCAGGATCGCGTTGGACGCGGCCGACCGGTCGAGAACGTTGCTCACGGTCAGCGTGTACACCTGGCTGAACACGAGCGGCGAAACCGTCAGGACCGCGGTCCGAAGATCCGAATCCAGAACCGCCGACAGGACCGTGACGCCCGAAAGAACCTGGTAGTTCGAAAGATTCGTCGCCCCGTCCGCCTGCACCGGCTCCGAGAACACCACGCGGACCTCCGTCGTTCCGACGTTGTACACACGCCGGAGCGAAGGCCGGTTCGTATCGGCCAGGACGGTCAGCGCGGCAACGGCGCTCGTGACGGACCCAAGCGAGTTCGAAAGGACACACCGGAACTGGGTATTCATGTCCTCCAGCGTCACGACAGGGACCACATAATTCGACCCTGTTCCCGCCGTGATATTGCTGCCGCCGCGTTGCCACTGGTAGGCCACCGGATACAGGTTGCTCACGCCGACACGAAAACCGGCGGACTCGCCCTCGGTCACCGTGAGATCGTCGGGCTGATCCGAAATCTGCGGCGGGTCCCACGGACCGCCCGGCGGCACAAGATACGCGCAGGGAATCGGCCCCTCGATCGTTCCGTCCGGCCACTGCCAGCGGACAGCCAGATTGTCTCCGCCGCCGCCATCCTTCATCAGGGCGCAGATGTAGTAGAGCTTTCCCACCTCGAGCAGGACCGGCGCCGACTTCTGGGCGCCGCTGACGGTCCAATCGCGCGGAGCCGCCCAGCCGGAAAGATAGGCGATCCGCGACAGGTTCGTCGCCGGGACAGGTTCCGTGCTCAGCCAGAGCTCGGAGCTGTCGTCGCTGGCAATCCAGAACGTATAGGAACCGGATTGCGGGGGGATGAGATACCCATGCATCCGCTGGCCGTAGGTATCCGCGCTATTGATCGGCGCCTCGAACAGATCGGTCACCCAGTTCGTCATGTCGGGCGCGCCGGCCTTGTACTTGGCGCTGTTCGTCAGGTCATAGACCGAGTTGCCGGGAAGCCCCATGTAGACTTCGCGCAGAATCCCCCCTCCCTGCGCGCGAAGAGGCAGGCACAACAGAAGAAACAACAACCACCGCGTCCGTCTCGTAATCAAACGTTGACTCCCAACACCCGAAAACAAAAAGGGTCATGGATTAAATACCCGGGGATGAAGTTCTCGTGTATGGGACCGCGCCCAAAAAACGGACGACCGCGAACGGCGGGCGGAAGATCAGGAAAGGCTGCGCGCCGGCGGATTCGATCCGGCGGCGCGACTGCCCGGCACGGAGAGCGTGCCGTTGAAGAACTCGATGACGTGTCCGCGCTCGATGAGCCAGCGCAGCGGACTGATCACCTCGGCGACCGTCGGCGAGTCCAGGGACACGCCCGGCCGCAATTGCTCGACCAGTTCCTGCCGGCTGCAGCCCGGATGCGACTGGAGAAACTGAAGAACCTCCGCGATGCTCGTGATCGCCTGCCCGGGATCGATCGGGCGCGGCCGGATGTACGTCACGAACGAGATGCCGCTCTTGACGCGAAACAGGTGCAGGCCCATGTGATTGAACGCCGGGCGCAGCGCCAGCATCAGAGAGAACGGCCGGCGGCTCTCGCGCGTCCAGGCCTCGCGCACCGCGTTTCGGAGCTGCGGATCGTCCAGTTGCCGCGCGACCTCGGCGGGAATGATGAACCGACGCCCCTCGGTCACGAGCGCGGGCGCGTGGTCCTGCATGAACCGCCTTTGAACCTCCGCAAGGGAAAGCGGCGGCGCCCCTTCCGGCTCGCGCGGCCGGTAAACGACCTGGGTGCTGTTTTCCTGCCTCCACTTTTCGATCAAGTCGGGGTCGCGCACCGTCTCGATATGCGCGCGGTACGCATCCAGCGACATGTGCGCGAACTTCTTTTTCCAGAGATCCTGGAGCTTCTCGTTATAGCCGTGGTAGTTCGGCGGACCGAGCAGGACGCCGCTCAGACGGCAACGCGCAACGACCACGAAATTTCCGGACGGCGGCTCAACCTTGTTCTCCTCGCGGGCGAACACCTTCTCCAGGTGCTTGTCCAGGGCGTGCGTCATCAGCGCGTCCTTCCGGCTGAACGCCACCCGGCACTCCTTGCACTGGAACAGGTGCGGCGGCGGCTTGCCCGCCTCCGGCGATCGCGTTTCGATTTTCACGAGATAGAACGCGGGGTTGGCCAGGAACGCGGACGCGATGTCCATCAACGGGTACGCGCGCCCCGATTCGCGCAGGTCGTGCACCACCGCGCTGAGGCGCGTCCGCTCCGGGATAAAGCTGATGTCGAGCGGCAGCATTTCCGGCGGCCGTTCCATCCGCCGTTCGGGAAACGGCCTCGGCTCGCGCGGCCCCCTTCGACCCGGCCGCCCCTCGCGCCGGCCCTTCCCCGGTCCGCCCGGCCGCGGCTTGCGGTCCCGCCGCTCCCCGCCCCGCTCCCGACGCTCGCCTCGGTCGCGGCGTTCCCCCTCCCCGCTGAACTGCGCGTACGGGTTCGCGCCCGCCGGCTGGCGCGCCCAGACGGGAACAAAGTTCAGGTCCAGGAGGATGTCCGGCTTTTCCTGCGATGGCGACGGTTGTGGTGTCTCGTTGTCCACGGAATCTTCCAATCCTTGGAAACTTTTTTGCTGGTTCTTCCAAGGGTTGGAAAGTCTATCACGTTTTTCCGAACCTGTGAAGAATTCGCGGACGCGACTTTTTGTGTTATGTTGACGAGTCCCTTGAGGCAACACGTTGACGGAGAACGCGATGACAAAAGCACCGGCCATCCATCCGCGCGACCTGGAGAAGTACTCCAGCGCGATAACGCTTTCCGACATGGAGATCTTCATCTTCCCGGAACTGCTCTACGCGCTGACGTTGGCGAACATCCTGTCGCCCCGGCTCTGGGCGTGGCGCGACCACGAGTGGTTCGCCAAGCTCGACGGCATGACGCCGTACCGCCGCATCCTCCGCCTCAAGCAATTCATCATCGATCACTACGAATTCAATCTCGACCTCGAAACGTGGGGCCTGACCACCCAGGAGCGCGAGATCGAACGGTTCCGGCCGTGGATGGACGAGGCGACGATCGCGCAGAGCAACGCGCTGTTCGGCTACGAGGGCGACAAGTACTACTTCAGCCTCGATATCCGCCGCCACTTCGGCCTCGACAAGTACGACGGCAACGTCATCCCCTACTGGAAGACGGAAACGCTCGAGGCGATGGACGCGTTCCGGTTCAAGGACGGCTACCGGACCGGCGCGGGCGAATGCGTGTCGCTCTCGACGCTCTACGCGGCGGCCATGTTCGTGGTCTGCCGGATCCCGCTCGAGAACATCTTCCTGTTCGCCACGCCGCTCCACTCGCAGAACTTCATCGACACGGCCGACGGGGTGCTGACGAACAACCGGCGCGTGGTGACGAAGAACATGTGGTTCAACGGCACGGAGCTGACCGCGAAGGCCCAGCGCGCGCTCCGGCACGAGCAGGTCACCCTCGTCGCGCACAACACGGGCTTCATTCACGTCGTTTACCCCGAGGCCACGATCGCTCCGGAGGCCTACACGCGCTTCCGGAAGAAACTGAAGGCGTTTGTCGCCACGGACCTCAACGCGGAGACCCTGGCGAACTACTTGCGCCAGAATTCCCGCCACCAGCGCTGTTTCCAGATCGCCCGCGATGTCTGCGGAAAACCCCGCTACATCGCCGCGGAAAAGGCCTATGCCTACGAGCATTCCAGCTCGTTCAAGATCAGCGACCAGACCCGCGACAAGCTCCTCGAAGAAATCGACGAGGACGAATTTTTTACCGAGCCGATTCCCGAGCGCATCCTGCTGAACAAGTTCGAAACGTTTTTCAAGGGGCGCAAGATCGACATCGACAACGAGGAGCACACCCGGCAGTTGATGAAGGAGTTCAACTGCACCGACCCCCACACGTGCGAGATCATCAAGGAGATGTTCCGTTTCCTGCGGCTCGATCCGCGCCTGCCCCCGGAGGGCAAAACATTCGTCGCCGCGGAGCCGATCGAAATTTCGACCGAGATGACCCTCGATCAGATCTTCTCGTATCTCGAATCCATCCGCGCCCACCAGCCGGTCGCCGACCTCGCCTTCTACGCATTCCGCGACCTGTCGCGCGCGGATTGGGCGCCGTTCCTCAAGGCGGCGATGGAGCGCAGCCCGGTCTCGGTCACGGGCGCGCAGGACATGAGCCGCGACCAGGCGGTCGCGCTCCTCGCCGGGTTTCCCAACGAATCGATCTACGACGGCACACGGCTCGCGCAGCCGGACGAGGTCTGGAACTACCGGCGCGGCGACGGGCTCGAGCGCGCGATCTGCCTGGCGGCGATCCTCAAGGCGCGCCGCCCGGAAGAACGCGTTTCCATTCGTTCAACAGGCGGCCATGTTGAAGTCCGGTCAACGGATTTCGCCGTCCGCTGGCCGACAAGCAAGGGGCTCGACGCGCAGTTGACGGTGTAGGAGCCCGCTTCGACGCCGTTGTGATTCTGCCGGACAGACATTCAGGTTCTTTTGAATTGCCGGCATTTCAGGCCGGCCTTGCGGAACAAATCCCTGACCGTCTTCAGGACGTGGTAATCGCGCTCGTAAACGACTTCTTTAAGCCCCGCATTGATGATCATCTTGGCGCACATCAGGCAGGGGCTGATCGTCGAATAGAGCGTTCCGCCGCGGACGGAAATCCCGTGATAGGCGGCCTGAACAATCGCGTTCTCCTCGGCGTGCGCGCAGATGCAGTCGCTCAGGTTCGCCCCCGATTTCGAATCGCCGGCGCAGCGCGGGCACCCGCCCTCAGAACAGTTCTTGATGCCGCGCGGCGTGCCGTTGTAGCCCGTCGAAACGATCCGCTTCTCGACAACGATCAGCGCCGCCACCCGGCGCCGTCGGCAGTTGCTCCGCCGCGCCACCACGCGCGCGATGTCGATGAAGTATTCGTCCCAACCGGGACGCCGATTCAGACGCGTTTCAGACTTCATGCTCCAGGTTCCCTGTTCCAGGTTATCCGCCCGAGGCGGACCCGCTTCCGGCGGGCAAGTTTCGAGTTTCCGGCTTCTTCTGAGGATAAAGCTCCAGCAGCGTCGGCACGAAGTCCGTCAGGCTTTTCACGCCCGCCTTCATGACCTCCGCCCCCTGCCCGATCGCGACGAGCGGCGCCGGATTCTCCGTGTGCGCTTTCGTGCGCGAATCCTCGATGTTCCCGTGATCGCTGGTCAACAGCAGAAGATGACCCGGCGCGTTCGACCACACGAGCAGACCCTCCAGAAACTCGTCCAACTGTGAAAGCACGCGACGAACGTCATCCGGCGTGCCCTTGTGCGCCATCAGGTCGGTCTGAAAGTACTCGAACAGGGTGAAATCGTGATCCGCGGCGATGGCCAGCAGATGCGCGGCGGATTCGCGCGGGCTGACCATGGGGCCGTCATAACCGCGCGTCAGCAGAAACTCGCGGCTGAGGTCCTGGTAAACGGCGCGGTTGGCCAGCAAGTCCCCGGTCTTCCGCACGCCGCCGAATGCGGCGAGCGAAGCCACGGTCGTGACCGATTGCCGCCGCCGGTCCCTCACCTCTTCGACATCGTCCGTGTGGTAGGCATTCGCAAAGGTCGAGCGGTAGCCCAGCTTCTTCAGCTTGAGGAACAGGTTATGGGCCTGCACGATCTTGCGCAGTTCCGGGCCCGGCAATCCTTCGACGTGACGACCCACCGCGGCGGAGGCGTTCACACCGGTCAGCAACGCCGCTTGGCCCGTCGCGCTCTGCGGCAAGCCCTGAACGCCCAGCCGCGCGTCCACGGGAACGGCTTCCTCCTTCAGAAGGCGCTCCAGCACCGGGCAACACCCGCTGTGAATCGGGTTGATCGCCGGATCGTCCAGACCCAACCCCAGGCCATCAACGAAAATCAGAATGGTTCGAGGCGCGTTCATCATCGCATGTTAGAAGTCTATCCCAAAACCGTCCCCCATTGGCAAAGATGATTTTGACATGGAACGCGTGCGTCGAGCCCGGACACCTTGCGCGATCAGGCTTCCCGGCGGCGGCGTGACCCTTTAAGATCGCGCCCTGTTTCATGAAGCGCACCTATTACATTTGGACGATCGGCTGCCAGATGAATCACGCGGACAGCCGTCGCCTGGCCGCGCAGTTGGAAGAGCGCGGATACCAGCCCGCCGCGGCCGCGCATCTCGCCGACCTCATCATTCTGAACACGTGCGTCATCCGCCGGCAGGCTGAAGACAAGGCGCTCGAGCAGCTTCGCCAGCTCAAGGGGTTGAAGCGGCGCCGGCCCGATCTGGTTATCGCGGTCATGGGCTGTATGGTCGGCAAGAAACTCGAAGCCGCGCTCCGCGAACGCTATCCGTTCGTCGACGTGTTCATGGAGCCGTCGGAGACAACGCCGTTGATGGAGTTCCTCGGCGGGTCGGCCCTGCCGGACGCGCCGGGTTCCGACCGCGGACGCGCCCTGCCCCCTTCCGCGCAGGGCCGAACGTTCACCGCGTTCGTACCCGTCGTGCTCGGCTGTTCCCATGCGTGCACGTATTGCGTAATTCCCTCCCGCCGCGGCGGCGAGCGCAGCCGCCCGAAGAACGACATCCTCAACGAAGTGCGCGAACTGGCCCGCGAAGGCGTCAAGGAAGTCACGCTTCTCGGCCAGATCGTGGACCGCTACGGAACGGACTTTGACGACGGAACGCATCTTGCGCGCCTGCTGAAGGAAACAGCCATGATCGAAGGCATTGCGCGCGTCCGTTTCCTGACCAGCCACCCGAACTGGTTCACGGACGAACTTCTCGAGGCCGTCGCGACGACGGATAAAATCTGCCCGTGCATCGAAATCCCCGTTCAGGCCGGGAACGACGAGGTGCTCGCGCGAATGCGGCGCGGCTATACGGCGGAGCAATACCGGCGACTCGTAGCGAAAATCCGCGCCCGCATCCCGCACGTGGCGATCAACACGGATATCATCGTCGGATTTCCGGGCGAGACCGAGGCCGGGTTCATGGACACATACCGGCTCATGGAGGAACTGCAGTTCGACATGGCCCACATCGCGCGATACTCGGTGCGGCCCGGCACGCCCGCCGCGCGCAACCTCGCGGACGACGTGCCCGAGGAGGAGAAGGAACGCCGCCGGGCGGCGCTCGAAGCCCTGCTCAACGAAAGCCTCGAAAGGAAGCATGCGGCGCTCGCCGGGACAACCGTCGAGGTGCTGGTCGAAGGCAAGTCCGGACGGCGCTGGCTCGGCCGCACGCCGCAGAACAAGGTCGTGCTGATCGAGGACGCGCAGGATCTGGGCGGAAAAATCGTACGGGCGACGATCACGCGAACGGGCGCATTCTCGCAGTACGGCGAAATCAAGTAAGAGAACCACGAATCACACGCAATCAAAATCAAGGGGCTTCTTGTTTCGTGTCTTTCGTGTGTTTCGTGGTTAAATATCCCCATGGTTGAGTCCAGACACGACCGGACGCCGACGATGCTTTCCGCCTTCGTCTACCCCGGCGCGGGCCAATTCCTGCAGAAGCGATGGACTTCCGGAGCGATTTACTCGCTTCTCTTCACCCTCTTTTCCGTGGTTCTGATCTTCCATGTGTTCAAGCCGATCTTCCACAATCTGAACACGGCGTTGAACTGGGCGGCTTCGCAGGACAGCAGCCAGTCGTTCGAGGCGATCTCCGTCCCGGATGTACTGCTCTCGTTCCTGGCGATGTTGATCGTGTATGTCCTGAACATCATGGACGTCCGGCGCGCATCTCGTCCGAGAGCCCGACCGCCGCCGCTGCCGCCAACGCCATAGCCGCGTCAGAACGTGAACTGCAGGACCAGCGTCGGCAACTGCCGGTAGTCCGGCTCGAATCCCGCCTTGCCGTTGATGGTATTCACAGCGGAATCCAGGCGATTTCGGTTGTAGCGGTGGGCGGCGTCGATGCCGCCGTAGATGCTGCCGGAATACCACGTGAATTCGAAGAACGTGATGACGGCGAATGCGCCCCACTGGTCGTTGTCCGCCGTGTCCACCATCCCGTAGAGGAACAGGCCGTTCAGGATGATCGAGCGGAAGCCGTTCGCCACTTCACCGGAATAAAAATACCCGAAGCCGGGGATCATGCCGAGCAGGCCGCCGATCTTCGGCTTCTTGTCCCGGCCTGCGGCGTAGGCGTCAAGCGCGGCCGTTGCCTCGTCCAAGCTTGCGGGCGACTTTGCCAGTGCTTCCCGCGCAGCCGGAACATTCTTCTGTCGGAGCCGTGCAGCAGCCAGTTTTCCGGCCGCCAACACCCTCAAGTCGTTTGCCGCCGAACTATCCAGCAGGGACTGCGAATAGAAAGATGCTGTTTCCCAACTGCGCAAAGACAACTCTCTCTCGGTGCGCAGGAGCAGCGCCTCGGATCGCAGTTCCGGCGATGCGTCCTCGGCCTGATTCAACATCTTGTCTTGGGCATCGAGGTCTTGGCTTTTCCAATACTCGTGGGCCGCAGACCAGTAAAAGGCGCCTTGCGTCTTGGGATCCGACGATGCGAGCGCAAGTCGGCGAAATTCAACCGCCGCGCCATGATGATCCCCATCCTCGGCAAGTTGGACCGCCAGGTGAAGAGTCGAATCCCGGGCTTCTTCCGCGAAGACCGGGAGAAGAGTCAGACGCAAAAAAAAGCAAGAAAGCGCAAGGAAGAGGATCGGTCGCGCGTCTGCTATCTTCGTATGCCTTTTCGTACCCACTATTTCCTCATCCAGAAGTCATGATCCGACAGCGGATCATCATAGCGGATTCCTTCTTTAACCGAAACGGGTCTTTCCGCCGCCTGCACGACCGACGGCTCGCGAACGAACCGGTCGGCCTGGATGGGAAGCCCCAGCAGGCCGTGCTTCTCGCTGGCCTGCTTGAAATATTCCGAACAACTGGGTTCCAGCGAACAACGTCCGCCGATCGCCGGACGGACCATCTCGCGGTAAAACGCCACAACCCATTTCCCCGGTTTCGACAGCGCACTGTCTGGCTTCTTATGCAGCCGGCATTCGCGGATGAGCTCGGGCGTCCAGAGCACGCGCGAAGTGTCCAGGAATTGGAAAAGCGGACGGTCGTTTTTTTCAAGGCTTGCCCGCCGCGACGGGGTTGGAAATTCCCGGGTCAGAAGATCGAGCGAACAGCCCGCACGCAGGAAAAGGTCCTCCGACGAGGTTTCGAGGAACGCTTGCCGAAACAGCCGGAAGGCATTGCCGGAATCGCCCCGGCTCCAGAAGCAGCGCCCCAGTTCATACGCCGCCATCGCGCGGACATTTGCCGACGTGGCGGAAGCGGCGAGGCCGCCGAGAACATCAACGGCCGGGTCAACCCCGTTGGTCAGGCGAAATCCGCACACGGCGGAGAGGAGGCGGGCCGATTCATTCTCCGGCGCCTGCGACAACGTCCGCCCGCACTCGCGGCGGCAGCCCAGCCAATCCCCTTCCGCGAAAAGGTCCAACGCCAGTTCACCCGCCGCGGCGGACACCGTCCACGCCACAAAAAAGAGGATTCCAGGCAGAGCGCCCGGAATCCTCCACGTTCGCATTCGCATCCAACTCGCGCGTTAGTAATACATCGCGCCGTACTGCGCGGCATAATCCTTCGTCGTCACGCCGTTCATGCCGTCAATGCCGTTCCAGATCATGCACACGATATTGGCAATCGGCACCAACATAATCCATTCACGCCAGTGAATCTCTTTGCCGTCGTTGTAAGCCGCCCCGGAACGCACGCCGAAGCAGCAACCGCCGATGAAACCCATGACCCCGCCGCGACCCGACGATTCCGCCGACACCACGCTGACCGTGCCCATCAGGAAGGCGGCTACGAGCATGTACACGATAATCTTTTTCATCATGATCCTTTCGCTTGAAAAGTTAGTAGTATATCGCGCCGTACTTGGTCGCGTAGTCCTTGCTTGAGACTCCATTCGCCCCGTCAATACCATTCCAGATGTAGAAGAGGATATTGACGTACGGGAGCAGAGTCACCCACTCGCGCCAGTGAATCTCCTTGCCGTCATTGTACGCACCGCCCGCGCGGACACCAAAGCAACAGCCCGCGATGAACCCCATGACCCCGCCGCGGCCCGAACCTTGTGAAGCCGCCGTTGCGACATTCACACTACCCATCAGGAACACTACGACCAGCAAACATGCCAGCACTTTCTTCATGACACCTCCTGTTGACTATCCGTTACTCTATTCCCTGCTTTTCAATGCGCAAGTTTTTTTGGACTGTTTATCGGTAGATTTCCTCAAAGCTGTCCACAAATTCGACGTTCTTGAAAAACGGCGCCGCCACAAAAAAGTTCGCCGGGATCGCCTGATTCACCGCCAGGTTGTCCACGCGGGTGGTCTCCCTCGATTCAACGCCCCCAAGCCGCAGGACCGCCTTGTGCAGGCATGGAATCCAGGCGCCGCCGTCCACCTGCCGGAAATCGCTGTAGTCGCATCGCAGGTTGGTTTCCTCCATCGCGGGAGATGAGAAGAACTCAATTCGAGCCAGGCGGCCGGTCGCATCGGTCGAAAGGACCACGAACAGCTTGCCGGTGTCGTAACCCTTCCGTTCCGCGAACTCCTCCGTCGGGGGCAGGTTGGTCTCGGCAACGCCCTTCAGCTTGAGGAGATGATCCATCGCCGTGCCCGGAACCTTGCGCAGGTTGATCTGCATGTCCTCGTTCAGTTTCGCGATCGGCCGGGAGAACCCCTTGGGATCGCCTTCGATGTAACTGTAGAAAGTTGCGCCGTCCGCCACGATCCGGCGCGGAATGGGCGCGGGCTGATCCACGTGCAGGCGGTCCGGCTTCTCATAGTAGACGCGGCTGAGCATCCGCATGGCGCGGCCGCCGGCTTCGCTGTCCTTCCGGACTTCACAACTCACGCTCCGAACGGAATCGTAACCGGCGAGAATCCGCTCAGCCAGCGTTTCGCCCCGGGCGCTCCCGCAAAGCAGGCAGGCGGCAAACAGCAGACAGAAAAACCTGATCATAAAACTCCTTTGGCGATTTCCACTTTCCGCGGCGCGACGGCTCTCTCCACGACGGATGCCGCAGGCGCTTCCTCCCGCCCCGCCAGCACCACGCGGACGCTTCCCACCGGCACGCGCACGAGCATCTTCAGAATCACGCGCGGATCTTCGCGCGACACCCAGACCGTCCCCGGCACTTTCCGGACGAACAGGCCTTCCCTGGCCTGCTCCACACTCAACCGGAGGGCCGCGACCTCGCACCCATCGGGCAATTCCACCTTCTCCTCCCTGCCCATGTGTACGCTGATGTCATGAATCCGATCGTCGTTCGCAATCGAGAAACACTGTTGCTCCCCGCAGCGCAGGGCCTGATTGCGCATGATGTACATCAGCGAGTAGAAGTCCCTTGTGTCCTGTGCGACTACGTACTCGCAATTCGTACGGTTCTGCCGGTCCTCCCAGAAAGCCGTGCTTGAATCACGGTCAAAAGTCAGGGTGTCGTCGCACAGGAAACGGCCCTCGCTGGTCTTTTTCACCAGCCGCGCCGGAAGCAGGGTCTGCGGATCGACAAAGCAGTCGACGCGGTCGTTGACGGGATAAATCTTCTCGACGAACCGGTTGCTCCGCGCCGTGAACCGGAGGTTGATGAACGGCCGGCCGTCCTCCTCCACCCACGAGCTCGTGATCTCGCTGTGGCCGACCGGAATAAACCCCCAGAGGATGTCGTAACGGAGCGTCTCGCCGACCGGGATGCCGACGGGGTTCGGCCGTTCCGCCGCGTTCAGCGCGAGGGCGGACAGGAACCACGCAGTCGCGCAAACGCTCAAGAACCTCTTACATCGCGGAAACATGGTGCGAAAATACGCGTTCGCAAGACCGGTTTCAACACGGAATGATATCTTGAACCGCCGCGCGCCGGTCTTCACGCGTCGGAAGATTTTCGAGATGCCCCGGCTACCTGCCGTTCGGGCCGATCTGCCGGGAATTGCGGGAGCCCTCGCGCAATATCCGGGCTATTCCTCGTCCATGCCCAATTGTGAAACACGATCGGCCAGTTTGACCACGAGGCGCGAGAGTTGGGCGATCACGAGGCCCATCAGGCCCATCAGGAAGGAGGCGATGAACACCATCAGCGCCATCGGCCACTCGTCCGGCCGCTCCCACCATTTCGAGACCAACATCCACGTCACCGAAACACCGCACAGGAGCAGGCCCGCCGCGCCCAGGGCCACGGCGAACAGGCCGACGCCCGTCCCGCCGATCGGCTTCAGATTCTCCTCGTATTCCCCCTTCGGCGGATTGCCGGGCATTATGACCTTGCTCTTCGGGATTTGAATGACCGGATATCCTGGGGAGGTGGCCGCTGCGGGAGCCGGTTTCTTCGTGGCGTCACCGGCGCCCTTGGATTGGGCCGCAGGAACAACCTGGCTCTGCTGACATTGGGGACATTCGAACTCGCAGCCGGCTTCGTCCAGCTCAGCGGACAACTTGGTGTTACAACTGCTGCAGCGGAAAATAATATTCGCCACGTTGCCCCTCCTTTCGTTTCAACCTACACACAAAACGGGAAGGTCACGGACAAGATGGCACAGGCATGTAACCGCTGTCAAGGCGTGCAAGAAGCCCGTCCGGAAACGGGTTCGGTCAGCCGCAACAACCGACCCGCGTCGCCGAGCGTGCGGCGACCTTCATCCCCCAAAACAGCTTGACCCTCCTCCCGCTCCGCTTACAGTCCTCGGTACGATGATCAGAACGCCTCTCATTCTTCTCCTGGCGCTCACCCTCGCCGGCGCCTTCGCCTGCGCGGCCGCCGAGATCGTGGTTTTCGATTCCTTCGCCTATCCCAATGAAACCGCGGCCGCGCGCGCGTGGCAGGCATCGCCCGCCTCCCCGAAAGTCATCGTCGGCTCCGCGGGCGCGCCGGGCCTGACGTTCCCCTGCCCCTTCTCGAAGAACCTCCAGCGGGTGTACTGGGACAAGGCCGTGTCGCTGGACCTCTCCCGCTGTTCGAGCATCGCACTCGACCTGGCCTGCGACCGCCCGGAAGCGTTTCGCTCACTGAACCTGTACCTCAAGAGCGGCGACGGCTGGTACGTCTGGAGCGGCTCGCTCCCCGAGCCGGGCCGCCAGCGGATTCTCGCGCTGAAGGGCGACTTCACGACCGAGGGCAAACCCGCCGGGTGGAACCGGATCGAGCGGGTCCGGCTGTCCGCGTGGCGCGGTATTCCCGCCGACACCACCGTCACGGTGTTCTCCATCGAGGCGCGCCGCGACTCGATCCTGCTCGTCAAGAACACCTCGTCCAGCCCGAGCCCGGCCGAGCGGAGCTTCGCCGCAAAGGTCAACCAGCGCCTCAGCCGCTGGCTCCGGAACCTCAACATCCCGCACGGCGTCGTCACGGACGACGAAGTCGCCTCGGGCGCGCTCGGCGCGGCGCGCGTCGCGATCCTCGGCTACAACCCGCACCCCTCGCCGGCCGAACTCGCCGCGCTGAAACGGTTCGTCCAGCAGGGCGGCAAGCTGATCGTGTTCTACGCCTCGGACGTCGGGCTGGCGGACCTGATGCGCGTACGCCTCGAATCGTACAAGCGTTCCGAACTGCCCGGCCAGTGGAGTTCGTTCGAGTTTGTCGACCCGGACGAATGGAACGTCCCGAAACAGATTTTCCAGGAATCGTACAACCTCATGCCCGCATTCCCCGCGGACCGCTCCGCGCGCGTGATCGCGTGGTGGCAGGACGCGCGCGGGCGGTGCGCCCCCGAGCCCGCCTGGATCGCGTCCGACAGCGGCCTGTGGATGACCCATGTCCTGCTCGATGACGACGCCCTGCAGAAGCACAGCCTGCTCCTGGGCCTGCTCGGCCGGTACGAACCCATGGTCTGGCAGGCCGCCGCGCGCGCGAGCCTGAACCGCGTCGGCAAGATCGACTCGTTCCGCAGTTTCGCGGAAAGCACGCGCTCGATCGGCGCGCACGCCGACAAGGCGGCCGAGCCGGACAAGGTGCGGAAACTGCTGGCGCGGGCGGATGCTCTGCACCGGGACGTGGCCGGTTTGTACGAGCAGGGCAAGTACAGGGAAACGATCGCCCGCTGCGCCGATCTGCGGAACAGCCTGGTCGAGGCGTACGGCCGGATTCAGCACTCGAAGCCGAAGGAGTTCCGCGGCGTTTGGGATCACGACGGCACCGGCTGGTTCCCGGGCGACTGGGACAAGACGTGCAAGATCCTCGCCGCGCACGGCATCAACGCCATCTTCCCCAACATGCTCTGGGGCGGCATCGCCCATTACCCGAGCACGGTTCTCCCCCGCTCCTACACCCTTCAACGTTACGGCGATCAAATGGCGCAATGCGTGGACGCCGCGCACGCCGCCGGCCTCCAGGTGCACGTCTGGAAGATCTGCTGGAACCTCAGCGGCGCGCCCCAGAATTTCATCGAGCGGATGAAACAGCAGGGCCGCCTGCAGGTCACCGCCGGCGGGAAGACGCTGAACTGGCTCTGCCCGTCGCATCCGAAGAACATCGCGCTGGAGCTGGCCGCGATCAAGGAAGCGGCGACCCGCTATCCCGTCGAAGGGATTCATCTGGATTACGTTCGCTTCCCCAGCGGCGAAGCCTGCTATTGCCCCTCGTGCCGCGCCGCGTTCGAGGACTGGCGCGGCTCGAGCGTCAGCGGCTGGCCGAAGAGCGCGCAGACCGGCGGCAAGCACCTCAAGGAATTCCGGCGCTGGCGCGCCGGCCGCATCAGCGAATTCGTCCGCGCGGCGCGCAACCAGCTCCGCGCCCTCAATCCGGACATCAAACTATCCGCCGCCGTCTGGGGACATTATCCCTCGTGCGCCGACAGCATGGGCCAGGACTGGGCCGCGTGGCTGAAGGAAGAGACCGTGGACTTCGTCTGTCCGATGAACTACACCGTGGACCTCTCGCGCTTCTCCACTCTCACGCACACCCAGCTCGAACTCCCGCGCGCGAAAGGCCGCGTCTATCCCGGCCTCGGCGTCACCGCCGACGAAAGCCAACTCCGCGCCGACCAGGTTATTGAACAGATCGTCGCCTTGCGCAAACTCGGCGCCGGCGGCTTCCTGCTCTTCGACCTCAGCCACACCCTGCGCGAAGAAACCCTGCCCGCGCTCCGGTGGGGACTGACGGCTCCCTAAATCGTCCTCGCCTGCCCCGGCGCAGCGCCTTGGCGACGGCGAGTGGATTCCCCATCTTGCTCCAATCCCGCAACCCGATATAATGCGGGGCAAAGGGGTATGTCGTCATAACAGGCACTCGTGACAGCTACCGGTCAAGGTGAGAGCGCAATCCATGGACACAGCCTTGCAAGGGCAGAAGGTCGATCTCGTAAAGATTGACGTCGAAGGGCACGAACCGCTCGTGCTGCAGGGAAACCAGTTCCCGCAGGAAAGTGTTGATGGGGTCATGCAAAGATACAAGAAGACGCAACATCATCTTGACCTGCTCTTCACATCCGGAGAGATGGCCGACAAAATCCCGAACCATATTTAAAAATCCGCCGCGTCGCTCTGGTTTTGAAAACGGTTGGCATCACATTCCGTGTTCATGGACGCCCTTCGTCTTTACATCCTTCTGATCCTCTCCTATCATGCGCCGAAACCAGCTTTTGAAAGGGGCGTTCATGTCCAAAACCGGGAAAGCCAAGTTCAAGCGAATCCTGCTGAAGCTCAGCGGCGAGGTGTTCCAGAACCGCCAGAAGGGCGACAGCCTGGACCCCGATGTGCTCTGCGATATCGCGCGCCAGATCAAGCGGGTCAAGGAACTGGGCGTGGAGGTGGCGATCGTGGTCGGCGGCGGGAACATCTTCCGCGGCCTGCCCGGCGAAGGACACGGGATCGACCGCACGACCGGCGACTACATGGGCATGCTCGCCACGGTCATCAACAGCCTCGCCCTGCAATCCGCCCTCGAAAAAATGAATGTCCACACGCGCGTGATGAGCGCGATCGCGATGCCCGCGGTCGCGGAGCCGTTCATCCGCCGCCGCGCGATGCGCCACCTCGAAAAGGGCCGCGTCGTGATCTTCGGCGCGGGCACCGGCAACCCCTACTTCACGACCGACAGCGCCGCGGCCCTGCGCGCGAGCGAGATCGGCGCGAATGTCCTGCTCAAGGGCACAAAGGTGGACGGCATCTACACCGCCGACCCGTTCAAGGACCGTAACGCGAAGCGCTACAAGACGATCACGTACTCCGAGGCGCTCCACAAGCAGCTCAAGATCATGGACGCGGCGGCGTTCTCGCTCTGCATGGAGAATCATATCCCGATCGTCGTGTTCAACTTTTTCAAGAAAGACGAAATCATCCGCGTGCTGAAGGGCAAGCCCGTCGGCACGCTGGTCACCGCGTAAGGAGAAATCATGGAATCGCTGGATGATGTCCTGCTGGAAACCGACGACAAGATGGCTAAAACCGTCGATCACCTCAAAGAGCAACTCGCGGGACTGCGCTCGGGCAAGGCGTCCCCCAGCCTCGTGGAAAACATTTCGATCGAGTATTACGGTGCGCAGACGCGCCTGCGCCAGCTTGCGGGGATCTCGATTCCGGAACCGCGCCTGCTGGTCATCAACGCGTACGACCCGACCTCGCTCCCCGCGATTGAGAAAGCCATTCTCGCCGCCAATATCGGCATCACCCCGATCAACGACGGCCGCGTCATCCGCCTGCCGATGCCGGAGCTGAGCGAAGAGCGGCGCAAGGAAATCGTGAAGGTCGCGAACCGCATAGTGGAAGAGGCCAAGATTGCGCTCCGCAACGTCCGCCGTGATTCCAACGAGGCGATCAAGAACCTCCAGAAGGACGGCAAGATGACGGAGGACGAGCGCGACAATGGCCTGAAGGAAATCCAGAAGTACACGGACAACTTCATCCAGAAGATCGACGAACTCCTCGCCGCCAAGGAAAAAGACATCATGGCGGTGTAGAGCCCGCCACCCGCGGCAAAGCGCTTGCGGCTGAATGATCCTCGGCGCCATCGCGCGGGGACGCGCGACTCTACGCATTCCGAACCTTGGAAAACGTTCAGCCCGTTTTTCCAAACGTTGGAACCCCGCGCGTGCCTGAACGCCGGATCGCATCGATGATTTTCAAGTCGGCGCCGGAAAAGGGGTACCGGCGAAAATCCTTCGGCAACACCCAGGCAAAATCCATGCAGTGAATCGCGCGCGGCCGACCCTTGACGATCCGCGCCCAGTGCGCGTGGAGATCAATCGTGAAATGGCTGTACGCGTGATGGACCACAACAAGCCGCCGGCCGATCTCCGTGTCGATCCCCAATTCCTCCATCAGCTCGCGGCGGATGCATTCGGGCATCGTCTCGCCGCGCCGGCGCGTCCCGCCCGGGAACTCCCACAGTCCGCCGAGCATCGATGTCTCCTTGCGCCGGGCGATCAGGATTTTGCCGCCGCGGCCCACGACCACACCCGCACCGACGATCTTGTGCGGCACGCGGACGCGCCTTTTCTTCAACGGATAGCGTTCCGGCGTCCCCTGCGCACAGGCTTTGCAGACTTTCCGCAACGGGCATTCGCCGCATTTCGGATTTCGCGGCGTGCATACCAGCGCGCCCAGTTCCATCATGCTCTCGTTGCTCAGGCCGGCGCGCCCCGGGAGAATGAACGCATCGGCCCATTGCTGGAGTTTCTTCTTTGCCGCAGAGGACGCGATGTCGCCGCCGTACGCCATCACGCGCGACAGGACGCGGATCACATTGCCGTCGATGACGGCGAGATCGAGCCCGAGGGCGAGGCTGCCGATCGCGGCGGCGGAATACGGGCCGATGCCCGGCAGCGCGAGAAGGCCCTCGCGCGTGGAGGGGAACACGCCGCGGCGATGTTCGACGAGGAAGCGCGCGGCATCCTGCGCATTGCGCGCGCGGGCGTAGTAGCCGAGTCCCTCCCACAGTTTGAGAACGTCCTGCCGCGGCGCGCGGGCCAGGGCGCGCAGGGACGGGAACCGCTTCATGAACCGGTTGAAGTACGGGACAACCGTGTCCGCGCGCGTCTGCTGGAGCATCAGCTCGGAGATCCAGACGCGGTACGGCGTGCGCCGGGAACGCCACGGGAAGGACCGGCGGTGTTTCAGGAACCAGCGCACGAGATCTCGATGAAAGGCCGTTGTCGTTTTGCGCATAGGTCCGGGAAAGGTTCTCAATCCAGGCTCAATGGTTCCGGCGGCAGGCCGCGCCGCCGGTCGCGGAAGTAGCGTGCGGCCCGCGTGTTCAGCTCCGCATGGGTCAGTTGTCTCGGGGCGCCGACCGTTTCCGCCACGAGATCCACCCCCCAGGCCATGCCCCAACTGCCGACGTGGCCATCCTCCTTCATCAGGGTGGAGGTGAAGAGGACTTCATACTTTCCCACCCCGCGGCGCTCGACCTCCCAGCGCGGGAAGAAGAGGCTCCCTCCGTTCGTGGTCGCCTGCCGCTGGAGCCAGTCCTCCATGGTTCCCGCGCCCTGCGGCGCGGTCGCCGTCTTGACCCGCCGGATGGCCGCGCTTTCCTCCGTCGCCCCGTCCAGCGCCCGACGCAGGGCCTCGCGTCGTTCCGCCTCCCCGTCGCGCGCCGCCCGGAGCGCGGGATCCGCCTCCTCCACGCGCCCGCACCCGCAAATCAACAGCAACGCCATCACGGTTGCGCCACAGAACCTGTTCGGTGTGCATCTCATGGATACCGTCCGCCTCTCCATTACGCCCGTATTCATAGTACCGGCCTGCGCGCCGAACGCCCAGCGCAATCCGAGATTTGCTTTGACCGGGCACAGCCAAAGGACTATGTTTCAATCAGGATTTCCGAGGAGACTGCTGATGGCTGAAAAAAACCAGAACACAGATGGGATCCAACCGCCGAAGATGAATCTGAACGGGAAAGAAAACGGCGCTCCTCCTCCCAAGGCGCCCCCGCCGGCCCGTCCCCGCCCCGCGGCGAAATCCAAGGGCGATACGAATCTTCAGAAGAAACAGACAACACGCATCGACCTGACTTCCGCGACGTCCCTGCCCGTGGGCGGCGCTCCGCGGGATGAAGAGCGCGCCAAGAAAAGCACGTCCCGCATCGACTGGACTTCCGGCATTGTGCCCATGAGCGAGGAGGCCAAGCAGGAAGCGGCCAAAAAAGCGACGATCCGTATCACGACCGCCCAGATCACGCCTCTTCCCGAGGAGGACAAGGGCGAAGCGGCGAAGAAGTCGACCGTCCGCGTGCAAATCGACGAGGAGCGCGCCAAAGGGGACACGTCCCGTCTCGACGCCAAGGCGATCGAGGGCGCCGAGGAAGCCGCCAAGAAGCGGACGGCAAGGATTGATCTGAACGAGGTCCTGGACGAGAGCGACGACATTTTCAAGAGACGCACAGCCTTGCTGGATGCCAACAAGTTCGCGGGAACCGAGGAGCCCCCGGGCGCACCGCGCACCATCCGGATCAAGCGCCCCGACACCCCGCCAACGACGGTCATGAGGAAGCCTGAACCGGTCGTCGAGGAGGCCGTCATGGCGGTCAGCATGGATACGGACAGCGTCAAGAAGAGCGAGACCGCCCGAATCGATCTCCCCCCGGAATCGGTGAGTCAGCCGCCAACCCGCCGCAAGACCATACGCATCAAGCGGCCCGAGGGCGGGATGTCCACCAGCAGGCCGCTGGTGATCGGAAGAACGGACGCCGTCAAAGGAGCCGCGCGGGATTCGACCGCGTCCGCCGAGGAAGAAGCCGGCGCGGTTTTCTCCATTGTGGCGCTGGCGGCCGTGCTGGTCGGCATCGCCTTGGTCACGGTTCAAACGTTGACCTTGAGAAGTTTCCTGTAGTTCCGGGCGCGGACGGCAAATGTTTCATGGCGCGGACTTGACGCGGCCGTCCTTTGCGGCATGTTAGCCAAGATATCACAACACGGATTCACGGAGGAAATGAGCCATGGCAGGAACAAACGTTATTCACATCAACCCCGGGAACTGGCAGAGCGAAGTCATGAACTCGTCGGTCCCCGTCCTTGTGGATTTCTGGGCGGCGTGGTGCGGGCCCTGCAAAGCGATCGGCCCCGTTCTGGACGAACTGGGAACGGAGTTGGCCGGCAAGATGAAGATCGCCAAGGTCAACGTGGACGAGAATCCCGAACTGGCCGGAGAATTCGGGATTCGTTCCATTCCCACCCTTCTCATCATCCAGGACGGCGTGGTCCAGCAGCAGATGATCGGCGCGATGAGCAAGGCGGACTTGAAAGAGAAAGTCGAACCGTTTCTCGGATAGGATTCAAGGCCGCGGCCGTGTTGGTTCGAACGACCGAGCGCGGTTGAGAAAACCGCTCAGGCGTTTACCGCGGATTGCTGAAGCGCGAGGAGTTCGAGCACTCCTTTTTCCGCCAGGGTCAGCATCTCCTGCATCTCCGCCTTGGAAAAGGGCTGTACTTCCGCCGTGCCCTGGACTTCCACGAACCGGCCCGACGCGGTCATGACCACGTTCATATCCACGTCGGCGGCGACGTCCTCCGCGTAGCAGAGGTCCAAAACGGTCCGGCCGCCGACCACGCCGACGCTTACCGCGGCCACCGCTTCCACTATGGGATCTTCGGCGAGAAGGCCGTCCTTCATGAGACGGGTGACGGCCAGCCGGAGCGCCGCAAACGCGCCCGTGATGGCCGCAGTCCGCGTGCCTCCATCGGCCTGAATCACATCGCAATCGACCCATAGGGTTCGCGGACCCAGCTTGTCGAGGTCCACGACCGCGCGCAGAGCACGGCCGATCAAGCGTTGAATTTCCTGGGTTCGGCCGCCGACTTTGCCCAGCGTGGACTCGCGAGACGTGCGCTCCTTCGTGGCGTACGGCAGCATGCTGTACTCGGCCGTAAGCCAGCCGCCGCCTTTCTTCTGAACCCTCATCCAGCGCGGAACGGCTTCCTCGACGGAGACGCCGCAAAGCACGCGCGTGTTGCCCATGCGGACCAGCACCGAGCCAAGGGCCGATTCGACAAAGTGAACGGTAAACTCGGGGCGGCGAAGCTCATCCGATTTCCTGCCGTCAGGGCGTTCCGTATTCTTCGTCGTCATTCGCATCATCCGCGCGCCGGAACATGAACCGAGCCGCTGCGGGATTGACTCCCGCTCCAACACAGTTTACTCATTACGGCTGCGCGATCCTTGTCTTGTGCCTGTAGCTCAATTGGACAGAGCGTTGGCCTCCGGAGCCAAAGGTTGTGGGTTCAATTCCCGCCAGGCACACCAGCTTCTTCAAAGCGCAAGCGAAGAACGAAGCCGCCCCGGCAGACCATCCGCAACGCTCGTCAGCCGTTCTTCTTTTCGAAGTCCTTCATGAACGCGACCAGCGCGTCAATGCCTTCCATCGGGAAGGCATTGTAGATGGACGCGCGGATGCCGCCGACGGAACGGTGTCCCTTGAGGCCCTTCATCTTTTGGGCCGAGGCCTCCTTGACGAAGGTCTCCTCGAGGGCCTCGGACGGCAGACGAAACGTGATGTTCATGTCGGACCGGAATTCCTTGACCGCCGTCCCCTTGTAGAAGGAGGAGCCATCGATCACCGCATAGATCTTCGCCGCCTTCTCGCGATTGATCTTCTCCATCGCCTCCAGCCCGCCCTGCTTGAGCAGCCACTTCATGACCAGATTGAGGATGTAGATCGAGTAGCACGGCGGCGTGTTGTAGAGCGAGTTCTCCGCGATGTGCGTCTTGTAGCGGAAGATGGTCGGAACCTTTTCGGAAACCTTTTCCGCGAGGTCCTTGCGGAGGATCACCAGCGTCACGCCCGACGGGCCGAGGTTTTTCTGCGCGCCCGCGTAGATCAGGCCGAACAGGCTGGGGTCAAAACGGCGGGAAAGGATGTCCGACGACATGTCCGCAACCAGCGGGGACGCGGTCTTTGGGAACGACTTCAACTGCGAACCCGCGATCGTCTCGTTCGAGGTGATGTGGACATACGCCGCGCCCGGCGTGTAGTTCAGGCTGTTCAGGTCCGGCATCCGCGTCGGGATGTCCTTCGACGTATCCGCGAGGATGTTCACCTTGCCGACGATCCGGGCTTCCTTGATCGCCTTCGAGCCCCACGCGCCGGAGTTGACGTAGTCCGCGACCTGCCCTTCGCCGAGGAGGTTCATCGGAACCATGGCGAACTGCTGGCTGGCGCCGCCTTGCAGGAACAGGACCGCGTAGTTATCGCTCAAACCGAGCAGTTTCTTGATGCTGTCGATCGCTTCGACGTGCACCGCTTCGTAGTCCTTGCCGCGGTGGCTGTGCTCCATGATCGACATGCCCGTGCCCTTGAATTCGACCAGTTCGGCGGCGGCCTGTTGAAGGACTTCGAGCGGAAGAACGGCTGGACCTGCGTTGAAATTATAGACCCGCGACATAGCACTGCTCCTCTCGGTGTTGATACAGGGTTGATTCAAAAATAATATGTCACTGTACAGGTTCCGGAAGGGCATTTCAAGTCCGGAGGAAACAGGACAAATCACTCCTGCCCGCCGTGGAGCTTCAGATACTGCACGACATCCATGTGGTTCCGGCCGAGAGCCAGCTTCAACGGGGTGCGCCCGGTTTTATCCCTCGGATTGACCTGCGCGCCTCGGGCGAGCAGGAGCTGCACCATCCCTTTCTGGTTGTGAAGGGCTGCGATGTGAAGCGGCGTCTGCTGAATGTTGTCCACCGCCCGGAGATCGGCGCCGCGGTCCAGCAGGACGGTTGCGATGCTCAGGTACGTTCCGCCCGCCGCGCAATGCAGGGGGGTCTTGCCGTCATTGCGGTGCGCGCTGACGCTTGCCCCCTTATCGAGAAGAAGCCTCACCAGCGCGGGCCGGTCCCGTTCAACCGCCCAGAAGAGCGGTTCCGCGCCGGTATTATCCAGCGCATGAATGTCCGCGCCACGCAAAAGCAAAAGGCGGGCGATTTCCGTCTGCCCCTTCAGCGCCGCACAATGCAGGGGGGTCCAGTTGTCCTTGTCCTTCGCATTGACGTCCGCGCCCTTGGAAATCAGCGTCTCGCAGACGACTCGGTTCCCGGCCAGCACGGCATAATGCAGAGGCACCTTGCCGTCATGACTGACCGCCTTGACCAGCGCCGGATTCGTCTGCAGAAGCATCTGCACCTTGACGAGGTTTCCCGCCTTCACCGCATCGTGAATCTCCGCAGCCTGCACGATCGCGGGAAACAACAGGGTCAACAAGATGAACACATACGTCTTCACGGAACCTTCAGATTGTACCGAGTCGCACCGCAATGCCAAGCGCTCGATTCTTTATGGACGAAGCGGCGTGCCGCTGAATCGCAGTTCCCGCCGTCCCGGCAGGCGCGCCATCCCGGTGAAAAGGGAAACCGCGAATCCCGAGGGCGCCGGGACCCGGGCTCCATCGCGCTGGTTCAGGAGCAGGACGTCTGTCCGCGACGCCGACCGCGGTGTATGTTCCTGTTTGTTGCGAGGAACTCTGATGCGCAGGATACTACAACTGCTTGGAACGGTTCTGTTGATTTCGGCCTCGCCCTGCAATGCCGACAAATGGCGCATGTACGAGAACTGCCGGCTCGTGCCGAACCAATCCAATGACGGCGACAGCTTCCACGTGAAAGTCAAACACAGCGAGTACATCTTCCGCCTGTACTTCGTGGATACCCCCGAGACCGAAAACAGCATCAAGGAACGCGTCGCCGAGCAGGCCAAGTATTGGGGCGTCAGCGAAAAGGCCGTCCTCCGGCTCGGAGAAGATGCCACGAAGTTCACCCGGAAATTTCTGGAAAACGGATTCACGGTCTGGACCCGGATGCACGATGCGATGGGCCGGAGCGAGAAGAACCGATATTATGCCGTCGTGATGGTCGGCAAAAAAAACCTCGCCGAGGAACTTGTCCGCAACGGCCTGGCTCGCATCTACGGGAAGGACACGGACCTTCCCGACGGGACCCGCGCCACGACGTTCTGGTGGCGCTTGAGGACGGCGGAGCGCGAGGCGAAAAAGAAGCGGGCGGGCGCGTTCGCCCCGGACGTCGAAACGGCCGCCGATGAAACGAAAAACCGCGCGCCGCCGCCGGCCATGGAGATTCCCATCCTCGCGGAACGCGACATCATTCTGGCCTACACGGTTCCGGTCTTTTCGCTCAAGGAACCCTTTCAACAGGTGGGCCTGCTTCAGCGCGGCGCGCAGGTCCGCGTCCTGGACGCCGTCTCGCCCGCGATGGTGCGGGTCCGCTTCGCCGGCACGCCCGGTCAGATGCTCGAAGCGCAGTGCCGCCGCATCGATCTCGGCCTGTAGGAAGGGGCCTTGGAAAACGCGATCCACGGGGAATCGCCGCGCTTTCCACGGAGTTGAACCTGGACCTTCAGGAAATCGCCGAAGAGAACCTCGCCAAGCTGGCGAAGCGCAAAATGGAGGCCAAGCTCCACGGCGACGGGGATAATCGCTGAATCCCGGAATCCGCCCCTCAATTTGATTGTAAACCGGAGAGGGCGGACTAAACTCCTGCCTGCCGCGCCCCCTCGGGCGCGGATTTCATCCCATAACAATACTGAAACGAGAGAACAACATGCTGACCACGAAACGCTACGATTACGTGTCGATCGACCGGATTCACATCCATCCCTGTATCTCGAACCATCGTCCGCTGAACGAGCGGAAGGTAGCCCATTACGCGGAGGACATTCTCAAGAACGGCCTGCTGGAACCCCTGATCGTCTGGGAACGCAAGCAGGGAGAGTATTTCCTCGTCGGCGGGTTTCACCGGCTGACGGCGATCAAAGACATCCGAAGCCGGCACGCCGGGTACTTTGACCGCATCGACGTCCGCGTGGTGGACGGCGAACTCGACGAGATGCGCGCGCTGAACCTGAAATTGAACGCCGACCGGCTGGACGCGAAACCGAGCGATTATTTCGACGCCGTGATCTACCTGAACAACGCCAACTGGGAGAAATCGAAGATCGCGGCTTTTCTCGACAAGAGCGTCTCGTGGATCGAGGACATCGTCCGCTACGTGCCCGGCATGGACCCGCGCCTGCGGAAGCTGCTCGACGAAGGCAAGCTCTCGTGGAACAAGGCCCGCAACATCTGCAAGGCGGCCCTGGACGCGCAGCCCGGCACGGAAAAGGACGTGCTGGAAAAAGCCATCGCCGAACTGACCGGCGCGCAGGCGCCGGCGAAGGCCGCGCGGCGGCCGCTGACCGTCAAGCAGGTCGCCCGCCGGTTGTCCAAGCAGGTGGAGAAGAATCCGAAAGCGCGCTATACGCTGAACGCGGAGGATCTGCTGTCGCTGTTCCTTGTCCTGCAAGGCAAAGGATACACCGGCGCGCATCTCGAGCGCGTGCGAAAAGCTTTCCCCTCCTTCGTGGATTGAGTAAAGAAGACCCATGGCGAGAAAGCTCACGTTCAACGAATTCTGCAAGGCCGCCGGGAAGTCCGCGCCCCTGATTCACAGCCTCCAAATCAACCTGGACCTGTACGTTCCCGGCAAGCAGGAGGGATACAGCGAGGCCTATCTGGTCTTCATGGAGAAAGTGGTCGCCATGCGGACATTCAGCGTGCCGGTGGACGAAATCGCCGATCTGTTCCGAAAGGAAAAAAAGATCCTCGAATTGCTCCACGTGGATACGATCACGGACTCGCCGACCTGGTATCTCGACGCCTGCAAGCGCGAGGACACCCGTTCCGACAGCCGGCTGTTACTGACCGGCCACGACCTCGGCTTTCCGATCGCGGCGAAGACGATCCAGTCCAACCTCGACTTCGGCGACCGCGACCCGGAACTGTTCAACAGCCGGGAAATGGGCGAAGACGTGAGCAAGATCCTGCGGACGTACCTCAAGCTTCTGGAGAAAATCAAAAGCCGAATCCGCACGGAGAAGCCCGTCATCGAGCGAGCGCTGTTCTGGTCGGAAGAGGCGTTCTTCTAGGCGGCGACAGAATTATTGACGGCAGAATCATTTATCGGGGGGGGTTGGGCTTCTCTCCCAACTCCATGATTTTGCCGAAAGTGATTTTGTCATGCCAAGCGGGTACGATCCGCCGGAATTTCGAAGCGCGAACGCGGATCAGCTCTTCGCCGCCGCAGGCTTGCGGGTCCGGCTGCGCGTTTGCCGACGCACGGGCTTCTTGGCCGCAGGCTTGGCCTCTTTAATCGCCGGAGCCGGCTTCTCCACCGGGGCCGGTTTCTCGGCCGGGGCCGGCTTCTCCACCGGGGCCGTTGCCGTCTTGAATTCCTTCACGATGTACGTCCGGTTCGCGGGGTCCCGATCGAGCGCCACAAGGCCCTTGGCCGCCGCATCCTCCAGCATCCGGTCGAACCCGCGGTAGCCGTAGGCGGATTCCTCGAACGACGGGTGCCGGCGACGGATGGCCGTCTTGATCAGCGAGGACCAGAAACGCTCCCGCTTCTCCGATTGCAGGGTCTGGAGCGCCTCGACGAGCAGGGCCATCGCCTCGGCCTGCTTGTCAACCGCGGCGGGAGCAGCCGCCCCGGCGGGGGCCGGTGCGGGAGCGACGACAACGGGCGCCGGGGCGGCAGGGGCCGACCTGGCTTTCGACCGCGACCGGGTTGCCGGAACCATATCCTCGTAGTAGAGGAACTCGTCGCAGTTGTCCCGGAGCAAGGTTGAAGTGGAGCCCTTCGTGCCGACGCCGATCACGTGCTTGTTGTTTTCGCGGAGCTTGGAAACCAGCGGCGAGAAATCGCTGTCGCCGGACAGGATGACGAACGTGTCGATGTGCGGCTTGGAATAGCTCATGTCGAGCGCATCGACGCACATACGGATGTCGGCCGAGTTCTTGCCCGTCATCCGCCGCGCCGGCACTTCGATCAGTTCGATGGCCGCTTCGTGCATGCCGTCGGTGTACGGAGCGAACCGACGCCAGTCGGCGTATGCGCGCTTGACGACGATGTAGCCGCGCTCCAGCAGCCGGGACAGAACGCGGTCAATATTGAAGCGCTCGGAGCGATCCTTGAGACCGAGAACCAGGTTCTCGAAATCGATGAAGACGGCTAGAGTGCGGGGTTTATCTTGGCTCATGATGGCTCCTTGGGATTGACCATGCGTGAAATGTATCAGGAATCCGGCGATATGGCTATACCGGGGAAACAGTTGATTTGGGCGCACAGGCGGCTATCATGACCGCAGATTCCCGCGGAAAGGGACACTCATGGACACACCTCCTCCTGTCGCTCAGACACAGATGAAACGTTCGGGTCGCGGATGCCTTCAAGCGGCGGGGATCGGGTGTCTCGCCGCGGTGATCGGCCTCGGCGTACTCGGCTATGTCGGCTATCGCTTCGTGAAGCGCCAATACGCGACCGTCATGGAACGTTACGAACGCGAAGGATACAGGAAAGTCGAAGGCCGGATGATCGAAGTCACCCACCGCGTCACCGAGCCGACCATCTACATCGGGCAGAGCGTGCGAATCCTGAACGGCAGCGACCGCGGCATGGCGTTTCTCTGCCGGACCGCCGAGATCCACGGACCCGTCGTCGGCAACGTCCGGTTCATCGGCCGGACGCTCACGATCAAGGAAAACGCAGAACTGATGCGGGACCTTGAAGTCACCGCGCAACAGGTGAACCTGTTCGGCAAGGTTGACGGAAAAATCACCGGGGTCTACCAGATGCTGAACAAGGACCCCAACGCCATACCGGCGCCGCAATAGCCCGCGGCGGGTCAGGGCATTGACGTCTCCTCCGCCGGGGCATTCTTGGTCTGGCGGTGGAACATCCTCCGGAACAGCGTTTTCGGCTGTTCCTCCGTCGCCGGCTCCCGTTTGTCCGCCGACGCCTGAGAAATGGAGAGTTTCTCGACTGCGGCGTCCGAAGAAACGCTCGAGGACAGCGAATAGGCCGGCACGGGCGCTTCCATTCGCGGGGCCGCGCCATAGAAGTAAAAGAGCGCTCCTGCGGCAAGGATCACCACCACGAAAAGAGTCGTTACGAACATGAACCGGCGCTCCGACCGCTCGATGACCTCGCGAAGCCGGCTTTCGGAATCTTTCGCCTTTTCGATCAAGTCCGTAACCGTCCGACCCGAATTGCGGCTGGTCTCGTCCATCAGACCGAGCGTCTGATTGAACTTGTCCATACTCTCGACGAGCTTGTGATCGTGATGCACATTGGCCTCGATCTGCCGGCGAAGCAGGCCGAGCACCTCGACCTGCTGTTCGGCGGCCTTGTTGACGCTCTTCAGGCCTTCCATGGATTCCGGCAGACGGTCCAAAACGTTGGCCAGCTTGATCTGCACATCCTCCTGCCGGTCGAGGTGCTGGCGGATGGAGCGCATCAAGTCGAGCGTCTCGGAGTAACCGGCCTGAAGCCACGCGATCTGCCGATCGCGCTTGGATACCGGCTTCCAGCGCGAAAACCACCCCTTCTTCGGGGCGGCAGGCGACGCCTTGGTTTTGTCATCGGATACGGGGGTGATGTCGATGTAATCGGCCGGCTCGCTTTCCGGCGGAGTCGACTTCTTCAGCTTCGATATAAAATCAGACAACTTGCCCATGAGAAAGGCTCCTGTATGATGGTGACGGTATTCAGTTTACTCCAACCCAGCGAACGGGTCCATGACGAATCGCAACGGACCGGGGATTTTTCGCAGGGCCATACCTTGGATTGACGACAGCGCCCGCGTTCCTTACTCTCTGGGCTTCAACATCGGACACAGGAGCCAACATGACGATACGGCGCGCCGTTGCACTGACCCTTCTGCTTGCCTGCTCTCCCTTTTTGCACCTCATCCCCTCTGCCCGCGCCCAGGCGGTCAACGACGAGCGCTCCTGGCCCGGCTTCGGCATCGGCGCCAAGATCGGCACGCTGGGACTCGGCGGCGATGTCACGCTGCCCATCCTGCCCGGCCGCATCAACCTGCGCGTGAGCGGAAACTATATGAACTTTTCGTACGACGGCACCGCCGACGACGTCGATTACGAGTTCACCCTTGATTTCAAGGACCTCATACTGCTGGGCGACTGGCATCCCTTTGCCAACAACTTCCGGATCAGCGGCGGCATGGTCTGGCACGACAAAAGCCGGGTGAAGTTGGAGGGAACCCCGACGGACTCGGTCACCATCGGCGATCACGAGTATCCCCCGGAAGCGGTCGGAACGCTCCGCGGCCGGTTGGATTTCGAGGATATGGCCCCCTACGTGGGCATCGGGTTCGGAAACGCCATCGGCCCCTACGAACAGACATGGAGCTTCGTGTTCGACGTCGGCGTGATCATCCAGACGTTCGATGCAAGCCTGTCGGCCGACGGCCCGGCCTCTTGGATTCCCCAGTTCCAATCCGACCTCAAGAAAGAGGAAAAGAAATTGCAGGATGATCTGGACGGCTTTGAGATCTACCCGGTCCTGCAATTCGGCGTGGCGTATCACTTTTAGTCGAGTTTCTCATCGCACCGCGGGTCGGAGAGAGAAGCCATGTTGTGGGTTATCGCGTTCTTTTTCTTTTCCTACGGCATGCTTCACGCCTACCTCTTCCTCAAGATGCAGTTGGCTTTCCGGCTTCCGCGTCCCGTTCTCGTTGCGGCGGCGGCCTTCCTGATGCTGATGGTTTTTGGCATCATCCTGATCCGCCTCCTGGAACGGCAGGATCACGTTCTCGGCGCGCGATGGCTGGGCATGGCGGTCTATCCGTGGATCGCCATCATCTTCTGGTTCTGCGTCCTCGGCCTGGCCCTCGACACCTGGAACCTGTTGATTCGCATCCTGGGCCGTCTCGTTCCCAAGGCTCGCCGATGTGTTCTGGCGGCGCGTCCCGCCTTTTACGCGGTTGCGGCTGGCGTAGCCATCGCCGCTACGGCAGGCGTCGTGGAAGCCAACCGCATCAGCGTCCGGGAAATCAGCATCCAGACCCCTCGCCTTCCCGCCAACACCCCCCCCATTCGTCTCGCCCAGATTTCCGACCTGCATCTCAGCATCCACCGGGGCCCGCGACTGCTGGACCGCGTGATCAAGAGGCTGAACGAGATCCGACCCGACATCCTCGTTTCCACGGGCGACATGGTTGATTCCGAGTTTCGGCACATCGGCCCCCTTGCGGACGTCCTCGCGGAAATTCACGCCCCGCTCGGGAAGTACGCCGTGCTGGGCAATCACGAGCACTACTGGGGGGAGCCGGGGGTTCTGGCCTTTCACCGGCGCGCCGGTTTCAGACTTCTCCGCGAGGAAACCGTCCACATCACCCCGACCGTGGTCCTGGCAGGCGTGGACGACCGCGCAGGCCGCTACACGCGTCAGAACTGTTTCGATGACGAAAGCAAGCCGCTCGACGCGGCGCCGCGGGACGCGTTTCTGATCCTGCTCAAGCATCAACCGCTGGTGCGCGAGGCCTCCATCGGCCGGTTCGACCTTCAGCTTTCCGGCCACGTTCATGACGGCCAGCTATTCCCGTTTCAACTCGTGATCCGGGTTCTCTATCCCCACCTCTGCGGCACGCACCGCTACGGCCCCCGATCGATTCTGAACGTCAGCCGCGGAATCGGCACCTGGGGCCCCCCAATGCGGCTGGGCGCCCGGCCTGAAATCTGCGTGATCACGCTGGCTCCGACGGCGGGACGATGAGCGCGCGCCGGCCTGCCGATTTCTCCATAAAGAAAAGACAGACTCATCTTTCTTGAATTACGCCGCGGCTTACTGTACGAAGTCATGCTTTCCTGCGGTGGGGTACCGAAGTGGCCAAACGGATCAGACTGTAAATCTGACGGCTTTACGCCTTCGAAGGTTCGAATCCTTCCCCCACCACCAACGGCTCCGGCGGAAAAACAGCAGGGATAAGCCGGAGAGCAAAAGCATTATCGTTGAAGGCTCGGGGATGATGTACGCAAGACGGAATCCTTCACCGGCATCTTCGACAGTTGGATTATAAGTAATCGAACCACTGTAGGAAAGACCGCTGGCAGAACTGACAAACGTCCCGCCCCGCGTGTCGCGATACCCCCCACCACCTGCAGAAAATGATTCGGTCCACTCCTGAACGTTCCCGCCCATGTCATAAACACCATATGGACTGCTTCCCGTTGTTTGGCCGATGGATGTGTAGTATTGATTCCCTTGCCAATACGGCGTGCCGCCGAAATTCATTTCCCTCGGCGTAGTTCCATCAGTCGGTTCCGCAGGCTCTGTATCCGAAC
>JBPOJF010000019.1:0-23727 GCA_052033915.1 Lentisphaerota bacterium | reverse complement strand
AGCCTCTCCAAGTCCTCGGGAACATCCACAGCGAAGGACAAAGCCGACAGGTTGGCCACGGAACGGAAGTTGGAAATCGAGAATTGCTCCGGGTGCGCATAGAAGTGCTTGGTCACGTGTTCGCATTCATCGGGGGACAACCTGTTCGTGTCGGTCCGCACCAGTAGAGACGAACGGAACATCTCGACACTCTGTCCTTTCGGAAATGTGCGCGGGAAAACGTTGGTTACCAGATCTATATCCCTCCGATCCGTGAATCTGAGAGCGTACGCGATCAGCCCCGAATCCAGCAGAGGGCTGTCCGCATTAATACGCACAATCCAATCACACGGGTGTAATTCGAGACATAGCTGGAATCGACGAAATACGTTCTCAAGCGGACCCCGATACACCGCGACACCCAAACCGGCCGCCGCGTCCGACAAGGCATCGTCCGACTTGTCTGTACTTGTGACCACCACAATGGAATCCTTCGGCAGAGCACAAGAAACGCGATTCACAACGCGTGTGATCACAGGGACGCCGTCCAAGAACGCCAAGACCTTGCCAGGAAAGCGTCTTGAACTCATCCTGGCCTGAATGAAAGCCCGAACCTTCACAAGGGGATCACTTCCTCCTTTTTACATCCACAAACACACCGAAGATGCCATTGAACTCGTCCGGAGGGTCCCAGAGCCAGAACTTGGAAAGGGTTGTGTTATAGGCATCATAGATTACAAGCAACCGGCCCGGCTCAACCTCTGCGATGTCCATGTACCCCGTGGACCGCAGGTCAGCCGGAGTGATCTCCACCTCCGCCCCCCATGATTTGCCGTTGTCCAGACTGAACATCAGGTTGTTGCCCGGTCTGCCAAAGGCGCAAACCAACAAGCCGTTGCTCATTTGAAGAAGCTTAGGCATGACTCCCGGACGGTTGAGCAACTTCTTCTTCCATGTGCGCCCGCCGTCTCCACTTGTTGATTGGAGCATCTTGGTAATAACTCCTTTTTCAGAATACGCGCTGGATGTACCCGTCCTCATTACACAAACAATGTCACCACTGGTCAGCAGTTCAATTCCCGGCTCACCAGCGCCAATCGCCCCCCAAGGAGCATCCGAAGGCGCGCCCGGAGTGGACCAATATTCGTAACCAAAACCGCCATCGGTCGACCGAAACATCAAACAGGAGTACTTAGAGCCCCCCCCCAACCGTGTATAGCCGACCACAAGGATTGACCCATCAACCAACTGCACGGCTTTCTGGGACAAGTAGATGTCCGTCGTCAGGTTGGAGGGAACCTTGTAGGACACAGCCACCGGCCCCTCCCAAAGAGTACCGTCACGACTGAACACGGCATCCACACTGTAACACTTGGAACTCGGACCCGCCACAGCATGCACAGCCCAACCCTGTCCGATTCTCAAGCCGTTGCTCTGGACGCAATATCCAAAGCAATACCCGAGATTGTAACTAAACCGCTCCCCTTTCTTGAACGAGGTCGTAATCGTCTTCGTGGGATTGCTGGAAACCCATGTCATGGGGTCTCCAGAAACCCATGTCTTACCGTTGTCATCCGAGTACATAGGCCAATCCACCTTGGAGTCACCGCTGCGCGTGCCGTCACCACAGACCCAATACGTGATCATGATCCGATTCGTGCTGAGCGGACACATAAACGGATGAGACGCGGAACCCCATCCAGCTGCCTGATCGGTGGCGACTATCGGAAAGGGCTCGCCAATCTCCACACTGATACCGAAAGTGAAACGCTCAAGCATGGACACACATCCGCCACACAACAGCAGCCCCACTCCAAGAACAAGAGATGTCGCCATTTCGACAAAGTGATGGACGGCTCTTTTTTCTCGACCTCGTAGATGAACCCTCATCCCTTGATCAATGTTCCTTCCGGTATCTGCCATTTGTAGCTGACTCTGACCGTACTGCCTGATACGCCCATAATCTTCGGGAGGGATCCGAGGCCATTCATACAATTACTCGACTGCGAGATCACATTGAATGGCCGGGTGAGAAAACCGTTCGAGAAGGCCAATGTACCATCATAGCTCCGCACACAAACGTACACCCGATAAGCGCCATCCAACAATGGCAGTGTGTCGAACCGAACAGCCAACCGGTTCATGCCAGCTTTAAGAGGAACTCCGAGCCCATCTTCAAGCATACTTGCGCTCATGAGTTGCCGACCGTCCAATGCGGACTGCACGTTCACATAGAAACGCCCGCACCGGATATCGCACGAGGACACCAGTTCCAATACGACGATCATTGGCCGGCCGGTTTCAATCGAGGTAAACGGACGCCCATTTTCATCCAAGGGAAGCACCTTCTCAAAGTGGGCAACAAAGCCGCCGGTGGCCTCCTTGCCACGGATACCGACAACATCGATGTTCGCGTGGATATCCTTCTGATAAGCCTCAGTCACCTCGTGTACGTCGCCGATCATCTTCATTTCGCCCCGGTCCAGCCAGATGGCGCGCGAACACATGCCCTGGATATTCTGCATATAGTGGGAGACCAGCATGATCGCCTTGCCTGATGTCAGGAGCCGGCGCGTGTAGTCCTGACACTTGACCTGGAACCGGCTGTCACCGACGGCGAGCACTTCGTCAATGAGGAGGATCTCGGGATCGAGGTGCGCGGCAACGGAGAAACCCAGCCGCACCATCATGCCGGACGAGTAGTTCTTCACAGGGGCATCGATGAACTCGTGAAGTTCGGAGAAATCGATGATCTCATCTATGAGGGCGTCGATCTGCCTCGTGGACATGCCAAGGATAGCCGCATTGATGTAAATATTCTCCCGGCCGCTCAGCATGGGGTGAAAGCCTGCCCCTAGGGCAATGAGCGCCTGCAGGCGCCCACGCACGGTCACGCGACCGCGGGTGGGTCCGTAAATCCCTCCCAAGATACAGAACAGCGTGCTCTTGCCGGCGCCGTTGGCACCCACCAGGCCCACGCACTCGCCGCGGGCAACCTGAAAACTGACATCGCGCAGAGCCCAGAATTCGGAGGGGCGCAGGACAAGGGGTGTTTTGTCAGGTTGTTGGAATGTCGGGTTGTTGGTTGTTTGTTCCGCATCGGACAAACGAGCCGAAAGACGCGACGAGCGGAAACGATGAGGGACTAGGGCGACCTTGGCAATATCCCCCAACCCATAGGCCATGGCTCGTCGAAGCGACAAGGCGAACTTCTTCGAGAGATGGTCAACCTGTATGGCGATGTCAGACATCTGAAGATAGGCAGTGAATCCGTTAAGGGCTTTCCATGTCTCTTCCAACTGCGAACGGAGTATGGTGGCCGAAGCCTTCCTCGATATTAGCCTTCACTGATCTGGATGATCGCAGGATTTGATCTTTCAACCGGTATTTTTCATCCTTGGGCAAAGACTTGCAGAACCGGGATATCTCTTTTCTCAATTCTCGCGCCCAACTATAGGCGTCAAAATCCTCAAAACTGTTAAAACTAGCCATGATCTATCCTCTTTCTAAATCTCAACTCAACAACCGTCCTACAGCCTCTCCGCGAGCAAGGGTTCGCAGATGTGGAAGAAACGCCAGCCAAGGGCCAGCACGAGGAAACTGAAGATCACGGAGACCATGAACCCCGGGCCGATATGAAAGGTACCCATCTGGATCAGATCGTTAATGGCATAGAGGATGTGAGAGACCGGGTTCAGCGTGTGAATCCAGTACAATGCCTGCTGCCACCCGCCCGTGGCATTCTCTAGAGAAGGCGTCGGGTACACGGTGGGCGCGAGAAACATCCCGAACTGGAAGGCGAATTCCAGGATACGGCTCATGTCGTTCATCATCGTGTTGATCGGAGCGAAGAAGAGCCCCATGCCGAGCGCCAGGGCCGCAAGGGGAAGCAGCACGAGAGGCGCGAAAATAGCCTGCCAGTGCGGCTCGTAGAGGAACAGCGCGAAGGTCAGGACAATCACGACAGTGCGAATGGCCATGTTGATCACCGCATTGCCGGCCGCGCTCAGGACAAGAACTTCCCTCGGAAAATAGATTTTGGACACCAGGCCGCCGGCATTGGATATGCTCGTGGTGGCCATCATCGTGAGCTGTGTGAAGAAACCCCAGACCGTGGTCCCCACGAGCGCGAACAAGGCGTAGGGCATCGCGTCTTCCGGCATGGGCACATTCACGATCTGCGCCTGGCGGAGAAGCCCAAACACGACCGTGGTGGCAATCGGGGGAAAAATCACCCACAGATAGCCGAGAAATGACTGGCGAAACTGGGCCGAAAAATTGCGGAAGACGAGACGACGGATCAACTCCCGGTTCTCCGCCATTTCCCGGAACATCCGGCGCCAAGCCCCCAAGGACACGCGATCCCTGGAAGAGGCATCATAGATAGTGATCAACCCGCCCCCCCTGTTCCACAACCCGGCCGATACCTGCACCCCCTATTCATGTCGCGTTGCCAAATTCGGAAGATATCTTCGAGACAATGCCCCACAGAGAGGAAACAGACCCCACAAGAATCAACTGGGTAGCATTCCACGGCAAAGGCGAAAATGCCCCGCCCACCATGAACACAACCGCCTGCATTTTGAAGGTCCACGCGAGTTCCGAAATGGAGGGCCACCATTCCGCCGTGACGATCTGAATGCGCCAGCCGAAGAAGAAGAGGATGGAGAGCAGGGCCACGTACAACCCCATGCCGATGAAACCCATTTGCCGGCCCGCCATCAGGATCTCGCAATGGACCTGGCCGGACGCATACGGATACTTGTGCCTGTACAGGTGCTCGTTCGGATTAATCCCCGCGCCGAAGAACGGGCGGTCCATGATCAGCTTCCAGGTGTCCTCGTTCTTCATGCGCCGTTCATACGCGCTTTGCTCGTCCTGCGTCAGAAGATGCTCGCTCACGGGGGCATTGGAAAAGAAGGACTTGATCGACTCCGGAATGGACTTGAACCGCTGAATATTCATCCCTCCCGTGATGGAGAGCAGGAAGAAGATGGAGATTCCCATGACAATCAACGCGGTTCGGTGGCCGGCGCCATACTTGGGAAGAAGAAAACACGCCAGGACAACAAGGATCATGAGGCCCGTTCGACTGCCCGTTTCAAATACGATGTAGACTCCGGCCAGCGTCAACGCGAGAAATCCCCAACGCACACACTTATGTGTAGACCGCTGAAAGAAGTAGAGATACAGAGGGAGCAGTACGCACATCATGTAGGCGAATCCGTTTGGATTTTCGATCAGAGACACGGCGGGCCCCATCAGGCGGTCGCCCGCGTAGGTGGCCCCGGCCGCAGAGAGGCGAAGGCCCGCCTTCACCCACCAGAGAGACGCCAGCATCATCGTGGCCTGAACGGCCCAGACCCGCTCCGGAGTCCGGGCCATGGACTCGATAAGAATCATGACCAGGACGCTCTTCGCCAGGATGTCGATATACGGATTCCAACGGGAGTGATACTGGTAGGCTCCCAGGTACAGCGATGTGAACGCCGCGAAGAACAGGAGCAGCCCTGTCACGGTTGCCGCGCCGAAACGAATCACGGGCTTCTTCTCGGTGACCATGGAAAGCACATGCAGCCCGACGGCCATAACCACGCAGATATCGGCGATGTGCAACGGCCACAAAATCGGGAAACGATTCTGCGGCTGCACCATCAGGATGCAGATGTACCAGAGCATAAATCTGAAAGCCCAGAGAGACATGACTAAAAAACCGGAACCCGGAGACCTGAGACCTGAAATCTGAGTTCTGAGATCGGAGACCTGAAACCTGAGTTCTGAAGGAAGGAAGAGGGAGTCCGGTGTGATGCGCTGTGGTTCTGGAACAAAGGGTTCCCATCTCCGGTTTCAGGGTTCTCCGTGCAAGCGCACCGCGGCGGAGTGCCGCCCGCTTCGTTGGCGGGACGAAGACAGGCTTCGCCCCCGTCAATTCCCGCCAGGGAATTCACCGGTTCGCCGAACATCCTTTTTCGCTCGTTCACAACAGGAACCGACGAGCACTACCCGCCCAACAACAGCTTCTTGACCATAGGATTTCCCAGCAAGCGCGATACCTTCTGCCGGTAGGCGTCCGCCTCGCGCAGTCGCTGGTTCAGAAACCTGGCCTTCTCCCCTTCCAACCCATTCCGATTCAGCATCTCCAGGCTTCGCTCGATTTGAACCTTTGCGGAATCGAGTTTCTTGTAGAAAGAAGTCAGGAGGCCGTTGGAGAGAATCCGGTTGAAGTCCGTTTCGGCAACGTAATAGTCCTTCCGATCGCCCTTGACCCAGGAACGCTGCAGGGCACCCCACGATTCAAGCTGGCGGCAGGCAATACTGACGCTGGCCTTGCTGACCCCCAACTGCCGCGCCAGCGAATCGAGACTCTGAGGTTCGTCGCTCAGGTAGAGCAAAACGTAGATCTGGCCGAAGAGCCGGTTCAGCCCGAAAGATTGAACGGTCCGTCCGCCGGCTTCTACCATCTCCCACTTGGCTGAGTGGAGCGTGTCCATCGAAACGTTACATTTAGAATATTCTAAACGTTGTTAATACTACAACCCGCACCCGGACCTGTAAAGCAAGGAAGGTTAACAATGCGTAACAAGTTGACAAGCAACTTATTGCGGGGTTGCGGACAGGGGGTTTCGGTCCGACCGTCCCCTGACATCAATCCATTCCCGGACAGCTTCGATGTGATGAGGTTGGAGAAAGAAGAAGTCGCCGGCTTGATCGCCCGCACGACGTTCAGTCAATCGCCCGGGTTCAAGCAGAAACGAACGATAACCCATTCCGCTCAACAGGTTGAACAAATGCCATGCGTCGGAACCGGATTGATCGGGATTCTCCCTGACTTCGATCAGCAGGGCCGGCCGGTCGCGCTCGATTGTGCCCCGACCGCCTTGAATGGCCTGCCATTCATGACCTTCGACGTCAATTTTGATGAAAGATACGGGCCGGTCCGTGTCTTTCATCGCGTCATCCAACGCGCACAAGTGGACCTCGACAGTCCGGGAGAAATGTTGCCCCTGCCCTTCCCCCACGACGCGTGATTCATAGAGGTTCTCACCGCCCGAGGCATATCGCGGAATTCCCATGACCGCTGAACGCGCGGCCGAGGACAAACCGCAGTTGAACAACCGGACGTTGTCGAGCTTCAGTTTTCTCACGCACTCGGCCAGCCATTCAAACGTTTCCGGCACCGGCTCAAAACTGTTCACACAGCCCGACGGCGTGACCCAGCGCGACAGCAGCAGCGTCACATATCCGACATTCGCGCCCGCATCGATGACGCAATCGCCCGGCTTAAGCAGGCGCTTGACGATCGGAGAAAACAGCCATTTTTCTTCCGGGAAACGGCGAAGGAGCCAGGGGTAGTAGATACGCTTCAACCTGTTCGCGAAGACCGGCGGCATGCGGCGAACCAGAAATGACCGGATGGACTTCATCGGGGTTCAGGCGGGCGAGAGGCACGCGCTGTCCACCTCCACGGCAACCGATTGCTGGATCATATCCACATTGATCACCACCCGGGTCTTCCCCTTGACGCGCAGGACCATGCCTTCCAGCCCTTTCATGGGGCCGCTCGTCACGCTGACCTGCCGGCCGGCCTCCAGATACGGCATGACTTCGACCACATCTCCCACGGTCAACGCGCGTTCGATCTGGCGCAACTGTTCAACGAGCGTCGCCTGGTCCACCACGTCGAGCAAATTGGCCACATATCGGTTCTGACGGATCTTGGTTTTCTGCACCGGGGTGGTCACGCAGAAAACGTAGCCGGGAAACAACGGCGACCAGAACGATCTCTCCCGGGAACCATAGCGGTGAACTTTCTTCCTCAGAGGAAGGTACCAGGGAAGATCGTTGAGCCGGCAGTAGTCGGCCGCCTTTTTCTCACACCGGGGACGGACGTGCAACACCGCCCAGGCATGCTCGCCCTCGTGAATACGAAGCATGTCCGACGGCTGTTTGTAATCCCGCATAGCGTGGCGTGAGTTTCGAGGTTGGAATGGCAAGTTTCAAGCGCAAAGTCGCGACGGGCTACGCCGTCTTCTCACCCTCGGCTTTGCCTGCGGACGGGAGGGCAATCAGGCGGCCTGCCGCCTGTTCCTCGAGTTCCTCGGCATCGCTGTACTTCAATCCGATAATGATGGTCTTGAACGTTCGAAGCAGGATGAGGCAATCCAGGAACAGGCTCATGTATTTGATGTAGTAAAGGTCGTACTGAAGCTTGCGGCGGGAAGCTTCGATACTGGCAGCATACGGATACTTAACCTGCGCCCACCCCGTGATCCCGGGAGGAACCAGCAGCCGCTCCTTATAGAAAGGGATGGCCTCGGCCAGCGTGTCGATGAACTCAGGGCGTTCCGGACGGGGACCCACCAGGCTCATCTCGCCCCGCAGGACGTTGATCAACTGGGGAATTTCGTCGATCCGCCATTTTCTGAGAAAACGGCCGATGCGGGTCACACGCGAATCGTACTTGTCGGCCCAGACAGCGCCGGACACCGCTTCGGCATCCTGCCGCATGGTTCGGAACTTAAAGAGCGTGTAGGGCTCGCAATCCAATCCTGCGCGGCGCTGGCGAAAGAAAACAGGCCCGGGCGAATCCAGGCGGATGAGGACGGCCGCCAGCAAACTGAACGGCGCCAACAGCAGGAGGCCCGCCATAGCCACCGTGATGTCCATAACGCGCTTGATCTTCCGGATATGAATGACCGAGCTGTTCATCGCCGCGTTCATGAGCCACTCGTCGTCAATGTGATCCAGAGGAATTTCCTGCGCCAGTTCCTCGTGCAGGGCGGCGTAGTCCAGAATCTCCACGCCCGAGTACCGAAGCGGCCGGAGCAGACGGAACAACGCGTGCTCGCGCGCAACGGAAGCGGCAACAACGACCGTCTCGATCGAATAGACCTCGGCGAATTCGCGGAGTCGGTTCATGTGCCCGAGAATCGGCACTCCCTCGAGCAATTCACCGGGTCTCGATTTCTTACAGGAGACGATGCCGAAGATCTTATAGCCGGCGTCCGCTGTGCTGGCGAGCAGTTGAAGAACATCGATCGCCTCCGGCCCCTCGCCCACAATCAACGTTCTCTTGGAAAGAAGTCCGCGGCCGATGGCGACGCGGTACAGCCCGCGAACCGCCCAGACACTCAGGAGAATGAACAGCGCGGCCAGCAGAAGAATACCGCGGCCGATGTGAAACCGGAAACGGGCATAGAAGACCAGGATAATGATCACGAGGCTGATCGCCGTGGTAATAAGCGGGAGGTAGAACGATCCGCCCTTCCTTTTCAGGGCTTGCGACTCATAAAGACCACCCGCGTAAAACACGATCAGGAAGATCAGGCAGGACCCGCCCAACGACGGAATATGCTCGACCACATACGCCCATCCTTCACGGGGCGAAAGCCGGATAACGGACGAAAGAATGATCGACGCCACAACGCAGACGAAGTCGGTGACCACCAGGATGACGCTTCGGGGCGAGATTCGAATGCCACGCTCGAAAAACATAACAATCCCTTATTTCTCCACAGACTTCGACAAGGACGACGAACAACAACATCGGGGACCGCGGACGACGCTGAAGCTACGATGCGGTGGGGTCCTTCCTCGCATTCGAGTAGTGATCCTCGTAGTCATAGTAACCATAATAGGTTGAGTAGTAATAATAGCCTACTCTCTGGAAGTCCAAGTTGTTCAGCACGCAACCCAGGATCTTGGCGCCGCGATCCCTGAGCTGCTGAACCGACAGTTGCGTAAGTTTCTTGGAGGTCTGGCCCGCCCAGATGACCACGACCACCCCTTCGGCCATCGCGGCAAGAATGCCCGCTTCCGATACCGCCATGATCGGCGGGCAATCGATGAGCACCCGGTCGTACGAGCGCTTGGCGTATTCCAGGAAAGACTGCAACTCGGGGCGCAAAATGATTTCGCCCGGATTCGGAGGGAACGGCCCGGTGGCCACCAAGTCGATGTTGGGAACGCCGGTACGCTGAATAACGGCCTCCGGTTTGGCCTGGCCGATCAGAATGTCGGAAAAACCGCGGCCGCCTTCCAGGCCGAAGTACTTGTGCAGTTCCCCCCGCCGCAAATCTCCGTCCACAATGAGGACTCTCGAACCGGCCTGAGCCAGGCTGACCGCAAGGTTCAAACACGTGGTGGTTTTGCCTTCCTTGGGAACCGCGGAAGTCAGGGCCAAAACTTTGACGAGGGTTTCGCCCCCGCTGAAAAGAAGGGACGAGCGAATGCTGCGATAGGCCTCCGCGAGGCCGCTCTTCTGGTCGACATTCGCCAACACGTGCGAACGAAGATCATCCGGATCCCAACTGGCCGAAGGCACAAGGCCGAGGAACGGCAGGCCGAGCACCTCGGCGATCTCCTCCGGGAAACGGAAGGAGTCGTCGAGATATTCCAACCCGAACACGAGCGCCAGCCCGATTCCCAGCCCGATCAGAGCCGCCATGAAGATGCTCTGCAGTTTGCGCGGCACAATGGGCGACTTGGCCGGATTCGCTCTTTCCATGATTCGCACGGATTCGGGCTCGATCCCAAAGGAGATATCGATTTCCTTCAGCCGGTTGAAGACCAGATTATACAGTTGCTGAATGCGGTTCGCGTTCTGCTTCAGGTTCTCGTATTCCTGCTTTTTCCGGGAGACTTCAACCGCCTGCTCCTCCCACTCCTGCTCGACCCGGCGCGCCGCCTGCTCCTTGATCGAAAGGGACTCCAACTGCGAGTAGTACTGGCGCAGGGCAAACTGAAGTTCCATATCAAGATTCTGGCGCACCTCCTCAAGAGTCATCATCGTTTCCTGGATCAGCGGATGCGCATCGCGGAAACGCTTCCGGTACTCGGTCAACTGCGCCTCCAGAATGGCGCTTTGACGCTTCAATCCTTCCCACCCTTCCTGAACAACCACTCCATATTGGACCAACTCCTCGCCGCCCCGGATAACCGCGTTCTGAACGTTCGTTTCCCCTCCGCCCAGCGATGCAATCGAAAGACGACCCAGCCCGCTCCCCGGCGCTACGGACGGGGACGGCGACAACGCGGTCAAAACCGCCTCGTCGGAAGCCTGGGCCAGCAGGGGTTGCTGCGCCTCCAGAAACATCCGTTCGGTTCGATAGGCGGCCGCCCGGGCCGAAAGCTCCCCGAGACGCTCCGCCGCAATATTGCCCCGTTCGACAATGGCGATAATGCTGTTCTCGCGCGCAAAAGCCAGCAACCGGTCATCGGCTTTTTTCAACTCCTCGCGCAGGCGGTTGGCCTGTTGCGTCAGGCTGATGACCGTGGCCTGGGACGTATCCATCCGTTCCTCGGCCTTGAAGTCCAAGTACTCCTCCGCCAGAGCGTTCGCCATTTCCGCGCCAATAACCGAATCATAGCTCTCCACCTGAATGGCCATGAAAGCCGTACGGCCCATGGGGTACACGGAGATGCTCGACACCTTGCTGAATTCCCCGGCCGGACGATTGATGCGCTCCTTCGCGCGGTCCCGCAGAAGAGGGCTGTTGATGATCATCCGCTGGGTTTCAATGAAGTCGCCCAACGGCTCGATCTCGATCTTCCCCGCCGTGGGCAATCCACGGCTCAGCAGGATGGTCGCCCGGCAACTGTACATCGGAACCTGGCGCACCACCGTGACAACGGCCACGGAAAGAGAGATGACAAAGCACAGAGCCACGAGCCATATCCGTTTTACAATGATATGCAGAACCTGTTTGATATCCGACAGGCTGAAAGGCGCCTTCGGCGTTGACGGCGCAGGGGCCCCGCCGGGCGGGACCAATCCGGGCTTCGATGGCGGCTCAAGAAACGTTCTCATATCAGAAACTCAACAACTTCTCCGGCACAATAACAACATCTCCGTTCACCAGCGGCACATCCCGATCAAAACTGCCGGTTTTCAAAATGTCGCCAACGTCAACGATCAGCGTCTGCTTGGATCCGTCCGGCGCCGTCCGGAGAATCTTGATCTTGCTGTCGTTGGCATAGCGGCCCAGGCCACCCATATCCAGAATGGTTTTGGCAAGAGTCACATCCTGATCCAGCGGGAGCGGCACGGCGCCCGGCTTCGCCACCTGTCCCAACAGGTAAACCTGGCCGCGCGAGGCTTGTTCAGACGACGGGATGAACAGGATGTCGCCGGGAAGCACTTTGACGTTCATGCTCATGTCGGCCTCGCCGAAAAGCCGCGACAGGTCCACCGGAATCACCGAGTAATGGCCGGACGCATCGCGCCGAAGAATACGGGCGGACTGCCACTGCGCCTGTCGCGAGGCGCCGCCCACCATGGTCACCGCACGAATCACATCGAGATTCTTGATGTAGGGATGAAAACCCGGATTGGCCACATCGCCCAGAACGAGAAATTCCGACTCATTCTCCCCGGCGCCTAAAGTCGGAACAATGATAATATCCCGGGGCCGCAAGTACTGATCATCCGCGAAATCCATTTTCTCGAACATGGACAGGACATCGACCTTGATGACTTGACGATCCATGCCGCCGCCCGGGCGAAGCCTCAATATCCTGACCTCGTTCCCAGCGGCCCCCTTGACCAACCCCCCGCATTGTGTGATGGCTTCCGTCAGCGTCATCATATCATCACTTTTCAGCGCGATGGCATGCGGCCTGGCCACGGCACCCATAACTTGAACAGCCCCTTCGACGAATTCGGAAACCTCCACGCTCACAGTCGCCTTCTTGAAGTACTTCTCCTCAAGGAGATTCTCAATCTTCTCGGCGGCCACACCCGCCGTCATGTCGCCCACCCCGACACGGCCGATGTAATCCATGTCAATCGTCCCGTCGCCCGCCACCGCATACACCCGGGTCAGCGTCTTGTCCTCCGCAACAGCAATGCGGAGCCGGTCTCCGGGCACAATCCGGTGCTCGTAGCCCGTCTTGGACACGGTGACATCCTGGCCCAGCGCCGTCGTAACCATGCAAAGGCCCAGGACCGCCACCCACCCGCAAAGCCGCATCACAGATGCACTGAAACCTGTATTCATAAGTCACTGTCCGGGCCATAGGGCCCGTTTTCTAGAACGTGTAAGTATAGCTGAATGTCACCCTGTGTTCCGTCAGGTTCTCGCTCTCCAGATTCGAATGTTCCCATAGGTACAGATAGGACAACGTACGATTGATCTTCCGGGAAACCGCCCGGCTCCAGGACAACTCCGGCGTAAGTCTCGTGATGTTCTCGATCTCTCCAGCCCCCTCTCCCATGGGCCGGTTATGCTTGTAGGAGGCGCTGAACGTGAAGTTGAGATTGTAAATGAACAAGTCATCTTTCCGCAAGAGGTACTCGACGGACGTCATATCCGTCTTCTCCGTTGACCCGAATGTGCCGGCCGGTTGCTTGCTCACGCGAAGGGATTGCTGCGCGGTGCGCGAAAACTCGTTGTCCAAGACGACATTGCACGTCAGCGCGATTTCATCGTCGGCGTACCTGTCCGTGTATTTATAAGAGATATTCCCGGTCAACCTCGTGCGCGGACTGAATTCAAAATGATCATCCAACGTGAACGTATGCGTGGGCTCCCAGTCGATCTCCTCGTCCTGCACTTTCGACCTCTCCGCGCCCAGCGTGTAGGTCAGATGCGGCCGTTCAAGAATCATGGACTCCAGCCCGATGGTGGTCTTCTCATCCCAGCCGGAATAGGAGTCCTCCACATGGACGAGATCCGTCTTGTCCCGTTTGTACGCGAAGTTCAGTCCCAATCGTTGAGAAAACTGCCAGTCGCCGTTTAAATAGGCGGTATACTTGTTCTGATCGGCTACCTTGAATTCATCCTCCCGATGTCGCTCCCGGGAACCGCTCGCTCCGCCGGCCACGGTAAGCTCGTTTCTCTTCCACTGCAATTCAGCCCCGTAATCCGTGGCCGTCCGGACATCCCGTTTATTCCTCGAACCCGAGGGTGTGTAGGTGCCCTCTTTCTCTTCAAACGTGGTCTGGTTGGCCAGGTTCAATCTCAACGTGTATCGACCCAGCTCAAACGCCGTGTCGATCTGTCCCTGCCCGAACGGGTCGGACGTCGTGTCGAGATCCGTGCGACGCAAGTGCCGTTCCACGGTGATTCCGGTGCTCAGGTCGATGGAGGAATTACGGAAGCTGGCCGAACTGGACGCGAGGTTGAACGAGGCCACCGCATAGTAGTCCTTCATCTCCTTGTCCGTCGCGCCGGGCCGAACGCCTTCCACGTTGGTCGAGTAGACGAGGTCCAGGTCCGCGCCGGCTCCGAAATCGAACGGGCCGATGCGGATAAACTGGGCCTGCGCCGAAACGCCGGAGATGCACACCCAGAGGATGGCGACGAACAGGCTGAATCGCCCGCCGGGCTGAAAACAAGGGTTCTGTTCCTCGCTGATTTTGGGCAACAGCCGGCTCCGTTTGACGACAATCCACCGAAGAAGGCCCGATCGCTGTGAATTAATCACCCTCAAGAATCACTTCAGCAGTTTCTTGTTGAAGTAGTCTTTGACCAGGACATTGCCTGTCGCGGTGTCGGTGCCCGAAAAATCGCCGGGCTCACCCCACTGCACGACCTTGCCGTTTTCAAAGATGATCCAGTACGTCTTGTCGTACTTGTCGTCCCACGCGGCGAGCGAGAAGTAGGGAGCCATGTACTCCCACACCTCCATGCTTTCGCCGTTTTCGTACTGCTTGGCCGCACGAATCGTGAACGGCGGGCCCATGATGTCCTTCACCTGCGCCGGATCCATGCCCAAGGCCAGTTCGCTGATGTGAGCGCTGGGAATGGTCTTGCATCCGGAACACACGATACCGGCCAGGAAAGCCGCAATCAGAAATGCCTTTTTCACAAGCAGATTCCTTTCCATATAGGCTGAGTGCACGGCACACACCCTCTATGCCAGATTGGTCTTTCAGTGACAAGCCTTACTCATAGCGGGCAACGCGCTTCCTGTAAATACAGACCGTTTGCCCGTGGAATACGCCTCATTCCCGCGCCGGGGAACGGGCCATAGAGCCCTTACAGGAAACCGGTCGTGACGTACGAACACAAAAAACGCCCTCCTTCTCGGCGTACTCCCTTGGACGGCAACATCCTGACGAATTCCTTCAAACCGCTCGGGACGTGGAACCCCATCGCGCGGGGACGCGCGACCCTACACATTCCAACCCTTGGAAGTTTTTTGGCCCGCTTTTCCAATCCTTGGAAGCTCCTACGGCTTCGCATCGCTCCAGCCGCCGCCCAGCACGGCGTACAACTGCACCGTGTTGGCGACCTTTGCGAGGCCGAGGGAGACCAGCCCCTGCTGGGCGGAATACAGCGACCGCTGCGCGTCGAGAACGCTGAGGTAGCTGTCCATCCCTTTTTCATAACGAGAGTTGGACAAACGGTAGGTCTCCGCCACGGCGTTGACGAGAGAGGTCTGCGCCGACAACTGCTCGTTCACAGTGTCGCGGACGGCCAAGGCGTCGGCCACTTCCTTGAAGGCGTTCTGAATCGTCTTCTCATACTGCGCCACGATGAGTTTTCTCTGCACCTTGGCGGCCCGGAGCGCCGACCACGTGCGGGTGTCGAAGATCGGCATCGAGACGCGCGGCGCGAAGCTCCACGCGTCGGAGTCGGACTTGAACAGCCCCGACAGTTCGGCGCTGGCGGTCCCGAACGCCGCCGTGAGCGAGATGCGCGGGAAGAGCGTGGCGCGCGCCGCGCCGATGTCCGCGTTGGCGGCCTTGAGCCGACTCTCCGCCTGGAGGACATCCGGGCGCCGCAGAAGCACGTCGGACGGGATGCCGGGCGCCACTTCGCCGGGAGGGATCACGTCCGCCAGACTCGTGGGCAACAGTTCGTCGGGCACCGGGGAACCCGCCAGCAGATTGAGCGCATTCCTGTCCAGCGCCGTCTTCTGCGTGTAAAGGGCCACATTGCCGCGCGCGGTATCCACCTGAGTTTGAGCGCGGAACAGGTCCACGTCCGGAATGAGCCCCAGGTCGCGTCGGCGCTTGATCAGATCGTACCCGCTCTGCTGCGCTTCGAGGGTCGTTTTCGCCAGGGCCAGGTTTTCCTCGTCCGCCGCGAGCGTGAGGTAGGCGCCGGCTACGGACGACACAAGCAGGATCTGCGCTCCGCGTCGGGCCTGTTCCGTGCCTAGGTACTCCTCCAGGGCGCGATCCTTCAGGCTCCGAATGCGCCCGAAGAGGTCGATCTCCCAGGCCGCGAGGCCGAGGTTGACGTCGTAGCGTTCCGAGGTCATGCGTTCGCCGCTGAGCGAAAGGTCAGCCGGAGTTTCCGATTTGCTTCCTGCGCCGACGGCGTTGACGGACGGCAGGAGTTCGCCGCGCTGGATGTTGTAGAGGGCGCGGGCGCGCTCGACGGTCAACGCGGCAATCCGGAGATCGCGGTTGTGGGTCAGCGCCAGGCCGATCACCTGCTGGAGTTTTGAGTCCGTGAAAAACTCCTGCCACGGAATGTCCGGCGCGGCCTTCGCCTGCGTTGAAGCGGCGGCTTCTCCCGCGACACCGTCCGGCCACGCGACCGGCATGGGGGCGTCCGGCCGCCGGTACTTCGGCGCCAGGGTGCAGCCGCTCAGCGCGACCAGGGACACAAGGATGGGAAGAAGCGTCCTTTTCATGATTCGCCTCCGGCCGCGCGGCGGCGGCTCGTCTTTCCAAAGGTTCTTTCAATCAGCACGTAGAAGAGCGGCGCGAACAGGATCACGAGGAACGTGGCGGTCACCATGCCGCCCAGCACCCCGGTGCCGATCGCGTTCTGCGCGCCGGCGCCGGCGCCGGAGGTCACGGCCATCGGCAGGACGCCGAACCCGAACGCCAGCGAGGTCATCAGGATCGGGCGGAACCGCAGCTTCGCGCCCTCGATGGTCGCGGCCATCAGGTCCTTCCCCTTCTCCAACTCCTGTTTCGCGAACTGCACGATCAGGATCGCGTTCTTCGTGGCCAGGCCCAGCGTCGTCAGCAGGCCGATCTGGAAATACACATCGTTGGCCAGCCCGCGCCAGCTCGTGGCGATCACACCGCCGATGACGCCCAGGGGCAGGACGAGAAGGATGGCGATCGGAATGGGCCAGCTCTCATACAGCGCCGCGAGACACAGGAAGATCACGAAAACCGAGAACGCGTAAAGCAAGGGCGCCTGCGAAGTCGACATCTGCTCCTGGTAGGAAAGGCCGGACCAGTCATATCCAATCCCGCGCGGCATCCCGGCCATGGCGTCCTTCATGGCCTGCATGGACTCGCCGGAACTCCTCCCCGGCGCGGGTTCGCCCCAGATGTTGATGGAAGGAAATCCGTTGAACCGCGTCAAGGCCGGCGCACCGAACGACCAGCGGCCGGAGGCGAAGGACGAGAAGGGAACCATCTTGCCGGCCGCATTCCGGACGTGGAGCCTTTCGAGGTCGCCGGGCAACATGCGGTATGGAGCGTCAGCCTGGACGAACACCCGCTTGACCTGGCCGCCCTGGATGAAGTCATTGACGTACGCGCTCCCGAAGGAGGCGGAGATGGTCCTGTGGATCGAGGCGATGGGAACCCCCAGGCTCCCGGCCTTGTCCCAGTCCACGTCGATCCGGTATTCGGACACATCAGGCAGATTGTTGGGGCGCACGGAACTCACGCGCTTGTCCTTCGACACGGCGCTGAGAAGCTGGTACTGCGCCTGCATGAGGGCCTGGTGTCCGAGCCCGCCCCGGTCCAGCAACTGGAAGTCGAATCCCTTGGCCATACCCAGTTCCGGAACCGCCGGCGGGGGAAACGCGAACACCATGGCGCCGCGCAGGGTCGAGAAAGCCGCCATGGCTCTGGCCGCGACGGCCTTGTCCCGCAGATCCTCCCTCCTCCGCAGATCCCAGTCCTTCAACTTGACGAACACCATGCCGTTGTTCTGCGACCGGCCGGAAAACCCGACGCCCGCAACCGTCATACAGGATTCCACCGCTTCCTTCTCGTTATCCATGAAGTGCTTTTCGATCTGCGCCGCGACCTGGGTGGTCTGCTCCAGCGTGGCGCCCTGCGGCATGATGATCTGCGCGAGGAGAGCCCCCTGATCCTCGTCCGGCAGATACGCCGTAGGCATGCGGTTGTAGAGAAAGGCCATGAGCGCCACGATCAGGGTGAACACGGCGAAGTAGCGCCGCTTCTTGGACAACGAATCGCTCACGACGCGCACGTAGAAATCTCTCAGCCGAAAGAACACGCGATCGAACCAGAGCAGGAAGGGGCGCAGGAGCGGGATCGCATGCTCCGAAAGCTCCTGGCCCGCCTTCACCGGCTTGAGCAGAAAGGCGCACAGCACCGGCGTCAGGATCAACGCGACCACCACCGAGAGGAGCATGGACGCGATGATGGTCACGGAGAACTGGCGGTAGATCACGCCGGTGGAACCGGGGAAGAACGCCATGGGGCCGAACACGGCAGACAGCACGAGCCCGATGCCGATCAGCGCGCTCGTAATCTGCTCCATGGACTTGGCGGTGGCCTGCTTCGGAGGCAAGCCTTCCTCGCTCATGATGCGGGCTACGTTCTCCACCACCACGATGGCATCGTCCACCAGGAGGCCGATGGCCAGCACCATGGCGAACATGGTCAGCATATTGATGGAGAAGCCGAGGAAGTTCAGAACGGCGAACGTACCGAGCAACACCACGGGCACCGCGATGGTCGGGATCAGCGTGGCCCGGATATTTCCCAGGAACAACCACATGACCAGAAAGACAAGAAGAATGGCTTCAAAAAGCGTCTGCACGACCTCCCCGATGGCCACGCGGATAAACGGGGTGGAGTCGAACGGATAGATGACCTTCAGCCCGGGCGGGAAGAACTGGCTCATCTCCTCCATCTTTGCCTTGACCGCGTCCGCCGTGGCCAGGGCGTTCGCCCCGGCGGCCTGGCGGATGGCCAGGGCGGAGGCGGGCTTGCCGTTGTAGCTGGCCTTGATGTCGTAAATCTCGGTCCCCAGTTCAGTCCGGCCCACATCCCGGATTCGGACGGATGAACCATCCGGGTTGATGCGAATGGGAATGGCGGCGAACTCGTCCGGCGTGCTGAGCATGTTCTGGACAACAATCGAGGCGTTCAAGCGCTGGCCTTCCACCGCGGGCGCCCCGCCGAATTGGCCGGCGGACACTTCCACGTTATAGGCCTTCAAGGCCGCCAGAACATCGTCCACGGTCAGGTGGTAGTCCGTGAGCTTGTCGGGATTCAGCCAGATGCGCATGGCGTAGCCGCCGCCGAAGACCTGGACCTCTCCCACCCCGGGAACCCGTGCCAGCACCCGTTCCAGGCTCGTCTTGGCGAAATCGCGAAGGTCCGCCCCGTCCATGCTCCCGTCTTCCGAGATCAACCCCACCATGATCAGGTAGTTGTGCATGGATTTGACCACCTGCACGCCCGAGTTCTTCACCACGTCGGGAAGGCTCGACATCGCGGTCTGCAGCTTGTTCTGCACCTGCGACCACGCGAAGTCCGGGTCGGTTCCCGGCGCAAACGTCAGTTGAATGCGCGACCCACCCGCAGAATCGCTGGAGGCCGACATGTACAGGAGGTTGTCGAATCCCGTCATCTTCTGTTCGATGATCTGCGTGACGCTGTTCTCCACGGTCTCCGCCGAAGCGCCGGGATACGACGCCAGAATGGCGATCGAGGGCGGCGCCATCTGGGGATACTGGGAAATGGGCAGGTTGTAGATCGCCAAGCAACCCAACGCCATGATGATGATGGCGATAACCCAGGCGAAGACCGGCCGATCCAGAAAGTATTTCGATAGCATGGCTGGCCTCCGTTACTTTGACTCCGGCGCGGCCATCCCTGCCGGACCCGGCATCGGTTGCGTGCTCTCCACAAACGGAACATCCTTCACAGGAACGCCGACCCGCACTTTCATCGCACCCTCCACGATGACCTTGTCTCCCGCCTGAAGACCGGAAGCGACCATCCACCGGTTGCCGATCGCCCGGTCCAGGGTAACCGGCCGCTGTTCCACCTTGTTCTCCGCACCCACGACCAAGACGAGCGGATTGCCCTTGGGATCGCGCGACACCGCCTGTTGAGGAATCAGAATGGCATCCTCATCGACACCTTCCGTGAAGATCGCCCGGACAAACATGCCCGGGAGGATGATCCCGTTGGGATTGGGGAAGACCGACCGCAGATTCACCGACGCGGTGGTCGGGTCCACCGAAATATCCGCGAACTGGAGCATCCCTTCCATCGGATACTCCATTTCTTTGCCAAGAATCAGTTTCACGCTGTTCATCTCCGGCCCCTCGCGCTTGAGCAGGCCTTCCTTCAGCCGGCGCTGAAGATTCAGGATGACGGTCGAGGACTGCGGCACGTCCACATAAATGGGGTCCAGTTGCTGAATGGTCGCCAGGGGAACCGGCTGGTAAGCCGTCACAATGGCGCCGTCCGTCACAGTGGATTTCCCGATGCGTCCGGAAATGGGCGAAACGATCTGGGTATATCCGAGGTGGATGCGAGCCGTCTTCACCATCGCCTTCCACACCTGCACTTCGGCCTCAGCCTGCTTCAGCGCGGCCTCCGCGTCATCGAAATCCTGCCGGCTGACCGCCTTGTCGGCCAGGGCCTGCGTCACGCGCTCCGCCCGCGAACGGATAGCCGGCAACGCGGCCTCCGCCCGGTTCAGCGCGGCCTTCGCGTTATCGAGCGCCGCTTCAAAGGGTTCGGGATCGATCTGGTACAGGGCATCGCCGGCTTTGACATCGGCGCCTTCCGTAAACAGCCGCTTCTGGATGAGCCCATTGACCTGGGGCCGCACTTCGGCCACGAGGGATGCGGAGGCGCGCCCCGGCAGTTCAATCGTGAGCAACAAAGGCTCCGGCTTCACGATCATGACCCCCACTTCAGGAAGCATGCCTGGCGGCCCGCCGGCTCCGTTCTTCCCGCAACCTGCGGACAACAGACCTGCGGCGAAAACTACGACAAGGACAAGAACCCTCGCACGATCCTGTGACGACTGTTTCATGAATTCTCTCCTGTATACTTTCAACGTGACGCAAATCCTCTAGACATTTGCCGTTCTGAACGAGAACCGACAGGATATCCCCTCCACAATGAACTGGGCCATACGTGCGATCCAGGCCTCCCGATCGAGCTGCGGCGGGATTATCAGCTTCTCCCACGGCGGCTTGCGATGATGATAGACGATGCACTGGGACATCAGCGACACAATCGCCATGTGCACGTCCAGTTCCGTGCTGCCTTCGGGCATGCCCATGCGCACAATACGGCCGATGGCGCTCTTCATGGGCTCGAAAAACTGCTTCTGCAGGATCGGCATGGCCGAGGTCGGGTCCGTCCGCTCATGCGCCAGCAGGCGGGTGACCCACACGTCCGGCGGTTCGTTGTTGGTGCCGATCCGGAGCGCGTACTCGACCCACTTCTGGAGCGCGAGCCTCCATGACTCCGCGTCGTGGATATCATCGGGCATCGTGAGCAAAGGCTTCCGGAACCCATCGAAGAGACTCCGGAACACTTCGATGTAGAGCTTCTCCTTGGACTGAAAATGGTAATTCACGGCCGCGACGTTCGTCCCCGCCTTCTCGCAGATCGCGCGGACGCTCGTGCCGCGAAACCCGCGATCCGCGAAGATCTCGGCCGCCGCGCGAAGAATGCGGTCCCGCGTCTGATCCAATTCGTGCTCTTTGCGAAGTCCCTGCATGACCATTAAAACAGTCGTTTGAAACGGGCGTTATAATACACACAGAAGGAGCCTTGTTAAGACATTTTTCAAAGAATCGGGGGCAAACGGCGCTACGACCGTCGAAGGCGCCATGTTCAAGAGAACAAACACCGGCAGGACCGTGTATCTACAGATGCTAACGCAAGAATAGAGGGGAATGATTCGTGCTGTCTTTTGGAACCCACTCCATAACAAACCAACCGTTGTCACGGTCTGATCGTCGAGGAGACTGCAGCACCAAATCATCTGCCGACTTCTCATAGGGAAACCACTCGACAGCAACTTCTTTATAGCACCTGCCCGCTCGTGTAACAGCAATCTCCAGTTGCTCCGGTCCGAAAAAGGTCATCCGCGGCCAGGGCTCACCCACACCAATGACTTGAGGAACACTCCGCAGGACAAGTCGATCTGCCAAGTCGTCGCTTGGCAACTCCGCCAGCATGCTTTTCACAAAATCAGAACACGTAGTCACCTTGGCAATTTGTTGCTGATACCAAGCGACAGAATACCAAGCCATCACAAGGACAATGACGCTCCCGACAACACGGCGAACGTTTCTTGAACGTTCTTTGAACAGCGCATCCAGCACGGCATACACCAGTATGCCGACCCACGGCAGGAGGAGAAAGCAGTACCGAGGCTGCAGATATGCCTTCGGCGGAATCAGGGTCGTACAGAGCATGATGGCAAAGGCCTCGAGGGCAAACCTGTTGCGACTCCGAAGGCACAAGCGCAGCAACAGAACAAGCGCAGCGGACATCGCCATCCATGACGCAAGAGGAAGGCCGAAACTCTTCCATGAACAAAGCCAGATATAGGACTCGAGGCCAAACGCGATGTGCCACGAAAACGCCATATAGATTATCCAGAGATGATTAACCAGGAACATCCCGGGACTGGCGGGAATCACACGATCAAACGAAGGAGGGTGTGAGTAATAGATTAGGCCCAATATTCCGGCGTAGATAACGGGCGGCAAGCAGAACACCAGCGCGTCTCGGACCATCACCTTCGGAGGGCGCCGCTCGCCCTTAAAGGATTCGATTAGATAAACGAGGATCACTGCCGGCACGACAGAAAGCGCACCGATGTTTGAGAGAAGGCAGATCATCTCCAAGATCAACGCACCTAAAAGGAACCGCACACGATTCACTTGGGCATAGCGCCATGAGCACCAGATCGCTATCATCATGACAAAAAGAGAGAGCGTCCATTGCATGTTGATGTTGTATAGGAAAACCTCAAACGAGAGAGGATGCATCACTGTGAAGAAGCTCACAAAAAGCGCCCTTGTCGTGTCGTGTGAGACTCGGGATATGACGAGATAAATCACCACCGCCAAGAGAACCCGCGCCAGTCCATGCAAGACGCGAAGGGCAACGGCCGAATCGATCCCGGGAAGGCGTGTGCACAGATCAAAAAGAAACCCGGTCAATGGCAGGTAGTGGACCGAGTTGATCGTTTCACGCAAGTAGGCATGGCGGTCAACACAATCAAGAAGCAAGTAATCATCATTGAGGCACGCGACATCCATCAACGCGACGGTCTGGGCTGCAATAACCCCCAGCAGCAACATCCAACCGCACAACAATATGGTATTCCTGCCTTGGCGCACCGCCCCCGATGCGGAACCGTCTACAATAGCCTTTCGCCTCATCTTATAAGCCTCGGGAACTGCGCCGAGATTGCTGAATCCTCCAACGAACCTCTTCCGATGATCGGACAGAACACAGGTTCAGGAATCCGGCACAGCCCATTCCGTACCCGCAAATCCTGACGCAAAAAACGTGGAAAGTCAGCCCGTAATGAGCTAGAAGTCTGGAAAACCCGGAGGGGTGGCAGAGCGGCCTATTGCACCGGTCTTGAAAACCGGAGGTCGATTTATCGACCCGTGAGTTCGAATCTCACCCCCTCCGCCAGTTTTGAATTTTCGGGTTTTCGGCGACGACCGACCACGGGGCCGGGAAGCGGACATGCAACACGGGATCGGTTCTCGATCCGAGCGACCGGAAGACTTCCGACGACGACGCGACGGCGGACACGTCCGCCGGGAGGATGGGGAAGAAGCCGGACGGGG
>JBPOJF010000009.1:0-171860 GCA_052033915.1 Lentisphaerota bacterium | reverse complement strand
CCAACCTGTCCGGTATGTGGATTTCCATGACGCATTGCGTTTCAGCAACTGGCTCAACAACGGTCAGGGAAGCGGGGACACAGAAACCGGTTCCTACAACATGGCGCTCGGGCTCCGGGTCGAACGCACGACGAACGCCGCATGGGTTCTGCCTTCGCGGGACGAGTGGTACAAGGCCGCATACTACGACCCAATCACCGACACCTACCGCTCGTACCCGACCGAATCCGGGCTCGCCCCGCAAGAGCCCACAGACGAGACCACGCCGCGGGAAGCGAATTTCGGAGACATACCCTATTGGCATGGTGGCACGGTATTCACTGCAATCGGCGAGACTACGGGGCGCACGGCATTCGGGGTCTGCGACATGGGCGGCAATGTCACCGAGTGGAATGAATCGCTTGTGAATCCTGTGCAGGGTCCGCATCGGGTGACTCGAGGAGGGAGCTTTGTTGACGAGCACGCAGACGCTCTTGCTTCATTGAAAGAAGTTGGCTATCTCCCGATAGTTTCCGGCGATGGCATCGGTTTCCGTGTTGCCTACATCATTCCCGAGCCGTCAACCCTCGCGTTGCTGTTCCTGGGTTCGCTGGGTTGTGTGTGGGGCTGGGTGCGGCGGCGGGCATGACCGACTCTATGCGCCGGACGAGCCGGAGCGGTCGGCCGATGTGCGGTAGCGGGGTTCTCTTTTCGCAAAAGGGTCGCCCCGTCAGTCGGGCAGGATATCCGGCATCAGCCTGCGGACTTTCACTTTCAACGCCGGATCCAGTTTCAAAGCCTGGTCAATGTACGTCTGCGCGGGCTTGAATCCGCCGCCCTCGTAACAGTAGAGGGCCGTGGCTAGAGCCATCTCGGCTCGCTCTTTGGCGGGCAATGCCGTATCGCCCATGTAGTACTTGGCCAGATAAAGGAGAAGGCGCGGGCTGATCTCCTCCCAGGACCGCACCATCTCGCCGTGCTTTCCGAGCGCGATGCGAATCCCGTTCAGATCGGCGCCGACCGCGTCGCCGCCCAGCTCCGTACCCACACCGCCCCGGAACGGCGCGGCCGAAATACGGTTGATCAGAAACTTCTTCAGCGAGTCCATGTGATCGTAGGCATCCCGCAGATTGGCCAGGGCCTGTCGGCCCTCGCCGGTCTTCATCTCGGGCAGAAGCTTGATCACGGCGGCGGAGGCCTTGCGAAAATCCTTCTGGCTGACGAACGACAGGTTCGCCGTACGCACGACATCCAGCTTGTCCAGGTCAATCTGGATATTCTCCTCGCGCGCCTTTCTTTCCGCGCGCGCCTCTTCGACCGCGGTGACCGTCCCCACCCGCACAACCTTCGCCACATCCTTGTCAATGGCCGGCCAGAGAAGCGCGCTCGACTTGAACCGGAAGTCGTCGAGAATCGTCTTGGCCTTCCCGGGTTGCCGGGAATCGAGCATACGCGTCATTCTGTCCCGGATCAGGTCGTACTCCTTGATATGGTCAATACAGAGTTTCGCCATCGGCTGGAGGCTGTACGGCCACATCGGATTCTGACCGCTCTTGAAGGAGTAGGCCTCGAAGAACTCGCGGGCCCTGAAGAGATTTCCTTCCCGCATGCAATCCACGCCCATGAAGAATTCCGCGAGATCGCCGTACCAGGACGGCCAGCGTTCCGCCTCGAACGATACCGCGCCTTCCTCGGCCTCGTTCAGCAGGTAGCGCGCAAGGGTCTGCGGCATGCGGCCCGGATGCGGCTGAGCCGGATCCGTCGAGTCGAACGTCGTGTTGCGGATTTCCTGGAGGTAGAGCCGCGCGTCATGGTCCCTTCCCCCGCCCCAGCAGGCCACGACCTGGAAGAGGCGAATCCAGTACCGCCCCATTCCGACCGGAGGGGACTTGTCGTACAGAACCTGCAACTGTTCGCGCATGCCCGCCGGATTGCCTTTGACCATCTGGTCGACCGCCGCGGCCATCGCCTGCTCGCCGGCGAGGGTGAACGGCTGGACAACCGGGACCACCTTCTTCGGCGTCAAAGGCTGCGACACCGGGGTCCGCGCGGCGGCCGCTCTTCCGGTGGCCGCGGGAACCGGCGCGTTCGTGTCCTCCAACCCGGCAATGAGGGACTCGGGTGCGGGCGGCTCGTGATAAAGCGCGATGTACCCGGTCAGCGCGACGCCCGCGATGACCATGATCATGATGAACACGGCCGCGCTGGTCGAAAGGGCGCGCCTTTTGGCCTTCACGGGACGAACGGACCTCTGCTCGTGTTTGGCGACGCGCAGGGCTTCCCGAAGGTCCGCGAGGACCGACGCGTAGGTGGGATAGCGCATGAACGGATCGGACTCCAACATGCGGCCGATGACGTCCGCCGTCTCCGGCTGGAGCGTGGGACGGATCACGCGCAGGCCGATGGCCGGGTTCTTCAGGCGGGCGATCACGACGTCGGTCGCGGTCTTCCCGTCAAACGGCGGCTTCGCTCCGAGCGCGTGATACAGCGTGGCGCCGAGACTGTAGATGTCGGAACGATGGTCCACGCGCTGGCCGCGCGCTTTCTCCGGGGCGATGTAGTAGGGCGTGCCCCAGATTTCAGTCCGATCCTGTTGCCAGGCGACAAACCGCGCGAGACCGAAGTCCGCCACCTTGGCGACGCCTTCCTTGTCGAAGAGTACGTTGGCCGGCTTGATGTCCCCGTGGACCAGGCCGATCTCGTTGGCGGCCTTCAACCCTTCGGCCACATCGATGCCGATCTCCAGGACGCGCACCTCGTCCAGCATATTGTCGACGGAGATCATCTCGTCGAACCGGCCGCCCGAGACGAGTTCCATCACGATATACGGCTGGCCCTTTTCCTGCCCGCACGAATAGATCTGCACCACGTTGCGATGATTCAGCGCGGCCGCCGCGCGGGCTTCCCTCAGGAAGTTCTCCACGAATTGCGGATCGTCGCCCATCGCCTTCTTCATGACCTTGATGGCCACGTACCGGCCGAGCTGCTGATCGAGGGCCTGGTACACCGCGCCCATCCCGCCCGCCCCCAGCAATTCCAGAAGGAGGAACTGCCCAAGCTGGGCCGGAACCGTCTGCTTGGTGCGGCAATCGGGACACTCGATCTTGGAGAAGAAGGGGAGATTGCCCACATCGAGGTGGCGACCGCATTTGCGACACGCGATCTTGTCGACCGGGTCGGCGACTATATCGCTGATATCGTGTACTTCCTCGTCAGCCACAATGATTCCCTTTCAGCGAGCTCATCCTAGATGCTGCGGCATGAATCTTCAATGTTGAAACGCCGCCATTGTTCACGGTTCCGGCTTTCTGCTATAAGAACGGCGTCATGGATCCGGTTTGCTTTCATATCGGCAGTCGCCCCATTTACTGGTACGGCGTCCTTGCGGCGCTGGGCTTCCTGGCCGCCGTCGCGCATTGGAACGTTCTCGGAAGAAAGGACGGGCGTCCCGCGGGTTTCGGCTCCGAGCTCGGCTTCTGGATCATGCTCTCCGGTATCCTCGGCGCGCGCGCGGCCTACATTTTGGCCAACCTGGGCATCTATATCGAGAACCCGGTCGAAATCATCCGCCTCGACAAGGGCGGCCTGGTGTTTTACGGCGGGTTCATCGGCGCCGCGGTCTGCCTGGTGTTCCTCGCCCGCGCGCGCAAGGAGCCGCTGCTGAAGCTCGCGGACTTCACGGTCACGGGCCTGCCGGTCGGACACGCCATCGGCCGTGTCGGCTGTTTCATCAACGGCTGTTGCTATGGATCCGTGACGACGGCGCCGTGGGGGGTGTACACCGTGGATGCGGTCCGGCACCCGACCCAGCTCTACGAAGCGGCGCTCAACCTGTGCGTGTACGGCCTCCTGCTCTGGTTCTTCCCCCAACGCAAGCGCTACGGCCAGGTTCTCGCGCTGTACCTGCTCGCCTATCCCGTCGGCCGGTTCCTGCTGGAGTTCCTCCGCGGCGATGAACGCCTGCGCTGTCTCGGACTCGACGTGGCGCAGGTGGTGAGCCTGACGCTGTTCGCGATCGGCACCATTCTCTGGTGGATGTTACGGGAGAAAAAGCCGGAGTAATGGACAAGACCGGACATTCATCTTCCCAACACTCCATCTCTCCAGCGCTCCATCGCTCCTTTGTCTTTTCCGGCCCCTCCACTCGCCTGGACCATTGGCTCGCCGCCCGACTGCCCACCCTCTCCCGCGCGCGATGGCAGGAACTCATCAAGGAAGGACACGTCCGCGTCAACGGACAGCCGAAGAAGCCGCGCTACGAGCTTCGTGAGAACGATGTCGTCGACTACGAAATCCCGCCGCCGCAGCCGACCGAACTCGTCGCGCAGGATATTCCGCTGGCTATTCTTTTCGAGGATTCCGACATCCTCGTGCTGAACAAGCCGCCCGGCCTCGTCGTCCATCCCGCGCCCGGCCATTCCGACGGCACACTCGTCAACGCCCTGCTCCATCACTGCAAGGATTTGAAGGGCATCGGCGGCGAGCAGCGGCCCGGCATCGTGCATCGCCTCGACCGTGACACGAGCGGCGTGCTGGTCATTGCCAAGAACGAGGCGGCGATGAAGCGGCTGGCAGCGCAGTTCAAGTCGCGCGAGGTTCACAAGCAGTACGCCGCGCTCGTCCGGGGCTGCCCGGCGCCGGAATCCGGAACCATCCGGACGATGATTGGAAGGAATCCGCACGACCGGAAGAAGATGAGCGCCAAGCCGACCTCGGGCCGGCCCGCGGTCACGCACTACGAAACCGTTCGGAAATTCCAGGAGGCCGCGTTCCTGCGGATTCGCATCGAGACGGGCCGCACGCACCAGATCCGCGTCCATATGGCCCACATCGGCCACCCTGTCATCGGCGACACGCAATACGGCGGCGCGCGAAAAACCGGCCGACCCATTGCCGCCGCGCGCCAGATGCTTCACGCCGAACAGCTTGCCTTCACGCACCCGATCACCGGCAAGCCGTTGACATTCTCCGCCCCCATCCCGGGAGACATGCAGACGCTGTTGAATCAGCTCGGGAACGACCGGACGATTGAACGCGGAATCATGGGATTGGAATGAGCCCGCGAGGGCCGATCGGAGCACTCAAGGCAATGTGCGGCAAATGATTCCACCCCGATGACGGCGTCATCCCCAAGCCGTTACAGCGATCCCAGCGCCTGAGCCAGTTCCTCGTCCGCTTCGGCGCCCAAGGCCATGGCATTGAGATAATGTCGGCGGGCTTTTTCCCTGTCCGCCGGCTCGGCAACGAGAAGCACCTGCGCCAGGTTGAAGTGCGCGTCGCCCAGTTGGGAATCCAGCGCCACGGCCTTCTCGAGCGCGATTCGCGCGGAACGCGCGTCGCCCAGCCCCATCCAGGCTGCGCCCAACGCGTTCTGTGCGCGGGCGTTGGACGGGTCGTTCACCACGAGCGGCGTGAGCACCTCGACGGCGGAATTGTACTTTCCGGCCATGCAATATGCCGTCCCCAGCAGGACACGGGCCTGCGCGTCATCGCGATCCGCAAACGCCACCGCGGAAAAGACGGCAATGGCTTCATCCACCTGGCCCAATCGGATCAGGCACCGGCCGAGCGCCTTGCGCGCTTCGGCGTACGCCGGGCGGGCGACCAGAATTTTTTCGTAGATGCCGCGCGCACCGGCGTAATCCCCCGAGCGTTCCCGGGCCAGGCCGTCGTGCATTTTGGGAAGGACATCATCGGCATTGGCCGGAACGACCATGGCAAAAACGGCAGGGCCTTCCGTGACCGCCTTCTCCAACTGTTGCTTCAGCGCCTCGACCTCCGCCGCCAGCGCCGCCCGGTCCTGCTCAGGCGGCGCAGCCTGACTGTCCGCGCCCTCCGCGGGCGTACCCTCGGGGACCTCCGGCCGGACTTCGGGATCAACTTCCCACTCCGGGCCTTCCTCGTCGGCGGACAATATGGGCGTCGAATTCGTCACCATCTCGTCCGCGTTCTGTCCCGTCACCCGGCCGATCATCTCGATCTGGCCCGCGCAATACGCGATCCGAAATCGCACGGTGTCGGGCTCCCAGTCCGGCTGGGTGGCGGCGAGCCGGCGGTACAAGCCCAGCGCGTCGCGATACCCGGAAACGGCTCCCGCCCAGTCTTCGTTGTCGCGGGCCTGGTCGGCCAGCGTCATCGACGTGTACGCATCGGTCGCCGCGCTGGTAAAGACGTCCACGTCCTCATTTTCCTGAGCGAACGCGGCAGGGACCGCGAAGCAGGCGGCCGCCAGCATCAGGCACATCCGGAACCGTTGAGCGTGTGCGTATGTTTTCATTCGTCATCTTCCTTTGATGGGAGCGGGCATTTTCCGTAAAACGACCGGCAATATCAAGCTGTCATCCGCCCCCCTCGCAGACCGCGCCGCCCCGAGGTCCCCTCGCGCCGCAGGCTGTAATTTTTTGTGGCGAAGACGGCCGTCTTTATCCATATTGATGCGCCGTGAGTTCACATTACAGAAGCCAATACAAAGATCGGGGCGCACATCGTTTTCACGCAAGGCATCGCGCCGTCAAGAAACTCTCCATCCTGTCGCTCGTGCTGGGCATCCTCTGCCTGCTCATCAGCGGGATCACGCTGTGCGTTTCCTTCTTCGGCACAGCCGCCACGCAGCACAAGTTCCTGGTCATGACTTCCTGCTACTTCGGCGCCGGGCTCGTCCTGCTGGTCGTCCGGTGGGGACTGGAGATCTTCCGCAATCGCATGCCCTCGAGGCGCGGCCGGACCCATCACCATCCGCGGCCGGACAGCTATTCGGTCCCGCCGAGGCGGGCGCTTCCGCTGAACGGCAAGTCCGTCGCGGTCCCCGCCGGAGAGAAGAACGGGGCGGCGCTGGTGCTGGTCCTCATCCTTCTCGCGCTCATCGCGGGCCTCGTGACGGAAACGCAGATCGCGGCGCGCATCTCCCTGCGCCATCAACAGACCCGCCTGCTCCAGGCGCGGCTCCGGAACGCGGCCGCCGACGCGGCATGGCACGCCCTGCGGAAGCTCGCGGACGACGAGGACCTCGCGGTCGACCATACGAACGAAGCGTGGTCCGTAACGGAGGAAGTTACGGACCCGGCGGGCATCGAAACCCGGGTGAAAGTGACCGACCGGGATGGCTGTTTCGATCTCAACAACCTCGCCGTCCAGCCGCCGCCGTCCGGCGCGCGCCCGGCCGGGAATATCGCGATGGATATCATGACGCTCTGCGGCGATTTCGCGCCCGCGGATCGCATTGCCTCCCTCACGGACTGGGTGGACTCGAACGACGAAGGTTTCGCCGAGAAGTCGCGGTACATGCAGAAGGAACCGCCCTACGAAGCCGCGAACAGGCCCCTCTACGCCCTGAGCGAGATTCTCTGGGTGCAGGGATTCGACCGGGCCTATTTCGACCGGCACGAACGGCACAGCCTCGTGGAGATGTTCAACGCCGATGTCGTGGATTGCCTGGATGCGCTGCCCGGCCTGCAGGCTTCCGCCACGCCCATCAACGTGAACACGGCCAACAAGGATGTCTTGCTGGGCGTGCTGGGCATGGCGCAGGAAAGCATGGTGCAACTGATCCGGACGCAAAGAAGCGAAAACCCGATCCGCTCCATCGACCGGCTCTACGGGCAGATCGGCCGAACGGTTCCGGAGCCGCTCCGGCCGTATCTCAGCACGAGAAGCCGCTTCTTCGCTGTCGACGCGCAGGCGCATGCCGAGGGACGCACCGAACGTCTGCGGGTTCTCGCCCAGCGCGATTCCAGCGGGAACGTGGAAGTGTTGCAGTGGGTTTTTTGATGGAGACATGATGTGCCGGATTCCTTGGTCTACCAGGTAAACACCGCCTACGGCGCGGATCTCTCGCCCGGCCGGCTCGTCATCGTCAAATCCGCGCGCCGCCGCGGCAAGGACGCCGAGACTTCCGTCGTGTACGACGAAGACCCGGGCTCCGTGCCGGCGGACGTTCTGGATTCCATCCGGAACGAAATGAACAAGGGCCAGGCCGTCCTCGCCGCCTGCCTGCCGTCCAGCGAGAGCTTCGCGCGCTGGCTGCAAACGCCGCTCGCGTCCCGGACCAAGGCGCGCAAGGTCGCCCCCTCCCTGCTCGACATCCAGCTCCCGTTCCCCCTGGAAGAATGCGTCCACGACACCATTCATTTCCGCGAATCGGGCGACGGCCGGATCGACGCGCTCGCCGTGGCGGCGCGCACGAGCGACATCGCCGCGCGGCTGGAACTTTTCCGGCGGGCCGGCATCGAGCCGATGCGCCTGGACCACGAAGCGCTGGCCCTCTGGGCGCAGGGCCGGCGCGAGATTCCCGCCGAGCGCGACGCCTTGCGGGTCATCGCGTACATCGGCGTCGATCACAGCACCCTGGTATTCGGACGCGGCGCGGAATTTCTCAACACGCACAGCCTTCGCGCCGGGGCCGCCGCGCTGGAAACCGCGGACTCCGAGCCCGCGCGCCGTTTCATCCAGAGGGCTCAGCAGTTGCTGCGTTCCCATATTCCGGAACAGGGCGCGCCCGCCGCGCAGTGGGTCTGGACGGGACCGGCGATATCCAAATCCTTTACCCGCGCCCTGGAAGCGGAATTCGAGTCCTTCGGAGACATCGCGTTTCTTTCGGCGCGCGATCCCGCCCGGTTTCTTGCGCGCGGCATCGCCGGGAGCGTCCTGGACAACCAGACGCTCGCCTGCAATTTCCGGCTGGGCGCGCTCGCGCACCCGGAGGAACTGCGCCACCGCAGCCGGGAAAAAACGCGGATCGCCGCCGTGTTCCTCGCCGCGGGCCTCGTTCTGTGCGGGCTGAACGCCGGCTGGCGTCTGCGGCTCGCGAAGCAGAAGGAGGCCGTCCAGGAGGAACTGACGTCCCTGGCCCGGCAGATGTCCCGGACAAGCCGCGTGCCGCGCGGACAGGAAGTGCTCGTCGCCGAGCGCGCCGGGCGCGAGCAGGCGCCCCTCACCGCGCCGTTCCTCGAAGCGTTCGAGCCCTCCCTGATGAACCTCGTCGGCGGGATCGTCGATCTCGCCCGCCGGCAGAACATGACGATCGAGTTCCTTTCGCTGAAGAAAGATGACGCGATCATCCGGGGTACGGCCGCCGAATGGTCCCAGAGCGAACGGCTCGCCGGACTCCTGCGCCATCTCGGCTTTACAACGGACATCCAGCAGCAGGACGCCGGCGCTGACGAACGCGTACACTTCACTCTCAAGGCCCGGCGGGCAGCCGGCGGGGAGGCGGTCCCGTGAAACGTGAAACCCTCATGGCCTCGCTGGCCGCGATCGCCTGCGCTCTCGGCATCTTCATGACGGCGGATTCGATCCTCCGGGCGCCGCAATCGGCCGACGTGCTGAAGCGGCGGGGCAAGGACCTGGAGCGCTTGCGCGCCCTCCAGAGCGAGCGGTCGCGCGATCTCGCCGCCGTGGACAAGTTCAACCGGCTTCCGACACAGGCGGCCCCGCCGCTCGCCGATCTCGCCGCCGCCGTCATGCCCGACAATCGGCCGAGCCTCCGCCCGCGCGAAAGCCGGCCCGCCGCTGAAGGCTGGTCCGTCCGAAGCACGGAGGCCTCCTTCGACAACGTGAAGCTCGCCGATCTCGTCCGGTTCCTCGCCCGGGCGGAGGAATCCCGCCCGCCGTGGCGGCTGATCGAGTTCCACGCCACCGCGTCGGAGAAGTCGCCCGCCAGCGCGCGCGTGACGGTCCTGATGGAAGCGCTGGAAAAGAAGTAGGATATCCATGACCAGTTCGTTACAGTCCGGATGTCATCCGCGCCGCGTGAAGGCGGCCGGGTCCTGCGCAGGGTCAGCATGAGCATTATTCGCACAATCATGGAGCGGCGCGAGCTGGTGGCGAATCTCGTTTCGCGCGAGTTGAAGAGCAAGTACAAGGGCTCCGTGCTCGGCTTTCTCTGGAGCCTTCTCACCCCGCTCTTCATGGCGGTGATCTACGTCTTCTTCCTGCGCCTGCTCGCCGGGCGCGGCGTGCCGGTCGAGAACATCATCATCGGCGTGTTCGCCTGGCAGTTCACGGCGCTCTGCGTGAACGGCGGCATGACCTGCGTCACCGGGAGTTCCAACCTGGTGAAGAAGGTGTACTTTCCGCGGTTCATCCTGCCGCTGGCCAACACGCTCGCCAACCTGGTGAACTTCCTGCTCAGCCTCGCCGTGCAGTTCGTCATCCTCTTCCTCCTGCTCGGCCTGAAGGGAACGACGATCAGCCCGTGGTCGCTGGCCCTTCCCGTCCTGATCCTCTACCACACCCTGTTCAACCTCGGGCTGGCGCTGATCATGTCCAGCGCGAACGTGTATTTCCGGGACACCCAGCACCTGGTCGGCGTCCTGCTCAGCGCGTGGTTCTTCGTAAGCCCGGTCATGTACGACCTTTCGTTCGTGGAGCGCGCCGCCTCGGCGAGCCCGCTCCTGGCTAATCTTTACATGCTCAACCCCATGGCCGTGATCATCACCGGGTACCGGGCCCTGACGATCCCGGGCGAGGTGTTCCCGTGGACGCCGTACACGATCGCGGCCCTCGTTCTTCCGCTCGTTTTCCTGTGGATCGCCGGGATCGTTTTCCAACGTTCGGAAAAGAATTTCGCGGACATGCTGTGACGACCAACGCCATAGAAGCCAGAAACCTGAGCAAGTGCTACCGCGTGCGCGGGAACGCGCCGCCGACGCTGTTCAGCAGGCTCGTCAATCCGTTCAAGAACCGGATGAACGAGCGGTTCTGGGCCATGCGGGATGTGTCGTTCGAGATTCCCGCGGGCCGGACCATCGGGGTCGTCGGCCCGAACGGCTCGGGCAAAAGCTCTCTCCTCGGGCTCGTCGCGGGCACGATCACGCCGACCTCCGGCACGGTGACCGCGAAGGGGCGCATCTCGTCGCTGCTGGAACTGGGCGCCGGGTTCCATCCCGACCTGACCGGCCGCGAGAACGTCTATCTGAACGCCGCGATCCTCGGCATCCCGCGCGAAGACATCCGGAAGCGCTTCGACCACATCGTGGATTTCTCGGGATTGCGCGATTTCATCGACATGCCGGTGAAGCACTACTCGAGCGGCATGTACGTCCGGCTCGGGTTTTCCGTCGCCGTCGAGATGAACCCGGACATCCTGCTGATCGACGAAGTCCTGGCGGTGGGCGACATCGCGTTCCAGCTCAAATGCCTGGACCGCATCCGCGATTTCCAGAGGAAGGGCAAGACCCTGCTGTTCGTCAGCCACGCGTTGCAGACCGTGGAGGAATTCTGCGACGAGGCCTTCCTGATCCATCACGGCCGCCTCGTGTCGCGGGGCGCCCCGCCCGATGTAATGCTCACCTACATCAAGTCCTACATGGGCGAAGGCGGCTATCTTTACACGCAGGAGTTCGGCACGCGCGACGTCGAGTTCGCCGACGTACGCCTGCGCGACGAAGCCGGCCGCGAGGCGGCGACGTTCACCACGGGCAAGCCGATGCTGGTCGATATTTCCTACAAGGCCAGGAAGCGGATCGAGAAGCCCGTGTTCGGCTTTTCCATCAAGACCGGCAACGGCTTCTACGTCTTCGGCTCCAACACGCAGATCGCCAGGTATTCCATCGAGGCCATTGAAGGCGAAGGAACCCTCCGGCTTCGCCTCGATCCCCTGACCCTGATGCAGGGCAACTTCTTCCTGTCGCTTTCCATCCACTCGTGGGATCACGCGATACAGTATCACCGCCGGGAAGACTACTACCCCTTCGGCGTGAAGAATCCGACGGAGACCCTCGGCGTCTTCCACCTGAATTCCTCGTGGGAAACCGCTCCGAAGACATGATCGCGAACGACAACCGGTTGGACAACGTCACGCCGGTTCGGACGCTTCCCGGTTCCGGCCCTTGTCTTGCCCGGCGGGTTCGGATAAACTGCGGCTATTCACGGGGATAGTCGAAACGCCTCGGCTCAGGATTTGCAGGGTTGTATCCGATGGCCAGGAAGAAACAACGGCACATATCGCACCTTCCTTACAGGAAGCCCCGTCCTTTCAACTTCGTTTCCGGAATCATTTACGTTACCGCCGCAATCACGGCGATCGCGCTCGGCGGCATTTTCTTCAGATCCTACCACAAGGCGAAAAGCGAGGAGACGGGCCGCATCGAATCGCTCGCCCTTCCGCCCGGTTCCACGATCATTGTAAAAAGCGGAGAGGCCAAACCAGCGCCGCCCGCCGTCGAGTCACCGCCCGCCAAACCTTCACCCGTACCCAAAGCGCTCCCCGTCGCGACGCCGGCGGCCAAGCCCCCGGCGAAAGCGCCGGTGAACATGTCGGCCATCAAGTTGCCGCCGACGAGACCCTGGACCGCCGGTTTCGTGGAGCGCGCCCTCGTTCAGCAGTCGTTCACGCGCCCGATGGCAGATACCTGTGTGCCGATCCTCCCCAACGCCCGGGAAGCGAACGGCGGCGCGGACACCGAGTTGCCGCTCCAGGGCAACAGCAGCGTCATTCTTGCGCGGTACGACCTCAGCAAAATCACCGGCTGGACGATCACCAAGGCAACGTGGAACGCCAAACTTCTGCGCGGCCAGATTCACTCGCTCGGGTTCACCGCGCTGACGGCGGGATGGGAAGAAGGCGGCGGCACGCTCAAGACGCCCGCCGCCGACGGCGCCACGTACCGCTGGGGCGATCTCGGCAAGATGCCGTGGCGCGAAGATCGCAGCCCCCTCACCCACCTCATCCGGGGAAACGGGCAGTCGCTGATTGCCTATTCGTCTTTGCTGAAACCCATTCTCGAAGCGGACCAGTGGGTGTCGATCCCGGTCGATCCGATGATCCTCCAGGCCCTGGTGGCCGGCGCGGCCAATACGATTGCCATCACGGATGAAAAGGGACAGATCGGCATCCCGGCCGTCTTCGCCAGCCGCGAGAACACGGACAACAGCCACTACTTTGAAGTGGAAGGCGGCTTGATCGACATCAAGCCGCCCGGCGCGGTCGCCCGCCTGAAAGCCCACGCGCATCCCGGTCTCCGGCACAAGGAAAGCGTCGGCGTTCTCCTGACATGGATCGCGCCCGGCGACGATGAAAACAAGGGCCAGGCGTTCATGTACGACGTGCGCTACGCCCGAAGCCCGGCGCAGTTCGAGGACGCGACGGCGCTTCCGCAGTACAAAATCCCGTGGCCCCAGCCTCAGGGCCAGACGGATCAGATGATCATCGAGAATCTCGAACCGAACACGACCTATACCTTCTTCATCCGCGCGCGGGACGAAGCCGGGCAGGCGGGGCCGATCAGCGAAGTCTGCCTGAAGACACCGCCGCCCGCCGCCTATCCCGAAGGCCGGACGCCGAACGCCTACGAGACCACCCCGATCGAGGTCGCCGAGGGCGCCTTGGGCCTGCGCATAACCGACGAGTTGATCAAGACCGATCCGGTCAGGGGAACTCCGTGGGATGAGGAAGCCGGGAGACAAGGGCCTGCCGAGACATCAAGCCTCTGGGATCGCAACACCCGGACCCTCCGGTTGCGCGCGGCCCGGAATGAGACCGTCGGCTTTGTCTTCTCGTTCATCCGCAAGAAGGACGAATTCCCTGAGGTGGAGTTCAGGATTCAGGATTTCAAGGGCTCCAGGAAAGCGATTTCGGGCAAGCACCTGAAGCTGTTCCAGACGCGGTATTCGCAGGTCGGCTCCTCCCCGCAAGCCGCGGAATGGCTCGGCGATGTTCTCGTCCCGCTCCAGGACAAGCTGTCGCTCGACAACGCCCCGCGAGAACAGAGAGCGCAATCGGTCTACGCCGAACTTCACGTGCCGGCCAAGGCCGAGAAAGGCGCATACCACGGCCAGATCGGCCTCGTGAGCGGTAACGGCAGCGAGAGCCGGCTGAATGTCGTGCTGGACGTGCTGCCCATCCGAATGCCGGACCAGCCCCGCTTCGCCATCGAACTGCCCGTGCCTTTTTCCGTCGCCCAGTTGTACAAGAAAGACATCGCCAAGGTCGCCGAAGCCATGCCGATTGAGCGCGCCTACCAGCAGATCGCGAGCGATCATCGCTGCACGCTGGCTTTTGTGCCGTACGCCCGCAACGGCGTGTGGCCCGCCCAGGTGGTCCCGACGACCGCCGGAAAAGGCGCGAACCTTTCCGTGTCCACGTGGGCGGATTGGGACCAGCGCTTCATGAGCTATCTCGTCAGCGACCCGTTCTCCAAGGACGGCCAGAGCCGGCCGCACGCGGGCCACTTCATCCTGCCGATCTTCGAGAACTGGCCGACGCCTTTCCTGGACGGCTATCTCTGCGGGGACGACGAGGCGGCCAGGCCGGGGGGCCTCAGGGTCTTTGCCGGCGCGTCGGACAACATCTACAGTTGCATGGACAGCGATTACTGGCGCGCATTCCGCGCGGCGCTCGGCCTGTTCGCCGGTCATTTCAAAACGCTCAACATTTCGAATACCACGGCGCACGTGTGGCTGAACAACGGGCCGGTCGAGAACTACGAAGGAAAGGCGCCCCCGTGGTTCCTCGGCCAACCCTTGTACCGCGACGACTTCCTCGCCCTGGAAGCCTTCGCCCAGGTGTGCCAGACCGAGGCCTCTTCGTTCCCCGGCGGGCAATTCGCATTCCGAGTCAACGTGCCCGATCCTGCGGTCCTCGCGCAATACGGCTTCGACCGGTTCTCCATCCTCTCCACGCTGGACCAGTCGCCCGCGGCGTGGCAACTCCTCCGCCGCAGAGTCGCCACAACCGGTGAAACGCTCTGGATGCAGACGGAATCCCTGCCGCTCGGAAACGACATCGCGGAAATCGAAACCCTCTGCCTTCGCTCCTTCCTCGAAGGCGCCGACGGGTGGACCCTCCGCGATGTCGTCGGGCGGCCTGAACACCTGGCCAGTCCCCAGCCGCAATCGCTGATCCACTGCGGCCTGCCCCTGGAGACCGATGGCCCCCTGCCGTCCCTCCGGCTCAAGGCCCTGCGGCGCGCGCAGCAGGATATCGACTACCTGCTCCTGCTGCAGGACAAGATGAACTGGACGCGCCCGCAGCTCGCGGAATTCGTCCGCCAAGCCGTGCCTCGGATCGAAGAAGACATCCCGCTCACACCGGACGACACCGCCCGGCTGCGATTCACCGTTCAGACACTGCTCGCCGGGGAGTAGCGCATCGCCACCCACCGCCTGCCCCAACGTTACGCCTCAACCGCTCGGCTTCCGCCTCGGCAGGCGAGCAGACCGGAGGCGCTGGTTTGGGCATTCATTTCTTGTGCGAAACTTCACGCCCGCGATGTCTTTGAAATGCTCGTCTTGAGTCCAGAGAGCGGCCTTGTGGAATTGCCTATCGATACGAATCGTCCCATATGCGCCGCGCGTTGTCTATTCCGAAACGCTTTCGATCATTTCCCGCGCGTGCTTGAGCGTGACGCTCGTGAGGTCCCGTCCGCCCAGCATCCGCGCCACTTCCTCGACGCGCTCCTTTTCGGCCAGCGGGTGAACGGCCGTGGACGTGCGGCCATCGCGCACGGATTTGCTGACCGCCAGGTGATGCGCCCCGAAAACCGCGACCTGCGGAAGATGCGTGATGCAGATGACCTGGTGCTTCTCCGCCACCTCGGCCAGCTTCCGGCCAACGGCATTGCCCATCTCACCGCCGACGTTCGCGTCAATTTCGTCAAAAACCATCACCGGGATCCGATCGTGCGCCGCCAGCACGACTTTCGTCGCCAGCATGACGCGCGAAATCTCGCCGCTGGACGCGATCGCCCGCAGGGGCCGCATCGACTCGCCGGCGTTCGGCGCGAATCCGAACTCGACTTTGTCGAGCCCGGACAGCGCCGGCTCGGACAACTCCAGGCCCACGGAGAACGACCCGTGGCTGAAGCCCAGCGCGCGTAATTCGTCCGTGACCGCCTCCCCCAGCTTGATCGCCGCGGCCTGCCGCTTCTTGCGCAAGGACATGCCGTGTTTGAACAACACTGTCTTCGCCTTCTCGATTTCCACGCCCAGCGCCGCGAGTTGTTCGCCCCGCGTTTCGAGCGTTCGCAGGCGTTCCCTGGACTGATCCAGAATCGCAAGAATTTCCGGAACCGTGGGCGCGTATTTCTTCTTCAGCCGCTGGTACGTCGAGAGCCGCCGGTCCAGCCAATCGAGCCGCGCCGGGTCGCCTTCCACGCGGTCCGCCAAACCGTGAATCGTCGCGCTCAATTCCTGAATCCGCACCGCCGCCGCCTGAGTTTCCTCGCGCCAGGCTTTCGCCTCGGGAACCAGCCGGGACAGTTCCTCCAGGCTTTTCTGCGCGCCTGCCAGGGCGTCGAACGCCGACCCCTCCCCCTCCGACAGCGCGTTCAGCACGCCGCCGCTCAGTTCGAGGATCCGCTGGGCGTTGCCGACCATCAGATGCTCCTGCTGAACCTGTTCTTCCTCCCCTTCGACCGGCGCGGCTTCTTCGATTTCCTTGACGCGATACGTCAGAAGATCGATCTGCTCTTCGACGCTTTCGCCCATGCCCTGCAGGGCGGCGCGTTTCTCCTCCAGCGCCTGAATTTGACGGAATACCTCCTCGTACGCGGCGCGCTCGTCCCACAAACGGCCGAACGCATCGAGCAATTCGATCTGGGACTCGGGACTCAACAACGACTGGTGGTCGTGCGGTCCGTGCATGTCCACGAGAAGCTCGCCGAGGCGTTTAAGAACCTGCAGCGTCACCGGGCTGTCGTTGACCAGGTTCTGGCTGGAACCGGACGCTTTGATGATGCGCCGGATAATGAGCTGTCCGTCCTCGCACGGGCTCAACCCGCATTCCTCGAGTACCCCATCGATATCCGACGCGTCGGCGAGGTGGAATGCGGCCTCCGCGCCGCAGGCCTCCTCTCCGGAGCGGATCAGTTCGCGGTCCGCGCGATCGCCGAGAAGAAGGTGGAGCGCGCCGATCAGCATGGACTTGCCCGCGCCGGTCTCGCCCGTGATCACGTTCAGCCCGGGCCTGAAATCGACCCGGATATTCTCCACGAGCGCCAGATTTTTAACGCGAAGAGATGTCAGCATCGAAACGCGATTCTCCGGCACCGAAATAGCAATTTCGAGGACGGACGACAAGAACACAGAGCGGATAAAGGGACGGGTTGAAAGTTGGTGGCTGGAGTCGGAATCGAACCGACGACCCAGGGCTTATGAGTCCCTTGCTCTGCCAACTGAGCTATCCAGCCAACGATTGAGGACAGCGGCACAAACTAGGGAAGCGATGCGGGTTTGTCAATACCACCCGTGTGTCATCAGCGTCCCATTGACTTTGCCCCCGCCATTGGCAAGAGTGGCGCGCATGTCCGAACCGGCCAAAGCCGAATGCCGCCTTTGCCCCGCGCTGATCGCGCTGGGAACGGCGATCCTTTTCTGGTCGAGTGTGCCGCTCCTGCTCAAATACTTCACCCACCGGCTCGATGCGTGGACGGTGAACGGCCTGCGCTACACGTTCGCCGCGCTGTTCTGGCTGCCGTTCGTGCTCCGCCATCGCCGGGATATCCCCGCAGGCCGCAATATCTGGAAGGATGCGATTCCGCCGGCGGCGTGCCACGCGACGGGCCAGGTGCTTTACGGCCTGACGCCGTATTTCAACGACGCCACGGTGATCAACTTCGTCAGCCGCAGTTCGTTCCTGTTCGTCACGCTCTTCGGCTTCCTGATGCTCCGCGAGGAACGTCCGCTCGCGCGCGATCCGCTTTTCTGGACCGGGGTTGCGGGAACGCTGACCGGTCTTGTGGCCATGTACATCGGCGGCCTCGGCACGACCTCCACCTCCGCGCGCGGCATGTTGCTGCTCGTGGCGACCGCGGCGTTCTGGGGCCTCTACTCCGTGTTCGTCCGCAGATTCATGAGCGGATACTCCGTGCGCCTCGCGTTCGGTGTCGTCAGCCTGTACGCCGCCCCATGCCTGCTCGCGCTGATGTTCGCGGTCGGCAACTGGAAGCCGATCCTGCGCATGGAGGTGTGGCTTTGGGTGCTCGTCTGGATTTCCGCGATCGCGGGCATCGCGCTCGGCCACGCGCTCTTCTACCGCGCCATCCACGCGCTTGGCCCCATCACGTCGGAGGGCTCGCTTTTGCTCATTCCGTTCGCAACCTCCGTGCTCGCCTTCTTCACGCTGGGCGAGAGGCTGGGCCGCGTGCAATGGATCGGGGGGCTGGTCCTGGTGTTCGGGTGCCTGTTCCTGATCCTGACGAAGACGCGGCTGGAGCGCCGCGAGGAACCGACCGCGCCGGAAAATTGAGCGCGAGGCCCGCAACTTGAGACCTGAGTGTCACGAATCAAAACTCAGGTTTCCTTCTTCTCCTCTCCCAGCACCCATCGTTTGTTGAACCAGAAGTACTGGTCCGGGTGTTCGCGGATCGCGTGGCTGAAGCAGTCCATCACGTACTGCGTCATTCGCTGAAAATCCTGCTTCTCGTCGAGGGCCGGGTCGGGGGCGATCGGCTCGAAGGCCTGCCAGAAATGCCGGCTCCACCCGTTCCGGAGAATAAGCTGGGGAATGATCGGCACGCCGGCTTCGCGGGCGAATCTGGCCATTCCGGTCGGCAGATCGGCCTCAACTCCGAGAAAGTCCACGCGCACGCTGTCCGTCTTGGCTCGCAGGTCCGGCAGGATCGCCAGCACCTTGCCCTGGCGCAGCGCGGGCACAACTTCCGCGAGCCTCTTCGAGCCGTAGTAGATCACATCGAGGCCGGTCGTCTCCCGAATGCGGTCGAGAAACCGGTTGGCCAGCGGATTCTTCTGCCGACGCGCGATGGTCATCATCGGCAGGCCCATGAGACACGTCGCGATGCCCGCCAGTTCCCAGTTCCCCATGTGGCATACGGCCACCACGACTCCCTGTCCCGCGTTGACACGAGCCCACACGGGCGGGGTGCCCTGGTCATGGATCACCTTGCGAACCCAGTCGAGCGTTATCGATTGGACGCGCATGGCCTCGACCGCGTTGAAGCACAGGTTGCGCCACGCGCGCCGCGCAATCCCCGCGATCTCGCGTTCGTTGAACCGGGCGCCGAACACCTGCTTCAACCGCGCGCGCGTCCGGCGCATGAGTTTGCCGAGGAAAAGGCGACTGATCAGCGCGAGGCCCCACCCCAGCGCGAGCGCCGCGCGGTACGGCAGAATCCGGATCAATGCGCCGACCCCGCGCAGGGCGGCGTATTCGACGATGTGCTTGAGCCTGTATTTCACGGACCCGGTTCCTCTTCCATCACCACGCGGAATCCGACATCCGCGTCCCGATAGTCCCGAGGGAAAAGGACCCGATGAAAGACCCTCAGGAATCGGGGATCCTTTTCCACCCAGCTTCCGCCGCGAGCCGGCGCACGATCGCCCGACTCTGAACGGCACCACTCGAACACATTTCCGGCCATATCGTACAGCCCAAAAGAATTCGGTTCAAACGAACCGACACGGGAAACCGCCCGGGCGTTGAAGCGAGCGCGCCCCTCGGGCTTGCCCCAACCCCACGGGTAACGCGCATGGCGAATCCCGCCCCGCGCGGCCATTTCCCACTCCGCCTCCGTCGGAAGACGAACGGTCTTGCCCGTCTGTTCCGACAGCCAGCGGCAATAATGCCCGGCGTCCGCCGCGCTGACGTACGCCACGGGTTTCGAGGCCTGGAACCGGCGCGCGGAATAGCCGGAACCGCGCTTTACAATCTGCGGCGAGCCGGGCCAGTCCGGCACCCCGCCCGCATTGAGGCAGTCCACGAATTCACGAACCGTGACCTCGAAACAGCCCATCCGGAATCGCTCCACCCGCACGTCGCGGGGCCGGGCGTCCGCGCCGCCTTCGCGGCTTCCCATGACGAACGACCCTCCGGGTATGGCCGCAAGACGGCCTGTTTTTCCCAACGTTGGAAAACCGGCCGCGAAAACTTCCAACCCCGGCACGGCGGACCAGCCCAGGACCATCGCCGCTCCGACAAGCGCGTGAACCACACTCCGCGTTTCCGCCTTCATGAAGAGGGCGATCATAGCGGCGGTTCAGCGCCTTTGACAATCTTGACGCATCTCTTTATATTTACGGCCGTAAAAGAACATCTCAAGGGGGTCCCCCATGATGCTGAACAACGTCATCGGTCCGTTACAGAACAGTCTGCCGGTTCTCGCCGCGGGCGGCCTGCCGTGCGACCTGCTGAACAGCGGAGGTTTCAACGAGCGCCTCTTCCTGATCATGACGGGCATCAGCCTTGGATTCGCGTGGCTGTACCTGTTGTTCCAGGCGTTCGACATCCTTGCCCAGGCGTTCTCTCTGCGCAAGGACCCCATTCCCTCCATTCTCAACGTTCCCGATCGCGCCGGCGTGAAGGACCACCTGGGCGCGCTCAAGAGCAAAGACGCCTTTACCCGCCGCTGCATGAATCTGATGGAGGCGTGGAGCGGCGGCGGCAACGCGCGGCAGGTCACCGAACTCGCCGCGCACCAGAGCGCCCGGGCTCGCGCGCCGATGCGCGCGGGGATGGTTTTTGTCCTCCTGCTGATCGCGGTCTCGCTGGGCATCGGCGGACATCTCTGGCTGACGTATGGAGCGTTGCTGGCCCTTGGATTCGTCGCCCTCGCCCGCCAGATGATCGTCAACCGCATGGACAGCTATATCGAAGAACGTCTGCTGATCAAACTGCCGGCCAACCTGCCGCAGACCTCGATCACCGCGGCGGACCTTGGCGGGATGCTGGGCGCCGCGATCGAGAAGACGTTCAAGAGCCATATCCCCCAGCCCGAGCAGACGGCAACCGCCATGAAGAAGGCTGTCGAAAGCGTCATTTCGAACGCCGCGAGCGAGGTGGAGCGGCTCCAGAAGATGCTTACGGAAAACCAGTCGCAACTGGTCCAGAAATGGACGAGCGCGGCAGAGACAACCACGACGGGGTTGAAGGATACCGAGAAGGCGCTTGCGACGGTCGTGACGAACCTGACCGGCGGGTTGAGCACCCACGCGGAGAAGATGAAGAACATGCTCGTCACGCACAACCAGGGCATGGAAAAGGCCTTGGGCGCGGTGCCGGCGCACATGAAGACCGTGCTGGCGGAGCACAACGAGAAATTCCAGACCGCGAACGCGGCGCTCACGGCCCAACTCGGGAAGATCGCGGACCTCGAAAAGGAAATTCAGAAGATCCTTCGCCTGCAGGAATCGGTGGACACCGCGCTGAAGGGCGTCACGGCGGCCGAGGAGTTCAAGCAGACCCTCACGGCGCTGAGGACGCACCTGCAGGAATCGGACAAGTTGATGGCCGAGATGTCCAAGCCGAAGACGATCCGGCTGGTCGAATCCGAGAGCATCTAGGCCGCGGCCGGGCCCTGCGGCTGTTGCGGCGGCGGCTGGACCTTGCTGACGCGGAGCGGGTAGCGGATTCGCAGGTCGCCATCCAGCAGGATTTCAATCCAGTGCGTGCCCTCTCCCTTGAACGCCACGTTCATGAAAGCTTCCACGTTCGTCGCGGTGGCTTCCGGGCCGGGAAGCTGAACCGGGATATCCTTTCCCTCGACCAGCACGGTGGTGCCGTTAGGCTTCAGGATGCGGGTGCGCTGCTGGAAAAGGCCCTCCCCGCTGCACCAGCGAGTGACCATGAACAGCCTCGGATAGACGAGCGGAAAGGCCGGCGCGCCGATGGCGTCAAACAGTCCGATCAGGATAAACTTTCCGTTCCGTTCCTGACGGACATCGTCGCAGAGGATACTGGATTGAAGATCAGGAATCATGTGAATGAGTATAGGTCCAAAGTCCAAAGTCTAAAGCCCAAAGTTCCATCCGCCGACCTTGGACCTTGGACTCACTTCACCATTCCCCGCCCCATGTCGAACGCGGCGAGATTCTTGTCCACTACGTCGCGCCCCTTGCGCTCGAAAAAGCGCTCCAGGTAGGAACGCATGTCCGCCTCGGGAATCATGAAGAATGCCGATGCCGCGCCGAGGATGACGCTGTTCACGGCGCGCACGGTTCCCGCCTGCCGCGCCATCTTCTCCGCATCAAGGAGCGCGTGGCGCGGCCACTCCTTCAGCCGGGCCTCGATCAACGTCTCGTCCGGGTACGCGGCAACGTTCCGGACCGGATTCCGGTTGGTCACCAGCACGGCATCCCGGCGCGCGTACGGCAGGTAGCGAAGGGCCTCCATCGGCTCCATGGAGAGGATCATGTGCGCGGCGCCGAGGGGGATCAGGTCGGAGGCGATCGGCCCGCTCGACATCCGCAAATGCGAAACGACGGCCCCGCCGCGGACGGCCATCCCGTGGACTTCCGATTGCTTGACGTGCAGGCCGTGGTTCAGCGCGGCGCCGCCGATGATCGCGCAAATCGTCAAAATGCCCTGTCCGCCCACTCCGGCAATGATGATGTCCTGGCTCGTCTGCGCTGTCATGTTCTACCCGGATTGCTTTCCTGTTTGAATGCAGGGCCGCCTGGAGATGATCACCGACGGCCCCTTGTATTCCAACTCCTGTTTCAAGAGAGCGACGTTCGACGAATGGTTCGACGGCAGGGGCTTGATGATATGCAGGTGGGTCGGCTCGACGCCAATCCCGGCGCAAATCTGTTCCAGCCGGCCCGCCGCGGGGCTGTTCTGTCCCCCGGTCATCCCTGTGGTGAGGTTGTCCGAAATGATCACCGTGACGGCGGTCCGATCTTCGACGACGTCCAGCAGGCCCGTAATGCCTGAGTGCGTGAAGGTGGAATCGCCGATCACCGCGACGGCCGGATGCACCCCCGCCTCGGCCGCACCCTTGGCCATCGTGATGGATGCGCCCATGTCCACGCAGGAGTGGATCGCCTCGTAGGGCGGCAGCGCGCCAAGCGTGTAGCATCCGATATCGGAAAACACGCGCGCGTCCGGATGGCCGGCAATGGCCTCCCGCAGATCATCGAACATATCGGCGTGAGGACAGCCGGGACAGAGCATCGGCGGCCGCGGTACAATTTCGGGCGGGACATCGACGGCGGGCCGGGAAACCAGTCCCAGGGCACGGGCCACGTTCTGCGGGTCCAGTTCGCCGGCGCGCGGCAGCGTCCCGTCCAGCCGGCCCTTGACCGCGCACGGCGCGCCGCCGACGCCGCGCAGCAGTTCCTCGACAAATGGATAGCCGTCTTCGAACACGATGACGGCCTTGCACGCCTGCATCAGCGCCGCCAGCCTGCGCCGCGGGAGCGGGTACTGCACGAGCCGGAACATCGGGTGCGGAATCTTCGAGCCATACACCTCCCGCACGTAGTTCGCGGAAATCCCGCAGGCGATGATGCCGACGCTGTGATCCCCGCCCTCTTCCAGCACATTGAACGCGGAGTGTTCGGATTCCTCCTCAAAAATCCGGGTCTTGCCCAGCAGTTCCGCATAGTTGCGCCGGGCAATCGCGGGAAGGAGCACGAACCGGCGCGAGTCCGACGGACATTTCACCGGATTCTGCTCGCGCGGCCGCTCGACGTGCCGAACCACATCCGCCCGCGAGTGCGCCATCCGGGTGGTCAAACGGATCAGGATCGGCACTTCATGCCGCTCGGACACGTCAAATGCGGCGAGGACAATGTCGTAGGCCTCCTGCTGGCTGGACGGCTCGAAAAAAGGGATTTGAGCAAACGCTCCGTAAAAACGGCTGTCCTGTTCGTTCTGGCTCGAATGCATGGAAGGGTCGTCCGCGGCGACCACCACAAGTCCGCCGTTCACCCCGGTGATCGCGGAGTTCATGAAGGCATCGGACGCCACGTTCAGCCCGACGTGCTTCATGCAGACCAGGGCTCGCTTGCCCGCGAACGACATGCCGAGAGCCGCCTCCATGGCGGTCTTCTCGTTGCAGCTCCAGCGCGCGCGGATACCGCGTTCCTGCGCCTCCGGGGACTTCTGGATGTATTCGGTGATCTCGGTGGACGGCGTGCCGGGATACGCGAAGACACCGGAAAGACCGGCATCAATCGCGGCCTGCGCAATCGCTTCGTCACCGAGCCAGAGATTTGTTTTCACGGTTTGAATATACCTCGCAAAGGACGCCGGAACTTAACAAGTCCAACGTCTAAAGTCCAAGGTCCAAAGCGGCCGATGGAAGGCCGCGCGCTCAACTTTGGACTTTCGACCTTGGACTTTGGACTAATCCTTGGGCCGCAGATCGAGAACCCGCTTTGCCTTGCCCTCGGATCGCTCAATCGTCTTCGGCTCGACGAGTTTCACGGCGGCGCGCAAGCCGAGCAGGTTTTCCAGCTTGCGCTCGATCCGCTTCTCCATCCCGTGCAGCTTCTTCATTTCGTCGGAGAACGTGTCTTCGGAAACCTCGACGCGCACCTCGAGCCGGTCGAGCAGCCCGTCGCGCTGAACCACGAGTTGATAGTGCGGCAGAGTGCCTTTGACTTCGAGAAGCACGGATTCGACCTGCGACGGGAAGACGTTCACGCCGCGGATGATCAGCATATCGTCCGAGCGGCCGGTGATCTTCGACATGCGCACGCCCGTCCTGCCGCAGGGACACGAACCCGGCAGGAACCGGCAGATGTCCCGCGTCCGGTACCGGATCAGCGGAACCGCCTCCTTCGTCAACGTCGTGAGCACCATCTCACCGCCCTTCTCCGGGTCCGCCGGATTGCAGGTGTCCGGGTCGATCAACTCGGAAATGAAGTGGTCCTCCCAGACGTGCATGCCGTTCTGATACACGCATTCGCCCGACACGCCCGGGCCGATGACTTCGCTGAGCCCGTAGTTGTCTGTGGAAAAAACGCCCAGCTTGGCCTCGATCTCCCGCCGCATCCGCTCGGACCATGCCTCGGAACCGAAGAAACCGATGCGGAGTTTCAGATCCCCCGGCTTCACACCCATGTTGTGCATCACCTCCGCAAGGTAAACGGCGTACGACGGCGTGCAGACGAGCGCCGTGGAACCGAAGTCCTTCATGATCGCGATCTGGCGCTCGCTGCGCCCGGCCGACACGGGAATCACCGAGGCGCCCACCCGCTCCACGCCGTAGTGGAGGCCGAACCCGCCCGTGAACAGGCCGTACGAGAACGCGATTTGCACGATATCGTTCGACGTCAAACCGCCCGCGACCAGGAACCGCGCAACGACATTCGACCACGTCTCCAAGTCCCTGCGCGTGTAGCCGACCACGGTGGATTTGCCTGTGGTGCCCGACGAGGCATGAATGCGGACAACCTTCTCCAGGGGAACCGCAAAGGCCTCGTAGGGGAAACAAAGGCGCAGGTCGTCTTTCGTGGTGAACGGAAGTTTCCGGATGTCCTCGAGCGTCTTGATGTCCGACGGTTTGACGCCCACCACCTGCATCTTCTGTCGGTAGTACGGCACATGGTTCCAGAGTTTCCGGACAACCTTCCGCAGACGTTCCAGTTGCAGTTCGCGAAGTTCCGAGACGGGCATGCACTCGTGCTCGGGATCCCAGATGGCGAGTTGGGGGCGCGACGTAGTCATGGGTTAGAGTTTGTACACCGTTTCCGCAGACAGGGTCGAAATCTTCGCCTGGGCCAGCACCTTGACGGCCTCGTCCGCGTCTTCGAACCGGAAGATGACAATGGCTTTGTCCGTCGCCTTCCCGACGAACGCGTACATATACTCCACGTTCACGTCGCCGTCGCGCAGCGGCTCCAGCACGCTGGCCAGCCCGCCCGGGCTGTCCGGCACCTCGACGGGCACCACCTCGGTGAGCGAGACCGTGTGGCCCGCCTCCTTGAGGATCTTCATGGCCTTGTCCACATCGTTGACGATGAGCCGCAGAATGCCGAAGTCGGACGTGTCCGCCAGGGACAACGCGCGGATATTGATGCGCGCCTCGCCCAACTGGCGCGCGATTTCGGCCATACGCCCCGCCCGGTTCTCCATGAATATGGACAGTTGTTTGACCTTCATCTCTCCTCCTCTCATTTGACCGTCCGAATCTCGACCCGCTTGACCTTGCCCAGCGCCCGCTCAATGCTTTTCGGCTCCACCAGCGTGATCTTGGCCGAGAGGCTCAACATGCTCCGCATCTCGTCAAAGATGCGTTTCTGCAGCGCCTCGAGCTTCTTGATCTCGTCCGAGAAGATGCCTTCCGAGACCTCGACCTTGATCTCGAGTTCGGCGAGCGCGCCGGTCTTATCCACGATGATCAGGTACTGCGGCTCAACGCCATCGACCCTCATCAGCACTTCCTCGATCTGCGTCGGGAAGACGTTCACGCCGCGGATAATCAGCATATCGTCGGTCCGGCCGCTGACGCGTTCCATGCGGCGGCTCGTCCGGCCGCACGGGCACATCTCCTCGTTCAGGCAGGAGATGTCCCGCGTCCGGTACCGGATCAGCGGAATGGCCCGCTTCGTCAGACACGTGAACACGAGTTCGCCCCTCTCGCCGGGCTCGACCCCTTCGCCCGTCTCCGGATTGATGATCTCCGGATAGAAATGATCTTCGAACACATGGAGGCCGTTCTGCTCCAGGCACTCGCTCGAGACGCCCGGGCCGATGACTTCGCTGAGGCCGTAGATGTCGATCGCCTTCAGAGGCAGGCGCTGTTCGATCTGTTTGCGCATCGCCTCGGTCCAGGACTCGGCGCCGAAGTAGCCGACCCTGAGCTTCATCTTCTTCAGGTCAATATCCTCCGCCGCCGCTTCCTCCGCAATCTGGAGAGCATAGGACGGGGTGCACGCCAGGAGGGTCGTGCCGAAATCCTGCATCAGGATGAGCTGCTTCTTCGTGTTGCCGCCGGACATCGGGATGACCGTGGCGCCGAGTTTCTCGCCGCCATAGTGCACGCCGAGCCCGCCGGTGAACGGGCCGTAGCCGTAGGCCACCTGCAAGATGTCGTCCGCGGTGCCGCCGCCGCACGCGAGCGTGCGCGCGATGGTCTCCGCCCAGAGATCGATGTCCTCGCGCGTGTAACCGACGACCGTCGGCTTGCCGGTGGTGCCGGACGAGACGTGGAGGCGGATGACGTCGCGAAGAGGAACGGCAAAAAGGCCGAAAGGATACGCCTCGCGGAAGTCATCCTTTATCGTGAACGGAAGCTTCCGGATATCGTCGATGGACTGGATATGCGACGGTTTGACGCCGTGCTCGTCGAACTTCTTCCGATAGAACGGGACATTCTCGTACGCGCGCCGCACCGTGTCCTTCAGGCGCTCGCCCTGGAGCAGGCGCATCTCGTCGCGCTTCATGCACTCAAATCGCTCGCTGTAAATCATGGCGTCCTCACCGCACCGTCACCCTAGAACGCATAGGCAAGCTCCCAGCGCGCGAATACGCCGGTCTCGCCATCCTGCGTGTCGTAGTAATTGCCCGGCTCAAGCACTTCCACCCACAGGCGAGCCTTGAGCGGGTCCTTGTGACCCGTCAACGACTCGCTGATCGTAAGTTCATTCTTCAAGATCGCGAGCAGGCCGCGCTCGTCGCCGCCGCCCGGACCGTCTTCCTCCGGCGCGAACAGGCAGCCGATTCGGGCGGAGGCCTTGAGCCGCTTCGCGATGCACAGGGACACGCCCGCGTGCGGCATGGACACGTTGGACCAGCGGCCGGCGCCGTCGGCATCGAAGCAAAACACGTAAAGCTCGCCGTACTGCGGATAGCGGGCCCAGAGCGGATTCCAGCCTTCGTCATCCGACGTGTCCGGATCGTCGCCCGAGAGATAGTACCAGCCGCAGTCGAGGGTGGGCTTCATGTCCTCCAGGACGGGAAGCGCAAAAGCGATCGAGGCGTCGGCCATGTAGCCGCTGACGTCCTGGCTGCCGCGCTCGCCGTACTGATAGGCCAGCTCCAGGTTTCCCGTCAGGCGATCCGAGAACACGGGCATCAGCCGGCACCCGACGGTGCCGAGGTCCAGCGCATGAACCGTGGCGACGCCGGAGCCGGAGGTCACCTTGTAGTCGCTCTCGTTCTTGTAGATCCCGTAGACTTCGAACGGCAGTTCCTCCATCGACTTGTTCTTGATGTACAGCACCACGCCGCTTTCATCCATGTCGTCGTTGGCGGAGGTGAGGCCCGTCAGGTCGCGGTCCGCGTCGTTGATCGCCAGGTCGTCCTGGGAAGGATTGTACATGCCGATCAGGTCGATCGTGGTGTCTTTCACGCCCTTCCACGCGGCCTTGGCCGCGTGGAAGTAAAGCGTGCGCGAACCGTCCTTGGGCGTGCCTTCGAGAATGACCTTGCCGGTGCCGTAAATCAGTTCCTGGCGGCCGAGCCGCAGGTCCAACCGGTCGCCGAACAGGTCGCGAACCTCAACGTACAGATTGTCGAACACGACTTCGTCGGGGAACCGGTAGCTCGAACGCTGGACAGTCGGAGACCGCTCCGGCCGGTCCCACTCGCGGAACTCATTGACCGCGCGAACCTTGAGGGTCACGTTTTCCAACGGATCGTACTCCCCCCACACCCGGGTACGAAAGCGGAAGTAGTTGTTTTCGCCGCCGCGGGTCTCGCCCGGCGGGTCTGCCTTGATCGGCAAGCTGTCGAAACACTCCTCGCGAATGCGTTCATCCGCTCCCCAGCGGAACGCCGGTTTCGCATCGTCCGCGCCCCGCGCCACTCCACAGCTCAACGAAACGGCCGCAAGCAGCACCCGCATACCTATCGAACCGACCTTCCTCATCACGATCTCCTGTGTGCGTTGAGACTGGGTTTCGCTTGACCGCCTACTCCTGCATATTCGCAAAAAAATATATGCAAACAATTATAAAAAAACGCTTTTGTCCCGACCGGGGTCGAGTTCCAGGTTCCCATCGAAGCTCAACGACCGGCTTGGCATCGAGACCAAAGTGCGGTACATCGAAGGCCGCAGTGCATAAAAACGTTGACCCGACCTCGAAACGCGCGGAACTGATGTCGCCGGCCGGCAGTGTCGACGCCGGCTACGCGGCGCTTCACTACGGCGCGGACTCGATCTACCTCGGCCTGAAACAGTTCTCCGCTCGCGCCGACGCCGCGAACTTCACGCCCGAAGCGCTCGACGAGATCACGGCCTACGCCCACTCGCTCGCGCCGCGGCGAAAGATATTCGTCACGCTCAACACGCTCGTTCTCCAGAACGAGTTGCCCGGCCTGATCGAACAGTTCGGCACGCTCGCGGACATCGGGGTGGACGCGGTGATCCTGCAGGACCTGGGCGTGTTCCGGATCGCCCGGAAGCATTTCCCCGAATTGCGCCTCCACGGCAGCACGCAGATGGCCGTGCACAACCGCGCCGGCGTCGAGGCGCTGAAGGAGATGGGGTTCGCGCGCGCAACGCTGGCCCGCGAGCTCACGATCGAGGAGATCCGGGACATCGTCGAGACGGTCCCCGGCATCGAGACCGAAACATTCATCCACGGCGCGCTCTGCTACTCGTACAGCGGGCTGTGCCTGTTCTCCTCCCACCGCCTCGGCCGCAGCGGCAACCGCGGCCGGTGCGCATACCTGTGCCGGGACGAGTTCACGATGCACGACGGCCAGGGCGGGTTCGTTTTCTCCATGAAAGATCTCGCCCTGCCGCGGGAAATCTCCGCGCTCGCCAGGGCCGGCGTCACGTCGTTCAAGATCGAGGGCCGGATGAAAAGCCCGCTGTACGTCGCCGCGACGACGAACTACTACCGCAAGCTGATCGACGGGAACTTGTCCCCCGCCGGAATGAAAGAGCTGGAGGCGGACATCCAGACCATCTTCAGCCGGCCGTGGACGGAACTCTATACGCGCTCCCGCGACGCGCATGGCGTCGTCGACAGCGACACCGTCGGCCACCGCGGCGCGCCCATCGGCACGGTGGACAGGGTCCTCAACCATCGCGTGCTGCGATTCCGAACGAACCGCCCGATCGAGGTGCATGACGGGCTCCAGATCGAGATCCCCGGCGAGGCCAAACCGTTCGGCTTCCCGGTCGACGACCTGCGGCTCGCGGACGAATACAACCACATCTTTGAAGCCCCGGCCGACTCGTCGGTCGAGGTCATCCTGCCGGACGGGCATCCCGATATCCCCCGGGGCGCGACCGTGTACCACGCCTCTTCGCAGGTCGTGAAGCAGAAGTACCCGTTCGACCGGCCCAAGCCGGGCGCGTTCAGAAGCCGCCGCCCGCTGGATGTCGCCATCGAGATTGCGGCGGACAGTCTGACGGCGCGTTCCGGCGCCGGCGCGGAAATCACGATCTCCGGCTCGTTCAGCCCCGCGAAGGACGCGGCGAAGACCGAGGCCGCGGCCCGCGGCGCGTTCGAGAAACTGGGCGACACGCCGTTCGCTCTCGGCCGGATCGAGTTGAAGAATCCGCACAAGCTGTTCGTGCCGGTGTCGCAGATGAACGAGCTGCGACGGCAACTGACAGCGGAGGCGGAGAGGAAATATGGAGAAGCGCTGGCCGGAAAAATCCGCCGGGTGCAGGACGGCGTGTGTGGCGGCAACTCGAAACTTGAAACTCGAACCCCGGAGTTCATGTGGTCCATCAAGGTCGAGCGCGTCGGCCATCTCGACCATTTCACGGAAGACGATTGGGGCGAGGAAATCGTTGTCGAGATCGCGCAGGACCCGCTCGACCGCTTAAAGACCAAGCTCGCCAAACTGCCGCGCGATCGCGTCCGGCTCGCCCTCCCCATGATCACGCGCAAGTGGGAGGAGAAAGAGATTGGGGACAAGATTCTCGAACTTCAAAGGGCGGGATGGACGAAGTGGGAAATCGCCAACGCGTCCGGGTGGAGATCCTTGAAACGGGAAACGGGCAACTTCGCGGCGGACTGGTCCGTATATGTGACAAACAGCGAGGCCGCGCGGCAGGTCATGGACCTGGGCGCCTCGCGCTTCACGCTCTCCCCCGAGGACGGCTTGGACAACATGGAGAAGCTGCTGGCCGAGTTCGGCGGGAAGGCGACGGTGATCGTTTACCAGGACACGCCGCTGTTCATTTCCGAGACGTGCGTCCGCGCCGAAGCCCGGCCCTGCCCCGGTCCGGAAAAATGCCGGCGCGATCTGCTGGAGATGACTTCGTCGCACGGCGACGACGTGATCGCCGTGAACCGCGACTGCCGCACGATCCTGATCGGCAAGGAGCCGTACTGCCTCGGCGACCGGCTTGAGGAATTGAAGGACGCCGGCGCGATTTCCTTGCGCGCCGACTTCATCAACCGGCCGTACAAGCCGTCGGAAATCCTGGACCTCTGGCGCGCGCTGCGAACCGGGAAGAACCCTCCGTCCGGCCACATCGGGAACTTCGACCGCGGGCTGCAGTAGCGGCTACCAGCTCCGCACGCGGTAGTAGCGCCGACTGACGCCGTCCACCCGGTCCGTCATCGTCAGCGACCACGCGCCGCTCGCGTTCGTGTACGTGCCCAGCACGCTCCAACTATCGGTCCCGGTCAGAACGTCGCGGTACTCCACCTGCTGGACCAGGCCGGCCATGCTGTCCCAGCGGACCACCACGTTCGCGCCGCCGGGCTGAACCTCCGGGGCGGCGACCGATGCCGGCGGAACCAGTCCGGCCTGCGCGCACAGGTAGCCGGCGACGGCCTTCGTCATCTTCGTCGCGAATTCGTAGTCAATGTAGCCGGGCGAATCGACTGAATCGTAAATCGAATGATAGTAGGGATTGGACCCATGATTGTATTCGATGAGCAGGCAGGCATCCATGCCGTTGTAGTAGAACGGCCCGTGGTCGCTCGAATTGTTCGCGCCGCTGTTGACGCAGGCCAGGCCGCCGTACTGCACCAGCGCGTTCGCGAGATTCGTGCGCACGGGCCTGGTCGGGTAACTGTCCCCGCCGTAGATCTGCGCCTTGTTCGAATTCGCCCCCGCGGGGTTGTATGCGATCATGTCCAGACTGATCATCCCGCGAATGTCGCCGCGATAGATTTTCCCCGGCTCGCCCCGCGTGTCCGACGTGCTGTCGGCCACATAATGATAGGACCCCTTCATCCCCGCCTCCTCATTGTCGAACGCAATGAAGATCAGCGTGGCCTTGAACGTGTACGGGCTCAACACGCGGGCGATCTCCAGAACGCCGGCCACGCCGCTCGCGTTGTCGTCCGCGCCCGGCCGGTTCGTTACCGACGAGGATGTCGAGTTCACCGAGTCGTAGTGCGCGCCGATGATGTAGTAACCGAAGTTGGACGGGTTGAGGCCCGGCTTCACCGCGACGACGTTGTTGCAGTTGGTGTAGTCACTGTTCCAGAACGGGTCCAGCGTTGCCGAAAGCCCCATATGGGTGAAACTCGACAGGATGAAATCGCGCGCCGGGTCGTGCTGGTTCGCGGGCACACGCGGGGAGGTCGATGTGAACCCCCGGTTCTCGTTGGTGCGGACGAACAGATTCGTGTGGAAGTAGGTGTAGTCCGCGACCGTGATCTCTCCAACGATGTTCGAGGGGGTCAGCGCGGATGCGGCGACGACGGACAGCAGGCAGCAGGACAATGCCGCGGCGCGTATCATTCGCATGTTTCGCATGAAAAGTTATAGTAGCAGGAATATCCGCAATTGTGAACAGCGGGGTCGGCCGCACCCTGCGCCAGGGGCGCGGTGGGCCCAGTAGGACTCGAACCTACGACCAGAGGATTATGAGTCCCCTGCTCTGACCAACTGAGCTATGGGCCCACCGCGCCTCCGGAGCGGACGGCGCATGACAAATCCGGACTTTACCCCGCGGGGCGGGACACGACCAGAGGATTATTTTGCCGTTCCAGGCAGAGCGGACACGACGTCCAGGGCCGGGAAAAACCGCGGCGCGCCCTGACTTCAGAGCGCGCCGCAGAACAACCGTCCGCTGTCGGAAGTTACCGGGCGTCAATCTCCGCCGCGTCGAACTTCACCGCGCCGCCGCGAGGACCGTCCTTCGCCGGATTGACGATGACCAGCACTCGCAGAATATCGTTGGGCGCCACGCCGGACACCTGCAACCGGCTCCAGTCGGTTCCCGTCGCGATATCCGCGAGGCTGAACGTCCTGGAGGCCACGGTGGCCTGCGTGCCGTTGATGGTCGTCTCGAGCCGCAGTTCGACGCTCTCGGCGTTCCTGCCCTCAGCCGAGTTATCGGCATTGGCGTAAATGCTGAAGGTATAGTTCTTGCCGGCCGTCACTTTCATGTCCTGATACAGACCCGAGTTGTCGCCCCTCTCGATCCGCCAGTGGTGGTAACCGATGATGCACTGACCATCCTTGACCGGCGTCCAACCGCTTTCCCGGTTCATCCAATTTCCCCACCTCGACCACGATTCGGCCTGATCGCCGCTCGACCCTTCCGCCTCGAACGACGCGTTTTCCATCTGGGCCCGGACCGACAAAGCGCCCATCAGCAACACGGCCAACATGACCTTGCTCTTCACAAAACCGACTCCTTTCTTTTCTGTAAACGCGGACATGCCATCGGCCTGTTCCATCCTGTTTGCTCGAAATCACGGCGCTTCCGGAGCAGCCCCCTCTTCAGCGGCCGGCGCGGTTTCGGACGCGGGTTCCGGCTCCGGTTCGGGTTCGGGCGGAACAGTTTTCGAAAGTCTGATGTTCCGGAAAGCGCCGCGGGTCAGATACCGGTCGTCGTGGCTGAGGACGGCCAGCCCCGCGTAGCATTCCCCGGCCAGCCAGTCGAACGTGTGCGTGCCCCCGCTGATCCAGCGGACGCCGTCGGCGGACCACGCCGCGCGCACCTGGTCGCCTCTCTTGTTCAACTGAAGGCGGATGGGAAATTCGCGGATCGGGAACTTGCGCTCCTGCATGTTCGCGCCCTTCATCGACCGCCAGCCGACACTGACCTGGCTGTTGGGGAACACATGAATGAGAACGTGCGGCGCATCGGGCTCCAGCCCGCCCCGGATCATGAGGCCGGCCTTGGCGTACATGACGGTCTCGTCCAGGCTTTCGATCGCCGCCTCAAAGTCAAAGTCCCCGGAGACCTTCTTCCACACAAAGCGGAATTCGTCGTGATTGTTCCACAGGTCGCGGCCGCCGCCGTACACATCCATGTCCGAATCGGAAAACACCTTCTGGCCGCCCGCGGGCCGGCTCGAGATATCGGCACCTTCCCACTCGCCGAGCGGATCGCTAAACGGCGCGTCCATGGGAAACGGCTCGCTTGCGACGTAGAGGGTCTTCGGGGTACGGGTCAAAAGCGCCTTCCGCAACTCCTCGTACACCGAGTACTCCATGGCGCCGAACCCTTTGAAATACGCCTCGATCTCCTCGTAACTCGATGTCCGGAGAGAAACGGAGGGCAGGTCCTTTGCGTTGGTCACCATGAACCACGGATTCGGAACCATCCCCCCCGACTTCTTGACCAGCTTGTAGGACCACATCGTCGCCCACCAACCCTTGGAGGCATAGAGATCGTAGTACTGCCGCATCAATGTCCCGCCGCCCAGGAACCGAAAGACAACATTGAATTCCCCGACGAGCATCGGAACGCCCATCTGATTCCACACGCGCGCGTTGTACGGGATGTCGCGACTGAGCAGGTTCCGATGCGGTTCGAACGACGGCGACGACCCCAGAACGCCGGGGTAATAGTGTTCCGTGAACATCACGTTCTGCCAGCCGCGATCGGCCGGATTGCCGTAGCAGCCCACGCCGTACATTTGGCCGGGCAGGACGATGATGCGGCGCGGATCGACAGAGCGCACGGCGTGATAGATATCCCCCACGAGGCTCACCAGGGCGGGCACATGATTCTCGGTCCGCCCATCGCCGAACGGCTCGTTGAGCAGGTCGTACGCCGCGATCGCGGGCCGATCCTTGTAGTGCTCGGCGACTTGCTTCCAAAGCCAGACGGTCTGCTTCTTGTAATCTTCGCTGGTCCACAGCTTGTTCTGGCCGGACCAGCCGGTGATATGATCCAGGCTCTGCCGGCCCGGCGCGGCGTGCAGGTCGAAAATGACGTAGAGCCCGTTCCGCTCGGCCATGTCGACGACGGCATCGAGCCACTTGAAGGCGTCCGGTTTCAGTTCCATCGGACGCGCGTCATCCATCAGCAGCGAGTAGTGGAACGGCACGCGCACGACATTGAACCCGAACGAACGGATGATCGGGAAATCGCGCTCCGTGACCCAGTTCTCGCGGTACACTTCCAGGAGCGCGTCTTTACGCTCGCTGCCGAACCGCTCGGCGAGAATGGACTCCAACTCGTGCTGGTCCTTGATGCCCGCGATGTCGAGCATCCACATTTCCATGACGAACCAGTTGCCGATGTTGCAGCCCTTGAGAACAATCGGCCTCCCGTTTTCCGTCACGGTCTTCCCGTCCTTCACGGTAATAAAAGACAGCTTCCGCGGCATGGAAGGCCTCAACCCAACGCAGGACACCAGGAGGGAACATGCCGCAACCATGACCAGAATGGCCGCCGTTGCACGAAGCGCGTTGCGCTCGCTCCCGCGCCGCGTGACCCCGCGCGAGAGCAAGCCCGAAATGAGTGGCGTCTTGTGTTTCATGCCGCTACTGCAACAAATTACGCCGCAGTCTGCACGCGAAATATTCGCGATACAAGCCAATAATGTGACCGGTCCCATCATCCGGGGTCAACCCGTTGCCGTACAAAACCTTACATCTTCGCTGTTCATGCTCGTCGAGTTCGGGAACACGCGCTTGCGCGCCGGTGATTGATCCAAAACCCCACAAGACAACCTCGCACCCCTCCGAAGGCGACCCGCTCTTTCGGCGCAATCCCCGTGCGGCTTGGAACGGCGGAAGGCGTTTTCCGACGGCAAGCGGGATGGAGAACGGGAGGCCCGAAAAAGACGAAACGAAGGACTTCTCCGCCTGTGTCCCTGCCCTGTTTTTTCTTTGTTTGGCGTGTTAAACGTTGTATGCAATCAACACCACGTATGAAACCGCAAGAAACCATGTTTGCGACGGTTCCGATGCAGCTTGTGGGACCTCTGAAAATCACCGGCCCCGAAATGGACGGCGAGGTGATGGTTCCCCTCGCCACTTACGAGACCCCGCTGTGGGCCTCCGTCAACCGCGGGGCCAAAGTGTCCATGCTGGCCGGCGGCATCAAAGCCGTCGTGGCGGATGACCGGATGACGCGCTCGATCCTCCTGGAAGCGCCGGACGCGGAGGCCGCCGTCTGCACCGCCTCCGCCCTCGCCAACCGCCGGCCGGAACTGGCGTCGGTCGTGGCTTCGTCCAGCCGCTTTGCGCAACTGCTGGACATTCACACGCAGTGCGTGGCGAACCTGATGTATATCCGTTTCGAGATGCGGACCGGCGACGCGTCCGGCCACAACATGGTCACCAAGGCGGCCGACGCTCTGATCGACTGGATTCTCACGGCGTACTCCGACCTGAAGTACGTTTCCGTGTCCGGGAATTTCTGTTCCGACAAAAAACCCACCGCGGTCAACGGCATCCTCGGCCGGGGCAAGAACGTGATCACGGAGATTCGCATCCCGCGCAACATCTGCTCCCGCGTCCTGAAAACGACCCCCGAAAAGATCGTGGACATCAACATCAAGAAGAACCTGATCGGCACGACGCTCGCCGGCGGCATCCGGAGCGCGAACGCGCACTACGCGAACATGCTGCTGGCGTTCTACCTCGCGACGGGCCAGGACGCGGCGAACATCGTCGAAGGCTCGCAGGGCTTCGTGCACGCTCAGGCGACGGACGATGCGCTGTACTTCTCCGCCACCGTCCCGAACATCATTGTCGGCACGGTCGGCAGCGGAAAGAATTTCGAGTTCGTGCGCAGGAACCTGGAGCAGATGGACTGCGTCAAGGAGCGCGAGGCGGGGCAGAACGCGCGGCGTCTGGCGGTAATCTGCGCGGCGACGGTTCTCTGCGGCGAACTGTCCCTGCTGGCCGCGCAGACGAATCGCGGCGAACTGATGCGGGCGCATGTGAAGATGGAACGAAAGCGCGAATCGGCGTAATCGGCGGGAATCCCATGGACCCAACCAACCAGCGGAAACTGAAGCACCTCCGGACGATCGAGAGCGACCCGGAAACGGACCGGCGGAAGTTCTATTTCGACGACATCCGGCTCACGCACCGCGCCCTGCCGGAACTGAACCTGGCCGAGATCGATCCGTCGATCGAATTCATGGGGAAAAAACTGTCGTTCCCGCTGCTGATCTCTTCGATGACCGGCGGCGACCACGACCTCGCGCGCACGATCAACCGAAACCTCGCCACGGCAGCGGAGAAGACCGGCGTGGCGATGGGGGTCGGGTCCCAGCGCGTGATGTTCTCCCAGCCCGCGGCGCGGAGCAGCTTCGAGATCCGCCGGTACGCCCCCGCCACGCTCCTGCTCGCGAATCTCGGGGCCGTCCAGCTCAACTACGGCTTCACGCCGGACATGTGCGAGGAGGCCGTGGCGGCGGTCGGCGCGGACGCGCTCGTCCTGCACCTTAACCCCCTGCAGGAGGCGGTCCAGCCGAGCGGCAATACGAATTTCGCGAAGCTTTCCACGCAAATCATCCGGATCGCTGAACGTCTGAACAAACCGGTTGTCATCAAAGAGGTGGGCGCGGGACTCTCCGAGGCGGATGTGCGGCTCCTCGCCGACGGAGGCATTCGTTACATCGACGTCGCGGGCGCGGGCGGCACGTCGTGGAGCCGGATCGAGCATTACAGCCTCGTGGAAGAGGAGCGCGAAGACCTCGGGCTGACCTTTCAGGACTGGGGCATTCCCACACCCCGGGCGCTGACGGCCCTGAAACAGCACCGCGAGCGGCTCACGCTGATCGCGTCCGGAGGCATCCGCTCGGGACTGGACATGGCGAAGGCGATGATCCTCGGCGCGTCGCTCTGCGGAATCGCCGCGCCGTTCCTGAAACCGGCGATCGAATCGCCCGACCAAGTGGTGAAGATGATCCACACGCTGAAACGCGAGTTCGTGACGGCCCTGTTCCTGCTGGGCCAGGGAAACGTGAAGGGATTGATCGGCAACGAGGAATTACTGCTCAAATGAAGATCGGCATCGACCTCATCCATTTCTACACGCCGCACTACTATCTCGACCTGAAGACCCTGGCCGACGCGCGCGGCGTGGATCCCAACAAGTTTTACACGGGAATCGGCCAAGAACGAATGGGCCTGCCCCCTCCGGACGAGGACATTGTCACCATGGCGGCCAGCGCGGCCCTGCCCGTCGTCGAGAAGACCGAGCGCAGCGACATCGAGTTGCTGATCCTCGGAACCGAAAGCGCGGTCGACCAATCGAAGGCCGCCTCGATGTTCGCGCACCGGCTGCTGGGGTTGCCGACCCGCTGCCGGAGCTTCGAGGTAAAGGAAGCCTGCTATGCCGCGACCGCCGGTCTCCAGATGGCGATCCCGTGGGTCGCCCGAAACCCGACGAAGAAGGCGCTGGTGATCGGGTCGGACGTCGCGCGCTATGACCTGCGCAGTCCCGGCGAGCCCACGCAGGGCGCGGGGGCCGTGGCGATGCTGATCGCCGCGAACCCGCGGGTGCTGGCCATCGACCCGGAAAGCGGGTACTACGGGGAGGACGTCATGGATTTCTGGCGGCCGAACTACCGCGATGAAGCGCTCGTCGACGGCAAGTACTCGATACTCGTGTACATCTCCGCGCTGCTGGACTCGTGGAAACAATACGCGGGGCTGACCGGCCGCAAACTGACGGATTTCGCCGCGTTCTGCTACCACCTGCCGTTCACGAAAATGGCGGAGAAGGCCCACGTCAAACTGCTCAAGTCCTCCGGCAGTCCGGCGCCGAAGGACGCCGAGCTCCAGCAACAGATCGGGAAATCCCTCCTCTACAACCGGATCACCGGGAACACGTACGCCGCCTCGCTCTACGAGGGCCTGAATTCGCTCCTCGACAACACGGAAGAGGACCTGGCCGACCGGCGGATCGCGCTGTTCAGCTACGGCTCCGGCTGCATGGGCGAGTTCTTCAGCGGCGTGCCGCAAAAGGGCTATCAACAGCACCTGTTCAGCGCCGCACACCGCAATTTACTGGACAACCGCAAGGAACTGACCTACCAACAATACGAAGATATCTTTCAACTGGCGTTTCCGACGGACGGCGGCGATCACACGTTCGCGCAATATCGAACAGGTCCTTTCCGGCTGGCAGGCGTCAAGGACCATAAGCGGTTGTACGAGAAGGCGAAGTGAAGGCGATTGCTCCAGGCAAACTGATTCTGACCGGCGAACATGCGGTGGTGTACGACAAGCCCGCCATAGCCACGGCCATTGATCGCAGCGCCCAGTCCGTCGTCCTCCCCTCGGACGTCGCAGACGAGTTCCTGTTTGAGCTTCAGGATTTCAGCCAGAGCGAATCGTTCACGCTCCGCGCCCTCCGCGAACTGAAGAACCGCCTGGCCAAGAACTACCGGCTCTTTCTCGAAGGCAAGCTCGGCATCCGCGAAGTGCTCTACAAGCCGGTCGAACTGCTCCAGTTCGCGTTCATCACGATCCTCGACGGCCTGCATCTGAAAGTCGCGAACGGCGTCAAAATCCAGTTGCGCTCCAACATCCCCATCGGGTGCGGCATGGGCTCCTCGGCCGCGACGGTGTTGAGCGTCCTGCGCGGCGTCGGCCATTACTTTCGCGTGGAGTTCCGCCCGGAGTGGTACCAGGCGTACAGTCTCGAGGCGGAAAATCTTCAGCACGGCCACGCCAGCGGCGTGGACACCTACATTTCGCTCAACGGCGGCTGCGCCAGGTTCCAGAAGGGCGAGGCGCAAAAGCGACCCCTGCCCCGCATGCCCATGTATCTCGTGCATACGGGCGTGCCCGAGACGACCACCGGCGAATGCGTCAGCCGCGTGCGGGAACAATTCGGCGACAGCCGCATCTGGGACGATTTCGAAGCGGTGACCAACGCTATGGAGAAGGCCTTGGCGTCGAACCGGCTCAAGGACATTCAGAGCTGCATCCGCGAGAACAACCGCCTGCTGGCCGGGATCGGCGTCGTTCCGGACCGCGTGCGGGAATTCATTTCCGAGGTCGAAAACATGGGCGCCGCGGCGAAGATCTGCGGCGCCGGCGCCGTGAACGGCGACAAGGCCGGGATTGTGATGGTCTGCTCCGAACAGGCCCCGAAACAGCTCTGCGAAAAATACGGTTACAACATCGTCTCCGTGAGGGGTGAGCCCCTTGGCACCCGTATCGTTTAAAGCCTCCGCGCCCGGCAGCCTGATGCTGCTCGGCGAACATGCCGTTCTCCAGGGTCAACCCGCGCTCGTCTGCGCCGTAAACCGGCGAATCCACGTCACACTCGCTCCCCGAAAAGACCGTGCAATCCGCATCACATCGGCTCTCGGCCGCTACTCCGCTTCCGTCGATCGCATCAAGCCGTCAAAAAACTTCCGCTTCGTGGTCGCGGCCGTCCGACGTTTCGCGAGGGAACTGACGACCGGCTTCGACCTGCGCATCGATTCCGAGTTCTCGCACAAGATCGGGTTCGGTTCGTCCGCGGCCGTCACGGTCGCGACGCTGGCCGCCCTGTCGAAATGGCTGAATGGTTCCGTCAACCCGCGCAAGCTCCTGCCCGACGCCGTCGCCGTCATCCGCGAGACGCAGGGCCTGGGCTCCGGCGCGGATGTCGCCGCGAGCGTCCACGGCGGGATCGTGCTGTACCGCGCAAACCCCATCCGGGCGCAAAAGCTGAACGCCTCGTATCCGCTGACGGTGCTCTACTCCGGCAGCAAGATGCCGACGGTCGAAGTCGTCGGAATCGTCGAGCGGGCGCGGAAAGCCTGTCCCGAACTGTACGAGGCCATCTTCAAAATAATGGGCCGGAGTTCGCGACAGGCCGCCGCGGCGATCCGCCGCAATAACTGGAAGGATGTCGGCGCGATCCTGAATCTGAACCGATTGCTGATGGCCGCGATCGGCGTCAGCAACGGGAAACTGGCCGCGATGGCCTGCCTGCTCCTCCGCGACCCCGCCATCCTCGGCGCGAAAATCTCCGGCTCGGGACTCGGCGACTGCGTGATCGGTCTGGGACGTTCCCGGCGCACGAAGTGGCCTTTCGAGGCGCTGCCGGTTATGATCTCTCCGCGAGGGGTACAATGAATCTCACGAAAAAAGACGTGGTCCGCCGTGTCCTCAAGGGAAAACGCTCCAAACCCCGCACGGAAGGCTCCGCGTTCGCCCCGTCCAACATCGCGTTGTGCAAGTACTGGGGCAAGCGGAACGACGAACTCAACCTGCCCGTCACGCCCAGCCTGTCCCTCTCGCTCGGCCAACTGGGGTCCAGGGTGACCCTCCGTCTGCGCGACAAGGCCGACCGCGTGACGCTGAACGGCAAGCGGCTGTCTCCGGACTCGTCGTTCGCGCGCCGCGTTTCCGCGTTCCTCGATCTGTTCCGGCCGGATCGAAACACTTTCTTCAACGTCGCCGCCGTGAACACGATCCCGACCGCCGCAGGCTTCGCCTCATCCGCGTCAGGATTCGCCGCCATGACGATGGCCCTGAACGACCTCTTCGGCTGGAAGCTGAGCCGCCGGAATCTCTCCATTCTCTCCCGGCTCGGCAGCGGCAGCGCGTGCCGCTCGGTCCACAACGGGTTCGTCGAGTGGCGCGCCGGCAAACGCGCCGACGGAATGGACAGTTGCGCGGCGCCGCTGAAATCGAAATGGCCCGGCCTTCGGATGGGACTCGTGGTGATTTCGGACAAGGCGAAAAGCATCGGTTCACGCGAAGCCATGAAACGAACGATCCGGACATCCGCCCTCTACCGCTCCTGGCCGGCCAAGGTCGCAAAGGACATGCGGCTCCTGAAGACGGCCATCCGCCGCCGCGATTTTCCAAAGCTTGGACAGACCGCCGAATCCAACGCGCTCGCCATGCACGCCACCATGTTCGATTCCAAGCCGCCGGTCATCTACTGGCTCCCGGAATCGCTCCTTGCAATGAAGAAAATCCGGCGGCTGCGGCAGACGGGACGGCACGTTTACTTCACAATGGACGCCGGGCCGAACCTGAAAGTGCTCTTCCTGAAGCAGGACACCGCCGCGGTGAAAAAGGCGTTCCCGAAAATCCAGATCGTCGCGCCGTTTGATTAACCACAAAGCACACGAAAGGAAGAATTTGGTCTAAGTCCATTTCGTGTGTTTCGTGCTTTCAACCTGCTCCGAATCCGATCTTTTTCGCCTTCTTCTCGTCCGGCATCATCAGTTGACGGATGGCGCCGACCAGCGAACGAATCTTCTCGTCGTGCCCCTTCGACTTGCGCTCGAGTTCGGCCACCTTCTTCGCGAGTTCACGGTGGCTGGAAAGCATTTCCCGCAACCGCACGAACGCGCGCACCACGAACACGCTCGCCTCGACCGCGCGCCTGGAATTCAGCACGCTCGCGAGCATCAGCGCGCCGTGCTCGGTAAAGGCGTACGGCGGCGACGACGAGAACCGGAGCGCCCGAAGGTGGTCGCATTTTGCGACCACCTCTTTCTTTTCCTCGGCATTCAGCCGGAACATAAAATCTTCCGGAAACCGGTCCGCGTTGCGCTTGACCGCCTGGTTGAGCGCCTTGGTCGGAACGCCGTACAACTCGGCCAGGTCGGCATCCAGCATCACCTTCTGCCCGCGAACCAGCAGGATCATTCGATGAATCCGCTCCGCCGGAACCAGCGCCTCCTTTTCAGCCATGGCTCACACTCGCTTTCCTGAGGGGGTCACGTTTTGTGACCACCTTTTGCCTTCGTCTTCTTCAACTCATCGCCGGCCCAGCGCGTCTGCCGCGCCATGCCGGTCAGAATGCGGATATCGTTCACGGTCAGCGTGCCGCGCCCGAGCGCGCGCTTGAGGCCGAACATCATGTGGTCGGCCTTGTCTTCCTTCATGAAGCCGATGCTCAGCAGCGCGGCCCGCCACAGATCGTACATCCGCTCGCGCATCACCGAGGGCGCCTCCGGCGACTTTTCAACCACCGGCTCCCAGAGACCGGACATCACGTACAGTTCATAACAGCAGACCATGACCGCCTGCGAGAGATTCAAGGACGAGTATTTCTCCGACGACGGGATCCGCATCATGTGCGTGCAGAGCATCAGGTCGTCGTTCGACAGGCCGTTGTCCTCGGGGCCGAACACGAGCGCGACTTTCGCCTTTTCCGAGACGGCCAGCAGGCGCGGCGCGAACTCGCGCGGCGTCTGCGCGTGCTCGCGGTACAGCCCGATGCGCGCGGTCGTCCCGATCACGAGCCCGCAGTCCGCCACGGCCTCCCGGAGCGTCGGGAATTCCTTCCGCTTCATGAACACATCGTCCGCGTGCATCGCCATCTTCCTGGCTTCTTCCATGTCCAGCGCGCCCGAGGGCGCGGCGATCACCAGGCGCGACAAGCCCATGTTCTTCATCGCGCGGCAGACCGAACCCACGTTGCCGCCGTAGAGAGGACTGACCAGGACGATTCTGAAGTTCTTCAGAGACATGCGGCACAACGTAGACCTTCCCGCGCTTCAACTCAATGCTGACTTTGGCTGATGTACCACGGATGGACACGGATTTTCCGTGTCCATCCGTGGTTCAGCACATGCCTTGCCCTGTCTTCGCCTTTCCGCTTACTATGGGAACTGATGATGACGATCCTGTGGACGACCTGGAGCATATCCTGCGCGCTGTGGCTGATCGTTTTCTTTCGCCTTCGCTTCTTCGCGCGCCATATCCCTTCCCTGGATTCCACCACCGAATTGCCGGAGCCGCGCGGCGGCTGGCCGTTCATCTCGATCCTCGTCCCGGCGCGCAACGAAGAGGCGATTGTCGGCGAATGTTTGTCCGCGCTGGCGGCGCAGGACTACCCCGGCTACGAAATCATCTTCATCAATGACCGGTCCACCGACGCCACGCTGGCCATCGCGGAAGCGGCGCTCAAGGACTGTCGGTTTGCCCGGATCATCAACGGCGCACCGCCGCCGGCCGGCGAGACATGGGTCGGCAAAAGCTGGGCTCTCGTGCAGGGAGCGCGCGAGGCGAAGGGCGACCGGCTGTTGTTCATCGACGCCGACGTGGTTCATCATCCGCTGACCCTGAGGAAGGCGGCCGCCAAGGCCCTGGACCTGAACGTGGACGCGTTGAGCCTGTTTCCGACGATCCACTGCCGCTCGTTCTGGGAGAAGATGATCATGCCCTTGTTCGCGACTCTTTCCGTCCTCGTGGAACCGCTGGACGATGCCAGCCATCCGGAGAGGCGCGCGGCCCGGCTGTGCGGCGCGTTCATCCTGATGAAGCGAAGCATCTACGAAGCCGCCGGAACACACGCGGCGGTGCGCGATCAGATTCTCGAGGACATGGCCCTGGCGCGAATCCTGAAAAGGCAAGGACGGCGGACATGGCTGACCTACACCCGGGACCTCGGCCACACCCGCATGTACGAACACTTCCGGGAATTGTGGCATGGCCTGAGCCGGCTCAGCCTCCCGCTGCTGCGCTACTCGATCCCGCTGCTCCTGCTGGCCTGGCTCGCCGTCATCCTGGGCGCGTTGGGCCCCTGGCTGGCGGCGGCGGCCGGTATCGTCTTCCTCAATCTGCCGCTGGCCGTTGCCGGCGCGGCCCTCGCCGTCTTCAGTCGCTGGTCCGTCCAACCGGTTTTCACGGTGGTGAAGACATCCTCGTCCTGCGCGTGGCTGCTGCCGCTGGCCGCCGTTCTGTACGGCTCCGCCGCCTCCTACGCCGCGTTCCGGCATTTCACCGGACGCGGATTGGCGTGGAAGGGACAGGCGTACCGTGCATCTTGATCGTCCTCGTCCTCGGTCTCGACGAGGACGACGGCAATCTGTTATTCTCTCGACTCACCCTGTTCCCGCCGCTATAGCTACTGCCATTGTCGACGGAGGTGGATATGGACGAACTTCTTAAAATTTTGAAACAGAACGCGCTGGAGTCGCCGGAGAACATCGCGAAGATGCTGAATCTCAAGGTCGGCGAGGTAAAGGCCCGAATCGCCGAGTATGAGAAGAAAGGCGTCATCCGCGGCTACCAGGCGATTCTGAACGAGGACGAACTCAATCTCAACGGCGTGACGGCGGTGATCGAGGTCAAGATCACGCCGGAGCGCGAAGGCGGATTCAACCGCATTTCGTCCCGCATCGCCCGCTTTTCCGAAGTGCAGTCGGTCTACCTGATGTCCGGCGCGTACGATCTCCTGCTGTTCGTCGCGGGGAAGGACCTGAGGGAGGTGGCCTCGTTTGTGAGCGAGAAGCTCGCCACGATCGAGGGCGTGATTTCCACGTCCACGCATTTCATGCTCAAGACTTACAAGCACCACGGCGTATTGATGGAGACCGAACATGAAGACGAGCGGCTCAAAGTCTCCCCGTGAGCGGGTCGCGGACCATGTCCGGGACATCCCCCGCTCGGGCATCCGCGATTTCTTCGACATCGTCAGCACGATGAAGGACATCATCAGCCTCGGCATCGGCGAGCCCGATTTCGACACGCCGTGGCGCGTGCGCGAGTCGGCCGTTTTTTCTCTGGAGCGCGGGGCGACTCACTACACGTCCAACCTCGGCCTGCTGGAACTCCGGAAGGCCATCGCGGGGTACGTGAACCGGTTTTTCAAGGCGTCCTACGATCCGGAGACGGAAATCCTCGTCACCGTCGGCGTCAGCGAGGCGCTGGATCTCGCCTTGCGCGCGCTGATCAACCCCGGCGACGAGGTGTTGTACCACGAGCCGTGCTACGTCTCGTACCGCGCGGACATTCTCTTCGCGCACGGCGCGCCGGTGGTCGTCGAGACGCGCGCGGAGGACGATTTCCGCCTCACGCGCGAAATGCTCGAGAAGAAGGTCACGCCGAAGACCAAGCTCCTGCTCCTGAACTTCCCGAACAACCCGACCGGGGCGATCCTGCCCCGCAAGGATGTGGAGGAGATCGCCGAGTTCGCAAAAAAACACGATCTCCTGGTGATCACGGACGAGATCTACGCGGAACTCACCTACGACGGCAAGCATGTCAGCATTGCGTCCATCCCCGGCATGAAGGAGCGGACGATTTTCCTGCACGGCTTCTCGAAGGCGTGGGCGATGACCGGCTTCCGCCTCGGCTACGCATGCGCGCCGGCGGAACTGACGGAAGCGATGATGAAGGTCCACCAGTATACGATGCTCTGCGCGCCGACGATGAGCCAGAAGGCGGCGATCGAGGCGCTGACCCGCGCGGACTTCGACGTGGCGCAGATGCGGGAGGAATACCGCAAGCGCCGCAACTTCCTGGACCAGTCCTTCCGGGAAATGGGCCTCCCTTGCAGCAAGCCGCGCGGCGCGTTCTACGCGTTCCCGAACATCGGGGGCATGGGCCTGACCTCCAGGGAATTCGCCCTGAAGCTCCTCGACGAGGAAAAAGTCGCCGCCGTTCCCGGCAACGCGTTCGGCGATTGCGGCGAGGGATTCCTCCGTTGCGCGTATGCGACCTCGATGGACAACATCAAGGAAGCGATGGCGAGGATGGAGCGGTTCGTGAAAAGGCTGAGGAAATGACGGCGGATGCGGCCCGGCCATCAACCCTTTTCTGAAGTCTTTTCCGTCGTCGCGTCCTGAATGACGGCGACGATGCGATCCAGCGCGTTCTGAATGGTCACGAGGTCCTTGCGGATCAACTCGTAGCTCGCCATGTTGTCCGCCCGCATCTTCTCGAGATACCGGCGGCGCTCACGGGTTTCCTCCAGGCTTTCCGCAAGCTGCTCAATTTTCGCCTGGGCCGCCGCCAGGGCTTCGGCGCAATCGGCGGAGCCCGGAGGCGGAGTCGGAGCGGCCGCCTGGTTGCGCTCGGCCAAGGGCATACCCGGCACCTGCACCTGCTGCTCGCAGTCGGGACAGACAACCATGAGGCCCGCGCCCCGGGGATCAATGGAAAGACTCTTATTGCAGTGCGGACAGTCGAAGACAATGTCCTGCAAGGGGGTTCGAGTTTTCGATTTCTCGGAGTTCCCAGCCACATTGACCTCCATTGAGGGACAAGTGTACCCCGGCGCCGACGCCCGATCAAGACTTCAATCCCGGCTACTGTTGCGGCGCATCATCCGCGCCGGCATCTTCTTCCGGAGAACCCGCCGCCGGATCATCCGCCGGTTCTTCCGCCTCAACCGGTTCCGCAAGGTCCGCGGGAGGCGGTACGGCAACCGGCGTTTCCTCCTCGTCGTCCTCGCGGGAGAGCGGCTTCGATACCGTGGGGGCATCGACCGCTTCGGTCGCGGGCGTCGGCATTTCGTGCAGTTCGCCGGCAACGAATTCCTCGGCCTCGTATTCGATCTCGGAAGGCACAACGACGGTGATGCGCGGCTTGGTCCGGTCCTGAACTCCCTCGCGCTTCAGAGTCTTCGCGTCCACGCGCGCCTGCCGCTCGGCATCGGATACCGCGCGCTCCCTGGCGTTCATCTGCGCCCGCGACGGCTTCGTCAGGGGGCTGTCCGACCAGCCCCGATACCACTTGACCTTGGAGGCCGCCGTGGCGTTGTGCAGCCGCTCCGTCTCCCGCTGCGCTTCTTCCGGCGTCGTCAGGACGTACGGCGTGAGCAGGACGAGCAGTTCGGTCCGGTTGTCCGTGTCCTTGTCGTAACGGAACAGGGTCCCGAGAATCGGGATGTCGCCCAGGATCGGAACTTTGGCGCGGCTCTTCCGCCGCTCGTTGCTGACCAGGCCGCCGAGCACGATCGTCGAGCGGCTGGCGACCGCGATCTGCGCCTTCATCTCGCGCTTGGTGATGATGGGCACGTCGTTCTCGTCGATCTTGGTCGTATCCTTCAAGTTGTCCGCGGACTGCGTGATCTCCATCACGACATACCGCTGGGGATTGATGCGCGGGGTCACCGTCAACTCGATACCGATGTTGCGATACTCGTACCCGGACGTCTGCTGGCCGGCGGTTGACGTGCTGGTCGAGGTGACCACGGGGCGCTCCTCGCCGACAACGATCTTGGCCTCCGTGTTGTCCGTGGTCAGGATTACCGGCGTCGAAAGGATCTTCGCGTCGGACGAACTGGCCGCCATGCGGATCACGGCGTCAATGTTGAGGTCGAAGATCGTCGTGAAGTAGGAGATGCCGGACGGCAGGGTCGTATCCCGCGCGATGGAATCGCCCGACCTGAAGGTCGTACCGTTCAGGTTCTGCCCGCCGCCGAACGCGTACACGGGATCGTGCACGCCGACGCCGCTGTGGGGTCCGACGCGGTTGTCGCTGTTCACCGTCATCGAGCGCTGGAGCCAGTCAATGCCGTACTCCTGATTCTTGTTCAGCCCGATTTCCAGAATGACGGCTTCAATCAGGACCTGCGCGAGCATCGTATCCAGGCGGTCGATGACATCCTCCAGCGCGGCGAGGTCACCCTTGGTGCCCATGAGCAGAAGCGCGTTGGTGCGCTTGTCGGCAAGAATCTTGGTGTTGGGGGAGAGTTGGCCGATCTTGGCCTTTTCTTCCGTGACCGCATGGCGAAGACGATCCGTGGCGGCCGCCTGACGCGCGATGTAGTCCTGCAGGGCCTGGCTGCCCCCCGCCTCCGCGCCTTCCCGACCCGCCTCGGTCCCGGCCGCCGCGGCGGCCGGCGCACCGCTCTTCGTCTCCGCCTTGGCGGCCCCGATGAACTCGTTGAGGATGGACGCGATCTCCTCGGCCTTCGCGTACTCGAGTGCCACGACGCGGACGATGACATCGGGCTCCACCGGCCGGTCGAGAACGGCCACGATCTTGTCGAAGAAGTAGAAGTTGGACGGGCGGGAAATGACGATCAGGATATTCGTCCGGTCATCGGCAATGATCTTCACCTTGCCCTGCACGATGCCGCGCTCGGCCAACGCCGCTTCGATGGCCGCCTCCGGCTGGGCCGCTTCGATCCCCGGCGCGCGGGCGCGAATCACGCCCGGCGGCGAGGGAATCGGGGCCGGCGCCGCGGCCACGCGGGGCTTCTCCTCCTTGGTCTGCGAATCACCCAGCAGTTCGTTGAGGCGCGAGGCGATCTTGGCGGCCTCGGCATACTTGAGTTCGTAGATTCGGGTCTCCACCTTGATCTCGGTCGGCTGGTCCACGTAATCGAGGATTTCCAGAATCCGCCGGAGATTGCCGGAGGTGTCCGTGATCAGCAGGCTGTTGGACCGCTCGAGCGGCTGGATTTTCCCGTAGCCGTGGAGGAATCCCTGGATCAGGGTCTGCGCCTCGGCAATCTCGATGTACTTGAGGGGAACAATCTGGCTGATCAACTGGTCCGTATCCGCAAACGGCTTCTCCGGCAAATGCCCTCCGATCGCCATCGCCTCCTGCCGCGCGGCCGTCGGCTGGACGACCTTCAGGAACTTCTCGCCCATGGGCACCAGCGTGACGTTGTTCATCGCGAGAACGCTCTCGATGGCCTGCAGGGCTTCCCTCTGGGTCAGCCGCGTCTGACCCCGCAGGGTGATCGTGGCGTTGATGCCGGGCGACTTGATCAGCGTGCGGCCGGTGATTTCGCTGTAGAACTGCAGGACCTGGTCAAGCGGCGCATCGCGGAAATTCAGGGAGACCAGCTTGTCCGCGCCGCTGATCGGAGCGGCGACAGGCAGATCCTGCCCCGCGACGGGGATGTTCAGCGCGACGGGCTGAGTCTGCGGCGGAAGAGGACGCTGGGCCGGCGCCGGAATGGCACCGCCCAAAAACGTAACCGCCATCAGGAAGGCCGCGGCGCGGCGCCATTTCTTGTTGAGATACCTGAACATCGTATGGATCGCTGGCTAAAGATCAGTTCTTATTCTGCTCCCGATCCGGCGAAGACGTCGGCGATCCCGCCTCCTGCCGCGTGTACGCGCAATCGACCGTAAAATTGCCTTTCAACCGGTTTGGACCGCCCTGCCCCGGCGTCACCGTCAACTGCCGGATGTCTAAAATAGCACCCTGAACCTGTAAAGCATAGAGAAAATGAACGAGCCCATCGAGCGAGCTTTCCCACGTGCAGTGGATGGCCACCTCGTACAGGTCCCCGACGCTCTTCTCCTTCTCCGGCTCCCGCCTCAGCAGAATCAGCCCGTGCTCCTGCGCCGTGCGTTCGAGCGTCATCAGCAGCTCCGCCGTGACATCCTTGCCCTGCGGGTGCGACGGGAGCTGCTGACGCAGTGCTTCGAGCCGCTGATTGACGTTGGTCTGATCGCCGAGGAGGTGGTTGATTTCCTTCATCTTCAACCGCAGCGCGTCGCGCGCGCGGACCGCATCCTTCCAGGCCTCGGCCTTCGGCGCGCCGAGCCAGTACGTGACCCCCAGGATTATGACTATCGCGGTTACCCACGCCAGACCCATTTCTCGAGTGGAGATCTTCACTTGACCGCCTCCCCGGGAAGAACCGCCGTCAGGGAGAACTCGGACTTCTGCATGCCGCCCTGCGTCATCTTGCTCCGCACGCCCTCCGTCTTCACCTCGACAAACAAGGGCGACTGCTGAAGGGCCTGAACGTAACTGTAAATCGGCTCCGGCGTGGGGCACTCCCCGCGCAGGCTGACGGACAAGCCCTTCTTGTAGCTGAACGAGGCGAGATCGACGCCCTCGGGCAGCAGCGCGCTGATTTCACGCAGGCATTCCAAGGCGGACCGGCTCCGGTCGGAATACTGCTCGAACGACGTGATCTTGTTCTTCAACTCCTTGACCGTTACCGCGGATTTCTCCAGCGCGGAGACCGTCGCCTTCATCTGATCGCGCCCGCTCTCCTGCATCTTCAGGCCGATCAGGAACGCGGAGACTCCGCCCAGCCAGGCCACCAGGAACGCGATGCTCGCCACCAGGAGCGACTTCCTGGTCCGGCGTCCGCTCTCCTGCGTACGCCACTCGGGCGGCGCCAGGTTCAGCGCGGCATCCCCCTTCGCCGCGCTCTGCCGCGCCAACCCCTCGGTAAGCGGGGGCAGGGCTTCGAGACTCCGGCTCTTCACATCGAAACCACAAGCCGTTCGGAGGTTCTCCTCCAGCAGGATCGGAGGCCCGCCGGCCGACGCGGCGGCAGGGCCGTACCACAGGTCCATTCTGACCCCTTCCGCCGAACCGCGCTCGGCCTCCAGCGACGTCAGGGTATAGGCCGTTTCATCCGCCAGTTCCGAGTAGTAGTCCTCCTGGGAAAGACCCTGGCCGGCGCCCAAAGACCGGAAGACCACGGGATTCCCGTCCTGGCATACGATCAGTTGCGCGCCGGTCTGCTCCAGGAGGAGAATCACTTTGCGGCCCTGCTCCGGAATCCCGCCCTGCTCCTTCAGCAACGACCACCAGCCCATCACTTCCACATTGATCCAGTGGGGATGAAGCCCGGCCTGTCCCAGCACCTTGCCGAAGGAATCCACGATCTCCCGCTGAACGGCGACGATCAGGACGCGCGACGTGTTTTCCTTCTGCGCCAGCAGTTCGAGCGCGACCGCCATGTGCTCCACCGGGAACGGCGAGAACTTGTCGACCTGCAACTCCGCCATGCCTTTCATCTCCGCCGGATCGGCGGTCGGCAGGTCCACCACGCGCATGAGGGTTTTGTCGGCAGGCAGGCCGACGCAAAGATCGCCCTTGATATGGCCGCAGGCCGCCTTGATGGCGCCGGGCGTCCCGGCGGCGGCAAAATCGAGAACGGCCCCACCCGGCGCGATTTCCACCGTGCGATGCTCGACCACTTCAAAGCCGGACTTCGCCGCCCGTAAGGTGGTCCACTCGGCGTTTCCGTTGCGGAATACGATCGCAGTTATCGGATTCTGAGCCATTCAGATATCACTAATGACGAATGCACACCGACGAATCAATGTCCAAATGCGCCGAACGCCCTCAACGGCCGGAGGCCGGGCCCGGAGAACGGGACATCCCGAGCGCCTCGTCGAATTGACTCACAAGCCAATTATCCGGCCGGCACGCCCGGAGCACGGCGATCCGGCGCACGGCGTACAGAACCGCCGCCAGATATCGCAGGGCATGGAGATGTGCCAGCCCAGAACGAGGATCACCGCGGCCGCGCGATTTGCCCGCGATACCGGCTGGACGCTCACGGCAGGTCGCCCTCGCGCCACGCCACGGGGCTCGATTTGCCGTTCTCGATGTACAGCGTGCACAGCACCGTGCTGCGCACGCCCTGCACCTCGCCCACCGACGTCACCTCCACATAGGCCGGCTTGCCCCAGCCCAGCACGTTGCTGAAATCCTCCGGGATACCGGCGTCCGCCAGCAGTTCATGGAGACTCTCCGGTAGTTCGCCGTCCGCGCCCACGCGCGACTCGATCAGCCGCCGGATTTCGTCCTCGTTCAATTCCAGGATTCCGTTGAGCGCCTTTTCCGACGACGACATGGCGTCAATCCGGTCGCCGTTGCCCCAGACAGTCAGGACATCCGCGATGCCCTTCAGAGGCTCGTCATCCTCGTCCTCCGCGGGCCCGCCGAACACGATCGCGTGTGTGAAGCCCTTGATGCGCAGGAGTTCCTCCACGGAATCGACCGGTCCGTTCTTGCACTTGTAGCCGCGCTGCTCGTAGAAGGGATCATCCGACTCCGCGCCGTTAAGATGGTGCTCGTCCCCCGGATCGGTGTAATCCTTGAAGCAATCGATCAACTCGTCGACCTGATCCGTCGGCACGCCGCTGAACTCGAGGATTTCTTTCCAGACGTCGTCGCCGATCTTGTTGACGTCCCACTTCGAAGTCTCCGGCTTGATCCGAAGCTCGATGCGCCCGGCCCCCAGTTCGCGGGTGAGGCTCACCTCGCCGCCGACTTCGAGGGCCTCGCGCATATCGTTCATCTCCTTCTCCTCGTCCTTCATGACCTTGTCCCTCTCCTTGGACGAGTCCTTCGACAGGATCACCTTCGCGTACTCCACGCCCGCGTACGCGAGGTATTGCGCCTTCATGCGCTTGCGGTAGTACGAGGTGATGCCCGCCTCGACGTGCATGTCGAACGCAAACGCGCCGATGAGCAGCGAGAGAATGATCAGGACCCAGAGGGCGACAATGAGGGCGGAGCCCTGCTTCGCGCCGGGCGCTTCCGCCCGGCCATGATTTTCCAACCCTTGGAAAAACCGCCGCCCTTTTTTCCAACCCTTGGAAACCGGGCTCATTCGTTCTCCTTCTCGGCCTCGTTCCGCCTGCCGTCGGTTCCGTCGGCGTCGATCCTTTCGGCCTCCGCCCTGCCGGCATTGCCCGGCTCCGCGGCGGCCTTGTCGCGGCCGGCCGCCGGGGTTTCCGCGCCCACGCCGCTGACAACGCCCGTCACCGCGGGCCCGATCGGAATTTCCACCACGCGCGTCAGCTTCACCGGCTCGTCGAATTCCTCGATCGGGTCCATGAAGAGAGTGATTTCCACGAGGGTCGGGAGCGTATTGGTTTTCTCGTCCTCCCAACGGTTCTCCCAGATTTCCTCCTCCGGGTTGTACACGCGGCACTGGATGCCCTGGACCTCGGTCGAGACGAACCACCGTTCCATCTCCACGGTGTCCTCGTCCTCCAGGAGGGGATCGTACGCGCGAATGCATACGGCGGGATCGCCGTCGTCGTTGTCCTCGATACTGAAGATGATCCGGTGCGTTCCCCGGCTCAGTTCCGAGTCCGGGGGGATGAACGCCGTGCTCGTCGTGACCCAACTGAGCTTGTCCCCGGGATAGCTGCCGGCGCTTCCGGTTTCGAGCCGGAACCCGTAGCGGCTGGGATTGGTCTGGAAGAACGCCGCCGACCGCAAGGCCGACACCAGTTGTTCCATGACGAAGTCGCCGTGCCGCAACTCGTCCAGCAATGTGCTGCCGCGCTGCCACGCCCTGATCGTCCCCGAAAAGGTCTCCCAGATAATCGCGAAGGCAAAGACGAGGATCGCCAGCGCGACGAGGAGTTCGAGGAGGGTGAACCCGGATTTGCCGCGTCCAAGGTCCAAAGCCCCACGTCCCACGTTGCTTCTTCGCTCCTTGCTCAACCCGGGACCTTGGACTTTGGACTTTCGACTCATACGCCTACCGGCTCTCACCGGGCTCCCCCCTTCTTCTCCTGCGGCACGTAAAGGTAGGACACAACCTCCTCGTACGGCTGGACGCCGCGCTCGGACCAAGCCACGCGGAACACGACCTTCTTCAAGCCGTCCTCCTCCTCGCCCTCGGTCGTGACCTCCCAGAAGCCCTTGTACAGGCTTGATTCCTTGAAGGTGACGCTTTCCTCGCCGTCCTCGAGCTTCTGCCCCTCCTCCATCTCCAGTAGCTTGTTCTTGAACTCCAGTTCGACCAGCGCGAGGAAATGCCGGGCCGACTCGTAGTTGCGCGACTGCTTCACCACCGAAAGACACGTGGAGGCGGTCGCGATCAGCACCGTCAACCCGATGCCGAGGATGGCCATGGCGAGCATCACTTCCACCAGCGTCAGGCCGGATTTGAAACCTGAGCAGGGGGATTTTTTCCCTCCAAACTCAGGTTTCCGGTTTCCGGTTTCAGGTTTCCTACTCATACTCCACCTTCGCCTTCCCCGAGAGCGGGTCCACGGTGATGACGGCGGCCTTGTTGTACTCGTCGCGCAGTTCCAGGGAATACGGGTCGCACATGCCGTTCCGGTAGTAGTTGACCCAGTAGATCCCGTCTTTTTCCTGTTCCACTTTCTCGCTTTCGAAGTTCACGATGCGGACGCCCTCCGCCACCCGCCGGACGAGTTCCGACGCCACGGCGCCGGCCGGTCGGGGAGTCGGTTCCGCGCCGCCGCCCGTGACCCTGGCCAGGTCCTCCGCCGCGCGCGCGCGCTCCTCGGCCGCCTGGTCGTGATCGCGCGCCGCCGCCGGATCGGTGACGGAAACGATTTCGATGGTGTTCTTCTTGACGTCGTACAGGATGGCCACCTCGACCTGCTTCAGCACCGCCGTGCCCCGGGCGTACCGGTGGCTCATCACGACCGCGCGCGCGGACGTGCGGAGCTTCGCGCCGCGGTACGAGCGCACGAACGACGGGACCGCGATGGCCGAGGCCAGCAACAGGATAACCATGACGAGCAAAAGCTCGATCAGGGTGAAGGCGCGGTGGGGGCGTCCAAAGTCCCGAGTCCAAGGTCCAAGGTCGGCGGATCGACCGGATCCCCGCTTTGGACGTTGGACGTTGGACATTGGACTACTTTCACCACGCGACAACGCAACTCCCGATTACGGCTGTCCCGTCGTCTGCCAGTTGCAGATATCGTCGCCGCTGGCCGCGCCGTCCGGGCCGAGGGACGAAAGATCGTAGCCGCCGACATTATGGGAACCGGGCTGCGCGTAGATAAAGTCGTTCCCCCACGGGTCCTTCGGAATGCCCTTCTCGAGATACGGGCCGCGCCAGTTCGGCGCATTGCCGGGATTGACGACCAGTCCTTGCAGGGACCCGGGATAATTGCCGTTGTCCACTTCGTACAGGCGCAGCGCCAGGCCGATGGCGTCAATGCTCGCCTTGGCCGCCGATTCCTGCGACTGGCGGACACGGCCGCCCAGCCGCGGCACCGCCACCGCCGCCAGGATGCCGATGATCACCACCACCAGCAGGATTTCGATGAGGGTGAAGCCGGACTTGATGTTCGATGCGACCGTTCGCTTCATATCATTCTTCATGAGGTTCTCCTTTGAAATCGGACTCTTGTTATTCTCTCTTCTCTCGAACATAAGACACTGAATCCCGTCTTTTCGTTCTACGTTTCCCGCGTCACGTTTCGAGTTTCTTCCTACTGTACTTTCAATCCGCTGGTCAGGTCGAACACGGCCAGCAGCATACTGATCGCCACGAAGCCGACCAGGAACGCCATGACCACGATCATCACGGGCTCGAGCACCGTGGTGAAGATCTTCACGCTCCGGTCCAGGTCGCTGTCGTACCGCTTGGCAATGTGTTGCAGGGCCGAAGTCATGTCGCCGGACTCCTCGCCCACGGCCAGCATATCGGTCAGCAGGGGCGGGAAGACCCCTCCCGCGGCCAGCGGGCGGGAAATGGTCGCGCCGTCGGTCACGCGGTTGCGCGCGTCGCGCACCGCCTCCGCGATGACCACGTTGCCGACGCTGTCCTCGACGATCGCCAGCGCCTGGAGCACTTGCACGCCGTTGGCGAGGAGCGTGCTCAACGTCCGGGCGAAATGCGCGAACGAGTTCGCCGTGACGATGTTCTTGACCAGCGGGATCTTGAGCTGCATGCGGTGCCACCCGTGGCGGCCGGCCGGCGTCTTGAGCGCGCGGCGGACCAGCACCCAGAGCCCGAACAGGCCGAGAAGGATCAGCCAGCCGTACCGGATCAGGACGCGGCTCATGTGGATCAGGATCAGCGTGGGCAGAGGCAGCGTGCTGCCCAGTTCCGCGAAGATCGCGGAAAACCGGGGCACCACGAAGACCATGGAAAAGATCATGGTCACCACGCCCATGGTCAGGACGATCCCTGGATAGATCAGCGCCATGATCACTTTTTCGCGGGCCTCCTGCAGGCGCTCGTAGTGCTGGCACAGGCGTTCGAGCACCGCCGCGAGCTGGCCGCTCGCCTCGCCGGCGCGGACCATGCTGACGTACAAGGTCGAAAACGTGTCCGGCCACCGGTCCAGCGCGCTCGACATGCTGGTTCCCTGGACAATCTGGTCGCGCAGTTCGGTGACGATCCTGTCCTGCCCGTGGCTGACCTTGCGGCGGGAAAGCGTGTGCAGCGCGTTGCCCAGAGTCATCCCGGAAGCCAGGAGATCGCTCAACTCGCGGGTGAAAAGGAGCACCTCGCGCAGGCTCATGCTCGGCTTGCCGGACCTCTTCCACTCGAGCTTGAAGAACTTCCGGCCGCCGGCGGAGACCGCCGACGCCGGGGCGCCGAGTCCGCCTTCGAAAACGGACACCGGCACCTGCCCGAGCCGCTCGATCTGCAGAAGCGCCGCGCGCCGGTCCTGCGCCTCGACCGTCCCTTCCACCTTCTCCCCCGTGCGGGAGCGGGCGATATATTTAAAAGTTGGCATCGTTCAGAAACTGGAAACCTGAGCAAGACATCATGCGCCGGCTTCCTGCTCAGGCTTCATCCTTCCGATAATGCTTCGTCCTCCTCGGACACGCGCAACACTTCCTCCATCGTCGTCGTGCCGTCGAGCACCTTGTTCCAGCCGTCCATACGCAGGGAACGCATGCCCTGCTTGTAAGCGAGCGCTTTGATTTCGCTGGTCGCCGCGCGCGACACGATGAGCGGGCGGATGTGGTCGTTGACGACGAACACCTCGTAGATGCCCGTTCGACCCCGGAAGCCGGTGCTGCGGCAGTCCTCACAGCCGGCGGCCTCGTGGATGGTCCCTTCCTTCAGCCGTTCCATCGGGAACCCGATGCTCTTGAGGAACGCCTTGTCCACCTTCCACGGTTTCCGGCATTTGTGGCACAGGCGGCGCACAAGGCGCTGGGCGATCAGCGCCTCGACCGACGACGCGACGAGGAACGGCTCGATGCCCATGTCCACCAGCCGCGTGACCGCGCCGATGGCGTCGTTCGTGTGCAGCGTGCTGAACACCAGGTGACCGGTCAACGCCGCGCGGATCGCGATCTCGGCCGTTTCCTTGTCGCGCACTTCGCCGACCATGATGACGTCCGGGTCCTGGCGCAGGATGTGGCGCAGGCCGACCGCGAACGTCAGCCCGATTTCCGGCCGCACCTGGATCTGGTTGATGCCGGCCATCTCGTACTCGATCGGTTCCTCGATCGTCAGGATGCGCTTGTCGATCGAGTTGATCGTGTGGAGCCACGCGTAGAGCGACGTGGACTTGCCCGAGCCGGTCGGGCCGGTGACCAGCAGGATGCCGTGCGGCTTGTAGATGAGCTTCTTCAGCGCCGCCTCGTCCTTCGGATTCAGCCCGAGCTTGTCCATGCCGATCAGCCCGCTGGACCGCATGAGCAGACGCAAGCTGACGCTCTCGCCGTACACCGTCGGCATCGTGGACACGCGCACGTCGATTTCCTCGCCGCGGATCCGCAGGCTGATGCGGCCGTCCTGCGGCAGGCGCTTCTCGGCGATGTCCATACCCGCCATGACCTTCACGCGCGAGATGATCGCGGGCTGGAAGCGTTTCAACTGCGGCGGCACGGGCGTCTGGTGCAGAAGGCCGTCGATGCGGTACCGGATCCGCAGATCGGACTCCATCGGCTCGAGATGAATGTCCGTCGCGCGATCCTGGTACGCCTCCCAGATGATCTGGTTGACGAACTTGACGACCGAAGCTTCCTGGTCCAGCTCGCTCAGGTCCTGCTTCGAGAGATCGTCCTCCGGCGCGACTTCGATCCGGTTGTCATGGATCATCTGCTCGAGCGTGTCCGCGCCGACGCCGTAAAACTTCTTGGCGGCCTTCGCCAGCTCCGTGGACGTGCTCAGGGTGAGCCGGATCCGGAACCCGGAGGCCAGCCGAAGCGCATCCACAAGCCCCGGGAGGAAGGGGTCGTGGGTCGCCACGCGAAGGAGGCCGTTCTCCATCGCGAGAGGAATGACATTGTACTGGAACACCGCCTTGGTCGGCAGCTTGCTGAGCACGCTCTGGTCGATGGGCTTGTTGCCGACCCGCTCGAAGGGCAGCTTCATGACCTCCGCCAGCTTCTCGAGGAACGGCTCCTCCTTCGCGTACCCCTGGCTGACCACCACGTCGGTGATGGCCTGCCCGCTCTGCTGCTGGCGCGCCAGCAGATCCTGCACCTGCTCGGGGGTGAAGAGCCCGACGCGCTCCAGGATCGTCGCCAGCTTGGTTGTGTGTGTGCCCGCCATATCGGATTCTTACTTCGTGTCCCGCATTTCCCTCGCCTCGAAAAAGTCGATGGGGCAAAGCGTACGATATGCGGGGGTGGATGTAAACGCAGAGGTTTCCGGAGCAGAGGCGAAAAAAAGGCCGGGTCAGGCGAACCCTCACTGTCTAACGAACCGACTCAGTCTTTCTGATGTATCACTTCGCTCAACCATAACCGGTTCGCCTGCCCGGTCTCTGCTCCTATATATACCCCGGCTTCCGCAAATGTTTAGACCTGGGCCGTCTTTTTTTTCGCATCCGCCCGTGGTGAGAGGTGAACCACGAATGAACACGAAAGGAAAAGACGAGGCTTGGACTGCGGACGGACAGCGCAGCGTCCGCTGTCCTCAGCGGAGATCACCACGAACCGTTCCCGTGGACGGCGGACCCTACACCGTTTGCGGCAGGCTGGCCCGGCGATGAGGGCGGCCTAAGAGGCTCTTCGTTTCGCCTTTGCCGAACAATATGGACGGGATTTCTTCTCGAGAAAGGCATGCTGACGAAGGCTCGGGCTCTCATGAGCAGGATATACAGAGCGCTCTTCAACAGATTCATTTCCCCACTGTACCCACGACTCACGTGCATGGCGCGCGAAGAGTTCAAGGTAGGGCCCGGGCGAGCACGCTTCAATGATGTTGTAGAGTTCATCCGGTTTTCTGGAGTGCTCCCGTTTCCGGGTCGAGATGATGTTTGTCTGCGTGCGGCCTGCACGAAGAGTACGCATGTTCCCGCGAACTCCAAAAAGGACGAGTTCTGTGACATTTCTGAAGTAGAAACCCACACCCCTTCCATCCGGACCGCCGTCTTTCCGAATCTTGTACCAAACCATGTTCGTCTTGTAGGTGAACCCCCACCGCTTCATCACTTCAAGGCCTTCCGAGATAAGGGCATTGGGAACCCACAAATAGAGATGGGCCTGAGCCGCCGCAAGGCGGTTAACCGGGAGTTCGAGAATCTCCTCCAATGTCATCGTTGGGTAACGCAGAAGGCGCTGATGTTCGGGGGCCATTTTCCCGGTGCGATTCGAAAATCGCCACGGCGGGTCTGCAAGAATGGTAGAGAAAGGCCCCTGGACTCTGGCGAGAAGATCCTCCGCGGCGGATGTCTGGGGAATGTTAAATATCTTCGACATAAAGCGTCTTTCGGATTCCAAAAACCAGGAGGGGGCAGCCGGCGCCTCCACCCCCTTGAACGCGAGGAAGAAGCTTCGACATGTGTGTGGTGGAAGCTCCATAGGAACCCCCGCGACCGAGAGAATCGAAGATCTCCTGCAACTCATCACATCGAGTGATGATCACGCCGACGGAAATAGCGCGAAGATCAAACAGAAGTCTGAAGTTGTTCAAATCCCGGTCAAAGAAGGGGTCTTTGTTGTTCCACTCAATTTCTACTGCAACGCGGTTCTTAAAACAATCAACCGCATGCGTCGGCGAGTTCATGACATTGTCGTCGACTGTGATGCTGGTCTGGAAATTCTTCTCGACCCAGCCCCTCGCGCAAAGCTGCGAGTCAATCGATTCCGCCACCTGCGACTTGCGCCCGCCTCCGACGGTGATGTGACTTTTCTTGAGGCGAAATCCCGCTAGAACATCGCAGATGTCTCTGCATTCGTCGGGAAAATCCTGTCGCAGTATGGCGTACGCGTGACGCCATTCGTGGATTTCGTAATTCTCTCGGAGGAAAGCCGGCAAATCCTCTGTTGTCATGTCGTCACTGTGTCACGTTCGTGTTGCGCGTTCAATGACTCTTTAGCCCGGACGTTTCACGAATTGCGAGGAAAAAGATCCGTTCATTCTTTGCAACCTATTAAGCTGTAACTGGTTAAGAAATGACCGAATGAAGGAACTCGCTCTGATGGTTTGCGGCGGACAGAGCAATCCGCGGTTCCCCTCTTTCCATTAACATCCCAACCTCTGCCTTCCGCCTGCGGGCTTCCCACTCCCATTCGTGTGCATCCGTCCATCCGTGGTTCGCCTTCTTTCGCGTCTTTCGTGTATTTCGTGGTTCAACTCTTCCGAGGACGAGCGGCGGCTGTTGACACCCCCGCCCTGCCCGCCGATAATGCGGCCGCGTGGAGGCAGGAACATGAGCAACCCCATTTTTGAAATCGGCGCGCCGGGCGTGGATACCGCGAAAATCGTCGCGGACATCCAGGCCGCCGTGTCGAAGAAGATCGACGACGGCGTGTACGCCGATGCGCGCATCGCCCGCGCCGAGCGCATGAATCTCGTCAATCTCCGCGGCGAGGACCAGTTCCTCGGCTTCTACCTCAAATGCCTCCACGACGCGGTCTTCGTGGACATCTCCGATTTTGAAATCCGCGAGCGTCGCCGCTACTTCGCGCCGATACTGATCCGCCTCAAAAAGCTGATCTGGGGCCTGCTGAAGTTCTACACCTACCGCCTCTGGTCCCAGCAGAACCAGATCAACGGGCTGATCGTCACCGCCATCGAGGGGTTGGACGAGAAGTACGCGGCGAAGGTCAAGGACCTGGAGGCGAGGATTGCGAAACTGGAGAAGACCTCGTGATTTCCAATTGCCGGTCGGCAATGGAATACAAACCATGACCGCGCACCACATCGCCTTCCTCTCCCCCCGCTTCTCCGAACAGGGAACCGTCGGCGGCGCGGAGACGCTTCTCAAGAAGCTGGCGGAGCACACCGCGGCCGCGGGCCGCAAGGTGACGTTCCTGACCACCTGCGCGGAAAGCCATTTCACGTGGGAAAACAAGATTCCGCCGGGCAGCCGCCGGGTCGGCCGTCTCGACGTCCACTTCTTTCCGGTCGACAAGCGCGACACGGCGGCGTTCGCGAAGATCCAGAAGGCGATCTGCAGCGGCGGCCGCTACACCCCGGCAGACGAGGAAACGTGGGCGCGCAACAGCGTCAACAGCGAGGCGCTCTACCAACATCTTCGCGAGCACGGCGCGGACTATGACCGCATCGTGATGGGACCGTACCTGTTCGGCCTGATCATCGCCGCGAGCCGCATTCATCCCGAGAAGACGATCCTCGTGCCGTGCCTGCACGACGAGGCGTTCGCGTACCTGGGCCTCATGAAAGAGATGTTCGCGACCGTCCGCGGGTTCATGTTCAACGCCGAGCCGGAACAGGACTTCGCGCGCAGGTTATTCGATATCCCCGATTCGAAAGGCGCCGTCGTCGGCATGGGCATCGATCCGTTCCAAGCCGACCCGAAATCCTTCGCGGCGCGGCACGGGCTGACGTGTCCGTACCTGATGTACAGCGGCCGGCGCGAGAGCGGCAAAGGCACCCCCCTGCTCTGCGAGTACGTGCAGACGTTCCGCGCGCGGACCGGCCGGGACATCAAGCTCGTCTTCACGGGCAGCGGACCGATCGAAGCGCCGTCGGAACTCGTGCCGCACATCATCGACCTCGGGTTCGTCAGCGAGCCGGAGAAGCACGACGCGATGGCCGGCGCGCTGGCGTTCGTCCATCCGTCCACGCTGGAGAGCTTCGGGATCGTCCTCCTCGAATCGTTCCTGGCGGGCGCGCCCGCGCTCGTCCATGCCGGCAGCGAGGTTCTGCGCTGGCAGTGCCGCCGCAGCGGCGGCGGCCTGTGGTTCCGGCACTACCCCGATTTCGAAGAGGAACTGTCCCTGCTCCTGTCGAACGAGGATTTGCGGAAGCGCATGGGCGCGGCGGGCCGGGAGTATGTCCAGAGGGAATACTCGTGGGAGTCGGTAGGGAAACGGCTGTTTGATGCGTTGGACAGAAACGGCTAGAGTTCACAGCACATGAGAGCGATTCATCAACTGGTCGCGGGATATACGCACGGCGACGCCATCAGCAACGAGGCGGCGGTCATGCGGGATATCTTCCGCTCCTGGGGCTTCGCGTCGGAAATTTTTTCGGAGACCCGGCGAATCCTGCCGGAACTGCGCAACGACGCGAAGGACGTGGCGGAGTGCAGGGAGACCTGCAAGCCGGATGACATCGCGCTCCTGCACCTGTCGGTGGGATCGGACGTCAACGACGCCTTCGCGCAACTGCCCTGCCGCAAGGCCATTCTCTACCACAACATCACGCCCGCGGAGTATTTCGCCGGCATCCAGGACCAGATCGCGCGCGGCTTGTCCCGCGGCCGCGAACAGGCCAAGCGCCTGACAAAGACCGCGCAGGTCGTCATGGCCGACAGCGGATTCAACGCGAGCGAGCTGAAGGAGTGGGGCTACCCGGAACCCCGCGTCCTGCCGCTCGTCCTCGACCTCCAGCGCCTGCGCAAGCACGCGAACCGCTACACGACGGACAAGTACAACGACGGACTCGTGAACATCCTCTTCGTCGGCCGCTGCGCGCCGAACAAGAAGATCGAGGACTGCCTGTCCGCGTTCTACTACTTCCAGAAATACGTGGAACGCAACTCGCGGTTCATCCACGTCGGCTCGTTCGCCGGGACGGAGCAGTACCATGCGCTCCTGCTCACGCAGCAGCGCGAGTTGCAGTTGAACAACGTGGACCTCGTCGGCACGATGCGTCAGGACGAGTTGAACGCGGCGTACAAGACGTCCAGCCTGTTCCTCTGCATGAGCGAGCACGAGGGGTTCTGCATCCCGCTCATCGAGGCGATGGTCCACGACGTCCCGATCCTCGCGTACGCCGCCGCGGCCGTGCCGGAAACGCTGGACGGCGCCGGCGTGCTCGTCCGCGAGAAGCGGTACGACCTCATCGCGGAGATGATGGGGCGGCTGATCCGCGATCCGGCCCTTCGGAATGCGGTCCTCCGGGGCCAGCGCGAGCGGCTGACGCGGTACGAACAGCGGGACCTGGCGGGGGAACTGCGCGAGCATCTGAAACCGTTGCTGTAAGGCCAAAGACCAAAGGATTCCTTCGACCTTAGACTTTGGACCTTGGACTTTGGACTTCCTTACCCCATCGCCCGGCGATGAACTTCCGCGCCGACACGAAGATCACTCCGACCGCCAGCACAAGCAGCAGCGCCGCCGCGAATGTCAGAGGCCCCTGCCCCTGCGCGATCAGATGTCCGCTTCCCGCCGGGGCGAGGTTCTTCCGGATCGAAAGGATCAGCGTCGTGAAGGTCGTGATCGTCATCAGCGCCGCCGGGATGATCGTGAACCAGAACGACCGGCCGCGCTGGAACAGCCAGACCGTGACCACGGTCATCGCGAGCGCGGCGATGAGCTGGTTGCCGGCGCCGAAGATCTTCCACGCGGACATGATCGTCGAGTTGAGCGCGAAGAACAGCATCAGCGCGACGGCCAGCGCGGTGTTGAAGAACGGATTCTTCAGGAACGCGATGTGCCGGCCCCGGAAGAGGTACACCCAGAATTCCTCGAGCATGTACCTGCAAAGCCGCACGGCGGTGTCCAGCGTGGTCACGACGAAGCCCTCGAGCACCAGAATGCCGAGCACCGCGCCCAGCGCCACGGGGATGTGCGCCACGTTGTTGAGCATGTAGCCCATCGCGACGGAGAACGCGAGGATCGGGTTGCCGTCCGCGTTCGCCGGAAAGACGATGTTCATGTACTCGCCGCGCGGCAACGCGCTGGCGATGAGCATCAGCGCGAGCAGGGCCAGCGCGCCTTCGAGAATCATCGCGTTGTAGCCGACGCGGCGCACCTCGGACTCCTGGCTGATCTGCTTGACCGTCGTGCCGGTCGCCGCGAGGCTGTGGAATCCGCTGATCGCGCCGCACGCGACGGTGATGAACAGGAACGGCCAAATCGGGCCGGCGAGCCTTTCGCCGTCCGACACCGAGAAGACCGCCATGTTCATGGTATGGCCTTCCACGCCGTAGAGAATCACGCCGACGAACATCAGGATCAGACCGCCGTAAAGAATCTGGACGTTCACGAAATCGCGCGGCTGGAGAATCAGCCAGACCGGCAGCCAGCAGGCGAGGAACACATAAACCGACATCACGTACCGCCATGTCTGTTCCGTCAGCAGGATGGGGAATTTGAAGCCGAGGATGACGCTCGCAACACAGACCAGCGCGGCAATGACGTACAACACGCCGGTGTGCCAGCGGCGTTTGTACACAAGCCAGCCGATCAGCGGCGCGAACGCGGTGATGACGAAGACGGAGGTCGTCGCGATGCCGCCGATGCGGCCCATCGGGACTCCATCCTTTACGAACGTGGTCAGCAGGCGGCTGCCCTCTTCCAGCTTCAGCAACGCCGCCGGATACGCCGCCGTGAGCGCTTTGCAGGAGAGGTTCAGGAAGATCGCGTTGATCAGCGTCAGGATCATGATGAGAAAGGCCAGGAAGAAAAGGTAGCCCGCCCCCCCGAGACTGCGCCTCGCCATATCGGCGATCGACCGGCCCTGCTCGCGCATGGAAACGAACATCGCGGTCATGTCGTGGACGGCGCCGAAGAGAATGCATCCGAGGACAATCCAGAACCAGCCGGGGGCCCACCCGTAGGCGAGCGCAAGGGTCGGCCCGACGATCGGCCCGGCCCCGGCGATCACGCTGAAGTGGTGCGCAAACACGATGTGCGTGCGCGTCGGCACATAGTCGCGCCCGTCCTTCATGAGGTGCGCGGGCGTCACCCGGTTGTCGTCCACGCCGAGTTTGCGGGAGAGATAGAAGGAATAGGTTCGAGTGGCCAGGAAAAGGAGGGCCAGGCCCGCCAGCAATGGAATCAGTACGTTCATGATCGTCAATCTCCGGGCAGATTCAGTGGTTCAGGGAAAACACGTTACTCCGGCCGGCCCGAAAAAACCATATGGAATCAGGCCCCTCTACGATCTGCCGCCGCTATACCGCTTGAGATACTTCAGCGCCAGTTCGAAATCGTCCGGCAACGGCGCGCGGAGGACCAGCGGCTCGCCGGTGACCGGGTGCGGCAGACTGAGAATCTCGGCATGCAGGGCGAGCCGCCCGATCAGCGGCCGCTCGGGCCGGTCGGCGTGCTGTTTGTAATGCTTCTTGAGTTCGGAAAGCATCAGCCCGCGGCCGTCGCCGTAGAAACGGTCGCAGGCGATCGGACAGCCGATCGCGGCGAGATGGACGCGGATCTGATGCGTGCGGCCGGTGTGCGGGACCAGCTTCACCAGCGCGTACCGGCGAAACCGCTCCACCACTTCGAAATCGGTCACCGCGGGTTTGCCGTGTCGGGCGGTCTTCATCTTGCCGGGCCGCTCTTCGTCCTTCACGATCGGTATCCGGATCGTCCCCTTCTCCTCCTTCGGCGCGCCGTGGGCAATGGCCACGTACCGCTTCTGCACCTCGCGCGAGTGGAACAGGCGGCTCGCGGCATCCAGCGCCTTCTTCGTCTTCGCGACGAGGATCACGCCGCTCGTGTCGCGGTCGAGGCGATGGACGTTGAAAAAATTCGGCGACAACTGCTCGTGAATCAGGTCCGCGAGATTCTCGCGCTTCTTGTCCCAGCGGTCCGGGGCCACGAGCAGCCCGCTGGGCTTGTCGAACGCGATGAACGACTCATCTTCAAAAAGAACCGGAGGCAATACAGATTTGGTCATGTAGAATATCTAGCCGCAAAGAGGCGCAAAGAACACAAGAAACAGGCGCCCCGTCCCAAAAGTCACTTTGAACTTTGGACCTTGGACTTTGGAAAGTGTATCTTTTTGGAGAAATGTTGATACGTTCTGCGTTTGTCCTCGCATGATCTCGAGGACAAGGACGATGTTCATGGCGTTGGACCTGATCCTTAAAACCGAAAAAATGGCGGCCGAGGGGGTCGCGATCGCGCGGCAGAATCGGTTTGTGATTTTCGTGGACGGCGCGCTGCCGTGCGAAACAATCCGCGCCGAGATCACGAAGCGAAAGCGCAGCCACGCTTTTGCGCGCGTGGCGGAAGTGCTCGAGCCGTCGCCGCACCGCGTGCCCGCGCCCTGTCCCGTCTTCGGAATCTGCGGCGGCTGTTCGTTCCAGCAGATGGACTATCCCGCGCAGATCGCGATGAAGCGCGACGTGCTGATCGAGTCGCTCTACGGCGTGCCGGGCGTCCCGGACATCGTCCGCCCGTCGATCACGGCGGACTCGCCGTTCTGGTTCCGCAACAAGATGGTCTTCGCGTTCGGCATTCGGGACGGCGAGACCGTGCTCGGGCTCCACCGCAAGGGCCAGTGGCGCAGCGTGGTGCCGGCGAGCGACTGCATGTTGCAGTCGAAGGAATCCAACGAGATCATCCGGCGCACGCTCACGTTCGTGAAGGAGCGCGGCATCGCGGTTTTCAATGACGAGAAGAACGAGGGATTCCTCCGCCACCTGGTCGTCCGCGAGGGCAAGCGCACGGGCGACCGGATGATCCACCTGCACGCCGTTCAGCAGCATCCGGCGTTCGAAGAATTGCCCAAGGTCCTCGACGATCTCTGCACCACGTTCCTCGCGAGCTATCACCGCAATGTCCCCGAGGCCGCGCCGGCGGATCAGACGTTCGTCCTCAAGGGCAGCGGCCAGATCAAGGACAAGCTCAACGATTTCACATTCGAGATCGGCCCCTCGACGTTCTTCCAGACGAATACCCTTCAGGCCGAGAAACTCTTCGGCGTGGTGAAAGAGTGGGCCGCCGAAACGAAACCGGGGAACGCGGTGGACCTGTACGCCGGCGCCGGCCCGATCGGCATGTTCCTGAGCCGGGTCGCGGAAAAGGTCGTCTGCATCGAATCGAACCGCGACTCCGTCACCATGGCGCGGCGCAATATCGAGACCAACGGCCTCAAAAACATCGAGGTGATCTGCGCGGAGGCCGAGAAAGCCGGGCCGGACGCTTTTCCGAAGCCCACCGATCTGATTGTCGTGGACCCGCCGCGGCCGGGCCTGCACAAGAAGGCGATGGAACTCCTGCTGTCCGTCGCCGCGCCGAACCTGATTTACGTCTCCTGCAATCCCGCGACGCTCGCGCGCGACCTGAAGCGGCTGGCGGAAGGCGGCTACGCCATCGAGGCCATTCAGCCCGTGGACATGTTTCCGCACACGTTCCACATCGAGGCGGTGGCGAAACTCAAGTCCAACGTCTGAAGGCCAAGGTCGCGCAGGAACACGTTCTCCCTTTTCACCGCTCACGGCCTCCGCCGGCCTGCCGCGGCAGATATTTCTTCTTGCCGCTTTCCCCCTCCTGAATCAGACTGACCGGCGCTATTCACCGGAATCCCAGGGCGATTTCGGTCTCCGTATGATGTACAGGCTCATAATTTTAACAGGCCCCTCCACCGGTCTGCGCATTACCATTGAAGCGAACCCGATGGTCATCGGCAGGGACCCGGACTGCGCCGTTCGAGTGGACGACCCGGAAGTGTCGAGAAAGCACGCCGTGATCGAGCACCGGCCGGACGGCATATACATCCGCGACCTCGGCTCGATGAACCGGATCCTGGTCAACAAACGCGAAGTGCGCGAGGCACGCCTGAAGCATGGCGACGTGATCGAAGTCGGCCTGACCCGATTCCTCGTGCAGGCGCTCGTGCAGGCCGATGTGACCGACGAGAAGCATATCGAGCGGCATGCGCGGAAGGTGACATGGGCGCCTGTGGCCGGCGCCATTCTCCTGCTCGCCCTGGTGGTCGGCGGAGTCCGAACGCTGATTCGAGAGGACAGCCCGAAACCCGCCGCCCGGCCGCTGGACATCCCGGAAACGACGTCCGTCGCCGTAGCGACCCTTGCCGCCGCGGACGCCGCGGCTACGGGGGTCGCGGTGGAAACGGCAAAACCGCCCGCCGTCCACTTGCGCGAGAGTCTGCAGCCGGTATCCGAAGAACTGCGGCAGGTCCGCGAGGACCTCGCAGACCTGCGAAAGACGATGAAGACGCTCGCGGTGCAGCCCGCGCCGCCGCCGCCCGCGCCCGCCGCCGCGCCGCTCCAGGAGGAGACGAGCGCACCGACCCCATCGCCCGGCCTCGGTCTGCGCATGATCCGGATCGCATCCGTGGAACAGCAGAAGTTCCCCGCCAACGAAGAGTTCGACGAGATGCGCATGCTGAACATCAACCTCATTTCCGCCGTGCCGCCGAAGGAGCTCGATCCGGCCGCTGTCCGCGTGGAGGTCTCCTTCTTCGACCAGGACTCCACGGGCCGGGTGACCCCCACCCGCGCCATCGCGCCGAAGGAACCCCTGGCTCTCGACGGGACGTGGGGACAGGGGCCGCACAAGCTGATCACGGCAACGTACGTTGTCCCCGCGGGCTTCCGGAACCGCGAGAAGGGGAAGTATTATGGGTATCGCATCCGGGTTTTCTACGGAGATGAGATGGCGGATGCCGACGCGCGCCCGAAGACCCTTCTGGACGGCGTCGAGGACGGCGCGACCGGCACGACGGCCAATCCGCCGCAAGCCGACGCGAAAGGCGGGGGCCCGTCCTGACGACTCAAAAAGGAACTGCCATGCGAGAAAAAATTTCAGCCTGCGTAATCGCTTTTAATGAAGAACGGAAAATCCGGCGCTGTCTCCAAAGCCTGACCTGGTGCGACGAGATCATCGTCCTGGACAGCTTCAGCACCGACAAGACCGTCGAGATCTGCAAGGAGTTCACCCCCCGTGTGTACCAGCACGAGTGGCTCGGGTACGTCGGACAGCGGAACCTCGTCCGCGAGATGTCGACGCATCCGTGGATCCTGTTCCTCGATTCGGACGAGGAAGTCTGCCCCGCCCTTCGGGAAGAGATCATCGCCGAGTTTGAACACGGCACGGGGTCGTACTTTGGCTACGAGTTTCCGCGGCAGGTGTACTACCTCGGCAAGTGGATCCGGCACGGCGAGTGGTTCCCGGACATCAAACTCCGGTTGTTCAAGAAGGATCACGGACGCACGGAGGGACAGGAACCGCATGACAAGGTGGTTGTGAACGGACCCGTCAAGCGGCTGCGCAACCCGATCTGGCACTATACCTACGACGACATCCGGGACCACATGGACACGCTGAACCGCTTTTCCACCATCACCGCCCAACAGCGCTTTGTGCAGGGCGAGGGGTTCCGGTGGATTGACCTGCTCTTCCGCCCGCCCTTCCGTTTCCTGCGGGGCTACTTGCTGAAGGCCGGGTTCCTCGACGGAACCCACGGGCTCATCATCGCCCTGTTGAGCGCGTTCGGCGCGTTCATGAAATACGCGAAGTTGTGGGAGTTGTCGCTCCGGCAGAAGCGCAACTTCAAGGAACTGCCCGAACGACTCCCTGAAGGCGGGATACAGAAGACCGGCAAGGCGTAGAGCCGCCGAAATCAGGACAGGGACGCGCGGCTGCGCGGGGGACTGCGAAACACATCGGCGGACCCGGCTTCCTTCTCGTCGCCACCGCTCGTCACATGGCTGGAGTACAGAACGCCCTGCACGATAAACCCCTTGCACCACGGCCACTCCTGGCTCGGCCGGCGCTCGACAGGCAGGAACTGCTGCATCTCCAGTCCATAATCCATACTCAATGTCTTCAGCATATTCCGGGCCTACACGAGGCTTGGAACGGCTTTTCCAACCGGCCAACACCAGTTTGGCTCAACTAATACGGCGTAACCTTCGTATCATTCGTTGGTTATAAATCATGCGGGGCCGCTTTTTGACCAGGCAGGCCGGTATCGCGGAATTCATGCCAATCTCATATTCGCGAATGAGAATGGGAGGGGAATTTTTTAAGTGCCGGATGGCAGGAAACGGAGTTACGTCCTGATCTCCCGTGTCTGCGCCAGGAAGCCGGGTGGTGCTGAGGGCAGGGGTCAGGAAGCGCCGCGGAAAGCCATCCAGATCCTCTCCATCCAGTAGGCGAAGAACGCCGTCACAGGCAGGGTCAGAATCCACGCCCAGACCATGCGGCCGACGATCCCCCAACTGACGGCGCTCAGGCGCTTCGTGGCGCCCACGCCCATGATCGAGGACGAGATGACGTGTGTGGTGGAAAGAGGAATGCCCCAATGGCTGGCCAACTGGATGATGGTGGCCGCGGTCGTTTCCGCCGCAAAGCCGTGGACGGGCTGGAGCCTGACCATCTTATGGCCGAGCGTCCGGATGATTCGCCAGCCGCCGGCGGCCGTGCCCGCCGCCATCGTCAGCGCGCAAACCAGCTTGACCCATGTGGCCACCTCGAACTTCGGCGTGTTCAGAAACTGGAGCCACGCGGGCAGATGGTCAAAGTTGCCGCTCTGGGTCGCCGTGTACAGAACCAGGGCGATAATGCCCATGGTCTTCTGCGCATCGTTGGTCCCGTGACTGAAACCCATGAAGCCCGCGCTGACCACCTGAAGCTTGCCGAAGACGGCGTTGACCAGCCGGGGCGTGGCTTTCCTCAAAAGAACGGTCAGCAGGCCCATCAAAAAGAACCCCAACACGATTCCCAGCACGGGCGAGGTGAACATCGGAACCACCACCTTGGGCCAAAGCCCCTCGTGCTTCCCGCTGGCGGGGTTCATGACCGCCCAGTGAATCACGCTCCACTGTCCATGGGCGGAAGCCAGCGCGGCCCCGCACAACCCGCCGATCAACGCATGGCTGGAACTGGATGGAAGACCCAGCCACCAGGTAATCAGGTTCCACAGAATGGCGCCGGACAGCGCGCAGAAGATCGTCTCGGTGGTGACGAAGCTGGTATCCACCAGCCCCTTGCCGATGGTCGTGGCCACCGACACACCCACCATGGCGCCCATCATGTTGAGAACGGCCGCCATGACAATCGCCTGCCGCGGCGTGAGCACCTTGGTCGAGACGGAGGTCGCGATCGCGTTGGCCGTGTCGTGGAAGCCGTTGATGTACTCGAACGCCAAGGCTATGAAGATGACGCTGACAATTAAAATCATTGGAATATCACCAACCTGTCTGAAGACAGGGAAGCAATCGTGGCGGAAACGCTATCCAAAAAAGGGCCGTTGTCAAGCCAACCCGCCCACCCCGCAATGCGGGCCTTGCAGGGCCGGCCGCGCCGGATGCGTTCAACTCATCCAACCCGGAAGGAGCCTGTCACGAGCCGAATCGCGACACGCGCCGCATTCGCGGAACGGCGCGGGGCTCAACGCACGGATGAATCCCTTCATGAAGATCATGCCGCAGATACACAAGCGGAAGCAGAGGATTCCTTCCGTCTCTTCAAAAGTTTTTCCATCTCGACAGCGACAAAGATCAGCGAGCTGACCGCCAGGGTCAGGATGAACTCCCCGGCCGTCAGCGGCGTGGTCTTGAACAGGCGCTGGAACGCCGGCACATAGATCACCGCCACCTGCAGCAGGAACGTCAGCAGCACAGCGCCGACCAGGGCCTTGTTGGAAAAAAAGCCGATCTTGAACAAGGAATCGCGCTCAGACCGGATCGCCAGGACGTGCGCCATCTGCGCCAGCGTCAACGCGTTGAAGGTCATGGTCTGCCAGTGGGGGATGTCGAGCGCGTGGTAGATCTTGCCGAGGCCCAGCACACTGATCCCCATCAGAAGACCGACCCAGATGATGTGCCGTCCCATGCCGTGCGCAAACACGTTTTCCTTCGGCGGACGGGGCGGGCGTTTCATGATGTTCCGCTCGGGCGGCTCGACGCTCAACGCCAGCGCCGGGAACCCGTCGGTCACCAGGTTAATCCACAGGATCTGCAGGGGAAGCAGCGGCAGAGGCATGCCGAGGAACGGCGCCAGCAGCATGACCCACAACTCGCCCGAGTTGCTCGTCAGCAGGTACTTGATGAACTTGCGGATGTTGTCGTAGATCACCCGCCCCTCCTCCACCGCCGAGACAATGGTGGCGAAGTTGTCGTCGCGCAGGACCATGTCGGCCGCTTCCTTCGAAACATCCGTGCCCGTGATCCCCATCGCCACGCCGATATCCGACTTCTTCAGCGCCGGCGCGTCGTTTACGCCGTCGCCGGTCATCGCCACGATGTGCCCCTTGTCCTGAAGCGCCTGCACAATCTTCAACTTGTGCTCCGGGGAAACGCGCGCGTACACGGAAACCTGCCCGACAATCTCCTCAAGCTGCTGAACGGACATCTTCTCGAGATCAACACCCGTCAGCACCCGGTCGTTCTCGCCGGCGATGCCCAGTTCGTGCGCGATGTGACGCGCGGTCAGCGGATGGTCCCCCGTGATCATCACCGGCCGGATGCCCGCCGTCCGACACCGGGCCGCCGCGTCTTTCACTTCCTCGCGGGGCGGATCGATCATTCCCATCAAGCCGATGAACACCAAATCCCGCTCGATCTCCCCGCCGTCCAACCTCTTCGGCACGACATCCAAGGCGCGGAAGGCGACGCCCAGTACGCGCACGCCCTTTCCGGCCATCTGCTCGTTGGCGGCAATAATCCGCCTGCGCCACTCGTCCGTCATCGGCTCGCGGCGCCCTTCAACCCATACCTCGCCGGAGATGTCCAGCAACCCGTCCACGGACCCCTTGGTGCAGCACAGGTACGGCTTCCCGCTGAACGCCTTGAGCGGCTCCGGGACGGGCTGGTCCGCCCCCGGCAGGCGGTGAATCGTGCTCATCCGCTTCCGTTCGGACTCGAACGGAACCTCGGCCACCCGGGGCAGAAGCCGATCGAGGTCCGCTTTCATCATGCCCATCCGCGCCGCGGCCACCAGCAGGGCGCCCTCTGTGGGATCGCCGACGGTCTGGAAGCGATCCGGCGCTTCAGCCTCCGACTTCAACGCCGCATCGTTGCACAGCGCGCCGCCGGCCAGGATCAGCGGCAGGGCCGGCTGCACCTTCAGGATGCTCAGCCGCTCGTCGTCCGACTGGAGCGCCGGGCCCGCGCCGCGCAGGTGCGCGATGAGGTCGAGCCGGTGCCCGGCCACGTCCAGCGCAGTCACGGTCATCTTGTTCTCCGTCAGCGTTCCGGTCTTGTCGGAACAGATGACCGTCACCGAGCCCAGCGTCTCGACGGCAGGCAGTTTCCGGATCAGCGCGTTGCGCCTCAGCATCTTCTGCGCGCCGAGCGCGAGCGCGATGGTGACCACCGCCGGCAACCCTTCCGGCACGGCGGCCACGGCCATGCTGACCGCCGTCAGGAACATCAGCTTGAACCCCTCGCCGCGCATCATCCCGAGCGCAAAGATCACCACGACGATCACGAACGCCGCGGCAGCCAGGACCCGGCCGAGATGGTCCATGCGCTTCTGGAGCGGCGTCGGCTCCGACTCCACGGTCTGGATCATCGCCGCAATCGCGCCCAGTTCCGTGTTCATCCCGGTTTCGACCACAATCCCCGCACCCCGCCCGTACGTAACGATCGTCCCCATGAAGGCCATGTTGCGCCGATCGCCGATCGTCACATCCTTCGCCTCCAGGGCTTCCGTCGCCTTTTCCACCGGCTCCGACTCGCCCGTCAGCGCGGCCTCCTGCACGCGGAGGTTCGCGCTCTCGATCAGGCGCAGGTCGGCCGGAACCACGTTGCCGGCCTCGAGAAGAACCACGTCGCCGGGCACAAGTTCCCGGGAGGAAACTTCACGGATCCGGCCGTCGCGGCGCACCCGAACAACCGGCGCGGACATCCGCTTCAGCGCGGCCATCGCCTTCTCCGCGCGATACTCCTGGCTGAACCCGAGAATCGCGTTGAGGACAACGATCGTCAGGATCGCGATTGCATCCTTCCAGTCGCCAAGAAGGGCGGACACCACGGCGGCGACGATGAGGATAACGACCATCAGCGCGGTCATCTGCTCCCAGAGGATCGCCCACGGGCTTTTCCGGCCGCGATCCACCAGCTCGTTCGGCCCATATCGCTTTATCCGGAGATCGGCCTCCGCGGCGCTCAATCCGTCCGCCGCGTTCGTGCCCAGCTTCTTCGCCGCATCATCGATGTTCAGTTGATACCATGTGTTCATAAAGATCTCTACCGTATCGGCTTCAAGTAACAATCGCCCGGCACCGTGTCAATTCCATGCGATCTCGCCGCCCGGCACTTCGTACTCGACATCTCCCCTCCCCGCTGTCATTCGTATCGGCCCATGAACTTCAGCGCGATTCTCGACCCCGTCGGCACCGGCCGCATACGGCCTGAACAGCGCCCGGATCGAGGACGAGTTCAGGAAATGCATCCGGAGTCATTCGAATGAAAACAAGATATATCGCAGCCGCACTGGCCGCCTTCGCCCTTGCCCTCACCGCCCGCGCGGAACCCCTCTCCGTCCGTTCGGCCGACCCGTACGTCGGTGCGATCGTCGTGGACGCGGCGACCGGCGATGTCCTCTTCGAGGACATGCCCGACGCGCAGGGCTACCCCGCCAGTTGCATCAAGCTCATGGACCTCCTCCTCATCCTCGAGAAGGTCGAGCAGGGCTCGCTCCAGCTCGACGAGAACGTGACCGTGACCGCCGAGTCCGCGACCATGGGCGGCTCGCAGGTGTACCTGAAGGAAGGCGAGATCTTCACGATCGACGAACTGCTGTACGCGCTGATGGTCCAGTCCGGCAACGACGCGGCCGTCGCGCTGGCCATCCACGTCGCCGGCACGAAGAACGGATTCACGGAGTTGATGAACGAGAAGGCCGCGGCGCTCGGCATGTCGAACACGGTCTTCCATTCCGTGCACGGCCTGCCCCCGGGCGTCGGGCAGGAGCCCGATGTTTCCACGCCGCACGACATGACGCGGCTCTGCCGCGAACTTCTGAAGTACAAGGACGTGTTCCGCTACACCGCGACCAGGGAACGCCCGTTCCGGCCGGACGCCCAGGAGCCGTTCATCATGCGGAACCACAACCCGCTGCTGGCGTCGTTTGAAGGTTGCGACGGATTCAAGACCGGCTACTTCAAGAAGGCCGGCTACTCCATGGCCGTCACGGCCATGCGCAAGGACAACCGCGTGATCGCCGTCATTCTCGGCAGCGCCGACCGGAAGACGCGCAACGCCAAGGCCGCCGAACTGATGGCGAAGGGATTCCTGGAGTTGGGCAAGAAGCAGAGTCCAAAGTCCAAGGTTCAAAGTCCAAAGTAGAGAATCCGCCGACCTTGGACTTTAGACTTTGGACTTTCTACAGAAGGTTCGCCGCCAGTTCCGCCACCTCCGACCGCACGCCCTTGGACAGGTGCACGTGCGCGGCGATGCCATACGGCTTGAACTTCTCCACCAGCACCGAAAGCCCGTTTGACATCGAGTCCACGTACGGATTGTCGATCTGGTAGATGTCGCCGGTGAGGATGATCTTCGTCCCGTGCCCGACGCGCGTAATCACGGTCTTCACTTCCAGCGGCGTCAGGTTCTGGGCTTCGTCCACGATGATGTACTGGTTCGGGATGCTGCGGCCGCGGATATACGTGAGCGGCTCGACGCCGATCCGGTCCGTCTCCAGGAGCGCGTCCCGGTTCTTCTGCGCGTTCTCCTTCTTGCCGCTCGCGAGCAGGTCCAGCGCGTCGTAGATCGGCTGCATCCACGGATTCAGCTTCTCTTCCACGGTGCCCGGCAGATAGCCGATGTCCTTGCCCATCGGGATCGTCGGCCGGCAGACCAGCATCTTACGGTAGGTCTTGCTCCACAACGTCTTGTGCAGCCCCGCGGCCACGGCCAACAGCGTCTTTCCCGTGCCCGCCTTGCCGATGATCGTGACGATCTTGATCCGGTCGTCGAGCAGGGCGTCAACCGCGAAGTATTGCTCCTTGTTCCGCGGCTGGACGATCCGCATCTCGTCGGGCGTGCGGATGAGCGCGACGAACTGCGACAGTTCCGCGTCGAACCGCGCCAGCGCGGAATGCGACGGATCGGTCTCCTCCTTCAGCAGGATGTATTCGTTGGGGTTCTTCCGGATGTCCGGCGCGCCCAGCTTGCCCTTCTCGAGAAACTCCTTCAGTTGATCCGCGCTGACGTCCACCTCCGAATGACCCATGTACAGCTCGTTGATGTCCACATGGTCGTGCTCGTAGTCCTGTGCGTCGAGGCCCATGGCGTCGGCCTTCAGGCGCAGGTTGACATCCTTGCTGACAACGATGCACGGCACCTCCGGGTTGCGCTGGCGGAGGGTCGTCGCCATTTGAAGAATCTGGAAATCGGCCGGCGCCTTGCTGCCGTGGCCCTGCAGTTCGCCGTTGAACGCGATCCTCAGGACGCCGCCGTTTTTCAACTGCACGCCTTCGGACAACTTGCCCCGGTCGCGCATTTCGTCGAGCATGCGCGATACGTGGCGCGCGCAGCGGCCCAGTTCGCTCATGTCGCGCTTGAAATGGTCGATCTCCTCGATGACCTTGATGGGAATGACGACGTCATTCTCTTCGAACTTATGGATGGCATTGGGATCGTGCAGGAGGACGTTCGTGTCGAGGATATAGTTTTTTTTCATCGATTCGTCGCTGTTCTCCTTCTCCGCCAGGGCGCCTGTGCCGCTGCCCCTTTCACTGAATTACCCGGAATGCTTGAGGACGTAGAGGCCGCGGCAGAAAAAGAGCGAACTGCCCTCCCCCAGAGAACAGATCGATCGTGAAGTCCGATTCCGATCCCTCTGCAACCGTTTGCGGAACCCCGCGATCGCGTGTCCCTCGCCGGATGAGAAAGGGATCGGTCCGGTTGAAACATTACCGACGGGGTCCGCGATCGCCGCGCGGGGGACGGTCCGCCCGCGGCTGGGCTTCGTTGACCCGGATCGCACGGCCATTGAGTTCCTTGTTGTTCAATCCTTCGAGAGCCGCCTGGGCCTCGCTCGCATTCGGCATCTCCACGAAGCCGAAGCCCCGCGACTTGCCCGTGAACTTATCCATGATCACATTCGCGGAAGCCACCTGCCCATACGCCTCAAACGCCGAACGCAACTCTGCATCCGTGACCTGAAACGACAGATTACCGACGAATATATTCATCCCATCTTTTCCTGAACCTGGCCGCACTTTTTTCAACGATCACGCGACGAGCCCGCGACCTTGAACTGCCTCGTGAGTTTTCGCGCATATACCCAGAGCCATGAACGCAATCAAGGAAAATATGGAATAGGACTTGCCCCGATTTCCGGCAGGATATATTACGGAACGGGTCGATGGATGCAAACATTTCACCTTCAAGAGGGAGCAATCATGAGTAGCGACGCAACGCAGTCGGTCATCACTTCCGAAGTGGAAATCAAAGGGGTCATCAAGAGCTCCGGTTCCGTCCGCATGGACGGGAAGCTCGACGGCGACCTGGTCTGCCAGGGCGACTCGATCCTCGGCAAGACCGCGACGATGAAGGGCAACATCTCGGGGAACAACGTGGTCGTCGAAGGAACGATCAACGGAACCGTCACCGCCAAGGACAAGATCGAGATGAAGGCGGCCGCCCGCCTCATGGGCGACATCAAGTCCAAGCGGTTGTCCGTGGAAGACGGGGTTACGTTCGTCGGCAAGGTCGATGTGAACCCGGGCAACACGACAACCTCCGCCGTGCCCGAGAAGGACACCTCCTACGGCACGCCCCGGATCCCCTCTCTCTAAGTCGGCCGAAACGTGCTCCTGACCGCCGTTTTCGGCAGGGGCTTCACTCTTCAGATGGGGGGTTGCGTGTCCGAATATCGACAGCGAGGCGGCGCAGGAAGCGGCGACGGAACCATTCCGTCCTTGCCGCTCAGCGCCGGAATCGGCTCGAATCTGCAACGGCCGGGCGGTCCCCGCTTCCGCTCGTCCCAAAATAACCGCCCCGCCGCCGCGACCCCGCCCGACACGCCCGGAACCGCCCCGGCGACCGCCTCGGTTTCCGCCCGCACCACGCTCCCGACCAGGCAGCACATCCGCTGTTACGAATGCGGCTACGAGTTCAACCTCACCGGCCGCATGAGCACCACGCACTGCCCGAAGTGCCGCGTCGCGCTCGATCTCGCCGGCTATACCATCGACACCGACTGCCGCGAGACGCTGAAGACCCTGGGCAAAATCAAGATCACCGCGCGCGGGGTGGTCGCCTCCGCGCAGTTGCTCGGCACGGACGTGGACCTCGCCGGCAAGGTGACCCACAGCACCATCGAGGCAACCCGCGAGCTGACCCTGTTCCCCGGCGCGGAGTTTACGCGCGGCAATTTCAAGGCGCCCGACATCAAGCTCCTGGCCGGCGGCGAGATCACCTTCCAAAGCCCGGCGCTGTACCGGAACGTGGACGTGGGCGGCGTCCTCCATGCCCAACTCTACGCCACGGGGGTCGTCACCCTCCGCGCCGGTGCCCGTTTTACGGGCTCGATCCGCGGCGGGCGGCTGGTCGTTGAAGACGGCGCCGTGCTCGACGCGACTCTGAACATTTCGCCGGACGGGCTGGCCGAGGCCGAGCAGATGAAGGAGACGATGGCCGGCGTCGCGCCGGGCGCAAGCGAGCGCGTCGTCGTGAAACCCGTCGCGGAGCCCGAACCGGCGTCCTGAAGCCGCCGCGCCGGACGGGGCGTTTGGCAAAAAAACTAATGTCCGAAAATGTTAGCTATGGTATATTCCGCGCGTGCCGGAATGTATGGATACCTGATAAGCTCCGGGCGTTTCCGATCCCGGAAGGGGGAGTTTGAACATGTCCAAGATTTACGACAGCCAGAAACCTGAAAAAGGCGGATCGTCGTGGTTCCTTCGCACCGGCGACGGCTCCGTGTACGGACCGCTCCACGTCTCCCAATTGCGAAGCTGGGCCGAAGATTGCCGTGTGGCCCCCGGCAACGAAGTCTCCCGGGACAAGAAGGAATGGATCAAGGTCGAGACGATTTCCGAGTGCGAAATGAACTGGATGGTCGAGCTGGCGAACGGCAAGCCGTTCGGCCCGATCAACGCCAAGGCGATCACGGATTTCCTCAAATCCGGCGCGGTCCTTGCCAATTCGAAGGTCTATCACAAGGCCACCGGCGAAAAGACGACCGCGGAAAAACTGCTTTCCATGACCAAGGCGGCCGGAGACGTGGTCCCGCCGCCGAAGAACCGTCCCCCGCCGAACCTCCGTAAAACGGAGACTCCGCCGGCGGAGAAGAAGGAAGAAGCCCCGGCCGCTCCAGCCGCGGCTCCGACGCCCTCGCCCACCCCGGTCCAGAAGGCCCCCGCGCAAGAGGCTCCCAAGGCCGCGAAGGAAGCCCCGGTTCAGCCCAAGGCTCCAGCCCCGGCGCGCGAGAGCGCGGAGAAACCCGCCGAACCCGCCCGCAAGGAAGAGACGCCGGCCGTGGCGAAGCCTGCCGAAACCGCCAAGCCCGCGCCTCAGGCTGACAATGCCCTCCTGAAGGAGTTGCAGGCCGCGCTGGAACAGAGCCGCCGGAACGAAGAGGAACTGAAGAAACAGTTGGCCGAGGTCAAGCACCAGCTCAAGACCGCCAAGACGGCCAAGGACGAGACGGCCGCCAAGGAAGCCGAGGAATTGAAGGCGCAGATCGAGAAACTGCGCGAAGAGGCCGCCGCCCGCGAACAGGAACTCGAGCAGCAGATTACGGATCTCAAGGCCGCGACGGATAAGAGCGAGTTCGGACGCCGCATCCAGGAACTGAACCAGAAGGTGGACGAGTTGACCGGGCAGGTGCAGGTCGCGTCCGGCGTCATTTCCGAAAAGGAACAGCACATCGAGCAGTTCAAGGAGAAGCTGAGAAGCTCCCAGGACGAGGCCCGCCGCCGCGACCAGCAATTCCTCGACCAGGTCCGCACCCTGACCGCCCAGATCGAGGCCCTGAAAGCCGCCGGCGGTCCCGAGGAAATCACCCGCCTGAACGAGTTGAACCACTCGCTGCAGGAGGAAAGCGCGTCCCGCCAGCATGAGCTGACCTCGCAGATCGAGACGCTCAAGCTCCAGATCGAGGAGACGACCGGCCGCCAGGAATCGCTGGTCCAGCAAATCACCGCCCTGAACGCGCAGGCGCAGGCGGCGCTGAGCCAGAGCACGGAGAAGGAAGCGCAGATCGAACAGCTTCGCGACCGGATCCGCACGCTCCAGGAACATGGAAAGCGGCAGGAACAAACGGCAACCCAGCGCGCGGAACGCGCCGAGGCGGAAGTCCAAACCCTCACCCAGCAGCTCGCCGAGGTCCAGATCCAGCTCGACGAAAAACTGAAGGCGGAGCAGGACGTCCAGGATATCATCAGCGGGAAGGAAGCCGAACTGGCCTCCGTTCAGACCGCCCTCGCGAAACTGCAGGAAGAAGCTTCGGCCCGCGAACAAGAGCTTTCCGCGACCGTAGAATCCCTGAGCCGGCAGTCCCACGACGCCGCGGAAAAGGCCGACCAGTTGGAATGGGATTTGAACCAGCGCCAGGCCGCGTGGAATGAACAGGCGGAGAAGGCCCAGCAGGAAAAGGACGGCCTTGCCGAGCAGATCAACACCTTGAAACAGCGCGTACGCGAGTCCGAGATGACCATTGCCGGACTGCGGCAGGAAGTCGAGTCGCACACGTTGCAGGTCGAACAGCACAAGAAGGTGCTGGGCGACGAACAGATCAAGTACACCAAGCTCAACGAGAGTCTCGATCAGTTCAAGCAACTCCTGGACGACGAATGGCAGCGCGCGCAGCGGCGCGACGCCGAACTCGCGGTGACCCGCAAGTCGTACGGCGAAGAGCTCGCGCGGCGTCAGCACGCCGAAGGCCAGATCATCGAACTGGAGAACCAGATCCGCGACGCCGCGGAGAATATCCAGACCCTCCAGCAGAAGGTGGCCGATGCCGAGCAGACCGCCAGCGCGGCCGAGGAGAACGCGAAGCGCGAAATGCAGTCGGCGGGCCAGCAGGTCGAGAGCTTCCAGGCCGAGATCAAGCAGCTGAACAAGCAGATCGCCGAGGCCCAGCGCAATGTCGAACGCCAGGAACAGCTCGCGGAGAGCAAGGCCCGCCAGGCCGGCCTGCGCGAGGAGGACCTGCAACAGCAACTGGAACAACTGCGGCGGGATCACGAGGGGATGGAAGCCCAGATGGCCCAAGCGGTGGCGGAGCTCGAACAGCAGAAGAATCTCTTCCAGGACGAGCAGGAGAGCTTCCTGCTCAAGGGCGGAGACCTCGAACAGCAGATCAACCAGCTCCAGCACGAAAACCAGGCGCTGTCCGCGCGGCTCGAACAGCAGAGGAAATTCTACGACGCCGAACGCGAACAACGCCGCCAGCGCGACCAGGAACTGCGTCAGTTCAAGAAGGCCTATCGGGAAGCCATCAACACGATCCGCGCGAAGGAGCGCACCATGGCCCAGCAGCAGAAGCTGGACGCCGAGGAAATCGCGCGTCTGCGTCAGCGCGAACAGTCCCTGTCCTCGCGCCTTGAACAAATCCAGAGCGCGGTGACGGGCGGCAGTGTTGCGGCCCGGACGGAACCGGTCGAACGTCCGGCCCGCGTGCCGGCGCAGCCCCGCAAGTCGCGCAAACCCAAACACGCGGCTCCGGCACCAACTCCAACTCCGGCTCCGACCCAAACTCCGCCCCCGGAAACAGAAACGGAAACGCCTCCGACTCAGCCCGAGTCGCCTGCGCAATAACACGGAAAACGGGAGCGGCGAGTGGACGACAATCAAACGACGCCTGAACAAAGCCCCGCGCCGGCGGCTCCGCCGCCCAAGCTGCTGGACCAACTGGTCGCGATGCAGACCCATGCCGGGGAGGCGCTCGCGCCTGAATCGCCGAAGAAGCGATCCCTCCTCGCCCCTGCGGCGTGGCTCATCGCCGGCGTCGCGCTCGGCGCGCTCGCGTTTTCCTTTCTCGGCGACTCGCTGAAAAAGGCGACCGACACAGAGGAGGCGGTTCAGGCGCCCACCCCGCCCGTGGAAACGCCCACGGTTTCGATGAAGCCGCGTGTGAGCGTAGCCACACCGTCGGACGCGGAGGTGGACGTTGCGCCCGTACCGCCCGCCGGCGGCGATCTGCTGGCCGAACTCGACCGAAAACTGACCGCCGAAATCAGCACCGGCGAGGGGGGGCTGAAACCGCTCATCGGAAAGGCCGGCCTCGCCTTGTTGGATTCCAGGCACGGGCTGACCGATGACGACCTGAAAGGGCAGCACCCCGATGCCAAGGCGCTTGTCTCAACATACCAGGACCTGTTCCGCCGGCTGGGCGACAACCTGGGGAAGAACGGCAATGTGTTGGCGGACGTCGAACTTCTTGCCGCTGAGAAGGAGAAACTGGCGGCGGGTTCCGAGGACGGGCCGGAACTTGAAATCGCCAAGGCCGTTCTTTGTCAGCGCGTTCACGGGTTCGGCCGGTACGAGACATTCCGCAACAACGAATTCACACCGGGCGCAGCGCCTCAGATCCTCGTGTATTCCGAGCCGATCCATTTCAAGGCCCGCAGCGAGGAGAACGGGCGGTTTGTCATCCAGTTGAAGCAGGAGCTTTCCATCGAAAGCGTCGCGGACGCGGGCCAGGAAATCTGGAAGGAGCGGGAGGTCTCGGTCACCGACATCACGACCAGCCGGCGGCGCGACTTCTTCATCGCCCAATATCTGAATCTTCCGAAGACGATCGGGCCCGGGAGCTACATCCTCCGCATCAAGATCACGGATGAAGCGGACAGCCGGACCGCCGACTTCTCCATCCCGCTGACAATCAAGACCCCGTCACTTCGTTGACCGGCCGTTTCCGACGTGATAGACGGCCGGGAAACGGTCATCCCGAAAACGTTTGGCCGCAGAGAAACCGGGCGGTGTTCAGGCCGTCGGCAGGTGCGTGAGCGATTTGCGTATCCCGCTCAACAACGCCAGCATCCTGGCGCAGGGCTCGAGCGTCAGGGGTTCTCCGTCCGCAAGCGTCCCCACCGGCACCACGCCCTTGACCGCGAGGGACGCCGGGTCGAGGTACGCCTTGAACTTCGGCGATGAGTAGACGGTTTCACCTCCCAGCACGACCTCGTGGGTCGCCCCGTCGAACCGCCCGCACAGGCTCCAGATGCCGTTGCCGTAGTACACGATGAACGCGTTGTCGGCTTCCGCCTCGAACTCGGCGCGCTTCAAGTACAGCCGCGGCTTGTCCTTGCAGGGATTGCCCGCGGTCGGACAGAACGCGGCGCAATTGCCGCATTCGTTGCAGAAATCGTTCAGGATCGCGATCTGGAAGGGCTGCTCCACCCGGAACGAGTTCCCCCCGCCCCACTCGATTCGCCCCGCGATCGGTTTCAACTCCGGAAGCTTCATCTCGAACGGGTCCATCCGGTACGTCATGACGGCGAGGTTCGGACACACGCTCGAGCAGATGCTGCACATGAGGCGGCAGTCGAGACAGCGGCCGGCCTCCTCGCGCGCCGCCGGCTCCGACAGGGTCACGATCACCTCGTCGAACGAGTTCCGTCCCGACGCCGGAACACGGGGGATCGCCACGCGGAATTTCCGGTGGGCTTTGCGGCGGATCAGTTCCACGGCATCCACATCCGCAAAAAGACCCGCCTTCTCCTCGGCCGCGTGAAACGATTCTTCCTTGCGGCGTATGCTTGCGGCAATCCGCCGGCCGTCGCCCAACGCCTGGACGATGGACTCCGGCCCGTTCTGCGCGACATCGCCGCCGGCGTAAACGCCGGGAATCGATGTTTCCATCGTGACCGGATCGATCTTCAGATAACCCGAGGTCGTCAGCTCCGGTTTTTGATCGGACAGGAAATCCAGGTCCGGCGACCGGCCGACCGCGACAATCAGGGTGTCGAGGGGAATGACGAATTCCGAACCGGGGATATCCACCGGGCAGCGGCGGCCTGAGCTGTCTTTCTCGCCCAGCGCGACGCGGAGACACTCCAGCCCGGTCATTCTGCCGCGCTTGGCAACCACCTTCAGCGGTCTGGCGAGTTCCACGATCCGGATGCCCTCGGCCAGAACGTCGTCCAGCGCTTCGCGCGCCGCGGGCATCTGTTCGATCGTGCGCCGATAGATAATGCTGACCTCGCCCTTGGTCACCCGCCACGCGGATCGGGCGCAGTCCATCGCCGCGTCCCCGCCCCCGATCACGCCGACCCGCGCGCCCAGCGGCATGGGACGGCCTTCCTTCACGCTGCGCAGAAAATCGAGAGCGTCGAGCACGCCCTCCGCCCCGTCGCCCTCGATGCCCGGCGTTTTCCCCTTCCGGGCGCCGACGCCAATGACCACATGCTGAAACCCCTGCCGCCGCAGGCTGTCGAGCGTGAAATCGCGCCCCGCCTCCCGGTTGCACAGGATTTCCACGCCGAGTTCGCGGATGACCTGGAGGTCCTGGTCGACCACCGCCTGCGCGGCGCGGTACGCCGGGATGGTCCCGGACACCATCCCGCCGACCGTCGGGCGCGACTCGAAAATCGTGACGCTGTAGCCCGCCTCCGCGAGGAAGTACGCGACGGACAGGCCGCACGGCCCGCCGCCCACGACGGCCGCCTTGGAGCGCGCAACCCGCGCCCGCGCGCGGGAATGCGGGTTCTTCTCGCGGTCCATGATGAACCGCTTGATCTCGCGGATCGCCAGCGGCTCGTCGAGATGCGTCCGCACGCAAACCTCCTCGCAGAGAGGGTTGCACGCGCGTCCGAGGATCGACGGCAACGGATTGTCGAGCCGGATCAAATCGACCGCCTCCTCGATTTTTCCCTGCCGGACCAAGCCCATGTACTGCGGGACTTTTTGATTCACAGGGCATTCGTCCGTGCACGGCGCCTGGATGCAGTCGAACGGCCCGAGGGGCCTCGCGGTCTTCGTCCTTTGCCGTTTGAAGGCCCGCCTCGCCAGCATCCGCTCAACGCAGACGGCCTTCGCATACTGCTCCAGGTTGATCCGCGCCCCGGCCTCCGTCACGCACCGCATGAGCTCATCCGCGCTCTCGGTCAGCGCCTGCTCGGCCGCCCAGCCGCGGATCACCGAATACACGCGGCTCGTGCGGGGCAACTGGACCAGGCACCGGGCGATATTCCGGCACGATGCCTTGTCCGCCGCGGAGGACCCGCTGCTCTTGAGCGAGTCGAACAACGCGCTCTCGAACCGCAAGGGAAACGCCTCGATCTTCCGCGCCTCCTTGCAGATGAAGTCCGGCAGGTCCGCCGCGTGCGCGGCGCTCATCGCCGCCGCCGTGTTCTCGATATACTGGCGCAGCCGCAGGTATCCGCCCGTCCTTAAAAGATCGGAGCTGACGGTGACGGTCTTCATTCCGCAGCGCAGCAGATGCGCCACGTTGAACGCGTCCGCGCCGCCGGAGAAAGACATCGTCAGCCCGCCCCTGAATTCGTCGGAAAGCCGCGCGGCAAGATGCACGGTGACTGCGTGCAGGGCGCGGCCGGACATGTACATTCTCTTCTCTTCCTTCGAGAAGACCTCGCGGTGGTTCTCGACCTCCAGCGTGTTGGACAGCTTCACACCGAACTCCACGCGGCTGACCTTCGCGGCCTCGCCCAGACATTTCAGCATCAGGACGGCGTCGGCGTACTTGAGATCGCGGCCGAACGCGGAATCCGGCACCACCACGTCCGCGTATCCCAGTTCCTTGTTGAGGATCTGCCGCAGCCGCTCCGGCCCGAGGAGGGTCGGATTCAGTTTCACGTTGGTGTGGAAGCCCCATTCGCCGATCAGGTAGGCGGCAATCTTCTCGATCTCGTCCGGCGGACATCCGGGCATGACGGACAACGTGACATTGTTCGTCATGCGGTCCGGCACCGCGGTGCGACCCAGTTCCGGGACATATTTCGCCGCGATGTCGGTATACGGGCGGACGAGTTCCGACGCATCCTTCACACGTTGGAGATAGTCCTGCATGTTGGGCTTGAGCAAACCTTCCAGGGTGTACCCGACGCTCGCATTGAACACGACGCCCGGGCTGTCGCCCGGGAACCCGAGCTTCCGATGCAGGGCGTGGATCAACACCCACGCGCGGACATACTCGTCGAGCGACTGGCGAACCTTCAACTCCTGCGACCCTTCGACGTGATAGCCTTCGTCCTGCATGTCGATGCACGGCTTGGAGACCTCGATCTCGTCCAGGGTCTGAACGGTCTTGAGTTCGATAAATCGCGCCCCGCACAGCCAGGCCGCGATGATGTTCTGCGCCATTTGGGAATGCGGTCCGGCGGCTACACCGAACGGCGTTTCCAGGCGTTGTCCGTACACGCTGGCGGAAAATTCATCGGAGGGCTTTGGAACGAAGAAGAGCCGGCGGGGAATGCCGAATATGGAGCCGCGCGTGTCCAGTTCGGCAAAAACCCAGGCCGCCAGTTGGTCCATGGATATCGGCTGGAGCTTGTCGGACATGTCTTGCACAGAATAGTACACCCCCGTTACATAGGGCGAAAGATTTCCTCGCGCCCGGAAGCCGGTCTTCGTGTTCCCGGTTTTTTTGCAGACATAGACCGCAACCCGTGCCAAGATGTTGGGTCATAGGGTTAATGGATTCGTTCTGGAGGTTTGTGATGTCAATGAATCGCTTGACTCCCTTCGTCCGAATGAGGCTTTTGGGGTGCGCCATCCTGTTCCTGCTCGCGATCCCGCTCGACGCCTCCGCCCAGACCGTAACGGACGAACCCACCGTGGTTCGGATCGGCGTTCTCCTGAACACCGCCCCGGGCGGCGGCTCGCCGGCGGACGCTCCGCTCGCCCAGTACCTGTCCGACGCCATTCCCGGCTTCCGCTTTGAGGTCGCGACGTTCACGCGGGACGAAATCGTCGCGCAGGTTCGCAGCCACGCCCTCGATTTCGTCGTGGTCGATCCGGTTCTTCTCGCCGTGTTCAAGACCCGCCACGGCTTCCAGGAAATCGCCACCCTGCAGAACCGGTTTCAAGGCGAGAAGTACGCTTTTTCCGGCGGCACGCTGTTCTACCACCCAGAATCCTCCGACCCGCCGGAGAACCAGGGCCTGTTCACTCTTCCGCCGAAGACGCAGCCGGTCCACCCGCAGGATTTGAAACACCGGACCATCGCCATCTCGGACCCGGAGGCCCTGGCGGGCTGGCTGGCGGCGCTTCGGGAATTCAAGAAGATCGGATTCAAGCCTGACCAGGATCTGAAAACAAGCATTCTGGACAGCGACGAGGCGGTTGTAAACGCGATCCTGGAGGGCACGTGCGAAGCCGGGTGCGTGAGGGCCGGAACGATCGAGCGCGTGGTCGCGGAGCGGGCCCTGGCCCAGGACACGTTCCGGGTGATCGAGTTCAGCGACATCCGCGACACGAACTTCCCGCCCCGCATTCCCGTGGCGGTCAGCACGCGCCTGTATCCGAACGTCTCGTTCGCCGCCTGTCCCCGCGCGGCGCCGGACCTCGTGGAAAAAGTGGCGGCCGCGTTGCGGGCGATGCCGCCCCGAACGGACGGCCCCGGCAAACACCCCGAAGTCGCCGGCTGGTCCTTCCCCCGCTCCGATCTCGCGGTCCACCAGTGCCTGCAGGAATTGCGGAAACCGCCTTACGAGCAGTTCGGGGACATCTCCTTCCGCGACGTGAGCCGTCAGTACATGGGCTGGATGATCACCCTGGGCGCGCTGATGGTTCTCATGGTGATGGTCACGATCTACGTTCTCGCGCTGAACCCCGCGCCGTGGCGGGCCGTCCTCGAGCGTCGGCGCGCCGAATCGGCCCTGTATGTCAGCGTCAAACGTTTCGAGCACATCGCCGCCTGTTCCGGCGACTGGATTTGGGAAACCGACGCCTCGGATCGGTTTACCTACTCGAACGCCATCGTGGAGCAGATGCTCGGATACCCGGCGGAGGAGATCGTCGGCAAATATTACACGGACCTGTTTGCCGCCGCCGAAAAGGAACGGATCGCGGCCCTGGGTCAGCAGAAATTCGGAACCGGAGCGCGTATGTTCCGCGAGCGGTTCCGCCTGCTGACCAAGGACGGGCGCGTCGTCATCCACGAAACGACGGCGGAACCGATCGTCGATTCGCGCAACCCGTTTTCGGGGTACCGCGGCGTCAACCGGGACATCACGAATCAGGTGCGATTCGTCCGTCTCCGGCCGTAGCGGAATTTCTCCAAGCGAAGAGGTACCGGGCCTCGTGTGAAAAACGTACAGAAAAGAACGAAACTCACGCACATCCTCCTGATGGAGGACGAAGCCGCCGTGGGTCAGCTCATCCAGGCTCACCTCCAGGGGCTGGGTTTCTCCGTGGCGGTCGCCGAGGACGGGACCCAGGGCCTCGAAATGCTTCGCGACGGCTACTACGACCTGCTCATCATCGACCACAAGATGCCGAGGCTTTCGGGAACCGAGGTGATCCGCGAATTGAAGCGGCGCGGCCCCCTGCCCCCCATCCTGATGATCTCCGCGCTGGGCCGGGACGAGGTGGCGGCCGAGGCGTTCAAGCTGGGCGCCATGGATTACCTCCTGAAGGATCCGGACGCCAAGTTCCTCGACGCGCTTCCCATGGCCATTGACGGCGTCCTCGCCCGCCACCAGGAAATGGAATCCCTGCGGCGATCCAGCGAAGACCGTAACCGGTGGCTTCATGAGCTGAAACAGCGCGTCAAGGAACTCAGCTGTCTCTACGGCATCGAGAAACTGCTCGCGACCGCAGGCGATTTGATCGAGCCTGTTTTCCAGGGCGTGGTCAACCTCGTCCCGCGCGCTTGCCGGCACGACACCATCTGCTGCGCCCGCATCCGCGTGCAAAACCAGGAATATCTCTCCGACAACTTCCAGGAAACGCAGTGGCGCAAGTCTTTTGCCCTGAACGCATTGGGATCCCCGGTCGGCACGTTGGACGTCGGCTTCCGGGAGAAACCGCCGACCCTGCAGCGAAGCATCTTCTCGCCGGAAGAGCAGGAACTGCTGCACGCCATTTCGGACCGGCTCAGCCAGTTCATTGATCGCTGGCAGACACAGGTCCGGCTCCGGCAGATTCACGAGGAGATCCGCAAGCTGTCGCACGCCGTGGAGCAAAGCGCCAGCGCGGTCATGATCACCGACGCGAGGGGCAACATCGGGTACGTCAATCCCCAGTTCACGCAGATGACCGGTTACAGCGCCGAAGAGGTGATCTCGAAGAACCTGCGGATCCTCAGATCGGACCGGGAGAACGACCAGGAACAAGGCGCGCTCGCGCAGGCGATTGCCGCCGGACACGAGTGGCGCGGCGAGTCGCAGAGCCGGAGAAAAAACGGCGAACTGTTCTGGGTGTTGTCCTCGATTTCCCCCATCACCGGCACGGACGGCGCCGTGACCGACTACGTGGCCGTCATGGAGGACATCACCGATCGGAAGGAGCAGGAGGAACTCCGCAACGCCGTGCTCACCCTCTCCGCAGAGATCGCCGGCTGCGAAACCGAGGACGCCATCTGCCGTGTCGTCGTGGAAGGCATCCGCAAGCAAATGAACATCGACCGATGCGGGTTGTTCCTAGGCGACCCGCGCCACCCTCCCTTCCGCGGAACCTACGGAACCGACATGAAAGGCGGCACCACGCAGGAGCACCATTTCGCCTGGAACATTGCCAGGGATCTGGACGTGGCGGACCTGTTCAAAAACGGGTCCTACAAGACGGGTTTTCCGCTCGGGGCGCCCGAAACCCAACCCGGCGAGGAAGGGCTCTACTCGACGCTCATCGTCCTGCGGCAGGGCGGGAAGGGCGACATTTTCGGCATCATCAGCGTGGACAACCGGATCACGCGCCGGCCCGTCTCGGAGGCCCAGATGATACACATCGCCCTGCTGGCCGAGGTGCTCGGAAACGCCCTGCAGGTCGCCCGCGCGAGGGGCGCGTTGCGCAACGCCGTGGAGGAGGCCAAAAGAGCGAACGAGGAACTGGAGGGATTCAACCGCGCGATGGTCGGGCGCGAGGGCCGGGTCATCGAGCTCAAGGAAGAAGTGAACCGGTTGCTGGCGGAACTGCGCCGGCCGCCGCGCTACCCGCCCGTCTGGAACGAGGAGAGCGCCGCAAAGGAAAGACCGTAACCGCCCTGGACGCATCATGAGAGACTATGGCACAAAACCGGTGGAGCCCATCTGGGTCGTGCCTCTGCGCCGGTATGCGCCGGCCGCCCTCGTGCTTTGCGTGGCCATTCTCCTCGCCCTCTTCATCGTCATCCCCATGCTCACCTCCGGCGCCCCGCTCACGGTGGTGACCAAGCTGATCCTCCTGCTCGTGTATTCGGCGCTGGGCGCGCTGGCCGCCTTTCTTTTCGTCGAGGCCAAAAACGCCGAAGCTGTGCAGAAGAACGAGCAGGAAAGCGCGGAAGAACTGTACGTCCTCAGCGAACGGCTCAACACGACCCTCCGCAGCATCGGAGACGGCGTGATCTCCACGGACGTGGACGGCGTGGTGACGCTGATGAACGACATCGCCATCCAGTTCGTGGGCCGGCCGCTCTCCAAGGCCGTCGGCCGGCGCGCGGAAGAACTCTTCCATTTGCTCGATCCCCGGACCCGCGAGCCGGTGGAGGACCCGTCGAGACGCGTCCTCATCTCCGGCAAGGGGATCCGCGAGGACGCCCACGTGCTCCTCGTCGGACGCGACGGCAGGGAGCGGCCCATCGCCTACAACGCCGCGCCGATTCTCGACACCGACGGGTGGATCATGGGCGCGGTCATGGTCTTCCGCGATGTCACCGAGCGGCGGCGCATCCAGCAGGAACGGGAGGAACTCATCCGGCAGCTTTCCGACGCGAACGAGAAGCTCCGGCTGGAAATCCTCAATCGCGAAGCCGCGCGGCGCGCGGCGCTCAGCCTGATGCAGGACGCCCGGATGGCCCAGGCCGCGCTGAAGGAAAGCAACGCCGCGCTCGAGGAGTACGCACGGGTCGCCTCGCACGACCTGCAGGAACCCCTCCGCAAGATCGAGAGCTTCGCGCAGGTTCTGGTCGAGGACTTCGGCGACAAGCTCGACAAGCAGGCCAAGACGTACCTCGATATCATGGTGGACGCCGCGAACCGGATGCGCCGGCTGATCCGGGACGTGCTCGCCTTCTCGCGGGCGGGCACGCTGGAGAAACCGTTCGGCGCCGTGGACCTCAACCAGGTGCTGATCGTCGTGCAGGACAACCTCTCCCCCCGAATCGACGACCGGCGCGCGCAGGTGATCGTCGGCCCTCTGCCGACCGTTTTTGCCGATGAAACCCAGATGATCCAGCTCTTCCAGAACCTCGTGGGCAACGGCCTGAAGTTCAATACATCGGAGCATCCGAAAGTTGAGGTCCGCGCCGAGGAAAGCCGTGACGAGTGGAAAATTTCTGTTAAAGATAACGGGATCGGCATGCGCGAGTCGGAACGGCAGATGATCTTCGCGCCGTTCAGGCGGCTCCGCAGCCAGCAGGAGTTCGAAGGCACAGGGATCGGACTCGCCATCTGCCGCCGGATCGTCACCCGGCACGGCGGAGAAATCGGGGTGGCCTCGGAGCCGGGCAACGGCAGCACGTTCTGGCTGACGTTGCCCAAGTCGACACGGCAACTACAGGAAGAAACCGCGAATAGAGCGTCGGACACGAAGAAGGGGGATATCCATGAGCCGCATACACGTTGAACCCATCCGAATCCTTCTGGTCGAGGATGACGAAGCCGACATCATGCTGGCCCAGCGCGCTTTTGAACGGGCCAACATCTGGAACAAGATGGACGTCGTCCGGAACGGCCAGGAAGCCCTGGACTATGTTTACAACCACGGCAAGTTCGCCGACCGCACGAAGCATCCGCGTCCCGGACTGATCCTCCTCGACCTCAACCTGCCCGGCATCGACGGGCGCGACGTGCTGGACAAGCTGCACAAGGACCCGCACATGAAGACGATTCCGGTCGTGATCATCAGCACGTCGGACTACGAACGCGACATCGAGTTCGGCCGCGCGCGCGAAGTCCAGCATTACCTCATCAAGCCGATTCAGGTGGACAACATCATGGAGACGTTCACCGCGATCCGCAGCTTCAAGATGATCCTCGGCAACGCGGCGACGTGAGTTTCCCCAGGGCAACCTCGGCCGCGCCGGCCCTCCGGGCCCGTCCGAAACGGCGGAAAAGGCAGTCGTTCCACTAAACAAAGCCGCAGAAAAAGTTTCCAATCCTTGGAAATTTTTGTGAGTAGTTTTCCAACCCTTGGAACTTTCGGAGGATTCGATCATGAGAAGCGACAGGATCAAGCAGGGCTTTGAACGCGCGCCGCATCGCGCCCTTCTTCGCGCCACCGGGCTCAGCGCCGAGGCGATCGGCAAGCCGCTCATCGCCATCTGCAATTCCTACACGGACATCATCCCCGGCCACGTCCACCTCCGCAAGGTCGCCGACATCGTCAAGAAGGCCGTCATCAAGGCCGGCGGCACACCTATCGAGTTCGACACCATCGGCATCTGCGACGGCATCGCCATGGGCCACTCCGGCATGAAGTTCTCCCTCCCCAGCCGCGAGCTGATTGCGGACTGCGTCGAGACGATGCTGACCGCCCACCTGTTCGACGGCATGGTCTGCATCCCGAACTGCGACAAGATCATCCCCGGCATGATCATGGGCGCCCTGCGCTGCAACATTCCGACGATTTTCGTCAGCGGCGGCCCGATGCGCGCGGGCCGAATGCCCGACGGCCGCGCCGTGGACCTGATCAGCGTGTTCGAAGGCGTCGGCGCGCTGAAAGCCGGAACAATCAACGAGCAGCAGCTCGAGGAGATTTCCTGCCGTGCCTGCCCCGGCGCGGGCTCGTGCTCCGGCATGTTCACCGCAAATTCGATGAACTGCCTGACGGAGGCCATCGGCCTCGGCCTGCCCGGCAACGGCACGATCCTTGCCGACAATCCCGAACGCAAGAAACTCTGGCGCAAGGCCGGCCGGCGGATCGTGGAGATGGTGAAAGAGGACCTGAAGCCCCGCGACATCGTCACGCGCGAGTCGATCGACAACGCGTTCGTCCTCGACATGGCCATGGGCGGCAGCACGAACACCGTGCTCCATACGCTGGCCATCGCGCACAACGCGGGCGTGCCGTACGACCTCGACCGCATCAACGAGCTGTCGAAGAAGACGCCGAACATCTGCAAGGTGTCGCCGTCCTCGGCGTACCACATGGAGGACGTGGACAACGCCGGCGGCATCAGCGCGATCCTCAAGGAGATCAGCCAGATCCCCGGCCTGCTGAACCTGCATTGCAAAACCGTGACCGGCAAGACCCTGGGCAAGAACATCGCGAAGGCGCGGATCAAGGACCTGGACTGCATTCATCCGCTCGACAAGCCGTACACCGCGGAAGGCGGCCTGTTCATTCTGCGCGGCAACCTTGCGCAGGACGGCGCGGTGATCAAGACAGCGGGCGTCGATCCGAAGATGTTCAAGCACGAAGGGCCAGCGGTAATCTTCGAATCCCAGGAAGACGCGTGCGAGGGCATCCTCGCGGGCAAGGTTCAACCCGGCCATGTCGTGGTCATCCGCTATGAGGGTCCGAAGGGCGGGCCCGGCATGCAGGAAATGCTCGCGCCGACGAGCTACATCATGGGCCGCGGCCTGGGCGACAAGGTCGCGCTGGTCACCGACGGCCGGTTCAGCGGCGGCACGCGCGGCGCGTGCATCGGCCACGTCTCGCCCGAGGCGGCCGAGGGCGGCACGATCGGCCTCCTGAAGGACGGCGACATCATTTCCATCGACATCCTGGAGCGGAAGGTCGAGGCCAAAGTCCCGGACGAGGAGTTGGCGCGGCGGCGGCAGGCGTGGCGTCCGCCCGAACCGCGCTTCAAGACCGGCTGGCTCGCGCGCTACGCGAAGATGGCGACCAGTGCGAGCACGGGCGCGGTGTTGAAGGACGGCTGACGTTCCACACGGCAGGGGCCAGGTTCCAGGTTCGGACGGCGTGCGCCCGCCGGGAACCGGCAACGTGAAACGGGGAACTCACAGCCTCAGCAGGCTCGCGGCGTTGTCATAAAACACAGCCGCCAGTTCCTCTTCGGTCAGGCCGCTGTTCTCGTGGAGTTGGATTTCCTCGCCCTGGTCCGCCCACGGGGAGTCGGTGCCGAACAGGATTTTCTCGATGCCGTGCCGGCGCGCCATCTCCACGAACCGCGCCGCCGGGAGCCACGCGAGCGTGAACGACGTGTCCAGCCAGAGATTCCGTCCGACCAGGAACCGATCCACCTCGTCCCACATCTTGAAGCCGCCAAAATGCGCCGCGACCGCTTTCAGGTCCGGAACACGGTCCAGAACCTTCGCCAGGCGATCGGGCGTGCAATGAACGGGCGGCGGAAGACCGATATCCACTCCCGCGTGAAAGAAAGCGATCAGTCCCGCGTCGGCCACCTGCCGGTACAGCGGGAACATGCGCTCCTCGTCCACGAAGAACTCCTGGTAGTCCGGATGGAATTTCACGCCCTTGACGCCGGCGTTCACAATCCGCCGGATTTCCGACGGATTTTCGACGCAGTCGGGGTGCAGGGTGCCGAAGTTGATCAGGGACGGCCGTTTGTTCAGCTCGATGGCGAACCCGTTCACGGCAGGCGTCTGCGACGGCTTGGTGGAAACCGGCTGGGTCACGCTGACGGCGATGCCGTTCTCCACCATGGATTTCTCGAGCCCCGCGGCGGTGCCGTCAATACGGGCGGTCTCGCCCGACCGGCCCATCAACTGCCGGAGGGCGCGCTCGGCGATGCGCTCCGGAAACACATGTGTATGGATGTCGATGATCCGCCGCATGAAAGCGACTATACCCGGGATGCGGACCATCTAAAGCGTTTTCTGGTGTTATTCTGAGCGGATATGATATAAAGGAAGTTTCTGGGGACACGGGTAACGTGAGCGAACAGAAACAGTCGAAGGACCATTCCGCGGAACTGATGTACGTGAAGTGCGCGTATTGCGGAAAGTGGATGGACGTCAAGCCCGGCAACATGACCTGGGTCAGCCACAGCCTTTGCGAAAAATGTCTCGCCAAGGAAATGAAAAAACTCGGGACCCTGAAGAAACCCGCCTCGTAAACCCCGACCCGCGGACGGAGCGCTTCGTTACGGCTGCTTCGGGGCGGCATACGCGCCCACGTAATCCGGGAGCCACGCCAGATACGCGTTGTACTTTCCGGGCAGGTTCGTGACGAACGACTCCACCGCCGTGACCCGCCGGCTGTTCGGACCCAGATCGATCACCCACCCGTCCTTGATCTTCAACTGGGGCGTGGCCGAATGTGCGTCGTAGGCCAGTTCGAACACCATGGTGCGGGACGCCTCGCCGAACCGGTAGAAACTCTGCTGGAGCCCCGTTTCCGAGACCTGCAGGAAACGGTCAAACCGATCCTCGCCCAGGGTCGCGTCCAGGGCCGCGTACAGGTCCTCCTGAAGAACCTTGCCGTCCTCGGGAAACGGCGGGATGTGGAGGATGACCTTGTCCGGCCGCGGATTGGTCACGGTGATGATCGCGGCTTCGATTTCCTCAAGGGTCCGGCGCGCGTAGGCGAACGCATCGTTCACTTTCCGTTCCTCGTCCGGGGTGATCTTCAGAAAATCGAGCGCATCCGGATGGAGGGTGAAATCCTCGGTTATCGGCGGAATTTGCAGCTTGGCCATGTGGATTTCCGAAAGCGGATACTTGCCCCTGAAGTTCTCGAGAATCCAGTTGAGTACGGCGACCAGCCGGCCTTGAAGCTCGTGATTCTGCGCGCGAAGCCGCACGTTCTCCTCGTTCAACTGCGAAGCCCTGGCGGCAAGGTCAACCGCGGAATCGCCGGTCCCGGACCGCGTCTTCCCATCCCGCCCCCCGTCCCCGCGGAACGATTCAACCGCAAACCGGGACGAGGCCTTGCCCGGTTCCGCCCGCGCGGATGAAGGCGCATTCGACCGGCCGGAAGACGATCCGAACAGGTCGCCCAGGAGAAGGGCAAAGAGGATCCCCACGCCGGCCATCGCCGAAGTCACATAGAAAGTCGTTGTTTTCACGGCCATACGGGTTTGATCCACAGAATAGCGTCTTTTCCGGCAAATCCAAGCCCGGACACAAGGCTTTCGTGAACATTTTTCCTTCAAGGATGTCTTTTACACAGGCGCGCAAGATGCTTACATCTTGCCTCTGATTAACGATTTCGACCTTTGGGCATACATTGAATTCGATGAGATCATTCAGCAGACGCTTCCTGCCGGCCCTGGCGGTTCTCGGCCTGGCCGCAGTGGCCGGGCCTTTGTGGGCGCTTTCCGAGCCGGCCCCGAAGACATCCGACGCCGCGAAGATTTTGGCAGGGACGCTGCCGCGCACCCATATCCATCATCAGCCGTGCGACGACCGGATCGCGACGAACGCGCTCCGCGCGTTCCTGGACTCGTTGGACTACGATCACTCGCTCTTCCTCGCTTCGGACATTGAAGCCTTCCAGGCGGAAGGCACCCACCTGGACGACCGGCTCCGCTCCGGGAACGTGGACTTCGCGTACAAGGTGTATAACGTGCTCCTTGAGCGGCTCAGCAACCGCGTGGAATACGTGGACCATCTCCTGACCCACGGCTTCGACATGACCGCGAAGGAAACGTACCGGTGGAAGCGCAAAGACGCCCCGTGGCCGGCGGATGAAGACGAATGGAACGAACTCTGGCGCAAGAAGATCAAGAACCAGTATGCCGCCAAGCTGGTCGCCAACACGCTGGCCGAGGAGGACAAGGCGGCCAGCACGAACGCCGCCGCGGAGAGCGTGATCGAGGAGGAGAGCGTCGGCGACGCCCTGTTGTCGCCGGAAGCCGCGGTGCGGAAGGGATTCAAACAATACCTGACCGTCCTGAACGACTATGAGCCCGCCTGGGTGCTGGAGCGGTACCTGACCGCGTTCACCCGTTCCTACGATCCGCACTCGGATTACCTGTCGCCCAACAATGCCGAGGATTTCGACATCAGCATGAAGCTCTCGCTCGTCGGCATCGGCGCGATGCTGAGTTCCGAGGATGGCGCGGCGAAGATCGAGCGCCTGATTCCCGGCGGCCCCGCGGAACGCGACGGCCGCCTGAAGCCGGGCGACAAGATCGTCGCCGTCGCACAGGGCGACGCCGCACCCGTCAGCATCCTGCACTGGCCGCTCAGCAAGGCGGTCCGCATCATCCGAGGCGAGAAAAACACGAAGGTGGTGCTCACGGTCATTCCCGCCTCCGATCCCGCGGGTGCGATCACCAAGCAGATCGACCTGGTGCGCGACGAGGTCAAGCTGGAGGAGCAGGCGGCAAAAGGGGACGTGCAGGAACTCCAGGGCAGCGACGGGATCGTGAGAAAGTTCGGCGTGATCCGGCTGCCGGAGTTTTACGCCGACATCAGCGGCCGGCGGCTGAACAAGAACCGTTTGAGAAGTTCGTCACGGGATGTGGAAACCATCCTCGCCGACCTGCAAACCAACCGCATCAGCGGCATCGTGCTCGATCTTCGCAACAACGGGGGCGGCTTGCTGGCCGAGGCCGTCGAGATGACCGGCCTGTTTATCAAAAGCGGTCCGGTCGTACAGGTGAGCAACGGCCTCGATACGGAAGTCCTGAGCGACGACGATCCGGACATCGCGTACGACGGGCCGCTCGTTGTTCTGGTCAACCGCGAGACCGCGTCGGCCTCCGAAATCCTGGCCGGCGCCCTCCAGGACTACGGCCGCGCGATCGTCGTGGGCGACACCAAGACCCACGGCAAGGGGACGGTCCAAAGCATGGCCAACTTGAAAAACGGCGACCCATCCCTGGGAACCCTGAAGGTGACCACGGCCAGCTTCTACCGGATTGCCGGCGGCTCCACGCAGGTGAAGGGCGTGATTCCGGATATCGTCATGCCCTCCCTTCTGGACTCCATGGAAATCGGCGAGGAGTACCTGCCGAATGCGCTGGAGTGGTCCACCGTCTTCCCCGCTCTGTACCGGCGTATGGCCCATCTCGACTCCATCCTGCCGGTGCTGAAACAGCAGTCCCGGGAGCGCCAGGAAACCAACCCGCAATTCACGGCATACCGCAGCCTCGTGGAAAAGCTGGGCGAACGCCAGAAGTCCCGCGAGATTTCCCTGAACCTCGACGAACGCCTGCAGTTGGCGCGGAGCGAGAAAGAACTTCAGAAGCTTCTCCAGAAAACCGACGCGAAGGGCGAGGAGAAGGACGCGAAAAACCAGGACATCATTCTCAACGAGGCCCTGAACATCCTGTCCGACTTCACGATCCTCCAGCAGAAGCCGACCGACGTGCTCACGGCCGAGAAGTAAGCCGTTACCGCTTCGTGACCCAGAAATCGTCCCCCGGCCCCTCGACGTCGCACAGCACGATGCGCACCGTCCCGACGACGACCTTGGCATCCATCCGGGCGACCAGCCTGCGCTCATCGCGCGAGACCCACGCGCGCTGCGGCGCCTTGCGGGCGAACAGGCCGGCGTTCACGGCCTCCGGCCGCACGACGAGGCAGGGAATGTCGCCGTATTTCGCCAGATCGACATCCTCGACCGACTCGGCGTGAAGGCGCATCGAGTGCAGGGTCTGAAACGCGGCAACCGTCACCAGGGCCTCTTCGCCCGGGTTCAGTTCCTTCGTCCTCATGAAGTAAAGGAATGAAACGATCTCCCGCGTGTCCGCCTCGATGACGTAGTTGGATGTCCGGCCGTCCAGCGTGGACTGCCAATAGGCCGCGCGGTTCGCGTGATCGAACCGGGTCATCTCCTCCGCGTTCCGATCCTTGTCATGCACCCACTCCACCGAACGGACCGGCAGCAACGTACCGGGCTCGACCACGCTGATCACGTCGTCGTCAATTTTGTGAATGCGGTCCATCCATTTGTTGGTTCGTGTGCGGAGCCGGATGCGGATCAACCTGCGGCCGCCTTCTTCAACCCAGTCGGTGGTGATGATCGTTTTGCCGACCGGGATGACGCCCCAATAGATGCGGTAGGTCAGGTTCTCGCCGACGGGAAACGGGCCGGCGGCCTCCGGCGCCTCGGCGGCAAACGAGCTGTCCACGGCGCAAAGCAGAAGGAACAGCAACACCCGCAGCCGTCGGACATGCCTGCGCGAACGCATCGGCGTTTGCCCGCTTGCGGCAGGGTATCCGTTGAGCTTGGGGAATCGATTCACAGGAAGAGAATGCGAAGAACAACCGTTCGGTTCCGCGCGCGGTTCGCGGCGGTGTCATTCGGGAAAGGCGACCTCTTCGCCCCGTAGCTGACGGTCTTGAACGTATCGGCGGGTAACCCCGACGCCGCGCGCAGAACGCGCTCGGCTTCCGCGGCGCGCATCAGACCCAGCGCCTCGTTGGACTTGTATTTGGCTTTGCCGCTCACGGGCCGATTGTCGGCGCACCCGATCACGGTGACCTGAACCTTGTTCGCCTGCTGCGCCAACTGGCGGCCGACGTTCGACAACAAGATTTCGCCCTCGCGGCTCAGCTTGAAACCGCTCGCAAAAACGCCCTCTTCAAAAACGATCAGCCGCTCGTTGTTTTCCGCGGTGACGACCATGCCCTTTCCACCCAGTTCCATAGGCTTCGCCGGTTTCGCCGCCGCCACCGGCGCCGGCCGAACCTCCCGCGGCGCGGGCGCCGCTTTCTCAGGTTCCGGAACCGCCGCATCCACAGACGGCCCCGCGCTTTCGGCGACATCGGCCGGGCGGGCGCGGGAGAGACCTCTCACAATACCGACGACGAGAAACACGAGAATCAGGAGTCCGAACACAGTCGGCGCCGCGATCGTGAACGGACGGCGACCCTTCTCATGCGGAGAAGGACGCACGCTGGTCAGAGGAGAAAGGCTCCGGTAAACGGATTCGACAGGTTTCGCGGGCTCGATTTTCGGCGGAGTCTCCGAGGCTTCAACCTGCGGCGGACCCGGCTCCCGCTTCGCGAGTTCGGGCGGCGCCTCGGACACGGCGGACACCGCCGGCCCGGGTTCTTCTGGCGGCGGAGGCGGGGCCGGCGCGGGCGGAGGCTCGGGCCGGACCTTCCGGGCGGCGTAGGCAAACAGGTCGAGTTTGTCGCCGTTGTGCTGGTCGCCGCCGCGTTTCAAATCATCATAGATTTTGCTCATGCATGCGCCTGCCGTCGCCCAGTATGCCGGAGTTTTTCCCGCCCGTCAGCACCCATCTCTAGAACTGGGAAAGATTCTTGCTCGGGAAATTCGGATCGCTGGTCAAGTTCACGCCCAGCCGCCGAAGACCGGCTTCGTCGCCCGGCGTGGGAATATGCGTCATGTGCATCTCGCAGCCCGCCAACTCCTTCAACTTCTCCATCGCCAGTTGGGCCATGGGGTTCGTGGTGGAGCTGATGCTGAGGGCGATCAACGTTTCCTCCAGGCTCAGGCTTTCGGCCTTGCGCCGGAGGATATCCCTTTTCAGCATCCCGATGGAGGCCACGATGCTCGGCGACAGCAGGTGGATCTTGTCCGGAAGCTCCGCCAGCTTCTTGATGGCGTTGAGGACCACGCTGGACGCGGCGTGCATCAGCGGCGAATTCTTCCCCACCGTGATCGAACCGTCTTTCAGCTCGATCGCGGCGCCGCAGAAAATGCCTTCGTTGCCCTTGCCCTTCTCCTGCGCGTCCAGGGCCGCCTGACGCGCCGGGGCCACGACCTTGCGGTCCTCGGGCTTGACCCCCAGCTCTTCCATGAGCAGTTCCGTCCGCTGAACGGTTTCCCGATCGGCAAACCCCATCGCGTACTCGCATGCGTAGCGGAAGCGGCGGCGGACGACCTCCTGGCGCGCCGCCTCGCGCACAACCTCGTCGTCGGTGATTCCGAACGCCGCGCGGTTGACGCCCATGTCCGTCGGCGACTTGTACGGCGAGGCGCCGCCCGTAACGCGGTCGAGAATCCGGCGCACCACGGGAAACGCATCCACGTCGCGATTGTAATTGATGGTCGTCTCCCCATACGCCTCGAGATGGAAGGGGTCGATCTGGTTGAAATCGCGGAGGTCGGCGGTCGCGGCTTCGTAGGCGATGTTCACCGGATGCTTCAGGGGAAGGTTCCAGATCGGGAAGGTCTCGAACTTGGAGTACCCGGCCGGGTTGCCGCGCCGGTGCTCGTGATAGAGCTGGCCGAGACACGTCGCCAGTTTGCCGCTGCAGGGGCCCGGCCCCGTGACCACGACCAGCGACTTCTCCGTTTCGATGTACGGATTGGCGCCGTAGCCCTTGTCGCTGACGATCAGATCCACATCAATCGGATACCCGCGGGTCGCGCGATGGATGTACACCCGGATATTGCGCCGTTCGAGCAGGTTCCGGAACTGGTGCGCGGCGGGCTGATCGCCGTAACGCGTGATCACCACGCCGACCACGTTAATGCCCCACTCGCCCAGATCGTCGATCAGCTTCAGCGCATCGGTGTCGTACGTAATCCCGAAATCCGCCCGGACCTTCTTGCGCTCGATATCGCCGGCATAAATGCAGAGCACCACGTCCGCCTTGTCCTTGAGCTGTTGCAACAGCCTCATCTTCACGTTCGGGTCATAGCCCGGCAGAACACGCGACGCGTGGTAATCGAAAAGGAGTTTCCCGCCGAATTCGAGGTAGAGCTTTTGGAAGCGCCGGACGCGTTCGAGAATCGCGGCCGTCTGCTCGCTCAGGTACCGGTCGTTGTCAAAACCTGTTTTCAACGGCATATGCCTCTCGGAAGAATGGCCGAAGTTTAGACTGTTTGAAGCCGGGCGTCAGGAAAAATATTGGAGAGGATCGCGCGACGAAGCTATGCTGTGGGCATGGGCAAGTCCTGGCAACACCTTGTGAAGATCGCCGAGAAGGAGGCCGAAGCCGCGATCGCGGCCCTGCCGAAGCCGGTCCGCGAGCGGCTCGAGGGGATTCCGGTCACGTGCTTACCGGAACCGACACGGGAAATCATGGACGACGGCATCGCGCCGGATACGCTCGGCTTGTTCGTCGGCGATCCGTATCCCGACGAGGCCTCCGGCGGCGACCCCCTGCCGCCGCAGATTCTTCTCTTCATCAACAACCTGTGGGACATGGCGGAAGGCGATGAGGAGATCTTCCTCGACGAAGTCCATACCACCCTTCTCCACGAAATCGGTCACTTCTTCGGCCTGGACGAAGGGGACCTGGAAATCCGCGGGTTGCAATAAGCCGCCAGTCGTGTTCGACAGATCGAAGCAACGGCCGGAGATCGTCGCGGCAACGGCTAACTGACGTCGCGGCGCTTGAGATTGTCCGCCAAGGGCGGCGGCCGGCTGCCGCCGCGGACGCCGAGGCTCCGATTCAGTTGCTTCAGCAGCTTCCGATAGTTCCCCTCGGTCTGGGCCAGCCTGCGCTCCGCCTCCTCAAGCCGGGCGCGGGGAATCATCTCTCCGTCCGTGGGCTGAACGAGGCTCTGCTGTTTCTTCAACTGCTCGATTTCAGCCGCCGCCCTTGTCAGCATCTTCTTCCACTTCTCGGCATCGGGCGCGACCGGCGCGCGCGGATCGGCGGCCGCCGTGGCCCGCGCCTCTTCGTACAACTTTCGCCACTTCTCCGCTTCTTTGCGCAAATCCTGAAGCTGGGCCTGGGACGCCGCGGCGGGCGGCACAATGATCTTCTGGCGGGCGGCCAGATTCTTGATCTCGTCGCGGAGCTTGGCCTCCACTTCCGACGCGCTGCGGAGTTCCTGCTCGAGCTGTTCGATCTTCCTCGCGGCCTCGGCCAGCGGGTCGGCCGAATCCGTGGAAAACTCCCGGACCGCGGGCCCCGTTTTCAACAGCTCGTTCAACAAGGCTTCGCAGACAACCTGTTCTTCGCCGGACCGCTTGTGCTTGATCTTCGCATGGATCGAAACCGCTCCTTCGCGGATGAGATCCCGCAAGGCCAGCAGATGAATGGGGCCGTAGATCGACCCGTCCTGGAGTTCGACGAGCCAGTTCAGGCCCAGTTCGGCCAGATTCGACGCCAGGGACCAGTTCACCTGGTCCCCGGAAAGTCGGTCGTCGGGCGCCACCCGGCCATCCATCGCCCAGAGCTGGAGAGTCGGAAGATCCACCGGTCCGTAGATCTCTCCATCGCTCCGCTTCAAATATCTGCTCATCGTTTCGCTTTCGTAAACGCGAATTTAAAACCATCCGCATGTTAACAGGCCTCCCGGAAGCGAACAAGCCTTTACAGGCGTCCCGGCCAATGTTCGATCAGGGATGTTCAGGACACTCCGGATGCGCTATACTAGGTTCTCGCAACCCGGAAAATCGAGCGCCCGTGAACCAGAACGGATTCCATACCGACAAGCCGCTCAGCCTTGTGATCGTCGGCGCGTCCGGCGATCTCGCGCAGAGGAAGATCATCCCGGCCCTGTTTGCGCTCTACAGCCGGAACTACCTGCCCAAGGACGTGAACATCGTCGGCTTTGCGCGGACCTCCCTCAACGACGAGGAATTCCGAAACAAGATCGTCGAGAACCTGACCTGCCGGTACGTGCCGGGGGAATCGTGCGAAGACTGGACGAACCTGTTCCTGTCCCGCTGCCGTTACGTCGGGGGCCATTACGATTCCGTCGATTCCTTTCGCGCGCTCGCGCGGGCGCTGAAGCAGCACGAGGGCGGTTCGCCCGCAAACCGGCTTTATTACATGGCGATTCCGCCGTCCGTTTTCGTGGACGCCGTGCGCTCGCTGGGCGGGGCCGGACTCCTGAGCTGCCGGCCCGGCGAGTGCTGGTCGCGCGTCGTCCTCGAGAAACCGTTCGGCCGGGATCGGGCGTCGTCCGACGTCATGACGAACGAGCTTGCGAAGGTGAGCAACGAGCAGGACATCTACCGGATCGACCATTATCTCGGAAAGGAAATCATCCAGAACCTCATGGTGCTCCGATTCGCCAACACCATCTTCGAGCCCCTGTGGAACCGCGCACAGATCGAGAGCGTGCGAATCACGTGGAAGGAAAATTTCGGCATCGGCGCGCGCGCGGGCTACTTCGATCCGTTCGGCATCATCCGCGACGTCATGCAGAACCATCTCATCCAGATCACGTCGCTGATCGCGATGGAGGAGCCTTCCCGCCTCGACGCGCAATTCGTCCGCGACGAAAAAGTCCGCGTGCTGAAGTGCATCGATCCGGTGACGCTCGACAACCTGGTGACCGGCCAATACACGGGTGTGACGCGCGGGAAGATGCGGGCGCCGGCGTATGCCGAGGAACCGGGCGTGCCGGCGGGCTCCATTTCGCCGACGTACGCCGCGACCGTGTTGAAGATCAACAACAACCGCTGGCACGGCGTCCCGTTCTTCATCGAAGCCGGAAAAGGGATGGACACGCGCCTCAGCGAAATCCGGATCCGGTTCCGCCCCACCGCGCGAAACATCTTCTCGGACATCCGGTCTTCGCTTCCCGAAAACGCCCTGGTCATCCGCATCCAGCCCGACGAGGCCATTTTCTTCCGGATCGTCAACAAGCAACCCGGACTCAAGCTGCAGCTTGTCGATACGGACCTGAACCTGAAGTACCTGTCCACCTTCCGGGAACCGATCCCCGAGGCCTACGAAACCCTTCTCCTGGACGCGCTGCGCGGCGACAAGAGCATGTTCATTCGCGGCGACGAAGCGGCGGCGGCGTGGGACATTTTCACTCCAGCACTCCACGAATTGGAGCAAAAGGCCGTCAAGCCGGAGCTCTATGAGTTCGGCAGCCGGGGCCCGGCCGCCGCCGACGCGCTGGCGGCCCGCCATGGCCTGGAGGTCCCATCATGAAATTCAGGCGCTTCGACAGTTACGAGAAAATGACCGCGCAGGTCGTGGACCTGCTCTCCATGCATTTGCATGCCGAGTCCGACGCCCCGCGCGGCATCATGCTTTCCGGCGGGCTCACGCCCCAGCCCGCGTACCGCCGCCTCGCCGCCGCGCCCGTGAAAGCCTCCCCGCGCACCCACATCCTGTTCAGCGACGAGAGAATGGTTCCGGTGATTTCCCCGGAGAATAACTTCGGCAACGCGCGGCCGATGATCGCCGCGGTCGGCGTGCCTGAATCGCGCGTCCTGCGCGTCCGCACCGAACTTGCGCTCGCGGACGCGGCGGCCCGCTACGACCACGACATCGCCGCGTTCCTGAACAGGGGCGGCAAGGTCTCTCTGGGCCTGCTCGGTCTCGGTGCCGACGGCCATACCGCCTCGATCTTCTCCGCGCGGGACGTGGAGGCCGGACAGGGACACCATGCGATTGCCGTGGCCAGGCAGGGCGAACCCAGCCGCGTCACCGTGACCGCCGACTTCCTCGCCCTGGCGGATTGCATCATCTTCCTCGCCTCGGGCCCGGACAAGGCGGCCGTTGTCAGGACATTCCTGGAGAATCCGCTGTCCCTGCCCGCCGGCCTCGCTGTGTCCGGCGCGAAAGACGTTCGTCTCTGGGCCAGTTGACGTTGTCGCGGATCGAAAACGGGGGCGGGCTCTTGCGAACCCGCCCCTCGTTTTTTGCACCGTGATGGCTGCGAAACGACTTCCGGAAGTTGGCTCCAAAAATCCGTCAGCCGTTCCTTCGCCGACGATGCATCACAATCGCGCCGAACCCGATCCCCATCAGGCACATCGCCAGCGTGCCCGGCTCGGGAACCGCCGCAAACGAGATATCGTCAAACGTGTGCCACGCCCAATCCGTCGGCGTATCCGTTGTATGCACGACCAGCGCCACCCTGGCCGTCACGGCGTTCGCGGGCGCCGTCTGCCCTAAAAGCGAGGACAGGGCATAGTCCTGCTGTACCGCCACGTGAGTGGTCCCAAACTGGCCTTCCGAACCGCCCGAGGCGTTCAGCCAGCGCAGTTCCAGGAACGACTCCGACGTGGTGGGATTGCCGGCAATGCGCACCCAGCCGCTCAAGTCATAGCTTTCCCCGCCCGTCACCGGAACCCATTGCTCGGCGACATAGTAGTTCTCGCCCACGTTGTTCGTACTGATTGCAAAGCAGGCGCCGTACACACCGCTATGGGCATCCCCCCCTGTGCCGTTGTACCATCCGCCTTGCGTCCAACCTGTGAAGTCTCCGGTTTCGAAGCCGGGATTTATCAGCAGATTTGCCGACGCCATCGCCGCCGAAACCATCAACACCACACAACCCGCCATCGCTCTCTTCGTCATTTTGCTCTCCCTTTCCGGAGCCAATTTGTTTGCTCCTTACTTCACTTCCATCCGCGCTTCGTCCACAAAACGATCTTCGAAGCGAACGGGAACCAGCCGGCCGGAAGAACTGTGCTTTCAGCCGATTCCACCTTGAAATCCTCGTTGGTCAGACCGTTGAAACCACCCTCCGCAAAGACCGCCTGCCCAGGCAAAGCCATCAGCGCCCTCACGCAAACCCATCCACCCACACCCCTCGTCCCCAATCTCGCCCGGAGCTGAGAGCGCTCACACAACCGCTTGATCGAAAACAGCCATTCACATCCGGCGTTCATTTTCTACAGCGAATTAGAGAACAATTTGACGGCCTCACAACGACGTAATCGCTTACGTTGTTGTTTGTTTTTACTTCTGTTCCCTTGAGGTGTCAACGCGATAAAGTCATTATTTTCAGTATTTTCATATAACCTTGCAACGTAATCGTTTACTTGAATAATGGAGCCGGTCCTTTATAGGAAAACGCGTTTCCCGTTGCGCGGGTATTCGCCATTGGTGTTGATTTCACAGGAATTCAATTTAACGTAAACGATTACACCGTGATGCCATGACACCGCTTCGATTCAGGGCTGACCTATGACGCGAAAAAAGAACCGAGAGGCGCTTCCGCGGGTGCGGACCATGCAGGATGTTTGCAGCGCGCTGGGAGTCTCGACGGCAACGATTTCACGCGTCGTGAACAACAAACCCGGCGTCGGACCGGCGCTCCGGAAAAAAGTTCTCGCGGCCGTCCGGGAACTCAATTACTTCCCCCGCGCCGCCGGCAGAAATCTCGCGCGCGCGAAAAGCGACACGCTGGGCGTCGCCTTCCAGGACCTGACGGCCGGATGGCTGCTCACGATTTTCCGCGGCGTCGTCAGCCGCGCCGCCGGGCAATACCACGTCCTCACGTCCGTCTCGGCGCGCGCGGGCGACGAGATCGAAGTCCCCCATCGTCTTCTGGCGGAAGGGCGCGTGGACGGACTGATCTGGCTGGACCCGCGAATCACGCCGCCGTTGATCCGGCAGATGAAATCCCAATCCGTTCCCTTCGTGGTGCTGCAACGACCGATCGCCGACCCCGCAATCAACTCGATCGCCATCGATTCGGCGCACGGCGCCCACGAGGTCGTCGCGCATCTTCTGAAGGCGGGGTATCGCAAGCTTCTCCTCCTGACCGGCCCGCACCACGACGCCGATTCACAGCGCAAGCTGGCGGGCGCCCGGAAGGCGCTCCAGGAATTCAACGTGGAACTCCCCGCGCGCAATGTACTGGAGGGTCATCACGTCGGCGCTCACGCCGTGAGCGCCATCACCGAAAACGCGGCGAAGGGGCATCCCCTGCCGGAGGCGATCTTCGCCTTCAACGACGCCATGGCGATCGCGGTTCTTCACTGGCTGCGGGGACGGGGCGTCCGCGTGCCGCAGGATGTGGCCGTCGCGGGATACGACGGCATCGAGGAAGCCGCGTACGCCGGGCTGACCACCTTCGAAACGCCGATGTACGAAATGGGCGTGCTCGCCGCGCAAACGCTCATGGACCTGATCAGCCTGGCCCCCGCCGAGCGCAGGGGCAAGCAGTTGACGCTCAAAGGGAACCTGGTGATCCGCGAAACCTGCAAGTAGGCGAATGGCGGGAGCAAGCTTTGAGCGGCAGCTAACGTGAATCGTTTCCCGTCGGACCCCGACGCCCCGCCGCCTCATCATCTGTCATTTTTACATACATTTCGAGACGGCCGTCAAACCCGCCCAGATCAACGACGCGCCGCGACCGCAATTCCAGCGAGGGATCCCGCGGTTCGAGGCGCAGCGGATTGACGAAGACAAGACGGCCGCCCGGCCGGAGCGCCGCGGCGGCGACGGCAAAGAAAGCGGAGAAGAACCCCCGCATGTCGGGGATGCGGATCCGCCGGCCCATCGGGGGATTGGTCATGATCAGGGTCACGCTTTTCGGTCCCAGCTCTCCGACGCGGGCAAAATCGCGGAAATCGCAGCACACGAATTTTGCCTGAACGCCCTTCACCTTCGCGGCGGCAAAGTTGGTCTGCGCGATGGCAATCGCCTCCCGGCTGATGTCCGTTCCGACGACGCGGGCCACGCCGCCCAGCAGCGCGCGTTCCACGAGTTCCTGCCCGGACCCGCAGAACGGGTCCCAGACAACGTCGTCCTTCCGTCGCCCGGCCAGGCGGGCCATGCACGCGGCAAGCGGCGGATGGGACGCCGCGTCCACGTCGTCTTTGCGATAATCGAACCGGGGATCGGGCGCGATTCGCGGGCGCAATTCGACCGACATCCCCCGCCCGTCTTCACGGATATCGACCGACCACGGCGCGCGCCGCGCATCGTTCAAAATGTCGGGACACAAGGCATAGGCCCGGTTCGCCAGATCGCGGATCGCGCCGCGCTGGTGGCTTCGCGAAATGAAATCGATCCGGTACCGAAGCGAACCCTCGGTAAAGGTCGTCATGAGAAGCCGCGAGAGCGGCGACGTGATCAGGCGCGCCAACGCATCCGCCCGTTCGTCCGAAGACCGGCCCCGAACACCGCCCAACACGAAGTTCACGGCGCCGAAACACCGAAGCGCGTAAAGATCGGCCAGCGAAAACGGCTTGACCGGCGAGATCGCGACGAGCCCGCCGCGCACCGCGTCGCCCCGGAATTTTCCGCGCGGACCCACGCGCTCGATAAACTCGTCGCGCACGATCTCCTCAAGTCCGCGCCGGCAGCGCAGATGAATCCGCAATCCGTCGAATTTCGACAACACGCGATCCAGCCGGACCGCGCTGGGTCTTTCCCTTCGCGCGACTCCGGCTTTTACCTTCAACTCCGTTTGCGGCAGGAGACCGCCGGCGGCCGCCGCGAGAGTGGCCGAGCCCCCGATCTTGTCGAGAGCGCGTCCCAGGTACTTCTTCTCCCGCTCGCCCGGCCCGGTTTTGAGAAGGGAAAGCAGTTCCAGTTCCTCGCGGCGCCCGGCGCCGATCTTGGGGATCGCCGCCATGGCGTAGCGCCGGATCTTCTCGGACGGATCCTTCAGGAGCCGCGCGAGCCATGCCCGCACCTCCGCGCGCCGCTCCGCGCTGCCGGAACCGGCAAACGCAACGCCCACCGCGCGGATAACCGCGACTCGCTGCATTCGCTCCTTCGGATCGGCCCGGTCGAACCGCGGAACCTCTTCGTTCCACAGCGCGTCGCAGGATAAGGCGCGCAGGCGGCGGTACAGCTCCTTGTCGCTCTTCATACTCCTTGCTTATCCATCATTTTTCCGAGGGTTGGAAGATTTTACGGAGTTTTTTCCATCCCTTGGAAACAAGGGGTTCGGCCGCCGCTTTTTATTCCCCTCGAAAGGCTCCTCGAGGGAGAAGTCCGGCAGGAAATCCGCGGTGTCGGGGATCTCCTGCAGATAGACGTGCTGGAATCCGAGTTCGTAGACGGCGTCGCGGACTTTCTCGTGCTCCTCCCGGCTGATGGCACGGCAGAGGTGTTTCTTCTCGGCGCACTCGGGCACGGGATGGAACTGGCTCATGACCGAGATGGGCAGCCGCTTTCCGAACTCGGCGCGCAGGAGCCGAAGGACTTCGAGACTGTTCTCGACGTGGTCCGGAAGGATCAGGTGCCGTACGAGAACCCCGCGTTGCGCCGGCTGGACGCCGGTCGGGTCCCACGGGTCCAGGAATCCCTTCAGCTCGATCATTTTTCGCAGCGCCTTGAGCGCCACTTCCGGATACATCGCGTCGCCCATGCACTCCTGCGCGAGGCGGGGCTGGGCGAACTTGAAGTCGGGCATGAAGATCTCGATGCTCCCGGCGTATTCCTCCACGAGATCCACGCGCTCGTAGCCGGAGCTGTTGAAGATCGTCGGAATCGACAGACCCTCTTTCTTCAGTTCGCGGCAGAGGCGCCGGATGTGCGGCCAGAAGTGGTCCGGCGTGACGAGGTTGAGATTGTGGACGCCCGACCCGGCGAGAGAGAGCGCGGTGTGGAGCAGTTCATCCGGCTCAACCTCCCACCCTATGCCGCCGGCGGAAATCTGGTGGTTCTGGCAGAAGAAGCAGCGGCAGGAGCAGCCGCTGAAGAAGATCGTGCCGGAACCCTGGGTTCCGGTGAACGAGGGCTCCTCGCCGAAGTGCGGGCCGGCGGAGGAAATCCGGCACACAGCCGTCTGGCGGCAGACGCCAAGTTTTCCGCCGGTCCGATCCACGCCGCAGTCGCGTGGACACAGACGGCATTCGCGATATCGATCCATGTTCTTCCTTCCGGCTTCGGCCATTCCACGCCGTTATTCTGGAGAGGCCGCGGGAACAACGGCCCGCCTAAACCGATATGCTGATTAAACCCGGCGAACATCTTCCTCACAAGCACTCTCATCGTTATCGCGTCGGGTTCGCGAACGCGGCGCACAAACAACAGTGGCCGCAAAACCAAGCCACGTTCCCAAATATGAGACTGAACTCTGAACGGATGGACCCAGTGATGGTATGTTTCCTTTTGTTAAGACTTGTAATAGGGAGCGATAAGCCGGATGAGCGACGACAGAAAAAAAGAAGACGAAAAGGAATTTTCGTCCACGATGCGGATCGATATTCCGCCCGATCTTCTGGAGGAACAAGGCCAGAAGGTTCCCCGGCTGGAAACGGCCAAGATTCGCGTTCGTCCCAATCTGACGAAAACGGGCCGGATTTCTGCGGTCTCCACGACCGATTCCCGATACGACCAATTGCTCCAGAGCATCTACGACGCGGCCCTGATCACGGATCTGACCGGCAGGATTTTGGACAGCAATATACGTGCGGTTGAGTTCCTTCAGTATTCCCGGCTCGAATTCCAGCAACTCGTCATCCTTGAAATCATCTCCGGGGCGGACGCGGGCTTGATTAAAACTCTTTGTCACAATCTACAAAAAGAGAGATTCGGCCTCCTCCAGGCGTACTGTCTGCGCAAAGACCGGTCTTACTTCCCTTCAGAGATTGCCGTCAACCTGCTCCGGTTCCCGGAGCCGAAACTTTGCTTTTTCATTCGCGACGTGACCCTCCGGCGGCAGGCGGAGGAGATGTTGCGCACCGAACACAATGCCGTTCAGAACGCCGGCAACGGAATTGCCATCGCCACCAAGGAGGCGAAGCTCGAGTACGTGAATCCCGCCATCCTCAAGATGTGGGGCTATGGCGACCAGAGCGATCTTCTTGGCCAGGACCTGCGAAACCTGCTGACCGGTCTTCCGGCCGCCGAGGAGATGGTTCAATCGGTGCTCACGGATCATTCCGCGTGGCTCGGAGAACTGGTCGCCAAGAGGAAGGACGGCAGCGAGTTTGACATCCAGGTCTCCGCCGCATGCAACCGCGACGCGGACGGTGAAGTCGTGGGCATGGTGGTTTCTTTCGTCGACATCAGCGATCGAAAGCGGGCCGAGGAGGCGCTGCGCCAGTCCGAGCGCCAGCGCGTCATGCTGGCCAGCGTGGGCGCAGCCTGCCATCACCTCGGCCAACCCGCGACGGTGATCATGACCAACCTCGCGTTGATCAAACGCATGACGGAGGCGTTGAACAACGAGAGCCTGATGAAGATCCTGAACATGACCATCGAGGCGACCGACAGCCTGGCTGACGTCCTTCACAAGCTGAACTCGGTGAACGAATTCAAGACAATCCAATATCTCGACAAGGAGAATGCGCAATCACCGGAAAACATGATCCTGGATATTTAGGACGCCTCCCCGATCCCGCGCCCGGCATCCCATGACCCGAATCTACACCCTCCTTCGCCTCACCGCGTATGCGACCGGACTGGCCGGCATGGCGCTCTTTGTCACCGCCCGGCACGACGCCAAACCGCAAACCGTCCGGGCGGCCGCGGGCGGAATCCTGCTGATTCTCTCCTTCCTGTGCTTTCTGGGGACCTACGCCATCTATCTGGCGGTCCGGCTCGGAAAGGGCGGGAAACGATAGCTGTTTTCGGTCCACAATGAGGCATTGACACGCCACGGCGCCTTCGCTATGTTCTGCCCCTCTATTTCGGGAAGAGGCCTTTCGATTATGAAGACTACGTTTGTAAAAGAGTCAGACGCGGCGCGGGCATGGTACCTTGTGGACGCCACGGATAAGGTGGTCGGCCGGCTCGCTGTGAAGATTGCCAACATCCTTCGTGGAAAGACGAAGGCTTCGTTCGCCCCGCAGTCGGACGTCGGCGATTTCGTCGTGGTGATCAATGCGGACAAGGTCCGGTTCACCGGGAAGAAGGAAGACCAGAAGTCTTACCAGAGCTACTCCCGGTTTCCGGGCGGACACAAGAGGACGAAGGTCAGCACCCTGCGAGCCAAAAAACCCGGCTTTATTATCGAACACGCGGTGAAGGACATGCTCCCGAAGAATCACCTGAGCAAACGCCTCTTCAGCCGCCTGAAGGTCTATGCCGGCAAGGACCACCCGCACGCGGCGCAGAAGCCGGCAGTTCTGGAACTGTAACATCGAGAGGAAACAGCAGTGGCACAGAAAGTGGCAGAGTATTCCGCAACGGGCAGGCGCAAGACGGCCGTGGCCCGGGTTCGCCTGGCGCACGGCGTCGGCAAAGTTGTCGTCAACAACCGCGACTTCAAAGTGTATTTCCCGACGGACACCGTCCGGCTCTTCATCGAGCAGCCGCTCAAGGCGACCGACACGCTGAAGCGATTCGACATCATCGCCTCCCTCACGGGCGGCGGCCCGCTCGGCCAGGCGGGCGCCATGCGGCACGGCATCGCGCGCGCCTTGTGCATGGCGGACGCGGCCCTGCGGCCCGTCCTCAAAAAGAACGGCTTCCTCACGCGCGACCCGCGCATGAAGGAGCGCAAGAAGTACGGCCAGCCCGGGGCCCGGAAACGCTTCCAGTTCTCGAAGCGGTAAAGCGAAACTCAGAATGGACGACAACCCCGAAGGCTCCGGCGTTCGGGGTTTGTCATTTGAAAGGCCGAACCTCGGCGTTGGATGTTCGAAGCTTCCAGCCTCAAAGGAGAAAAGATGAGCCCGAAGAAAGTGAGTCTTTCAGAAGAAATCGTTCTGCCCAAAGGCTTCAAGGCCGCCGGCGCCGCCGTCGGCCTCAAGACAGGCAACCAGCGGGACATGGCCTTGCTCGTATCCGACGTCCCCGCGACCCTGGCGGGCACCCTCACGACCAACCAGGTCAAGGCCGCCACGGTCAAACTCTGCCAAAAGCGGCTCGCGGGCCGCACCGGCCGCGCGGTCATCATCAACAGCGGGAACGCGAACGCGTGCAACGGGCCGCAAGGCATGTTGGACGCCGAACGAATGGCGGAACTCACCGCCGGTCTGATCGGCGCGAACGCGCAACACGTCTGCGTCTGCTCCACGGGCCGGATCGGCGTGCGCCTTCCGATGGACGTCATTGAAAAAGGCATTCCCAAGACCGTCGAGAAGCTCTCGAAGGAAGGCGGCGTTTCCGCGGCCGAAGCGATCATGACCACGGATACGAAGATGAAGGTCTGCACAGCGCAATTCACCGTGGACGACAAGGCTGTCACCCTGACCGCGATGTGCAAGGGCGCCGGCATGATCGAGCCGAACATGGCCACGATGCTCGCGTTCATCATGACCGATGCCGCGGTGGACGCGGACGCCCTGCAATCGTGCCTCTCGGAGTCCGTGAACCGGAGCTTCAACCGGATCACCGTGGACGGCGACCGGAGCACGAACGACACCGTCCTTTTCTTCGCCAACGGCCAGGCCGGCAACCGGCCGCTCAAGCCGACCCACTCCGACTGGAAGACCTTCCACGAAGCGGTCAACGCCGTCACCCTCAACCTCGCCCTCAAGATCGTCGCGGACGGCGAGGGCGCCGGCAAGGTGGTCACCGTGCGGGTCAAGGGCGCGCGAACCGAGGCCGATGCGGACATCGCCGCCCGGTCCGTCGCGAACTCGCTGCTGGTCAAGACGTCCTGGGTCGGCGAGTACCCGAACTGGGGCCGGATCATGGACGCGCTCGGCTACTCGGACGCGAAGATCGACGAGGAGAAGGTCGAGATCCGGTACGACGACAAGCTCGCGGCCAAAAACGGCGTCGTCGCGTGGTCGTCCATCGACGACCTGAAACGGGTCCAGCGGCAGAAGGCGTTCACGATCGACATCGACCTGCACCTCGGCCAAGGCGAGGCGGTCATTTACACGTGCGACTGCACCGAGGAATACGTTCGAATCAACATGTAACCCCGAATTCTCATGTAGGGGGCCGGCTTTTCCGGCCGCGGCTTGTTTTCTCCTGTTCAAACCCTTTCGTGTTCATTAGTGTCCCCTCGTGGCGGTTATGCAGCAGAACAAGACCATGCAGAAAGTCATTGAAAAAGCGAATGTGCTGATCGAGGCCCTGCCGTATATCCAGCGGTTCCGGGGCGACGCGGTCGTCGTCAAGTTCGGCGGCAGCGCGATGGAAGACAAGGAAACGGTCGACAACGTCCTGAAGGATGTCGCGTTCATGGAGTGCGTCGGCCTGCGGCCCGTGCTGGTCCACGGCGGCGGCAAGGCGATTTCCCAAAAGATGAAGGACGCCGGCCTGCGGCCCGTGTTCATGAAGGGCCTCCGGGTCACGGACAACGAATCCATCCAGATCGTCGAACGGATTCTCAACGACGAGGTGAACCCCGAGATCGTGAAGACGCTGGAGGAATTCGGCTGCAAAGCGCGGGGCATCCACGGCGAACACATCCTGTCCGTCCAGAAGCACACCGAGCGGGATCCGGACACCGCCGAGGTCCTCGACTGGGGCTATGTGGGCGACGTGGTGAAGGTGGATGTCGAACCGATCAGGGCGTACCTGCAGGCGGATATCACGCCCGTGATCACGCCGCTCGGACTCGGGCCCGACCGGAAGCTGTACAACGTCAACGCCGACGAAGTCGCCGCGGCGATAGCGGAAAAACTCGCGGCGCGGAAGCTGGTCTTCCTGTCGGATGTGCCCGGCCTGCTGGAAAACAAGGACGACCCGTCGTCCATCATGTCCACGCTCAAGCTCAGCGAGATCGAGGACCTGATCCGCCGCGGCGTCATCTCCGGCGGCATGCTGCCGAAAATCGGCGGCGCGCTGAAGGCGCTCAAGGCCGGCGTGAAGAAGACGCACATCATTGACGCGGGTCTGCCGCACTCGCTGTTGCTGGAGATGTTCACGGACAAGGGCGTCGGGACGGAAATCGTGCAGTAACTTGAAACTCAAAACCTGGAACCTGGAACGACCATGAGCACACCGCAAGAAATCATCGATCTTCACAAGAACTTCGTCATGCCGACCTACGCGCCGGGGCTCGTCCTCGTGAAGGGCAAGGGCGCCAAGGTCTGGGACGCGGACGGCAAGGAGTACCTCGATTTCCTCGCCGGCATCGCCGTGTTGAGCGTCGGCCACTGCCACCCGAAGGTGGTGAAGGCCATCAAGACGCAGGCGGCCACGCTGATGCATGTGTCGAACCTCTATTACAACGAGAACCAGCCGAAGCTCGCGCAGGCGCTGTCCATGCGGTCGATGAAAGGCAAGTGCTTCTTCTGCAATTCCGGCGCCGAGGCCAACGAGGGCATGATCAAGCTCGCACGGCTCTGGGGCCACACGCAGGGCAAGTACGAAATCATCTCGATGACGAACTCGTTCCACGGCCGGACGCTCGCCACGCTGACGGCGACGGGCCAGACGAAGTACCAGAAGGGCTTCGAGCCCCTGCCGGCCGGTTTTGTGTACGCCGAGCACAACAACCTCGAATCCGTCCGGACGGCGATCAACGAAAAGACCGTGGCGGTCCTCATCGAAGCGGTCCAGGGCGAAGGCGGCATCGTGCCCGCCCGCCCCGAGTTCATGCTGGGCCTGCGCTCGCTCTGCAACGAGAAGAACATCCTGCTCCTCTGCGATGAAGTGCAGTGCGGCTTCGGCCGGACCGGCCACTGGTTCGGCTTCCAGGAATTCGGCATCCAGCCGGACGCCTTCTCGCTCGCGAAGGGACTCGCGAACGGCTTCCCGATCGGCGCGATCGTCGCCGCGCCGAAGCTCTCGGATATTTTCCAGCCGGGCAATCACGCCAGCACATTCGGCGGCAACCCGCTCGCGTGCGCCGCGGCCCTCGCCACGATCGAAACCATCGAGGAGGAGAAACTCCTCGAGAACGCGACGGCCATGGGCGACCTGTTCCGGCAGAAACTGAAGAAGCTCGCGAAGAAGTACTCCTTTATCCAGAATGTGCGGGGCCTCGGCCTGATGATCGGCCTGGTCTGCGACCGGCCCGTCAAGCCGCTGGAGGTCATCCTCCGGGAGAAGGGCCTGATTACCATCGCCACGCACGACACCGTCATCCGGTTCCTGCCGCCGCTGAACGTCAAAGCGTCGCAGATCCGGCAGGCCGTCCGAATCGTGGATGAGGCGTGCGCCCGGTGGCAGACCGCCATGTCACAGCCGCAACCCTGAACCGGCGATATCCGCTTTCCGCCGCGAGGGTCATGCGCAGCGCGCCCCGCCCCGGCCGCGGCCTGCCTCCGCGTCCGCCATTCGTCGCGCCATTTGCGCATTTCGAATTGTTGCATCGGACGATGCGGCCGGCTCGTTGGATGTAACCGTCGGGATTCGGAATCCGGCCCTTAAAAGCGTGGACTGTTAGGGCCGGACCCTGTAAATATTCAACGCTTTGATTTCACAAGGAGTACATAGATGAAAGTGGTTCTTGCCTATTCCGGCGGGTTGGACACATCGGTCATCCTCAAGTGGCTGAAGGAGACCTACAACGCGGAGGTCATCTGCTTTGCGGCGAACATCGGTCAGGAGGAAGAACTCAGCGGCCTGCGCCGGAAGGCGATTCGGAGCGGGGCCGGCAAAATCTACATCGACGACCTGCGCGAGGAGTTCGCGCGCGATTTCATTTTTCCGATGCTCCGGGCCGGCGCGGTTTACGAATCCGGCTACCTCCTCGGCACGTCCATCGCCCGACCGCTCATCGCGAAGCGAATGGTCGAGATCGCCCGCGAGAACAAGGCCGACGCGATCAGCCACGGCGCGACCGGCAAGGGCAACGACCAGGTCCGCTTCGAGCTCACCGCGTACGCGCTCAAACCGGGCATCCAGATCATCGCCCCGTGGCGCGAGCCGCGCTTCCGCGACCAGTTCACCGGCCGGCAGGCGATGATGGATTACTGCGCGAAGCACGGCATCCACATCGACGTCACTTCCAAGAAGCCGTACTCGATGGATCGGAATCTCCTGCACATTTCGTACGAGGGCGGCATCCTGGAAGACGCGTGGAACGAGCCGACCCAGGATATTTTCAAGCTCTCCGTCGCGCCCGAGGACGCGCCGAACAAGCCGGAGTACGTCACCATCGATTTCAAGCGAGGCGATGCAGTCGCCGTCAACGGCAGGAAGATGAACCCGCTGAAGGTCATGGAGACGCTGAACCGTCTCGGCGGCAAGCACGGTGTCGGCCGCGCGGACCTCGTCGAAAACCGCTTCGTCGGCATGAAGAGCCGCGGCGTCTACGAAACCCCCGGAGGAACGATTCTCCACAAGGCGCGCGAGGCGGTCGAACAGATCACGATGGACCGCGAGGTCCTGCACCTGCGGAACTCGCTGATCCCGAAATACGCCGAACTGGTCTACTACGGCTTCTGGTTCGCCCCCGAGCGCGTCATGCTCCAGAAGGCCATGGACGACGCGGCGTCGTGCGTCACCGGCACCGCGCGGCTGAAACTGTACAAGGGCAGTTGCACGATCGTCGGACGCAAGTCGAAGCAGTCGCTGTTCGATCCGAAGCTCGCGAGCTTCGAGGGCAATGTCGGTTACGACCAGAGCGACGCGACCGGGTTCATTAAGCTGAACGCGTTGCGACTGCGAGTGAGAGCAAGATTGGGGAAGAAAGGATAAACCCCGGATGGACACGGATGCGCAATCCGTGTGTATCCGTGGTTGATAATATGATGGACGCTTTCAAATATCGGGACGGCCGGCTGTATGCGGAAGGGGTCTGCGTGGAGCGCCTCGCGATCAAGTACGGAACGCCTCTGTACATCTACAGCCGCGGCCATCTTCAGAGCCAATACCGCACGCTCGAGTCGGCCCTGCGCGCCGTCAAGCCGCTGATCTGCTTCTCGGTCAAGACCAACACGAACGCCGCGGTCATCAACACGTTGGCGAAGCTCGGCGCCGGGGCGGACGTCGTTTCCGGCGGCGAGCTGTACCGCGCGATCCGCGCCGGCGTTCCCGCGTCCAGGATTGTGTTTGCCGGCGTCGGCAAAACCGTCACGGACATCGAGTACGCGCTGAAGCAGGACATCCGATTTTTCACGGTCGAATCCGAGCCGGAGCTCGAACGGCTCTCCGCCTGCGCCCGGCGCCTGCGCCGCACGGCGCGGATCGCGCTGCGCGTCAATCCGGATGTCGATCCGCAGACGCACAAGTACATCAGCACCGGCAAGAAGGAGAACAAGTTCGGCCTCGACCTCGGCCGCGCCATGAAGGCGTACGACCAGGCCGCGCGCCTGCCGAACCTCGAGATCGTCGGCCTGCACATGCACATCGGCTCGCAGATCCTCTCGCCCGCGCCGTTCGCGCAGGCGCTCCGGAAGGTGGAGAAGCTCTGCCGCCCGCTGAAGGCGAAATATCCGACCTTCCGCGTTCTCGACATGGGCGGCGGCCTCGGGATTTCGTACAAGCCGTCGCAGAAGCCGCTCGACGCGAAGCGCTTCGCGGACGCCGTGGTCCCGTTCCTGAAGCGGCTGGACATGGACGTCGTCATGGAACCCGGCCGGTTCCTCGTCGGCAACGCCGGCATCCTGGCGACCCGGATCCAGTACGTCAAAGAGGGGGCCTCGAAGAAATTCGTCATCCTGGACGCCGGCATGAACGATCTCATCCGCCCCCCGCTCTACCACGCGCATCACGAGGTGATCCCGGTCGCGAAAACGCGCGGGACATTCACGGCGGACGTGGTCGGGCCGATCTGCGAGTCCGGCGACTTCTTCGCCCTCAACCGCCGTCTGCCGAAGGTGAAGGCCGACGACCTGCTCGCCATCCTGAGCGCCGGCGCGTACAGCTTCTCCATGGCCTCCAACTACAACAGCCGCGGTCGCGCCGCGGAGGTGATGGTGTCCGGCCGGAAAGCCGCGCTCATCCGAACCCGCGAGACCTGGGCCGACCTCGTCCGCGGCGAGAAATGGCCGCGCGGGTAGGCGACCTGAACCGGCCTCCCCGGACCGCCGGGACGGTTTCTCAGCGATTGTTACTGATTCTTTTTCCAATCCTTGGAAAAATAGGTCTTGGATTTTCCAATGGTTGGAAAATCGGAGGCGGCAGGGAAAGCCAGAAAGGTCGTGAGCCATGTTCGAAGGCGCCTATACAGCCATTGTCACGCCGTTCAACAGGAGCGGCGATGTGGATTTTGGAAAACTGCGCGAGTTGATCGAGATACAGGTCCGGAACGGCATCGACGGCATCGTCCCGGTCGGGACGACCGGCGAGTCGCCGACGCTCGACTACGCGGAGCACGAAAAAGTCGTCGAAACCTGCGTCGAGGTCGTGCGCAAACGGATCAAGGTCATCGCGGGCACCGGCGCGAACTCCACGCGCGAGGCGCTTGAGCTTACGAAGCACGCCCAAGAGGCGGGCGCGGACGGCACGCTCCAGGTCACGCCGTACTACAACAAGCCGAACCAGGCGGGGCTGATCAAACACTTCAGCGCCGTCGCGGACCTCGGGTTGCCGACGATTCTCTACAATATTCCCGGCCGCTGCGGCCGCGAGATCGAAGTCGGCACCGTGGCGGAACTGGCCAAGCACCCGAATATCGTCGCGGTGAAGGAAGCCGGCGGCAGCGTGGACCGCGTCAGCCGGACGCGCGCGCGCTGCAAGATCGAAATCCTGTCGGGCGACGACTCGTTGACCTTGCCGATGATGGCGGTCGGGGCCGTCGGCGTCATCAGCGTGGCGAGCAACGTGACGCCGAAGCCCGTCGCGGACATGGTGCATGCGGCGCTGAAAGGCGACTGGAAGACCGCCCTCGAACTGCACCAGAAATATTACCGCCTGTTCACGGACCTGTTCGTCGACACGAACCCCATCCCGGTCAAAGCCGCGATGGCCATGATGGGCCTGTGCGAGGAAGTCTATCGCCTGCCGCTGTGCGAAACGAGCGACGCGAACAAAGCGAAAGTGCGCGAGTGCCTGAAGCAGTTGAAGCTGGTATGATTTCCCATTGTCGATACAGGCAACCGCGTCTTGGAGATTGGCCATGAACAATATCGTGATCGTCGGCGCCGCAGGCCGGATGGGGAAAACGATTATCCGCTGTCTTCAGTCGGACGCCGTCCATGGACTGCAACTCAGCGGGGCCGTCGATCTCTGGGATTCTCCGGATCGCGGCCGGGACGCGGGGCTGGCGGCCGGCGGACGGGAAGCCGGTGTGAAGATCACGTCCGATCTCGCGGCCGTCGCGCCGCAGGGCGATGTCGTGATTGATTTCAGCGGCCATCAGGGAACGTCCGGCAATGCGCCGCGCATCGCCGACTGGAAGAAACCGCTGGTGATCGGCACCACGGGGCTGACGCCCGAAGAGAAGCGGGTCATCGAGACGGCGGCGGCGGCCATTCCGATCGTGCTGGCGCCCAACATGAGCCTGGGCGTGAATCTTCTTTTCTCGCTCGTCCGGAAAGCCGCGGAAGCGCTCCAGGACAAGGGCTACGACGTGGAAATCATCGAGCGCCATCACCGCCGAAAGAAGGACTCGCCCAGCGGGACCGCCCTGGGCCTCGGCGAGGCGGCGGCGGCCGGATTCGGCTGGGACCTCAAGAAGGTCGCCGTCCACGGACGCGACGGACTTGTCGGGGAGCGGCCCGCCGAACAGATCGGCTTTCACGCCGTGCGGGGCGGCGATATCATCGGCGATCACACGGTGCTATTCGCGGCGGACGGGGAGTGCGTGGAGTTGTCGCATCGCGCGACAAGCCGCGACACGTTCGCCATCGGGGCATTGCGCGCGGCCGCGTGGGCGGTCGGCCGGAAAGCCGGTCTGTACAGCATGAGGGACGTGTTGGGAGTGTGAGAAGAGATGGGGGGATGGGAGATGCCCATGCCTCATCGACAGGAGGGGCCATGGAAGTCGGGCTCAGTCTTGGGTCGAACATCGGCAACCGGCTGGACAACCTGAAGGAGGCCAAGCGCCGCATTCTGGCCATGCCCGGAATCCGCTTCCTCGCGCAGTCGCCGGTCTACGAGACCGAGCCTGTCGGCGTAAAGCCGGAATACCGGCACCTGGATTTTCTGAACGCGATTCTGCTCGTGGACGGCCCGTGCCCGGTACACGAGTGCCTCAATCACATTCACCAGATCGAGGACGCCATGGGCCGCCACAGAACCCTGGACCGTTTCGCACCGCGCACCATCGACATCGACATGATCTACGTCAACGACCAGCATATCGAAAGCGGGGGTCTTGTGATCCCGCATCCCCGTTGGAAAGAGAGACGCTTTGTCCTCCAGCCGCTGGCGGATGTCCGGCCCGACCTCGTCATTCCAGGCGCCGACAAAACCGTCAAGGAAATCCTTGCCGCTCTGCCCCTAGGGGAAAAAGCAACTTTGTTCGCGCGGGACTGGTAGTCCGTGTTATCTTTCTTCCATGAGCGATCACATCAAATGGACCGTGCCGCGAATACGCGCATTAAAGGGAAAAGGGAAAATCGTCTCGTTGACCGCGTACGATTTCTCCACCGCCCGCCTTGTGGATGAGGCCGGCATCCATCTCGTGCTCGTGGGCGACTCGCTCGCCATGACCATGCTGGGCTACGAGAACACCCTGCCCGTCACGATGGACGAGATGCTTCTCCTCACGGCGGCGGTCGCCCGGGGCGTGAAGAACGGATTGGTCGTGGCGGATATGCCGTTCCTTTCCTGCCAGGTCTCGATCGAGCAGGCGCTGATGAACGCCGGCCGCTTCATCAAGGAAGCCGGCGCGGACGCCGTGAAAATCGAGGGGGGCTCTTCCCGGGCCCCGACAGTCCGCGCTCTGGTCGAGAACGGAATTCCGGTCCTCGGCCACATCGGGCTTCTTCCGCAAAACATCAACGCCATGGGCGGATTCAAAATCCAGGGCAAGAGCGAGGACGACGCCCGGCGCATCCTGGACGACGCGAAGGCCATCGAGGAAGCGGGGGCGTTTGCGGTGGTGCTTGAAGGATTGCCGGCGGCATTGGCCGGCGAGATCAGCCGGGCGATTGCCGTGCCCACGATCGGGATCGGCGCGGGACCCGGCTGCGACGGACAGATCCTGGTCGTTCACGACATCCTCAGTCTGTACGGCGAATTCAAACCCAAGTTCGTGAAGCGTTACGCGAATCTCGGGCCTGAAATCCGGAAGGCCCTCGCACAGTACAAGAAGGAAGTCGAGGACGGCTCGTTCCCGGGTCCGGAACAGAGTTACTAAACCACGACACGAACTGATTCCCGCTTCTTGCGCTGTCTTTTCGTGCGCCTTGGTGCGTATTCGCGGTTGAGAAAACATGCAGATCATTCGCACCCCAGTCGAGATGCAGAACACTGCCTTGAAGCTTCGCGCCCAAGGCAAACGCATCGGCTTTGTCCCCACGATGGGCTACCTTCACGAAGGACACGCTTCGCTCATGCGGCTTGCCCGCGAATATGCGGATGTGCTTGTCGTCAGCGTCTTTGTGAATCCAACCCAGTTCGGTCCGAGCGAGGATTTCAGCCAGTATCCGCGCGATTTCGAGCGGGATGAAGCGCTCTGCCGACGCGAGAAAACGGATATCGTTTTCTACCCATCCGCCGCCGACATGTACCCGTCCGACAGCAGCGTGGCCGTGGTCGAGGAGAAGCTGTCGCGCGGCTTGTGCGGCGCGTCGCGGCCGGGACATTTTCGCGGCGTCTGCACGGTGATCGCCAAACTGTTCAACATCGTCCACCCGGACATCGCCGTGTTCGGGGAGAAAGACGGCCAGCAACTGCGGATCATCGAGCGCATGGTCCGCGACCTGAACTTCCCGGTGCGTATCGTCCGCGGGCCGACCCTCCGCGAATCCGACGGGCTCGCGGTGAGTTCACGGAACTCGTACCTTTCGCCCGAGGAGCGCGCGCAGGCCGTCTGCCTGCGCCGCGCCCTGGATCACGCGGAGGAACTGTACCGGCAGGGCGAGCGAAGAACCGAACGAATCGTGGCCGCCATGACGGAAATCGTCAGCCGCTCGCCGGCGGCCCGGATCGACTACATCGAAATCGTGGACGATGCGACGCTCGAAAAGGCGGCGACGCTGGAAACAGCCTGCCTGGTCGCGCTGGCCGTGTTCGTGGGCAAGACGCGGTTGATCGACAACACCGTGCTCGGCCGATAAGGCGGGCCGCGGCTCACCGCCCCCCTCATCGAACCTTCTGCACACGGGTCGCTCGATATTGCGCTCGAAATTCGGAAACGGCTTCCGGTATCCTTGGACCCGATGTTCCGGGGTGAAGCCATCCAACCGCCGTCATGAAATCAACTCCATTTCGTTTTGGGATCGACACCCTGTGCAGCCGGCATGCCGATTGGCTGAAAGGACGGCGTGTCGCTCTCGTGGCCCACCCGGCAAGCCGGAGCATTTCCCTGGCCCCCTCCGCCAATCTTCTGGTCGAGAGCGGCGTCAACCTCGTCGGCCTGTTCGGACCGGAACACGGATACAACGGCCGGGCGAACGCGGGAGAGGCCGTCGCCAATGCCCGTCATCCGGAGCTTCACATTCCCGTGTACTCGCTCTACGGTCCCACGCGCAAGCCGTCGGCGGACATGTTGAAGGACGTGGACGTGATCGTCTTCGACCTGCAAGACCTCGGCGCGCGCCCGTACACCTTTGTCTCCACCCTGCGTTATCTCCTCGAAGCCGCCGCGGAGCACGAAAAGACCGTCGTCGTGGCCGACCGGCCGTCGCCGCTGGCGGCCGTCGTGGACGGGCCCATGCTGGACCCTGCGTTCGAGAGTTTCGTGGGGATGATCCGCACGCCGGTTGTGTACGGCATGACTTCGGGCGAGACCGCGCGCTGGCTCAAAAACGATTTGAAGCTCGACGTGGACTTGCGCGTCGCGCCGGTGTCCGGCTATCAGCGCGCTTCGGCGTCCACGGCGGAAGGGGCCGAATGGGTTCCGCCCTCCCCCGCCATTCTCTCGCGGCAATGCGCGTTGTGCTTCCCCATCACGGTCTTCCTGGAAGCTCTTCCGGCGATTGACCACGGGCGCGGCACCGACGCGCCGTTTCAATACATCGGCGCGCCCCGGCTGGACAGCGAGACGCTGTGCCGGGACTTTCAGCAGATGGATTTTCCTGGTGTCGAGTTCACGCCCGGCCCGTACCGCGCGATGACCGGCGCTTACAAGGGCCAAACCCTCAACGGGATACACATCCGCGTCACGGACGCCTCCCTGTACCTTCCCGTGCAAACGGCCGTGGGCCTCATCAGCGCGATCCAGCAGAGGCACGGGCGGGACGCGCTGTGGCAGCACGAGGGAACCCGGGAGAATTTCTTCGACCAGTTGATGGGCACGGACAGCGTGCGCCGCGCCATCCAGACCGGCCGCTCTCGGGTCGAGATGACCCCCGTCTGGGCCCTGCAAAGCGCGGATTTCTGGGAAACCCGGAAGGCCTGCCTGTTGTATTGACCTCGTCCCGACGAGAATTCCCGTTGCGCGATCCGCAATCTGCGGCTAGTGTACCATCCGCTTTCGGAGGGGTGGCTGAGCGGCTTAAGGCGCACGACTCGAAATCGTGAGAGCTGTGATGAACGGCTCCGGGGGTTCGAATCCCTCCCCCTCCGCCAGGCTTCGTCCGGAGTGTGGATCGCATATCATGCTGATCAAACAACACGGCCGCCTTTTTGATCTGGAAATACCGAAGAGCTTCAAGGTCGTTTACGCATGGGGAAAAGGACTGGCGCTCTTTGCAAACCGGAATTTTAAGAAGGGCGAAAAAATCATCTACATGAAAGGCAAGCTGGTAAGCGCCGCCAACTCCACCCCCGAAGCGGTGCAAATGAGCGAAAAGATGTTCATTGACGGGAAATATCTGGTCCCGGAGGATTTTATCAATCATAGCTGTTCGCCCAATACGAAACTGGATGCCGAAAGGCGCTGGTTTATTGCCATTCAAGACATCTCGAAGAATGAAGAAATCGCTTTTAACTATCTCACCACGGAATGGGATATGAAGGAGTGGGGATTGGACTTTAAATGCTCTTGCGGTTCGAGAAATTGCCTGGGCCATATCCAGGGGTTTAAATATTTGTCGCGAACAGAACAAAGGAGATTGAAACCATTTTTATCTCCTTACCTTTTAGGGAAACTGGAAGAGCTTTCATCATAACTTCACCGCCATAGAAAAACTTGATCTTGTGAATGTTCGCGGCAGAGTCGCTCATTTTTTGCCCCGCCGCATCCGAGCCGCGTTCCATAGACCAACGAAAGAACAGCCTCTCCAGACCACCTCAGAGTTGTCAAAGCCTGCGCCTCTCGTTATACTGGGGTACGTTCAAAGGGAGTCATTGGTGCGGAAACTCCTTCATATCGCGACCTTGGCCGTTCTGACGATGGCCACTGCTGTGCCCGGAAACGCCCAGGAAATCCGCATGGCCAACGGCATGATCCTGAAGGGCGCGTTCAAGCGGGCCACCCAAGACGGCCTGGAAATTCAAACCGCCTCCGGCACGAAGACCTATGCGTGGGAGACCCTGTCCGCGGCGACCCGTTTCCGATATCAGCCGATCTACCGCGTGAATTTCAGCCCGATTGTCCAGGGGCTTCCGCCTTCGGCCCGCACCAATAAACCCGACACCCAACCGGGTGCCGCTCCCGCACCGTCGGCCAAACCGGAACCGGCAAAAACCACATCCCAGGAAAACCGGGAGCCCATGCGGATCTTCGATCTGACCCCATACGAAAACGTGGACCGACTCTCGCCCAGCCAACTCCCCAACCTGCAACTGCGGGTTCCCGCAGCCGCCACCTATCTGGGCCTTCAATACGGACCCACCCGAAAGGATGTCGTCTACCTGGCCTTCGATCGCAAGTCGGCGCAGGACACACCCGACATGATGATCGCCTACAGCCCCGGAAATTCCGCCTACTCAAGCCCCGTCCGCCTGTCGGGATTCAGAAAAGAGTCCGGCGACTCGCGCATCATGTCCTTCAAAAAATTCAAGATCAACAGCCGGTTCGGATTGGTGACCACCGACTACGAAATCGAGTGCTCCTGCGCCGACGGCCAGACCCGCGCAATCACCGTGGACATCGCCGTGGAACTCACCCAGGGCAACGTGAAAAACAGATTCCTTCTGAACGGGCAGTTTTCCGATCTGGTCCAGGGGGAAGGCCTCATCCACGTGAAGAGCCTGCTGGACCTGCCCGTGCTCGGGGTCGGCCTGGATATGGCCTCCGGATCGCCGCGGCTGGTCGGGAACTTGAACATGTCGCGTCTGAAACTGGCTCCGAAAGTCGGCATGGAGAATCGCGTGACCCTCACCCTCGCCAACGAGAAGGGCGAGGTCGCCCAGCGGGAATCCATCCAGATCGACGAGTCCGCTTTCGGAGCCCAGTACGGCATTGTCGCCGACTTGAAGAACGTCGAGGCCGGAAAGACCTACGCGCTCAAGGCATCCATCCATCTGGGCACGCACATCGGTCCGGCGGTTTTCGAAGACAAAGTGACCATCCCGGCGGCGGTCAAGTGACCGATTCAGGGCGCGATCTCACTTCGCGGCCCGGCGCTGGCGCACCGCCTCATACAGAAGGATCGTCGTCGCCGCCGAAACGTTCAGCGAATCCGCCTGTCCCAACATGGGAATCCGCACCTGGATATCGGCGTTCTTCATCCAGGCGTCGCTGAGCCCGTACTGCTCCGAACCCACCACGAACGCAATGCCGCGCGTCAGGTCAATCCCGGTGTATTCCGAGGCGGCATGCGGCGACGCGGCGACGGTCTGAACGTCGCGCGCCTTGAGCCACTTCATCGTTTCGTCCGATGTGGCCGTGACCACGGGAAGGGAAAACAACGTTCCCGTGCTCGCCCGGACCACGTTCGGGTTGTTGATGTCCGTCCGCTCGTCGCACACGATGACCGCGTCAACGCCGGCGGCATCCGCCGAGCGCAGGATGGTCCCCAGGTTCCCGGGTTTCTCCACGGATTCAGCTACCACGAAAAACGGCGACGGCGATTCGATCCACAGGTCGGCCAGCGTCGCGCGAATCTGGGGGCCTTCGGCGAGCAGGCCTTCCGGCCGGTCCCGGTACGCCATTTTTTCGAAGACGGACTTCGAACACTGAAAGGCTTCCGCGCCGGCCGACCGGCACAGTTCCACGAGCGGCATCTCGTTTTTCCCCAGGAAGAGTTCGGGACAGAAGAAAACGACGGCGGGCTTCCAACGATTATCCAGGGCCCGCTTGAGCTCGCGATAGCCTTCGACGAGGAGCAGGCCCTTCTCGTCGCGATAGGACCGCTTGCTGAGCTTCACGACCTCCTTCACACGCGGGTTCTGGAGGCTGGTGATGAGTTGGGTTGTCGGACTCATGGCGGCGTATTGCGCGGTGGAGCGGGGACGTCCCGGAAGGATGGGGCCCTGTGCGCTTTCGCCTCGTGTTGCACCGCATTCCCGTCGCTCCGACACTCCGGCACTCCAATACCCCTTTCTTCTGCTCTCTTGACCTGAGCTTTCTCAAGAGTAAGCTACCGGCCAGAGGATACTTCGGAAGCCGGCACAACGGTATGAAAAAAATCTTCGGAATCATGATTCTCAGCTTCTGCGCCGCGGCGGCCTTTTCGGACACGCCGGATTTCAGCCGATACCAGGTGATCCTCGACCGGAAGCCGTTCGGCGTGGCGCCGCCGCCCGAGGAAACCGCCCCTGTGGTCACGGCCGAGAATTCCTTCGCACGAACCATCCGGCTGTGCGCGCTCCTCGAAGACGACAACGGCATCCGTATCGGACTGATCGACCAGTCCAACAACAAGAACTTCTTCCTCAGCATCGGCCAGACGGAGGAAGGCGTTGAGCTGGTGTCCGCCAGCTACGAAGACGAGGAGGCCGTCATCCGCAAAGGCGCGGAAATGGCCGTCATCAAACTTCAGTCCGGCGATATCCAGCCGCTGACGCCGGCCGAACAACAGGCGCGGCTCAACGCGCCGCAGAGCCGCCGCCCGTCGTACGCCGAACGCCGGCAGATGCGTCAGCAACAGCGCGCCGCCGAACCGCCGCCCAAACCGCTGTATACCGGCGCGGAACTGGAGAGACATCTGAACGAGTATCAGATGGAAGTCATCCGCCAGGGCCTTCCGCCCCTGCCCATCCCCCTCACCCCCGAAATGGACCAGCAACTGGTCAAGGAAGGCGTGCTCCCGCCGTTGCAGTAGTAATCTACAGAGAAGTGAATTTCGCGGTGATCGTCTTGTTCCCGTCCATTTTGATAGTCGCTGGATTCGTGGACCCTGTCAGATCGCCCGACCACTCTGAAAATTTGTAATTACTTGCCGGTTTCGCTTGAAGTTCAACCGAGGCGCCCGAACTGTAGGTTCCACCGGATGGATGCAATGATACCGTACCCACCCCATTCGATGGGCTGATATTGACCGTTAGAGTGTAGGTTCCGGTATTGGTCGGAATGGCGTTAATGTTCGCATCGCCAAGCAGGTTGCAGTACCGATCGGGCTCAATCCACGTCCCCTTCATTTCAGCCGTTGTTCCGCTGCCCGACAAAGTTCCCGAAATGGTCACGGAGTTTCCTGCCGTCGTATGTCCTTCGAGCATAAATCCGGCGGTGGCTGAGCCTGAATCCCCCGAAGGATCGTTTAGAGTTCCCCTGAAAACGATATCGTTGTTGTCGATGGCCTCCAACTGATCCCCGTTTTGCCGCAGGTTCAAACGGGTGACGAGAGCACCGCTGTTTGCGGGGGAAACAAACGGCGTTGTGGCATCCTTGGCGTCGTACAGACCGCTGAAATTCACATTCATGTTCCGCACCGCGCTGTCGGAACTCCCGATTTCGCAACCGAGAAATGCGAACGAGGAAACGAGTAGGCAACAGAGGGCGATGACTGCGGTGTACTGGCGTTTCATGATGGTCCTTTCCGGGACTGATTTCGGAGCCTGTTTAAGCCGATTTGCGCGGGTAATGCAAGGCGGATATCGCCCTCGCACCCGTCCTCGAATTGCCGGACGATGTGAGTTGGCGAACCGTCACAACCCTGATATTGTTCCCCCATGCGCCCGCATCACATTCGCGATGTCCTGTTCAGCTCTGCGAAAATCCAGCAGCGCGTCAATCTGCTCGTGGAATCCATGGCGCCCGACTGCCGCGCGGAGAACTTCGCCATGATCGGCATCCTCCGCGGGAGTTTCGTGTTCCTGGCCGACCTCGTCCGCGATCTCTACAAGCACGACGTGCATCCGCGAATCGATTTCATCACTCTGGAAAGCTACTACTCGGGCACGAAATCAACCGGGCATGTCCATGTGGCCAAGGATATTTCGCTCGATGTGCGCGGCTCGACGGTTCTGCTGGTGGACGACATTCTCGATACGGGCCGGACGCTTTCGTTCGCCCGGAAACACCTGCTGGACAAAGGCGCCCAGGAGGTCAAAACCTGTACGCTGCTGGACAAGCCCAGCCGACGCATCGTGCCCTTCGTGGCGGACCATGTCGGCTTCACGATCGAGGATATGTTCGTGGTAGGCTACGGGTTGGATTACGACGGGTATTACCGCGAACTGCCGCACATCGCGAAGGTGACGTTTACGGAGTAGTCCAAAGTCTTCTACCTTGGACTTTAGACTGACCCTTACTCCACCAGATCGATCAGATTCCTGACCGGATCGTTCGCCTTCGGCGGGTTCCCTTGCGGGGGCTTCTCGCCGGCGCCATTGGCCGGGGCCGCAGATTCCGGCTTGACGTCGCCCTGCTGGGGCGCTTGCTGGGCCTGCGTTTCCTGAGCGGCGCGCTGCTGCCGAGGCTGTCGCCGCCGATCACCCCGTCGCCGCTCCCGTCCGCCACGTTCTCCGCCACGCTCACCGCCGCCCCCCCCGTTTTCAAACGCTTTGCGGAACGTCGAAGGCCGCAGGGTCAGCGCGCCCATCGAGATCGCGCGCTCTTCAACCTGTCGGGTGCCTGTCACAAGGACCGCATTCCGGCTCTTCTTCAGAAGGGCCAAAAGCAGTTTGTGCAGGTTGGCCGTGTTGTCCGCGAAAAATACCTGCACCCCGCCGTAGTTTTCGCCGTGGGCCACTTCCCGAAGCGCCCGCCCTTCGAAGACCGCCTGAACGCCAATCTTCTCCTTTTCGACAAAGCGAGAAAGCTGCTGAAGAACCTGAACCTGCTCGCGCGGGCCCAGCCGCTCATTGCCGCCGCCGGACAACTGAGCGGCATCGATGATATAAATCTTGCCGGACCGGCTTCCGCCCGAGAAAAACGCCTTGATTGTATCGAGAATACTCATGAATACTCCTCTGCTCTGGGTTATCCCACTGAAACGGGGCACTTTATAGAACCTGCCGCCGGACTGCAAGGGCGGAATTACAGGGGTGTGGGAAGCGATCAAGCAGCCCCATCCCTTCAACCCTCGATGACTCCGGCATCTCGCCCCCTCCCGCATTGACGGATCAGGCCTGAACCGCTACCTTGCCCGGACACTTGCGGGTCAGCCATGTCGAAGCAGAAAACATATAACATTCGTTGTCCGAAGTGCCGGCACGAGCAAAGCGTGGAGCTCTACGAGTCCATCAACGTGCAAACGCACCCTGATCTCAAGGAACTTCTGATGGCGAACCGGATGAACACGGTAACGTGTGAGCCATGCGGACTGACGTTCCGGGTGGACAAGCCCCTGCTCTACCACGATCCCGCGCAGCGCATCATGATTTACCAGATCCCCGCGGGGGAAGGCGCCGTCGAGGCCGGAGAACAGGAGTTCACGGAATCGCTGGGCCGGTTGTCGGGCTTGATGCCCCAGGACATTCCCGCGCCGGATGTCTCGCTGGTGTTCAGCCGCACCGAACTTGTCGAACGCATCTTCCTGCGGGACGCGGGATTGAATGAGCGGATCATCGAGTACATCAAGTACCTGATTTACACCCGAAACGCGGGCAAGGTGAATCCGGCCCGGAAAATCCTGCTGTTCAACGCGGAGGATTCAACGCCCGAAGCCCTCTGTTTCGTGGTCCAGGACGCCGAATCCAGGAAACTGGAATCCATCCTGCATTATGACCGGAAAACCTATACGGCGCTGTGCGAGATGTTCGACAAGGACGACCAGACGCCGACCCTGCTCGAGCTGTTTCCGGGGCCCTATATCAGTGCGCGACGGCTGGTTCTGAAGGAGACATCGGAACCGGATTCTCCAGAACCGGAACCTCCGAAGGCTCCGGAATCGCGGTCATAACCGGCGCCTGCACGGGCGCGGGTGAAGCCGGTTTCTTCTGCTGGGCGCGCAAATCCTTGTCCACGAACAACATCGCCGAATCCGCCAGCGGAACCCATCCGCTTTCGGGGTTCGCGGCAACATAGTCCTCATAAACCGCCTTGGATTCCGCGTAACGGCCCATTTGCGCCAGGCACCGGCCCTTGCCGAAAATGGCGGATGCCGAGAGGAAATGGCCGGGATTTGCCGCCGCGAACGCCTCGTACGCCGTCAACGCCTGGTCGAGCTGGCCGGACGCTTCCATGCACTGGGCCTTCCCGAGATCGGCGGCCGCCGCCATCGGGTGTTTGGGAAACTTCTGCTGGAACTGCGCATACGTGAACTGGGCCAGATCGTATTGGCCGGACCGGAAGTACTCCGAAGCAAGCGTCAGCATGGCGATCGGCGCGGAGGGAGTGGTCGGATACTGGCTGATCACCTGCTGCAACTGCTCCGGGCTCTGCGAACTCATCAACAACTGCGAAGCGCGCATGGCCGTGGACTGCTTGTAATTCTTGTACGCCCCGTACGCGAGCAGGAGCCCCACCGCGATCACAACACCGATCAGGATGGGCTGAATGTGCTCGCGGAAAAGAGCCAGCAACGTCTCTTTCTCGCTCTGGGAAGTCGTTTCAGGAGCCGCCGCGGGCCCCGCCTTCTGTTCCTGTTTCGGTTCATCAACCATGGCAGCCATTCCTTAATTTTGAAGAACTTGTGACGAAAGTGGCGTATTTATGCCGTTGCGGACCGCAAAACGCAAGCCGGGAAAAGACGAACCCCCGGCCTGCGGTCCATTATGAACGCGGCAATGCCTAATGCCCAAGCACGAATGACGAATAAATATCCAATGACCGAACGCCGAACGAAGCGATCCCCATCATTCGGATTTCGTCATTCACTCGTCATTCGTCATTAGCCACTCGTCATTTCGAGGGTTATTCCTTCGCCGCCGCCTCGTAAATCTCGATCACGCGGTCGGCGGCGCGGTCGGAGGAAAGATGCGTGGTATCCACCTGGTGCGTAATGGCGTCGTAGAGGGGTTTGCGGGCTTCCAGGAGATCCGTGATTTTTTTCGCCTTCTCGCCGCCCTCGATGAGCGGCCGATGCGTCTCGGCGGCGACGCGCTGAAGAATGACCGACGGGCTTGCGCTCAGGCAAATGACCACGCCGGTACGGCTGAAATCGTGAATATTCTCGGGGTTGATCACGACCCCGCCGCCGGCCGCAACAACCAGGTTTTTCCGCTCGCACAGCTCCTTCACGACTTCGCGCTCAACCTGGCGGAAATAACGCTCGCCGTCCTTCTCGAAAATATCGCCTATTTTGCGGCCTTCCCGCCGCTCAATTTCGGCGTCCATGTCGATCAGCGGGCGTTCAAGCCGCTTGGCGACCAGCCGGCCGGTCGCGCTTTTGCCGGTTCCCATGAACCCAACCAAAATGATGTTTGTCTTCATGGCCCTGAACCCGTCCAAGAAAAAGGGGCCCTTCCTTGTTCAGGTTGAGCCCCACAGATCTACCCGCAGATCATCGCCGGCGAACTACGCCTGCGGCACATCCGCCACGCGCACAACGTCCTTCGCGCGGGCGCCTTTCACATCCTGAAAGATTTCAAACTGGACTTTGTCGCCTTCGTTCAATGTCTTGAATCCATCTCCCTGAATGGCGGAGTAGTGGACAAAAACATCCTGATTCATTCCGTCCGGAATGATGAATCCGAACCCTTTTTTCTCGTTAAACCATTTGACCGTGCCATTAGCCATTGCTTCGCAACCTCCCCTTGACTGAATAGGTCTATTTTTGCGTTCGGTGGGTGGATTACAAGAGGAATGTTTCGATTATACTAAAAAAGTTCACAACCCAAGTTGCGCCATATCAAAGCGTTCCGTCCACAACCCAGGCAAAGTACGCGTCCCACCACCCTTTACCCCACAAAATCCAGACCACAGCGGCCAGGGCCAGATAGGGCCCGTACGGAATGCGGCTGCGCCATTTCTTGCAGCGACTGAAGATCAAGCCCATTCCCACGCAGGACCCGACCAGCGCCGAGACCATGATGATGAACAACACGGCCTGCCACCCCAACAACGCCCCCAACCCGCCCAGCAATTTGACATCCCCCATCCCCATCGCTTCCTTTCTGAACACCAGCTTGCCGAGAAATCCAACCCCCCAAAGAATACCCGAACCCGCAACCAGCCCGATCAGCGCGGCAATCAGCCCGTCCAGCGGACGCAGGGCATCGTGCAGGGAAGGAATCAGGGGACTCAGCACGAGCCCCGCCGCCACACCGCCCAGGCTCACGCGGTCCGGGATAATCATATGATCGAAATCCACGAACGTGCCGAGAATCAATCCGGAGATGACCATCCAGTACACCGGCGTGCGCGCGTCGAACCCGTAGTGCAGCCAGACCAGCAGGAAGAGGACGGCGGTCATCAGTTCCACCAGGAAGTAGCGCACGGAAATCACGTTCTTGCAGACGCGGCAACGGCCGGCCAGCAGAAGGTAACTTACCAGCGGAATGTTGTCGTTCCACGGAATCATCTTGTTGCAGTGCGGACAATGCGATCGCGGGGCCACGACCGATTCCTCGCGCGGAATGCGGTAGATGCAGACGTTCAGGAAACTGCCGATGCACGCGCCGATGAAGAACACGAGCACGGAGAAGTAGATGAAGAAGAACGTGGCGACATCCATACCGGTCAACGCTCCTGGGTGTTCCGAAACGTGAAACGTGAAACCTGAAATCGGGAACTACGCATTTTTCCCGCCATAGACTTCCCTTTCCAACGCCTTCCGCATCGCATCCGCCGGCGGCTTCACGCCGGTCCAGATCTCGAAGGCCGCCGCCCCCTGGTGCAACAGCATGCCCAGCCCGTTGGCCGCCTGCGCCCCGCCCCTCTTCGCCGCCTTCATGAACGCCGTTTCCGGATACATATAAATCAGGTCGAACGCCCACTGCCCTTCCCGGAACGCGTCCGGCCCCAGCAGCGAGGGCTCGCCCTCCTTCATCCCGACGGGCGTCGCCTGGATGACGATCTCCGCCTTGCGCGCGGCATCCGCCTGCCCCGGCCCGACGGCGACCTCATGGATCGTCTCGATGGAAAACCTCGTCTCGATCTCGACCGCCAGCGTGCGGCTGCGCGCGACATCCGCATCGCACACGGAAATCGCCGTCACCCCGGCGCCCGCGCACGCCAGCGCGACGGCGCGGCCCGCGCCGCCCGCGCCGAGGACAAAAACCGACTTGCCGGCCACCGGCCCGCCGAACGCCTCTTCAACCGCCTTGAGAAATCCCGCCCCGTCCGTATTGAAACCGACCGTCCCGTCCGGCGCGAACCGGACCGTGTTCACCGCGCCGAGAAGTCGGGCCGACTCATCGAGCTTCGCCAGCCCGCGGAAGGCGACTTCCTTGAGCGGCGCCGTGAGGTTCGCGCCGCCGAACCCCATCTCCCGCATCGCGCCCAGCACGTCCATGAGCCGGTCCGGATGAACATCGAACGCCAGATAGATCGCGTCCATCTTCAGCGCCGCGATCGCCGTGTTGTGCATGACGGGCGAAAGCGTATGGCCGATGGGATGGCCAAGGACCGCGAAGGCTTGGGTATGACCGGTGATGTTCACAGCGCCTCGTCGTCGTTCTCGTCCTCGTCCTCGCGGGAACGCGGAACCAGGCCGCATCTGCTTCTTCCAAACATTGGAAAAACAACGGCCGGATTTTCCAACGATTGGAAAAATATCGCAATGATATTCGGGGGCGACTTGACCCTGGACGCTTGCGAGTCGGTCCCCAGCGTCCGGGGTCAGGCGTCCAGGGCCAGCCTCTACGGCTGCCCGCCGGCGATGCGCTTCACCTTCTTCTTCCCGCTCTTCCCCGCGGCCCGCGCGAACAGGTAGCTGTTCAGGGCGTTCAGGTACGCCTTCGCGCTGGCCTCCACAATGTCCGTGCTGGCGGCCTTGGCGGGTATGAAGCTCTTCCCGAACGCCACGGTCACGCTCACCTCGCCCACGGCGTCCTCGCCGCGCGTCACGGCCTGGATGGAGTAGTCCCTCAGATCGCCCGGCATACCGGTGATCCGGTCGATCGTCTTGAGCGCCGCGTCCACCGGGCCGGCGCCGCACGCGGAATCCTGCTTCGTCTTGCCCTCTTTCTTCAAGCGAACAGTGGCGGTCGGCACCGTGCTCGTGCCGGTGCTGACGTGCAGATATTCCAACTCGTAGATCTGCGGAACCTCCGTCATCTGCTCGCGCATGATCGCGATCAGGTCGTCGTCGTAGATGAACTTCTTCTTGTCGGCCAGCTTCTTGAACAGGTCATAGACGCCCTCCTTCCGGTCGTCCTTCACGGAAAAGCCCATCTGCGACAGCCGCGCAAACAGCGCGTGACGGCCGGAGTGCTTGCCCAGCACCAGCTCGGACCCGGAGATGCCGACGTCTTCCGGCGCCATGATCTCGTAGGTCGTGCGCTCCTTCATGATGCCGTCCTGGTGAATGCCGGATTCGTGGGCGAAGGCGTTCGCGCCGACGATGGCCTTGTTCCGCTGGACAATCATGCCGGCCATCTGGCTGACCAGGCGGCTGGCGCGGTACAGCTCGCGCGTGTCCACGCCGGTCCAGCAATGGTTGTACTGGTCGCCCCGCACCTTCAGTCCCATGACGAACTCTTCCAGCGAGCAGTTGCCCGCGCGCTCGCCCAGCCCGTTGACGGTGCACTCGACGCCGCGCGCGCCGTTGCGCACGGCCGCCAGCGAGTTGGCCACGGCCAGGCCCAGGTCGTTGTGGCAATGAACATGAATGATCGCCTGGCCGATGTTCGGCACATGCTCCATCAGGTACGCGATCAGCCGGCCGAACTCGACCGGCACGGCGTAGCCCACCGTGTCGGGAATGTTGACCGTCTTCGCGCCGGCATCGATCACGGCCTCGCAGACTTCCGCCAGGAAATCCGGCTCCGTGCGGGAGGCGTCCTCCGGGCTGAACTGCACGTCGTCACAGTACTTCAGCGCGTATTTCACGCCCCAAACGGCCTGCTTGACGATTTCATGCTTGGCCTTCTTCAGCTTGAACTTCCGGTGAATGGCGGACGTCGCCAGGAAGACGTGGATCCGGCCGCGTTTTCCGGCCGGTTCGATCGCCTCTCCCGCGCGCTCGATGTCCTTGGGCAGGCAGCGGGCCAGGCCCGCAATCCGCGTGTTCTTGATCGTGGACGCGATCGCATGCACCGCCTCGAAGTCGCCCGGCGATGCAATGGGGAAGCCCGCCTCGATGATGTCCACGTTCAGACGGGCAATCTGCCGGGCCACCTCCATCTTCTCTGTCATCCCCATGCTCGCGCCGGGGCACTGCTCCCCGTCGCGCAGCGTCGTATCAAAAATGATCACCCTCTTCGTCTCGTCATGCTTCGCTGTCATGTTTCACCCTTAATTTGTTCGAAGTGTATGTTGTTTGCCGTGTTAACCAATAAAAAAACCCACCGCTGTTTGCGGTGGGATTTCCAAGCCGGACCGAGCAGACGGGTCAACACCTCGCGCCCACCGCCGCGCGGGTGTTGCCACGAAGGGAGAGCAAGAGTGTCCGCAGGAACTTCTGTCCTGCGGCGCGGCGCGCGACGATGGAACGGCTCGAATTCATCGGGGGAAACTATACCCGCCGGGAACGAGAGGTCAAGAGTCCAAAGCTTTGGACTCTTCACGCGTTGCGCCGGCGCGGCAAGATGCTAACCTGTCGGCATGCGAAGCGCTCGCCCGACAAAAGCCGTCGTGCTCGCCGCGGGATTCGGCACGCGAATGCGGCCCCTCAGCCGCGACCTGCCCAAGCCGCTGATGCCGCTGTGGGGCGTGCCGATTCTCGAGCGCGTCCTGCGCCTGTTGAAACGCTGGGGCGTGAAACAGGTCGTGATCAACCTGCATCATCATCCCGACGAGATTTTCGCGCTCGGCCGCTCGCTCGCAGGGCCCGACCTCCAAATCAACTTTTCGTTCGAGCCGGAAATCCTCGGCACCGGCGGCGCGCTCCGCCGCGCGGAAGGGTTCCTCACCGATCAACCCTTCTGGCTCGTGAATTCGGATATCGTCGCCGACCTGGAGCCCCATGCCTTGATCCGGGCATTCGCCCGTCGCCGCTGCATCGCCTCGGCATGGCTCCATCCAACCCTTGGACCGCGCACGGTCGAAACGTCCAAAGGTTGGATCACGTCGTTCCACAGCGCGCGGCCCGGCGCGGCCGGAACCTGCACGTTCTGCGGCGTGACGCTCGTCTCCCCGCGCATTCTCGACTTCCTTCCGGAAAGCGGCTTCGCCGACATCATCCCCGCCTGCGAGCGAGCCATGAAAAACGGCCTGCGCGTCGCGGGCATCTGCGCGCCCGGCGCCACATGGGCCGATATCGGCTCGCCCCGGCAGTATCTCGACGCGCACCGCCTGCTGCAAACAACGCGCGGCCCGTTTGCCGCCATGGGCCGCGGCGTGGTCCGCGAGCGGAACGTCCGGATCCGGAACTCCGTCATCTGGGACGGCGCAATCCTGCGGGCGGGCGCGGTCATCGAAAATGCGATTGTTGGCCGCGGCGCGGATGTCTCCGGTCACGTCGGGTATATCGCCCTGCGCGCTGACCTCGCGCTCGAACGCGTCGAACAGGATGCGCTGGCGGCCGCGGGCGTGAACCCGCTGCGCGCCACGGCCTACCCCATGCGCCCGCGCGGCTCGGACCGAACGTTCACGCGAGTTTCAGAAAAGAAACCGTCTGTCGTCCTCATGCGCTACAGCCTAAAGCGCGAGGAAAACGCGCTGTACTGCGAACACACCCGGCGCCTGCGCCGACTCGGCCTGCCCGTCCCGCGAGTCCTGCTCGATCGGCCGAAAGACCAACTCGCCGTCCTCGAAGACCTCGGCGACCTCTCCCTGCAGGAATGGGTCGCGGGCAAGACGCCGGACGCGGTCCGCGGAATGTACGAGCGTGTCCTCGATTCGGTCCTCGTCCTGCACGAAAAAGGCGCCGCCGCGGCACGGCGATGGAAGCTCATGCCGCCGTTCGACGCGCGGCTCTACAAATGGGAACGCGATCTTTTCGCGGACCTGTTCCTGAAGAACGAACTGCGCCTCCCGTCCCGGCAAATCGCCGGGGTCTTGCGCGACCTCTCGCGCGTTGCTTCCGACCTGCTCGCGGATTGTAACACGTTGATTCACAGAGACTTGCAGTCCAGCAATATCCTGCTCAGGCACGACCGGCCCTTCTTCATCGACTTCCAAGGCATGCGGTTCGGCGCGGCGGCGTACGACCTGGCCTCGCTGCTCTGCGACCCGTACGTTTCGCTTTCGGAGACGATGCAGAAAGACCTGCTCGACTACTATGTTGTCCGTAGTACCAACCCTGTTGCCGCCGAACTCTTCTGGCGGGGCGCGATCGAGCGGCTCGCGCAGGCAATCGGCGCATACGTGCGGCTCGGAAGGATTTCCGGTATGCAGTCGTTCCGCCGCCATATTGCGCCGGCCGTCGCCATGATGCGGCGGGCGCTGGGTCACGTTGACGGCCTGCCCGCCCTGCGCGCCGCGCTGGAAGAGGCGGGGACGCGACGAAGCATCGGAGTCCTGGAGTGATGGGTCGGAAAAAGACGGCCCGGCGTTTCCCTTTCTCTCTGACCCGGCATTCCCGACACTCCGCCCCTTCAACGCGCCCTCCCTTTCCTCCGCATATTGACACGCCCTTCAATCCATGCGAGTTTTGCGCAACATGATTTGCGGACAGATGGTGAAAAAGCGCGCCGCCGGAATCGCGTTCGTCGTCGGCGCGTTTTTCCTTTTGGCATCGGCCGGCTGTATCAAGGTGGATCAGACGCTAACCCTGGAGAAAGACGGCTCGGGCACGATCGACCTCACGTACAGCATGTCCGAACAAAACCTTGCCCGGTGGCAGGATATGGCGAACGGCATGTTCGGGTCCGATGCGGGCGGGACCGCGATGCCGTTTGATTTCACGGACCAGGACATCCGGGACGATTTCAAGGAATTCGAGAAGGACGGCGTGGTCCTCCAGTCGATCCGGTCCGAAACCCGGAACGGCTGGAAAACGCGCCGCCTGCTGATCGGGTTCAAATCGCTGGCCGGCGTCGCCAAAACAGGCTTCCTGGCGAACCGCGACATCTCCCTCGTCAAAGACGCAAGCGGCAACTACGTCTTCACCCAGAAGGCGGGCGGCGCGGGAAATCTGCCGCCGGAAATCGCCGCGATGACCGAACCTCCCGCGGACATGCTGTTCTTGGATATGATGCAGGGATTCAAAGCCGCGCTTCGTGTGAAAACGCCCGGCCTCATCCTGGAAACAAACGCGCCGCAGAAATCCGACCGGGAGGCGGCATGGACCTTCGACATAGACCGTGATCCCGACGCCTTGCGGAAAATACAGAAAACGAGTTTACGGATTGTATTTGACGGAAAAGGATTGGATATTCCTGCATTCCACAGCGCGCCGGCACGGTGGCGAGAGGGAGATGCGTTCTGAGGAGCGCAGGGTTCGAAGCGGCCCGGTCTGAGGCCGGAGGAAGATCGCTTGCACAGGAGCAGAAACGTTGGCCCTGTCAAAAAAATCTGAGGCATACCAGCGCGAGTTGAAGTCGCTTGCGGACAGCCTGCCTTTCAAGAAAATCGAATTGCCGGAATTCCGGCGGTCCACATGGCGTCCCACCGTCGTCCGGCAGAAACGCACCTACATGCCGTCCGACCGCAGCGCACAGGCGATCGGCCGGTTCCTCGTCGAGCGCGGCATGGTCGAATTGCTCACGCCGGAGAACACGCTCAACCTGTTCAAGGAAATGCACTGGTGCGCGTACCAGATCCGCAAGCTGTCGCGAAAGCGCTTCACGAACGTCCGGCAATGGCAAAAGGCCGTCGCGAACGCCCGCGGCATGATTTCCCAGATCGAAGCATCCGAAGAGGAGTTGTTCATCGCCAACCGCCGATTGATCGTCAGTTGCATCAAGCCGTATTTCTGGATCGGCCAGGTCTGGCTGGCGGATTTCCTGCAGGAAGGCTCGAAGGCGCTGTCCAACGCCATCCGGAAATTCGACTTCACGCGCGGGACGCCTTTTTACGTTTACGCCCAGAAGGCCGTCCAGAACCGGCTGCGCAATTTCTTCCGCGATCACGTCCGGTCCGGCAGCATCGGCATACGCCTGTCCCGCGACATGGTGACCATCAAGGAAATCATCAACGCATGGGTCAAGGAGCACGGCAAAGAGCCGGGAAACGACGTCCTCATCAAACTGACCGGCCTGCCCGAGGAGCGGATCGCGAAGATCAGGCCGTTCATCCACCAGTGGGACAACATCCCCGCCCCGCTGGTTTCGCTCGACGCCATGTTCGGCGAAAACGGCACGAACCTCTACGACCTCGTCGAGGATACGGACGCGGAAGAGGCATCCGGCGCCGCCCAGAAATCGGAAATCTGGACCGCGGTGGACCACCTGCCGCCCCGGGCCAAATACATCATGCGCCTGCGGTTCATCGAAGGCCGCACGCTGGAAGAAACCGGCCAGATCCTCGCCCTCACCCGCGCCCGCATCAAGCAGATCCAGGACGATTCGCTCCGCAAGTTGCGCCAGATGCTCCGCCGCGGCGTGAAGCATCCGAACATGTAGCCGCGACGGGGCGCGGGAACGCCGGAGTCTTGGAATGCCGGGCAGAGAAAGTTCGTTCAGCGGTCGCCATCATCTCCGCCACTCCAACCCTCCATCACTCCGCTTGCACATACACATCGTCGGCAAAGAACCGGCCGCTGCCGCTATTGGCGTTGTTGCAGCGAACGACCAGCCGGACCTTGGCCGTCCCTGCGGGGACCGTCCCCGTCGACTGGAAGCTCAGCCAGATGTCCCTCGCGCTGCTCTTATTGATCTGCGCCGTCGTCGCTAAACTGATCAGCACGTCCGCCGCCGTGCGGAACTCGAGCTGGATGACGCCGTTCTTGAGCCCCTTCCGAAGAGCGTCCGATTTGTTATGCCGCATGTACCCGCCGAAGGTGATCGTCTGGCCCACGGTAAACCCGTTCGTGATATCCTGATAGATTCCGCCATCGCCGAAGAAGACCCACGAGTTCGGGCCGCTGCGATACGTGGCGGTGTCCGGATCGTGCTGTGTATCGTTCCAATTCAACCAGGATATCGGCTGGATGCCCGCGCCTGTCAGCGCTCCGTTCAGGAGCGTGAGCAGCGGCGGCACATCCACCACGCTGAAAACTGCGCTGGTTGAAACCGCGCTGTTCTGATACCCCGACGCCGCCGCAAAGCCCCGGATACTGTTCGCATACGGCCAGCTAAGTACAATCGAACCGCCGCTCGCGATCGACGCGGAACTCAGCGTCGGCTGGCTCCCGTCCGTCGTGTAGTAAATCGTCGTATCCGCCGTCGCAGACGACAGCGTCACGCTGACCGAGCTCGTGTACGTCCCGCCGTTCGGGCTGAACGTCGGCGCGGCGGCCGTCGGAACGGATGTCAGGATGAAGGTCATGCTGGCCAAATCGAATCCGCCGACAACCATGTTCGCCTCGATGACATGCCGGCCGGAAGGAATGGTGACGCCGCTGAGCGTGGTTGATTTCCAGTCCTCGTAGCCCGTGCCCCTGGGGATGGCGATGAGGCTTCCCAGGTCGGCGCCGTCGAGTTTCAACTGGAGCTTGGTGTTCTCGTTCGGAGTGGCAGTGCGAACAACGATATTGTAGGTGCCGCCGACCGGGACGTCGACCGTGTACCGCAACCACTCGCCGCTGGCTATCCACGCGACCTTGTAACCGCAGCCTTCGGTGGTCGTGGAGATGTCGACACCGTCGTTCCGGAACACCCAGCCGCTGTTGTAGTAGCCGCTTCCCTCGTTCTTGTAATCCGTGTCGGAGTATGCCACGCCCTGGTTGCCCACATCGTATTCCACACCGTGGATCGTGCACGGCAACGTGTGCGTCACGAAGGGGTAACCCTGCACGTTGAAGGTCGGGCTCAAGAGCGCGTCGTACCACCCCGGATCAAAGTCGCAGAGCGCCGTCTGAACGTTCGTCGCGCATTCCATCAGGCCTTTCATCGCCTGGGCCGCGTCGATCGGCATGTCCCGGAAGTTGTCGATAACATACTGGTAGTCCGGGGTGATCGGCGCCGACAAGGCCGACGCGATATTGGCCACCTTCTTGTAGCCCCACATGAGCCAGCCGATGTTGTTGGATTCCAGGCAGCGCGCGAATTCGTACAACCACGGATTCGAATTCTCGCCGCTCTCCGTCATGATCAGAGGCACGTTGTACTGGCTCGCCACATCGACAAACGGCTGGATCGCGGATTGCGCCGTCGAGCACCAGTAGCGGTGGAAGCACAACGCCATGTTGGAATCCCACGGCGGCACCAGACCGGCAAGCGAACCGGAGAACCGGTCGCCTTCGACCATGATGATATGATTCGTGTCCACGGCGCGAATCGCCGCCGTAACCTGCATCAGTAACGCGCGGAGATCGTTCGAGGTCACACCGGACGGCAGCCACGGCTCGTTCATCAGCTCGTAACCGAGGATCGCGGGCTCATCCTTGTAGCGGTTCGCGATCGTCTGCCAGATATCCGCCATGCGCTGCTTGTTGAACGCAGGAGTGCGGCCGGTCGCCGCATAGTAGTTTGTGTCCAGCGTCCACAGACAGGACACGCCGGTCTCCAGCCAGTTCGTGATCGCGCTGCTGTAATACCAGTACGTCCATTCCGGATCCGACGGCCCGTCGTGCGACTGGCCGCCCGGGCAAGCATGCATGTCGAGAACAACGGCCATGTTGTTCGTCTTGCACCACGCCACCACCTGGTCCATCACCGCAAAGCCCTCGGCGCTATACACGCCGGGCGTCGCCGCCGGGCTAAGCAGCCGGTAGTTGAAGGAGAAACGGATCGTGTTGAACCCCTCGACCGCAAAACCCGCCACGTCCGCCTCCGTCAGGAAGTTGGCCGTGAAGGTATCCCAGAACGTCGCCGCATTCGCCTCGCCCACGATCTCCCGGATGCGCGTCCGGATGCTCGAGTCCGAGCCGATGTGGCGCGAGTGCACCGCATTGAGCCTCAGCGAATACGCTTCCGTGTTGTTCCAATGGCTCAGGTCATTGCCCTTGATGAGGAATGGTTCCCCATTTGGATCCAGAATGCTCGTTCCGGAACACCGATAAAACCCTTCGACCTGCGCAAAACTGCTCACCGCAAACATCAGCGCGAACAGGACGGCAACGACTCGCGACACTCTCATGGTACGCCTCCGTAATGGCTACAGATCATTAGGACATATCTCGGCCGGCTTGTGGACTCAGTCCAACAATATGTGCTGTACACCTTTAGGTTTAAGAGGTCCAGAAAAGCTTACGGAAAATATGCCCTCCTCCCGGCCCGCGACCTGGCATTGGAATCTTTCTCCCCAAAATACGGGTGTAGTGTCCGCTGTCCTCAGCGGAACCCTCCGCGTCTATCTGCATATTCTGCGGGCACTCATCGGCCGGGCGGCCAATCGGCCGGATTCTCCGCCAGCATCGCGCCCCACGATTCGATCGCTTTCTTCAGCGCGCGGCCGCGATGTGAAATCGCGTTCTTCGACTCCGCATCCATCTCCGCAAACGTCTTTGTAAACCCCTCAGGAACAAACAGCGGATCATACCCAAACCCCTGCTTCCCCCGTTCCTCATGCGCGATCACACCCTCGCATCTCCCGTCCACCGTCCCGGCTTTTCCGCTCGGACTCGACAACGCAATCACGCAACGGAAACGGGCTTTGCGGTTCTTCGCCTGTCCGAGTTCCGCCAGCAGTTTGCGGTTGTTCGCCGGATGGCTCACCGGCTCGCCCGCGTAGCGCGCGGAATAGATGCCCGGCGCGCCGTTCAGCGCGTCCACTTCCAACCCGGAATCGTCCGCCAGCGCCCACAACCCCGTCGCCGTTGCCAGGCTCGTCGCTTTCTTGATCGCGTTCGCTTCGAACGTATCGCCGTCCTCCGCCACATCGGGAATGCCGGGATAATCCAGCGCGCACACGAATTCCAGCGAGGGTTGATGAAAGATCGCGCGAATCTCTTCCAGCTTGTGCTTGTTGCGGGTGGCGATGATCAGTTTCATGCGGGAAGAATGAACCAGGAATGAACGCGAAATCCAGACTGTAAATATGCGCTCAGCGACGTATTCCGTATATTCCGGGGTTCAACTCCTCAAAATGTCCGGACTTGCCACGGGCAGGGTCTGCGGTTACGTTACGCCTTGCCTACCCAATCGGTGGCTCGGGTGGTGGAATGGCAGACACGCATGTTTGAGGGGCATGTGCCGCAAGGCGTGGGGGTTCGACTCCCCCCCCGAGCACCAAATCGAATGGGAAGAAGAGCGCCATGCCCAGTCTGAACGAACTGAAAAATATCGTCGAGCATCTCCAGCAGGACCTGGCCAAGGCGCAGGGCATCAAGGTTCAGTTTGATACGGCGATCAATGAGCTGAACAACCTGCTGACGGTGATGCGGGGCAATGCCCAGTTGGCGGAGTCCGACTGCACCGACGAGGCCCGGGAGGAACTGGTTCGCGTGGTGCTGGAAAATACGGCCCGCGCCCACGAGATCATCGAAACCCAACTCAACGCCAAGGTGGGCGGCGCGTCCGCGGCGGCCGCCACTTCGTCCGGCGAGACCCCCGTTCCGGCAAGCATCCTCATCGTGGACGACAACAGCGCCATGTGCTCCATGCTGGCCCGAATCCTCGCCCAGGAAGGCCACTCCACGTTGCAGGCGTCCAACGGCCGCTACGCGCTCGAACTGTGCCAGAGCGGGCATTTCGATATTGTCCTCCTGGATATCCAACTGACCGACATGAACGGCATCGATGTCTGCCGGAAGCTGCAGACGCTTTCCCCCAAGCCCAGCGTGGTGTTCTTCTCGGGCGATCCGTCCATCGGCGACCCCGCTCTTCTCGTACGGGAGGAAGGAGCGGTCGCGTTCGTCCGGAAACCCTTCGACATCCACGAAATCCGGAACGTCGTGCGGCTCGTCCTCAACCAGCGCCGGAAAGCGGCGTCGTAACCGGCGCCGGTCCCGCTTCCTGAAAAAGCAAACGGCCGGGGCGTTGACCCCGGCCGTTCGTTTTTCCGCGTTCAAATATCCGGCGGATCAGGAGCAGCCCATCGAGTTCCCGCAGTTGAAACAGCGATAGCAGGCGCCGTTCCGGACGGTGATCGCGCCGCATTGGTCGCACAGCGGCGCGTCTTCCTGGAAGCCCTCCGTCATCTGATTCAACTGCCGCACATCCATCCCCTCTTTCGTGTTCACCGGGGTCGATGATTTCGGCAGCTCCGTGGGATTGACGACCGTCTTCTTCGCGTCGGCGGCAGGGGCGCCGTTCCCGTTTTCGGGCTGGAGCGACTTCGACGGGGCCGGGACCTTGAACCCTTCGAGAAAGGTGTGGCCCAACCAGCGGAAGATGTAGTCGGTCAGCGACTTCGCGATCGGGATGTCCGGGTTCTTGGTGAACCCGCTCGGCTCGAACCGCGAGTGCGCGAACTTCTCGACGAGCGTCTTGATCGGCACGCCGTACTGGAGGCAGAGCGAGATCGACGTGCCGAACGAATCCATCAGGCCGCCGATCGTGCTGCCTTCCTTCGCCATCGTGACAAACAGCTCGCCGGGTTGGCCGTCGTCGTACAGGCCGACGGTCAGATATCCCTCGTGGCCCGCGATGTCGAACTTGTGCGTGATCGACTGGCGCGTGGACGGCATGCGCCGGCGCAGCGGCCGCGCCTTGGCGCCGTTCCCGCCCGTCGTGACTTCGGCCGGCGCCTTCTCTTCCTTCCTGCCGGTGTTCACCGGCTGACTGCGCTTGCAGCCGTCGCGATAAATCGCGAGCGCCTTCAAGCCGAGCTTCCAGCCTTCGATGTACGTCTGCATGATCTCGTCCACCGTGGCCTCGTGCGGCATGTTGACGGTCTTGCTGATCGCGCCGGAAAGGAACGGCTGGACCGCGGCCATCATGCGGATGTGGGCGAGGTACGGAATGAAGCGCTTGCCGTTCTTCGGCTTGAACGCGCAGTCGAAGACCCGCAGGTGCTCTTCCTGGAGCCCCGGCGCGCCCTCGATCGTGTCGTTGGCTTCGATGTAATCGATGATGGCGTCCAGGTCCGACTCGTTATAGCCCAGCCGCCGCAAAGCCATGGGCACGGTGCGGTTGACCAGCTTCAGCATCCCCCCGCCCGCCAACGACTTATACTTGACGATGGCGATGTCGGGTTCGACGCCGGTGGTGTCGCAATCCATCATGAACCCGATGGTGCCGGTGGGGGCCAGCACGGTGACCTGGGCGTTCCGGAGGCCGAACTTTTCGCCCAGACTGACCGCCTCTTTGCCGGCGGCCTTCGCGGCTTCGCGCAGGGCGCTCGGGCAGCTCGAATGGATCCGGCTCGTGGCGTCGCGGTGCGCGCGCAGAACCTCGAGCATCGGCTCGCGGTTCTTCGCGTAGCCTTCGAACGGGCCCATCTGCTCGGCGAGACGGGCCGACTGCTGGTACGCGTAGAAGTGCATGAGCGCGGTGACCGCGCCGGCGATCCCGCGCCCCTCTTCGCTGTCGTACGGAAGGCCGAGGGCCATCAACATGCAGCCGAGGTTCGCGTAACCGAGACCGAGCGGGCGGAACCGGTGACTGTTCAGCGTAATCGTCTCCGTCGGATAGCTGGCGTTGTCGACGATGATTTCCTGCGCGGTGATGAAGAGGGAGACCGCGGAGCGGAAGCGTTCGACGTCAAACGAGCCGTCTTCGCGCAGGAACTTGATCAGGTTGAGCGAGGCGAGGTTGCAGGAGCTGTTGTCGAGGAACATGTACTCGCTGCACGGGTTGCTGGAGTTGATCGGCGCGGTGTTCCTGCAGGTATGCCACCGGTTGATCGCGTCCTCGAACTGGATGCCGGGGTCGCCGCAGATCCAGGTCCCCTCGGCGATCCACTTGAGCAGGTCGCGCGCCCTGTACGTCGGACCCGGCTTGTTGGGATCGGTGACCCAGTGCGTTTTCCACTCGCGATCCTCGATCGCCGCGCGCATGAAGTCGTCCGTCAGGCGCACGCTGAGGTTCTCGTTCTGGAAGCAGACGGACGCGTACGCGTCGCCGTTGAAATCGCCGGAGTAGCCCTGCTCGATGAGGGCCCAGGCCTTCTTCTCTTCTTTCGACTTGGCCTCGATGAACTCCTTGATGTCCGGGTGCCAGCACTTCAGGGTGTTCATCTTCGCCGCGCGGCGGGTCTTGCCGCCGGACTTCACGACGCTCGCGATCGCGTCGTAAACCTTCAGGAAGGAGAGCGGGCCGCTCGGGCGTCCGCCGCCGCTGAGCTTCTCGCGCGAGCTGCGGAGCGTGGAGAGATCGGACCCGGTGCCGCTGCCGAACTTGAAGAGCATCGCCTCGCTGCGCGCCAGGCTCATGATGCCTTCCATCGTGTCCTCGCACGACTGGATGAAGCACGCGGAACACTGCGGCTTCTCGTACTGCGTCGGCGCGCACTGCACGGAGTTCTTCACGCGGTCGAAGTAGAACAACCCCTTGCCGTTCGCCTTGCCCGTGCCGTACTGCTGGTACAGGCCGCAGTTGAACCAGACCGGGGAATTGAACGAGCCGTACTGGTGTAACAGAAGGTACGCCAACTCGTTATAGAAATTCTCCGTATCCTCCGCGGTCTCGAAATAGCCGTCGCTCCGGCCCCAGTCCGCGATGGTCCGGACCACCCGGTGGATGAGTTGACGGAGGGATTTTTCGCGGCGGTCGGTGCCGAGTTCGCCGTAGAAATACTTGGAGGCGACCACGTTCGTCGCGAGCATGGACCATGTCTTCGGGAACTCGACGCCATCCTGCTCGAAAATCGTACTGCCTTTCTCGTCGCCGATGACCGCCTTCCTCTTCTCCCACTCGACGGTCTCGAACGGGTTGACGCCCTTCGTGCTGAAAACTCTCGGGATCTTGAGACCTTTGGATTTCTGCGGCCGGCTTTTCGCGGGTGCGGATTTGCGGTCTGCTCTGACCTGGACACTACGGCCCCGGCCGGCGGTTCTCTTCTCGCTGATCTCGACGGGTTCGCGAGCGTCCAACATGCTACTTCCCTCCGTACGCCTTGACGTTAATGAGCCTTGCTTTTGTGAAAGCCACTACAGGTAGTTGTACCCACCCCAATGCATGTCAAAGTAACTCTATATATAGACAGAGCAAGAGAAAAAAAACTCCCCGGCCGGCAAAAAGAATATATGTCGTGAATCTACTGATGGTTGCGTCGATATTTTTTTTCTGACGCGGTCGATCTGCTGTCGTGACTCGATCGGAAGTCCAAAATCACGGGCGCGCCAAGAAGCCCGAACACGCTCCGCAACCGGCTGATCAGGTACGCGCGATACGCCGGAGTCACGCGCGTTGTCTCGTTCACAAAGAACCGCACGCGGACCGGCTGCGTTCCGGTCTGAGTGCAGTAGTAGTACTTCAGCCGCCGGCCCTGGATCATCGGAGGCTGGACGCGGTCGAACGCGTCGCGCATCACGCGGTTGAGCAGGCCGGTCGTCAGCGTCGCGCACACCTGCGAGGCGACGTCGTCGATAACGTCGATGCTCCGCCGGATGTTGAACCCCGTCTTCGTCGAGACGAAGATCGTCGGCGCGAAATTCAAAAAGAACATCTCCTTGCGCAGCGCGTCCTCGTACTCCTTCGTCTGGATGCCCTTCGCGAGGTCCCACTTGTTCACGATCAGCACGCAGCCTTTTTTCTCGTCGAGAATTTTGGCCGCGATTTTTTTGTCCTGCACCGTCGGCCCCTGCTCCGCGTCGAGCATGAGCACGATGACGTCCGCGCGCGCGATGCTCTGCTCCGCGCGGAAGAGGCTGAACCGCTCGACGGAGCCGTGGACCTTGCCGACCTTTCTCATGCCGGCGGTGTCGATCAGCGTGTAGCGGCGCGCCGATTGGCCTTTGCCGACGGCGAAGGGGATCTCTATGCTATCCCTCGTGGTTCCAGGCACTTCCGACACGATGACGCGCTCGCTTCCGAGCAGTTTGTTGACGTAGGACGACTTGCCGACGTTCGGCCGGCCGACGATGGCGACGCGCAGGGCGCCCTTCTCGAAATGCCGGCCGGCGGGCGGAAGTTCCGCGAGCACGTGCTGCATCAACGTGTCCACGCCGCGGCCGTGAAGCGCGGAAACGGGAAATACGGGAAAGCCGAACCGCGCGAATTCCGCGAGGCCGGAGTCGAGTCGGTCGTGGTCCGCCTTGTTGGCGGCGACGAAAACCTTTTTGCCGCTCGCGCGGAGAAGTTTGGCCACTTCCTGGTCGAGCGGCACGACGCCGCGGGTGATGTCCACGACGAACACCACGACCGCCGCGTCCTGGATGGCGACATCCACCTGCGCGCGCGTGCCGCGCTCGATGGAATCGCCCGTCTTCGCCTTGTCGAGGAACCCGATGCCGCCGGTGTCGATCAGCTCGAAGCGCTGGTCGCGCCAGACCACGTCGCGGGAAATGCGGTCGCGCGTCACGCCGACCTCCTCATGAACGATCGCGAGACGGAGCCCGGCGATGCGGTTGAAGAGCGCGGACTTTCCGACGTTCGGCCGGCCGACAATGGCCGCGACGCGGCGGGTGGATGACTCAGCGTTCATGGGGTTCCTGGAAGTGTATTTCTGTGTTCGGCCGCGGCGCGTTCGAGCTGGCGGGTTCCGTCGAGAATGTACAAGGCGCCCGAGAGGAGTGTGAACACGCCCGCGGTGACGACGCAGACAAGGAAAGGTCCGGGCGCTCCACCGATGAGCACCCACACGATGGTGACCATCTGGAAGAACGTCGCCATCTTGCCGACGATGCGGGGCTTCACCTCGACGTGCCCGATGACCGCGTGAATGACGATCGAGCCGAGGATCAGCACGACGTCGCGGCTGATCACGAGAAGGGTGAACCAGATCGGGATATGGGGAAGCAGGCCGGGCAGCGACGGGCGCGTGAGCAGAATGAGGCCGGACAACAGCAGCGACTTGTCGGCGATCGGGTCCAGCAGGCGGCCGAGCGCCGTGATCTCGTTGCGGGAGCGGGCGTAGTAGCCGTCGAGCGCGTCGGTCGAGGCCAGGATGACGAAGATGACCAGCGCGGCGGAACGGTAGAATTCGTCGGCATTCCCCTGCTTCAAGCCCATCGTGTAGTACACCAGCATCAGGACAAACACCGGCACACCGAGGATGCGAAAGATGGTGATCTTGTTCGCCAGGGTCAGGACCGTTTGCTTTTGAGCGGTATTCATGGCTCGGTGTTTAGGGTTTTCGTTTAGCGTAACCTGCTATCCGCCAAAGAGATGCAGCGTTCTGTCGATTCGTTTCAGGACTCTTTCTTTTCCCATCACTTCCAGCATATGGAACAGGCTGGGGCCGACGGCCGTACCGGACACAGCGACGCGAAGGGGGTGGACCAGTTCGCCGGCATTGACCGCCTTCTCCGCGGCGAGGTCGCGCAGGACGGTTTCAGTCGTCGCCGCGTCGAATTCGGCGAGGGCGGCAAACCGGTCGCGGATCTGCTTCAGGCCGGCGAGCGCGCCTTCCTTCTTCAGCCGCTTGTCCACGGATTTTTGATCGTACGCGTACTCTTCCGTGAAGAAGCAGCCGGCCATCGGCACGACGTGATCCCACTGCTTGATCCGGTCGCGCAGGAGCGCGAGGACGCGGTCGAAGTAGTCCGCGGCCACGCCGTCGAGCGCGACATGGCCCGCGAGCAGGAGTTCGCGGCACTTCGCGCCGAACGACGCCGGCGGCATCTTTTTCATATACTCGCCGTTCATCCACTCGAACTTCGTGAGGTCCATCTTCGCGGGCGAGGACTGGACGCGGTCGAGTGTGAACCGTTCCACCAGCTCGTCGCGGTCGAGCACCTCGCGGTCGTCGCCCGGCGACCAGCCGAGGAGGACGAGGAAATTGAACAGCGCGTCCGGGAGGAATCCCTTGTCGCGGAAGTCGCCGACGTACGCCGCGCCGTCTCTCTTCGAGTACGGCTTGCCCTGCGCGTTGACGATCATCGGCAGGTGCGCGTACTTCGGGACCGGCGCGCCGAGTGCCTGGAAGAGCGCGACATGGCGGTACGTGTTCTCCACGTGGTCGTCGCCGCGGATGACGTGCGTGACGTTCATGTGGATGTCGTCCACGATGTTCGCGAGATGGAAGACCGGCGTGCCGTTCGAGCGCACGATCACGAAATCCTTCATGTCGGCCGCGGCCTTGTGCAGGTCGCCCTTGATCTCGTCGTGGAACGACATATCGACGCCGGGCATGCGAAAGATCACGGCCTCGCCCTTGCCGGTGCCGCCCTTGTCCTCTTTATAGGCGAGACCTTTCGACAGCAGCGTCTCGGCGGCCTCGAGATGCTTGGCGGTCCGGGTGGACTGGTAGAGCGGCTCCTCGTCGTAGTTCAGGCCAAGCCAGTCCATCGCGTTGAGCACCGCCTGCACCGCTTCGGGCGTCGAGCGCTCGCGGTCGGTGTCCTCGATGCGAAGCAGGAATTTCCCGCCCTCGTGTCGCGCGAAGAGCCAGTTGTAGATCGCCGCGCGGATGTTCCCGATATGAACATGGCCGGTCGGGCTGGGCGCAAATCGTGTGCGGACTGTCATTTCAGGCCTTTCCCTTAAGTCTGCGATTCGACGAATGGACGACGGATGGGAGGATATTACCGAAACCGGAAACTGGAAACCCGAAACTTGGCCGGATTACCGCGGCGAAAGACCGCCTATCACTTGGAACGCTCCCCCTCCTCCGGCAATGGCCGCCACAGGGAATGGCCCGGCCCGCGGGCGCGCGCGGCCGCATCTTTGGCTTGCCATTGCGGCGTGGTTCAGGCACGCCTATCACCGGCTCCAGGAGAAAATTCCATGCATCGACGAACCGTGTCGTTCGCATTGTTCCTTGTTCTTGCCGCCCTGCTGCCCGGCTGCGGTATCCCCGCGAAAGCCCCGGAACCGCCATCCGTCGCCTGCTTCCCGGCGTACACGCTGACGCCCGAGGACGAGCTGTTCCTGGACGATGTACAACGCCGGATCTTCGACTACTTCTGGAACGAGGTGTACCCGGAGACCGGCATCGCGATCGATCACACGGAAAACCGCACAGGCAAGATTGCCGCGACGGGCTTCGAGCTGGCGGCCGTCTGCATCGGTGTCGAGCGCGGCTGGATCACCCGCGAGCAGGGGTACGAACGGACGCTCCGCATCCTCAACGCATTCCGGGACGATCCCGACGACCCGGACGACGCGTACGTGGACGGACAGTTCGGCCTCTTCTGGCACTTCGTGGACGGCCGGACCGGCAAGAGGCTGCCGATCGACTGCGTCGCGCCGTGCGACAGCGCGGACTTCATCGCGGGCGTCGTGCTGGCCGGCGAGTTCTTCCGGGGGACCGAGGCCGCGGACCTCGCGAAGAAGATCTACGACGATGTGCAGTGGGACCAGTTCGTCGCGAAGCGGGCCGACGGCAGTCCCGACCTGATGTCGTTCGGCTGGGTTCCGCTCCACGTCTCGAAGGAGTACTACGACACCGACGGTCTGCTGAATTTCAACATGAGCGGGTTCGTGGACAACTCGCTCCTGATCTACGCGCTCGCGCTCGGCTCGGACACGCACCCGATCCCGCAGGTCACGTGGGAGCGCTACGTGGATTCGTACACGCTCGGCGAGTATTCCGGCTACGAATGCGTGCGGGCCGGGGCGCTGTTCTGCCGGCAGGTCCCGCAGTCGTTCATCCCCTTCAGCCGCCTGCGCGACCGCAAGATCGACTACTGGCTCGACACGGTCAACGCGATCCTCGCCGACCGCGCTTTCAACATGCGCGTGAACGAATACCCGCCGACGCTGTGGGGCCTCAACGACTGCTTCGGCAAGGAATCCTACAGCCACGCCGCGCCGCCGGGGCCGGTCGCCAACGACGGCACCGTCGCCACGACCTCGATCCTCGGCGCGCTGCCGCACGTGCCCGCGCTCTCGATGGAGGCGGCGCGCTACGTGCGGGCGGAGTTCGGCAACCGCGTGTACGGCCCCTACGGTTTCACGAGTTCCGTCAACCCGCAGAACGACTTCGTCAGCCCGCTCTACGTCGGCATCGAGCTGGGCCCGATGATAATGCTGATCGAAAACGCGCGCAGCGGCCTGATCTGGGACCTGTTCGCGCGCAGTTCCGTGATGAGCAATTTCGTCAAGCGCGCGGGGATGTCGGGCGTCGTGGACGATTTCGAGTTGCCGCCGGAGACGCCGCCCTACGCCGTCTGGAAGGCCCGCGGCGCAACGCCGGTCACCGGCCGCGACGATCCCCAGCACGGGAAACGCTGCCTGGAGCTCAAAACCGCGGCGCCGACCGTTGTCTTGACGGGCACGCTGACCGCCAACCGCCTCCTCGATTTCCACTTCGGCAAGTACCTCTCAATCTGGACGCGCGATCTGCGCGTGCTGAAGTGCGAGGCGGGCGTGGACGGACGCTTCGTCCCCGTGGCCGCCGCCGGCACGGCGACGGGTTCGGGCTGGGTGCATGAGTGGTTCGAGATGCCGGCCAACGCGCGCAAGCTGTGCGCAGTCCGGATCGAAGCGGAACCCATCGGTCCGAGGCCCGCGCTGGACAACCTCACGCTGGAGGCCGCAAAGGACATCCTGCCGCCGCACGCGATCAGCCGGATCGAGGCGCGCACCGGCAGGACGGGCGGGACGATCGAACTGTCCTGGACTGTACCGGCCGACCCGGAAGGCGACGCCGTTTCCAAGTACATCCTGACCGCGACGCCGACGGCGGCCCCGGGCGAAGCAAGGATCATCGAGCTGCTGCCGATCTCGTCCGCGAACGAGACCGAGACCCAGGAGGTCCTTCTCGAGAGCGGGCGGGAGTATGAATTGACGCTCGCGGCGGCGGACACGTTCGGACACCGCGCGCCCGCGTCCGCGCCGGTCCGCGCCGCGGCCCACCCGGCGCCGGCGCAGAGCGTGATGTGCGATTTCGAGGACGGCGCCCTCGCCGGGTGGGAAAACGGGAACACGAACTGGACCTTCGAGGTCACGGACGGGCCCGACGGCGGCAAATGCCTGAGCGTGGAATTCACCAAAACCCACGGCTGGAACTTCGTCGCGTTCAAGGTCGATCCCGAACAGATCGCCCTGCACCGCTGGGTCACGATGCGGGTGAAGGGCCGGGTCAACCTGCTCGGCAAGCTCTGGTGCAGCGAGGAACTTCAGCAGGACATGAACCCGCAAAGCGCGTACACCGACGGCGAATGGACCGTCCTCAAGTTCGACACGCGGGTCGCGGACAAGATCGTCCCCGGCCGGGACCGGGTCGAAAAGGTCCTGCTGTTCGTCGAGCCCGGCCGGGGGTCCGGCAGCGGGAGCTTCCAGGTGGATGATGTGAAGTATTCGGGGAAGTAGCGCTTCTTCCACAGTGTGGCGGCGGGATGTCGTCCCGCCGCTGCGCTTCTTCCGAACCTTGGATCATTTTCCCGTCGTTCTTCCAACCCTTGCCTGCCCGGAGTTCATCGAAGGGGAAAACATTGGCTTTGACCGCTTAAACAAGATAAGTTGTGCTGTTTTTCGAGGACAAGACCATGAACGAAATGAATGATAAACCGGTCGCCCCGGTCAACTTTCTCCACGCGATCGTGGAGGAGGACCTTCGCACGGGCAAGCACGGCGGCAGGGTCGTGACCCGCTTCCCGCCGGAGCCGAACGGCTACCTGCACATCGGGCACGCGAAGGCGATCTGCATCAACTTCGGCACGGCGCTGAAATATGGCGGCGAGTGCCACCTGCGCATGGACGACACGAACCCGACCCAGGAAGAGGTCGAGTACATCGAGTCCATCCAGGCGGACGTGCGCTGGCTGGGCTTTGACTGGGGCAAACATTTCTACTTCGCGTCGGACTTCTTCGGCAAGATGTACGACTGCTGCGCCGAGCTGATCCGGAAGGGCAAGGCGTACGTTTGCGCGTTGAGCATGGACGAGTGGAAGGATTACCGCGGCTCGCCGCCGAACCCGGGCAAGGAAAGCCCGTACCGCAACCGGCCGATCGAGGAAAGCCTGCGATTGTTCGAGGAGATGCGCGCCGGCCGGCATGCCGACGGATCCCTCTGCGTCCGCGCGAAGATCGACATGACGTCCTCCAACATCCACCTGCGCGACCCGGTGATCTACCGCATCCTGCACGCCGAGCATCCGAACACCGGAAACCAGTGGTGCGTGTATCCAACGTACGACTTTGCCCACCCGCTCGAGGACGCCTTCGAAGGCATCACGCATTCGATGTGCACGCTCGAGTTCGAGGTGCACCGCCCGCTGTACGACTGGGTGATCGACAACCTCGACCGCCTGCCGTCGCGGCCGCGACAATACGAATTCGCGCGGCTGAACCTCGGCTACACCGTCATGAGCAAACGCCGGTTCATCGAGCTGGTGGACAAGAAACTCGTCAACGGCTGGGACGACCCGCGCATGCCGACGATCTGCGGCATCCGACGCCGCGGCTACACACCCGAAGCCATCCGTAATTTCTGCGAGACCATCGGCGTGACGAAATTCGAAAGCCTGACGGACATGGCCCTGCTCGAGTTCTGCGTCCGCGAGGATCTGAACAAGCGCGCGCTGCGGCGGATGGCCGTGCTCAAGCCGCTGAAGGTCATCATCGAGAACGCGTCGGAAATCCCGTCCGAAATCGACGCGGCGAACAACCCCGAGGACGAATCCGCCGGCGCGCGCAAGGTTCCGTTCTCGAACGAGCTGTACATCGAGAGCGACGACTTCATGGAAGTCCCGCCGCCGAAATATTTCCGGCTATCGCCCGGCAAGTCGGCGCGCATCCGCTACGCCGGCTTCCTGACCTGCCTGCGCAAGGAAGGCGACGCGATCATCTGCCAGTGGTCGCCGCCGTCGGCAGAACTCAAGGTCAAGGGCACGATTCACTGGGTCAGCGCGAAACACGCCGTCGCCGCCGAGGTCCGTCTCTACGACCGCCTGTTCACCGTCGAGAACCCGATGGCCGAGGAAGGGCGCGATTACAAGGAATTCCTGAACCCGCACTCGCTCGACGTCGCCACGGCGTACGTCGAACCGAGCCTGGCCGACGTCAACGCGCTGGAGCATTTCCAATTTGAGCGCATCGGCTACTTCAACGCCGACCCCGACTCCAGGCCCGGCAAGCCGGTATTCAACCGCACCGTCACGCTGAAGGATTCGTGGGCAAAGGAAGCGAAGAAGAAGTGACGGGCAAACGTCGAACGTTCAACTTCGACGCCGCACGGCGGCGTTCCCGCGAAATCCTGAAGGAGTCCGTCCTCCGGCTCGGCCAATCTCCATGCTCGACACCGCGCTTCGGATCAGGCTAAAGAAACATCCATATTATCCGGGCACTTCGCGCCATCGCATGGGAATGTGCCCCATCAGGAGGGATTGAAAGATGAGACGTCGAGTTGCCTGTATGGCATTGTGGATGACCGCGGCTTTCTCCGCCGCGGCGGCTGTGACCCATTCGCCCGCGGCGCCGTCCAAGGCGACCGTCCGCATGACGGGCGAGCGGTACGAACTTCTTTGGAACGGCTCACCCTGTGCGCTGAAGGGCGCGTTCGCGACACAGCGCATCGCGGAACTGGCGGCGGCCGGCGCCAATTGCGTTGTGGCGCCGGATATTGAAACGGCCGATGCCGTTCTCAACCAGGCAAAGGATGCGGAACTCATGGGCGCGGTCGTCCTGCGGATCGAGCCGGACGGCGGGCTGACCTATTCGAGCACGCAGGCCGTTTCCGCGGCGATCGAAACCCTTCGCCCGCTCGTCGCGCGCGTGAAGGCGCAACCGAGCCTTGCCGCGTGGATCATCACCAGCCGCATCGTCGGGGCCGAACATCTGAATCACGCGGCGTACCGCGCCGTCAACGACCTGGCCGCGATCCTGCACCGGGACGATCCCGACCGCGTCGTGATCGCCGACATCGGCATGCTGAACGCAAACGATCCGAAAGCCGCCCTGGCGGCGGAACTGCTGACCGATGTGGACGTGCTGGGCTGGACGCCGGGCCGCGACGTCACGAATCTTGCGGAAGCGTTGAAGGATTCGGGCTGGCGCAAGCCGTTCGTGATCCTGTCCGCGGGCATCCCCCACCCCGGCTCCGTCGAGCGCGCCTCGTGGGGCTCGCCCCTTGAACCGCTGCCCGCGGCCAAAACCGCCCACTGCCTGGCGTTCTTTACCAACGCAATCCCCGCCGCCTCCGGCGTGTGCCTCGGCTCGATCGTCCGCAGTTGGGACCCCTGCGGGCTCGTCACGCCCACGTGGTACAGCCTGCATCACGCCGACGGCGCGCGCGCGGAACTGGCGGACGCGCTGACATTCGCGTGGACCGGAAAGCACCCCGACAACCGGGGCCCGATCATCACGGCCTTCACCTCCGCGGTAAACGCCCGGCTGGTGTCGCCCGGCGTCCTTGAAAACGCGCAGGTGGTTGCCGCGGACCCGGATGGCGATCCGCTCGCCTACTCGTGGCGGCTGGCCCGCGAAATCAAGGGGAGCGGCAACGATCTTCAGCAGGCGGCCGAATTCGAAGATCTGGCCGATGCGCTCCCCACGCAAAACGTGCCGCAGATCACCTTCATGATTCCTTCGGAAGCCGGCCCGTACCGGTTATTCGTTACCGTGCGCGACGGCAAAGGCCGCGCATCGAGCGCGAACATGCCGTTCCTGGTGGAAGCCACAAGGAGCACGCCGGCGGCGCCCGAGGAAAAAGTGATCCAGCCTCCGGACCATGTGGAGACCCAGAGCCAGCCGGAGGAACCGGAGACGGCCTCCGTCGTAATCGGCACTCCGGCGCGCGTCACGATCGAGAAGAGCGGCGTGGGCGGCGGCTGGCAGTTGACGGTCGACGGGCAGCCGTACTTCGTCAAGGGCGCGGGCGGACGGAAGTACCTTTCCGAGCTGAAGGCGGCCGGCGGGAACACGATCCGAACGTGGAGCACGGATTTCGTCACGCCCGTTCTGGACGAGGCCGAGAAGAACGGCATCAAGGTCTGCCTCGGCCTGTGGATGAAGCAGGAGCGGCACAAATTCGACTACTCCAATGCGGATTTGGTCGCGATCCAGCTCCGGAAATTGAGGAGCGCGGTCCGGCGCTATCGGAATCATCCGGCCCTGCTGATGTGGTGCTGCGGCATCGAGGTTGAATCCGGCGCGGGCACGAACGTGGCCGTGTACAAAGCGATCAACGACGTCGCGCGCATGGTTCACGAGGAGGATCCCAACCATCCCACGACCACGGCGTTCGCCGACCTCGGCGAGAACAACATCAAGGCGGCGCTCGCGGCGCAATACTGCCCCGAACTGGACATCTTCGGCGTGAACAGCTACGGCGGACTCAACACCATGGCCGATCGTCTGAGGAACATGGGCTGGACGCGGCCGTACATGATCATGGAGTTCGGCCCGAAAGGCCAGTGGGAGGTGCCGCAGACGTCGTGGGGCGCGGAGGTCGAGCAGATGCCGCTTGTGAAGGCGGCCTTCTACCTGGAGGCCTACAACAAGAGCATCAGCAGCCAGGAAAACTGGTGCCTCGGCTCGTTCGTCTTCAGCTGGGACTACAAGCTCGAATGCACGCCCACCTGGTACAGCATGCACCTCATCGATGGATCCCGCATGAACACGTGCGACACCATGTGGAAGGCCTGGAGCGGCAAGGATCCCACCAACCGCTGTCCGCAGGTGCGCTGGATCGGCTCCCCGCTGAAGCAGAGAAAGGTCCAGCCCAACAAGCCGTTCATACTGGACGTGGATGTCGTCGACCCCGACGGCGACCCGCTCCGCATCGAGTGGATCCTGATGTCCGAGATCAGGAAGACGGGCTCCGACGGATTCGTCACCACGGACCTGAAGCCCGTCCCGGGCCGGATCACCGACGGGCACCTCAAGAAGGCGAAGATCCTGACGCCCGCCAGAGCCGGCGCCTACCGCGTGTTCGTGTACGTCTACGACGGCAACGGCAACGCCAGCAGCGCGAACATGCCGTTCTATGTCGATCCCACGATGGCCATCACGGTGACCAAGGCAACGAACACGGTCACGCGGAAGTAGGCGCAGCAAGCGCCCGGTCGTGTAGAACGTCGTGTTTTTCGTTCTCGCGCTCGCGGGGCGGCCTCGCGAGCGCGAGACAGGCTATACGAGGTCTTTTCAAGCCGGGTCCTTTCAGCTATCGTAGAGGTCAACTATGGGTAACGCACCCACGCCCAAGCCTGACGAGAGTCTGTTCAGCGCGACGATGCGGATTGAACTGCCGCATGAAGTCATGCAGGAGGACGAGGCCGGCCGGAAGGCAGGCGGAAAGAAGATCATCCGGATTCCCCGCGCCGGCGCGCGAACGCTCACCGGCACCCCCGACTTTCAGGCCCTGCTCCAGAACATCTACGACGCCGTGCTCATCACCGACCCGAACGGCCAGATCGCGAACGTCAACACGCGGGCCATCCAGTTCTTCGGCTTCGACGACGTCGAGTTCACGAGCATCAACATCCTCCAGATCATCTCGGGCGCCACCGAGGAGTTGCTGACCACGATCTCCCAGACGTTGCAGAGCGACCGGTTCGTCCTGATCCAGGCGTGCTGCAACCGGAAGGACGGCTCGTTCTTCCCGGCGGAAATTTCGGTCAACCGGCTCCGCCTCTCGTCCAACGACTGCCTCAGCTTCTTCGTCCGCAACGTCACTTGGCGCAAGGAAGCGGAGGAACAACTGAGGACAAGCGCCACCGCGATCCGCAGCTCGGGAAGCGGGATCGCGATCGCGGACACGGAAGGCGCTCTCCAGTTCTGCAATCCGGCGATGCTGAAACTCTGGTCACTGGAGGAGCACGACATCCCGGGAACGAACATCCGCGAATTTCTGGAGGAACCGCGCGACGCCGACGCCATGGCCGACGCGGTCAAGAGCGGGGAAACGTGGAGCCGCGAAGTGGTGATGAAGAACAAGGGGGGCGACGTTTTCTTCGCGCAGGTTTCGGTCGTCCCCAATGTCAACCCCGAGGGCGCCCTCTCCGGGATGGTCCTGTCGCTGCTCGACATCAGTTCCTTGAAGAACGCCCAGGCGGCGCTCGAGGACTACGCGGAAAAACTGCTGCAAAAAAACGCGGAGATGGAGGACGACCTGCGCATGGCGCGCGAGGTCCAACTCGCCTCCCTGCCCCGGGAGTATCTCTGCTTTCCGCGCGACGCCGCGCCGGACCGCGCCGCGCTTGCGTTCAACCACCTGTACCACCCCAGCGGGATCGTCGGGGGCGACTTCTTCGACATCATCCCCGTTTCCGCCACGAAGGCCGGCATCCTCATCGCCGATGTGACGGGCAACGGCGTCCGCGCGGCGCTGATCGTGGCCACCATCCGCGGGTTGATCGAACAGTTGAGCCCGTCTGCTTCCGACCCGGCCGAGTTTTTCACGAAGCTCAACCAGGCCTACACGAGCATCTTCACCCAGACAATCGACATGATGCTGACGACAGCCCTGTACCTCGTCATCGACACGAAGACCGGCCGCGCGCTTTGCTGCAGCGCAGGGCACCCCTCGCCGTTCCACCTGAAACGCGGTACGCGGACGCTGGAACAGTTGCGCTTCTCCAAGGAACTGCAGGGGCCCGGCTTCGGCCTGTATCCGAAGAAGACGTTCAGAAACCTGGAGTTCACGGTCGAGCCGGACGATGTGCTCCTGCTCTACACGGATGGGTTGTCGGATGTAATGAATGCGAAACGCGAATTCTACGACGAAATGCGCATGACCGCATGCCTGGCCGAAAATCTCGCGCGGCCGCCGGCCGATTTCCTCAAAGCCATCGTCCGCGACGCCAAGTCGTTTTCGGGCTCCGAGGATTTCGAGGACGATCTCTGCCTACTCGCCGCGGAAGTTCAAAAGCTGGGATAGCCCCGGGCCCCGTCCGCATCCCGCCGCCCCGCTAGAACGTGCAGTTCGCCATGAAAATCAGGTTCCGGCCCGGCTCGTTCACGCCCGAGCCATGGATGCGGTAGTCCTTGTCGAAGAGGTTCTCCAGGGCGAGAGAGAGTTCAAGGTGTTTCGTGAGTTGCGCGCCCGCGCGCACGTGGAACACGGCGTAGCCGGGCGTTCCGCCGGACGGAATTCTCTGCGTATCGCGCCGGTCGTCGGCGGAGAGCTTGTCCGCCTTGGCGGCCATGTCGCTGACGGCCTCCGCCCAGTACTTCCCGGACTCCATCCGCCAGCGCGCGCCGACCTGCGCGGTCGGCGGCATCAGCCGGCTGAGGGTGTCGCGCTCCTTCTCCGCGCCCGACGTCGGATAGGTGTCCACCTCGCCGTCCATCCACGAGGCCGAAACCCAGGCCGACCATTCCGAGGTGAACAGGCAGGTCTCCGACCACTCAAGCCCCTGCACATAGCCGTCGCCGGAGTTCTTCTTGGTCACCTCGATGTTCCCGTCGATCTCGTTGCCGGTCGGCGTGCGGACGATCATGTTGTCGATCATCGTGTAGTAGTAGCTCACTTCCGAAATCCATTTGCCGGCGCGGGATTTCAAGCCGATCTCCCACGCCACGTAACTCTCCGGATCGAGGTCCGGCGACGGCGTTTCGATTTCCCGGCTCCGGGCCACGTCAAACCGTGTCAGGTCGGACAGATTCGGCGCGCGAAAGCCCTGCGAGACGCCGCCGAAGAGGACGTGTTCGCGCCCCGGTGTCAGCGGGACCAGCGCGCGCAGCGATCCGGCCGTGTCCGTCCAGTCGTCTTCCACGGATATCCGCTTGCCGGTCGCGGGGTCCTTCACCCGGTCTGCGTCGGCCTTCGCGTAGTTGAAGCGCAGGCCCGGAATCAGATCGAGCTTCCCGTTCGCAAGGCCCAGCGTGTTTTCGACATACACGCCCGCCGTGTCATACGAGGCATCGTCCGCCACCGGCCCCTGGATTTCGGTTTTGTTCAAACGGCCGTCCGCCTTGTACTTGCGCGCGTAGGAATCCACGCCATCCCGGTAGTACTCCGCGCCGTACACCCAGTTGCCCACGGCCGTGTCAGACTGCAACTGCAAGGCCACTCCCCACGTCGTGACCTCGAAGCCCTGCTTCTCGCCGAAAGAATCCTTCTTCACGCGATCCAGGTCCTCCGACTGAACCTGCCGGGAAATCGTGATCTCCATGGCATCCACGGCGCCGTTCATCTCGTCCGCCCGAAGCCGCAGATAGGTCAGGCCGCGATGCTGGTCGTACGAATGCCTCCGGTCGTCGCCGACCGAGAGCCCTTCCCAGTCAATCGCGTAGATCGTCTTGTGCGTGCGCCACGCATCGTCCTGATCCACAGTCTGATGGCCGAGCGTGATGCGCACATTCTCGACCGGGTTGTAGCTGATCTTCGCATCGTAATCCCGCTCATCATAGCCGGTATGCTCCTGCCGGCCCACGTCCTTGCCGCCCTCCAGGTCGCCGTAGTCTTTCAGCGAAACACCCGCCACGAATCCCAGCTTCTCCGAGGCTCGGCTGCCGACCTGCACGCGCCCGGCATTCGAGCGCTCGGCGGTCGAGCCGCGATAATACAGGCGGCTTTCCCAGTCTGCGGCGCCGTTCCACTCCGGCGGCTCGATGGTGAGCGCGTTCAGCACGCCGCCGACGGCGTCGCTGCCGTACATCACGGACCCCGGCCCCATGACGAGTTCGTAATCCCGAATCGAGAGCGGGTCCACCGTGTTCCAGTATTGGTTCGGCCCGTCGCGGAAAACGGAGTTGTTGAGGCGGATGCCGTCAACGAGGCACAGCGTGCGGAACCCGGTGAAGCCGCGGATGTATGGGGAGCCCTGCCCCAGCCCCGTCTTCTGCACCATGACGGACGGAATGCCCTTGAACATGTCGGGGGTCGTCCGGATGCCCTCGCGCGTAACCGCGCCCAATGCGTCGATCGTATGGACCATGCTCGGCGTGGACTGAATTTCGCGCGCTGCGCGGGCCGGTGTCACCACGATTCCTTCCAAGGTCGGCGCCTTCGCCTCGGGTTCCGCCGCGACCAACGTCAGCGCGAACATCATCATGAACAGGACAGCCATCCAACAGACACCACAGGTTCTCTTCACTCGAACGCTCTCCTTTCCGGTTTTTGCTTCAACAGAAAATGGACGGGCAGGATCACGGAGGTCACTTCGTACCCGCCGTTGGTGTTCGCCGGAAACGGCGCGGCACGGCGTGCGGCGTCCACCGCCGCCTGCGCGAGGGATTCCGGGGGGGCATTCAACGGGACAGCGAGCCGCAGGAATCCGTCACGGTCCACCATCAGATGCAGGTCCACCGTCCCTTCCACCTTCCGGAGAACGGCGGCTTTCGGGTATCGGACGCGCCCGGCAATCGCCGCGCGCACCTGGTCCCAGTAGTTCGAGGACACGGACAACGCCTGCTCCGTTGCAGACATGTCCGCCGCGCGCTCGTAGATTCCGTCGCCGATCGAATCGGGCGAAGTGACAAAGGCCTCGACCGGCGGGATTTCCGGAAGGATCGCCACCGCGTGGGTTTCCAGGATCTCCGCCGACGCCTGCCTCTGCCACACGGCAACGGCTGCAACAGCCGCCGCGTGAAGGCATACCGCCAACGCCAGCGCGAACCCGGACATCGCAAAACGGGCGCGCCGCGACCACCACGGGGGCGTGCGAAACGCCTCCAGCCGCTTCCGATCCACAACCACTTTTCGCACTTCGCCCGTGCGCTGCTGCCGCGGAATCCTTCTCATGATTCGAAGGCTATAAACGCCCGGCAGGGCGAAAGGGTTCATACAAACAACGGGGAAACGCGAATCCTCCTCTGCCGCACGCCATCCCACACTTTATAAAGTGTGGGATGGCGTGCGCGGACCGGCAGAGTGTTTTTTCGGAAGGGCGTTTTCCCGGCAAGGCGTTTTTTCGGCAGGGCGTTTTTCCGTTGATCTGCGGTCTGAAAACCTGGAAAAGAAAGGTCATGCAGGGACGTCCGGACCACGAATTGATGGAAGAAACACGCGATGGCGATCCGGATGCATTTGCCGCGCTGATCCGCCGCCATCAAACTCCCCTGCTGAACTTTTTCCGGCGATTGGGCGCTGGTAATGAAGCGGAAGACTTGGTTCAGGACGTCTTTTTGAGGCTCTATCGGCATCGTGATCGCTACACATACAGCGCGAAGTTCACCACGTTTCTTTACACCCTCGCCCGCCACGTATGGGCGGACCGGTGGCGCAAGCTTCAGCGCATCTTCCGAATCCAGGAGCGCGCCCGGCAGGAAGCGAACGCCGGGAGCGACGGGAACATGAGCCGCATTCAAGACAGGATGGACACCCTGCACGCGCTCGATCAACTGCCGGACAAGCTGAGAATCGTGCTGGTGATGAGCGTCTGCCAGGGTCTGCGTTACAGCGAGATCAGCGAGGCGCTTGGGATCCCGGAGGGGACCGTCAAATCTCGCGTGTTCATGGCGATGAACAAACTGAAGGAGTATTTCCATGCACAACCATGACGAATGCCCCCACGCATCCGACCTTCCGGCTTTCCTGCAAGGCGAGCTGTCGCAGGATGCGCGCGCATCGCTCGAACAGCACCTCAAAAATTGTCCGGCATGCAGGGCGGCGGCCGAGAGCCACCGCAGAACAATCGAAATGCTGGGGCGTCCTCTCCCGCCGGTCGAGAGCCAGGATCTTGCGCCCGCTATTCTTGAGCGCGTGCAGGCCGGAAATCGCAGCCTCCGTCCTGTATTCCTGCGCGCTGCCGCGCTGGTGCTCGGGCTCGTTGGCGTGGGGGCGCTGGTCGGCCTCGTCGTCCCGCGCCTCGGCACGAGAGCGGATCCGCGCGTGACTGCCGCCGCTGTATGGCTTCGTACGACCCAGGAACCGGACGGCCATTGGGACACGTTCAAATGGGGCGCCCAGAAGAATTACGCGCCGGGCATTGCCGCGCTCGCGGTCCTCGCGCTCCTGAAGCAGGACGAGAACGCGCTGGACGGCCCAAACGGCGACGCGATCCGCCGCGGCCTCGATTACCTGCTCGGCCAGCAGAACCCGGAGGGCCGGATCGGCGCGCTGAACAGCGGGACTCCGTACAACCAAGGCCTGGCGACGCTCGCGTTTCTCGAAGCATGCGCCCGCGCAAACGATACCCGCTGGAAACAGGCGGCGACGCTTGCGCTTACGTACATCCGGACCAACCAGCAGCCGTCCGGCGGCTGGGGCTATCCCCGGGAGGCCACGGATTCCTGCAACACGTCCATCACCGTCTGGCAATTGCAGGCCCTGATCAAGGCCGACTCCATGGGGCAATACGGCATGCAACCGAGTATCGAAAAAGGACTCGCTTGGCTCGACAGCGCGGTGGACGAGAAAGGCCGCGTCGGATACGCGCACGCAAACGACTTCCCCTACGGATACGAAACGCTCACGGCCGCCGGCGCGGTTTGCTTCCTCAACAACAAGTATCGCCGCACGTCATCCGCCCGCCTGCCGCGGATCCTGGAGGCCCTGCGCGATGCCGCGCGACAGACGTCCGACGTGGATTACTACCGGCTGTACTTCATGACGCAGGCGCTTTCCGCCTCCGGCGGATCGGACACCGAACTCGCCGCGAAACTGCGCGATTCGCTCCGGCTGTGCCAGGCCGGCACAGGAGAACACGTCGGCAGTTTTGAAACGCAGGACCGCTGGAGTTCCGCCGGCGGCCGCGTTTACGCCACCGCCATGGCCGTGCTGGCGCTGTAGTGTCGGGATTGTCCAAGCCTTGGAGAATGGGAGAAACGTTTTATCCAGGGTTGGACAATGACTTGAAGAAGAGCGGGCCGAAGCAGATCCCCGGCGCGACGAGGATCGCGCCGTACCGGATGCTGAACCCGGTATTGAACTTGTCCCCCAAGCCGGACTTGATCTCCCGCGTCTCCACCGCGAAGACCTTCACGGCTCTTCAGCGGCGGACGCACGGACTTTCTGCCAGGTCTCCGCATCCACCCGGCGGATGGCCATCACCATCGCCTCAACGCAAGATGAGAGCGTCAACTCGCCGCCCTTCCGGATGGCGCTGTCCAACCCCAACGCCCGCTCTCCCTTTCCGCCCGGAACGGGAATCCAGCCGGTCGGCAGAATGGACATCCAGCTTGTGTCTTCACGCGAAAACGTGATAGGTGCAGCCAGTTTCTCGCTGGCAGGGCCATCCTTGACCTGCACCTGGATGGTGTAGTCTGTCTTGTCCGTAGACCGCAGAGGGAGGATCGTGAGGGTCAGGCAGGAGACGCAAGCCTCTCCACCCATATCGGTCTTACTGGCCGATCGGGTGATGGTGACCTCGACCGGAATGGCTCCTTCGTCATCGCAAAACACGGCCGGATACGCGTTGGTCGCGGTGTTCATCAGGCGCTTGCGGAGTTCCTCTTCGCTCGGCTGGCGAACCCCGAAATCGGGCAAGCCGCCGCCGGGTACGTTCGTGGGCACAACAAAATGTACCGCCGTGACGCGGAAGTGCTCCGCGGACGGCATCTTGGCGGCGGGTCTTCCCGGCTGCAACGAGCTATCCACGCGATACGACGCACAGCCGCCGGCCCATAGCGCCATCAGCGCACACACCGCGGCACCCATAACGAATCTGTCCCATTTCATCCGTGTCATAAGAGTATTCCTGTGAACGAAGCTTGGTTTGTTTTGAACGACGGGATGATTATGCGCAGGACTCGATCCGAGTCAAGCTGGGGCGCGATCAGACGCCGCGGGGCATCTCATCGTTCAGGCACGCCCGACAGAAAGTCCGGGTTGGCCTTCAGATGCAACGCCGTTTCGGGCCGCACGCGCGGCCGGGGGCGGCGACGCCGCCCCCATGCCTCACTGTACGGCACTCATCCCGTAAACTCAGGGCGTGAGCGACCAGCGGACGTTGTCGATGTAGAAGGTTGACCCCGACGCTTCCACCGTTGCCGCAAACAAACCGTACATGTTGGTCAAGACGAGGCCTGAGAAGCTGGTAATGGGCAGCGAATACTCCTGCCACGTATTCGTGGTTGATGCGATGGATCGGGTGCGCTTGGTGTTTTGCGGTCCTTCGAGCTCGATCTTGATCGCGGCACAGCTTCGGATCCAGAACTTGAGATAACCGTTGGAATACGCCTTCATGTCCGTCCCGGTCCGGAACACGCCCCACCCGCCGTAGGTTGTTCCGTTAACGGTGGATGCGTAATAACACATCGTGCCTTCCGGCGGTATAATGTTGGTGTAATTCCCGTTGAACGAGGCCTCACCAGATCCCACCTCCCAAGACCGATAACTATCCCACGTCATGTTGGCGGAGCCGGACGGCATTCCGGCATCGGAATACACGTTGTATGTCCCCGGAGGCGGGATAAACGTGACGGGCGTTTCAGGTTCTACGCCGATCCCCAGATCATCGAACCGGAATGTGTCGTCGGACCCGATACGTTCGTTCCATGGGTCGGCCGCCGTTTTCAGATAAACGAACGCGGTCCATACATAATTACTGCCTTCGGGCATCGTTGGAATAGTCACGGCCACGTTGGTCGTCCCCGTCACACCCGAGATTGCATTGGTTACTTCCGCGTAAATCAGGCCGGTGTAGGCATCCCACAGCCGCAGCCGCAGCATGGCCGAGTTCGTCGGAAGCTTCTCCCACTCCACGGGAACTTTCACCGTCTGGCCCGGATTCAGCCGCACCGGGAAGTTCGTGGCCTCGACGCACAGGCGCGGCGCGAAGTAGACGCGCGCGTTGGAGAAGCTATGCAGACCTTCTCCGCGCATGTACACGTACCACTCGTACCGGCCGCCCAGCGTCGTGCCTTCGTGCTCCCACCGCGCCGGATCGTAGTCCGGGATGAACGGCCAGAACGCCGCCACATTGGTCGACAGATGCACGCCGTTCACCGTCTGGGTGGCAAACACGTACTGTTCGTCGGCGATGCGCACGTTGTCCCATTCCACATAGCCCGGGTAGTACGGGCTGAGGAAGCCCACGGTGTTGGTCTTGAAGCTGGAGGTCTCGATCGGCTCGTCCAGGAAGACCGCCTTGCCGTCCACGAACAGGTCGCTTCGCAGGTACGGCGACCCGTCGCGCACGTTGAGCACCACGTACTGCCATGCGCCGGTCTTCATGCCCGTGTTGTTCGTGTAGTAGTTCGGCGCGCTGTCCGCCCAACCGCACAGTTGCGGATTCACATAGAGCACGCAGCCGCGGTAGAGCAACCCGCCGTGCCGCGCGCCGTTCATGAAGCGCATGTCGCATTCGAACGTGATGTTCGTGATGCCGAGGCCCAGCCCATTGCGGTAGATATACGAGTACCCGCCGGTGCTGACCACCGAGGCGCGCAACGCGCGATTCGTCACGCTCCACCGGATGTTGTTGTTCGAGACCACGTTCCAGCCCACGAAGTCGCCGTCATTGAAGTTGTCTTCGACGTTGACCGCGCCCTTGTCCTTGATGCCGAACACCACCCGCGTCGGCTGGCCGGTCGTATTGTACGCCGCCCACATGTCCCACGCGCGGCCGGCAAAGGCATCCCCGGTGATTCCCTGGATCTGCAGTCCCTTTCCCGCGAGGCGCGAGAACACGCCGTCGTTCGCGGTCGCAAAGAAGCCCGCATGGAGCGCCCACGGATCGGCCGCGTCCCACGGGTAGACATAACCGGCCCAGTACACGTTGGTGCCCGTCATGATGCCATCCGTGGGGATGTTGATCACGAGCGTGTTCGTTCCCGAGCCGGTCAGGAGCCAGCCGGTCGTCGAGGCGAGCACCAGATCGCCGTCAGGCCAGTCCGGATTTACCTGGTACTTGAGTTCGAGCCGGACCTTGAACGCCTGCCCGCGCGTCCATTCGAAGGCACGCTTCGCCAGCGTGCTGAGGTTGCCCTTCATCTGCGTGCCGGAATCCGCCGCGAAGTTGAAGCAGAACACCTTGGCCGGCGCCGCGCTGTTGTTGGTAATCGTGTTGACGATCAAGGCGGGCGCCTTGACCGACGCGGCGTTGGACACGGTGGCCAGCGCCTTGCCCGTCGTCAGGGTCGTCCACGGCCGGGCGGTGCCGGAGACCGTCACCTGGTTGCCGGCCTTGTAGTCCAGCGTCACGTAGTGATCCTGGGCGCCGATCGTGAGCCGTGTGGCGTTCGTGAGCGTCGTGAGCGTCGGCCCCACGCCGAACAGCTTCTCGATGCGGCCCAGGTCATAGGCGCCCGATTCGTTCTTCATGGCGATGCTGCCGTCCGTTCCGATGAGGCTGTTCAGGCCGTTGGTGATCCACGCGCACACGTTGGAGACCTCGATGTCGCTCATCACGTACACGCTGGGGAGGATGAGGGTATTGTAGAACCCTTGCAGGTAACCCCAGTCGAGGTTCAGCGGTTTTCCGCTGAGCTGGGGGGTGCCCTCCGGGGCCCAGAAGCTGTACTCGTCGTCGTCGATGAAGTAGTAGCCTTTCTGCGGCTCCCAGATGCCCAACTGCGTCGCGGAACCGCCGACGCCGATCTTGCCGGACGGGAAGTTCGTGTCGCAGAACGAGCCCTTCAACTGCCCGTTGAAGTACACCTTGTTCGTGCTGCCGAACGACTCCACCTTCAGGTTGTACCACACGTTTTCCACCGGCCGGTTGGTCTTCGGGAAATCGCAGATCCAGCCCTGCTGGACGATGTTGGTCCGAACACGAACCGTGTATTTCAGCCGCCAGAACCCGTAGAAATTCTTGATCCCCACTTTGCAGAAGTTGGCCCGGTCCTTGTACCGGAAGTACAACTCCGCATCGTTGAAGTAGTTGTCCTGCTTGTTGTAGCGAATATCCGCCGACAACGTCGTGTTGGTGTACGTGTTGGCGCTGATCAGGATGTTGTCCGAATTGCCGATGCGCGACGCGCGCAACGCCAGCCGGTTCACCCCGTACGTGTATTCGCGAGCCACGTCGCTCGCCGTCCACGCGCTCGTGCACACCTTCACCTCATCCAGCACCCCGCCGAAGCCCTGCCCCGTGTAGCCCCGGCCGATCCGGATCGGGTACGTGCTCGCCACCGGCTGCATGTTCGTCGCGTACGTGGTGCTTCTCGCCAGGACGCCGTTCAGGTAACACTTCAGCGCCCGCGTGCTGCGTGTGCGCGTGATTACCACGTGCGACCACGCATTGTTCGTCAGCGAGTTCGCCGGAAGAGCCATCCAGCCCATGTACTGGCCCGAGGACCGCGAATACCCCTGATAAAACGTCAGCGAGCGGTTCGTTTCGATGGTCAGCGAAAATTCGCCGCCGTAACTCTTGTCCACCGGGTTGATCCGCTTGGTGCCCAGGTTCGAGCCCTTGATCCAGAAGCTCAGCGTCAGGTTGCTGGACGCCTGCAACACCGGCCGGTTCGTCACTTCAACGTAATCGTCCGACCCGTCGAACCAACCCGCGCGTATCACGCGGGCGTCGTTGGTCGTCTTCGCGCCGCCGTACGGCCGGCCGTGGCACGCGCGCCCCGAGCTGTCCACGACCTGGTTCACGCCGCCGGTCCAGGAGGCCTCGTCCATCTTCCAGTAGCCCACCGCGCCGGTCACGCTGCCCGTGACGGCCTGGGTCACCGTCCAGTTCGCGCAGCCTGCCGCGCGGGTCCAGCCGGTGTAGTTCCCGTCTTCGAAGTTATCCGTGAACGTGGTATTGACCTTGACGTTGTCGAACGAGATGTCCAGCGGGTTGCCGTTCATGTAGCCGCGGCTCTCCAACCAGTCCGCCACCGCGTTGACCTTCGTGAAGTGCCCGGGGAACTGCGCTTCCGTCTTGGACGAACGGAACACCGCCACGCGCGCCGGGTACGCCTGGTTGCGCGTCAGGGGCGTGTTCTGCCAGAAGAGCTGTTCGTACAGGTCCTCCCACTCGACGGGAACGCTGACCGCCTGGCCCTTGGTGAGATTCGTCGGCAGCGCGTTGGTCGGCCGCAGGCCCCACTCCAGGATTGTGGCCATCGGGAGCGCTTCGGCAATCTTGACACCGGAGCCGTTTTCCAGCCACGCGGCGAACTGGTACTTGCCGCCGTCGGGCGTGGACTTGTAGTCCGGACGCGTCGTGTTGTAGTCGGGGATCCACATCCAGAATGTTGCCTCGCCCGCGCCGGTCACGGCGTTCGTCAGGATCGAGTAGATCTCGTTGGTCACCCCGTTTCCGTTGTCGCCGTTCTCCATGAAGGCAGCCTTCAGCTTCAGACCCGTCGTGTTCCGGCAATCGAATTTCACCCGGACCTGGTACGTCTTGTCGCCGAACGGGTGCACCACGGCGGGCGCGTCCGCGATCTGGACGACTTCCGTACGATTCGTCCCGGGATTGTAGGCCACCAGCATCTCATGGCCGTCCGGCGGGAGCGTCACCTGGATCGTGCCGTTGCAGTTCGTTGCGAGGATGCGGCCCTGCTCGAACGCGCGGACCGTCTTGCCGGCCAACAGGCTGCTCTGAAGCGTGAACGTCTGCGGCG
>JBPOJF010000014.1:0-53642 GCA_052033915.1 Lentisphaerota bacterium | reverse complement strand
TCGCCCGACCTGTCCTGGGGTGCCTGATTGGGCATCAGTCTTCACGACCGCTCGCCGTCCTTGTCGGCCTCCTTGTCATGGTGGCTCTGTTCCGATACGGCAACGATCTGATTGAGCCGATGCTGAGGCCATTCCAGGCTCTGGGCCTTACGTTCAATATCCTGCCATTCATGTAGACCGCCTTGTCTCTGGAGAAACGACCCATGAAACACGGAACATTCTACGCACTAGCCATTGGCCTTCTCCTATCTTCAGGAACAGCAATGGCTGATCCGACCTGGTATGCGGGCTCATGGGACTCGCAGTTCTAGATGGCTTGGAAGCATCCCTATACCATTGCGGTTCGCGTCGAGGTCCTTGATACCGACTCCGGCTATCCTGTGTCCGGAGCCGAGGTCTGCTTGCAGGGCTCATGGACAGAATATGAAGAACCCGATGCCGATCCCCGTGGTCTGGATATCGGGCGATGGGATGATGGCCAGCCCGTCCGTGGCGTCGGCAGGAAGTGGAGCCTTGTGGCGGTGACTGATCGAAAGGGCATTGCTGTCTTTGGCCTCCCTTGGCACGACCACTTCGGTCGAGTTGAGGATGTCTCCAAGGTGGATGAGATCCTGATCCGACATGGTGACTACTGCAAAGAGACGATCCCATTCGCGCTGGGACAGTATGTGCAGGACGATGAATCGTGGCGGAGTATCCCCGAGGAGTACTGCGGAGCCCACCTCGCGCTGCTGATCCGGGATGACTTCAGAGGCTACGGGCAGGAGCGTACAGTGGCTTCGCTATTCTTTGAGATGGTTCGCGATGAACGTTACGGATACGCATACCCTGAGGGTGACCTCTATCCCCGCTTCCCCCGGGATTACATCGTCTCCACACCCCAGAAGGAAGCAGGTCCGTTTCTGGTCATTCCCCTTCAGGTCGAGATGCGAAAGATCACCCCTTCGTGGCGCCATGGTCAACGGGACTGGAAACCAAAGGAGCAAGACAATGAAGACACCGATCGTATTCATGGGAGTGATCGCAACATGCATCCTGCTGACAGGTGAACCGGCGTACGCCGGCAAACAGACCTCGGGGTGCGATTGGTTTCCAGACTTCCTGGAAACTCCGGCCATCAAGAAGCTGTGCGAGAAGCACGACCGGGTCTATGAGCAGAAGAACTGCACGGCCAAGTCCTGGATCTTCCCTAAGCACGAATCGTCGGCATGTGACAGCGCCAACAAGGAAGTTGCCGGCGGGATCAGCAAGGAATCGGTCAAGGAGTTCTTCCGCAGGTCCCTCCTGTCCACCGATCCTCAGTCTCCGGAAGTAGCCACTCCATGCAGATCGCAGGCACGCCAAGGCCCGATTTGCGAAAGACATTCTAGGAACTATGCGCCAGCTCACAGAGCCTGTCGGCAAAGGTCAATATCAGGTCTCTTTTGGCTATCTTCTCCTGCCATTCCGCGGGGATGCCGTCTACCCCGTAGTAGGCGCCTGCGAGTTGACCGTAGATTGCACCGGTCGTATCGGCATCATCTCCCAAGTTGACGGACAGAAGTGCGCCGTCGCGGAAGTCGGTCCCCTTGTTGAACGCCCACAAGGCCGCTTCCAGAGAACGAACAACGTGTCCCGTCCCCTTTATCTGAGGGGGTTCTCTAGTCTTGAAGGAACCCGAGGCAATCTCGTCAATGCTCTGAGACAACGGATAAGAATCCCAGTAGCCGGAAACGGGGCAGAACCGGTTGGACAGCAACTCATCCTTTGTTGCGCCACGAGCCGCTCCAACGATCAGGGCTCCGAGATACCGGCATGCGTCCACGCAGTCTCTGTTTCCATGAGTTGTGCGGGAGCTGTCGCCGGATCTCGCAATGGCTTCTTCGGGTTGTTCTGCAAAGAAGAGTGGAACAGGCGCCAAGCGCATAATACAGCCGTTGCCAGCGTGGTGAGCATTGCCTGTTCCGCAGTATGGCTCATGGGTTTGTTCAAAACGCTCCAATGAAGACGATGTTGTTGTCCCGATATCAAAACACTCACCTGTGCTGCTCAGATGCCCGTGGCGATACCATCGCAGATATCTTTCCATCTGGTCAGATGGATCAAAGCAGCGCTTCGTAATCAGGCTCTCAGCCAGGCACAACGCCATGGAGGTATCATCTGTCCACTGCCCAGGTCGAAGGTCGAAAGGACCGCTGCCCACCATGTTCACGATCGGCGTGAAGGTGCCCGGGCTGTGGAACTCAAGGGTGGTCCCGAGCGCATCGCCAACTGCCAAGCCGAGCAACGCACCGCGATATCGTTCTCTCTTGTTCATTCCGAGATCCTGCCGCTGTCTTATGTTGTCAGCTCAAACAGTACAACAGGAAACTCGCGATCGTCACCAAGCTAGGCTGGGCAGAAGGCACCCGCCGGATTCAGAATCCGCTCGACGAAAGCGTTTGCTTGACTAGAATACCGTCGAGGTTTTGCTGTCCCTTCCCGGGATCTGAGGCCTAGGCGATTCACTTGCGGTGATGACGAGAGGTAACAAGTTGGTGTGACTTCAGTTGAGTCCGCGGGAGAGACGATAGATACAGGCATGTTGATCGACCGCTCAGCCAGCTGAGAATACGGCTTGGGAAGTGACGGGCACGAAGTGTCGCTGAATCATTCCCCCTGTCCACGTCCACAAACGACTGTGAGCGGTTCAACTATGTCGCCCGAGTAGTGTAGCAACATATGTGAACGATTGGGCTATGTTACGCTCGAGGGTTATCGCGACTCGAGGGTCTGGCTCCGAGGCATAGGAGAAAGCAGGTGATACCGAGATACTTCGTCCGGAAAGAGCACTTTGGTGCGGTGCTCTACGACACCTTGGAATTCGAATACCTCTTCGCGGATCACCCAGTTGCGAAAGCTCTTCTGGAGGGCGATGTGTCTCGCCTCCACGAAAATCTTCATCCATCCGTGGCATCACGGGGCCGCACCCTCTTTCGGCAAGATGGCACGCCCGACTACGAGGTACTAGACACCCCGCAGATCAGTTGCGAATCAGGGATCTTGTCGGCCCCATTGCAGATCTACTTCGACTTCACCACACTATGCAATCTCCGCTGCAAGCACTGCTACACATCGGCTGGCGTTGCCTCAGTCGACGAACTTGCGTTAGCGGAAATCGAGCGTTGGGCGGCGGAACTTCGGTCATCCGGGGTCTTCAAGGTGTCCATCGGTGGGGGGGAACCATTGCTCCGTCCAGATGCGCTCCGCGTCCTGAAGTCCTTTAGGCGCAATGACATCGCCATCAGCCTTAGCACAAATGCGACTTTGCTGACAGAAGAGTGGATAGACAGGCTGAACGGCCTCGATCTCCGCACGCTCTCCATCAGCATGGAGGGTGGAACCAGAGAACACTATGAAGCGATCCGAGGTGAAGGGTCGTGGAACCAGTTCGTCTCAAATGTATCACGATTGAACGGTCTGTACCGCAACAGATTCGCCATTCGCGTGACGATAACCCGGCAAACACTCAACGACGTCGATAGCATTGTTGAATTCGCACGCAGGATTGGAGCGTACGCGGTCAAATTCAAGTTCCTGCAGTTTGAAGGTCGAGCCCTACTCAATCCAGGGATCATACCTACAGCAGCTGAAAATCTGAGTGCACTTCATGACGCGCTTGCAGCGGGGTGTCGCTATGGGGTGCGCGTCACAGTCCCGACGATGTTTTCAGTCGGAACATTGGCGAACGCCGTCAACCGATATCTCGCGCTTTCTTCCACAGGGAATAATCCATTCTCTCGCCGGTTCGGATGTGGTGGAGCGCACACCGGTCTATATGTTAGCCCAGACGGCACGTACTCAGCATGTGTTTCCATGGGCAAGGATTTCAACGCAGGGAATCTCAAACACTGTTCCCTTCAGGCGGCATGGCACGCGGGAGTAGGCATGATTAGAATGCGCTCACTACGCTGTCCGGCTGAATGTGGAGAATGTACGTACTTGCACGAGTGCAAGGGAGGTTGCAGAGCTCGGTCCCTTCAACTTGCCGGCGACGCGGAGAAAGTTGATCCCTATTGTCCTTTTCACCGGAGTTTCGAGTCGTGTGCCGAATCGCCTTCGTGTCTCTGAACACGCATTGGTGGGTTGATGACTACTACAGCGCCGACGCACTGTATCACAATCTGGGTATTTCCTTCCTTTCTACGTTCTTGGAGGCTAACGGACATACGAGTCTTGTCCTGGACGCGGACGTTTTGGAACTATCGGATAACAAGGTGCTTGAGCACCTCGCCACATTTTCGCCCGACATTGTCGCATTTTCGGAAATGGCGCAGAACTTTCCGAGAGCCATTGAACTCGCGCGCCAGCTAAGAACATTCTCGTCAAAGCCAGTGGTAGTGTTCGGCGACTATGCCGCGTCGCTCGCTCCCTCTCTTCTGGTGGAACACATCCCGCACACGATCGATGCGATTATTCCCGGCGATGGTGAGGTGGTGATTGCCGAAATATGCAAAGCTGTAGACAAAGGTGACGAGTTACTCGATCCTCTGAGCTATGCGACAAGATGCGCAATCCAACAATTACCAATTACGGATCGCTATCAGCCTATTCACTTTTCGCAGCTCCCCATACCAAGGCGTGTCAACCCGCTTTCAGTGCTTCACCGGAGTACACCTCCGGTACTGAATATGGTCGCCAGCAGGGGATGCTGGGGCAGCTGTGCTTTTTGCACAAGAGGACAGTTTGCATCCTTTACCGGCCGGAGTTGGGAGGGGCGGTCGCCGGCGCAGATCCTTGCTGAAGCGGATTACCTTCAGACCACCTTTGGGGCATCCGATTTCTTCTTCTTTGACGACAACTTTGTGGGGCCGATGACACCGGAAAACATCGCCCGCATCCGGGAGCTCTGTTCCTTACTGAATGGGCGGGGTTATACGTTTCGGATCTCTTGCAGGGCTGACGCGTTTCTGGATCACCCAGAGCTACTTCTGACGCTTAGGGCCTCTGGATTGTATCGAGTTTTCATAGGGGTGGAGGCCGGAAGTCCGAGTCAACTAGAACGGTACAACAAGAAACTAACGGCTGAGAACATCCGCGAAGGTGTCAAACAGTACCGTCGGGCTAACATCGCCGTGCATATCGGATTCATCATGTTCGATGCCGATACTACATCGGCAGAAGTCGCCACTAACATCCAGTTTCTTGACGAAATTGGGCAGGGGCACTTCTTTCGGAACTACACATCTTGCATGGTCGTCGAACCCGGAATGCACCAAGCTCAGCGATCTAGCATCGGGAAGTGCCTGAGGCCGGATTGGCTGCCTGAAGATTACGATAAGCATGCTGGCGCGTTGCATGCTATCTGTCGTCCGATCGACCAATGGTTTGAGCATATCGAGATGCGGATTGCGAGAGGGACGCCGGGGTTGGGGAAGCCGGCAAGCCGCTATCGGCAGTTGATGAGTCGTGTCCAGCCCCTGTACCATGAAGTGTTCAGCACCCTGATGCGGGCCCCTAGTGTGGCTACCGCCACGTTTGCAGAGCCCTTGAAAGAACTGCGTGCCATAGTTCAACGTGCACAGCAAGAGGACCCTCGTGAATAACGTGGATCCGCCCGTATATTGCAATATAGAGTTGACCAACGCCTGCGCTTTGCAATGCGTCATGTGTGCAAACGCGACGATGAAGCGGCCGCGTGGATTCATGAGCAGCGCGCTCTTCGACCGCGTCCTCGCACAGGTAGAGGATGCCGAGATATCCAAAGTGAATCTGGCTACTATCGGCGAACCGTTACTGCATCCTGAATGCGTCGACTTCGTTCGACGATGCAAGCGCCACGGTCTTTTTGTGCTGCTGAACACGAGCCTCCAGCCAGCGAACGCAGAAGCAATTGAGGGCCTTCTTGACTCGAATCCAGATGTTCTCTCCATATCTATGGAGGGTACTACGAAGGAGGAGTACGAGGCCGTTCGCGTGGGGGCGTCCTTCGAACGGCTGACGAAAAATCTCGCGACCCTAAAACAACTACTGCAGGGCAGATCACATAGACCCGAGGTCGTCATACGAAGTGTTCGGTTCCGGGATCAAGGGACGGATGAAGAAGCATTTCGCGCCAAGTGGGGGCAATACTGCGATCGTTTTGAGTTCCCTTCCATGGGCAACCAAGGGGGTTATCTCGTTCGTGCCGATCTTGATCGCACCTGGGAGAAGGAGCGACGCATTCCGTGTAGACTGCTCTGGACTTCTATATCAGTCACGTATGACGGCTTCATTTCATACTGCTGTGTGGACTTCAATAGCGAGATGGTTGTCGGGAGCGTCATCACAATGACGCTTCGTGAAGCGTGGTCGAGTGAACAATACCACCGCTTGCGGGCGATGCACTTGAAAGGGGATTTTGCAGACTTGGCACACTGCCAGGTTTGTTCCGCAACATTCGAACACTGGACACAGTTTCCGACTATTTACAGAAGGACATTGTCCAGCGGGGGAGACGTTCGTCGTTGATTCGCATCATTATCAGTGACGGTTATCTCTTTCCGAACAGGGAATAATATGACGAGGTTCTTACATTCTGAGATTAGGGACATTATCCTGCATCGTCTAGTCCAAGAAGGCGTCGATGCAGGACATGCGGGCATAGTGGCGGACGTAATATTGTACGGCCAGATGAGAGGCATCAAGTCTCACGGCATAGCTCTCCTCGGCTCGTACCTGCGCGCCATTCGCGCTGGAGAACTCAACTTGTCTCCCACATTTACGCGGTCCCCGGGAAGCCAGGACTTGGCTGTAGAGATCTTCAATGGCGATCATGCCTTGGGGCCCGTTTCTGCGCACCAAGCGATGCTTGTCGCCTTGGAGAAGAGCCGCAGGCTTGGAGCGGCGCTTGTTGGCGTCATAAACGCGAAACACTTTGGGGCGGCGGGGTACTACGCGGACCTCGCCGTGGCACAGAACTGTATTGGCATCGTGTTAAGTGCGGGTGGATGCTACATGGTGCCGACAAATGGCGAGACGCCTCTGCTGGGGACCAATCCCTTGGCGATTGGCGTGCCCGCAAGGACCATGGCCCCATTCATGTTGGACTGCGCCACGTCTGTCGCTTCGAACGGCAAGATCGTGGAACTGGAACGGAACGGGACTCAGATACCACCCACATGGATAATCGGCAAGATGACCGCCACCAGCTACGCAATCAATCCTTTGGGGTGTGATGAATCTGGTGCCTCATACAAGGGCTTTGGTCTCGCACTGGCAATCGAGATCCTATGTGGCATCCTGCTAGGCGGAGAACATTTCGCATCCTGTTCGCGGGGCAGGCGGGGGCACATGTTCATTGCCATAGATATTGCGAAATTCCGGAGTATCGGAGATTTCCTGAGAGACGCAGACTCATTGCTGGGGCTCGTACTCGGTCAACAGGGCGCACAGGGGAAACGTGTCCGCTATCCGGGGGACAGATGCTACAATGCCGCACGCACTGCCACCGCGGAGGGTCTCGATCTCTCTGACCGTGAATATGCTTTGCTTACGGGAGACGGGAAAAGTATCCGGGACGACCAGTGATGGGAGAATTCAACCAATGAAATACCGGAAGCTGGGTGCAGATCTGACAGTGTCTCTTCTCGGTTACGGTGGATGGCAACTTGGGGGGGATGGCTGGCTTGATGTGGATCTGCGTGAAGCCATCCGAACACTGGAGCACTGTCTGGAGGCCGGCATCACCTACTTTGATACGGCCCCTATCTACGGCTATGGGAAGTCCGAAGAGCGACTTGGAGAGGTCCTCCGCGCGGTACGGAAGGACATTCTGATCGGCACCAAGTGCGGCCTCAAATGGGAGGGAACACGTGTGTACCGCGACACCTCCCGCGACTCAGTGTTGCGAGATATTGAGGGGTCGTTGAGTCGACTCAAGACGGACTATATCGATCTGTATCAAGTTCACTGGCTCGACGGAAGAACACCGCTTTCGGAAGTTCTGTCAACCATGGAGGCCTTGAGAAAAGCTGGTGTAGTTCGGCACATAGGCTTGTGTAATGTTACAGGCAAAGACATTCGAGAAGCAGTCGGGACGTTGCGATTGGCATCTGTTCAGAGCGAATACAACTTAGTCAACAGACAGGCAGAGAAGGAGGTGCTGCCCACGTGCCAAGAATTGGGTGTCGGTTTCATTGCTCACATGCCATTGGCTCAGGGCCTACTAACCGGCGCATTCACCCGTGAAACGGTGCTGGACAAGGCTGATGCGAGAAACCTCAATCGTCTCTTCCGGAATCGTTGGGAGTACGAGGCCTGCTTGCGTCTTGTTCGCAAACTAAAGGAACCCCCAGCAAGGGCTGCTCTGGAGTTTCTGGGAGAGAATCCTGTCGTCAGCAGCCTAATCGTCGGCATGCCCCGCGAGAGAGACCTCCGCGAGAACCTGCTGATTGTGAACAGCATCACGGAGGAGGTCTGAATGCAAAGCAGACTGTTGAGTTGTCTAGAGAAGGATCTGAAACGGTTGGGCGTTGTTAACAAAGGTGGAGAATGCCATAGTGGTGCATCCATTGCCTCAGAACGAATCGCCGCTTAGCGCGTCATGCATGCCACAGGCAAGAACCTATGCAACGTCGAGTGTTGAATGGCTTCGGAAACACATATGGTCCTGCGGCGGGCAAAGACGGCGGAATCCCGCATGGAAACCGTGAATCCGTGAACGCAGACAGCAATCATGGTTCCCCTAGCCTTGCAGAGAGATGCAAGAAGTACAGCTTGTATTGCTGGGCAAAGCAGAAGGCCGTATCTCCTTTGCCGGTTGCAAGAGCTCAAGGTATCTTTTTCTGGGACACCAGCGGTAAGCGCTATCTCGATTTCTCGTCGTCCCATATGAATGTGAATATCGGACACCAGCATCCGCGCGTTGTTCGGGCGATTTGTCAGCAGGCGGAGACGCTGTCCTTTGCGCATCGCTCGATGGCGACGGAACCCCGGGCTGCCCTTGCACAAGCCATCGCGGAAGTCACGCCAGGGGATCTCAAGAAGACGTTCTTTTGTTTGGGTGGAGGCGAGGCGAACGAGAATGCGGTCAAAATGGCGAGGCTTTACACAGGCCGACAGAAGGTCCTTGCTCGCTATCGGAGCTATCATGGGGCCACTTACGGCGCGGCAGCCTTGACAGGGTCTTACCATCGCTGGTTTGCGGAACCTGCGATGCCAGGTGTCGTCCACGTGTTTGATCCGTATTGCTATCGCTGTCCATTTGGATGGACCCGAGCTACATGCCATCGAGAGTGTATTTCACATATCGAACAAGTCATCAGTTTTGAAGGTGCCGAGAACATCGCTGCGATCATTTGTGAGGGCGTGTCAGGTACAAGTGGAGTCTTGGTTCCTCCCCCTGAATACTGGCAACGCCTCAGAGAAATGACTCAACGGCACGGCATCGTTCTGATCTCGGATGAAGTGATAACGGGCTTCGGACGGACAGGGAAGTGGTTCGCTGTTGATCACTGGAATATAGTGCCCGATATTATCACAGTCGCCAAAGGGATGAACTCCGGTTATATTCCGCTTGCCGCAGCTGTAGTGTCGGAACAAATAGCGCGCTTTTTTGACGACACCCCGCTTATGTGCGGGCTCAATAGTAGTGCGCATCCTCTTGCGTGTGCCTCAGCGCATGCCGTGCTGCAGGTGAATCGAGATGAGCGTCTAGTAGAAAACGCACGCGATCAGGGCGTTCTGCTAGCCCAGATCCTCGGGGACATGAAGAGCAAACACGTATGTGTTGGCGATGTCCGCTCCATCGGCCTTCTCGCCGCCATAGAGCTCGTTAGTGATCGAGACTCGCGCCAGCCTCTGGACTGTTCATCGTGTCAGCTTCGCAGAACCGGTCAAACCGCGAGCTTGTCGACGCTCCTCATGGAACGAGGCGTCCATACTCTCTGCGTATCAAACATGCTCTTTGTTGCACCACCCCTCTCCATCGGCGCTGTCGAATTGCAGGAGGGGCTGGCTATCATCGACGAAGTCCTTTCCAATGTCGCAACGTGAGGCGTGTTTATCACGTGAATGGATTCACATCGCTGATTCTTCAAGTTACCACTAGATGTAACTTGCACTGCGACTACTGCTTTCAAAACCAGTCTCGATCGAATCGCGACATTTCTCCTGACAACGCGCTCAGGGTGTTCGACTGGTTTCTCCGGCAGGCTCCAGCACGAACGCCTCTGCATTTCCTGTTCTATGGTGGGGAACCGCTTCTGTTATTTGGAGATGTTGTTCAGCCCGTGATCCGCGCCGGAAGCGGAAGCCAAGTTGCATTTGAGATCATAACGAATGGCACATTACTGTCGGGGGATGTTTTGCGCGTGCTCAGGGAGAATGCTGTCAGAGTCTTGTTGTCATGGGATGGCGCGCCGGAAGCTCAAGCTATCAGGGTTCATGGCGATGCCAGCCGGTTTGGCGAGCAACTCGCCGACATTGCGAGACACCTGACGACAACGGTGAGGATGACTTTCAACCCCAACACCGTCCGGTATCTGTTACACGGGGTGACGTATCTTCACCAGTTGGGATTCTCCTCTATAGGGTTTGCTGCCACGGAAAATGATGTGTGGGGCCCGGCGGAGTGCGCGACGCTGCAAGAGCAACTGAAGGAAGTGATGCTATACTGGACCAAGCACATGAGCGGTGGGAACGCCCTCTGGATCAAGCCCATTGGCAGCTATCTTCAGAAGATGGTGGACTCATCATGGACTCCCCGTTTCTTCCTTCATGAATGCTTCGCCCTCAAAGACACTGTGGCAGTATCCACGGAGGGCCTTGTACACCCATGCCACCGATTCTTGGACGTCCCGGGCAGCGCATTGGGAGATTCATTTCTTGAGATTGCGGACACTCGCAGAGAATTGTTCAACCGGTGGCCGCACGGAGTTGCCTGCCGTGCGGCCGAACGGATGCATCCCGCCGCCGACTTGAATGCAACGTGGCAGAGCATTACGCATGAATACTCGGTTGCGGCAGATCGCCTCATCAGCCTCGTTGGCATTGATCTTGCGCTTTCCCTGGGGAAACTGGCGCAGACCGACCGCGACGGGTCGTGCGCATTGCAGTTTCTGAAAGAACGGCGTTGATCGATCGATTGGGCAAATGCGAAGCGAGTTTGTAGCCAGATGGCTGGGACGCACTTCTCGGGCAGCTCAATGAAACAGCGAACCGGCTTCAGAGACACCTATCTATTGCTTAGATACGGGATTCAGTGCGAACCCTCAAACGCGGGCGTGTTTCCATATAGTGATGCAAACCCCAGCAGCGTGGTGCAGGATCACATAGACCGATTGTGGGCTGGGCTTACGCAGAAGACGAAGACCGTGAGCCTACGAGAGGTCGCAGCAGAACTCGAGGCGACCTTGCGGCAGATATCTTCGGGCGACCGCATAGTACTGTTGGGGAGTGCTGGGGCTGATTCCGCGATCCTCGCAGGGGCTGCCGCAGCCGCAGGAATTCCGACGAGTGTATTAACAATTGCCTTCCACGACGAATGGGGTCAGTTCGATGAATCCAGCGCTGCAGAGAGGCTCTATGCAAAGATCGGGCTGGACCACAGAACCATACAGATGAACGCGGGTGATATACGATTCGGTGCTGTGAAGGGCGTAGTCCGACGATTTGCTACACCCCACGCCTTCGCTCTGAGTCAGTGTCCAGACTCCGCGTGCATTATTACTGGCTATGGCAGTCTCCCGCTGTTCGGTCTCGGGCCAGTTTGTCAGCATAGTGGCTTGGTTGGGGCTACTCGCGAAATGCTGACAAGACGCACGGTCTTTCCTCGGGAAGCCGCTCTCGGTCTTCTAATGTGTGACGATCCCTCGGCCGCCGCGCAGATAGAGGATGGCTACCTCACGGCCCTTACAACCTTTGTCGAGGGATACGGTCCCGCGAGCACGTCCGCACAGATATTCTTCATGGGGGTTATTCTCTACGGGTGGATTGATTTCTATTCTGAGCTCATATTTCAGGCTAGATCTGCGAGGAAGAACGTCTCTTTTCCGTTTCTCAATCCTTCACTTCTAGGGAAATGCCGAGACTATAGAGAAGATGGTCGCGGAGAACAACTGCGTCATGGACTGCTGGAGTATTACGGTCTCGAATCTGCGGACTTGACGCCATCCAAGCGGGGGTTTATTCCCCCGGTCGAAATGTGGCTGAAACGCGAGTTGTTCAATCGGTGCGACAGGATATTCCAAGAAGCTGCAGACCTATGCAAGCACTCCATTTTGAACGCGGGGCCAGTATCTCGCATATGGCTAGATTTTGGTGCTAGCACCGACTACTCAGGTCTTTGGACGGGCTACTGCCAAGTGTGGCTTCTCCTCCAGATTCTTGCACAAATCGGCCTCAGAGCGAGGGATTGAACGGCGGATTCCCTGACTACATGTCGTTCAGGCTGTTCACATGGCCTATGCTTTGGAGCAAATGCTTTCGCGGCCATGGGTGACGCTGCCCCGTGGTGAGTCAAGTGATCAGGTGGAGGTAGCTTCCAGTGGAGACCCATCCCTTCTTCTGGAGAGCCAAGCGCGACAGTGTCATGCCACGGAAGGCGGCAGACGTCCACAGAACACTTCGGCTAGGTAGCCCTGTACCACGCACCCTCCCGCCTGAAAGCGCTCGAACAGCGCCCTTAGCTCAGTCATCATGCTGGTGCACTCCGGCTGACCAACCGCTGGAACCGTGCTGTTCGAAAGCAGTCGGGCAATAAGGGTCTGCCAATCAAGATTCTGTTCGTGGGGGAAGACGCTCTTCTCATACGATGTGGCACCAAAGAGATCTCGCATAGCGGTCTCTTGCGAGGGGAGAGGATCCATCACATTCTCGCCCTGGCGCTCGGCAAACTCCTTCTGTAGACCAAAAAGAGCTATCTCGAAGTCAGTCTCCCTTCGTCTGCGGTTATCGACGATCATGGTCCACCCGGCACCCCGGAGAATTCTCCCCGCTTCGTGACGAAACATGCGGAGGTCGAACCAGTGAAACGACTGCGCGGCCGTTAGAATGTCGATAGACCTGTCGGGTAACATCGTTGCTTCGGCCGCACCTTCAACACTGACAAACCTGGTACACGATGACAGGGCTCTCTCGGCATGCTCTCGCATCTGCCTATCGGGTTCGACCCCAAAGACGCGAGCTCCGCTTTGCAGAAGGAGTTCGCAGAAGGCACCCGTGCCGGAACCAACATCCGCGACGCTAGACTTCGCACACAAGTTGCAGTGGCTGCGAAGCAGGTCGAGGATCATTGGCGGATATGTAGGACGGCCCCTGGCATAGAAGTGTGCTCTGTCCGTGAATGCGAGTTTGTTGGGTGTCATTTTGCCTGCGACCCTCGCGACTTGGCTATTTATCGGCGAGAGGGGCTGTTGACACAAGGCGAAAGAATAGTGCAGCAGGTGGTAGAGAAGCGGGGATGATTCTCTCTTTGTAGCAATAGAATCCGCGGCTACGAATATCGGGTGTGATGCACGGACCGAGACACGTGGAATGCTTGTGGTGCGATGGATGTGAATCCCTTAGAAGTGGTCCTGTGCGTAGCATGGACGTGTGTTCTACAGGAGATTGCGCTTGAACCAAAAATCGTCGTTCGCATCCCTTTTCAAAGAGAGAGAGGAGATGTCCCAGATATGCGTCTTAACAATGGCGTTCTTCTTTGTAATCGCTTCGCAGTACTTGTATCGATCGGGCACAGCGCCGCTGATCGTGAAGGCATTCGGTGCGAAAGGTATACCTGCAATTGAGCTGGCGAGCATCGTTCTTGCCGCATTGGTCGCATTCATCATAGCCCGGAGCCGGAGGCTCAAGTGGAGGCTATCCTTGGTTCTTTCTGGCGTCTGCGGGGTGTGCATCCTTCAAATGATGTTTTTCCCGGTGGTTTTCGGCCTCCTTCGCGAGGCGAAGATCCTATTGGTGATAGCTTCTCTGAGCGGATCCGTGGTGTCTTGGTGTGGGAACTACGCCGTCTGGATGCTATTGACCGCAACGACGCACAAACCTACGACCCTCCAGATGACGGTCTTCGGGACGGGTGCCCAAGTTGGCGTTGTGCTGTCCGGTTCGCTAGCGCGTTGTGTTGAAGGAGAGACGAGTGTCGCAAATTTGGCGCCGGTTGCCGGCCTAGGCTATGTCGTCGCATTTGTGCTCATCGGTCTGGCGATCAGGAAGTTCAGATGCTTCGGCGCCAGCGCCTTGGAGGTCGCGTCACCCCCCCTGGGGAAGTTCCCCCTATCATCCCTATGGCGCTTCGGCAAGTTGTCTTACTTCGAGTTTCTTGCTCTCGCGATAATCTGTCAGGTAGCATTCGGCGATCTTCTGCAGTGGAGTATTTACTGTCAGATGGAGCATACGCCCACTGTCGCGGCGGCCGGGGCGCTGCTGGCACGCTTCTATCAGTACTCTGGTGTCGTGTGTCTAGGCGCGCAAGTACTCATCGTTCCTCTAGCATATCGGGTAATCACTCCACGGTATGGCCTTCTGATCCAGCCTCTTCTTGGGATACTGTCGGTAGTATCCTTGGCGATTCTCGCTTCGGCTACTGGCATTTTGTGGAGCGTAGCATCGTACAGAAGCTTGGAGTACACGCTTAACAACTGTATGCGTGAGGCTTTGTACTCTCCATTGCCAACAAGTATGAAGATACATCAGAAGCCAGTCCTGGCTATCCTCGCTCCTCGCTTGGGGAAGTGCCTGGCTGCCGTTGTCATTCTCGTCCTTGGGGGCTCAACCATCGGGCTAGCGGCATTTGGAGTGCCACATGGCTAGCCTTATCGGGTCGTGTCACAGCTTGGTACAGAACAATCGAAGACGCGCCGCGTGACGAAGTCCTGGCGTCTGCGGACGCGGCGAAATAGGGACGCCAAAGCCGTGGCGGGAATACTTTTGCATGTGGTAACCAAGAGCGAGAGTCGTGACCTCAACATCTTCAGGGCTGTTTCCAAGATAAAGAACGCCGAGTAGAATAAGGGGATAATGGCGAGGGAGAGGAAGGGTGTGCGTGATTTCTGAGACGCATGCACATCTGATGAATCTGGCAGGGAAAACAGTTCAATGAAAGTGTTTGCCATTTCGGATCTTCATCTGTCTTTGCACGAAGGGATGCTGCAGAAGCCTCAAGATCGCTTCGGTGCTGAATGGAAAGACCATCACAAACAGATCGAGGCAGACTGGGTTGCGCGGGTCGGCTCGTCGGATTTGGTCTTGGTAGCCGGTGACATCTCCTGGGCCTTGCGTTTGGCGGATGCGCGGGAAGACCTTCTCTGGCTCGATCAACTGCCCGGCAAGAAGGTAATCGTCGAGGGGAACCACGACTGGTGGATGCCGCCCTCCGCGAAGAAGACCAGAGCCGCGCTCCCTCCATCCATCAGCATGGTGCACCGCGATGCCATGCTTGTCGGGGACATGGTGTTGTTCGGAACTAGACTTTGGCGAATCCCGGGGCTGGATTTCCCAACCGACCCGATCGAGGAGGTTGAAGCCGAGGATGGCGCAGGCGATGCCGAGCATGATCGCAGGATGCTGCTGAAAGAAATTGAACGTCTGAAGTTGAGCATCGCATCTGCTAAGCGCCTTGCCGAAGAACATAGAGCCGCTCACAAGATCTGCCTGACGCACTTTCCCCCATTGGATTTTAGCGGCCACACCACTGAGGCAGCCGACCTGCTGGCGGCATTTGGCACGGACACGTGTGTTTTCGGACATGTGCACGGTCTGAAGCCGGGATGTAACGGCATCTCCGTACAGGGCTGCCGATACTACCTCACATCCTGCGACTATCTGGGCTTTCGCCTGTTGGAACTCCCGTCTTGAGTAGGCAACGCGGAGTCGTAACCTTTGCCCTGACTCTCAGGTAAGAGGTCTGTTTCGAAATCCAGAGGAGCCGTGATTCCCGAAGAAGTCAGACAAGCCATCCTAACCGAGATCGGCCGCATCAAGAACCAAGAGAACGTCTCGATCTTCTACGCCTGCGAGTCGGGCAGTCGCGGATGGGGTTTTGAATCGGCCGACAGCGACTACGATGTCCGATTCTTCTACATCCATCCCCCGGAATGGTATCTCTCGATCTACACCAAGCCGGACGTGATCGAGCGGCCAATACAGGGCGTCCTGGATATTTCGGGATGGGATATCAGGAAGGCCCTTCATCTGCTCCGAAAGTCCAACCCGCCTCTTCTGGAGTGGCTGCAGTCGCCTATCGTGTACAAGGAGGGCCACTCCATCACCGCTCGAATGCGGGCTCTTGTGCCGGAGTACTACTCTCCCCGCGCCTGTCTGTACCACTACCTGCACACTGCGCAGGGCAACTACCGCAAGTACCTGAAGGAAGATCCGGTCTGGGTGAAGAAGTACTTCTACGTCCTCCGGCCAATCCTTGCGTGCCGTTGGATCGAACAAGATCGTGGCGTCGTGCCCATTGAGTTCCAGAAACTCCTGGATGCGACCGTAGATGATGCCGCCTTGCGTACAGCGATCGATGATCTGGTCGCCAGGAAGAAGAAGGGATTCGAAGTCGATCGTGGGACGAAGATTCCTGCAATCAGTACCTTCATTGATCGGGAATTGGCCCGTCTTGAGGTGGCCAACCCCGCTCGACCAGCGCCGGATTCTGATCCGATGAAGCTCGATGAGCTATTTCGCGATGCGCTGGAGGTGGTTTCGGGTGCTCGCTAAGAGCTTCTTCCTCGGTGTTGTCCGCCTTCATCGTCAGGCGGTGCGGTCTGTGGGCCAGAAGGCAGAATCCTGACCTGACAGAAAACGGTGAACATCCACTTTCACAGTCAGGATTGGCGCGAGAAGATACTCTCCGACCTCGCCCGTACCCCATTCACTATCACAATCAATGGGGAGATCATCCGCTGCAACTCGGTGGAAGGTTTCTGGCAGGGATTGAAGTGCGAAGGCGACATGCGCAAGCAGGTATTCCTTCTCTCGGGCATGGCCTCCGTTGCAGCATCTCTGAGCATGGACAAGAGCAACAGTGTGGTCATAACGAGCAATGAAGCACAGCAGCGATACTGCGCGCTATTGCCGGCTCTAAGAATGATGTCGCTAGCACACGAGCAGATCATGGGAGTGTTCCGTTCTGCAAAGACGATTTTCACAACAACGGGTCTCACCACCTTGCTAGAACTCGCTCAACTCAGGAAAGTCGTAGTTCCTCTGCCACCAATGAACAGAAGCCAAGCACATGTAATACGCAATGTTGCCCGGTTGTGGCGAGATGCGCCCACCATCTGGAGGTTCCTGTCAGATGCCTATCCCGTTCATAGGCAGCAGAGTCCTAAGGAATGCTTTGAACTGGTGCGGAACAGAAATGCATATTTGCTGCGCAGCGCGGAATTCATAGCGGGTTATCGTCAAGCGGCCTTGGAAGCAGTTGATACAAGCCGGCATCTGCCGGATACGCTCGCTATGAACTTCGACGGTGTGACCGAATGTTGCCGGCATATTCTGAGAGTTCTCCAGGCGAGCTAAGCGTTGCAGCGCGGACTTGGTGAGCCCATCGTGACATTAGTGAGCGGTGTCATTGTTCGCAATGACATGACCGATTGGCTTCGCGGCTTGAGACCGACTGGAAGCAAGCCAGGAATTCCGCTCTTACCATAGGCGGGTGCTGTGGCGGTTCCCCTACTTGGATCTATCGCAATGGCGTTGCCCGGAGGGATCGATAGGCTGGAGTTGCGGTTCCTGTTTCTAATGTTTTGTGCGGCAATCGTGGGCTTCCGGGTGCTCGTGACATGGGAACGGCTGGAGCGGCGAAGTGTGGATCGCGCTTCCAAGACAACAAGAGATGGCAAGCCTGAGTAGTCCTCCCCGTCTCTCGCCAGCCCGCTGGTGGTCCGGTGACGCATGGATTGTGGCCGTATCCGGACATCCTCTGTCCGCCTTCCTTGACGAAGGAGGCAAGCCATGTGCCAAGGATTGGGTCTGAATAAGCATGATCTCGCGGTTCGGTTGAGCGGAGCTACGGGCAGTAGCTACGAGAATGTGCTGATGGACCTGAACAAGGTCTCATCGGGCACGCTCTGGGCTGATCGAAGCACGATCAGCGAGAAGGCATTCGGCAAGTTCGCGCGCAGCCAAGGAGTTTCAGACTGGGACGCCGCAGGGCTCGTCAGCGACATGACGGGCATGAACATCGAGGCTGCTCACAGCAAGATGAACGCTGTGGATGTTCGGAGTGTTGCTTCTGGGGTTCCCGGGACGTTCAATGGACTAATGCTGGACCTGCCGCGTCGGCATACAGACAAGATGTCGTCCGCCCGCTCGAAGTCTGTCGGCCCAGGATCGCAGGGCTTCTCTACACATCTTGCCGCGGTTGGCGGCACATCTATCACGAATGGGCCTGCATGCGCCTGTGGCAACCGTGGCTGGCTGCTTCGGGATTCCTACGTGAAGTGCTCGCAATGCGGTAGAACCCGCGAAGTTAAGATACGGGCATACGTCACGGACGGGCCGGAATGCTGCTGTGGCTCTCGGGACTGGCTGATCGGTCAGAACGGTGCTCGCTGCACAAACTGCGATCGCTACCGGGAAGCCAAGGTCCGCGGCTATGTGACTGATGGTCCAGAGTGTTGCTGTGGTAGCCACGGCTGGTTTATCGGCGAACAAGGGGCTCGGTGTGCGTCCTGCGATCGATATCGCGAGGCGACGGTGCGAGGGATCGTTGTCAACGGGCCGCAGTGTTGTTGTGGCAGTCGAGGCTGGTTCATCGGCCGTGACGGGGTTCGCTGTGCATCGTGCGACCGGTGGCGCGAGGTCAACTTCCACGGCACGATAGTGGGCGGCCCAGAGTGTTCCTGCGGCGGCAGCGACTGGTTCGTCGGAGAGACGGGACATCGCTGTGCGAACTGCGATCGGTGGCGGTAATGAAAATTGCTGAAATCTCGCGGTGCCGTCACCACATTGGTCGAACGGGAGAGGAGCCTGTTCAGCTTGGAATGTTCTTGAAGGCCAAGGAGACAAACATGGTTACAGCCAGCACAATAGCATCGTTCCTGGACAAGGAACTGCAGATCGCGGCGTTTCAGGACGACTCGAACAACGGGTTGCAGGTCCAGAACTCGGGGAAGTGTCGGCGGATATGCGTCGGAGTGGATGCTTCGCTTGCGTTCTTCGAGAAGGCCGCCGAACACAGGGCCGACATGGTCATTTGCCATCACGGTCTGAGCTGGGGTGATTCGCTGAAGCGGATCACGGGCCTCAACTATCGCCGGCTACGGTTTCTCCTTGAGCATGACATGGCGTTGTATGCGTGTCATCTGCCGCTGGATGCACATCCGAGGCTGGGTAACAACGCCCAGATCTGCAAGGCGCTTGGCGTGAAGGGCAGGAACCCGTTTGGCTTCTACCATGGCATGCCCTTGGGTTTCTGTGGATCGTTGCCAAAAGCGGTGCCCTACGCTGACTTCAAGAATAGTGCGCACTCTCTGTTTGGGAATACCGTCGGCACCATGGATTTCGGGAAGCGCGCGGTGCGCACGGTCGCAGTCGTGTCCGGCGGGGGTGCAGATGAGATTGCCGAAGCCGGAGAGAAGGATATCGATGTCTACATCAGCGGCGAGCCCAAGCTGATGGCATATCACCTGGCACAGGAGTATCGGATCAATGCCATCTTCGCCGGGCACTATGCTACCGAGGCATTCGGAGTCAAGGCGGTCGCCGCCCTCTTGTCCTCGCGCTTCAAAGTGGATACTGAGTTCATAAACATGGGAATTCGGTTTTGATGGAGGGCTTCACTCTAAGAAGAAGATGTTCATGCCTGTGATCAAGAAAACGCCGGGCTGCGCTCAGAATACCTTGTTCAGAACCAGCGTGCAACACCAAGTCCCACAACAGCTTTGCTTCTCAGGCGAACGCAGCCGTTCCGTAGATTCATGTCGTGTCTGCATATCTGTGTCGCCAACCGCCTCGCGCCTGAAGAGGTTTCAGGATCACGGACATCTTCTGTCCGCCTCTCTAAGCGGAGGGTCATGTGCCATGTGTCAAGGATTGGGAGTGAACAAGCACGATTTGACGGTTCGATTGAGTGGCGCTACGGGACGTAGCTATGAGAATGTGCTGATGGACCTGAACAAGGTCTCATCGGGTGCGCTCTGGGCTGATCGGAGTACGATGAGCGAGAGGAGTTGATGACTACAAATGCGGATGCCATGACACCGGAAGGCGAGAAGCGCGTTGAGGAGCTTGGGCGTGAATATGGGCGGCTGCAAAAGGCGCGGCACAAGGCGTGGCACAAGCTGTTGCAGGCGGTCTTTCCGAAGGCGAACGAGAGAGGGATAACCATCGTTATTCGAAATGTGCATACCAATGAAATCACTTGCACATTGGTTCCGCAGAGCTCCTCGGGAAGCCCAGATCTGGCTGTTAGCCTCTTCGAGGATGATAAGCACAATCTCCTTGATCAGAGCGAGTTGCGGGCATGGGCCAAAGATCTTTGTCCTGCGGAGATGGAGGAATACGAGGCCATCATTGATGAACTGACGCCGATCCGCAAGGAGCTTGAGCGCTATGCGTGCGGGGAATTGAAATGAAGGGACATTTCCTGTCCGCCTTTGGCAAGCAGCACATGAGCGGAATTAAGATAATGGCTGTCATCGCGACAATCAGAGTTCCCCGCCCGAAAGTACGCGGAGTAATGCCGCCACCGGGCAAGGTATTCCGAGACCGCAAAAAGGAGGCTTCGAAGCGGGCTTGCAGGAGAAGGGTAGCATTTTAGCATACGGGAGCAATGCGAGCATGGCTTTTACTACTTCACCTCCATCTGAGTTCCGTGGGAATGGACTTACGGGCGACGATGGAGGAGCAAATGAACAGCCGGCTCGCCCGCAGCAGGATTCTCGGTAATTGTTCCGGCTACGACGATGACGGGTTCGTGGATGTGCCTGTCCGCTTCAGCAACGTGAAGATTTCCCGCTTCTTCGCTGAGCCCCATGGAGAATGCGGATTCTGCTTCCCCCATGGTATCGAGACCAGCAACGCCACCCGCGGCAAGAACTTCCGCTCTTGGAAGCACTACCGGGGAACCCAATACCGTCCCAAAGAGTAGTTCGGACATGCTGCGTCCGCCTTCCGAAAGTGACCCGAGTTCTTTGGAGAGGATCGATACAGCATGAATCATGACCGTTATGCAATGGCCGCCATCAGTACCAAGCCCGTGGGGATGGGCCCCACGGGCAAAGCTGATGGAGGCCATTGTGGATATCTTGGTTGCTCGTCTTGCAGAGAAGGAACTTTATCGACGAAGCCGGCTTGATCTAGTTCGTGCTAAAGCGCGCGTGTATCGCCATGCTCAAGTCTACTATCCCGGCCCCTCTTCACTTCTTCCCGGCCTTGCATCATGGGAAGAGGTGCTCACTTCCCGCGCGGGGTACGTTCGCCGCCACTATCGCAATCGTGCGTGTTCCTGTCTTGACTGTCTGAATCCCCGGTATTTCGGCAAGGGCAATAACGTACTTACACTTCAAGAGCGACGGTTGGTCGGCGGAGCAGCCTGAGGAGAGTGTAGGTTCTGACACAAGGTGTCCGCCCTAATGACACAGGAGACAACATGAATACCAAGGCTATTCAACGACAGTTTTCGGCAATGGAAGCGGAAGCGCGATTCGCCGCGATTCCTCGCAAATGATCTCCACAAGCATCGCAACGCGGCATTCGTCCGTCAGGGCGAGTGGTTCTTCGTTCCTGCCCCTGACCTTGTTGTTGACGATTGGCTCATTCTCAAGAAGGAGCCTATGCGTCGTGGGCGCGGAAAGCCAACCGTTGCCGGATGTTATCAATCCGACGCGGGAGTTGCGTTGTCTCTTGGCAGACGCTGGACATTACCATGCGAGTGAAAATGAGCAGGACCTTTCAACCAGTCGATGTTGTTTGGGACACGGACATAGGCCGTGATTCCGATGATGCGCTTGCCTTGCTTTGGATGCTGAGCCGGCCCGAAATACGGTTGCGGTGTATCACCATTTCGCCAGGGGACAAGGATCAGGTTGGATTGACTACATTTCTCCTTAGAGAGTGCGGGGTTAGGGATGTGCCGATTGGCGTAGTGCCAGGTAGGCCGTCGGGAAAGAAGAGTGTCTCCGGATGTCATGTGCGCCTGATGGACTACCACCACGCAAAGGCTACGGCAGAGCCCGACGGAGTCGGCTGGCAGGTGTTGAGAGATGCCCTGAGCCGATGGCCATCTGCCGTTCTGCTGACTACCGGCCCCCTCAACAACGTCGGGGATCTGCTGAGGGAGACGGATGTTTCGATAGAACATTCCGTGACGATGGGTGGTTACTGCAATCTGGGACCAGGTCCTGCGACGGAGCCAGAGTTCAACTTCAACGGATGCGGGTGGGCTGCACGAGGGTTTGTGGAAACCAAGCGTATTGGCCGCCGAATGCTGGTGGGCAAGAATGTCACCCACCAGGTCCTGTACTACGGCGATCAGCTACACACGGCCCTCCGAGAAGCTGGGGTTCATTGCAGATCCCTCGCGCTCGCCCATGAGCTGATGGGATTTCAAACTGCACGCGCAAGACACAAGAAACTTCACGATCCGCTTGCGGCTATTGCACTCCTTCGTGAGGACATGTTCTCCTGGCAGGAGGTTATGCCCTTCAAGCACGATGGGGAATGGGGCTCCAAGTTGTGCCCGGCTTCTGGGCTATGGGCCGCCACAAACGTCTCCGTGGAGCGATTCCGAGCGCTGTTCGCCGGAAATCCCGGTTAATGCGATGGATCAATCATGCCGTCTGAACATTCAACTGGATCACTTCTCTATCCTGAGGAGAGGGAATCGCCCGATACTGCTCAGCCTCGGCAGGCTTCACAAGGTTACGGTAGTGATCGAAAACGATCGTGAGCGAGATATGGCCCAGCTCAAGAGCCGTGTAGCCAGCGCCGGATGCCAGTTTTCTTGTGGCCCGAAGACTTCCGATGGGGCAGTAGCCAAGCGATCAGGTTCGCGGGGTGTCAAAAGAAGTGTCCCAACTTGTTTATTGCGCGGAGTGGCGTTATTGTAAACTCGTATAATATAAGCAATTAGGAAGTCAAAGGTAGGCTAAAGGTCGGTTTCCTAAACCGCAGGTCGCGCGTTCAAGTCGCGCCCGGGGTACTCTTCTCGTTCGCCGCTCCGTGAACGGAAGCCGGCGGCCGATCCTCTACAGGGTTCTGAAGAACGTCGAGGTGCGCTATCTTTTTTCCGGATCGAGTTGGAGGCGGACGCCTTTGATCTTTTCTCTGCCGAACCGCTTCTGCAGGTTGGCGAGGACCTGCTTCTGCCCGTAGCGGCTGAGGTCGCTGAGCCACGCGGGATGATCGACGAAGATGTGGAGAATCTTCCGGTCGAAGCGGCCGGGGCGGGCGTGTTTCGCCACTTGCGGGCCGACGAGGGTCTCCCATTCGGTGAGGAGCGCCTGTCCCCAGAAGTGCTTCTCCAAGCCCATGCTCTTCACGACGCTTTCGATCACGGATTCGATGCCGGTGGATCGGTCCGGCTGGGGAGGCCGCTCCCGGAGGATGTGATGGCGCTCCCTCTCCATCTGCCAGCGCGCTCTGTCTTCTCCTCCCCGTTTCATGAAGGAAAATCCTATTACAGGGGAAACGAAAAAAGCAATTGCATCCGGACGAACGAAGGACAGAATGTCCCTCATGAAACTCCCTGTTCTTCTGTCCGCATTCACTCTGGCCTGCCTGCTTGGCGCCTGCGGGACGACCTATAAGGCGAAGAAGGTGCAGCCGTCCGGGTTTCTGGGCGACTACTCGCAGTTGAAGGCCGAAGGGGACGGACTGCTCTATGTGGACCGGGATGTGAAGGGAAAGTACCCCGGTGTGATCCTTGAGCCCGTTCGCTTGTACGCGTCCACCAATGGCCGGTTGTCGAGGCTTTCCCCGGCCGACCAGCAGATCCTCGTGAATTACCTTCATGCGGCGCTCCAGACGTACATGACGAATCGGTTTGCAGTGGTGGACGAAGCCGGGCCCGGGGTGATGCGCGTGCGAATACGGATCATGGAAGTCCGTGCCGCCAACGTGCCGATGGATGTCATTTCCACCCTGCTCCCGATCGGTCTCGCCGTGAGCGCGGTCAAGCGGGTTGCCACGGGCGCGCACTCGGCCGTGGGCTCGGCGGGAATCGAGTGCGAAGCGCTCGATTCGGTGTCGGGCCGGAGGCTCTTCGCGTTTGTGGATGCGCGCGTCGGGCGGAAGGTGACCGGCCGATTCGACAAGCTCAAGAAGTGGCACACCGCGCAGGACGCCTTTGACTTCTGGGCGCAGGAGATTTCCCGGCAATTGGAGGGCGTTGGCTCGTCTTCAAAGTCCGGGTTCCCCGAACCGGAAATAAAAAGCCCGCCGCACGTGCGGCGGATCGAAGTGTTCCAGGAAGGCCTTCAGGCAGATGACGGCGGAGCTTGAGAAGGTTCTGACTGCGGAACAGATGGCGCAGTTCAAGGCGGCGCGCGACGCGCGAAGGGGCGAAGAGCCTTGAGGGATCGCAGGGGCGGCCGATAATACCTCAAGCTTGGTTCTTGGGTTGCGGCGGGGAGCCATGCTAATGTGACCGCCATGAAACGGGGCGTGTTTATCCTCTTCCTCGTCGCGGTTGCGGCGGGCTGCGTCATGCTGGACTCGGGGTCGAACGCCGGCCGCTACGTGGTTATCCATTACTACCCCTATACGTTTTCCCTGGTGCGAACGATTGCCAGGCCGACGCCGGACTACGAGAACTGGGATGAGATCCGGATGCGGCTCGACATGGAGCGGCTGGCGAATCTCGGCGTGGATATCGTGATGGTGACCGTGGAGGCGGATCGCATACAGGATCGGGGCCGCGCGCTGAATTACCTGCGCTTCGTGGATCGCGCCGCCAAGTACCCCTTCAAGGTGGCGTTCATGGCGGATGGGCGGCGCGCCTCGCTGTTTGACATCCGGAAATTCGGCGAGTGGTGTGAGCGCAACCTTCCGAACCGCCTTGGGTATTTTCACTACGAGGGACGGCCCCTGGTCGAGTTCTGCCGCGCGGAGGCGGCGACGGGGTACACGAACTCGAACCTGACCATCCGCCGGACGGACGGGGGCGCCGAGTGGACCTGGGGGCCGGGCGAGAAGTACCAGCCGGAAGTGAGCCCCAACGGCGAGCAAATCATGATCTACGCGGGGCTCTTGCGCAACGGGGACCGGCCTGAACTCGGCTTCAGCCTGACGAGGGACAAGGGCGCATGTATCCGCCGGCAGTTCCGGCAGGCGGCCCAAACGGACGCGCGCTTCATCTGCATTTCCAGTTACAACGACTTCTACGAGGCGAGCGCGGTGGAGCCGAACACGTTCGACGGGGAGTCGGTCTTCAAGGTCCTGCGCGGTGAGATTCGGAATTTCAAGTAGGCCGCGCGCGCTACTTCTTCAGCCCGAGTCCGAGCAGGAAGATCGGGCGCAGGATGCTCCACCAACCGATGATGGGCCTCATCTTCGTGTATCCCAGTTCCTTCGGCGGATAGATCTTGGTCGCGGGAACCTCCCGGACCTTGTACCCCAGTTTGATCGCCTTGAAGAAGAGGTACGGTTCGAGTTCGTAGGCGTTAAGCCATTCCTGGTCGATCTGAATCCGGGGATCGTTGAAGATCGACACGCGGATCGCCCGGAACCCGTTCGTGCTGTCCGTGATCTTCATCCCGGCGGCCAGGCTGAACAGCCACGGGTGCAGGCGCGTCGCCATCTTTCGGTAGGCCGGCATGTTGCCCGTCTGCCCGCCCGCCAGGTATCGCGAGCCCTGCACAAAATCGAACCCGTCCTCGAGAATGGGTTTCGTCAGCGCCGGGATTTCGGCCGGCCGGTCTTTGTCGTTCCCGGCCAGGACAACCAGGATGTCGAAGTTCTCCTTCTGCGCGAGCCGGATGCCTGTCCGGATCGCCGCGCCGACGCCCATGCGGTGCGGGTGGGAGACGATGCGAACGCCCCGCTTTCGGATCTCGGCCGCGCTGCCGTCGGTCGAGGCGTCGTCCACCACGACGATCTCATCGACGAGACCGGGCTGAAAACGGTCCAGGACGCTGCCGATTTTCTTCTCCTCGTTGAAGCAGACAGGAAGGGCAAGTGTTCTCATGGGGCGCATCCGTTCAGCGGGTCTCGCACGGCCGGTAAAAACCTCATTCTCCGTAAATGATTTCGGTCTGTCGGCCCTCGTCGGCCAGGGATTTCGACGCCGCTTCCAGAATGTCCACCACCTCGGCGCCCTGCCGCGCGCTGCCGCGGCCGCTCAGGGAGTCGTTGGCGGTGATCATCGCGGCGAACGCGCGCGCCTGCGCGGAAAGCGGTTCCTGCGCCGGGATGCGCGGCAGGATCACGTCGCCTTCCCGAGCGAGAAGCTGGAATTCGCCGAACGAATCGTATTTCGGCTCCTTGACCACCGACCGGTCGTAGATCATCACCGGTCCCGGCACGCCCAGGTCGTCCCACGTGAGCATCTTCTTCTCGCCGACGACCGTGATCTGGCGGATCTTTTTCGGATCAAGCCAGCTTACGTGGATATGGCCGAGCACGCCGTCGGGGTAATGCAGCGTCAGGAACACGATGTCCTCCAGTTCCCTCTGGAGGTAATGCCCGCCGACCGCGGAAACGGTGGCCGGCCGCTGGCGCAGCAGGTGGTTGAAGATGTAAATATCGTGCGAGGCCAGATCCCAGGCCGCGTTCACGTCGTAGCGGAACGGGCCGAGGTTCGTGCGGACCGCGCTGAGATAATACACCGGGCCGGCCGCCTTTTCGTCGAGCGCGCGGGCCAGGTACTCGATGCCGGGATTGAAAAGGAAGACATGCCCGACCATCAGGCGCACGCCCATTTTCTCCGCGAGCGACACGAGTTCCCACGCGTCCTTCCCCTTGGAGGTCAGCGGCTTCTCGCAGAGTACGTGCTTGCCCGCGGTGAGCGCGTCCCGGACGATTTCGTAATGCGTGGCCGTCGGTGTCGCCACGACGACGGCGTTGATGTCTTCGCGCGCGAGAACCCGGCGATAGTCCTCCTCGATCGTCAGGGCGGGATAGGACGCCTGGGTCCGGGCGCGCCTGGCGGCATCGGTCTCGGCGGCGGCGACCACGGAACAGCCCTGGATCGACTCGAAATTGCGCACGTGGTTTGGGCCCCAGCGTCCCAAGCCGATTACCGCCATGGAGACAGTCATGCTCGCTCCTTACGTTTGCCTTTCCGCGCCGCAGATTCCCGGCGCGAACGGATCGACGGACTCTATCAAATGTGCCGCCTGCCGGTCCAATCCGGAATGTGAGCGCCAGGGCTATGACGGCGAGCCCAGCGCCTGCTTGACGACCTTCGCCACCGCCGAGCCCACGCCCCGGACCCCGGCGATTTCCCGCTCGGTCGCCTTCCTCAGGCGCGCGACGGAGCCGAAATGTTTCAGCAGCAGGTTCTTCCTCTTTTCGCCGACGCCCTCGATTTCGTCCAGTATCGATTCGCGGATGCGTTTCATTCGCAGGCGCCGGTGGTAGGTCAGCGCGAAGCGGTGCGCCTCGTCCCGGAGTTGAACCAGCACCTTGAGCGCGTTGGAATCGGCCGGCAGGCGGATCGGGTTCGGCGGCTTCCAGTGGATTTCCTCGAAACGCTTGGCCAGTCCGGCCGCCGGCAGGTCGCGCAATCCCAGCGCCTCCAGTTCCGCGCGCGCGGCGTTGAGCTGGGTGATGCCGCCGTCCACGAGGACCAGGTCGGGCAGGTTCTCCTTCTCTTCGAGCGCCCGCGAGAACCGACGGCGGATGACCTCGGCCATCATGCCGGGATCGTCGCTGCCCGTCACGGTCTTGACGCGGAACATCCGGTAACGGTTCTTCTGGGGGATGCCCTCCACGGAGCAGACGAGGCTCCCGACCGCGTGGGTGCCCGAGATGTTGGAAATATCGTACGCCTCGATCACGCGCGGCGGGACATCGAGCCCGAGTACCCGGCGCAGTTCCTCGACGCCGGCCCGCGCGTCTTCCGTCTTGATCGCCAGCGTCTTTCGCGCGCGGATTCGTTCCTTGACCGCGCGGCGCAGGAGGAACAGGGTGTCGCGCAGGGCGGCCGCCTTTTCGTAGCGTTGTTCCGCGGCCTCCTTCTCCATCGCCTGCTTGATCTCTTCGAGGTACTCCGGCTTCTCGCCGCGCAGGAACGCGATCGCCAGGTTGACGCGTTCGCGGTACTGCTCCGGGCTGACCTTCGCGATGCACGGCGCCGAGCAGAAGCGCACGATGTCGTTGTGGCAGTGCTTGTGGTTGTCCGGCCCCGGCGCGCGCGGTCGGCACACTCTCAGGCCGAACCGCTTTTCGACGAATTCCAGCGCGGCCCGCGCCGCGGGCGACGACGCGTACGGTCCGAAATATACCGCGCCGTCGTCCTTCCGGATTCGGCACGCCTCGAACCGCGGGAACGGATCGTCCGGATTCACGCGGACCAGCAGGAATCGTTTGTCGTCCTTCATGTCCACGTTGTAGCGCGGCCGGTAGTCCTTGATCAGCCGGCCCTCCGTCAGGATCGCCTCCGCCTCCGTGCGCGTGACGAGGATGTCGAAATCGTGGATGCTGTGGACGAGTCCGCGCAGTTTCGGATCGGCGCTGCGCAACGTAGCCTGGCGAAAATACGAGCGCACGCGGCTGCGGAGCGACGCGGCCTTGCCGACGTAGATGATCCGCCCGTCGCGATCCCGCATGAAGTAAACGCCGGGCTTGTCGGGCAGGTTCTGAAGCTTCTGCTTCACCTTTTCGGGCAGGTTCATCGGGAACACTATACCACTTTTCCAAGGTGTGGAAAAACGGCGGCGAAAACTTCCAACCCGTGGAAAACATCCGAATTCGGTGTCCGGAAAAGGGTTGTTTTCGGGTGCGAGCCGGTCTAAAGTCGAGGCACAAAAAAGGGAGGGTTATGAGGGCGTTCAAGGCATCTCTCGTTGTTCTGCTTCTGGCGTCGCCTGTCGTCCGCGGCGGCCTGCTTTCCAACCCGTCTTTTGAGGATCCGCCGGACGCTACGAGCTGGGCCGGAACGGGCTGGACGGCATCGGGGTCGGCGTGGCGCCGGATCGAAGCGGCCTGGGCCGGAAGCCGCGGCGCGTGGATTGACGCTTCGTCGGCGGGCGAGGCCCGCTTTTTCCAGGATATCCCGGCGCCGACGGGGACCTGCACGTTCAGCGGCTGGCTGAAGCTCGATCCGGGGTGCAACCCGACGAATCTCCAACTGCGGCTCGAGTGGAAGGATTCCTCCACGAACGATGTTCAGCCCGCGTCCGTCGCGAACCTGACCGGCCTGCCGCGGGACGCGATCTGGCATCACGTGCACGTGACCGGCGCGTGCGACAGCGGCGGCCTTTCGTTTGTACGCGCCGTGTTCGAGTCGCAGTACGCGAACCGGACGTCCGGCCCGTCGACGATTCTGTTCGACGAGGCGGACCTGTATTCCGGGCCGTATGCGGGCGTTCCATACATGGCGAACGGCAGTTTTGAACGGGGGGATGCCGATGCTTCCAGATCCTGGTACGGCAGCTCGTGGGGCGTCGTGACCCAGTACGTCGGCAACAGCCGGCGCGACTGGTGGCCGGTTTCCGGACAATGGCATGGCGTGCTGGAGGGCTGGTGGGGCGGCGGCCGTTCCAACTATCTTTCCACCTTCTCGCAGAACGTCTATCCGTTGACGACGGGCGCGTGGACGTATTCGATTTGGCTCAAGCGGGAATCGCAGTTCATCGTCAGCAACGCGCAACTGAGGCTGGAGTGGCGTGACGCGACGTACACGAACAAGGTGCAGGCGGACACCGTAGCCGATCTTTCCGTGCCCGGCGACAATACGTGGCGGAAGTACACGGTGACCGGTTCGTGCGGCGACACGAACCTGTTTGAACTGCGCGCCGTGGCCACCTTCCAATACGATGTGAATCCGTCCGGCCAATGCATGGGCCTTGATGATGCGCGGCTCGTGCCGGAAGGGTTTACGAACCGCCTCGTCCTCGACTTCGGCTACCACAACCAGCACCATTTCGATCCTTCGCTGGAGCGCGTGCCCGGCACGAACGGCTACGGCGCGTTCCTCCAGCCGAATTACGCGCGGACGACGACCACCTTCTACGTCCTCGCGAACCATCCCCGCATCGCCGAATACCCGGATTCGGACGGGATCGTCTCGATGTACACGGCGTACCGGATTCCGGGCACGACCAACTGGGCGGTCGCGTATTCCAACATGACGAAGGTCGGCGCGATCACGCTGACGACGAACACGCCGTTCCACGGCCTGCCCGTGAGCGGCACGCTGGACTTGAACGTGTACCGGTACGAATGGACCCAGCCGTGCAGCAGCAACGGAATTCCGTACGCCGAGCCCATCAAGGTTTACTACGCGCCGAGGTTCCTGCTGGAAGACGGCGGGACGGTCGAGACGCAGTACCTTGTGCGGCTCGATGGGGACGTCACGAACCACTGGCCGCAGTATCCGCAATTGTTTCACTCGAACCAGTGGGACAAGGATTACGCGTATTTCAACGTGCGGCCGCAGGTCCGCACGGTCTTTACCAACGAGAGTTTTGATGATCCCGAAGGGGTTGTGTCCAACTGGGTGGATGCGGGCTGGCAGGGGTACGGCGACGCGGCGCGGGATGAGTGGTCGGCGCGTTCCAGCCCGATGGGCGCGTACCTGCCGGGCTGGTTCACGCAGCGCTCGCTGAACGAGAGCGGCCTGATCCAGCCGATCGCCGTCACCGGAGGGACGTACACGTTCGCGGCGTGGCTGCGCAGCGACCCGTACGCGGATTTCAACCGTCTCGATCTCCGACTTGAGTGGGTGAACGCGTCGGGCGTGGTCGTGCAAACGGACCTTCGGGATCTGGCCCTGTTCCCGCGCGACGGCAGTTGGCATCACGTCTTTGTCAGCGGAACCTGCACGCAGCAGGATCTTTCATACGTGGTGCCCGGGGTGCACGCGCAGTTCTGGCCGCGGCGGGGCGACCCGGACCGCGTCCAGGTGGATGACGCGGGGTTCTACGCGGGGCCGTATACCGGCGTGCAGACGCTGGCCAACACCCGCTTCGAACGGGGCAACGCCGGGCAGTTCCGCGGCAGCGCGTGGTATGCCCAGCCGGAATACCTGGCCAACTACCGCGCGCCCTGGGGCGGGCGGCGCGACTCGTCGTCCGCCGTGTACGAGGGCGCCGTGACGAACCCGCCGCCGTTCACCACGCGGATTTCGCAGGGCGTGGCGCCGGGGCCCGGCACGTACACGTTTGCCGTCTGGATGCTGCGCGACACGAATTTTCTGATGACGAACGCCGAGGTCCGGCTCGAGTGGTACGACGACACGTTCACGAACCGGTTGCAGGCGGACAGCGTGACGAACTTCGTCGAGCCGGCCGACAACACCTGGCGCGAGTACCACGTCACGGGTGCCTGCGCGGACACGAACCTGGCCGAGGTGCGGGCCACGGTCATGGTCCAGTATGGCGGGAGCCCGGGGTCCAACGGTGCGACGGCCCGGATCGACGACGCGCGGCTGTTCCGCGGCGGCTACACGCCGCCCCTGATCGTGGACTGGGGCTACTTTTGCGGCGGGACGAACGACCCGCTGTCCGAGCAGGTCCCCGGCGGCTACGGCCCGTTCGTGCAGATCGATTACGCGCGGACGACGACCACGTTCTTCGTCGTCGCGGAACATCCGACCATCGCGCCGGACGCGTCGGTGACGGGCGTCGTGGGGATGCGGGTTTCCTATTGGAGCGCGCTGATCACGAACTGGGTGGATACGCAGACGCCGATGGATTTCCTGGGGACCGCGGAACTGGCGGCCGGCGCTCCGTTCCACGGGCTGCCCCTGGCGGACAGCCATACCGTGGGCGTGTACCGGTTCCAGTGGACCCAGCCGCTGGACGAACTGGGCCGGCCGTTCACGAACCCGATGACGGTCTGGTATTGCCCGTATTTTCGCACGTTGCGCGACGGGACGGACATCGTGGAGAACCTCTGGTTCCTGAAGGCGGGCGAGGTCGCGAACAACTATCCGACCGACCCGCAACTGTTCGGCGACTGGTTCCTCCACAAGGACTACGCCTACACGAACCTTTGGACGTCGGACCAGGATGCCGACGGAATGCCGGATCTCTGGGAGCTTCTCTACTTTCCGTCGATCGCCGATTGCCGACCCGAGGACGACCCCGACATGGACGGGTGGAACAACGCGGAGGAGTACATCGCCGACAGCGTGCCGACGGACGACGCGTCCTGTTTCCGCGGGCGCATTACGGCGGTCACCGGGACGGCGGTGGGCGGGCTTCGCCTCGACGCGCCCACGACCAACAGCCGCCTGTACGACGTGTACTGGAAGACAAACCTGATGACCGGCGATCCCTGGCGCGCGGTCGGCTATTCAACGCCCGGCGATGACGCCGGCGGGAGCCTGTGGCTGTCGGTGACGAACGCGCAGGACATTCTGTTCTACCGGACCGGCGTCAGGCTGCCGTGAGCCGCCCCGCGGCGGGCCGCGGAAGCAGAAGCGGCGGATCACGCGATTCATCCCCCGTGGTCCGCCGCGAGCCGTCCGTCCGTCCGGCTTCTCTTCTTCCGAAGCGCGTCCAGGACTTCCTTCAGTTCCCCGCAGCGGAACAGCCGGGCCAGCGCCGCGTAGATGAGTACTCCGCACGCCACGCTGATCAGGACGGACTGGATCTCGTTCAATTTGGGGATCAGGCCCAGGCGCGCTCCGAACCGGTAAAGCATCCCGTTGACGGTCGCCGCGCCGATGCCCATGCCGACGGCCGCCGCGAGGCTTCTCGCGGCGCTCGCGAGAATCTGCCGCCAGCCGGGCGAACCGAACCGCCGGTGGATGAGCACGGCCAGCGTGATTCCGTTGAAGCCTTCCGAGATGACCGTGGACAGGGCGAGGCCGGCGTGTTTCGTGTAGAGCGGGAGGGTCAGGATGAAGAGGATGTTCAGCATGAAGTTGAGGGTGACGGCGATGAGCGCGATCTTGACCGGCGTCTTCGTGTCCTGCGTCGCGTAGAACACGGGGACAAAGACCTTGGCCAGGCAGAAGACCATGAGACCGGGCGCGTAACACTGGAGCGCCAGCGCGGTGAGGCGGGTTGATTCCGGCGTGAACCGGAACTGCTCGCAAATCATCTGCACGAGCGGGCGGGCCAGGACCAGAAGTCCGATCGCCGCCGGGATCATGACGAACAGCAGGTTGCGCAGGGAGTGGTTGATTGTCGCCCGGATCTGCGCGAAATCGGACCGCGCCGCGTGGCTGGAGAGGACGGGCAGGAGCACGGTGCTCAGGGCGACGGCCAGGATGCCCTGCGGAAAATAGAGAAGGCGTTCGGCGTAGAACAGCGCCGCCGGGGCCCACGAGCCGACCCAGATCGCGAGGAAGCTGTTGACCATGACGTTGATCTGCGTTACCGCGACCCCGATCGCCGCGGGACCCATGAGGGTGAAGACGCGGATGACCCGCGGATCGTTGAGGCCGAGATGGAAGCCGGGCCGGTAGCCGCACCGGAACAGCGCGGGAATCTGGACGGAAAGCTGGATGATGCCGGCCGCGAAGATGCCCCACGCGAGGCCGTACACCTGCTCCTCCAGCGTCGATCCGATGCGCGGACAGACGGCGAGGAGGAAGGTGATCCATGTGATGTTGAGGAGGCTGGGCGTCAGCGCGGGCAGGGCGAACTTGTGGTACGAGTTCAGGATCGCCATCGAGAGCCCGGCCATGCAGATGAAGAACAGGTAGGAGAGCATGATCCGCGCGAGCGGCAGAACCATCGCGGCCTTCTCGCTGAGTCCGGGCCGGTTCATGAAGAGCGTGATGCCGACGACGCCCAGCGCCACGACGCCCAGCAGGACCACCCCGACCAGGGAGATCACCCGGCGCACGAGCGCCCACGCTTTTTCCTCTCCTTCGTTCCGGCGGGTGGCCACCAGCACGGGCACGAAGGCCGACGACAGCGCTCCCTCGCCGAAGAGCGCCCGGAACAGATTCGGAATGCGGAAGGCGACGAAGAACGCGGAAATCGGGAGGGACGTGCCGAAAAAGCCCGCGGTCAGAACATCCCTTGCCAGGCCCAGCACGCGGCTGATCGACGTGAACCCGCCGATCATGAACGCGGACCGCATGACATTACGGTGTTCCACGATCCTCCGCCTTTCGGGTCGGGATGGCGATGGCCGCGACAATGCAGGCCGCCACGACGGCCGTCCCGAGCCAGGTCATGGAGATGGTTTTGCTCGGGCCGAGCCACGCGCCCAGTCGGTCGCTGTTCTGGTTGAAAAGAAACGTGCCCACGCCCATCGCGAAGACCCAGCCGCCGTGCAGGCCGATGGCCGGATAGATGCTGCCGGCGCGCCGGTAGAGAATGCAGAACAGCAGGCTCATCAGGAACAGGTTGGTCAGGGACGGCGCAAGGTAGCGCGCCTCCACGCCGTCGGTGATGTGCGGGATCATCCGGATCCCGGCCAGCCAGTGCGTCGGATCGAGCCCGGCCGGTTCGGCCGGGCGCGCGAGGTGGATGAGCGCGAAGACGGCGCTCGCCGCGACGGCCGCGGCCCAGAAGCTCAGCCGATGGCGGAACACGCCGAACACGTAGCCGCGGAAGAACGTTTCCTCGAACAGGCCGATAAAGAGAGACCCGGCGAACAGAGCGCCGAATTTGCCGAGCCAGACCGCGAGTTCCGTCGAGCGCGGCTTGAACACGAAGGCGCCCGCGAGATGGCACCCCGCGTAGATCGCCGCCATCAGGAGGGCCCCGGCAAGGTACCATGCGGCGATCTTCCGCCAGCGGCGCGGGTCGCGGGTCCAGCCGAGGTCCGCCAGGCTCGTGACGCCGGAAAGCCGGACCGCCGGGTAGAACAGCAGCAGCGCGATGATCAGCGCGCTGCGCGAGAGCACCCGCTTGAACGCGGGGTTCGTCAGGTGCGGGCCGAGATAGACGTGTTGTCCGAGCCACGCGAGCAGGTTGTAGAGCTGCGGCGCCAGCAGCGCGCCGACGAGGGCCGGGACGGCCAGCAACAGCAGCAGCGAGGCGATGGGGCGCGCGCGGGGGGTCGTCATGTTTCACCATTTCGGAAGGAAGAGGGGATCAGGTCCGGCCGGAGTTCGGAGGCATAGAACGGATAGCGGTCGCGCGCGTCGCCCGGGCGCACGTGCTTCCAGCGCTTGTACAGCCAGACCCAGCACTCGGGGTGAGCGCGGATCATGTCCTCGTACACGCGCGTGATCTGCCGGGTGAGATCGAGGATGGCCTCGTCGGCGTGTTCGCGGCGATACGGCGGCGGCGCGAGCGCGGGCGGGATGCGGATGCGGTATCGGCCGTTCGCGTCGGGCATGCTGAAGCCGAACGCGATGCCCGTGCCCGTCCGGTACGCCAGCGATGCGCCCGCGGCGGAGACCGTCGCCGGGACGCCGAAGAAGTCCACGAACACGCCGCCCTCGTTGATCTGCGTGTTCTGGTCGAGAAGGAGCGCGACGCGCCCGCCCGCCTTGAGCGTGCGCAACATGGAGCGCACCGCCCCTTCACGGTTGAGGATGATCTGGCCCGTCGCCTCCCTCTGACGCCGGAGAAGCTGATCGACAACCGGGTTCTTGAGCGGAGTGGCCACGCTGGCGAGCGGATAGCCGCGGAGTGCCGCCGCCAGCCCGAGAACCTCCCAGTTTCCGAAATGGCCGGTGACGCAGATGTACGGCTTCCCGCCGATGACCTCGCCCGGCTCGCGCTCGAACGCGGTCCAGTCGGCGACGCGCCGCGCCGTATCGCGCGAGAACCAGGCGATGTCGAGCGCGACGAGGGCAAACGTGCGGCAGGACGCCTTGAGGATGCGCTGTTTCTCGTTCGGCGGCAGGGTGTCTCCGAAAACCAGGTCCAGGTTGGCGCGGCCCACAGCCTTCAGTCGCCCCGCGAAATGGTAGCCCAGCGTGCCGGTCCCGCGCGCAAGCGCCAACACGGCGCGGCGCGGCAGAGGCGCGATCAGCCGGCAGACGGCGAGCGTCAGCGCGAATTCGATCTTTCTCCGGATTCGCTTCAGCAGGTTCATGAATCGGGAGGAGTATAAACGCTGAACGGCGGGACAAAAGCACTTTTGGCGGCTTTGACAACCGCGGGGCTGTTCTGTAACGTCCCGTCTCATGAAAGTCAGCGGCTTCACCTTTCTGCGCAACGGCGAGATGCTGAACTACCCGTTCGTGCAGTCGATCCGTTCGATTCTTCCCATCGTGGACGAGTTCGTCGTCGCGCTGGGGCCCTGCCGGGACCGCACGGAGGAGAGGCTCGCGTCGATCGGCGATCCGAAGGTGCGCGTGATCAAGACGACGTGGAACGAGAACATGAAACCGGACGTGTCGATCCAGGGGTTCGTCTACGGCCAGCAGAAGTCGATCGCGCTGTTCAACTGCACCGGCGACTGGGCGTTCTACCTTGAGGGCGACGAGGTGGTGCACGAAGACGATCTCCCGAAGATCCGCGCCGCGATGGAACAGCATCTCGATCATCCGGAGGTCGAGTCGCTGATCTTCGATTACATCCATTTTTACGGCAACACGAACACGTATGCGTGGTCGCCCGGCTGGTACCGGACCGCGCCGCGGATTATCCGCAACACGATCCCGTGCTGGGCGCCGAAAGGCCTCTTCTTCGTCGTCCTCGAGGACCAGAAGACCGGCCGGTATCCGAAGGCGGCGCACACCGGCGCGCGGATTTTCCACTACGGCTGGGCGCGCGGCGAGGAGCGCATCCAGGCGAACAAGGATCAGATCGAGAAGTACTGGGGCAAGGTTTCGAAGAAGATCGATTGCTCCGAAATCGACGCGGCCATTCTTCGTCCTTTCACCGGCGCGCATCCGAAGGCCGTCCAGGACTGGCTGCCGAAGACGGAGGGGGTTTTCAAGCCCAACCCGGACCACCGGCTCACCGCGAGAGAGAAGAAGCATCGGCTGATGCTGAAGCTCGAGCGTTGGTTCGGCGCGGAGTTCTCCAAGAAGCACTACACGCTTGTGAAGGAGTTTCTTCCCGATCGTCCTCGTGATCGCTGAACACGATGACGAGCAAGACCCATGCCTACCCGCGCTTCTTTCGGAGGATCACGCGCGCCTTGTTGCCGATGTGCAGCCTGTTGAAGATGAAGTTGGAGACCGGCCGGTACGAGTAGGTTTCCCAGACCTCGAGTTCAAATCCCGTGGCGTTCAGCAGATACTCGAACGATTCACGGCAGAACTCGTTGCAGTGGCCGGGCCGGTAGCCTTCGGGATACTGTCTCCGGTGCAGGCCCGTCCTGCGCATCCAGCGCTGGAACCGCAGGTCCAGGGCCTCGATATTCGGAAACTCCAGGAGCGCGCGGCCCCCTTCGCGGAGCAGGGAGCCGATGCTGTTCAAGGCGCCCCGGCAATCGGGCAGATGCTCAAGAACGTGGCGGAGAAGAATGAGGTCGTACCGCACGCCGTCCGGGTTCCGGTACTCCAGGAAATTGGCCGCCTCGACCTCAATGCCCAGCCGCTGTTTGACGGATTCGGCCAGGAACGGAGACAGCTCGAGGCCGCGCACGGTCCACCCGTCTTGCCGGGCCAGATGCAGCAGGCGCCCGTTGCCGCAGCCGATCTCCAGCAGGCGGCCGGGACCGCGGATGTGTGCTTTGAGAAACTCGTAGCTCAGGGTCTGGGCGCGGTTGGATTGGACGGTCTCCTCGAACGGATCCACGTACTCGATCGCGTACTTTTCCTGGTCGATGCCGCCGGCGAGATCGTAGTTCACCAGCTTGCAGACGGGACAGCGGTGGAATCGGAATTCGTCCCGGTTGCCCTGCGTGTAATACAGGGGCAACCCGTCGTGGTCGCACAGGCGGCATTTCATGGTTCGGGCCTTTCTGGAGCCGGCGGTTCCCGGCGGTATCCGAACAGTTTCCAGTCCGGCGGGCGGCCGTCGCTGACTTCGAACATGAATCGGAAACCCAGTTTCTGAATTGCCTCTTCCTGCGCGGCATCGGTGCGGGTCATGACGAAGGTCGGATATTCCTTGCCGGCGCGCGCCTTCAAAGCGGGCAGGTCCGTCCTGGGGACGATGCCCCGGTAGAAGATCAGAAACTCGTCGCCGGGCCGGGCCTGGTGCTGGGGGTATTTGAAGTCGCTGATGAAGAACAGGTTCGTCCGTCCCGTCAACGCGGCCAAGCACTCCGCCTCGCCGCGGCAGGGAAATTTCTGGTGATCGGCCACGGCGTAGCCTGCGAATCCGAACGTGGACGCGACCCACATCCATAAGGCGGTGTAGAGCGCCGCGCTGCCCCAGCGCTTCTGCGCATGGGCTCGGGCGCCGGCCGTCGCGGCACAGGCCAGCGTGACGAACATCGCCGCGGCCGTCGCGCCGTTCAATCCCTCCACGGCGGGCGCTTCCAGCCAGCCTGCGCGGATGAACTGCTGCTGGAAGACAATGAAGAGCGGCAGGGCGAGCGTGCAGAGCGAGATCAACATCCAGTGGATGCGGCGAAGCCGGAGCACCCAGCGCGCGGCGACGCCGTCCCGGTCGCCCTGCTCGAGTCGCGTCCAGACGAGCGCGACCAGCAGGCCCGCGAGGGGAAAGATGGGTACGATGTAGCGTTTGTTCTTTACGGGCGACAGCGTGAACATCGCGAAGACGATCACAAACGCCAGCCAGGCAAACCACGTATTCCGGTCGGCGCGCAGGGCCCGGTCCACGACGACCCGGATCAGCGCCGCGGCCAGCCAGAGGCTCCACGGGAAGACCACGGCCACGACGGAGAAGTAAAAGAACGGATTGTGGAACGCCTCGAGGATGAACCGGTACTCGCGATCGAGCGCCTGCGCCGCATCCGGGGCGGTCTTTGCCGCGAAGATAAACCACGGGGTCATCAGCGCGGCCGCGGCGACCGCGCAGGCCGCGACTCCCGCGGCGTTGCGGGCCCGGCGGTCCGGGAACGCGACGAGCGCCGCGGCCAGCGGCGCGAGGACCAGCGCGAACGCCAGCGGGCCTTTCGTGTAGCTCGCGGCGGTCAGCGCCAGCGCGCTGAACAGCCAGCCGGCGACGATGCGGCTGCGCGATTCGCTCTTCATCGCCCAAAGCCCGGCCGCGACGGCCAGGGGGGTCCAGCCCATGAGGTGCGTGTCGTAGGAAGCAATGCGCGCCTGGCGGATGAACGCCATGCCCGATCCCGTGACCAGGGCGGCGAGCATTCCGAGGCGCGTCCCGTCCAGCGTTCGGCCGATCCAGAACGTCGCCGCGACCGCGAGCAGCGCGAACCCGACCGACAGGACGCGCGCGCGCCAGGTCAGCCTCTCCACGCTCGCGGTGTCGGGGTCCAGGTCACGCCATGCGAGAAGATTCATCCAGACCAGCATCGGAGGCTTCTGAATGCGCGGCCGGCCGTTCCAGGACGGTGTTTTCCAGGCTTCGGATTCCCCGTGATGGAGGCGGAGCCACGTCTCCTGGCTGGTCATGAAGGAGAGGACCTCCATGATGCGAATCGGGTCGGGCTTTCCCACGTTGACCAGCATCGGGGGTGCGCAGAGCAGCAGCACGAGCGCCAGCAGAATCCAGGGATTTCCCTTCATGGCGTCAGTCTCGTCCGATGCGTAGAGGGGGCGGGCGCGGGGTTCATGATGGGTTCGATTCCGCCAGGCACTCGAGTGCGGCCGCGTAGGCCTGGTCCGGATGAATCGCGGCGAGAGCCGTCCGGGCCTCCGGCGAGTCGCGCGGGATGTCGCGCGCGCGCAGGTCGCTGTTCTGCAGGACGCGGCAGATTCTGCCCAGCGGGCCCGTCTTCGACGGGTCCGTGATGCCGTAGAGGGCGACGACCGGCGTGCCGACCGCCGCGGCGAGGTGCATGCCGCCGCTGTCGTTGGCCACGACGAGATCGCACGCCTTCAGCATGGCGATCCATTCGGCGAGCGTGGTGCGGCCGGCGAGGTTGAGCGCGGACGGGCCGATGCTTCCGGCCACTTCCTCGCAGAGCGCGGCCTCGCGGCTGACGCCGAGCACGAGGATGCCGCATTTCTTCCGCTCGCCGAGCATCCGGCCCAGCGCAATGAAATGCTCGCGGGGCCACTGCTTGGAAGGGCCGCGCGCCGCGCCGGGAATCAGGGCGACGCGCGGCGAAGCCAGCCCGGCGATCCGGTTGCGGGCCGCCGCCAGCGCGTCCGCCGGCAGTTCAAGATGGAGCGGTTCGAGCGCCGCCGTCGCGCCGGACGGCATGAGAAGGTCGAGGTACTCGTACGCCTGGTGCGCGCGGCCGGGGCGCTCCATGGGCCAGACCACCTCGCTCAACAGGAAATCGCGGAAGTGCCCCGGCATGCCGATTCGCACGGGAATCCCGGCGAGCCAGGGAATTACCGCGGATCGGAACGAATGAGGCAGGATGTAGGCCTTGTGAAAATGGAGCCGCCGCACCGCCGCCACGGTCTTCAGCGTCCCCGCGAGGCCTTCGCGGAGGGGAAGAATTCCGTCGAACACCGCGTCCAGCTTCCAGAGCGGCGTCAGGCCGGGCTTGGCAAGCATCGTGAGGCGCGCCGACGGGTTCGCTTTGCGGAACGCGTGCAAGGCCGGCATGCTCATCACGCTGTCGCCGATCCAGTTCACGCCGCAGATGAGAATGCGTTCGGTGCTATTTGAAGCAGATACGGGAGATGCATGCATTGAAGTCTTCAGTTCCGCTGAGCATTTCGATTTCGACGCGCAGGAAATAAATGGGCAGATCGCGGCGCTCGACCATCGGGAAGCGCACGGCGTCCTTCTCCGTGGTGATGATCGCCTTCGCGCCGCGGCTCAGGCCCTTGTTGATCACGTCCAGAAGCTCCTGCTGGCTGTACCGGTGATGGTCGGCGTAGCGCTTGTGGTAGATCACCTTGGCGCCGAGCCGGACGAGCTCATCCTCGAAGCCTTTCGGAGCCGCGATCCCGGAGATGGCGGCCACCTTCAGATTTTTCAGGAAGTCCAGGCTCTTCCGCTCGCCCGTGAACACGTCCTGGATGTACTTCGCGCTGTGGCGGCACTCGGAAATTTCGGCGTGCGGATTGAGCTCCCGGAGCTGCTTCTTCAAGTCTTCGGCGCCGTCGTCCCACGACTTGGTGATGAAGATGAACGACGCGCGCTTGATGTTGCGGATCGGCTCGCGGAGGATCCCGCGCGGCAGGAGGTGCTTGTTGCCGAACGGGTTGGTGCGGTCCACGAGCACGATGTCGAGCCGGTGTTTCAGGCGCAGGTACTGGAAGCCGTCGTCGAGGATCAGCGTGTCGCAGCCGAGCTTGGTGATCGCGTACTGGCCGGCCTTCACGCGGTTCTTGTTCACGAGCACCGCGACGTCCGGCAGGTTCGAGGCGAGCATGTACGGCTCGTCGCCGCTGACGGCGGAGTCGAGCAGCAGGTGTTTGCCGTCGGAAACGACCAGCGTGGGCAGGAGTTTCCGTTTCCCGATGGCCCGGTCGAACAGACGCTTGTAGAGGGGCGGTTCGTGGCGCTTGTAGCCGCGGCTGAGAATGGCGACCTTGCGGCCCTGCTTCTGCAGGGAACGCGCGAACACCTCCACGACCGGGGTCTTGCCCGTGCCGCCGACCGTCAGGTTGCCGACGCTGATGACCTGGCAGCCGAGCGTGTGGTAGCGGAAGATGCCGTGCGCGTAGAGCGCGAGCCGCAACTGGACGATCGCGGCGTAAAGATAGGAGAGCTGCTTCAGCACCCAGCGGAGAACAGACGCGGGACGCCCCTGCCGGCGGTCCTCGATGACCGTCAGCATGTACGTTTCCAGCTTCTCCATTCGTTTCGTTGACACGGCGCTCCCTTTTTCGATTGCGGGCCAATGTAAAATGGTGCCATCGGCAAGGGGCAGGCGTCAAGGCGGGGAAAACGGACGAACGCCGAAGCGGCGCGGGGGGTTGGACGTTCAGCGTTCGGCGTTCAACATTGATTGTTGTCGGGAACTTCGGATAGAACCCCGGTAGCCCATGCAACCCAAACTGCCCAGCCTGCGGGTTTTCGCGGAGGATTGGCTCAAGCCGATCCGGCTCGAGGCGTTCTTCGACGTGTCGCGCCCGTTCGAGATCGATGTGGGCTGCGGCAAGGGGCGGTTCCTCCTCGCGCGGGCGGCCGGGAACCCCGGGACCAACTTCCTCGGGGTGGACCGGATGTTGCGGCGCATCCGCAAGGTGGACAACAAGGCGCGGCGGCTGGGTCTGGCCAACGTGCGCCTGATGCGGATGGAGGCGTTCTACGCGGTCACGCACCTGGTCCCGGCGGACTCCGTTTCGACGTACTACATTCTGTTCCCGGACCCGTGGCCGAAGAAAAGGCACCACGACCACCGGTTGTTCAACGCGGATTTTCTGAACGCGCTGCACCGTACGATGGTTGCGAAGGGACAGCTTCACTTCTCCACGGATCACCTCCCGTATTTCGAGGAGGTGAAGGCCGTTCTTTCGGCCGACCCGCGGTTCAAGGAGATTCCGGCGTTCGAGCCGTCCGACGACGAGCGGAGCGATTTCGAGCTGTACTACATCCGGCACAAGACGATCGGGCGGTGCTCGTTCGAGAAAGCCGGGAGAGAAATGACGAATGAATGAGGAAATCCCAATGCCGAACTCGGCATTACGGGTTGAGGAACTCGCTCGTCATTCGCTCCTCATCATTCGTCATTCTTGGCTGAAGGATCGTTGACGGCGGAGGCTGCGCGGGCTCGCGCCACGGCGGCGGGAACTGGTCGGCCCTGTCCTGCAGCGATCTCGGACGCGCCTCCTCGTCCTGCAATTGCTCGCGGTAGTAGACCTGAACGATGTAGCCGAAATACCTGCACTTCTGGCCGTACTTCTCCTGCTCGGTTTTTCGAAAGCCCTTTGGAACAATGTACGCCGCGGTCACGGTCATCTGCTCGTCCTGGGACCACATGCCGTCCAGGCGCAGGGAGTCCTTCGGCACGGCGACGCGGGTCGGGTTGATCTCCCGCGAGATGTAGTCTTCGTCGAAGAAGACGACGTGCACGAGGATCTCGGCCCGGTTCAACTCGCGCTCGCCCGCCTTGGGCTTCAGCGTGATCCGGAGCAGGCGCATTTCCTCGAACGGGTCGCTTTCCGGGAAGCGTTGAGGCTCGACGGACACGATCTGGATTCGCCGCGCGAGGCGCTCGACGGTCGGTTTCTTCTCCGCGGGCGTCCCGGCCTTCATGGTCTTCTGCAGGATTTCCAGCCGCGAGATGCGGATGCGTTCCGCCGCGGCCTGTTCGTACAACGGCGTGCCCGACGAACGGTACAGAACCTCCTTCCAGAGATTGCCCGCCTTGACCAGGTCGCCGCGCTGTTCGCAGAGCCGGGCGTGCTCGATATATGCCGGCAGAAAATCCGGGGCCATGATCCGGATGCGCTCGAACTGCCGGTCGGCTTGGAGCAGGTTGTTCCGGGCGATCTCGAGCAGGGCCGCCTGAAGCATCTGCCGGGCCTTGGCCGTCAGCGCGTCGGCCTTCTTCGGCGGTTCCGGCTCGACCACGGCCTGGACCGTCGCCGTGGCGGCGGGCGGCGCCGGTTTCGCGAGATCGTTGACCTGCTGCCGAAGATCATCGACATCCCGGCGCAGTTCCCGGATGTCCTCCGTGACATGGGTCTGCGGCTCGCTGATCGGGATCGGTTTGTAGGGTTCCGCGCGGGCCGCGCTTTGCAGGTGCGCCTCCGCCTCGGCGAAGGTGCTGCTCACGGCGGTGGGCGCGTGGACGGCGGCGGGCGGCGGCGTCTCTTCTTTCTCCTCCCTCGGTTCGGCCGCATCCTTGTGCCAGAGGGAGAATCCGATGACGAAGGCGAACTGGATGAGGATGATGAAGACGACGGCGCCGAAGGCGAGTCCCTGCGAGTGTGTGACCCGGCGTTTCTCGCGCACATCGTGCGGGCTCATCTGCTGGAACTGAATCCGGGTGCGGCCGATCTCCAGCGTGTCGCCGTGGTTGAGCCTGGCCTCCCGGCAGTTCCGGTCGTTCACGAGAATGCCGTTCAGGGATCCGAGGTCGCGGATATGGAATGCGTTGTCGCGACGCTCGATCACCGCATGTTTGCGCGAGATTTCGTCGTCCGCCACGGCGATGTGGCAATCCGGGTCGCGCCCGATGACGACGGGCCCCTGCCGGATCGCGAGCCGCTTGCCCTTGAGGGGGCCCGATAGAAATATGAGACGGTACATCCCGTGATATCCTGTGGGGGGCAGTTTCGTTGAGCCTTTACGGGGCGGCAAGCAGAATTCTTCCAAGGGTCGGAAAAACGGCCGGGAAAAGTTCCAAGGATCGGATCTTTTCGCCGGACGGAAGCGGGCGCGGCCGGCCGCACTCCAAGCTTGACCCTTTCCGGGCGGTTCAGCAGGATGCGCGGACTATGAGCGAAAAGAAGGCAGACCTGACCCTGGAAGCGCTGGCGTCGCTGTGCAAGCGGCGCGGTTTCATTTTCCAGAGTTCGGAAATTTACGGCGGCATCAACGGGTTCTGGGACTACGGGCCGCTCGGCGTCGAACTGAAGCGGAACATCAAGGACGCCTGGTGGCGCGCGATGGTGCAGGACCGCGAAGACATCGTCGGCCTCGACTCGTCGATCATCATGCACCCGCGCGTCTGGGAAGCCTCCGGCCACGCGTCCGGGTTCACGGACCCGATGGTGGACTGCAGGAAGTGCAAGGGCCGCTGGCGCGCGGACCAACTGCCGGAGACGAAGTGTCCGCAGGGCGGGCCGCACGAGTTCACCGAGGCGCGCCTGTTCAACCTGATGTTCGAGACGAACGTGGGCCCGGTGAAGGACGCGTCGGCGCGGGCGTTTCTCCGGCCGGAGACCGCGCAGGGAATTTTCGTGCAGTTCAACAACATTCTCGCGATCGCGCGGCAGAAGGTGCCGTTCGGCATCGCGCAGATCGGCAAGGCGTTCCGTAACGAGATCAACCCGCGCAACTACACGTTCCGCTCGCGCGAGTTCGAGCAGATGGAGCTGGAGTTCTTCGTGAAGCCCGGCACGGACGCGCAGTGGCACGAGTACTGGGTGGCCGAGCGCATGAAGTGGTACACGACGATCGGCCTGCCGGCGGAGCGCCTGCACTCGTACGTCTATAAGAAGGAAGATCTGGCGCACTACGCGAGCGCGTGCGTGGACGTGATGTACGATTTCCCGTTCGGCACGCAGGAACTGGAAGGCATTGCCGCGCGCGGCGACTTCGACCTGCGCCGCCACCAGGAATTCAGCGGCAAGTCGATGGACTATTTCGATGCGGAGACGAAGGAGAAGTTCGTCCCGCACGTCGTCGAGCCGTCCGCCGGCGTGGACCGCATCGCGCTCGCGCTGCTGTGCGAGGCCTACCGCGAGGAGTGGGTTCCGACCGAGGAAGTGGCCGGCGCGCAGGTGCTGCCCGCTGAGCCCGGCAAACCGCCGCCGCAGGGGTTCGAGGCCCGGACGGTCATGCGGTTCGCGCCGAGCGTCGCGCCGGTGAAGGTCGCGGTCTTCCCGCTGCTGAAGAACAAGCCGGAGCTGGTGGAGAAGGGGCGCAAGGTGTTCGACCTGCTCCGCAAGCGCTGGCCCGCGTTCTGGGACGCGACGGGCGCGATCGGCCGCCGGTACCGCCGGCAGGACGAGATCGGCACGCCGTACGGAATCACCATCGATTTCCAGACCCTGGAAGACGATACCGTTACGCTTCGCGACCGCGACACGATGCAGCAGATCCGGCTGAAGATCGGGGAGTTGACGGCGAAGCTGGAAGAAACGCTGTAGATCGTTCTCGAATCCGGAAAGAGCCGGGGACGATGGTTGCTTACTGCGACACCGTGTCGCGCATTCCGCGTCCGACTTCGGCCAGATGCAGGGACCGGCTGCCCGTCAGAACCCGCCCGGCTTCCTTCAGGACGCCCGGTTCCGGCAGGAGCACTTGCGCGCCCGTGGCGAGCGTGTCGGGAAGCAGGTCGTTCTGGTCGATGGAATCCCACGCGATGCCGTTCGACGCGCAGCGGCCGAAGACCCACGCGGCGCGGAGCCCGGCGAGCAGGCCCATATCCGTGTCGATTTCCGAGGGCAGATACGGGACCAGTTTCGGAAGGGCCGGCCAGGACGAGGGGGCTTTCAGGCGCGCGATGATCGCGTTCAGGAGCTGGCAGTTGCGTTTCATGCGGCCGAAATCGGTGTCCGGTTTCCGCAGGCGGACGTAGTCGAGCGCCCGGCGGCCGTTCAGGTAATTCCAGCCCGCTTCGAACCGAAGCGCGTAGGAGCGTTCTTCCCGTATGCTCTTGAACTGGGGGTCCATGACGGGATTCTCGAAGTAGATTTCGACGCCGCCGATCGAGTCCACCAATTTTTCCAACAGGTCGAAGTGAACGACCACGGTTCCATTGACGGGAACATCGATCAGGCGGCTGACCGTCTCCCGCGCCGCCGGGATGCCCTGCGAGTCGGCGTAGTAGTCGCCGTAGAACAGAGCGGCATTCAGCTTCGCGGTCCGGCGAATGGGCAGGCCCTGGAGGGGGACGTAAAGGTCTCTCGGCAGGCAGAGACCGCGGATCGTTCCCTGCCGCGGGTCGGCGCGCAGCACGAAGATGCTGTCCGACCGTGCCGGCTCCTCGACCGATCGGCGGTCCGACCCCAGGAGCAGGAGCGTGACGGGCTGGGACAGATAGGAGAACAGTATGCCCAGCAGAAGGGTGATCGTCAGGGAGGGGATCAGCGCAATCGCGATCCAGTAGGGCGGATGGACGCGAGGGGCCGTGTTCCCGGAGGAGGGAGACGCGGGCGGATTGCGTTCCGCGGTGGAAATCGAGATTTCAGAAGTCATGGCTTGTGCCTGTACGATCCGAAACGGCGTGTCATTCTCGGTATCCGGGCTGCAAAGTCAAGATGTTATGGGCGATTCGGTAAGGCGCCCGCCCCGGCCTGGATTTTTGGATGGCAGGCATTTCCGTTGACATCCGCCTTTTGCCCAAGAGAATAGGCGTGAAAACAGCAAATTGAAAGGAGCCGACATGTCCGAAGTCCCGGTCCATTGCGGCCATTGCGGCGAGTGTTTCTCCGTTTCCGACGAAATGCTGGGTCAGAGCGTCGCCTGCCCCCAATGCAAACGGCAGGTTGCCGTGCTCGATTCCTCGGACTGTTCCGAAGGGGTGGAGAAACTGCGCTTGAGAAAGGCAGAGAAGACTTCGGGCGATAAGATTTGTCCTTCGTGCGGCGCTACCCTGGCGCCGGGAGCGCTCATCTGCTCCCAATGCGGATACGACACGCGAACCGGCGCGCGGTATCTCGACCGTCCGCAGAACTCGCGCGTTCTTCAGTGGGCGCTGTGGGGGATTGGGGCCATCCTCCTCGTCATGTTCTTGAAGTGGTTGTTTCTTCCCAAAGACGAAGAGGTACAGATCCAGGGGCCCGGCGCGGTGAGCGAGCAACAACCCGCGGAAACGGCGGCGACGCCCGGCCCGACGGGCGAAACCGCCGCGGTCAGCATGGTGGAAGAAGGCGGCGCTGTGTCGAATGAAGCCGTGGGCGGTTCCACGGAAATGCCTCCGGAGGATCTGGCGAAACTGGAGGCCGCGTACCGCGAGGAACTGACGCAGAAACTGGCCGTCACGCATCCGATGTACGAGCCAGGCGACGCGGTTGTGCTTCGCCGGGCCAACGGGCAGATTCATCGCGGCGCGTTGAAGGAGCGGAAGGCGGGAGTTGTCGTGATCGTGAACGGCGGCCAAACCAGCGAAATTCCCATGAAGGGACTCGATCGCGCGTCCCGCTTGAAATGCGATCCGGTTTTCCGCGCGGAAATGGTGAACTTCCATGTTCAGAAGAGGGCGAAGGAAGCCGCGGTTTTCTGACGCGTTTTTCCTCAAATCCTTTTCAACAAACCTGCGCGGTTCGGGTATAAATGGGGCGCGACGTGATGTGGATCGCATCTTCCGGGAAGATGCGGAAACCGTCGAAGAGGATACGGACATGGCAAAACGGGAACAAACCATCCGGGAGTTGGCGGCGGCCAAGGAACGTCTGCTTCAGTCGTTGCGTTTCTTCGATCTGGCCACGGCGGCCCGCGAGTCCGATTTTCTGAAGAACGTGGATGTCGCGGCGATCAAGGAGTTGTTCGGCGGGGTGGATCTCCCCTGGGGAGAGGAGGGGCTCTACCCGGAGTCCGGCAAGGTTCTGGAGGCGATCCGTAAATCCGAGGAGGGCCGGAAACTTCTGCTCGCCTCAGACGTCGAGCTTCTGGAGAAAGTCGCCGAGACCGGCAAGGACCAGGTTGTCCAGGGCGCGCTGGGATTCGTCGAGGCGGTGTTCCCGGTGAAACTGCGCGGCCTGGTGGTGCATTGTTTGTGGTCCGGCAGGTTTCGCGAACAGCCTTTCACCAAGGACGAGATCGGCGAGATCGCCCGGCTGGCCGGCGTGTCGCGTGCCGACGCCGAGGCGCTGGTCCAGGCGGTTCCCGTCCTGTCGAAGAAGCAGGTCGAGCGGGCGCTGGCGTTCTGCGAGCGTTTCCGCGGCGCCTTGGAGCAGGCCATTGCGAATCACCTTCACGCCTCCGAGCTGACCGAGCAGTTGGTTCAGTCCGAGCGGACGCATTCGGTGGGGACGCTTTCGGGCGGTGTCGCCCATCATTTCAACAATTTGCTTTCCGTCATCCTCGGATACTCCTCGTTCGTACTCAACCGGGAGCAACTGTCCGGCGAGGCGGCGGATGCCCTCCGCAAGATTTCCGAGGCGGCCCAGCGCGGCCGCCGCCTGACGGAGGAGATCCTCGCGTTCCTCGGGAGCGAGGTTGAGGAGGAGATGCCCTGCGATGTTCACGAGACGGTGAACAACGTCCTCTCCCTGCTGGAGTCCAAGACCGGGACGCACGTGCGCGTGCAGACGCGCCTGGACGCGAAGACATCCACGGTGCTCGCGCCGCCCAGTTCCATCCGCCAGATCGTATTCAATCTTCTGACGAACGCCATCGACAGCATGCCGTCCGGCGGCGAGCTGACGGTGACCACGATCAATACGCACCTGGCCGCGGAGTCCGGCCGCCAGGAGTTCTTCAGGCTGGAGGTGGCGGACAGTAGCGGCGTCATGCCGGCCGGGGTCCGTCCCGACATGGCCGGCAAGGGCCGGTTGCCGTTGCCGGCCGGCGACCGCATCGGATTCAAGCTTTCCAGTGTGTACGGGATGGTCGGTCGCTTGGACGGCACCGTGCTGGTGTCTTCCGAGCCCGGCGCCTTGACCCGCGTCCAGGTCCTCCTGCCGACGGTGACCGGCGGCGAGCGCGTTCGGGAGGAGAAGAAAATCCGGCGTCGCCTTGCGCCGAGCCGCATCTGGGTCGTGGATGACGATGCGATTTTCCGGGAGATGTGCCGGCAGGTGCTCTCCGACGAGGGGCACGCGGTCGACGAAATGGCCGGCGGCCGGGAATTCCAGGAGAAGTGGCGCAAGGGCGGCGCGAAGCCCGATCTCATCCTCATGGACTTCAGCATGCCGGAATACAACGGGCTGCAACTCTGCGAGTGGCTGAGAAACGAGGGCTCGAAGATCCCCGTCATCCTGGTTTCCGGGTTTTCCTCCAGCCAGCCGGATATCCGCAAGGCGCTCAAGCTCCGGAAGACGTTCTTCCTCCAGAAGCCGTTTTCCTTCCGCGAAATGGCGGACACGGTGACTGTCGCGCTCGGCGAGACGCTGATCGGGGAATAGACGGCGCGGCTCCGTGTCGGAAAGACATCAAGGGCAGATGACCCGCATACGGTAGACGTCCGTGTCTTTTGAATCGGGATCGGTCAGGATCAGCGGCCCGCCTGTTCCCTCCACATTGACCTGTGCGCTGACGTTGCTCCATGTGTTGCCGGACCTGAGGTCGCGCTCCTGCAGCGAGTAGAGCCGCCCCAGCACGGAATCCACGCGGATGGAACCGGCCTCCCTCTCGGGCGCGGCCGTGATGTGGAAGTAGGAAAGCGCGTTGGTGGGATTCGTGCCTGCGATGTACTCGCTCAAGTTGCTGAACCCGTCCCCATCGGAGTCCAACGACGCCACTCCGTTCGTGGCGCCGCCAAAAAATTCCTCCTCGAAGAGGTCCGGCATTCCGTCGCCGTCATCGTCCGGGTCGGTGATGTCCGGATCCCCATCGCTGTCCAGGTCGGCCAGGAATTCGACCTGTACGGCGGGGGACGTGGCTGAAGCGCCTTCCGCGTCCCATGCGACGGCGGTCAGGAAATACGCGCCGACCGCGAGCCCCGTCCACGCGGTTTCGTAGGGCGAGGCGGTCCACGCGGCGATGGGTTCCGCGCCCACCGACAGGACCACCTGTGTCACGGCGCCGTCCGGATCACTTGCGGAGACCGAGCAGGGCACTATCGCGCCTTCGGCGATGGCGGCGGTGTTGGTGGGAGTGTCGATGGTCACGGTGGGCGGCAGATTCGCGTCGTTATCCGTGATCCGCACGCTCACGGCGGTCGCGGGCAGGCCGTTGTACGCGGGGTCCGCGCTGGCGACCGCGTGAGTCACGACGCCTGTGTGCGGCTGGCTCTCGAGCAGGGTGTCGTCCACGGCGGTGACGGAGACCGTCTGTCCGGTCAGCCAGTCGTTCGGCGACAGGACGAGGTGGGGGGGAGTGAGCGCAAGTTGGTTCGTGTCGAACGTGAACGCGATGTTCACGGTGTTCATGGGCCGGTTGGCCAGCCGGATCGTATAGCTGTCGCCCGCGCCGCCTTCCGCGACGGAGATTCCGCCGTCCACGGTGTCCACGATGACCGCCGGGGTGCCCGTCGTGCCGAAGTTTCTGTCGGAGGCGGACGGCGCGAGGACGACGGGGTTCGTGAACGCGGCGGTCAGGTTCGTGCTGTTCTTCTGTGCGGCCACGGTGAACGAGCCCGTCCGCAGGTTGACCAGCTGGTAGGAGCCATCGGACCCTGTGTAGGTCATGTTGGTGTAGGCCGTGTAGACCCGCGCGTTCTCGATAGGCTGGCCGTTGCTCAGCACCCGGCCGGTGATACGGTACACCGTGACGGTGCCGATGCGGACCACGATGGAGGTGCTGGCCCGGCCGCCCTTCATATCGCTGGCCACGCACCGCACAACGTATTCGCCCTCCGTGCTCCAACTGTTGGTGACCGCGGTCTGGTTGAGGCTGTTCGTGAAGATCAGCTTGGGCAGGCCGAAGTCCCATTCATAGGCGAGCGGATCGCCGTCCGGATCGGAGGCGTCGGCGGTGAACACAAGAGGCGTGTTTTTCGGCGCATTAGTGGAGCTGGCGGTCAGCGCGAGGGAGGGCACCCGGTTGCTGGGGAAGGCGCCGACATGGATCGTGACATCGATCCACTCGTCGGGCGCCGATCCGCCGCACGCGGTCGGGGTGACGTGGATGCCCGCGGCGTTGTCGCTGAACGTGCGGCCGAGCAGGATCGTGCCGTCGTACTTGTCGTTGTTATCGTCGGTGTAGCTGCTGCCCAAGTGGTCGTCGTTGGAATAGGGCGTCATGTCGAGCTGTACGGCGCCGTCGAACCCGTAGCTCGTGCGGCTCCAATCCACCTGCACGCCGAAGGACAGCCATCGGTTCGCGGCGTACGCCCGGCGGTGGCAGAGCCAGTACTGGCGCGCGTAGCCCGTGTAGTCGGAGGAGGCCCGGTTGATGTGCGCCGCCTGCGGCCCCTGCGTGGCGTTCATATGGTCGAAGCGGTAAAGCCGGAGGGTCTGGCTGTTGGTGACCACGGCCACGGAATTGGACGTCATCCAGTTCAGTTTTCGCTTTTCCCATGGAGCGAAGTGCGCGGTTCGGTCGTTCATGTCGGAAGAGCTCTGCGCGCTCATCAGGCTGAATCGGTGGCCGTACTCGATCCACTCCGCATTGGTCGCGCTGCCCACATACCCGCCGACGAGGCTGTCCCGGCCGTACGGCATGTCCGAATCGGTCCGCCAGTAGTTCGCGTGCCACAGGCCGAAGTTGTGGCCCAGTTCATGCCCGGCGGTGCGCAGCGTGTAATAGGGTTCAACGAGATGGCAGCCCGGCGCACCGACCCACGCCTTGCCCGCGTACGAGTAGTTGATATTGCTGCTGTTCTCGTCGGTCAGGACCACGTAGAAGTCGTAGTTGTCGATGTCGTACCCCTTGGCCCGCGCCGCCGCCCCGGCATCGTACATCAGGGTGGTGAACGCGTTGGTATAGGATTCGCCGTTTTTCGGCAGCCGGATAATCATGGGGACGTACGTGGGAACGAGGGCTGTCTTTCGGTAGGACGCCTCGTAGTAATACGACGTCACATTGTTCATCGCGTTGGAAATCGTGTTCAAGGCCACCGGGAACCCCGTCAAGTTGGGATAGTCGCAGATGATGTAGAGCAGGGTCTTCACGCCTTCGGTGTACGAGGAGCGGAGCCCCACGTCTCCCGTCACCCCGCCCGCTCCTGCCCCGTCGGGTCCCGACTCTTCCTCGTCGGCAATCAGCGCGGCCTCGAATCGGTCGAACTCCTCCCGGCTCGCGAACGCACGGACCTCGCCCAGCGCTTCCACCACGACGGCTCCCGGCGGCAGGCCGCGCGCCGCCGCCTCGTCCGGCGGCACCACGCGCGCCGGCTGGTCGCGCAGGGCCATCACCTCGTCGATCGCGATGCCGGTCAGCGACAAGGTCTTCTTGGTGGTCACATCCAGACGCCGGCCGTAGGTGTAGGCGTTCAACCGCCGGTTGTCGAAGGACGCGAACCGCTCGACGGCATCCATGTGGTCTTCCTCACCGAAGCTGCAGGCGATGGAAACTTCGTACCGGCCCGCGGCGTTGATCGGTTCCTCCAGGAGTTCCTGCACAGCCGGGGGCAGCGCTCGGCGCATCCCGTACGGCACGCTCTGCCGCAGGGCCGCTTCCGGATCCGCGATGATCAACTCCTTCAACGCTTCGCGCCGCGCCTTGGCGAGGGCGAGTCCTTCGGCCAATTGCGCCGGGGTGGCGGCGCCCGGGTTGGCGCGGTATGCGTTGGCCCACGAGTCGAACGCGGCCAGGGAGCGCGGGAGATCGGGCTCCGGGTTGCCGGGAGGAAGAGGAAGGACGGTTCGTTCCGGCGCTGCGGGGGAGGAGGAGATCGCCTGATCAGAGGTATTTTGAGGCAAAAGCCGGAGAACCGTTCCAATGGCGAGAAAAAGAAAGAGCGTAAGCCAGAGCGCGATCGAGCGAAAGAGCCGAAAAGAATAGGTTTGGCGCATAGTTATTCCCTCGTCTTATAAGGCTATGAAAACGGACACAGCCAATAGAATCATCGCAGACGGCTGTCAAACCGCATGGTATGTGAATCCCCCAACATTGACAAGGGTACGCCTTATCTCTCGTATTGGCCCGGCAGATTTGGGGCGGGCGTATAGCTCAGTTGGCTAGAGCACTTCCTTGACATGGAAGGGGTCAGCTCGAAGAAAAGCCCCATAATTCCTGCGTCGTTGTATTCCGCGTGCAATTCATGTGGCCATTGATGTGGACACAGTTTTCTGGATTTCGATCTTGTTCGTTTTCTAACCCCCGCGCAGGATATTGTGCCAGTTAGTGATCGCACCGATCAACAAGGGGTGGGGAAAATGGTCCGCAAACTTCGGCATCTTTTGGGCCAGACTGATATTCGCATTCTGGTTTTGCTGGTCTGCGCGGTTATGCTCGCCGGGCTGGCGCTATCCCTCGCACAACTTGAGCAAAACTTCTCTGGCGACGATTTCCCGACCGTTTCCTCGTGGGACGACCTGGTCAAACACTACCTCGATTTCC
>JBPOJF010000012.1:0-38674 GCA_052033915.1 Lentisphaerota bacterium | reverse complement strand
ACACTTGTCCAATCATGTTCGTAACCACCTTCGGCTCGAAACCCATCATCCATTGCTCGAACGCCAGCCACCCGCCGATGTTCACGCTCTTGAGAAGGACCGGGGCGCCGTTCGTGTCCACGATGTGCCTGCCGCTCGCGCTCAACATCGAAGGCGGTGGAACGGAATACTTATCCAGGGGGTCGGTGCCATCCAGGATTTCCTGTCCGTCGCTGACCCCGTCCCCGTCCGTGTCCGGGTGGGTCGCGTCGGTGTGTGTCACAAGCCGCTCGTACACGTCGCTGAGTCCATCCAGATCGGAATCGATATCCGCGTTCCCCGCCGTGAAAAAGACCGTTTCCAATTCCGCCCATTGCGACGAAACCGGCCACCAGATCACATTTGTTCCTTCCGTGGAGATTTCCGCCGCCGCCAGACTCCATGGGAACGACAACAGATTCGTGATCGCGAAGATATCCACCCGGTTCGTGAAGCCATCCGGCAGATGCACACCCACGAGCATGTTTGTTTCTGCTCCGTCCGGCCGATGAGTCGAGACCCATAAAGCGTTGGTCCAGTCGCCACCCCGCAGCAGCATCCCGCCCCCGTTTTCCTCTTCCCCCTTCCGCGCGGCTTCTTCCTCCGCGAGCCGCGCCGCGACATACAGATACAATTCAACGTGTTCCGGCTGAATCAATTTGACGTCAATTTGAACACGCGCCGGATCGTACATTGCTTCATACCATGCAATCGAATCCGGACTGCTGAAGCCCGAATAGAGGTTCGGGCAATACCACTTCAGAAAAGCAAACGGATCGTAGCCCGGAAGCGGCGCCAGAGAGTAGATTTCCTTTCCGTCGCCGTTCAGAAACACCGTCTCGCGCGTATCGAAATCTTCAAAAATGGTGATCGGGTAAACCGGGACGCTTTTTTCATATTCCCAAACCAGGTTCTCGACGAACTCGGCGGGGAAGTTCTTCCATTCGAACGGCAATATGGAACAGGATGGATGTAGAATAAACTCCGGATCGGGCGGCAGAAGCGCCATCCAGAAATCCTGCGCGCGAAAGAAGCAATCGGCAAGGTCATAGACATCCGAGACCCTACGCGCCATCAGTTCCTGATAGGCATCGTAGTCAAGCACGGCCTCGCTCTGCTGTTCCTCCTGCTGCGAGAACGCAACCAGCGCGACCAGCCCGAGCACGACGACGGTCCACAACAAACCTGCTTTAATCCTCATAATCTGCTTCATGGCAACCCCTCCCTTTTCTTGTATCTGCTTTGCGGACATTCCTCAGAGGAGTTCGAGCCGAACCCTTCGACATGCTCAGGGTAAAAAAAAGAGGCGCGAACTCCAAGTTCATGTCTCTACTGAGGGACCGCGAAGCCCCTACCTGAAACACAAGACAAGGAGCTGCGCCCCAGTTGGGGCGCGCCCCGTCAGTGTTGTTTCAGGTAACGAAAATTCGCGGTTTTCAGTAGAAACAGCTACTGCCGTAACGCCAAACTGCTTTATTAAAGAACCCGGTTCCATGTCTTCGGGAACCGCTCCGGCTTATCGCATAGGGACAGTATCCAAAACAAGAAAAATGATCTGGGAAATCTCCCCCATTAGAGGCAATCCAGCGAGCCGTTCGGTCAACGGAGAACGCGGCGCGGGAGCGCCGCCGAAAACCGCGCGGATCATTTCAAAATCCGGATTCCGAAATCCGAGATTCTCCCCGCCGCAATCTCGTCACCGCCGGACGCGAGCGATTCCTTCGGCTCCGGCTGATTCCAGATCGCTGCGAGCGCTTCGCCTAGATCGCCGCGGTACAGGCGCTCCGCGGGAATGTGAATATTCTTCAGGCAGCGGCGAAGCCCCGCCTCCAACACGTGATATTCTCGGAAATCCGCGCGCTCCGCGTAGATCAGCGGCTTGCGATTCAGCACGCACTCCGACAGCAGCCCAAAGCCCGGCTTGGAGACCACAACATCCACGGACGCCAGCACGTCCGAGAACGGAATCGACTTCCGATCGATCGCATGAATGTTCTTCCTGCGCCACTCGAGCGGCTTGACCGTGAAGAACTCGTACTCCGAAAGCCGCTCTGTTGCGTTCAGCGCCCGCTCGTCCCAGTCCAGAGAAGTGAACGAGAGCAGAACCCATTTCTTCCGCGAACCGCAACCGGTCAGTTTGACCAATTCGTCGCGCCGGCTTCGACCCGCGGCCGCGACCAACGGAATGTCTTCCCTCTTCGGAAACGCCTTCATCGGCTCGGCAAACGGGAGGCGCAGCAGAAGATCGACCCTGCCGTAGCCGCGCTCGAACTCGCGGATCAGGGGATTCCATTCTGGATTTGTTTCTGCGAACTCGCCGTAGATCCAATCCCACGCGAAATTGCCGACGGCAACGACCGGAAGACCAACCGCCTTCGCGGCCTCGATCGGGAGCGCCGCGATGTCCACGACCACCAGCGAGACCCCGGCCTCGCGCAGGAAGGCCGACTCGGAGCGGATCAATTCGTTCTTGCGGGCGTAAAGCGACTTCACGCTCTCCAGTGTCGCGGGAACATCCACCCGGATGGAATCGAGTTGAACCATCCCGACATCAAAACTGCCGGGGCGGATTGTGTTGCGGCCGGATCCCAATCGGTCCCGGAGAAACGCCGGGGGCAGATCGGTGGTGATCGTGACGCTCACTTCCGGATGCAGGCGGTTGATCGCCCGGATGATGTCGCTCGACCGCACTCCGTGTCCGTAACCGTGGGAACTGATGTAATAGGCAATATGCACAGCGATTTCTTGAACAAACGGACCTATCCCGTTAAACCGAAACTGCTTGAAGATACAGCATATCGGGCCGGAGTGGAAAGACAGGAACAGGTCGTGGGCGCGCCGAAATAGCGCCATGCTCGTCGTCGATCCCGCCCTTGTCCTCGAATTCGAGGACAAGGACGATTCCATTGAAAAAAGCGCGGGGCACGGGTACGTTATCCGCCATGACACCACCTCTTCCGCAGCCGTTGACACGCAAATGCTCGCATACCGGTTTCTGGGTTTGGATCGCCGTGCTGGGCGTATTCCTGATCGTCAGCCTGATGATGAACATGGGGCTTTTCGTGAGCCTCGCGGCCAAGACCGGAACCCCTGTCGGCGGCAGAGCCCAGGACGAGTTTCCCGTCTTCACCGAGAAATGGTCGTACGGTTCGGGCGACGTGAAAGCGGTCCGGATTGCGATCGCAGGCGCGATCTTCCGGGAAAGCAAGGATAGTCTTTTCGGAATCCGTTACGACCGGATCGAAGCGATCCTCCGGCAAATCCGGGCGGCGATGAACGACGAGGACGTGATGGCGATTCTGCTCGAGGTCGATTCACCCGGCGGCGAGCTGACGGCCTGCGATGAAATCTACAAGGCGCTCGAGCGGTTCAAGCGGAGCGCCGACGGCCGGAAGATCGTTGTGTTCGTTCGGAGCATGGCGGCCTCGGGCGGCTACTATGTTTCCGCGCCGGCCGACTGGATCGTTGCCGAGCCCACGTCGATCCTCGGCTCCATCGGCGTGATTATGCAGACGCTGAACTGGAAAGGGATGAGCGACAAGATCGGGCTGACCGACGTGACGATCAAGTCGGGCGCGAACAAGGATCTGCTGAACCCGTTCCACGAAGTCTCGACCGAGCAGGTCGCGCAACTCCAGGCAATGATCGATTCCATGTACCAGCAGTTCTTCTCCATCGTGCGGACCCATCGGGGCGTCGATGCGGAAAACCTCAAGGCGCTGGCCGACGGCCGCATCTTCTCGGCCGATGTCGCGCTGGCGAACCGGCTGATCGACCAGATCGGCTACTGGGAGGACGCCGTGGCCAAGGTGTCGGAACTACTCGGGGAAACCTCCGTCAGGATCGTGCAGTACCAGCGCCGGCCGGAGTTCTTCGAACTGCTTTCCGAAATCCGGGCCCCGCTCCACCTGACCCGTTCCGGCTTGTGGGACGCGGCGACGCCGCGCCTGATGTACCTCTGGCGGCCGTAAGCCGTTTCCACCCCTCCCTGAAAGCGCGCCCGGCAACGCTGTTTTCGGTTGCGAATCGAAACGCATTTTACCATGATCCGCGCTCCAACGAACTGGAAAGACCGCGCGTGTGTGGTAAGTTGTTCGAGCCGCAAGGTCTCCCCTGAAGGCAGGACAGAGTGAGTACAGACGTGGAAACCAAAACCCAGATCAGCCGGGCCGACATGGATGCCGTCATCGCGCCGTTCCGCGGCCGGAAAGGCATTCTGATTCCCCTGCTCCAGAAGATGCAGGAGCGGTTCGGGTATGTCCCGCGCGAGGCGATCGAGCCGATCGCCGAGGCGGCGGGCGTGTTCCCCGTCGAGGTCTACGGCATCCTGACGTTCTATGCGCAGTTCTACCTCGAACCCCGCGGCCGGCACACGATCCGCGTCTGCCAGGGCACCGCGTGCTACATCATGGGCGGCAAGGACATCCTCGATCACATCTGCGGCAAGCTCGGCGTCCAGGTCGAGGAGACCACGAAAGACAACCGCTTCACGATCGAGCGCGTGGCGTGCCTCGGCTGCTGCGGCATGGCGCCGGTGGTGATGATCGATAACGATTTCTACGGACGCTGTACGGCGCAGAAGATGGACGAGGTCATGGAGAATTACAAATAGGACGCCATGACTCTCCCCCATCCCCAGAACAAGGTCCTCATCTGCGTCGGCACCAGCGGCGCGGCGGCCGGCGCCGAGAAGGTGGCGGACGCGTTTGAACACGAACTCTCCCTCCGCGGCCTGCGGAACGACTGGAACATCGTCCGCACGGGCGACCGCGGGCTGTTCCGCGACGTGCTGGTGGATATCATCACGCCCCGGCACGGACGCGTGGTCTACGAATACATCCAGCCCGGTGACGTGAAGCAGCTCGTCGAAGAGCACATCGTGAAGGGCGAACCGGTGGCGTCCCTGCGAGCGGGCCGGGACTACGAGGATTTCTTCAAGGGCCAGATGCGGATCGTGCTCGCGCATTGCGGCGAGATCGACCCGGAGACGATCGAGGATTACCTCTCGGTCGGCGGCTACACGGCGCTTCAAAAGGCACTGGCCCAGCCGTACGCCCATGTCATCGAGGAAGTGCATAAGTCGGGCCTTCGCGGGCGCGGCGGCGCGGGGTTCTCCACCGGCCGGAAGTGGCGGTTCTGCCGGGATGCCGAGGGCGACCGGAAATATGTTATCTGCAACGCGGACGAGGGCGACCCGGGCGCGTTCATGGACCGCAGCCTGCTGGAAGGCGACCCGCACGCCGTCCTGGAAGGCATGATCATCGCCGGCTACGCGATCGGCGCGCAGGAGGGAATCGTTTACTGCCGCGCGGAATATCCGCTGGCCATCAAGCGCCTGACTCTCGCCATCGAACAGGCGCGGAGGAAGGGGTTTCTCGGCCGCAGGATTCTCGGCAGCGAGTTTTCGTTCGATATTCGCATCATGCAGGGCGCGGGCGCGTTCGTCTGCGGCGAAGAGACGGCACTGATCGCGTCCATCGAGGGCAGGCGCGGCGCGCCGCGCGTGAAACCGCCCTTCCCCGCGCACAAGGGCGTCTGGGACGCGCCCACGCTGATCAACAACGTGGAGACGTTCTGCAACATCCCGGCGATCCTCAACAAGGGCGCGGAGTGGTTCAGTTCGATCGGCACGGCGGGCAGCAAGGGCACGAAGGTCTTCGCGCTGGCGGGCAAGATCAAGAATACCGGGCTGGTCGAGGTGCCGATGGGCACGACGATCCGCCAACTCGTCTTCGGACCGGGCGGCGGCATGATCAAAAAGAAGGTCGGCCTGAAGGGCGTCCAACTCGGCGGCCCGTCGGGCGGCTGTCTGCCCGAGTCGCTCGTGGATACGCCGATCGATTTCGAGTCGATCACGAATACGGGCGCGATCATGGGGTCCGGCGGCATCATCATCATGGACAAGACGACGTGCATGGTGGACGTCGCGCGCTACTTTCTGTCGTTCACGGTCGAGGAATCCTGCGGCCAGTGTACGCCGTGCCGCGTGGGCCTGAAGCGGATGCTCGAGGCGCTCGAGGAAATCACCGCCGGCCGCGGCACGCCGGAGCACATCACGTTCCTGAAGGAGATGGGCGAGACGATCAGGAACACCGCGTTGTGCGGGCTCGGCAATACGGCGCCCAACCCGGCGATCACGACGCTGCGGTACTTCCCGGAGGAGTACGAGGCGCATGTGAAGGACCGGGAATGCCCGGCGCATGTCTGCACCGAACTCCTCCACTTCGAAGTGATCCAGGACGCGTGCGTCAAATGCGGCGCCTGCTTCAAGGTCTGCCCGGTCGATGCGATCACATGGAAGAAGGGGACGACCGCAACCCTCGACCGCGCAAAGTGCATCCGATGCAAGTCATGTTATAACGCCTGCAGTTTCATGGCCATACGATGATCAAGCTGACCATAGACGGAAAATCGGTTGAGGTGGAGAACGGAAAGACCGTGCTCGAGGCCGCGCTTGCGGCGGGCCTCTACATCCCCAACCTCTGCTATCACCCGGACCTGCGGCCGGTCGGCGCCTGCCGCCTGTGCATCGTCGAGATCGACGGCATGCGCGGCCTGCCGACGTCGTGCACCACGCCTGCGAAGGACGGCATGGTCGTCCGCACGAATTCCGACAAGCTGCAGAAGATGCGGCAGGACCTGCTCTGGCTCATCCTGAGCGAGGGCCCGACGGAGCTCCGGAAGGACAGCCAGTTGGAGAAGGTCGTGGAATACACCGGCACACGGAACTTGCTGTCCACGTACAAGACGAAACCGAAGCGCCTGCCGGTCGCCGACGACGATCCGTTCTTCATCCGCGACCCGAATCTGTGCATCCTGTGCGGCCGCTGCGTCCGCATGTGCCAGGAAGTCCGCGGCGTGGGGGCGATCGGATTCATAAACCGCGGCATCGAGAGCCAGGTCTCGACCGTCGGCGGCGAAGATATCCGCAAGGCGGAGTGCCGGTTCTGCGGCGCCTGCGTGGAAGTCTGTCCGACGGGCGCGTTGCGCGACCGCGACCCGATTCCGTGGGCGGACCGCGAGAAACGGATCCTGCCGTGCCAGGATGCCTGCCCCGCGGGCATCCACATTCCGCAGTACGTGGGTCTGATCGCCGAGGGCCGGTTCCAGGAAGCCCTGCAGGTCATTCGCGACATCGCCCCGTTCCCCTTCGTCCTCGGCTGCGTGTGCCCGCACCCCTGCGAAAAGGCGTGCCGTCGCTGCGCGCTCGACGAGGGGATCGCGATCCGCGAACTCAAGAGATTCGTGGCGCAGGTGGACACCGGCGAGTGGAAGTCCGTCATCCCCATGATGCCCGCGACCGGCAAAAAGACCGCCGTCATCGGGTCCGGCCCGGCCGGCCTGACATGCGCGTGGTTCTTGCGGCGGCTGGGGCACAGTGTGACAGTGTACGAGGCGGCCCCGAAAGCCGGCGGCAGCCTGCGCGCCAGCATCCCGCGCTACCGGCTGACCGATGAAGTGCTCGACCAGGAAATCCGGAGCATCGAGGAGATCGGCGTCGAGATCAAAACCGGCGCGCGCGTGGAATCGCTGGACAAGCTGTTTGACGAGGGCGTGCAGGCGGTGTTCCTCGGAGTCGGCGCGGCCAAGGGCGCCAAGATGGGGATTCCCGGCGAGGACGACCCGCGCGTGCTGGACGGACTGTCCGTTCTGGAGAAGGTCAACTGGGGGGAGGAGATCAAGCTGGGCGGCACGGTGGCGGTGGTCGGCGGCGGCAACGTCGCGATGGACGTCGCGCGCACCGCACTGCGGATGGGCGCGAAGGTGATCATGCTCTACCGGCGCACGCGCGAGGAGATGCCGGCGTCGCCGGAAGAGGTCGAGTACGCGCTGGAGGAAGGCGTGGACATTCAGTTTCTCGTCGCGCCCCAGAAGGTTCTGCCCGACGGCCGGAAGCTCAAGATCGAATGTATCCGCATGGAACTGGGTGAACCGGATTCGAGCGGACGGCGAAGTCCCGTGCCGGTCACAGGAAGCGAGTATGTCCAGGAAGCGGATCACCTGATCATGGCGATCGGGCAGAAAACGGCCGTGCCGGAAGGGTTCAAGGTGGCGCTGGACAAGAAGGGCCGCGTACAGGCCGACCCGGCCTCTCTGGCCTGCTCGCGCCCGGGCGTATTCGCCGGCGGCGACGTTGTCAGCGGGCCTGCTACCGTGATCGAGGCCATTAACACCGGCCGGAAGGCGGCCGAGGCGATGGACAAGTATCTCGGCGGCGCCGGGAACATCAAGGAATCGCTGGCCTCCCTGGAGAAACAGAATCCGCGCCTCGGCCGCGAAACGCAGTTCACGGGACGCAAGCGCCCGAAGACGCCGGTCCTCCCGCCGGCCCAAAGGACCAGGAGCTTCGCCGAGGTGGAGTCCACGTTCGATGAGGATACGGCCGTGCGCGAAGCCAACCGGTGTCTGCGATGCGGGCTGCGGCTGACGATCTGCCGGTCCCCGATGCCGCCGAAACGCTGACGCGGATTCCGTTCCTGATATCGCCTTCCCGATCGAGAACGACTTCCTGCTTCAGCATTCGGCGTTCGGCGTTGGCTGTTCGTCGAAAAGGTTCCCCCGGTTCAGCCTGAACTCCGGATCGAACGCCTGCTTGACGGCCCGCATCTGCCGGACACCCTCCTCGCCGTACATCTCCTTCAGCAACGCGATCTTCAGCTTGCCGATGCCGTGCTCGGCGGAAACCGTGCCCCCCATGCGGTGAATCACTTCGCGCGCCCAGTCCAGGTAAACGGCTTTCCCGACTTCATACTCTTCCATCGTGGCGGGCAGCACGTTGACGTGGATGTGATTGTCCCCCGCGTGGCCGAACATGACGTACTGAAGCGACGCGGCGGCGAGAGCGGAATGATAGAGAGCCATCACCTTTTCCAGATCGCCGTCCCCCACCGCCATGTCCGTCCCAAGCTTCGTGAGTGCGGGCTCCTTCCTGCGGCGCTCGTCGATCGTCAGATTCACCGTCTCGGGCACCGCGTGCCGGAAATCGTGGAGTCGCTTCATCTCGCGGTCGTCCATCGCCGTCCACGCGGCGCTCTCCTCGCCGCCGCACCTGGCCATGATCTCGGAAAGGGTCTCGACGGCGGCGACCAACTCGGCCTCGTTGTCCCCGTGAAATTCGACATAGACGCCCGTGTGAAACTGCGCGGGCAGTTCGGGCATATCGGCGAGGATGTCGTACCGGCTTTTCTTTCTCCTCAGGAGATCCAGCGCACGGCTGTCGATGAATTCGATGGCGGCGGGCCGCAGGCGCACCACGGGCGCGTGCATCTCCATGAGGTCCCCGCGAACCAGGCGCACGAAGATCAGCGCGTCGCGCTCGGACTTGAAGAACGCCATCACGCCCCACTTCAGAACCGGGGCGTTGATGAGGGACAGTTCGGCCTCCACGATCACGCCCAGCGTGCCCTCGGACCCGATAAAAAGGTCCACAAGATCCATGTCGTCCTCGGCGAAATACCCGGCCGCGTTCTTGACGGGCGGAAGGCTGTACGAGGGCAGCGATCCCTCGATCTTCCGGCCGTTGTCGCACAGAAGCGCGAAGCTGCGTTCCACCGCCCGCTGCCGGCCGCGCCGCACGGTAGCCGTCGCCCCGTCCGCGAACACCACGCGAAGGCTTTCAATGTACTTCCGTGTCGGGCCGTACTTGAATGTGCGCGCGCCGGATGCGTTGCACGCGATCATGCCGCCGATCGTCGCCGTGGACTCGGTGGGGTCCGGCGGGAAAAAGACCGGCCGATGGGAACGCAGGGCGTTCAACGCCTCCAACGAGGGCGGCATCCAGCCGGCCGTATCGAATTCCTGTTTCTCCAGGGCCGCCCGCAGGTCGGCCAGCACGACACCCGGTTGCACGGCGACAAAAAAACGATTGTCCGCCGGATCGAAGCGAAGCCCGGTAATCCGGTTCATCCGGTGGAGATTCAGAATGTGGCCGCCGAAGGGAACCGCGCCGGCCGTGATGCCCGTCCGCCCGCCCTGGAAGGTCACCGGCACATGCCGCGCATGGGCCTCCGCCATGATTCCGCGAACCTCTTCCTCCGTCGTCGGAAAGGAAATGGAATCCGCAGCGCCGATCTTCCGCGACTCGTCGCGAAGGAAATCGACATACAGGGGATGAACGGTTTCGAAATGCGAACAGGACTTGGAATTCATGTGGAAAACATAGCCAAGACCCTGGAAGGTGCAAAGCCTAAGAAACGGAATAACGGGATCTCCCGCGGCATCCGGCGCCGAAGGCCAAGGCCCCGGACCCCCTTTCTCAAAACCCCGGTTGCGGCGCGCGCCTCGGCACGTTACATTCATCCGGTGATCCGATCGCGCCAACCGGAAAACGCCAAGACGCTCAACCTGCTGGGCGTGGAGTATGTCCACGTCAAGACGGCGGACGGCGGAGACCTGTACCTCACGAAATTCGGCGCGCCTTTCTACGAGAACCTCAAGCCGGAGAGCTGGTTCGAGCCGGCGTGGTTCGAGCAGCACCGCGAGCGGCTGAGCGGCACCAGCATGGTTTACCGCGTGCGCACAAAACCCGTCGACGGATTCAGCAAGGATCTGGTCGTCAAGTGGTGCCGCGTCGGCGAGGATATCCCGTTCGACACCTTCACGTTCACCCGATTCGCCGAGGCGGAGTTCAACAGCCCCTACGAGGAGTTCTCGCTCGTCATGGAAATGCGCGAGGATCCGTCGCACACGCTCGTGCGGACGCACAAGCCGCTGGCGATCTTCGTGCCCGCAAAGAGGCTGAAGCTGTGGCAGACCGGCCGCTCGCAGACGAAGATCGAATCCAAGAAGGCGAAGTTCCGCAACGTGGAACTCGACATCTACCGCCAGTACATCCTGATCTACGAATGGGTGAAGGGCGTGTCGGCCGTCGAGGCCTTCCAGACCCTATTCCCCGACACGGACCGGCGCTGGGCCGAACTCGCGCGCCTGACCGAACGCGGCATCGAGGAGCTGCGCCGGAAAGGGTTCCGTGTGCTGGACATCAAACCGGACCACTTCATCGTCCGGCCGCTGCCGACCGGAGGCGTGATGCGCTACCGGGACGGCCGCATCGCATACGCGCTGGTCGATTTTGAACTGCTCGAGCGGACGCCGGAACACGAACAGAAGGTCGCCTCGGAACGGCGGGCCGCCTATCTCCGGCACCAGAAGGATCGTTTCGTCCCGCCGCCGGCACGGGATTTTCCGCCTCATCTCCGGCCCATGCGCGTGCTGGACGTGGATTACGTTTACGGGCACTCCGAAAGCACGCAGGGCCGGCTGTGGGTGGTGGGCCGCGATCCCGCCCTCTTCGACTACTTCCTGCCCGAGCGCTGGCGCCGGACCCCGCGCAAGCCGCTGTCGAAGACGAACCAGGTCTTCCACACGAAAACCAAGGACAACATCAACCTCGTGTGGAAAATCTCCCGCGTCGGCGAGGAACCGGATGTCGACACCGCGAGCGCGAAGGGCAGGCACATCGCCGACCACGGCTACAACAGCCCCTTCGAGGAATTCGCGATCGCGCTGGAACTGGACGCGAAGGGATTCCCCGCCGTGTATCCCCGGGCCGTGTACATGACCGGCCAGGAAACGGATGACGACGACAGCCTGGACAACCGCCGCTACGAGATGTACAAGCACATCCTCGCGCCGGACGGGTCCCCCGTCCTGCGACCCGACCACAACTACATCACCGTCTGGGGATACTGGAACGGGTCGGACGACCTGCTCGCGCGCGAGGACGTGGAGTACTGCAAAGGCATCAACCTCCAGCAGGCGCTGGACGAGGAGCGGATCACCGCCTGCGAGCTTCAGGACCTGACGCGCCGGGCGGCCCGCGAACTGGCCGCCGCGGGGTTCGAGGACTTGAACCCGGAACCCACGCACTGGCTGCTGTCGCTCACGCCGCAAGACGAACTGATCCGGAACGAGAACGGAGAGACTGCGCTGAGGCTCTGCAATTTCGGACTGTTGAAAAGATGCAAGCCCGCCACGGAAACACCTGCTCAACACTGATCCGGACCCGTGTACGACAAGAAGTTGAAGGGGCGGCTCCGCGACAGGACGCGCCGGATGCGCGAAAACACGCATCAACCGGTTCATGCCCTGATCGAGGACACCGACCGCCTACGGCGCGATGCCCCACGAGTCGACATACGGCAGGCCTTTGACCGCCTTGTCGTAAAGCGCGCCGACCTTCGCCCAGTCGACCGCATTCCACCACGCGTTGACGAAATCGGCCCGGCGGTTCTGATATTTCAGGTAATAGGCGTGCTCCCAGACATCCACGACAAGGATCGGCTTGCCGGGACAGGACACCACGCCGCGCATGATCGGATTGTCGTGGCCGGGCGTCGAGCAGACACAGAGGTCGCCGTCGTCGCCGATGCACAGCCAGCCCCAGCCGGAACCGAACTGGGCAACCGCGGTCGCGGACATCTTCTCCTTGAAGGCGTCAAAACCGCCGAACTTCTTGCCGATGGCATCGGCCAGCGCGCCGGCGGGCTTTCCCCCGCCCTTGGCCGACATTGTTTCCCAGAACAGAATATGGTTCGCGTGACCGCCGCCGTTGTTACGAACGGCCGCGCGAATGTCTTCCGGCACGCTCTTGAGATCGGTCAGGAGCTGTTCGAGCGTCTTCGACTGGAGGGCGGGATGCTTTTCCAGCGCCTTGTTCAGGTTGTTGACGTACGTCGCGTGATGCTTGTCGTGATGGATCTCCAGCGTCTTCGCGTCCATGTGCGGCTCCAGCGCGTTCAACGGATACGGCAAGGGTGCAAGTATATGCGGCATTTTGTATCTCCTGTTTTCTTCGCCCACTATTCCCCAATTCCGAATAAAATCAAGACCCTCACACCCAAAAAACCGAACGAATTCGCGGTTCCGCGCAAGTTTTAACCTTCATCCGCTTGACAGGCGTTGGCTTCTGCGCTTTTATACGCCGTCTTCGACTCGCTGAAGGAAGCGCGTGTACAGGCGTTTCCAGGCCGCAAAACAGATATGAATTGGGAGTTTCTAGTCCTCGCGACAGTCCTGATTCCGGTCCTCGGCAGTTTTACGGTGCCGCTGGCCGGTCTGTTGTCGCGCTCCCTGCGCAACGCATGGGCGGTCATACTCGGCCTCGCCACGACGGCATGCGCCATGGCCCTGATTCCGACGGCGCTTGCGGACACGCCCCACGTCTTCACCTATGCGGTCGGGTTCGGTCTGGATGTGATTTTCGTGGTGGATGGCCTTTCCGTGTTCGTCGCCTCGGTTTCCTCGTTCATCAGCACCCTGATCATCATCTACTCGCTGGGTTACATAAAGGAATACGACTACCAGCAGGAATACTTCATGATGGTCGTCCTGTTCCTGGGCGGCATGATGGGCCTCGTCTTCTCCGCAAACCTCCTTCTGATGTACGTCTTCTGGGAAATCACCGCGATCTGCTCGTGGCGGTTGGTCGGGTTCTTCCGCGACCGCGAAATCGTTCTCAAGGCCGACAAGACCTTCCTCACAACCTTCGGCGGCGCGGTGTTCATGCTGCTGGGATTCGTGATGGTTTACATGCGGACCGGCACGTTTAACCTGTTGGAAATGCGTGGGTTCCCGCTGCGCGGCTGGGAAATCCTGTTCATCACGATGGGGTTATTCGCCAAGTCGGCCACGCTTCCGTTCCATACGTGGCTGCCGGATGCCGGCGTGGCGCCGACCCCGGTCACCGCCCTCCTGCATGCGGCTGTGCTGGTCAAAATCGGCGTCTATGCCTTCGCGCGAATCTTCAACTTCACCTTCTGCATTCCGATGGACTGGCAGTTCTACCTGATGCTCCTCGGACTGATTTCGGCCATCGTTTCCGCCTGCGCGGCCCTGATGGAGACGAATATCAAGCGCCTGCTCGCCTACTCGACCATCAGCCAGATCGGTTACATCTTCATGGGCTTGGCGGCTTTCAACGTGATCGGCATCACCGGCGGCCTTCTCTTCATCCTGATGCACGGCATGGCAAAGGCCGGCTTGTTCCTGGCGGCCGGCGTGATCGAGCACGGCACCGGCTCCAAGGACATCACCAGGATGGGCGGCCTGATGAAGCATATGCCGCTGACCGGCGTGGCGTTTCTGCTCTGTATCTTCTCGATCATCGGCATCCCCCCGTTTGGCGGGTTCTTCTCGAAGCTGATGGTCATCCAAGGCGTGGTCCAGTCCAATCATCTGGTCATCGCCGGCCTCGCGATCTTCACGGCGATCCTGACCACGATCTACCTGCTTCGGCTTTTTACGCTGGTTTTCCTGGGCGAACCGCGCGATGCCTCGATCCATGCGCATCATGAAGGAACGCCGGTCATGGTGTGGATCGTCGTGGCCTCGGCGGCGCTGTCGCTCGTGGCAGGCCTCCTGGTCAAGTACCCGATGGATCTGCTCGGCGTGGCGCTGACCGACATTCTCGGAAACCCGACGGTACAAGGGATTTTGGGCCCATGAACGGCTGCTCGATAAACATTTTGCTGCTTCCGATCGTGATCCCGCTGGCGGCGGGCGCGCTGACGTTGCTGTTGCCGCGCGCGCTGAAAGGCGTGAAGGAGCTTCTCGCGCTGGTCGCGACCGGCGCCACGCTCTGGTACGCCTGGGTCCTTTTCCGCGGCGGCGAGGACATCCGCCTGCTCGTGCCGTGGACCTCGTTCGGCATCGATTTCGATTTGTACGCGCCGCATTTCGCGCGATTCGTCCTGCTGGCCTGCGCGGGCTTCCAGATGTTGCTCACGCTCTATTCGACGTCCTTCATGAGCGGAAAGTGGCGGTCCAAGGAGTTCTTCGCCTACCTGCTCATCACCGCCGGCATGACCAACGGCGCGGTCCTCTCCAACAACCTCATCGTCCTCCTGTTCTTCTGGGAATCTCTGCTGGTCACGCTGTACGGCATGATCTCCATCGGTCACAAGGGCGCGCATCCGACGGCCACGAAGGCGTTCATCATCGCCGGCACGGCGGATTTCCTGATGCTCCTCGGCATCCTGCTGGCGTGGAAACTGTCCGGCACGTTCACGATGTCCGAACTGCACCTCGACTCGCACGGGCTCGGCGCCGCCGCGTTCGTGCTGATGTCGCTGGGCGCGATGGCCAAGGCCGGCGCGATGCCGTTCCACACGTGGATCCCGGACGCCGCGCTCGACGCCCCGCTCCCCTTCATGGCGTACCTGCCGGCGGCCCTCGAAAAACTGCTCGGCATCTACATGCTCGGCCGGATTTCGCTCGAGTTCTTCACGATCCGGATGAACAGCCCGCTGTCGATCTTCCTGATGTCGCTCGGCGCGATCACGATCGTGTTCCCCGTGCTGATGGCGCTGGTTCAGAAGGACTACAAGCGCCTGCTCTCCTTCCACGCGATCAGCCAGGTCGGTTACATGATCCTCGGCATCGGCACCGGCTCGGCGATCGGCATCGCCGGCGGCCTGTTCCACATGCTGAATCACGCGATGTACAAGTGCGCCTTGTTCCTCTCCGGCGGCTCGATCGAGAAGCAGACCGGCACGACCGATCTTTCGAGACTCGGCGGCCTGTTCAAAGTCATGCCGATCACCGCGCTGTGCTTCTGGGTCGCGGCGCTCTCCATTTCCGGGGTTCCCCCGTTCAACGGGTTCGTGTCCAAGGAAATGGTGTTCCACGGCGCGTGGGAAACCGGGCATCCGATCTTCGCGATCGCCGCGTGGCTCGGCGCCATCTTCACATTCGCCTCGTTCCTCAAACTCGGCCATGCGTCCTACTTCGGAACGCGCAGCCTGGATATGCCGACGCAGAAGCCGCGCGAGTCCGGCCTGGCCATGCTGATCCCGATGCTGGTGATCGCGGGCGGCTGCGTCCTCTTCGGTGTGAAGAGCGAAATCCCGCTGAAACACTTCATCGAGCCGATCCTGGCCGGCAAGCCGATGGTGGAAGGCCCGATGGAATTCTGGCGTCACGCGTACGACATCAACTGGATCGTCGGTGTGTCGATGGGCTGCCTGCTCGTCGCGTTCCTTATGCACCTCTACGGGTTCGCGAAGAGCGGCGGCAAGGCCCACCTCGCGTCCGAACCCGTCCATAACCTGCCGGTCGCCCGGAAGCTGTACGACTGGGCCGAGGCGGATGTGTTCGATATATATAACTGGTTCTTCAACAAGACGATACGCGGCGCCGCTGTGACCATTTACGTGCTGATCGACCGCGGGATCGACGCGCTTTACGAGAAATTCATGATCTGGGTGGGCCGGCTTGGAATCGACCGGCTGAAAGAAGCTCACAACGGAGTTTACGCCAATTATCTCGCGTGGGTGATCGGCGGGTTTGTGCTCGTGGCCTGGGTATTGGTTTCGGCCGCGGCGAGATAGGCGGTGTGGGGCGGCGGCTCGTGAGCCGCTCCGCCATTATGGACCGCTCGTGGAGCGGACGCCGCTCAGGAAGGGTTTTGGAGAAAAACATGTTGCTGCTGTTCATCGTGTTGCCGCTGGCCGTCGCGGCGGTCATGCCCCTGCTGGACCGGGTTTCCCGGCGTCTGCCGGACGCGCTGGCGTCCCTGACCGTCGCCGCGCTGTTTGCGATGGAATGCGGCTACGTCACGCGGATCGCGGGCGGGGAAGTCATGTGCTGGAGCGCGACGAAATACGGCGTGCCCGCCGGGTTCAGCCTGATGATGGACGGCCTTTCCCTGCTCTTCCTGGTCACGATCAGCCTCGTGGCCTTCTTCTGTTCGATCTTCTCCTCGACCTACATGGCGTCTTACGGCAAGAAGAGCACGTTCTACGCGCTCCTGCTCATCATGATCGCCGGGATGAACGGCCTCGTGCTGACCACGGACCTTTTCAATCTCTACGTGTTCCTCGAAGTCGCCGCGGTCGCGGGCTACGCGCTGGTCGGCTTCGGCCAGCAGGGCGACAACGTCGAGGGCGCGTTCAAGTACCTCATGCTGTCCGTCGTCGCGACCACGAGCATCCTCCTCTCCCTCTCGTTCATCTACTTCATGACCGGCACGCTGAGCCTTCCCCTGCTGGCCTCGCAGGCCGGCGCGGCCATGAACGCGAAGCTGATTGCGGTCTGCATCGCCTTGTTCCTCATGGGCTTCGGTCTGAAAATCGGCGTGGTCCCCTTCCACGGCTGGCTGCCCGACGCCTATCCGGCCGCGCCCGCGCCGATCTCCGCGATGCTGTCGGGCATCTTGGGGAAGGTCACAGGCATCTATGCGCTCCTCCGGATCGTGTTCTCCGTGTTCGGCCTGACGCCGGACATTTCGCGCATCTTCACCGTGCTGGGCGCGGTTTCCATGCTGGTCGGCGCGCTGCTGGCGATCGGGCAGACCGATTTCCGCCGCATGCTCGCGTATTCGTCCATCAGCCAGGTCGGCTATATGTTCCTCGGGTTCGGAACCGGCTCCGCGATGGGCATCGCGGCCGGGCTGTTCCACATGTTCAATCACTCGATCTTCAAGTCCATGCTCTTCCTCGACGCCGGCTCCACGGAATACGCGACCGGCATCCGCGACCTGCGCAAGCTCGGCGGCATCAACAACCGCCTGCCGATCACGGGGCTGACGACAACCGTCGGCATGTTCTCGACCGCGGGCGTGCCGCCGTTCAACGGGTTCTGGAGCAAGCTGTTCGTCATCCTCGCGCTCGTCGGCGCCCAGCAGTATTTCGTGGCCGTGCTCGCCATCGGCGCGAGCATCCTGACGCTCTGGTATTTCCTGCAAATGCAGCGCTGGGCCTTCTACGGCAAGCTGACCGCGGGCCTGGAGTGGGTCCGCGAGGTTCCCTTTGGAATGGCGTTCGCGACGTTCTGCCTGGCGCTGTTGTGCCTGGTGATCGGATTGTGCTACCCGTGGATCACGGCCCATCTGATCGAGCCCGGCGTAACCGCCCTGATGGGCGCGAAGATGCCGTGGATATAAGTTTATGGATGCGATCAATACAGTCTTGCTGGTGATGATGGCGGGGTTTGCCTGTCTCGCGGTATTCCTCAAGGACCTCGTGCGGGCGGCCTTGAGCCTGGCCTTCATGAGCGCCCTGCTCGCAGCGCTGCTGTACCGGCTGAACTCGCCGTACGCGGCCGTCTTCGAGCTGTCCGTCGTGGCCGGCCTGATCACCGTGCTGTTCGTCTCGACCATCGCGCTCACGCGGGAACACGAGGATACGGCGTCCTCCTGGCCCCTCTATATCTTCGTGCTGGGGCTCCTCATCTTCGGCCTGATCGACCTCGCCGTGATGAAGGCCCTGTTCCACAACGTCCCGGCCGGAGACGGCAACGTCGCGAAAACGTTCGGCGATACGCTGTGGGGCGTCCGCGCGCTGGACATCGTGGGCCAGATCGCCGTGATTTTCGGAGGTGTTTTTGGAGTCCTGGCGCTGCTGCGCGACACGGAAAAAGACAAGGATTTGAAGAAGTAAGGAAAACGACATGGGTTCGCCCGTCATGTATATGTTTTTCGTCGGCCTGCTGTTCTTTATCGGGCTGTACTGCCTTTTCGCGAGCCGCAACATCATCAAGCTGTTGATCGGCCTCGAGATCATGGCGAAGTCGGTCGTCCTGTCGTTCGTCGCGGCGGGCTATTTCCGCGGCGAGACCTTTCTCACGCAGAGCTATGTGATCACGTTTATCGTCGCCGAGGTGTCGCTGGTCGCCGTGGCGCTGGCGCTGGTCATCAACGCGTACCGGAGCACGGGCAGCCTCGATATCCAGAAGCTGGCCCGATGGAAGGGTTGATCGAGGGTCTTTTGGGAGTAGATGGATCGGAGCAACGAGATGCAAATCAGTGTGGACATGCTGTTGACGCCGCTCGCGGGATTTTTCCTGTTCGCGGCGGCCGCGTATGGATTGTACCGGCTGGGCGGCCTGATCGCGCCGAAACTGAAGGATGAGGGCGGCAAGCTGGCCCAGTACGCGTGCGGCGAAGACGTTCCCGCGCAGAAGTTCCATATGGGCTACAGGCTCTTCTTCTACGCCGCGCTGTTCTTCACGATGATGCACGTCGCGGCGCTGGTCATCGCCACGATCCCGGGCGGATCCCCGGCGCTCGCCCTGGGGGGCCTGGTTTACCTGGTGATGATCGTGCTGTCGATCACCGCGCTGATCTTGAGGTAGTTGAATATGCCCTTAAAGAAACTGGTCAAATGGTCCCGCGTGTCGTCGCCGTGGCTGCTGCATTTCAACAGCGGCTCCTGCAACGGCTGCGATATCGAAGTCATCGCCGCGCTAATGCCCCGCTTCGACCCCGAACGTTTCGGAGTCCTGCTCAAGGGCTCGCCGCGCCACGCGGATGTCCTGGTCTGCACCGGCCCGGTCACGCGCCAGCAGGCCCCGCGCCTGAAGCGGATTTACGAGCAGATGGCCGAACCGAAATTCGTCGTCGCCGTCGGGTCCTGCGCCTGCTCCGGCGAGGTGTATCGCGGCGCTTATAACGTGCTGAACGGGGTGGACGCCGTCATTCCGGTGGACGTCTATATCCCGGGCTGCGGCGCGCGGCCGGACGCGATTGTCGCGGGCATCGCCAAGCTGCTGGAGAAGATCAACAAGTAGAGACGGGAATCCCATGATCACGGTTGAAGAAGTCAAAAACGCGATTGAACAGAACCTGGCCGGGAAATTCTCCGACCTGAAGACCGATGTCCGCCGCGTCTTCATCACCGTCCAGCCGCAGGATCTCGTCGAGGCGTGCCGGATGATCCGAGAGAAGCTGGAGATCTTCTACATCTCCACCATCAGTGCCCGCGACACGACCGCGAACATCGAGATCAACTACCATTTCGCGCGGCCCGGCGTGGTCGTCACGGTCAAGACGCACGTCGCCCGCCAGTCGCCCGCGGTGCGCACGATCACGGAAGTCTATCCGGGCGCGACGCTCTATGAGCGCGAAGTGCACGACATCCTGGGGGTGAAGTTCGAAGGACATCCCGATCCGAGACGCCTGGTCCTGCCCGACGACTGGCCTGACGGGGTCTATCCGCTGCGGAAGGACTGGCAGTACGATCGCGAAACCGAGGTGATCCAATGAGCAGTACATACACCATCCCCATCGGACCGCAGCACCCGGCGATGAAGGAGCCCACGTCGTTCCGCCTGGAGGTCGACGGAGAATTCATCGTCAACGCCGACCTTCGCCTCGGCTACAACCATCGCGGCATCGAGAAGCTGGCGGAGAGCCGCAACTACATCCAGAACATCTACCTCATGGAGCGCATCTGCGGCATCTGCTCGAACGCCCACACGTCCTGTTTCGTGCAAGGCGTGGAGAAACTGATGGGCATCCAGGTCTCCAAGCGCGCCGAGTACATCCGCACTCTGGTCGGCGAGCTGGAGCGCGTGCACAGTCATCTGCTCTGGCTCGGCGTGGCCGGCCACGAAGTGGGGTTCGACACATTCTTCATGTACACGTGGCGGGACCGCGAGATCGTCATGGACCTGCTGGAGACGCTTTCCGGGAACCGCATCCACTACTGTCTCCAGACCTTCGGCGGCGTGCGCCGCGACATTGACGAGGGCCAGATCGCGAAGTGCTTGGACGCCCTGAAGATCCTGCGCGAGCGCACGGCATATTATCTGAACATCGGCGCGACCGAGCCCTCGTTCGTCGCCCGTATCGCCGGGGTCGGCAAATTGCCGAAGGAAAAGGCCGCCGAACTGTGCGCCACCGGCCCCATGGCCCGCGCGTCCGGCGTCGCAATAGATGTCCGGCAGGATGATCCCTACTCCGGATTCGCGTTGGACGTTCCGTTCCACATCCAGACCAGCGAAGGCTGCGACCTGCTCGCCCGCGTGGTCGTGCGCGCGATGGAATTGATGGAATCCTACAACATCTGCGAGTTCGTCCTGAAAAACCTTCCCGCCGGCGAAATCCGTGTGAAGGCGCCCAAGAAGGTGCCCGAGGGGGAAGTCGTGAGCCGGGTCGAGGCCCAGCGCGGCGAGGACATCCACTACATCCGCTCGAACGGGACCGACAAGCCGGAGCGCGTGAAAGTGCGCGCGCCGACCCTGGCCAACTGGCCGGCGACGCTGTACATGCTCAAGCATTCGTACGTTGCCGACGTGCCGATCATCATGGCCGGCATCGACCCGTGTATGTCCTGCACGGACCGCCTGACCGAGATCACGGATATCCGCACCGGCGAATCGAAGATCTGGGACTGGGAGACGTTGAGGAAGTACGGATTGGAGTTTCGGAAATAATGGAAGCTGCCTTCAAAACGTTCGCCTATCTTTTTGTGTACCCCGGGCTGCTGTTCCTGTTCGTGTACTCCACCTTCGTGGAATGGCTGGACCGGAAACTGTGCGCGCGGCTCCAGAACCGCATGGGCCCGACGTACACCGGAAAGTTCGGCCTCTTGCAGCCCATCGCCGATTTCATCAAGCTGATGGCCAAGGAGGATATCGTTCCCGCCGCCGCCGATCGCGTCCTGTTTGCCGCGGCCCCGATCCTCGGACTCGCGGCCGTCTGTACGGCCGCCCTGCTCCTTCCCGTCTGGCACTTCTCGATCGACACCCCGAGCATGACCTCGTTCCAGGGCGACATCATCGTGATCGCCTACCTGCTGACCCTCCCCAGCCTGGCCTACTTTCTCGCCGGCTGGGCCTCCCGCAGCGCGTTTGCCGCGCTGGGCGGCATGCGCGTGCTGACGCTTCTGTTCTCCTACGAAGTCCCCCTCTTTCTCGCCATGCTCTCCCCCGCCGTGCTGGCGGGCAGTTGGCGGCTGGCGGAGATCGCGGCCTACTTCCAGGACCATCCGCTCCATGTGCTGATCACGATGTTCCTGGGCCTTCCCGTGGCGCTCGTCTGCCTCCAGGCCAAGCTCGAACGCATCCCGTTCGACATTCCCGAGGCCGAAACGGAGATCGTCGGCGGCGCGTTCACGGAGTACTCCGGCCGCAAGCTCGCGCTGTTCCGCCTGCTGATCGACGTGGAGATGGTCGTCGGCGCCGGCTTCATTGCCGCGCTGTTCCTCGGCGGGTTCCCGGGCGGACTCGGCTGGGGCTTCCTCTGGTTCATTCTCAAGACCCTCGCGATCATCGTGGTTCTGGCGGCGGTGAAAGCCGTCATGGCCCGTATCCGGATCGACCAGATGGTGGCGTTCAGCTGGCGTTACCTCGCACCGCTGGCCGTCGTTCAGCTCGCGATCGTGGTTCTCGTTAAAGGATTTCTGAAATGAAATTGAAGTTCGCAGCCATGCTTCCTGAAATCACCCGGCATCTCTTCCGCAAGCCGGCCACGGTCGAAGTCCCCTTCCAAAGCATCGGTCAGCCGGAAGGTCTCCGCGGCAAGCCGGTCATGGACACGCAGAAGTGCATCGGCTGCAAGCGGTGCGAAACCGACTGCCCCGCCGAGGCGATCGAGATCAACAAGGAATACGAGTACAAGAACGAGGCCGGCAAACTCATCCGCCGCTTCTCGATGACCCTCTACATCGACCGCTGCACCCATTGCTCCCAGTGCGAGGAATCCTGCCCCGTCAATGCGATCCAGATGGATTCCAGCTACAGTCATCCGGCCTACAGCCGCGAAGATCTGAAGGTGCAATACAAGCCCGGCCCGATGCCCGTCATCGCTGCCGCGCCGGTTGCGCCGCCTACCGACCCCCCCTCCCAACCGTAGGGTTTTTTCACCGCGGTTTTCGCGGGCTATTTCGGATATCGCGCGAGAACTCGCATCATATCCGGGCTAAGTGCTTCCCGCACAATCCGTTCGGAGGAATACCGCAAATCCGAAATGGCATTTCTTATTGCCTCCCCACGTTGGGTCATTGTATGAAACACGCGCGTGGCTAATCAGAAGGAGTAATTCGATGAAGAAGTTCCTTGGATTCGCACTGGTGCTGTTCTTTCTGACGATCGGATTTTCGCCCGCTTTCGCGAGCGAGGCGGACATCAACCTGCCGGACCTCAGCCTCGTCCAATTCGGCTCCATCAGCGGCCTGCGCCTGATGTACGCCGGCCTCGTGGTGTGCGTCATCGGCCTGATCTTCGGTCTGATCCAGTACAAGCAAACCACGGCCATGCCGGTCCATGAATCGATGGCGAACGTGTCGCAGACGATCTGGGAAACCTGCAAGACGTATCTGGTCCAGCAGGGCAAGTTCCTGGCCGTCCTGTGGCTCCTGATCGGCGCGTGCATGGTCTATTACTTCTCCGGCCTTCAGCACAAGCCGCTCACCGACGTCGCGATCATCCTGGGCGCCTCGATCCTCGGCATTCTCGGTTCCTACGGCGTCGCCTGGTTCGGCATCCGGATCAACACACAGGCCAATTCCCGCTCGGCCTTCGCGGCCCTGCGCGGCAATCCGTGGCTGCCGCTCGCGATCCCGATGAAGTCCGGCATGAGCGTCGGCCTCCTGCTGGTCAGCGTTGAGCTCTTCTTCATGATCGGCATCCTTGCGTTCCTCCCCACCGAGATCGCCGGCGCGTGCTTCATCGGCTTCGCGATCGGCGAATCCCTCGGCGCCAGCGCGCTGCGGATCTGCGGCGGCATCTTCACCAAGATCGCGGACATCGGGTCCGACCTGATGAAGATCGTCTTCAAGCTGCCGGAGGACGACCCGAAGAACCCCGGCGTGATCGCGGACTGCACCGGCGACAACGCCGGCGACAGCGTGGGCCCGACGGCCGACGGCTTCGAAACCTACGGCGTCACCGGCGTCGCGCTGATTGCCCTGCTCGCCCTCGCCCTCTTCGACAACCCGATGTGCGGCAAGCTGATCGTCTGGATCTTCGTCATGCGCATCCTGATGATCCTGACCTCGCTCATCGCCTTCTTCATCAACGAGAAGATCAGCGAGGCGAAGTACACCGACGCCAGGGAATTCGACGCCGAGAAGCCGCTGACCAACCTCGTCTGGATCACCTCGCTGATCTCGATCGCGGTGACGTTCGGCGCCAGCTACTGGCTGCTGCCGCCCTCCGCGCACGGTTCGCTGTGGTGGGTGCTTTCCGTAATCATCTCGTGCGGCACGGCCGCCGGCGCGCTGATCCCCGAGTTCACCAAGATCTTCACCAGCACGAAGTCCCGCCACGTGCAGGAAGTCGTCACCTCCGCCGAGCAGGGTGGCGCGTCGCTGGACATCCTGTCCGGGTTCGTCGCAGGCAACTTCTCCGCGTTCTGGGAAGGCCTGCTGATCATGTTCCTGATGGGCATCAGCTACGCGATATCCCTGCATCCCGAAATGGCCGTCCTGATGAGCCAGTACCCGTTCGCCGCGCCGATCTTCGCGTTCGGCCTCGTGGCGTTCGGCTTCCTCAGCATGGGCCCGGTGACGATCGCCGTGGACAGCTTCGGCCCGGTCTCGGACAACGCGCAGTCGGTGTACGAACTGAGCCGGATCGAATCCCGCCCGAACATCCGGGCGGAGATCCGGGAACAGTTCGGGTTTGAGCCGGACTTCGAGAACGCCAAGCACATCCTCGAAAAGAACGACGGCGCCGGCAATACGTTCAAGGCAACCGCCAAGCCCGTGCTGATCGGCACCGCTGTCGTCGGCGCGACCACGATGATTTTCGGCATCATCCTGCTCCTCAACAATACGATCGCCCAAGGCAACATCATGGCGATGTTGAGCCTGGTCCAGCCCAAGATCATCCTCGGCCTGCTCATGGGCGGCGCGGTGATCTACTGGTTCACCGGTGCAACCACGCAGGCGGTGGTCACCGGCGCGTACCGCGCGGTCGTGTACATCAAGGAGCACATCAAGCTCGACGCCGCGACGGCCTCCATCCAGGACAGCAAGGAAGTCGTCAAGATCTGCACCCAGTACGCACAGAAGGGCATGGTGAACATCTTCGTCGCCTTTTTCTGCTTTGCGCTGGCCCTGCCCTTCTTCGATGCCTACTTCTTTATCGGCTACCTGGTCAGCATCGCATTCTTCGGCCTCTACCAGGCGATCTTCATGGCGAACGCGGGCGGCGCCTGGGACAACGCCAAGAAGATCGTGGAAGTGGATCTCCGCCAGAAGGGCACCGATCTCCACGCCGCGAGCGTGGTCGGCGATACCGTCGGCGATCCCTTCAAGGACACCTCGTCGGTGGCCATGAACCCGGTCATCAAGTTCACCACCCTCTTCGGCCTGCTGGCGGTGGAAATCGCCGTGTCCATGACGAATCGCGGCGTGAAACTCGGGATCGCGGCGGCGCTGTTCGTGATCGCGCTGGTGTTCGTTTACCGCTCGTTCTACGGAATGCGGATTCCGACGGACAAGTAGAACCGATGGTGCCGGGGCGCATCTTCGCGCCTCGCCGAAGCCTCGGCGAGGACGGGCGAAGCGCCCCTGCCGGATGATCTCTGTATGAGCCCGATGCCCAAGAAGGCCCGCAAAAACATGGCCGGACTCGGCGTGTTCTTCACCGCGTTCATTCTGCTCGCGCTGGTCGGGTTGTTCTGGAGTTTCTTCGACCGGCACGGCTTTTTCATCCCGGCCGTCCAGAAGAAGCACTGCCTGCGCAACCTCGAAATCGTCTCCGAGGCCAAAGCGGAATTTGCCCGGGATCACAGCCTGACCAACGGCGCTCCGATCACCGCCGAACAACTCGTGGACTACCTTGAAGAAGGCTGGAAGCGCCTCCGGTGCCCCGGCCGCGGAACCTATGCCGTCCGCCCCGTCGGCGAGCCCCCCGCCTGCTCCGACCCCAACCACCGCTGATCGTCGCAATGCGCCCGGTCAGGCGGAACCCAGCATGACTTCCGAGAGCCGGCCCTTCAACTCCGCCGCGTCCTTCATCTGCTGAAGCGCGGAAAGCGTCGGGCGGGGCACGGATTTTCCCTTGAGATATCGGGGAACCCACTTCCGGAACTGCAACACGGCCATTGTTTCGCCGTACAGGTCCGAACACAGATCGAAATGCCTCAACATCAGCGCAAGATGCTCCTCCCGGCTCGGCGGCGGAAGCGGCGGCTCGCCGTTCAGGTCGCGTGCGATGTCGCGGATGATCCACGGCTCCTTGATCGGTTGGCGACCCAGCATGATCCCGGCGCAGCCAGTGATCCTGAACATTTCGCGCGCGGATTCGACCGACACCACATCGCCGTTCGCGATGACCGGCACCTTGTCGATCGCCGCCCGCACGTTGCCGATGGCCTCCCGGTCGGATTTCCCCTCGAACTTCTGGACCCGCGTCCGGCCGTGGACCGTGATGGCGGCCACACCCAGCTTTTCAAATTCTTTCGCGAGATCCACCGCGGTCTGCGCGTTGTCCCACCCGAGCCGGATCTTGACCGTGACCGGCACTGTGACCGCCTCGACCACGCGCCGGACAATTTCCACGGCCACGTCGGGCTTGCGAAGGAGTCCCGCGCCCGCCCCCCTTCCGGATATCTTCTTCTGAGGACAGCCCATGTTCACGTCGATCAGCGGCGCGCCGCGGTCGGCCAGCCAGCGGGCGGCATCGGCCAACGGGGCGGGGTCTTTCCCGTAGATTTGCCGGCCCAGCGGCTGGTCATCCGGGGCGGTGGCCAGGAGGTACTTCACCTTCTTCTCGCGTCCGCGCAGAATGCTGATCGGGTTCAGCATCTCGGTGAACGCCAGCCCCAGCCCGCCGAACGAGCGGACCATCCGCCGGAACGGCAGGTCCGTGTAGCCCGCCATGGGGGCCAGCAGAACCGGGCTTTCGAGTTCAAGGCCGCCGATTTGGAGTTTCTGCCGCATGTGCCGGGAAAGAGTGCCGGATTTTTCCGAGCGTTGGAACATTTTTTCAAGGCTCGGAACAAAGGAAGAATCGGCCGGGCGCGGAAGGCGCGGAACCGCCTGACAAACAAGGACATACAGAAAATCGGGATCTGCGCGGGCAATCCAACTCTTGCCTTGCGTGTCGGGGTTGTGATAAGCAGGCGGGGCTTTGTCCAAAAAAACCTGAATCTTCGCGATTTTACCCCGAAGACAAAAGAAACGGAGAAGTCACGAAATGAGTAAAGAGATCGCCATCATTGACGGGAATGAAGCCGCCGCGTACATAGCGCACAAGACCAACGAAGTCTGCGCGATTTATCCGATCACGCCGTCCTCGAACATGGGCGAATGGGCGGACGAATGGTCGGCCCAGGGCCGAAAGAACATCTGGGGCACCGTCCCGGCCGTCGTGGAACTGCAATCGGAAGGCGGCGCGAGCGGCGCGGTTCACGGCGCCCTCCAGACCGGCGCGCTGACGACAACGTTCACGGCCTCCCAAGGCCTGCTCCTCATGATTCCGAACATGTACAAGATCGCGGGCGAACTGACTTCAACGGTCTTTCATGTGTCCGCCCGCTCCCTCGCCTGCCAGGCGCTGTCGATCTTCGGCGACCATTCCGACATCATGGCCACCCGTCAGACCGGCTTCGCGATGCTCGCGGCCAACTCGGTCCAGGAAACGATGGACATGTCCCTGATCGCGCAGGCTTCGACGCTGGAATCCCGCATCCCGTTCATCCACTTCTTCGACGGATTCCGCACCTCGCACGAGGTCGCCAAAATCAACGTGATCAGCGAAGACCAGATCCGCGCGATGATCGACGAGAAGTTCGTCATCGCGCACCGCCGGCGCGGGCTGAACCCCGATCATCCGGTGATGCGCGGAACGGCGCAGAATCCGGACGTGTACTTCCAGGGCCGCGAGACGGTCAATCCGTTCTACGCCGCGACGCCCGACATCGTCCAAAAGGTCATGGACAAGTTCGCGAAGGTCGCGGGCCGGCAGTACAAGCTGTTCGACTACTACGGCGCCGCGGACGCCGAGCGCGTGATCGTGCTGATGGGCTCCGGCGCGGAAACCGCGCTCGAAACCGTCATGTACCTTCAGAAGCACGGCGGCGAGAAGATCGGCGTTTTGCGCGTTCATCTGTATCGTCCCTTCTCCGCCAAGCACTTCCTCGCGGCCCTGCCGAAGTCCGTCCAATCCCTCGCGGTCCTCGACCGCACGAAGGAACCGGGCGGCGCCGGCGAGCCGCTGTACCAGGACGTCGTGACCGTGCTGACCGAGGCGTTCACCGCGGGCGCGCTGGAGAAGCTGCCGCGCGTCATCGGCGGCCGCTACGGCCTGTCCTCCAAGGAATTCACCCCGGCGATGGTCAAGGCGGTGTTCGACGAGTTGAAGAAGGACGCGCCGAAAAACCACTTCACGGTCGGCATCCACGACGACGTCTCGCACACGAGCCTGAGCTATGACCCGAACTTCATCACGGAAGGCGACAACGTCGTCCGCGCGATGTTCTTCGGCCTCGGCGCGGACGGCACGGTCGGCGCGAACAAGAACTCGATCAAGATCATCGGCGAAGAGACCGACATGCAGGCGCAGGGCTACTTCGTGTACGACTCGAAGAAGGCCGGTTCGCGCACGGTCTCGCACCTGCGGTTCGGGCCGGACCCGATCCATTCCCCGTACCTCATCCAGGCCGCCAACTTCATCGGCTGTCACCAGTTCGTGTTCCTCGAGCAGGTGGACGTGCTGAAGTATGCGGTCCAGGGCGGCACGTTCCTGCTGAACAGCCCGTACGGGACGAACGAAGTCTGGGACAAGCTCCCCCGCCCGGTCCAGCAGACGATCATCGACAAGCAGCTCAAGTTCTACGTGATCGACGGCTACAAGGTCGCGCAGGCGGCGGGCATGGGCAGCCGCGTGAACACGATCATGCAGACCTGCTTCTTCGCCATCTCCGGCGTCCTTCCGAAGGACGAGGCGATCGCGCAGATCAAGAAGGCGATCCAGAAAACCTACGGCCGAAAGGGCGAGGACATCGTCAGGAAGAACTTCGAGGCCGTGGACCAGGCGCTGGCGAACCTGCACGAGATCCCGGTGCCGGCGAAGGCGACCAGCGCGCACGAGATGCCGCCGGTCGTGCCCGCCAAGGCGCCTGCGTTCGTTCAGAAGGTCACCGCGAAGATCATGGCCGGCCTCGGCGACGACCTGCCGGTCAGCGCGATGCCGGTGGATGGCACCTACCCCACGGGCACGACCCAGTGGGAGAAGCGCAACATCGCGCTGAGCGTGCCGGTGTGGGAATCCGACCTCTGCATCCAGTGCGGCAACTGCACGCTGGTGTGCCCGCACGCCTGCGTCCGTTCCAAGAAGTATGACGCGGCCCTCCTGGCCAACGCGCCGAAGACCTTCAAGTCGGCCGAGTGGAAGAGCAAGGACGAGCCCGGCAAGAAATACACGATCCAGATCGCAGTCGAGGACTGCACCGGCTGCGGCCTGTGCGTCGAGGTCTGCCCGCGCAAGAGCAAGGAAAACGCCTCCAGGAAGGCCATCAACATGGCCGAGAAGGAGCCGATCCTGGCGGACGAGCGCGAGAATCTCGAGTTCTTCCTGGGCCTCCCGGACGGCGACCGCGGCGCGCTCGACCTCGCCTCGATCAAGGACGTCCAGTTCGCGCAGCCGCTGTTCGAGTTCTCGGGCGCTTGCACGGGTTGCGGCGAAACGCCGTACATCAAGGTGCTGAGCCAGTTGTTCGGCGACCGCGCGATCATTGCGAACGCAACCGGATGCTCGTCGATCTACGGCGGCAACCTGCCGACCACGCCGTGGGCGCAGAACAAGGACGGCCGCGGCCCGGCCTGGTCGAACTCGCTGTTCGAAGACAATGCGGAATTCGGCTACGGCTTCCGGCTGACCGTCGACAAGCACCGCGAGTACGCGATCGAGCTGTTGAACGGACTCAAGGCCGACCTCGGCGCCGACTTCGTAAACGAAATTGCCGGCGCTCCCCAGACGAACGAGGCGGAGATCGGAAAGCAACGCGAACGCGTGGCAGCCCTGAAAGCCAGGCTCAACGGCATTCAGAAGAACGAGGCGCGGCTGCTCGAGTCCGTCGCGGAGCATCTGGTGAAACGCAGCGTGTGGATCCTCGGCGGCGACGGATGGGCGTACGACATCGGCTACGGCGGACTGGACCACGTCCTCGCCAGCGGCCGCAACGTCAACATGCTCGTGCTCGACACGGAGGTTTACTCCAACACGGGCGGCCAGTGCTCCAAGGCGACCCCCCGCGGCGCCGTCGCGAAGTTCGCGGCGGGCGGCAAGCCGAGCGGCAAGAAGGACCTGGGCCTGATGGCCATTCCCTACGGAAACGTCTACGTTGCGAAGATCGCGCTGGGCGCCAATCCGCGCCAGGCGCTGAAGGCCTTCACCGAGGCCGAGGCGTACGACGGGCCGGCCCTGATCCTCGCCTACTGCCACTGCATCGCGCACGGCATCGACATGATCAACGGCTTCCGCCAGCAGAAGCTGGCCGTGGACAGCGGTCACTGGCCCCTGTATCGGTACAACCCGATGCTCGAGGCCGAGGGCAGGAACCCGTTCCAGCTTGACTCGAAGAAGCCTTCGGTCCCGTTGCAGGATTACATCTACAACGAAATCCGCTACAAGATGCTGACCCGCGCGAATCCGCAGGAGGCCGAGCGGCTTCTGAAACTCGCCGAGCAGGACGTGGCGGCGCGCTGGAAGGTGTACGAGCAGATGGCGGGCGGCGCGGCGGCCGAAGCGCAGTGACGAAGGACGATCAATCCAAACGCGAATACAGGATGACCGGATTCCGAATGGACAAATGACCGTCAACATGCCATGGTTCAGCTTCCTCGTTCAAACGAGGAACAGTCCAGGCACGTAAAGAAGGGAGAACCAATGAAAATAACGATTGATCGCGATAGCTGCACCGGTTGCGAACTCTGCGCGACAACCTGCCCGGAAGTGTTCGAGATGGATGACGACGGGCTGGCCAGGGTCAAGGTGGACCCCGTCCCCGAAGGTTCCGCGGATTCGGCCAAGGAAGCCGCTACGAACTGCCCGGTCGAGTGCATCAAGGTCAGCGAATAGCGACGGACGGCTTGCTGAAACAACCCTTCCGGACCCGTGTCCGGAAGGGTTGTTAATTTTCAGGAAACGGCCGTTTTACAGGGGGTTTTCCGTCCTCCGGTCTCCTTTACAAATCGGCCCGACTCCCCTAAGATGCGCCCAATTTCCCGCTGCGTGTAAAGCCTCCGGACGATCTCCTGTGAGTACCCCGGTCGCCGGCCGGCAGGTTGTTACTCGGCGTTGACGTGTCATGCTGAAGACGAAACTATTTCAGGCTTTCGCGGCGCTGGTCGTTGTATTCGGGCTTCTGTCCGCATTCATCGGTCTGCGCCTCATCAAGGATCGTGTCGTCGGCGAGGCGCAGGAGCAGGTTCGCCTCGATCTGGGCGGCGCATGGGCCACGTACAATGCCCGCCTGCATGACATTGAAACCATTCTCGACCTCGTCGCCCTCAAGAAAGCCGTCGTCGACGCCGCCGTGGACCGGTTGTGGGATACGGCGGATATCCGCGAGCGACTCGAGGTCATTCAGCGCAGTTTTCGTCTCGATTTTCTGACCATTGTTTCGCCGGAAGGCAACGTCGTGTTCCGGGCGGCGCCGCCGCACAACACCGGCGATTCCCGCAGCCGGAACCCCGTCGTCGCGAAAGCCCTCAAAGGCGAATCCGTTTTCGGCGTCGTCACCTTCTCGCGCGAGGAACTCGCGCGTGAGGGCGACGGGCTGGCCGAGCAAGCCTTCCTGTCACTCGAGGACACGCCTCACGCACGACCGACGCCGAAGACGGAAGAAGATCGCGGCATGGCGCTCATCGGCGCCGTCCCCATTCTGAAAGGCCCCCGGTTGATCGGCGTCATTTACGCCGGGGTGTTGCTCAACCGAAACCTCGAACTCGTCGATCGCATCACGGACCTGATTTTCAAGAAGGAGTTCTATAAAGGCGCTCCCATGGGCACGGCAACGATCTTCCTCGGCGACTGCCGCATCGCGACCTCCGTCCGCCTGCCGAACGGCGACCGCGCGATCGGCACCCGCGCATCCCAGGAAGTGGCCGAGCGCGTGCTGGACCACGGAAGCCCGTGGGTCGGCCGCGCGATGGTCGTCAACGACCCCTGCCTGACGGCCTATGATCCGATCCGGGACATCGACGGCCGGGTCATCGGCATGCTCTATGTCGGCCGCCTCGAGCGCCCGTTCCGGGATCTCGGCCGGAACATGATGTTGAGATACGCCGGCCTTCTCGTGTTCGGCCTCGCCGGCTCCCTGGTGATCGCGTTTTTCATGGCCAGCCGGCTCGCCCAGCCGATCCACGCGCTGCTCCTGGCCGCCGGCAAGCTCCACCGCGGCGAGCCGCTGCCTCCCATCCAGAACAGCCATTCCTGCCGGGAAATCGAGGAACTGGTGGTGACGTTCAACGGCATGGCGAAGGTTCTGGAAGAGCGGGAATCGAAACTGAAGGCCCTGAACAAGAGCTACATGGAAATGCTCGGGTTCGTTTCCCATGAGCTCAAGAGCCCCGTGGCCGCGATCATGAACTACCTCTTCCTGCTGCGCCGGCACAAGCTCGGGCCGCTGACGGAACCTCAGGAAAAGGCCGTCAAGAACATCGAAACGAGCAGCAACCGCATCGTCGAAATGGTTCGCCACTACCTGAACCTCTCCCGAATCGAGAGCGGCGAGTTCCGGCCCGTGCCGACCCGCGTGTCCGTGCTGGCAGACGTCGTCAAGCCGCTCCTGGAAACCCTCGAGAGCCACATCGCCGCGCACCGGATGCGGGTCGAGTGCGGAATCCAGGAGGACACGGTCCTGCGCGCCGACCTGAACATGACCCGCGAAGTCTTCGAAAACCTCTTCAGCAACGCGATCAAGTACGGACGGGAGGGGGCCGCGATCGTTTTCGGCGAAAAGCCGGCCGGCGAATTCATCGAGTTCAGCCTCCGCAACGAGGGGCCCGGCATTCCGCTCGACAAGATCCAGACGGTGTTCCAGAAATTCGCGCGGCTGGAGGACCAGCAGCACATCCGCCGCCGGAAGGGCACCGGCCTTGGACTGTTCATCACGCAGCATATTGTCGAGGCCCACGGCGGAAAGATTACGGTGGAATCGAAGCCCCAGGAATGGGTAGAGTTCCGTTTCACGTTACCCCGGTTTGAGGAGAAGAAGTGACTCCGTTAGCTCAAATTCTGAAGATGCGTCACGAGGCGATCTCGCGTCTCTTTGACACGAAGTTCAAGGCGCTCACCCGCGTCACGGTCGGCTCGGCGACGTGCGAAAACGCCGCGGGCGCCAATCTCGTGTACGATCGTTTCGTCCATCTTTTTGGACAGAACAAGAAATCCGGGGTTGCCCTCGGGCGCGTCGGCTGCGCCGGCCGCTGCGACCTCGAGCCCGTCGTCACCGTCATCAGCAAGGGCAAGATCCCCGTCAAGTACGTGAAGATGACGCCGGCCAAGGTGGACAAGGTGTTCGAATCGCACGTGCTCGGCGGCAAGGTCGTGGAAGAATACACGATGGAGCATGCCGCCGGCCTCAAGCAGTTCAAGCGGATCGTCAGCGTCTGCCACGGCGCGGGCTGCATCAAGAAAAATCTCGGCGTCGAAAAGGCCTTCCAGAACGCGATCGATGAGTTGGGCCTCGGCGATTCCGTCGCGGTCACGCGTTCGGCGTGCCAGGGCTTGTGCGAACGCGGGCCGATCGCGTTCGTGTACCCGGACAGCACGGTCTACCAGAAAGTCACACCGGAGATCGCGAAGAAGATCGTCGAGAAGCACCTGAAAGGCGGCAAGCCGATCGCGGAGCACGCGTGGTCGGGAAAGCGCCTCGCGAACCGCTTCCTCCCGATCTACGGCAACGTGCAATTCTTCGGCAAACAACTGCGCCTCACGCTCCGCAACTGCGGCGTCATTGATCCGGAGAGCCTCGACGAGTATCTCGCCGTGCAGGGCTACGAGGCGCTGGCCCGCGCGCTCGCCGAAATGACGCAGAAACAGGTGATCGACGCCCTCTTGAAATCCGGGCTGCGCGGGCGCGGCGGCGGCGGATACCCGACCGGCAGGAAGTGGCAGATCGCCCACGACCAGAAGAGCGACCAGAAGTACTTCATCTGCAACGCCGACGAAGGCGACCCCGGCGCGTTCATGGACCGCAGCACGATCGAGGGCGACCCGCATTCGATCCTCGAGGGCCTGATGATCGGCGGCTACGCCATCGGCGCCGACAAGGGCTTTATCTACATCCGCGCGGAATACCCGATGGCCATCCAGCGCCTGGAAAAGGCCATCGCCGACGCGCGCGCCGCCGGCCTGCTCGGAAAGAATATCCTCGGCTCCCGCTTCAACTTCGACATCGAGCTTCGCCTCGGCGCCGGCGCGTTCGTCTGCGGCGAGGAGACGGCCCTGATCGCCTCCATCGAAGGCGCGCGCGGCATGCCGGAACCTCGACCGCCCTACCCGACCGTGTCCGGCCTGTGGGGCAAGCCGACCTGCATCAACAACGTGGAGACGCTGGCGAACATCCCGGTCGTCCTCATCGACAGTCCCGGCTGGTTCGGCTCCATCGGCACGCCGAAGAGCAAAGGCACGAAGGTCTTCGCGCTCGCCGGCAAGGTCAACAACACCGGCCTCATCGAAGTGCCGATGGGAACCACCCTGCGCGAGGTCGTCTATGACGTCGGCGGCGGCATCAAGGACGGAAAGCCGTTCAAGGCCATCCAGACGGGCGGGCCGGCCGGCGGTTGCCTGCCGGAATCGACGCTCGACACGCCGGTGGACTACGACTCGCTCGCGGCGGCCGGCAGCATCATGGGCAGCGGCGGCATGATCGTCATGGACGAGGACTCGTGCATGGTCGACGTGGCCCGCTTCTTCCTGGAATTCACGCAGGACGAATCCTGCGGAAAATGCACGCCGTGCCGCGAGGGGACCACGCGCATGCTGGAGATGCTGAAACGAATCACCGCCGGAAAGGGCAAGGAAGGCGATGTCGAAAAGCTGCTGCGCCTCGCCGACACGGTGCGGAAGGCCTCGTTGTGCGGCCTGGGCCAGGCGGCCCCGAACCCGGTGATCAGCACGATCACGCATTTTCGGTCCGAGTACGACGCGCACATCCGGGAGAAGAAGTGCCCGGCGGGTGTCTGCGCCGCGCTCGTCACCTATACGATCATCGCCGACAAATGCGTCGGCTGCACGGCCTGCGCCCGGAAGTGCCCCGTCCAGTGTATCCGCGGCGCGCCCAAGAAAGTTCACGAGATCAACCCGAGCGCCTGCATCAAGTGCGGTCAATGCCTGTCGGCGTGCAAATTCGGCGCGGTGTTAAGGAAGTAATCCATGGCTGAAAAAAAACTGATTTCGCTGACCATCGATGACGTCGTCGTCAAGGCGCCCAAGGGCTCGACGATCATGGACGCCGCCGACTCGATCGGCGTCGCGATTCCCCGGCTCTGCTACCACCCGCACTTGAGCATCCTGGGCGCATGCCGCGTTTGCCTGGTGGAGGTCGAGGGCATGCGGAATCCCGTCGCCTCCTGCGTGTACCCGGCCGAGGAGGGCATGAAAGTCAGGACCTCCTCCACCCTGTTGCGGCGCCTGAGGCGCGACGTGGTCGAACTGATTCTCGACAACCACCCGCAGGAATGCCAGACGTGCGAGCGAAACACCTACTGCGAACTGCAGAAGCTCTCGTTCGAACTGGGCATCCGCGACCGGCTCTTCCAGGGCGAACGGAAACGCTACAAGAAGGATCTGTCCTCCCCCGCGATCACACGCGATCTGGAGAAGTGCATCCTCTGCGGCCGCTGCGTGCGGGTCTGCGAAGAAGTTCAGGGCGTCACCAACCTCAGCCAGCACCGGCGCGGTTTCCACATCGAAGTATCGCCGGCGCACCAGGGCAACATGATGCGTTCCGTCTGCGTGCAGTGCGGACAGTGCGCCAACGTATGCCCCACCGCGGCCATCGTCGAACACAACGACAGCGAAGCCGTCTTCGCGGCGCTCGCGGACCCCGAGAAGCACGTCGTCGTGCAGACCGCGCCCTCGATCCGCGCGGCCATCGGCGAGGGGTTCGGCTACAAACCCGGAACCCCGGCAACAGGCCGCATGGTGACCGCGCTCCGGCTCATGGGGTTCGAAAAGGTGTTCGACACGAATTTCGGCGCGGATCTGACGATTGTCGAAGAGGCGTACGAGTTCATGCGGCGCCTGCAAAGCAACGACCGCCTGCCGCTCCTGACCTCCTGCTCGCCCGGCTGGATCAAGTTCATGGAACACTTCTACCCGGAGCTGATTCCGCATGCGTCGACCTGCCGGTCCCCGATGACGATGCTCTCCGTTCTGCTGAAAACCTACTACGCGGAGAAGGCCGGAATCGACCCGAAGAACATCTTTGCGGTCGCCATCATGCCGTGCACGGCCAAGAAGTTCGAGGCCAAACGGCCCGAACACTTCACGCCGTACGGCGCGCCGTACACCGACGCCGTCCTGACCACGCGCGAGCTGATCTGGATGATGAAGTGCTACGGCATGGACTTCCGGCACCTGCCGGATGGCGAGTTCGACAACCCGCTCGGCGTTTCGACCGGCGCGGCCGACCTGTTCGGCACAACCGGCGGCGTGATGGAGGCGGCCCTGCGAACCGCCTACCAGAAGCTGACGGGAAAGCCCTGCAAGAAACTGGATTTCGTCGAACTCCGCGGCGTCGAGGGCGTGAAGGAGTCCGAGGTGAACATCAACGGCCGGGTGATCCACGTGGCGGTGTCCAACGGCCTGCAGAACGCCAAGAACCTTCTGGACCGGGTGGCCCGCCATGAGAAGGAATATCATCTGATCGAAGTGATGGCCTGCACCGGCGGCTGCATCGGCGGCGGCGGACAGCCGTACCCGCCCCCGGGCATGCACATCATGGATGCCAGCCTGCTGAAGATGCGGGCAAAGGCGCTGTACCGGATCGATTCGCAGAAGAAGCTCCGGACATCTCACGAGAACCCGTACATTCTGAAGCTGTACGAAGAGTTCCTCGGCGAACCGAACGGGCACAAGGCCCACGAGCTTCTGCACACGCATTACGAACCCAAGCTCCCAAGAGGCATTCGATGAGCTCGAAGACGGCAGAGACCACCCCCGCGACCGGCGAACTGCCGGAGCACGTGCTGAAATTCATCGAGCAGACGCGCACGCTCCCCCACCCGGAGAGCTACCTGATCGCCGTCCTCCAGATGCTGCAGAAGCACTTCGGCTATCTGCCCGCCAAGAGCCTGGACGCGGTATCCCAGCTGATGCAGATTCCGTCGGCCAAGATCACCGGCGTGGCGACCTTCTACCACTTCTTCACATTCGTGCCGAAAGGCAAGCACACGATCTCCGTGTGCATGGGCACGGCGTGCTACGTGAAGGGCGCCGGCATCCTTGTCGACCGGCTCAAGGAGATGCTGGGTGTCGAGGTCGGCGCGGCGTCGAAGGACGGCCTGTTCACGCTCGAGGTCGCGCGCTGCGTCGGCGCCTGCGCGCTGGCGCCCGTGGTCATCGTGGACGACAAGGTTTACGCGAACGTGAAGCCGGACGGACTGGTGAAGATTCTCTCGAAGTACGGGTACAAACCGAAGTAAGGTGCGGCCATGAGCAACGGAAAGACAGTTCTGCTCGTCGACGACGACGTGGATTTCGTGGAGTCCAACAAGGACCTCCTTGAAGCCTACGGTTATCACGTGCTCACGGCGCACGACGGCGCGGCGGGATTGGATCTGGCCAAGCGCGAGAAACCCGACATCATGATCCTCGACGTCATGATGGCCACCCACGTGGAAGGCTTCGAGATCGCGCGCAAGATTCCCGAGACGCCGGAACTGAAGCACATGCGCGTTCTATTGGTCACGGGAATCCAGCAGGACATGCACCTGCCGTTCGGCTTCGACCCGGACGAGAGTTGGTTGCCGGTCGACCGCGTCCTCGAGAAACCCATCGCCCCCACCCGATTGTTGTCGGAAATCCAGAAAGTCCTTGGCGAACCAGACCCGCAAGGAGCGCCCCATGACCAACCCTAGGAAGCTGATCCTGATCGTGGATGACGATGTCGAATACGTGGAATCCAACAAGGAACTCCTGGAGGCCGGCGGCTACGACGTCATCACCGCCTGCAACGGCGCGGAAGGCCTCGCGCTGGCCAAAACGCGCAAACCGGCCCTGATGATCCTCGACGTGATGATGGCCACCCACACCGAGGGCTTCGAGATCGCGCGCAAGATTCCCGAGACGCCGGAACTGAAGCACATGCGCGTCCTGCTCGTCACGGGCATCCGCAAGGACATGAAGCTTCCGGCATCGTTCCAACCCGATGAGACCTGGCTCCCGGTGGACAAGGTCTTCGAGAAACCGATCAACCCGCAGATACTCCTGGACGAGATCAAGAAGCGGATCGGCTAGGCCGCTTATTGCACAAGCGGCAGGCTTTTAACGCAAAGATCGCGAAGGCTCACGCCGCGTTCTCCGTTTCCAGAACGGCAACCCGGACGAATTCGAGCGGAAAGTATTTTCTCGTCATGCCCGTGTTATCTATGGCATAGATTCACCCAGTTTGTAGAACCGTGGTCTTTGAGAAAACTATTTTCGGCGTTACGGCAGTAATCATTTCGACCGAAAACCGCGATTTTTCGTGCAGTTCGTGTTCAGAGCAACCTGCTCCAAACATAGGAATGCACACCGGAATGACACTGACAGGAACGCGCCCCACATGGGGCGCGGCTCTTCGTCTTGTGTCCCGGTGTGGGGCTTCGCGGTCCCTCGGTCGAGATGCGGGCAGGGGGTTCGCGCCTCTTTTTTGGCACGACCTCCGGCCAGGAGTTCGGGACAGAAACACAAGAACAAGGAGGGAATCACGATGAATCAGCAAATGAGGAGCAAGGTCGGATTGTTGTTGGTCGTGGGTTGTCTGGCGGTGGTG
>JBPOJF010000024.1:0-24834 GCA_052033915.1 Lentisphaerota bacterium | reverse complement strand
TTGGTGCCGGACGCCATGCTGTCCAGGCTGGCAAAAACATAGTCGGCAAACGCCGAGATTTCGCTGGCGTTCACGGACTTCCGGCTCGACGCCAGGCCGTCCGGGAACAGCGCGAAAATCGTGACCAAACCGATGGCCGCGACCAAGAGGGCCAGACTTACTTCCACCAGAGAGTACCCGCCATTTCGTCTTCTGATGTTCATAAACTGTTTGTCAGCCTGAGATATGTCTGCCCGGTCAAATTCGCGATGGCGACAATGTTGGTATCGGATAGGATCAAAGGGCTTCCTACTGTGCCCGAATTCGTATTCACCTCCAAGTATCCTGCCGTAATGGGAATCCAACTCGTTAAAGGCCCACCCCATCCATTCTTGGAGGTATTAACAAGATACGCCCGCCCATTCGGCCTGAACTTCACAGCGCAAAGATTGCGATTGGCGCCGCTGTCATTCGGGAACGGGAAATACGTAATGTTGCCTGTCCCGTAGCTGTTAAAGACAGAACTTTCACCGATTCCGAGGCTTGGGTGGAAGAAGACGCCTTTTGGCAGGGTTTTCCATTCGGTGATATACTCGTAGCGGTCGGTCGCGCGATTGCTCGCGATGACAGCGTACGCGGTGTACGCCTTCGTCACCTCGCCGGGCGGCGAGTAGGCTCCACGGCCGTCCGGAAACACCACGAATACCTCCTGCCGGTGCGTGATGGCGTATTGCCGGGCGAGCCGCAAAGTACTCATGAGCGTGGGAATCGCCGAACTCGAGCTCCGGAGCTTGAAGGATTCGAACGAGGGCAAGGCGATGAAAAGGATGATGGCCATGATGCCGACGACAGCGAGAAGCTCGACAAGCGTAAAGCCGGACCGGCCCATGTAGCGTCCGCCGTCCTCGGCGGAGGCGGATGAGGTCCGCTGCGGACAGCGGACTCTACACGGGGCTCTGTTCGTCTTCACCATCCGCATCCTCAATCCCAACTGTTGATGTCATCGTCCGATTCCCGGCCGTCGGGACCCATGGACCAGGCGATGACCGAATCGTAAACCGAAGTCGCGCCCAGCGTCTCGAAGAACCTCCGTTTGACTCTCCCATCCTGATTCGCATCGAACAGGAACTTGTACGGGTTGCCCCACGGATCGACCATGTCCCCCCGTTCATTGACCGACCCCGCGTGATACGTCATAAACGTCACGCGCTTCGGGTTGTAGTTCGTGCAGATGGGATGCCTATTCATGCTCCAACCCTCGGCCCACATGCTCGCGCCGGGATACATGATATTCGTCATGACATTGGCGATCATGACGAGCCCCGTCGATCCGCTCTCGCTCGAGTCCTGTAGAGCGCCCGGCACGCCGAAGAACAAGCGGTCTTTGGCCACGGGCCAGCGGCCGTATTCATTGTAGTAGTTCTTCCACGCGAGGACAATGCTCTTCACATCGGCATTCGCGCGTGCCTTCTTGGCCTGCGTCACGGCGCCCTGGATCGCCGGCATCAACAGCGCCACAAGGACCGCGATGATGGCAATGACCACAAACAGTTCGATTAACGTAAACGCGCGGCGTTGACGAACGCTCACTGCAAGCAGTTCGATCAGCGGGAACGCCGAGCGTCCGCGTCGGGCCGATAATGCGCTTCGTTTGCTCATGGATCCATCCTACTGAAACGACATCATGAACGAGTTCGTGTCTCCCGGGACGGGCCCGTAACTCATGACCGCCACACGCACGCCGGGAAAGGCGTAATTCGCGGTTCCGGACAGATTCTGCAACAGGGCCGAAATGGCGGGGAATCCCATCCACGTGCCCACAATCCCCTCGAACCCGCCGACCTGGTTGTCAAAATCCGTGTCCATGACAAGGATATAAGGATTCTTCCACGGATCGAGATAATAGCCCTCTTCTGCGGTGTAGGTGCGCTGTCTCAGCAGACACTCACCCGTCATGGCGCGCTCGGGGACCTCGAGAAAAACCATTCCCTTGGGATTGTTCGTCCTGTCCAGTCCCCGCAGGATGTTGAAGACATACCTCGTCTGACGGGGATTCCCGACAACCGAGATATCCACTCCCCACGCTCCCATGTACACGTGGTCGCCATACCCATTGTCCCGCCCTACCGGCATGTGACCGTACTCGTTGACGTACGCCTGGATCGCGGCGGCGATACTCGACATTTCGGTCCGCGCCCTCGTGACCCGGCCCCTCGTCAACGCCTTGTCCACGGCCGGGGTGAGAAACGCGGCGAGGATCAGGATGATCGCGATGACCACGAGCAGTTCGATCAGCGTAAACGCCGACCGCGCCCCGCCTGTTCCAGGCCCCATTGTTCGGATCGGATTCATATTCGGTTATTTACCACGAAGTGATCGCCGCCCGACTCCCCCCACCCGGCTCGCCCCACGACCAGACGCAGATACTCTTGTTCAGGATGTTCGTATTGTTGAACGCGCCGGCGCCGCTGGACGAGACCCGGCAGTTGTTGTTGAAATCGGTGTCCAACACGATCACGTACGGATTGCCCCAGGGGTCCACGTAGAAACCGTTGACAAGGGATCGCGCCGGGATATCGAGGAAAACGTGCCGCTCCGGGTTGTTGGTGAGGCAGTTGATGACCTGCGCCTGCGCATCCGCCGAAGAGGGGTTCCCGAACGCCGCATGGAAGGTCTGGTCGGCCACGCCGTTGTTCGGGCAGGGCCACTTGCCGTACTCGGAGTGATAGGACTTGATGGCTGCGACGAGCGAGGCGATTTCGTGCGCGGCCCGGCCCCGGCGCGCGTTTCGAAACGCCGCGTTCATGGCCGGGAACAGGGCGAGCAGGAGGATGGAGACGATCGCAATGACCACGAGCATCTCGATCAGCGTGAACCCATCTGCAACCGTCTTCCCGTCTCTCGATCTTACGTCGTTCATGTCGCCGTTCTTCGCCTGTTTTACAATACCCGCTCGATTCCGGAACGTACATAGCGGCGCCGGCGGGACCCTCACCAGTTCTTGATATCGTCAGCCGCATTCGTTTCCGGGCCTTCAGACCAGAGGTCGTAGCCGAATTTCGAGTTGTTGTTGGGGGCATAGACTCGCCCCGACAGGTACCCCTGCGCATCGTGGTAATACCGGTAATCCCTCCCCCAGGGATCGACCGCCCGGTAAACGACCGATGTGTTATTCCACCCTTTCAGCACCAGGAGCTGCCGCTTCTGCCACACCTCGGAAACCCAGTTCCGGCTGTCGTCCGCCACCGTGTTCGTCGGGTACACGCCGAAAATCAGCCGGTATTCCTCGAGCGCGTTCTTGATCTTCTCCATATCCGCGACCGCCCGGGCGTGGCTCGCCTTGCGCATCGCGTACCCCGCGATGCCGAACACCAGGCCGACAAGGATGGCGATGATGGCGACAGCGGTCATCAGTTCGACGAGGGTGAAACCGGACAACCGGTGCGAGACGCGGAACGCTCGATTCGGGACCATAATGGGCTCCATTATTTCCAAACGTTGGAAAAAGTGTAACCGCTATTTCCAAGGATTGGAAGAGTGAAGACGGCGCTCCCCCGAAACAGCGGGGCCGAACGGCTGGACGACAGGACAACCTTGGTGTAGCTATACTCGGCGGAAGGAGTTCCCCATGATCGAGCGCGCACAATCCGGAATCCGCCGCCCAGGCTTCACCCTGATCGAATGGCTTGCCGTGAGCGTTCGTAAACGCCGTGCGTTTACGTTAATTGAACTGCTCGTGGTCATTGCCATCATCGCGATCCTCGCCTCTTTGCTGACGCCGACGCTGGGCAAGTCCCTGCGGCGGGCTCACGCATCGCGGTGCGCGTCCAACCTGCGCCAGATCGGGGTCGCGATCCGGATGTACGCCACGGATCACCAGGGCCGGTACCCGCTGGGCTTCAGGGCGGACGACGCGAACTGGACGTGCTGGTTGAATGAATATCTCGGGGGCGTGCGCATGACGAACGAGACCCTGCCCCACGAGCGCAGCACGGTCATCATGTGCCCCTCGCAGGGGGGCAAGAGCGGCATGATCATCTCCGGCTACAGCGCCCATCCGACCCTCCTCGTCAATCCCTCGTGGACACCCGCCTCCGAGTATCCGGCCGAAGGCGTGCCCTGCTCGGTGGTCAAGCGTCCCAGCGAAGTCGTCCTGATGATGGACGGACTTCTGCCCGACGAGGAATCCGACGCGAGCCGCACCTTCCTCGCGGTGCGTCCGTACGCCACAGAGGGCGCCTGGCATGCCAATCCTTCGGAGGCGGAAACCGCGATCGACCTCGACTTCGGCAGTCATAACGCGGTCGGACTCGGCAATGAGGGCAACGGCTGGCCGCACTGGCGGCACGACGGGTCCATCAACACCCTGCGCGTGGACGGGCACGTGGAGCCCTTGAAACTTGCGGACAGAAGCGGCAACTGCGAGTTCAAGCAGAAGCACGTGTCGTTGAATTACTAGGTTCCCATCCCGCGCGAGGACGCGGGACGCCGCGCTTCCCGGACGCATTCGAGTCTAGAACTCCGGTTCGGCGGGCGGAGGCGGAGCGCCGATCGGCAAAACCTGATGACGGGCTGTCCACGACAGGACATCGTCCGGGGTATCCGACCTCCGGTCGGGCCCGCAGGACCATGCGATGATTCCGAGGTCAACCCCGGTGCCGTGAATCGTGTTCCCCATTCGGCACACACCGCTGGCATCCGCGTCCACGATCAGTTGGTACGGCATTCCCCACGGGTCCAGGTACTCCCCGCTCGCGTCCACACCGGAGACCCCGGGCGCGTACGCCCGGAGTTCAAGGAACACGATACGGCGCGGATTGGCGCTGTGGTTCGTGTTTCCCGGCCCGTCCAGGGCGCGCAGGGCATTGACGAACTCCCAGTTGGGCACATCGCGCCCATAGCGAACATCGCCGCCCGCGCCGCCGCTTCTCCTGAACCACACGCCATACTCCGCGTGGAATCTCTGCCCGGCGTCGACCAGGTTGCGGAGATCCGCGCGCGCCATCCGGACCAGGCGCAACCGCTGGAAGCCCCAGAAGCCGGGCACGACCATGGAAAGCGCGACAAGCGCAAGGCCGGCGAGAATCGCCAGTTCGGGTTTGGAAAGCGTTTTCATGGTCCAAAGGCAAAAGCCCAAAGCCCAAAATCATTTGGCCATGCCGCCGACCCTGGACCCTGGACTTCAGACCTTGGACTTAACTCAACTTCCCGATGATCGAGACCAGCGGGAGGAACAGAGCGATAACGATCGTGCCGACGATAAGGGCCAGCCCGATGATCAAGATCGGCTCGATGATCGACGTCAGGCTGGCCACCGTGTTGTCCACTTCGTCATCGTAGCTGTCGGCGATCTTCATGAGCATTTCCGGCAACTCGCCGGTTTCCTCGCCCACCTCGACCATGCTGACCACAATCGGTGGGAACGCGCCGGACGCCTCGATCGGGGGCGCCATGTTTTCGCCCTCTTTGACGTTGTCGTGGATAAGCGAGATCGCCCGGCTGATAACCTCGTTCTGCACGGTATCGCGGACGATGTTCAGCGCCTGCAACACGGGCACGCCGGAGGTCATCAGCGTTCCGAGCGTGCGCGTGAAACGCCCGATGGCGGTCTTCCGGTTCAGCCCGCCGAAGATGGGGATGGACAGCTTGACGCGGTCGATCGCGTAGCGGCCGATCGTCGTTTTACCGATCAGCTTCACCAGGACCACCGCGATCGCAATCGCGATGACGACCATGGGCAGGCGCTGGGTCATGACATGGCTCATCGAAAGCACGAACTGCGTCAGGGCGGGCAGTTCCCCTTCGAGCAGATCCCTGAAGATTTCCTGGAACTTCGGAATGATGAATATCATGAGCAGGGCGACGATCGCCGTGGCCATGACCAGCACGACAATGGGATAAACCATCGCACTGACGATCTTGCCCTTGATCTTCTGGGCCTTCTCCATGAATTCGGCGAGCCGCTGCAGGACGACATCGAGCACGCCGCCGATCTCGCCGGCCTTGACCATGTTGACAAACAGCTTGTTGAAAATACGCGGATGCTGGGCGAGCGCCTCGGCAAACGTACTGCCCGCCTCGATGGATTGGGCCATATCGAGGACCGAGCGTTTCAGCGCGGGATTCTTCTCCTGCCGACCCAGCACCTGCAGGCCGCGAAGCAGCGGGAGCCCGGCGTTGACCAGAGTCGCCAACTGGCGCGTGAAGGCGGTCAGTTGCTTGGGTTTGACGTGGGAAAGAAAAGCCGGAAGACGAAGCTCCCTTTTCACATTCGGGGCGGCGACCGCCGGCCCCCGTTGTTTTTTCTTCGTACGGGCATCGATCTCCGTGATGCTGGTCGGGAACATCCCCTTCTCGCGAATTCTGCTCAACGCGACGGTCTGGTTGTCCGCCTCTACCTCGCCCTGCATTTCCCTGCCCTTCCCATCCAGCGCGACGTATTTATATCTAGCCATGAAAGCCTCCGCAGAAGCATCAAGCTGCTAAACTCAGGTTTCCGGTTTCAGGTCTCAGATTTCAGGGTTCCGGTCTCCGCACTCACGTATATTTCAGCACTTCCTCCACCGTCGTCAAGCCGTCGAGGATACACCGGATGCCATCCTCGCGCAGGGTCCGCATGCCGAGTTCGATGGCCTTGTCGCGAATGATGATCGTCGGTTTCCGCTGGCTGATGAGTTCGCGGATCGGCTCGCGGACGCGCAGATGCTCGAAGATCCCTCGCCGCCCCTTGTAACCCGTGTGATTGCAGTACGTACAGCCGGCGCCGTAATAGAAACTGCGGTCGCCCACCAACTCCTCCCGGAGGCCGAGTTGGTCGAGAAGGCTCTTCTCGGGCTTGTACGGGGTACGGCAGTTCTGGCAGATGGTGCGCACAAGCCGCTGGCCGAGCACCGCCTCGAGGGTGGAGGCGATGAGAAACGGCTCGACGTTCATGTCGATCAGCCGCGTGATCGCGCCGGGCGCGTCGTTCGTGTGGAGCGTGCTGAACACCAGGTGGCCCGTCAGCGACGCCTGGACGGCGATCTCCGCCGTCTCCAGGTCGCGAATTTCACCCACCATGATGATGTCCGGATCCTGGCGCAGGAAGGCGCGCAGCATTCGCGCAAACGTCAACCCGATCCCGTCGTTGATCGGAACCTGGATGATGCCTTCGATGTCGTACTCGACCGGTTCCTCGGCGGTCAGCAACTTGGACTCGATCGTGTTGATCCGGCGAAGGGCCGAGTACAGCGTGGTCGTTTTGCCCGAGCCCGTCGGACCCGTCACGATGACGATGCCGTTCGGCTTGTCGATGTCCTCGCTGAAAGACTGGTACACGTCCTCCGGCAAGCCGATGTTTTCGAGCTCCAGGGAAACAATGCTGCGGTCGAGCACGCGGAGCACCACGCTCTCGCCGAACTGGGTCGGCAGGGTGGAAACACGGAAATCGATGGGCCGCCCGCCCACGTTGATCTGAATGCGGCCGTCCTGCGGCAGCCGGCGCTCGGCGATGTCGAGGCCCGAAATGACCTTGATGCGGGACGTGACCGGCAGAGCGAGATGCTTCGGCGGCGGCGCCATTTCGTAGAGCGCGCCGTCCACGCGGTACCGGATCTTGAACTCGTTCTCGAACGGCTCGAAGTGAATATCCGACGCGCGGTCCTGCACGGCCTGGTAGAGCACGAGATTCACGAACCTCACAACCGGCGTGGAACTCACCATCTGCTCAAGCTGGGTAATGTCCTCCCCGCGCTTCGCCGCCTCAATCAGGTCGCCGGCGTCCTTCAACTCGGACTCGAGAGCGGAGAGCATGTCGCTGACGGATTCGCTTTCGTCGCCGTAGTACCGGCCGAGATACGTCCGGATGTCGTCCTCGCGGGCGACGACAAATGAGACGTCCCGCGTCAGCACAAACGTCAGCTCATCCACGATCTCGGGACTGAGCAGGTCGAAGGTGGCCAGCGTCACGCTGTTCTTGCCGACCTCGACCGGGATCACGTTGTACATGCGGGCCACGCTGGCGGGGATGGTCTTGATCACCTGCGGCTGGAGATCGAGGTCGCGCAGATTGATGACCTGTGTTCCCAACTGTCGGGCGATGACCTCCAGCAGTTGCTCCTCGGCGATGAGATCCATGTCAATGAGCACCTGGCGGACCGGCTTGCCCGTCCGCTCATGCTCGTCCACCACCTCGTTGGCCTGGTCGGGAACAATCAGGCCGTCTTCCCGCAGCTGTTGCAGGAGCAAATCCTTGAATTCGACATCCGCCATAACCTGTGCCTGCTATTTCTTCTTCTGCTGCGCCATGACTTCCAGCTTCTGAACAATGGCATCCTGGTCCTGACACTTCGTGATCAGGTCCTCGTATGAAATCATGCCCCGCTCGTACAGCGCCATCAGATGCGCATCGAGCGTCATCATGCCCCACCGCGCGCCGGTCTGAATATCCGACGTAATACGGAACGTCTTGTTGTCACGGATCAGGGACCGGATGGACGGGGTCGCGAACATGATCTCGAACGCCGCGACACGGCCCGGCTTGTCCTGCCGGACGAGCAGGAGTTGGGAAATCACGGCGACAATGCTGGACGAGAGCTGGGTGCGAACCTGCTCCTGCTGGTTCGTGGGAAACGCATCCACGATACGGTCCACCGTGCGCGCGGCGCCGGTCGTGTGCAGGGTCGCGAACACCAGGTGGCCGGTTTCCGCGGCGGTGATGGCCGCTTCCATGGTTTCCAAGTCGCGCATTTCACCGACGAGGATGACGTCCGGATCCTGGCGCAACCCGCGTCGCAGGGCCTCGCAGAAGGACGGGACATCGACGCCGATCTCGCGCTGGATCACCACGCTGCGCTTGTGCTCGTGGTAGTATTCGACCGGGTCCTCGATCGTGATGATATGGCAGTCGCGCTCCTCGTTGATGATGTTCAGCATACTGGCGAGCGTCGTCGTCTTGCCGGACCCGGTGGGGCCCGTCACGAGGATCAGCCCGCGGGGCTTGTAGAGAAGGTCCTTGATCTGGGGCGGAAGCCCGATTTCCTCCAGGGACATCAGCTTGGAGGGAATCTGGCGGAGGACCAGCCCGACATGGCCCTTCTGCTTGAGCACGCTCACGCGGAAGCGGGCGGCCGTGCCGAAGCCGAAGCCGAAGTCCGTTCCGCCCTGCTCGCGGACCTTTTGCACGTGATCTTCCGAGGTGATGCTCTTCATCAGGCGCTCGGTGTCATCCGGAGTGAGCGGATCGGCATCCAGCGGCTGAAGGCTCCCGTGGATGCGGAGAATGGGAGGGAGCCCGACTTCCAGGTGAAGATCCGACGCCCCCTCGTCCACGACCAACTGAAGGAGATCGCTCATCACCAAATCTGACGATTTACTGGTTGGCATTAGTCAATATCCCCCATGGTAACGCGCAGGACTTCTTCGAGGGTGGTCACACCCGCCACCACCTTGCGCAAGCCGTCTTCCCGCAGGGTGCGCATGCCCAGCTCGCGGGCCTTGATGCGAAGCTCCGACGCGGAGGTCTGCTCGAAGATCAGGTGTCGCACATCGTCGCTGACAGTGAAAATTTCGAAGATTCCCATCCGGCCCCTGTAGCCGGTGAACTGGCAGTCCGTGCATCCCTTGCCCTTGAACAGTTGCGTCTGCGCGAGCTGCTGCGCGATCGGCCCCAGCAGCCGCAGTTCCGCATCCTGCGCCTTGTGCTCCTCCTTACACTTATCGCAGATCTTCCGCACAAGCCGCTGCGCCATGATCGCGCGGACCGACGACGCAACCAGGAACGGCTTCACGCCGATATCCAGCAAGCGCGTAATGGCGCTGGGCGCGTCGTTCGTATGGAGGGTGCTGAACACGAGATGGCCGGTGAGCGACGCGTTGACGGCGATGTCCGCCGTCTCGAAGTCGCGGATTTCACCGATCATGATGATATTCGGCGCCTGGCGAAGGATCGACCGCAGCGCGGCCGCAAAGGTGAGGCCGATGTCCGAGCGGACGTGAACCTGATTGATGCCGGAAAGCTGGTACTCGACGGGGTCTTCCACCGTGATGATTTTACGATCCGGCCGGTTGATATAGTTCAGACACGCGTACAGCGTCGTCGTCTTGCCCGACCCGGTCGGCCCCGTCGCAAGCAGAATCCCGTCCGACAATCCGATCAGCCGCTCGAAGGCCTGCTGGTCATCCGAAAAGAAGCCGAGTTGGGGCAGGCCGAGGAGCAGGCTCTGCTTGTCGAGGATACGCATGACGATGCTCTCGCCGTGGCTCGCGGGGATGGTCGATACGCGCAGGTCGAGGTCACGGCCCATGACGTTGATCTGGATGCGGCCGTCCTGCGGCAGGCGTTTCTCGGCGATCTTCATGTTCGCCATGATCTTCACGCGACTGATGATGGCCGACTGCAGGCGCTTGGGCGGGCTTTCCACCTCGCGGAGAACACCGTCGATGCGGTACCGGACCCGGAATTTCTTTGCCAGCGGCTCCAGGTGGATGTCCGAGGCGCGATTCCGAAACGCCTCCAGGATGATCAGGCTCACCAGCTTGATGATCGGGGCGTCGGCCTCGGTCGCCTCGCCCTCCTGGGACAGGTCCGTGATGCCGTCCGTCGGGACGGCCACGGTTCCCTCGGTGATCTCCTCCAGCATGGATTCGACGGTTGCGCCGGCATGGGCGTAATAGTGCGCAAGCGCGATCTCGATTTCCTCCTCCGGCGCCACCACGCCCTCCACGTTGCATTTCAGGATGTAGCGGAGGCTGTCGAGCGTCTCGACATCCAGGGGATCGCTCAAGGCCACGGTCAGCGTGGCTTCATTCTTATAGACGGGGACGATCTTGTAGCGGCGCGCCACCTCGCCGGGGACCAGGTCGAGAACTTCCTGCGGGATTTCGAGGCCGGTCAGGGTGATCGTTTCCATGCCGAACTGACCGGCCAGGGACTTGAGGATGTCCATCTTGGAAACGATCCCGCTTCGCACAAGGACATCAACAACGCCCTTATCCTCCTGCTGGGCCGCTTCGCGGGCCCGCAGGGCCTGTTCCCGGTTGATCAGTCCAACGCTCTCAAGGATTTCGAGAATATATTCGTCATTCGCCGTCAAAGATATTTCCTCTGGGGAAGACGACTGCCCACGGCACAATCGAAGGTTACACGCGACCGAGGGGAGTGTCAATGCAAGCGCAGTTCCAAGATCATTTTCGCGTTTCAAGTCCCGGACGCGAAGGGAAAACATGAAACAGCGAACTCAGAACCCGAAATCCGGAACCGAGAACAGGACTCCCCTCCACCCCAAGCCCCACCTCCCCGCCATCCCACACTGTATAAAGTGTGGGATGGCGGGGAGTCCCATCGGCCTCCTCATTTCAAGGCCAGCGACACCAGTGTGCGCGTCAGAGCATCCCTCGCCTTGCAGCAGGCGTACAGTCCGTCCCGCTCCTCCACGAACCCACGAGCCTTCAATTTGCGGATATGTCTGTGCAATGCCGATCGCGACGCACCCGTAGCTTTCCTGATTTCATCGAACATCAGGTCACCCCGGCCCAGGCTCTTCAGGATATCCAGTCGGCGGGGATGCGTGCAGGCCGTCACGATGTGAAAGACCGAGTCGACGGCCTTCCGCGAAACACGCAAGGCATCGACGACGGCTGTCAGGATCGCTGCCGCATCCGGCACGGAGTCGTCACTGCTCACGCGGTAATAGACATGGCGACCTCGTCGGCGAACCCCGAGGAACCCCCGTGCATTCAACATTCTCAGGTGCTGGCTGGCGGAGCTGACCGAAAGATGCATATCCCGCGCCAATTCAGAAACCGTCGACTCCGGATGCGCGAGGAGGTGACGAAGAAACTGGAGCCGTTGCCTGTTGGCCAAAGCCCGACACGTTCTCCAGATTGAGGGACGCAATTCAACCATCCCACACTTTATAAAGTGTGGGATGGCTTGAGTACAGAAAAAAACGCCTGTGACTCAGGAAAAACTATCCCGGATGTTATATGTACATCGTGCAACATCCCCCTGGAGGACCGACTTCTCAGCGTGTTGTGCCGAGAGTCGGGGTTAATCCCGACTCCCGAATCGCCAGGCGGTCTGAAGGTCGGCCCTGGCGACAACCTGTTGTCGCAGGAAAAAGATCGAAAAAGAGAAGATACCAAGGGGTCAAACGGAACATCGCGACGTTCTACAGCCAACAATCTTGCCCGTTCCGGGCGCCACCCTCATCTTCATCCTCACCCCAACTTCCGCTTGAGGATGTCTCCAACCATTCCCGGATTCGCCTTGCCCTTGCTTTGTCGCATAACCTGGCCGACGAGAAACTGCAGGGCGGCCGCTTTCCCCGCCTTGTAATCCGCGACGGATCTCGCGTTGTCAGCAATCGCCTTGTCGCACATCGCGTCCAGCGCGCCCGTGTCGCTGACCTGCGCCATGCCGCGCTCCTTGACAATCGCTTCCGGGTCGCCGCCCTTCTCGAACAGGATCGCAAACACCTCGCGCGCGCTGGGCATGTTCAGCGTCTTGCCGTCCACCAGCTTGATCAGGCTCGCGAGCGCCTGGGGGGTGATCAGAACGTTCCCGATCTCCACCTCCTTTTCCGAAAGGCTCCGGAGCATGTCGGTCATGACCCAGTTGGACGCCGCCTTGGCGTTGCCGGAAAGCTTCGCCACCTCCTCGAAATAGTCGGCCACCGCCTTGTCCGCCACCAGCACGCCCGCGTCATACTCCGGCAGGGCGTACTCGCTGACCAGCCGCTCCCGCCGCTTCGCCGGCAACTCCGGCAACTGCGACCGCCACGCCTCGATCTGCTCGCGCGAGATCACCACGGGCATCAGGTCCGGCTCCGGGAAGTAGCGATAGTCGTGCGCGTATTCCTTCGAGCGCATCGCGAAGGTCATCCCGGCCTCGTCGTCCCAGCGCCGGGTCTCCTGGTTGATTCTGCCGCCCTTCTCCAACTCGGTAATCTGGCGTGAAATCTCGTATTTCAGCGCACGGAATACGCCCTTGAACGTGTTCATGTTCTTGATCTCGATCCTCGTACCCAATTCCTTCTGCCCCTCCGGCCGCACACTGACGTTCACGTCGCAGCGCATGTTCCCCCGCTCCAGATTGCAGTCGCTGACGTTGCCGTACAGCAGGATCTGCTTCAGCGCGACCAGGTACGCGAACGCCTCCTCGGGCGTCTCCATGTCCGGCTCCGAAACGATCTCCATGAGCGGCGTGCCGGCGCGGTTGAAGTCGATGCCGCTCGAACTCTCGAAGTGCATGTTCTTGCCGACGTCTTCCTCGATGTGGATGCGCGTGACGCCAAGCACCTTCTTCGTCCCGCCTTCCAACTCGGCCTCGACCGTTCCGCCGACGCACAGCGGCTTGTCGTACTGGGAAATCTGGTAGTTCTTCGACACGTCCGGATAGAAGTAGTTCTTCCGGTCGAACTTGCTGTAGTCGTTGATCCGGCTCCCGATCATCAGGCCGGTCATGACGGTCAGCCGGATCGCCTCTTCGTTGATCGCGGGCAGGCTGCCGGGATAGCCAAGACACACGGGGCACACGTTCGTGTTCGGCTCGTGGCCGTAATCGTTCGGACAGCCGCAGAAGATTTTGGACTTCGTCTTCAACTGCACGTGGACTTCGAGGCCAATGGTGGCAATGTAGTTCATCGTCTCTCCACCAGTCCAAAGCCCAAAGTCCAAAGTCCAAGGTCCAAAGCCGGGAGAACGCGGACCGCCGGTCTGCCTTCTCTCTCTGCTGACTTTAAACTTTGGACCTTGGACCCTGGACTCATAACTCGGGCTTTGCCTTTCTCCACTCCGTGTTCTGCTCGTACGCGTACGCGACGCGCAGAATCTTCTCCTCGCCGAACGCCGGGCCGAGGACTTGCAGGCCGATCGGCAGCCGTCCGCCGGTGAACCCGCACGGAACCGAGATGCCGCAGATGCCCGCGAGGTTTGCGGGCACCGTGAACATGTCGCCCAGATACATCTGCAAGGGGTCGTCGACCTTCTCCCCGATCGGGTACGCCGCCGTCGGCGTAACGGGGGTCAGGATCGCGTCGCACGTCTTGAACGCCTCCTCAAAATCGGCGCGGATCAGCGTACGCACCTTCTGCGCCCGGAGGTAGTACGCGTCGTAGTAACCGCTGCTGAGAACGTATGTGCCGAGAATGATGCGGCGCTTGACCTCGTCGCCGAAGCCCGCCGCCCGCGTCCTGCCGTACATGTCGATCGGATCCTCCCCCTCCACGCGCGCGCCGTAGCGCACGCCGTCGAACCGCGCGAGATTCGCGGAGGCCTCGGCCGTCGCGATCACGCAGTACGTCGCGATCGCGTACGGCGTGTGCGGCAGGCTGACCTCGATGATCTCCGCGCCGAGTTCGCGGCAACGGTTCACAGCCGCCCGGACCGCCTGCTCGACGTCCGCGTCCAGCCCTTTGACGAAATATTCGGTCGGCAGACCGAGTCTCATCCCCTTCAAATCCGTCTGAAGCGCGGCGGTGTAGTCCGGCACCGGCGCGTCCACGCTCGTGGAATCCATCGGGTCGCGCCCCGCCATCGCCCCGAGAAGAATCGCCGCGTCCCGCACATCCTTTGTCAGCGGACCGATCTGATCGAGCGACGACGCGAACGCCGTCGCCCCATACCGCGACACGCGCCCGTATGTCGGCTTCAGCCCGACGCATCCGCAGAACGACGCCGGCTGGCGGATCGAGCCGCCCGTTTCCGTCCCGAGCGCGGCGATCGCCTCGTCCGCCGCGACCGCCGCGGCCGATCCGCCGCTGGAGCCGCCGGGGACGCGGTCGAGATTCCACGGGTTGCGCGTGGCCTGGTACGCCGAGTTTTCCGTGGTCGAGCCCATCGCGAACTCGTCCATGTTCACGCGCCCGAGGAAGATCGCGCCGCGCGCCCGAAGCCTGGCGACAACCGTCGCGTCGTACGGCGACGTGTAGCCTTGGAGAATCTTCGATCCGCACGTGCACGGCTGCCCCTCGACATTCAGCGCGTCCTTGATCGCCAGCGGAATGCCGAACAGCGGATTGTCCGCCACGCCCTTGCGTTCCTGGTCCGCCTCGCGCGCCTGCGCCAGCGCCGTCTCGGCATCCACGGTCAGGTACGCCCGCACCCTCGGGTCGAGCCGTTCGATGGAAGCGAGAACATCGCGAACCAACTCCTCGGACGAGCACTTGCCCTGCGCGAGCAATTCCGCCGCTTCATGAATCGTCTGTTTATGCAAGGCCGGCATATTTTGGACTTTTGACGTTGGACCTTGAACTCATTCTACGATCTTGGGCACGACAAACTGCCCGTGCCGTTCCTTCGGCGCGTTGGCCATCGCCTTCTCGCGGTCCAGGCAGGGCCGAACCTCGTCCTTCCGGAATACGTTGTTCACCGGCATCGCGTGCGCGGTCGGCTCGACACCGTCCACGTTCAGCGCGCTCAGTTCCTTGACGTAGCCAAGGATCTGTTCAAGCTGGGCCTGGAAACGCGAGACTTCGTCGTCGGTCAGACACAGGCGCGCGAGGCGCGCGACATAGCGCACATCGATCTTTTCGGCCGTCTGAGAAAACTTTCCGGACATGGTCGTCTCCAAATTCGAGGCCGGCAGTATAGGCGGTGATCGGGCCGGATGCAATTTTCCAAACCTTGAAAATTTTCGCGGACGTTTTTCCAAGGGTTGGAAGAATTTGACCCGTGTCCGTTTCCCCGATACCTTCCCCCGCAGGTTGCCGCGATGAAAAACTCCTTCAGCCGGTTGATGATCTGCCTGGCCGCCGCGATCTCGGTTCCCGCGGCAGCGGAATCCGCCCCGGCCCCGAATCCGTTCCGGGGTTCGCTGTACGGTCTCGCGGAGCAGTTCGAGTGGAAGGAATTCGACGACGACGGCCGCATTCTGAAAGAGTCCGGCCCTCTGTTCGGCATCGGCGGACGCGTGGATTTTGATACGGGCAAAGGCTTGCATGTAGAGGGCCTTGCGGAGGGCTTCTTCGGCCGAGTGGATTACGACGGCGCCACGCATTCCGGCGTGCCCGTGTCGAGCCGGACGAAGTATGCCGGCACCGCGGCCGAGGCCGCGCTGGCCCTGCCGCTGAAGATGGGCCCCGGGCTGTCCGCCGGCCCGTTCGGAGGCGCGGGCGGCCGCCTGTGGCGGCGCGACCTGGAGAACAGCGACGATTCGTACGGCTACGTGGAGAATTGGACGACCCTCTACGGAATGGCGGGGTTCCGCGCCATGGGGCGGATCGGTTCGAACGCGGAGCTCTACGGAAAAGCGGCGGTCAAACTGCCGTTCTACAACCGGGTCAACTACGACTTCTCGCGAATCAACGGACCGAATAATGTCGAAGTCGAGCCCAGCGGGAAGATCAGCCCCTTCCTGGAAGCGGGAATCACCGTGGGCAACTTCCTACTGGCCGGCTTTTACGAAGAGATGCATTTCGAGAAGTCGAACCAGGCGAAGATCGGGAACAGCATCATCGTCTGGCAGCCGGAGTCGAAAGCCGCGATGTTCGGCGTGCGCGCCGGAGTGACGTTCTGACGTATTCTTAACGGACGACGTCTGCTTGCGCGAATCAAGCGTTCATCGGCGGTTCTTGATCTTGTAGTTGCTGCCCCAGCGCGAAAACCGCGCGTTTCGAATCCACACCGGCAGGTCCTGAATCATGGTGTGGGGTTCGATGCGGCTCCGGGCGAGCTTGCGGATCGGGAACCAGACGAATTCCAGGTTCTTCTCGGCGGAGGGAACGCGCTGCGCGGCGCGCGCGCCGGGGATCGTGAACTCGAACACGATGTTGATTTCACACACGCGCCGGCCCTTGTACTTGAAGGTATGCTCGGACGCGCCCAAGAACCGGCCGACCCTGTTCTTCAGCCCGGTTTCCTCCCGGATCTCGCGCTGCAGGGCGTCGCGCGCGCTTTCTCCGAACTCGATGTGCCCGCCGGGCAGGAAGAAATTGTTCTTCCTCCGATTGCGGCAGAGGAGCAGATGTCCGCTCCGGATCAGCACGCCGCGCGCAAGAATTTCAATTTCTCTGCTCATGCTTCCATTCGTACCTTGAATTCCCGATCGAGTCCAAACTTCAATTCATGAGAAGGATTCTTCTCAGACCTCGATGCCTTCCATCTTCAGCGCGTCCCCGGCCAGGTAAAGGGAACCCGCAATACAAACCGCCGCGCCGTGGGCCCTCGCCCACGCCTTCGAATCGGCGAGCGCTTTCCCGAAGGACGCCTCCTCCACGGGAATCCCGGCCCCGCGGACGCAGTCGAGCAGGTCGGCCATCGGCATTCCCCGTTCGTTTTCGATCCGGACGGCCCAGCACCTCTTCGCCAGACCGGCGAACGGCTTCAGAACCCCGCAGCCGTCCTTGTCGGACAGAATTCCAAAAACAAGTCCCAGTTCCCGCCCCCTCAGGATTTCCTTCAGGCTCGCGGCCAGCGCCTCCGCGCCGTTCGGATTGTGAGCCACGTCGAGCACGACAAGCGGCTCCTCGGACAGGAACTGGCAGCGGGCAGGCCAGCGCACGCTCTCCAGCCCCTTTTTCACAGCGGCCTCGTCGATCACAAACGGCGAAGCATCGTTCAGATATTCCAGCGCCGCGACGGCCAGGGCGGCGTTCTCCAGTTGGTGACGCCCGACCAGAGGCAGAAGCACGGAGCCGTAGCCGGCCGAGGCGGTATCGATTTTCAGCTTCTGCCCGCGCAGGGTCTGGCTCGCCCGCCGGACGGAAACGGCCTCCTCAACGAGGATCAGCTTGGCTTCCCGCTCGCGCGCGACGCTCCGGATGACCTCGCGGGCCTCGTCCGGCATGGCCCCGCAAATCACGGCGCGTCCCGGTTTGATAATGCCGCTCTTCTCCCGCGCAATTTCCTCAAGGGTCTTTCCGAGATACCGGGTGTGCTCGATGTCGATCCGTGTGATCACGGAGACGAGCGGCATGACCACGTTCGTGGCGTCCAACCGCCCGCCGAGGCCCGTCTCGAGGACGGATATTTCAATCTGCCGCCGCTTGAAATGCTCGAAAGCCATCGCGGTCGTGAATTCGAAGAAGGTCGGCCGGCGCGCGAGTTGAGGCTCCCGTCGCTCGATCTCCCAGTACAGTTCGGCGAGTTCCTCGTCGGAAATGCAGCGGGCCTCCACGCGAATGCGCTCGTTGAACCGGACCAGGTGAGGCGAGGTGTAAAGCCCGGTCCTGTAGCCGGCGGCGCGCAGGACCGATTCGATCATCGCACAGACAGACCCCTTGCCGTTGGTTCCCGCGACATGGACGTGAGGCATCCGCAGGTGCGGGTTCCCCATCTTTTCAAGGAGTTCCGTTTCGAGGTCGAGCCCCGGCTTGATGGTGTGCGCGGAACGGGAGTAGAGGTTCGTCAGCGCTGCGGAGAACGAGGGATGAGTTCCAAGTTGCAAGTTGCAAGTTCCAGGTTATCCACTGACCTCGGGCGCCGCACCCGCCATCATGTAGTCCAGGAGTTGGACCAGCGTCTGCTTGAGATCCTTGCGATGGACCACCATGTCGAGCAACCCGTGTTTCAGAAGGAACTCCGACCTCTGGAAGCCTTCCGGAAGATCCTGCTGGGTGGTTTCCTTGATCACACGCGGTCCGGCAAAACCGATCAGCGCGCCCGGTTCCGCCACGATGATATCGCCGAGCGTCGCAAAGCTGGCCATCACGCCCGCTGTCGTCGGATGGGTCAGGACCGTGATGTAGGGCAATCCGGCGTCGCCGTGCCGCGCGGCGGCCGCGCTGGTCTTGGCCATCTGCATCAGGCTGAGCATGCCCTCGTACATCCGCGCGCCGCCGGAAGCGCATACGATGATGGCGGGCAGTTTCTGTTCCGTGGCGCGCTCCAGCAACCGGGTCACCTTCTCGCCCACCACGGAACCCATGCTGGCGCCGAGGAACGAAAAATCCATGACGGCAAGCGCCACCGGGCAGCGGCCCATCATGGCGCGGCCGCACGTGACGGCGTCCTTCTCGCCGGTCTTCTCGACGTTCTCCTTGAGCTTCGAGATGTACGACGCGGTCCCGGTAAACCCGAGGGTATCCACACTGTACAGATCGGCATCCCACTCCTCGAACGAGCCTTCCTCGACGAGCATCGCGAGGCGCTCCTTGCGGCCGAGCGGGAAATGGTGATTGCACTTGGGGCACACGTTGCGCCCGGCCTCCAGATCCTGCTTGAAAACAAGCTCCGTGCAGGACGGACACTTCGTCCACAGGCCGTCCGGAATGTCCTTCTTGCGGATCTTCACCGTGGAATAGCTCTTCTTGCGGAACAACTGCATAGTGCGTGTTTTCTTTACTTTATTTTGCAAGTCCGCTCGTCAACCGCGGGCAACTGTCGCGACGACCACCCGCGCGGCTCCACCCGCCTTCAACACGCGCGAGCACTCGTTGACGGTAGCTCCGGTCGTCATCACATCGTCCACCAGCAGAACACCCCGGCCTTTCAGCCGGTTCAGCCACCGGGTCCTAAAAGCGCCTCTTACGTTAGTGGCACGCTCCCGCGCTGTCAAATGCGTTTGAGTCGGAGTCGGCGTTATACGCGCCAGGCAATGTTTGAGCAAAGGCTTTCCGATCGTCCTCGCCAGCAGGCCGGCCAGCACTTCAGCCTGGTTGTAGCCCCGCCGGCGATACCGCGCGGGGTGTAAAGGAACAAACGTCACCGCGTCGATCTCGTCCATATCGTAGTGCGCGGCCACGCAGGCGGCGAGGATGCGGACCAGGTCTTCCCTCATCCAAAGGCCGTCGCGGTACTTGAACGCCCGCAGCGCATCCTGAATGACGCCGCGGTAGCGAACGGCGGACCGCGCGCGATCAAACAGCGGGGTGGATTCCGAGCAGGCGTAGCAAACGAACGAACCGTCCACGCGGCCCTCCACCGGATCGCCGCAGATCGAACAATACGGCGGCTGAACGTAAAGCACGCTCCTCCGGCAGTCCCAGCAGACGTGTCCGGGCTCGGGGTCCACCCGCTGCCCGCAGCCAACGCACATCCGCGGATACAGCATGTCCAGCGCGGTTTCCGCGAGATTCTGGAGTCGCTCGATCATGATCGCACGCCGCCCCGCCCGCGGCACAGCCACAGGGAACCCGCCGTGAAGCCCCCAACCACGAACAGGGCAATCCAGCTCTTCGAGATCACCATGTCGCCGCTGAACAGCCACGGCAGGACCGCCTCGTTTCGTTCGAGGAAATATCCCCCGATCCGCATCACCCAGACGAGGCCCGCGTGGAAACCGATGCTGACATAGAGGCTTCCGGTGCGCTGGTAGAGCGCGCACAGGACCACGCTCAGCAGAAAAAGAGTCAGCGCCAACGGGAAGAAATGCGGCCCCATATCCACCGTGTTGAACATATGAGGGATCAGGTCGATACCGGAATACACATGGCCATATACCACCCCCGCCGGCGGCCGGGGCTTCGCAAAATGGACGGCCGAATAGATCACGCCGGCGATCGCGACGCCGCCCCAGAAACCAACGCTCCGCCGCAGGGCGCCAAAGAGCACACCCCGAAAAAACCCCTCTTCAATGAGCCCCACCAGCAGGGCGCCGGCCAGGTACACGGCGGACTTCACGATCGCTCCATGCCTGAACATTTCCTGCACGTCGTACGCGCCCGCAGCCAGGCCGGCCGTGAAAATGGCGGCGGTTGCCGCAACCCCCGCGAGGAACCCCGCACCGATCAGTCTCCCCCACTTCACGCCCGGCGCGAAACCGATCCCCCGCGCGCTTCGGATTCCGGCCCGCCGCGCGACCGGCACCGCGGCCGCCAGCAGGATGATGAGGACACACCGCGATGCAACACGCTCGAACTCCACATCGCGCAGGGCTTCCAAGGATGGGACATTTCTGCCCAGCCACAGAAGGACATTGAACACCGGACCCGCCAGCGCGCCGCCCAGCAGGAGACTTGCCGCAAAAAGGCCCGCTATCCAGAGGAGCTGTCTCACGCCGGAGGCTGCCGGGGCCGATTCATTGATGTGCGGCGAATCCATGGTTGGGATCGAAGCGTTCTTGAAGTGTGAGACCGTACACTAAACCCCGCTCCGACAAAAGGCCGGAGCGCGTTTTTTTTCTTTTTCCGCCTTTTTTCGTCAGGTAATATCCGGGGTCATGACAACCCGGGAATTCGCGGAATACTCGATTGTGCGGAATCTGGCCGGCGGGGGGATGACGCGCCTGTTTGTGGCGCTCGACAGCCAGCGCAACCGTGTCGTCATCCGGCTATTGACCGAGAAATTCGCGCGCAGTCGCCGGGCGCGGAAGAGCTTCTTCCACAGCGCCGAGGTGATGAGCAAGCTGAACCACCCGAACATCGCGAAGCTGATCAAAACCGGCTATGAAGGACACACCCCCTTCATGGTGCTGGAATACATCGATTCCAGGACACTGAGAGACCTGATCCTCTATCGGGATACGCTGCTGACGCAGAACGTGCTGTCCCTGATGCGCCAGATCGCCGCGGCCCTTCTTTACATTCACAACTGCGGATTCCTCCACTTGGACATCAAGCCGGAGAACATCCTCGTCCAGAACGACGGACACGTGGTCCTGATCGACTTCGACCTCGCCATCCCCACGAAGCGATGGTTCAAGCGGATCCGGGCCCTGCCGGGCACCCCCTCTTACATCGCACCGGAAGCGCTCACCGACCGCGTGGTGGACGAGAAGTCGGATATCTACAGCTTCGGCGTAACCTGTTACGAGATGCTGACCTTCCACAAGCCATTCGAGGGCGACAAGATCGAGGCCGTTCGCGCCATGCAAATCGATCCGGCCATTCCACCGACCCCCTTGCGCCAGCACAATCCAGAGGTGCCCGCCGCGCTGGAGACGATGGTCCTCAAATGCCTTGCGAAGCAGCCCGCCGATAGATACCCTTCCATGAGCTTGGTCATTCGAGACCTTGAAGCGATCATATGAAGGACGATCTTTACGTTGGACATCAGATGAAATCGAACCGCGGCCTCCTGTTGGCGGGAGCGGCCGTGTTGCTCGTCGCCGCCGGCATCCTGTTCCTGGTTCTGCACCGGGGAGGCCCAAAACCGGAACGAGCCGTCGTCGAGACCGAGGACGCCTCGCCGCCCGCGGCCATTGACCGCGGCCTTTCGCTCCTCGCCGCCGCCATCCAGCTCCAGAAGGACGATCAGTTGCTTGAAGCCCGGGACAAGGCGTACGAAATCCTTGCCCAGTCCAGCAACAAGGCCGCGCGCGCCGGCGCCGAAGCCCTGCTCGGCGACGTGAACATCCAGTTGCTGCTCAGCCCCCGGATGATGCCGGAAAAGACCGACTACACCATCCAGCCGGGCGATTCCATCAGCGCCCTGGCGAGGAAGTACGGCACCACGGTCGAAGTCGTCCAGAAAGGCAACCGCATCGCCAGTTCGGTCATCCGGCCCGGCGACCGCCTCCGCCTGTTCACGGGCAAGTTTTCGATCCAGGTGAGCAAGAAGGACAACACCCTCGTCGTGATGATGAACGACAAGTTCTTCAAGCGCTACGCGGTCGGCACGGGCGAGTACGGCAAGACCCCCGTCGGCGATTTCACGATTCGCGACCGCGTGCCCCAGCCCACCTGGTGGAAAGACGGCAAGGCCATTCCCTTTGGAGACACCAACAACGTACTCGGCACGCATTGGCTCGCGCTCGACATTCCCGGGTACGGAATTCACGGCACCTGGCAGCCCGAAACCATCGGCAAGCAGGCCAGCGCCGGCTGTATCCGGCTGGTGAACGCGGAAATCGAGGAACTGTTCACGCTCGTGCCCGTCGGGACGCCGGTCACAATTACGGAATAAACTTCAGGGAGACTAAACCGTGCCGCCCTATGCATTGCCTTTTGAGAAACCGATCATCGAACTGGAAAAGAAGCTGAAGGAGCTTCAGGTGTTCAGCCAGACGCAGAACATCGACGTCTCGCTCGAGATCGATCGGATGCAGAAGAAGATCAGCGAAACGCGCCGGCAGATTTATCAGAATCTGACGCCCTGGCAGCAGGTCCAGGTCGCGCGCCATCCGCTCCGCCCCTACACAATGGACTACATCCGCGAAATGGTCACGAATTTCGTCGAACTGCACGGCGACCGGTTCTACGCCGACGACCGGGCGATCATCGGCGGATTTGGAACCCTCGGCGACCAGCGCGTCATGCTGATCGGCACGCAGAAGGGCCGGGACACCAAGAGCAATCTCGAGCGCAATTTCGGCTGCGCGTATCCTGAAGGGTACCGCAAGGCGCTCCGCCTGATGCATCTGGCGGCGAAATTCAACGTGCCGGTCGTGACGTTGATCGACACCCCGGGCGCCTACCCCGGCATCGAATCCGAGGAACGCCACATCGCCGAGGCCATCGCGGTCAACCTGTACGAGATGTCGAAACTGCCGGTGCCCATTCTCGTCACAGTAACCGGCGAAGGCGGCAGCGGCGGAGCGCTCGGGATCGGTGTGGGCGACCGCGTGATGATCCTTGAGTATTCATACTACTCGGTGATCTCCCCCGAAGGGTGCGCGGCGATTCTCTGGAAGAACCGGTCGTACGCAGACCAGGCCGCCGAAGCCCTCAAGCTCACGGCCAAGGACCTTCTCAAAGCCGGGCTCGTGGACGAGATCATTCCCGAGCCTCTCGGCGGCGCGCACGGCGATGTCAAAACCATGGCCGCAACGCTCAAGGAATGTCTTCTGAAAAATCTGAAGGAACAGTTGAAGGTGCCGAAGAAGAAACTGCTCGAAAAGCGCTACGACAAATTTCGCGCCATGGGCGTTTTCGAGACAGGCATCCCACCGTACAACGCCGCCCCCGCGGAAATTGCGGACGAAACGCAAGTACAGTCGTAACCCCCCTCGCTTACGGTGGTTCGTAGACGCGCTCTCCAGAGCCTGTTACGAAACCCTAAACCGCTCCGGCTCGGCCAGCGCATAGAGCCGGTCACACTCGCCGCCGCACCCAGCCCCACGCACAACCCAGCGAACCCAGGAACAGCAATGCGGCGGTTGACGGTTCGGGAATGATGTAGGCAACGCGGAAGCCAAGCAGGTCACCCTCCGTTGTCGGGTCAGACGCAACCTGTGCCGTTACACTCAGGTCACTAGCCGGATCCATAAAATGCCCCCCCCTGGAGATCCGGTAGTTAAACGGTCGAAAGGTCTCCGTCCACTCCTCCACATTCCCACCCATATCGGCGACTCCGTAAGAACTGCGTCCGGTCGTCTCCCCAATGGATGTGAAGTAAGCCCCGCCATGCCAGTACGGTATATCCCCAAAGTTCATCTCGCGGGGCGTCGTCTCGTCCGTCGGCTCCGCCGGTACATCATCCGAACCGTTCGGGTAGTCGTAGTACACATCCTTGTCCGGATCGTAATACGCCGCCTTGTACCACTCATCTTCCGTCGGCAGAACCCATGTCGCGTTCGCCGTCCGGCCCAACAAATACCCATCCGCCATGTTGTACGAACCCGTCTCCGTGCTTCCCGATCCCTGTCCGTTTGCCAGCCAGTTGCAGAATCGACAGGCATCGTAAAACGAGACCAGACAAACCGGGTTATTCTCTTTACCCTCTACCGCTGCGTATTTGTAGCTTCCATCCTCCCCGCTCCGGATGATAAAAGCTCCGCCCCAGGCTGTAGTCCCCATGTACCCGTTATACAATCCGTTCGGATCGCTTGTCGCCACGGCGTTCAAAAACGCCGTGTACTGCGCCACCGTCACTTCGTACGTGCTGATCCGGTAGTCGTAAGCCACACCACCGAGCCAGATATCGTCCACCGGTGTATCCGGATTCCCTTCCCACGCCAGATCATCCGCATTCCCCGCATTACCGATATACGTCATGTCAATGATGACATCGGCTGGGGCTTCCGGCCGCCAGACCAGAAGCCCCAGCAAGAGAATGGGC
>JBPOJF010000017.1:0-111119 GCA_052033915.1 Lentisphaerota bacterium | reverse complement strand
CAAAGGGGAGCGGCGCGGGGGTGCCTTCCTGCCGGAGGATGAAGTCTTCTGCCGGGGGCAGGAGGGCCAGGTACTCGTCTCGTTCTTCCAGGTAGAGGTCTTGTAGTTCTTCGACGGTTTCAACCCGCTCGGACATGAGCGTTTGATAACGTTCGATGTCCAGCACCGGCTTGTCCTGTTGCTGTGAGAACGCGCCCACCACTGCCAGACAACCCACGACCAACAACAACAGCCCGACCCGATTCTTCGTTAGAGACCTCATGACTCCTCCTTGTTGGTTATCCCGATTCCGCAGGAGGTCGTCCCGAAAAAGGGAGCAACCACCTGCACACCTTAACCTACTCGGAACCCCAGCAACGGGGCTGAAGATAGGATCGGTTTGCGGGATGGCGCCCCCAATGGAGCGCCCCGCATCACGAGTCCTGATCTTCAATTGAGGCTCATCGCCTCAATGTTGCTGTTTCCGAGTCAGGGCTTCGCTTACGAAGCGAAAGCTATTTAGTTTTGCCATCTGGATAGCAGGTATTGTCACCAGGCTCAAGGCGATTATCTTGACGATGATCGTTTCCCGCTCGAAGCCATCCGGGTTGCCGTTCGGGAAACGGCGAACGCGGCGCGGAGCTTCGCGATCTTTGCGTTAAAAGCCTGTCGCTTGTGCAATAAGCGCGCTAGACGCGCCCGCGATACCGCTTGAGGATGTTCTTCACGTACTTCTTTGTGGTCGGGTACGAAATGGTCTCCCAGAACTTCCTGCCGTTCGGCCCGCTGATGGCCGCCCATCGTTGCGCGTTTGAGCGCCCGGCGTTGTATTCCGCCAGCGCGAAGGGCAGGGGATCGGGCCGGTCCGACCAGCGGCGGATGGAACGCGCGAGATACCAGGTTCCGGCCTGGATGTTGGTCGCGGGATTGAACAGAGATTCGCGCGTGAACGACGACACGTTCTGACTCTTCGCCCATTCCCGGCCGGCGGTTTCGGTCACCTGCATCAGGCCGACCTCCTGGTGCGTGCCGACGCAATCGGGCTTGAACCGGCTTTCCTGCCAGATCAGCGCGGAAACCAGCCGCGGGTCCACCCCGTACTCCCGCCCGGTCTCGATGATCATCTCGTCATATTGGTGAATCCGCCGCACGTACGCCACCCCGGCGAGACAGACGACCGTCACCGCGATCACGACGTTCCAGTAGATGATCTTGAGCCCGGTCTTGAGCGGTACGCCCTTCATGCGCGAAGTGTAACCGCGAGCGAATGAACAGTGGAACCACGAAATACACGAAAGACGCGAAATGAACGATAGCGGTTAAGATTCTTCTCCGTGTTTCCGCGGCCTCTATGGTTAAATCGCGGAGGATTCACACGGAGGGCATGTCATGAAATCCTATCGCAAGGAACTCTGGTTCAATACGCCGACGCGCCGCGCCTACGTCAATATCACGCCCCAGGTCGAGGAATGTCTGCGGGAGAGCGGCATTCAGGAGGGGCTGTGTCTTGTCAACGCGATGCACATCACCGCCAGTTGTTTCGTGAATGACAACGAGTCGGGCCTGCACGCGGATTTCGAGAAGTGGCTCGAGAAGCTCGCGCCGGAGAAGCCGCATTCGCAGTACGCGCATAACGGCGCGGAAGACAATGCCGACGCGCACCTGAAGCGGCAGGTCATGGGCCGCGAGGTGGTCGTGGCCGTCACGAATGGGGGTCTGGACTTCGGACCGTGGGAACAGATTTTCTACGGCGAGTTCGACGGCATGCGGAAGAAACGCGTGCTGGTGAAGATCATCGGGGAGTCATCGGGAGAATGACCCATGACGAAGCTCGAATGACGAATGACCTAATGACCACGTGTTGTTTCGTCATGGGTCATTCGTTCGTCATAGCCTCATCCGTGCCTTACCGGCCGGAACTTGATCCGGTGCGGCTCGTCGGCCTTGTCGCCCAGTAATTTGCGCCGTTGTTCGTGGTACGCCTCGTAGTTTCCCTCGAACCACGTCACCTTGCTGTCGCCTTCGAACGCGAGGATGTGCGTGGCGATGCGGTCCAGGAACCAGCGGTCGTGGCTGATGACCACGGCGCAGCCGCCGAAATTCGACAGCCCTTCCTCGAGCGCGCGCAGGGTGTTGACGTCGAGATCGTTCGTCGGTTCGTCGAGCAGCAGCAGGTTGCCGCCGCGCCGCAGAAGTTTGGCGAGGTGGACGCGGTTGCGTTCGCCGCCGGAGAGCCGGCCGACTTTCTTCTGCTGGTCCGTGCCGCGGAAGTTGAACCGGCCGCAATACGCGCGGCTGTTCATCGGCTTGCCGCCCAAATCCAGGAATTCGGCGCCGCCGGAAATCTCTTCGTACACGGTCTTGTTCGGGTCCAGTTCGTCGCGGAACTGGTCCACGTGCGAGGCTTGCACGGTCGGGCCGACGCTCAACCGGCCGGACGTCGGCTTCTCCTGTCCGATGATCATCTTGAACAGCGTGGTCTTGCCCGCGCCGTTCGCGCCGACCACGCCGACGATGCCGCCGCGCGGCAGGTCGAAGTTCACGTTCTCCATGATCAGCCGGTTGCCGAACGCTTTGGTCAGATCCTCGGCGCGCACGACAAGGTCGCCGAGACGCGGCCCCGGCGGGATCTGGATTTCCAGCGTGTCCTCGCGCGTGTCGATCTGCTGACTCGCGAGTTCTTCGTAGCGTTTCAAACGCGCCTTGTTCTTCACCTGCCGCCCCGCGGGATTCAGCCGGACCCACTGCAGTTCCTGGTCGAGCAGTTTCCGGCGCGACGCGGCCTGCTTGCTCTCGACATCGAGCTGCGCCTGCTTCTGGGTCAGCCAGGCCTCGTAGTTGCCCTTGTATGGATACGTGTGTCCGCCCTCGAGTTCGAGAATCCACTCCGTCACGTTGTTCAGGAAGTAGCGGTCGTGCGTGACGACGACCAGCGTGCCCGTGAACTTCTTCAGATATGTCTCCAACCATGCGACGGACTCCGCGTCGAGATGGTTCGTCGGTTCGTCGAGCAGGAGCACGTCGGGATTCGAGATCAGCAGGCGGCAGAGCGCGACGCGGCGTTTCTCGCCGCCGGAAAGCTTCGCCACCGGCGCGTCCGGCGGAGGAAGGCGGAGCGCTTCCATGGCCATTTCAAGCTGATGATCCAGTTCCCAGAGGTCGTGCGCGTCGATCGTGTCCTGTAGCCGCCCGAGTTCGTCGTTCAGCTTGTCGGTTTCCGCCTGCGGCAGCTTCTGGCTGAGCTTTTCGCAGATCTCATCGTAGCGCGCGAGGACCCGCTTCGCCTCGGCGACGCCCTCCTCGACGTTGCCGGCGACGTCCTTCGTCGGATCGAGCTGCGGCTCCTGCGGCAGGTAGCCGATCTTGATGTTCTTCGCGATCAGCGCCTCGCCCATGAACTCCTTGTCGATGCCGCCAAGAATGCGAAGAAGCGAGGACTTGCCGGAGCCGTTTCCGCCGATCACGCCGATCTTGGCGCCGAAAAAGAACGCGAGGCTTACGTCGTCCAGAACCGTGACCTTGTCGTACTGCTTGGTCACCCGCATCAAGTTGAATACATATTCGCCGGCCATGGGAAATCCTTTATCGGCGACGCAGGATACGTGGGATCAAGGGCGAATCAAGTGTATTCTGAAACGTGAACTTGAGACATGGAGCCCGGAACTCTTCAACGCTTGCCTATTCCCGCGGCGCGTGAACAATAATCCTGATGCCGCGTATCGCCCGAGTGATTGTCGAGATCGCCGTGGATCGGGAGTTCGATTACCTGATTCCCGAGCGGCTCGAAGCGGATTTGAAGGTCGGATCGCAGGTCGTCGTCCCGTTCGGCCGCTCCGAGGCGCGCGGCTATATCGTCAGCCTGGCCGACCAGTCGGACGTGGACTTCTCCAAGCTCAAGGAAATCCGCGACCGCGTCGGCAAGAAGGCGCTCGTCGAACAGAACATCCTCGATCTTGCGCGCTGGATCGCCGACTACTACTGCGCACCCGTCGAGGCGGCCGTCCGCACCGTCCTGCCCGGCGCCGTCCGGAAGAAGGGCGCGGGGTTCAAGCAGCGGCTGATGGTGTTTCCGACCGATGCCGCCACGAACGAACTGGCGGTCGAGGCGTTGCGCAAGCGCGCGCCCAGGCAGGCCGACGCGCTGGATGTTCTCCTGGCCAGCAAGGGGATGTTCCTGCCTCACCTGGCGAAGAACGCCGGCGTCACGACGGGCACGATCCGCGCCCTGGAGGAGAAGGGGTTTGTGCAGATCGGCCGCAGCGCGGTCCGGCGCGACCCGATGGCGAACCAGACCATCCTCAAGACCCATCCGCTTGAGTTGATGCCCCAACAGGCCGACGCGCTGAAAAGGGTTCGGGAATCCATCGACACGCTCAAGCCGCCCGTTGTCCTGCTGTACGGCGTCACCGGAAGCGGCAAGACCGAGGTGTATCTTCAGGCGATTCAGTACGCGATGGACAAGGGCAAGGGCGCGATCGTGCTCGTGCCGGAAATCTCGCTCACGCCGCAGACGCTCGAACGGTTCCGGGGGCGATTCGGCGACTGCATTGCCGTCCTGCACAGCAGCCTGGGGGAGGGGGAGCGGCACGACGAGTGGCATCGCGTGCACGAGGGCAAGGCGCGGATCGTGATCGGCGCGCGCTCCGCGCTGTTCGCCCCGGTCAGGAACCTCGGGCTGATCATCGTGGACGAGGAGCACGAGCCGTCCTACAAGCAGGAAGAGGCGCCCCGGTACAACGCGCGCGATGTCGCGGTGATGCGCGGCCGCATGGAGAAGTGCGCGGTGGTGCTCGGCACGGCGACGCCGGCGCTGGAGTCCTACTGCAACGCCCTCTCGGGAAAGTACGGCCTCGCGCGTTTGCCGCATCGGGTGGACCATCGCAGGATGCCGGTGATGCATGTCGTGGACATGCGGGTTGAGGCGGAGCGCGAGGGGCGCGTGAACGTGTTTTCGCGCGAGCTGATCCACGCCGTGCAACAGCGGATCGACCGGTCCGAGCAAACCATGCTGTTTCTCAACCGGCGCGGCTATGCCACATCCCTGATCTGCCCGAAGTGCGGCTTCGTCGCCCCGTGCGACCTGTGCAGCGTCGCGATGACGTACCACCGGCAGACGGACGAACTCGTCTGCCACATCTGCGGCGTGCGGCGCAAGGTGCCGAAGCAGTGCCCGAACCAGGACTGCCGCGATCCGGCGTTCCGCTTCGCCGGATTCGGCACCCAGCGCGTCGAGGCGGTGCTTGCCAAGGTGTTCCCGAAGGCCCGCGTCCAGAGAATGGATTCCGATACGACCACGCAGAAAGATTCGCACCGGCGAATCCTGGGCGATTTCAGGACCGGGAAGATCGATATCCTCGTCGGCACGCAGATGATCGCCAAGGGCCTGCATTTCCCGAACGTCACGCTGGTCGGCGTGCTCCTGGCCGACATGAGTCTTCACATGCCCGATTTCCGCGCCGCGGAGCGCACGTTCCAGTTGCTGACGCAGGTGGCGGGCCGGGCCGGGCGCGGCGACGTGAAGGGCGAGGTGATCGTGCAGACGTACACGCCGTTTCATCCGGCCATCCAGGCCGCGCGGCGGCTCGACTACGAAGGTTTCGTGGACCAGGAAATCGAATTCCGGCGCGAGCTGTCGTATCCGCCGTACGCCCATCTCGTGTGCGTGACGATGAAAGGGCTGGTCGAAGAAAAGGTTTCATTCTCGAGCGAAGCGTTCGTCAAGGCGCTGCGGCCGGAACTGTCGAAGGCGGTTGTTCTTGCCGGCCCGGCCCCCGCGCCGCTGGCGCGGGCGAAAGGGCGCTACCGCTACCAGGTCATTCTTCGCGCGCCGACGACGAAACTCATCACCGCGCCGCTGAAGAAAACGATGAAGACTTTCAAGTGGCCGGACGGCGTCACGTGCGCGATCGATGTCGATGCCGTGTCGCTGATGTGAACCGTAAACCAATTCGTGGTTGATCCTGTTCTCTTCAACAGCGGTTGTATGGAAGACCTTTACACTTCGATTGCTTCCGGCGCGGGGGCGTCTATAATGGCGCGCACTTGAGAGATTCATATGGAACGCACTAAATTTTACGTGACGACCCCGATTTATTACGTGAACGACAAGCCGCACATCGGCCACGCGTACACGACGATTGTTGCCGACGTGCTTTCGCGCTACCACCGGCTGCTGGATGTGCCGACGTATTTCCTGACCGGCACGGACGAGCACGGCCAGAAGGTGCAAAAGGCGGCCGACGCGGCGGGCATTACTCCGCAACAACAGGCGGACAGCACGGTCGTCCGCTTCCAGCAACTGTGGAATAAGCTGAAGATCACGAACGACGATTTCATCCGGACGACGGAGGCGCGTCACAAGAAGGTGGTGCAGGCGATCCTCCAGGACCTGCACGATCGCGACGAGATTTACCGCGCGGAGTACGACGGCTGGTACTGCGTGCCGGATGAGCGGTTCTTCATGGAGAAGGACCTCGTGGACGGCAAATGCCCGGAATGCCGCCGGTCCGTCGAGAAGATCAAGGAAGCGAACTACTTTTTCCGGATGGGCAAGTACCAGGAGTGGCTGATCCGGTACATCAACGAGCACCCGAAATTCATCCAGCCCGACCATCGGCGGAACGAGACACTCGGATTCCTGCGCAAGCCGCTGAACGATCTTTGCATCTCGCGGCCGAAGAGCCGCATGGCCTGGGGCATCGACCTGCCCTTCGACAAGGACTACGTCTGCTACGTCTGGTTCGACGCGCTCGTGAACTACATCAGCGCCGTGGGCTACGGGAGCGACGATCTGAAGTTCAAGAAGTGGTGGCCGGCGTCGTACCACCTGATCGGCAAGGACATCCTGACCACGCACACGGTGTACTGGCCGACGATGCTCAAGGCGATGGGCGTCGAAATGCCGGAGACGATTTTCGCCCACGGCTGGTGGCTGATCGGCGAGAGCAAGATGAGCAAGTCGCTCGGCAACGTGATTAACCCGATGGACATGATCGGGACGTACGGGGTGGACGCGTTCCGCTATTTCGTGACGGCGGAGATGACGCTCGGCCAGGACGCGAACTTTTCGGAAGACGCGTTCGTGCGGCGTTACAACGCCGATCTCGCAAACGATCTCGGCAACCTGCTCAGCCGCGTTCTGAACATGACGGTCCGGTACTGCGGCGGAAAAATTCCGGAGCCGCCCGCGAACGCTCTTTCAGGCGCCGACGAGAAGGCTTTGTGGGACGCGATTCAGGATGCCGTCCAGGGCATGGAAAAGGCCGTGGACGATATGCGGATCAGCGAGGGGCTGGGGCAGGTGATCGCGGCGGTCCGCGGTATCAACCGATACCTCGAAATCAAGCAGCCTTGGACGCTGGCGAAGCAGGAGGACAAGGCGCCGCTGAGGGCGACGCTGTACACGGCCGCGGAAGCTCTCCGTGTCGCGTCCGCACTGCTTTTCCCCGTCATGCCCGACAAGATGTCCGAACTCCGGAAGGCGCTGGGTATCCGGAAGCCGAAGCCGGACCAGGCGCAGTTGCGCGAGTGGGGAGTTCTTGCGGCCGGCACGCCGATCGCGGAAATCGGCGGGTTGTTCCCGCGCATCGCCGCGGAAGATCCGAAGCCGGGCGAGCAACTGGAACTGAGCGTGCAGCCGGCCAAGCCGAAGCCGGCTCCGGCGGCGAAGGCTGAAACGCCGGTCGGAGCGGCGGAACTCATTGACTACAGCGATTTTTCCAAGGTCCAGTTGCGCACCGCGCGCGTGGTCGCCGCCGAAAAAATTGAGGGCGCGACGAAGCTCCTGAAGCTTCAGGTGATGATGGGCGAGGAGAAGCGGCAGATTGTCGCGGGTATCGCGCTCTACTACGAGCCGGAGGATCTCGTCGGGCGGACCGTGGTCATCGTTGCCAATCTCAAGCCCGCGACGATTCGCGGCGTGGAGTCGCAGGGCATGCTGTTGGCCGCGTCGAAGGGCGAGTCGCTCCGCCTCGTCGGCATCGACGGCGATCTTTCCAGCGGCGCGGTGGTGAAGTGAACCGCTTTATGGGGCGGAAAGTCCGATAGGGTTCCTTCCGCCGCCGACGCGAATCCCTCGCCCATCCGTGTCATCTGCGGGCCGAATTCAGGACACGAACTTTCCGTCTTTCTGGAACACTTTGCCGTCGATGTAGATTGCGCCGCCTTGGCGAAGGTCCTTGATCATGTCCCAATGCAGGGCGGACCGGTTGATGCCGCCGGTTTCGGAATAGGATTGGCCGAGGGCGAGGTGGATGCTGCCGCCGATCTTCTCGTCGAACAGGATGTTCTTGATGAACTTCTGGATGCCGTAGTTCGTGCCGATGCCGAACTCGCCGAGCCGCCGCGCGCCGTCGTCCATATCGAGCATCGCGTTCAGGAATTTCCCATTCTTCTCGGCGGTCGCTTCCACGACCTTGCCTTTGCGGAACACGAGCCGGATGCCGTCCACCTCGCGGCCGGCGTGGCAGACGGGGTAGGAGTACTGGATGAATCCTTCGGCGGTGTTCTCAACCGGGCCGGTGAAGATTTCGCCGCATGGCATGTTGTGGCGGCCGGCGGAGTTGATGAACACGCGGCCCTTCACGGAGAACGAGAGATCGGTTTCCGGGCCGACAATCCGGACCTGGCACGCGCCGCGCAGTTTGCGGATCAGCCGCTCCTGCTTCCTGGAGAGCGCCTGCCAGGCCGCAACCGGATTCTTCGTGTCGGCGAACGTCGCCGTATAGACGAAATCCTCGAAGTCGGACAGGCTCATTTCCGCGTCCTGCGCGTAGGCCTGGGTGGGGAAAAGGGTCAGGCACCACTTCTTCTTCATCATTTTTTCGCGCAGCGGCTTCGTCGTGCGGGAATAGAGCGCCTGCTTCTTCGGGTCGATGGCCGAGAGCGCGCGTGTGTTCGGGCTGGAGTCGATGTAGATCGAGCCGTCGAGATGGTCGGCCATCGCGCGCTGGAGCGGCGTGAGGCTCGTGAAGTGGTGCGGCTTGCCGAGCTTGAAGAAAATCTCGGACGCTTCGCTGAGGGCCATGCGGGTGACGGGGAACGCGCCGGCCCGGATCAATTCCTCGTACACGGCCCGCATCAGCGGCTCGCCCGGCGCGACGCCGTCCACGGCGATGAGCTCGCGGCTTTTTGCGCGGACGCTGTACCGGACGAGGATCTTCGCAAGGTTCTGTACGCGGATGTCTTTCATTTCATCTCCTATCTGAAAAAGTTAACCACGAAATACACGAATGGCACGAAAACGGAAGAAAATCCGGCCTGATTTTCGCGGGCGGCGTGTCTTTCGCGGTTCGCCTTTCTACTCGATCGCGAAGGTGACGGCGACGACGGCCATGACTTTTTTCTCGAGCGAGGAGGTGTCGTTCTCGCCGTAGTCGGAGACATCGGTCGAAGTCGGCGGCGTGATCTGGAATACGCCCATCTTTGCGGATCGGATGGCGCCGATCCGGCTGCCGGTGGATTTCGCCATGCCGGCCGCGCGCTGCTTCGCGTTTTCCGTCGCGCGCGCGAGCATCTCGACCTTGAGTTCGTCGAGCTTCGTGTAGAAATATCGCGGCGCGGACGAGTTGACGGCGATGCCTTCGTGGATCAGCTCGGTGGATTCGCGCGAGAGCGCGGTGATCTTGTCGACGTCCGGCGAGCGGAGGGTGACGCTCTGCGAGAGCCGGTAGCCCTCGATCTCGTTCGTGTCGTAGCCGTCGCTATTCTTCTTGTAGAGAGTGACGGTGTAGGCCTGCGAGACGACCATCTCGCTGTCGGCGATTCCCTTCGAGCGCAGGTACGCCTTCACGCGGTCGAGATCCTTCTGCAAATCCTGATACGCCGCCGTCAGGTCCGTGCTCCGCCGTGCGAACGAGATGTCCCACGTGGCCAGATCGCTCGTGATGAGTTGGTTCGCGGAGCCGGTGACGCTGATGACCTCCTTGGTGAACTTCATGAGCTTCATGAATCCGCGGGAGAGGATGACGCTCGAGGCGACGGTGGCGAACGCGATGCAGACGCCGAGAATGATGATCTGTGAGTTGCGAAGAACACGACCGCTTTCCATGATCGGACTCCTTTGTGGGTTGTGTATTTGTGACGGTGGGCAGCGGTGGGGGATTCAGCGGATTCAACCCGCACTCCGTAAAACCTCGGCACCCTGTTAACAAGTCTTTAAGAAATCCCTTGTCTGGCGCGGAGAATCGCAAATTCGCGGGCCTTTTTAAAAGAAAAAAATGTTGAAAAGCTGTTGACAGATTGTGGGGCAAAGTGTTTAAAGATGTGTCAGGAGGAAAGTCTAGTGGAGGACGGGACCATAGGTGGAGCGAGTGAGATGGCTGGGCAAGGCGTATTCGTCAATACGTACACCCATTCCCTGGACTCCAAAAAGAGGCTGACTATCCCCTCAGATTGGCGCGAGTTGGTGGGTGTGCCGAGAGGTCTGTTCGTTCTCCCTGGAGTCAACGACAAGTGCCTGTGCGTTTACCCTGCCCGTGAAATGAACCGTCGGTTGGAGAAACTCCGCAATCTCTCCATCGCCGACGAAAAAGGGCGACAGTTCGCTCGCACGCTCGCCTCTCGCGCCGATCTGGTTCCCTGGGACACCCAGGGACGCATACGCATCAAGGACGAACTGTTGCAGTACGCGGAGTTGGTGAATCAGGTGGTTTTGGTCGGAACCTTTGACGGGTTCGAACTATGGAGTCCTGACAGATGGAAAGAAGAGACTGGGTCCCTGGACCAACCCCAACTCGGGGAAGCGGCCAAGTACGTGGGTTTCTAACGCAGATCGGGATGCAACTCCTCGGTCTGTCCGATGATCTCGCGGGCGCCGGCGAGGCCCCGTGGTGGGAGGATCACAACGGGGGGACACGGAGCCGGAGCATGGCAAAAGGAATTCAGACGGAACTCTGGAGCGACGAAACAAAGCATTTCATTCAAACCGCGGAAACGCGCGTTGAGGTCCAGTCCCCCGCCGTGCCCGAGAAGAAGCGGGTTGCCGAGCCTCGCGTCGAGGAGCCCAAGAAAGGAAAACGCATGAGCATGCTCGCCATCGCCAAGTTTCTTCACGTCAACGGTTCCTTATATGACGGGCGCGACGAGTGCCGGCGCCTGGCCCTGCCGCTCCGGAACAAGAATCTGCGGTACCAGTTGACCTCGCCGGAGCCCTCGGAGCACTGCGGGACCCTGCGGTCGCTGCCCCGCGATTTCTCCGGTCTGTGGACGCGGCGGGGAGACGGAATTCTGAGTTAGTGGACCGGTCGTACTCCGCAATGACCGGACGCGCGGCCGGGGAGTGTGGAGAGTGGAAATGCATCAACCCGTTTTGCTCAAAGAGGTTATAGAGCTGATGGGGGTCAAGCCGGGGGGGCGGTACATCGATGGGACGGTGGGGGCGGGGGGGCATGCCTCGGCGATGATGGAGAAGGCGGGCGCCGGGGGGAAACTGCTGGGAATCGATCGGGATGCCGCCGCGCTGGCCCGGACCGCGGAAAAGCTTTCGAAGTGGGGATCAGGGTGCGTGCTTGAGCAGGGAGACTTTGCCGACATGATGGCGATGGCAGAGCGCCATGATCTGAAGGATGTAGACGGAGTTCTACTCGATCTCGGGATGTCCTCCGATCAGGTGGATTCCCCGGAGCGCGGCTTCAGTTTCCTTCAGGATGGCCCGCTCGACATGCGCATGGATCGTTCGCAGGAACTGACCGCCGCCAAACTCGTGAACGAAACCGGCGAACAGGCCCTGGCCGATCTGCTTTGGCGGCTCGGCGAGGAAACGGCGTCGCGGCGGATTGCGAAGCGGATTTGCGAAGAGCGGGTGCGGCGGCCGATCGAGACGACGGCGCAACTGGCGGAGATTGTTTCGGGGACGATGGGCGGGCGGCGCGGCAGGATTCACCCCGCGACCCGGACGTTCCAGGCGTTGCGGATGGCCGTGAACAGCGAATTGGAGAGCCTGGAGAGGGGACTGGACGCGGCGTTGAACCTGGTGGCGCCGGGCGGGCGCGTCGCGGTGATTTCGTTTCACAGTCTGGAAGATCGGGTCGTGAAGCGGAAGTTTGCGGGGCATGCCGGCCGATGGGAGTCTCTGCCGGCCGGCGGACGGCATTGGGTCGGCGAACGGCCGGCCGTGCGCCGGATCACGCGAAAACCGGTGACGGCTTTGAACGAGGAATTGACTGAAAACCCGCGGGCTCGCTCCGCGAAACTACGTGTTGTGGAAAGGGTGGCTTGAATTATGGCGCGACATAAGAAGAACCGCAAAAAGGATTCCGACGGCTTCATTTTCCCCGCTCCCTTCGCGGCGATTCTCGGAGCGGTGGCCGTGATTTCCCTGGGATACCTGTGGCTTTGCGGGCGCTGTGATTCGCTCGGCAGGCAGATCAAGAGCCTCGAGGAGAAAAAGGTCGAGATCCACAAGCGCGTGATCAACGAAGAGTACAAGTGGTCGAACATGAAGTCGCCCGGCAACATCCTGGCGATGCTGCGCCACAACAATCTCACGATGGATTACCCCGAAGAGAGCCGTGTGGTCCGTCTCCGGTATCGTTCCAGCGAATCCGCATCGATGCGGGCTTCAGTGGAACGGCGCGAGTATGTTCAGCGTGCCGGAACTGTTGTACATGACTGATCGAAGTTACATGGGGCGCATGGTGCTGGTTGTGCTCGTGCTGGTGACGGCATGGGTGGGGTTGGGGGCGCGTCTTCTGGTCCTGCACCTGGGGCCGAAGGAGCAACTGCGCTCGCGCGTGGAGCAGATTCGGACCGACGTTCAGGAGAAGCCCGCCGGACGCGGCCGCATCTACGATTGTCACGGCAACATCCTGGCGCTCGACATGGCTGTGAAGAACGTCTGTGTCGATCCCGCGGTGATCAATTCAAACGGGCAGGTCAAGGCGGTGGGTGCGCAACTCGCGCGCCTTCTCCAGCTCGATCCCGCGATGGTGTTCACCCGGCTGAACCGGCCGAACCGCCGTTACGAGTGTCTCAAGAAATTCGTGCAGGAGGATACGGCAGACCAGATCAAGCGCATGCAGCTCAAGGGCGTTTTCTTCGAGGACGCGTCGGCTCGCTACTACCCGAAGGGCTCGATGTTCTGTCACGTGATCGGGTTCGCCAACCTGGAGAACGTGGGCAGCGCCGGCATCGAACAGCGGTTCGATTCGTACCTGCGCGGACATTCGGGCCTGCGGATCAGCGAGAAAGACGGCAAGAGCCGCGAGGTGTACCGGCGGCGGAGCTTGGACATCGAGCCGCGGCCGGGCGTGGACGTGTATCTCACGGTGGACCAGAATCTTCAGTACATCGTGGAGAAGGCGCTCGATGGCGCGCTGGAGAAGCACCGGGCCAAGGGCGCCTGGGCGATCGTCGAGCGCGTGAAGACCGGCGAGATTCTGGCGATGGCCTCGCGGCCGGCCTACGATCCGAACCTGTATCGGACGACGCAGCCAGACCGGATGCTGAACCGCCCGATCGGCTATGTGTACGAACCCGGGTCGATCTTCAAGGTGGCCGTCATTGCCGCGGCGTTGAACGAGGGGACGGTCGAGCCCGAGGATGTGTATGATTGCGAGAACGGGCTGTGGGGCTTCCGCGGACGGCCGCTGAGGGACTATCACCCGTACGGACGGCTGTCCGTCGCGGACATCCTGAAGAAGTCGAGCAACATCGGCTCGGCGAAGGTGGCCTTGACGCTCGGCGAGCGGCGGTTCGAGAAGTACCTGCGCGATTTCGGAATCGGTCGCATCACGGGGATCGAACTGCCCGGCGAGGAAGTGGGCATCCTGCACAACCGTTCGAAGTGGAGCCCGATCAGTATCTCGCGGATCTCGATCGGGCAGGGCGTGAGCGTCACATCCATCCAGATGTTGAACATGCTGTGCGCGATCGCGAACAACGGGTTTCTGATGAAGCCCACGATCATCCAGCGCATGGTGGACAACCAGGGCCGGACGGTCATGGAGTTTGCGCCGGAGGTGGTGTCGCGCCCGATCCGGGAAGACACCGCGCGGCTGATGCAGAAGCTGCTGAGCCGTGTGACCGAGGAAGGGGGCACCGGGACGAAAGCGCGCGTGGCGGGCTACACGGTGGCCGGCAAAACGGGGACGGCGCAGAAGGCGGTTGCCGGCGGCTACTCGGATTCGGCCAACGTGGCTTCGTTCATGGGCTTTTTGCCCGCGGAGAACCCGGAACTGGCCATCATCGTGACCGTGGATGAACCTCAGCCGTTGCACACCGGCGGATTGGTGTCGGCCCCGGTCTTTCGTGAAATCGCCGAACAGGCCGTGCGATACCTGGATATTCCGCCGGTCGTTTCGGAAACCCGTGTCGCCAAACTGGATAAGGATGCGTCGTCAGGCGGTCGGTAAAAGTCGGAAATCGGTTTTGAGGAGAAGTTGCCGTGATCCTCGGACAGCTTTGCTGTGAAACGATGAGACTGGAATATATATCGAAGGTGATACAGCCGCTGACGATCCGCGGCCCGCAGAGCCTCGAGATCGAGGGCATCGCGTACGACTCGCGGCAGGTCAAGCCGGGCTACCTGTTCGTGGCCCTGCATGGCCATCAGCGCGAGGGTCACGATTTCATCGGCGACGCCGTTGATCGCGGCGCGGTGGCCGTGGTCAGCCAGTCCGGGAAGATCGGACGCCGGGATGTCACCGCGATTGACGTCGAGGATCCGCGCCGCGCGCTGGCGGAAATCGCGTGCGCTTTTTACGGCGGGCCGTCGCAAAGTCTCCAGATGATCGGGATTACCGGCACCAACGGCAAGTCCACCACCGCGTTCATGTGCCGGGACATTCTGAAGGCCGCCGGCCGGGCGCCGGGCCTGATCGGCACCATCCGCTACGAGATCGGCGAACGCTCGATCCCGGCGTCGCGCACGACACCGGAAGCGCCGGACCTTCAGTTCATGCTCGACCAGATGCTGCGCGCCGGATGCAAAAGCGCGGTCATGGAGGTGTCGTCGCACGGGCTCGATCAGAAGCGCGTGTGGGGCATCGACTACGATGTCGGCGTGTTTATGAACCTGACGCAGGATCACCTCGACTACCACAAGACGCTCGAGCAATATTTCGGCGCGAAATCCCTTCTGTTCCGCGGACTCGGCCAGATGGAGAAAACGGCGGCCGCGGTCATCAACATCGACGATCCGTGGGGCATGCAGTTGGCGAACACCGGCGGCTTCAGCGCGCGGCTGATCACCTTCGGGACGCATCCCGGGGCGATGGTCCGGGCCGAGGAGTTCGAGGTGACCGCCGAAGGGTCCGCGTTTGATTTTACGACGCCGTGGGGAAAAGGGCGCGTTAACCTGAAACTGCTGGGCCGCTTCAATGTCAGCAACGCGCTGGCGGCGATTGGCGCCTGCGGCGCATTGGGCGTGGACCCGAAGGAGATGGCGGAAGTCCTCTCGGAAATACGTTCCGTGCCCGGCCGCCTGGAGCCGGTCCCGAACGACCGCGGCCTCTCCGTCTTTGTCGATTATGCGCACACCCCGGATGCCCTGGCCAACGTGCTTCGCACCTTGCGCGAGATCGCGCCGAAACGCTTGCTCGTGGTGTTCGGCTGCGGCGGAAACCGGGATCGCGGCAAGCGTCCGCTCATGGGCGCCGCGGCGGCGAGACTCGCGGATTACAGCGTTGTGACCAGCGACAATCCGCGCGGCGAGGACCCCGCGGCGATTATCGCCGAGATCGCCGCCGGCTTCGGCGCCGCCGGAAACTTCGAGGTGGAAGTGGATCGGGAAAAGGCGATCGCGAAGGCCCTTTCGCGGGCCCGCCCCGGCGACATGGTGCTTGTCGCGGGGAAGGGGCATGAGCGGGTGCAGGAATTCGCGAATACGGTCGTGCCGTTCGACGATCGCGACGCGGTGAGGCGTCAACTGGACCGTGTATAGGCTGTCACAAAACGGAGGTGTAACCATGTCATGTTGCGAAGTGGTTATTAAATGCTGCAAGTGCCATCGCGTGCGTGTGAATGATAAGTGGGAGCACGTGAATCAGGACGACTCCGAGGCACCGGTATACTCGCACAGCTACTGCCCCGTGTGCCTCGCCGAAGTTCATGCGGAGCTGGAAGTCTGCGACCTGTTTTCAGGGGCATGATCCGGTCCGGGTCCGTGATGAGATCGTCGCGGGAGAGTCGTGGGAACGCTCATGCCGGTATTTTCAGCCAGAGACCTGGTGACGTGGAGCGGCGGACAATGGAAAGCCCGCGAGTCCTCCGCTGTCCAGGGTGTTTCCATTGATACCCGCACGATCCAGCCGGGCCAGCTCTATGTTGCGATCCGCGGCGCGAACCACGACGGACACGACTTTGTCTCGCAGGCCTTTGTCCGCGGCGCATCCGCGGCGGTTGTTGCCGAGACGTTTGCCGCGCAATACTCCGGGGACGAACCGCTTTTGTGCGTGAAGGACACGCTCCAGGCCCTCGGAAACATCGCGGCGGGGTACCGCGCCACGCTGGACGCGGAATTTGTCGCGGTGACCGGCAGCGTCGGCAAAACGACGGTCAAGGAGATGATCGCGGATGTTCTGCAAATGCGCGCGCCGACGGCGAGGACGCGGGGCAACTGGAACAACGACATCGGCTTGCCCCTGAGCCTGCTCGCGATGGACCCGCAGGAGGAGTTCGGCGTCTACGAGGTCGGCATGAACCATCCGGGCGAAATCGAGCCGCTCTGCCGGATCCTCCGCCCGTCCTGGGGCGTGATCACGAATGTAGGGCCGGTACACCTGGAGTTCTTCACGTCGGTCGAAGACATCGCGCGCGAGAAGGCCGCCGTGCTCCGCTGCCTGCCGAAGAACGGCCGGGCCGTGGTGAGCCGCGACGACACGTACTTCGAGATTCTGAAGGAGGCCGCGCCGTGCCCGGTGGTGACCACGGCGGTGATGTCGGGCGGAGCGGACTATCACGGGCGCGTGCTCTCCGCGGGCGACGGCCTGTTCAGCGTGCTGGAGAGCGCGACCGGCGAACACATGGAGTTGACCGTCCCGCTCCCGGGCGATCATGTCCTGAAGGACGCATTGTTCGCGATCGCGGTCGGCCGCGGCCTGGGCGTGTCGTGGGAGGATTTGAAATCCGCCCTGGAACGATATACGCCTCTGCCCCTGCGATGGAACCGGATGACCGTCGCGGGAGTCCGCGTCATCAACGACGCGTACAACGCGAACCCGATGAGCATGCGGGCGGCCCTCGGCGCGTTCGTTCAGACGCCGGTCAAGGGTTGCCGGTGGCTAGTGCTTGGCGGCATGCGCGAGTTGGGCGCGTCGGAAAAGGACGAACACGCGGCGCTCGGCCGGGAGATCGCGAAGGGCGATTGGGCGGGCCTGATCGTGGTGGGTCCGTTGGGAAGTTTGATTGCCGAGGGCGTCGAGACGGCGGGCGGGTTTCGCGGAAGCGTGATCCGGTGCGAGGATCATGCGGCCGCCGCGCGCGTTTTACAAGAGAACACGTCCGCGGGCGACGCCGTTCTGCTGAAGGCGTCCCGCGGCGAACAACTGGAGAAGGTTCTGGAAGATTGGACTCAAGGCGTGATGGAGTAGTGGAGTGAAGACCTTCGTTCATTCCTCCATTGCTTCAACACTCCCATACTCCCGGTTTGAGAGGAACTGAAAATGCTTTACTACCTTCACTTGCTTAGCGACTGGATCACCCCGCTTCGGGTGTTCCGCTACATCACCGTGCGCGCCCTGGCCGGCGCCGGCACCGCGTTTCTCATCAGTATTGTCATTGGTCCGTGGATGATCCGGAAGCTCCGCGAGTTCAAGATCGGCCAGTACGTGCGGAAGGGCGATGCGCCTGCGCTGGATTTCTTCCACAACCGGAAGGCCGGCACTCCGACGATGGGCGGACTGCTCATCATTGCGTCGGTGCTCGTTTCGACGCTGCTCTGGGCCGTGCCGACGAACGGGTACGTCCTGCTGACGCTGGCCACAATGCTGTTCATGGGCGGGGTCGGCTTCCGGGACGACTATCTCAAGATCGCGCGCAAGCAGTCCCAGGGATTGAGCGCGCGCAGCAAGCTGATCCTGCAGAGCGCGTGGGCGGTTGTCGTTCTTTTGATCCTGCTCACATGGCCGACCACCAGCCAGCACACGAAGGAGCTGATGGTTCCGTTCTTCAAGGATCCGGTGATCCGCGACATGGGACTTCTGTTCACGTTCGTTTTCGTCCTGCTTGTGATGGTCGGTTCGACGAATGCCGTGAACCTGACCGATGGCCTGGACGGCCTGGCGATCGGTTGCAGCAATTCGGTGGCCGCTGCCTACCTGGCCATGGCCTACGTCGCGGGTCATATGCGCTTTGCCCAGTACCTGCAGGTTCCCTACATCGCCGGGAGCGGAGAACTGGCGGTGTTCTGCGGCTGCCTGCTGGGCGCCGGCCTGGGCTTCCTGTGGTTCAACTGCCATCCCGCGAAGGTGTTCATGGGCGACACCGGCAGCCTGGCGCTGGGCGGCGCCATCGCGATGGTCGCGATCCTGATCAAGCAGGAACTGGTCCTCATCATCGTCGGCGGCGTCTTCGTGATGGAGGCCCTGAGCGTGCTGATGCAGGTGGCCTATTTCAAGCTGACCGGCGGCAAGCGAATTTTCAAGTGCGCCCCGCTTCACCATCATTTCGAGTTTGTCGAGAAAGAGCAGGCCGAGAGGGAGGGGCGCGACGTCAAGGTCATCGAGACGATGATCACGATCCGCTTCTGGATTCTCGGCATCATTTTTGCGCTGATCGGCGTGGCGACGTTGAAGATTCGGTAGGAGATGGAGCCATGATGGATGGGGAATGGTGGATGGAGGCGAGAAGAACGTCCATCAACCAGGGCTCGTCCATCATCGGCCTTTAATCATGAAACCACATCAACATGCTCTCGTCCTCGGCCTGGGCGGCAGCGGCGTGGCGGCGGCCTCGCTGCTGTTGAGCGAGGGGGCCGCCGTCACCGTGATCGACCGCGCGTTGACGGACGATCTTCGCGCGCAGGCGCGTGGATTGGAGGAGAAGGGCGCCAAGGTGCTTCTGCGGGAAGCCGAGATTCCGGCGACGCCGTTCGATTTATGCGTGGTCAGTCCCGGCGTGCCGGTCACCTCTCCGTGGATCGGCGAGATGAAGCGAAGAGGCGTGAAGGTGATCCCCGAGCTTGAACTCGGCTGGAGCCGGCGGCGCGGGCGCGCGGCGGCGGTCACCGGATCCAACGGAAAAAGCACGGCCGTGAAGCTGTTCGCCGAAGCCCTTCAGCAGGCCGGCCAGGCCGCGGTGCCGGCAGGCAACTATGGGCCCGCCGTTTCAAAGGTTGTCCTTGAACAGCCCGGCGTCCCCTGGATTGTGCTCGAGGTCAGCACATTCCAAATGGAAACCGCAACGGAGTTTTGCCCCGATGTCGCCATCCTGCTGAATATCCATCCCAACCACCTGGATCGCCATGGCGACATGGCGACGTATACCGCGCTCAAGGCGAAGGTGTTTTCGAACTCCTTCGACAAGAACGCCTGCATTGTGCACGAGCCTCTGCTGGGAATGATCAGACCGCTTTCGAAAGGGAAAGGCCGGTGGATTTCGTTCGGTTCATCCTCGACCGCGGACTACCGGTACGCGGACGGGAAGGTGTTTCACGGCAGGCAGTGCAAGGCCGATCTCGCAGGAACGCATTTCGGAAACGACGTGCTGGGGCTCGCCGCAGCGGCCGTGATCGCGGGAATCGAGATCTGCGGATTCGATCCGGAGTGCGTGGTTAAAGCGGCAAACGTCTTTCACCCGCTGCCGCACCGGATGCAACGGGTGCGGGAAATCGGCGGCATCGAATTCATCGACGATTCCAAGGCCACGAACTTGTCCGCCATGGCCGCCGCCCTGCGCATGTTGCCGGGGAAAACGCGCCTCATCGCCGGCGGTCTCGTCAAGGAAAAAGATTTCAGTTTTGTGAAAGAATTGCTGGCACAGAAAGTCGTCGGGGTTTACCTTATCGGCCAAGCGTTAGAGGAAATGGCCTCGGCTTGGTCCGATATCGTTCCTTGTTATCGATGCGGCACGATTGAGAAAGCGGTCGCAAAAGCGTGGAACGATGCGCGTGCCGGCGAAACGGTCCTATTATCTCCAGCCACCGCGAGTTTCGATCAGTTTCGGAACTTTGAGGAGCGAGGGGATGTGTTCGCAAGGCTCGTTCAAGACCTGGCTGAGGAGGAAGCAAAATGAACGATCAATTCTCGTGGACGCAACTGGCTGAGCCCGCTTCGGAAAGGAGATACTTCATCATGAGAACGCCGGTCCTTGTTGCTGTTGTTGTTGCCGTGCATGCCGTCGCCATTGGGTCTGTCATGTTTATCCAGGGATGCGGCACCAAGAAACCCGTGATGGTTGAGCCTCCGCCGGCGCCGGTCATGCCTCCGAAACAGGAGACGCAGAAGACTCCTGAGTTCAAGCCCGTCTTCCATCCTCCCGTTGCGGTTGAACCGGCCCCGGCGATGGAAGTGCCGAGCGAGGCGAAGACCTACGTGGTGCAGAACGGGGATTCCCTGTCCAAGATCGCCAGCCGTTGCGGAGTGAGCAGTCGCGAAATTGCCGCGCTGAACAACATCAAGGACCCGAACAAGATTCGCGTCGGGCAGAAGCTGGTCCTTCCGGATTACGCCACCGGGAAGAGCGCGGTCTCCGCGCCGGCCAAGCCCAAGGCCAAGGCAAAACCGAAGGCCTCGGCCGGAACCGAATCGGGTTCCGCGGTCGGCGGTTCAACGTATGTGGTTCAGTCCGGCGACAGCCTGTCGAAGATTGCCTCGAAGCAGCATGTGAAGGTATCCGCCCTGCGGGCCGCGAATCCCAAGATCAAGGGCGACAAGATTCTTGTCGGACAGAAGCTCGTGATTCCCGGCGCGGCGGCGGTTGTCCCGTCAGCCCCGGCCGTGGAGCCCGCCGCCCCCGTGCCGGTCCCGGCGGCCGAACCGATGTTGCCGATGCAGGAGCCGATCACGCCGTCCAGTATTCAGCCGGATCCCGCGATTCCCGCGCTGGCGCCCTCGCTGCCCGCGGTGGAAGCGTCCGTCCCGGTCTCGCAGGGCCAGCCGCTGGACTACACGGTGCAGGATGGCGATACGCTGGACTCGATTGCGAAGCTGTTCATCGTTCGCAAGGAAGACATCATGGCGATGAATGGCGTCACGGACGCCACGGCTCTCAAGCCGGGCATGAAGCTCAAGATCCCGTCGACGCTGTAGGCGCAGGGTTGCAGGTTCTTATCAGGCCCCGAGCAGTCGGGGCCTGATTTGTCTAGGCGGGCCATGTGGAAGACTGCAAGCATCTTGGTGACGATGGTCCTCGTCCTGATCACCCTGGGCGTGGTCATGCTGGCGAGCACCAGCAGCATCCAGGGCGATCAGTTGTTCAAGGATCCCAACTACTTTCTTAAGCGCCAGCTTTTGTGGCTCGTTGTGGGTTTCGTGGCCGCCTTCCTGACCTCCAATATCGACTACCATTACTGGAAGCCGCTGGCTCTTCCGCTCGCTTTCTTTTCCGTGGTTCTTCTGGTGATGGTGTTGATTCCCGGTGTCGGGCTCAACATCAAGGGCAGCAGTCGATGGCTGCGTTTCGGCTCCGCGAACTTCCAGCCGTCGGAGCTGGCGAAACTCGCCACCGTCATCTTCCTCGCGTGGTGGATGTCGCGCGTGCAACGGTATGCAAAGGAGTTGGTGCGGGGTCTGGTGATTCCCCTGGGCGGACTGGCGGTGATCCTGGGGTTGATCTTTATCGAGCCGGATTTCGGAACCACGATGTTGGTCGGCGTGGTCGGCATGACGCTGATGTTTGTCGGGGGAAGCCGCATCAGCTACCTGGTTGTGGCCGCCGCAGCCGGGCTGTGCGGATTTACGCTGGCGATCATGCAGGACGCGGAACGCATGCGGCGCGTCACGGCCTTCCTGAATCCCGAAAAGTACGCGAAGGACGAGGCCTTTCAGCTCCTGAATGCCATCTACGCGTTCGTTGTCGGGGGCGGGGGCGGGGTGGGCCTCGGACAGAGCCTCCAGAAACATTTCTACCTGCCGGAAGCGCATACCGACTTTATCTTCGCGATTCTCGGCGAGGAATTGGGGCTGACCGCGTCCCTTTCGGTCGTCGTTCTGTTCATCGGCGTGTTCATCTGCGGCACTCGCATCAGCTTCCGGGCGCAGGACCAGTTCGGGAAACTGCTGGGATTCGGATTGACGATGATGATTGTCGTTCAGGCCGCCATCAACATCGGCGTGGTCACCGGCAGTCTGCCCACGAAGGGGTTGCCGCTTCCGTTCATCAGTTTCGGCGGATCCAGCCTGGTGGTGTCCCTGGCCATGATCGGCATACTGATCAACATCGCGCGCCAGTCGGGCGATGAAACGGAGACGGATGAAAGCCGGTGCATCAAGGATGCGGCGCATCGGTTTTAGTTCCGGATACCACGTTTCAAGTTCCCAGGGTCAAGCGGTCGGTATTGTCTTTTTACGTCTCCTCCTTTATGTTCTCCGCTCTCGGTAACTCAGGAGATGACCATGAAGTTCAAAGATTACATTGTGAAGGATCTGAAACTCGCGGATTTCGGCCGGAAGGAAATCGAGCTGGCCGAACGCGAAATGCCCGGCCTCATGGCGATTCGGGAGCAATACCGCAAGGCTCAGCCGCTCAAGGGCGCCCGGATTGCCGGTTCTCTCCACATGACCATCCAGACCGCGGTCCTCATTGAGACGCTCCAGGCGCTTGGAGCGAAGGTTCGCTGGGCGAGCTGTAACATTTTCTCCACGCAGGATCATGCCGCGGCCGCGATCGCCGCCGCCGGAACGCCCGTCTTCGCCGTCAAGGGCGAGTCGCTCGAGCAATACTGGGAGTACACGGACCGCATCCTCGACTGGGGCAACGGCGCCGGCCCGAACATGATTCTCGACGACGGCGGCGACGCGACGCTGTTCGTGCATCTCGGATGCAAGGCCGAAACAGATCCTTCGATTCTTAATCGCAAGCCCGGCAGCCACGAAGAGAAGGTCCTGCTCGCGCAGTTGAAGAAGGCATTGAAGCGCGACCCGCATCGGTTCAGCCGCATCGCGAAACACATCCGCGGCGTCAGCGAGGAAACGACCACCGGCGTGCACCGTCTGTACAAGATGCAGGAGAAGGGCGAGTTGCTCTTTCCCGCGTTCAACGTCAACGACTCCGTCACGAAGTCGAAGTTCGACAACATCTATGGCTGCCGCCACTCGCTCGTGGACGGCATCATGCGCGCGACGGATGTCATGATCTCCGGCAAGGTCGCGGTCGTCGCCGGGTTCGGCGATGTGGGCAAGGGGAGCGCCCAGTCGCTCCGTGGCCAGTGCGCCCGCGTCATAATCACCGAGATCGATCCGATCTGCGCCTTGCAGGCCGCGATGGAAGGCTACGAAGTGATGACCATGGACGAAGCCTGTAAGATCGGCGACATCTTTGTCACGACGACCGGCTGTTGTGACGTCATCACCGAGAAGCACATGCTTCAGATGAAAGACCTCGCGATCGTATGTAATATCGGCCACTTCGACAGCGAGATCCAGATTGAGAAAATCCAGAAATACAAGTGGATGGAGATCAAGCCCCAGGTCCACGTGGTCACCTTCCCGAGCCAACGGCGGATCATTCTTCTGGCCGAGGGCCGCCTGGTGAACCTGGGCTGTGCGACCGGTCATCCAAGTTTCGTGATGTCGAACAGCTTCTCAAACCAGACGCTTGCGCAGATCGAGCTTTACTCGAAGGCCGGCAAGTACCCCGTTGGAGTGTATACGTTGCCGAAGAAGCTCGACGAGATGGTGGCGCGTCTGCACCTCAAGAAACTCGGTGTGAAACTGGACCGGCTTTCAAAGCGCCAGGCCGACTATCTTGGCGTGCCGGTGAACGGGCCCTACAAGCCCGATCATTACAGATACTAGACCTTCTCGCATTCGGCATGTTTTTTTGTAACCCCTTCATTTAAAAGGGGTTGAGGAGTCGATCTGTTCTCGGCGCCTGCCGCGATGAGATCGTTGCTGTAATCCGGTAATATAGGCCTGATATGTCCCCGTTACCCGTCGTTGAAGGAGATGGGCGAATTCTGCCCAAAATTTGATCCTTTTGTCAAATAACACATAAAATCGCTTGCCTTTTAATAAGACATCTAGTAGCCATCTAGTATGGTGTATTCGTCGCAGGGCATTTAATGCGTTCACGGGGTTAATCCAAAACGTAGGAGTCCAAGCAATGAGAGATGTATTCTTCAATTCGTCCGTGGGAACGGTCTCGCGCCTGTTCGGTTGCAGTCGCGGGAACATCCGTGTATCGCTGCTTCTCGCCTTGAGCGTTCTCATGCTGTGCGCGGGTCCCGCACTCGCACAGAGTAATAATCTGCTCCTGAACCACAGCTTCGAGATAGCCAACCCCTCGCAGGGCTGGTCCGGGATTTCCAATTGGTCCGGCTTGGCCCAGAATGGCGAAGTCGTGGTCAATCCCAATGGCGCTCAGGATGGTACGAACTACATAACGGTGAATGCGTTCAGCACCGTTAATCGCATCCTCCAGCAGAACTGGAACGCGCAACCGGGCCAAGTGTACCAGTCCGATGTCTACATGATGTCGCCGGAGGGCATGTTCAAGCCGACGAACGGCTATTGCGCGCTGGTCATGCAGTTCTACAATGCCTCGGGCGTGAAGCTCGGTCAGAACGCTGAATCGCCGCGATTTCGCATCAACGGACCCACGAACTGGACTCAATTCAAGACGCCGAAAATGATTGCGCCGGACGGCACCGTCACGGGCCGCACGATGTTGCTGTATGCGCACGGGGGCGACCGCACCACGAATGGGTGCGTGCACTTTGATAATGTCAGCTCCTGTGTCACCGAGCCCACCATGTCCGGCGCGTTGAAGAACACGGACTTTGAGACGCTCGGCGATCAATTGGAAATTCCCTTCTGGGAAGTATTGGGCAATGCGGGCGGAATTTTAGCGGATACGAATGCGACCCCGGGCGGCAAGTACAGCCTGTCGATCTGGTGGGAGGAAAACCTGGTGGGCCAGAATTGGCCGGCGCAGGGGGGCAACCGCTACTCGACGAGCGCGAAGGCGTTGATTCCGACTTCCGATCCCCTGACGACGGACGGGACGAATTTTGCCCTCGTGATTCTTGAGTACTTTGACGCCAGCTCCAATCAGCTGATTGCCTATACCAGCTCGAAACTGACGACGAATATGGTGGGCTCGTGGGAGACCCTAAGAGCGGAAGGCGTCGCTCCGTCCAACACCGCCTATGCGAGGACGCTCCTTGGTGTTCTGGGCGCAGGGATGACAGGGGGTAAGGTTTATTTCGACGACGTGACGCAGCAGACCGAGGCCTCCGGCTCGACGTACTGCGGCCTTCTCACGAATCCGGGCTTCGATGACGGCGTGCCCGGCAATGTGGACACCCTGCAATCGAACGGCGACTTCAACGCCTGGACCTGGCTCGGCGGGACAAACGGTGGGTTCGTCCAGGGGAATTTCCAGCATGGCGGCGGGCAGTCGCTGGCGATTACTTGGCCTCGCCAGCTCGCGGTTCAGACCTTCCCGGCCGTGACAGGCATGTCCTATATGCTGGAGGGTTACATTTTCAACCCCAGCACGGAACGGTTGGAGGACGGCGCTTCCGGCGTTCTTCTGCTGCAGTTCCTCAGCGGCACCAACGTGATTTCCACCAAGGAATCGTCGCGCTTCACAAAGAATTCTCCTGCGGACACATGGGTGTATTTCTGTGTGACCAGTCGCGCCCCGAGCAGCGGCTCCGTCGTCGGTCGTGCGGCCGCGTACCTCCAAGGGGATGAAATGGGCGACTCGAACTTCGCAGGCGCGGTGTATTACGACACGTTCTGCGTGACAGAGACGAATATCCCGTTCACGACCACGCAGTCCGGCGCACTCTTCAATCCGGGCTTTGAGGATTCGCCGAACGGAACCACGTTGGAATACATCGACAACTGGATGGCATACGGAAATGCCGGAATGTTGCAGGGCGACGTGGTTCGCAGTGGAAACAACGCGCTGCAGATCTACTACCAGGGCACGTTGGTCGGTCAGGATTGGGAGGCCACGGCGGGCGCCAAGTACCAGACGGAGGGGTATGTCATGACACCCTCGTCGAATCCGATACGCGGCGATCTCGGGACGAATACCGAGCCGGTACAGGCGATCGTTGTCCTGCAATTCCTGGATGCTTCCGATGAAATTCTCCTGTCCTATCCCAGCGCGTCCTTGACGCCGGATAGCCCGAAGGATCTGTGGACCAAGCTCGAGTCCATCGGTGTTGCGCCGCAGGGTACCGTCAAAGGCCGTACCTTGGTTGGGCTGATCGGTCAGGCCACCAACTTCAACGGGCTGCTCTACGTGGACGACACCAGCCAATCACTCGTGTGGTCGAATGCGCCGGTGCACAGCCTGATCAAGAATGCCGGTTTTGACGATGGCTGTCCGGGCAATATAGCGAACTTGACGAACACCTACGATCTGCCGAATTGGGCCTGGCTTGGTGGAACCAATGCCGGATTCATTCAGCGAGAGGTGATCAAGAATGAGGAACAGGCGGCCGCGATCACGTTCCCGAACAACCTGCTCGTGCAGGAGTTCGTGGCGACGACCGGCGTGAATTACGTCCTCGAAGGGTACATTCAGAACCCGACATCCGCCCTCATGAGCGGAGATGCCTATGGCGTGTTCCTGCTTGAATTCCTCGACACGGGTGAAAAAGTTGAGATCGAGGGGACCAACGCGATCATCGTGACGCAGACCGTAACCCGGTCTGTTGCCGAGACAGCGCATTTCGTGTCCGGCGGTCCGTCGAATACCTGGGTCAAATTCTCGGTGACCAATCGCGCTCCTTGGACAAGCACGAGCGGCTCCATCATCACAGGCCGCGTTGCGGCGACCATCCTCGGAGACCCGACAAACTTCCTTGGGGCTCTGTACTTTGATGAGATGAGCCTGAGGACGGTGAGCGACACGCCTCCGACTAACACTCAAGCCGGTCAGCTGTGGAACCCCGGCTTCGAATACACGGCCCAGGGAACGGCCTTGCAGTTCGTGGATGATTGGGAGAACTTCGGCTTCGATGGCTCAATCAAAGATACGTACTGCCACAGCGGCCAGAAGGCACTGCAGATATTCTACACGGAGACGTTGGCCGGGCAGACATGGTCTGTGATCCCCGGAGCCCAGTATCAGACAGAAGGTTACGTGTTCACACCGTCGGCCAATCCTCTGCGCGGCACCGGTTTCGAAGCGCTGGTTCTTCTGCAGTTCCTTAATTCGACGGGGGGCGTGATCATTACCTACCCGAGCACGGCCTTCACGACCGGCTCCGTGGTGGATACATGGACCCTGCTGTCCGCTGCCGGCGTTGCCCCGTCAGATGCGGCCCTCGGCCGGACGATGCTCGGTGTCGTCGGAACCAACAACGACTTCGGCGGCGAAGTCTGGTTCGATGACCTGTCGCAGTCTCTGCTGTCCACCGGAAGCACCAGCTGCGGTCTCCTGCTCAACCCGGGCTTCGATGACGGCATCCCGGGCAATGCGTACAACCTCGATCCATCCTCGAATCCGGGCCTTCCGCCCGAGTCGGACAACCTGCCGGGCTGGAGCTACTTCGGCGGGGGCGAAGCCGCGTTCATCACGGGCGAAATGAAGAAGGAAGGCTTGCAGTCGCTGGTCCTGACATACCCGCTGAACTACATGGTGCAGGATTTCCGCGCTACGGGTGTGGAACTGCTGAAGAACAAGGGTTTTGAAATTGGCGCGGCGGGCGGTGCTACGCCGACGGATTGGTTCATAGGGAATAATAATGGCGCGGGCCAGCAGGATTGGGCCGCCGAGAGCGGGACGAACGGCATGGCGTTCTACTCGTGGACCAACGGCAACTGGGGCTTCTTTGGGCAGGACGTGGATGTGGACCTGTCCAAGGGTAACGTGTTCCAGTTCTCGATCCGCGGACTCGCGCAGTCGAACTTCAGTTCATCCGGCCATGAGGCGTATATCCAGATTGAGTTCTGGAAGAAGGGCGAAACGTCCGCCTGCCAATCGAATAGGCTCGATGTCTATCCGAACCTGATTTTCGCGCCGAATGTCTGGAGCACGTATTCCATTACGGCGACCAACACCGATACGCAGGTGGACATGGTCAAAGTCTTGGTGGGATATGGGAAGGCCATCGATACAGGCGGAGACCAGAGCTGCTTCTGGGATAACGCCAGTCTTCTGCAAGGCCCTGCCGGCGGTTATTCCTATGTGGCGAGCGGCTATCTCTATACCCCGTCCTCGTCTCGATTCACAACGGACGGCTCGTCCATGGGGCAGATTCAGTTGGTGTACTACGCCAACGAGACGAACCTGATCCCCGAGTTTACCGCGACATCGGCGCCGTTCACGCCGGATCTGGCTGCGGATACGTGGCACTACTTCGCGGTGACAAGCACCATTCCGTTTGGCGACAACATCAAAGGCCGAATGATTTGCGTCATCAACCATGCGCAGAATGACCCGACCCAGGATTACAATTTTGGCGGTGTCATTGCCTTCGACAGCCTTTGCCTCACGGAGGGCGCCGGCGGCGGGCCCAGCCTCAGCGCGTATGAGCAGTGGCAGATGGATCACTTCGGTACCACAAGCGGTCCTAATGTCGGGCCGACCGATGACTATGATGGCGATTCGTTTGACAACTGGAGCGAGTTCATCGCCGGAACGGATCCGACATCCGACGTCTCGTTCCTCAGGGTGCAGTCGGCGAACCAGTTGGACAATGGAGACTTCGTGGTCACGTGGCCCAGCGTCAACGGCCGCTACTACACGTTGCGCCGGAGCACGAACGGAATGCAGGGGACCTTCACCATCCTGAGCAACGGCATCGCCGCCACTCCGTCGGTGAACACGTACACGGACAAAGTGCCGGCATCGGTGCAGATGTACCTGTACAGGGTGAGCGCGACCACGAATCTGCCGTAAGTCGGTGGCGCAACAACTCGGCTGCTCAAGCCGAAGGTTTCAGGCGCGGCCCTTGGCCGCGCCTGAACTGTATTTGTCGGATGATGGATATACGGATTCCCAACCTTTGGATCAACGCCGGGAAAAACATCCAAGGTTTGGAGGAATCACATCATGGACTTCAGGCGCTTTCCCACCGCCCGAAGATGGAGAGCGGCAGAAGCCGCGCAGAATGCTTGTGCCTGAGCGCCAACTCGCCGACGGAGACCTTACCGCCATGGTCGCGCATGGCGTCGCTGAGCAGATTCCCGATCATCAGGGCGGAAGCTTCGATATTGTACATGGTCAGGATGATAAACAGCGGGTGATCGCTCAATACCTGACGGCAGATATCCAGCAGGTCTGTAAGCTGTTTCTCGACCTTCCACAGTTCGCGGTTGGGTCCGCGTCCGAAGGAGGGGGGATCGAGCAGAATTCCGTCGTAGCGAACGCCGCGCCGGATCTCGCGTTTCACATACTTGGTCGCATCATCGAGAATCCAGCGGATGGGCGAAAGGGTGAGGCCGGAAAGCTGCTGATTTGTGCGCGCCCACGTGATCGCCGGCTTTGAAGCGTCAACGTGCGTCACGGAGCAGCCGGATGCGGCGGCGACGAGCGAGGCGACCCCCGTGTAGCCGAAGAGATTCAGGACATTCGGTTTGGTGTTTCCGCGCGACTGCGCCACCTTGTTCTGCATCCAGCGCCAGTGCGGAGACTGCTCCGGAAACACGCCGACGTGCTTTGATGTTTCGGTGAATCGCGCCTGGATCGTGAGCTTGTCAAAGCGTAACGGCCATTCATGTGCCACGCGGGCGCGGAAAGCCCAACCCCTGCCGTCCTGGTGGACCGCAACCGCACGGTCCCATTCGGCTTTCTGAAGGTCAGGATTCCACCAGGCCTTCGGTTCGCCGCGGATGACGAGATTCTTTCCGAATCGCTCCAGCTTGCGGCAGTTTCCGGAATCGAGGAGTTCGTACTCCGGCCAGTAGCTGATGGCCACTTCGATTTGCATGGCCCCCTTGTACAACGTTACGCCCGGTTTGTCATCGAACAATCGTCAGGTGGGAAGCGCTCATAAATACTGCGCCATATTCGCCCGAAGGGCCCCAAGGCAAGGCATCCCTACAGCATCTCCATCAATGCGTCCTTCACAATCTCTATAAGCACTTCCAAAGTTGCCTTTTCTCCATAATCTTCCATTCTTCTCAATATCTTTTCCCGTGTGTTCTCGTCCCGTATCGCTCGCAGAAATCGTGCCCCTTCATGGGTCAGTGTGTGAATTGTCTTCTCTGCGTCCCTTGCGCAGTGAATCAGCCTATGCTCAATCAGCAATCGCACATGGGGCTCTATCGCCTGAAGGCTGTGCGTTTGATCTCCTGATACGAGCCAGGGATTCTTCCCGTTTTCGACTTGTTCCAGAATGCTATGAATTAACGATATGTCGTGTTTCATCTGATCTCCGCCCTTCAATCCTCTGTGTCCCCAACGCTCACCCTCGACCTGCCGCCCCGGCAGGCGAGTAGCCTGAAGGGCCTTGTTCGGCTGATTATTCTTCCGTTATGGTTGTGATCATTTGGAGCAGGAATGCGATTCCAATCAGAGAAATTCCGATTTTCCCCATGCTCCACTGCCGATCATGTGAAGACCGTCTTTAATCATTTCTTGCTGGATGGCAACCTTCTGTTTCCCGTCATCTTCGCGATCTGGGCTTGGACCCTCCACGCCAAGAATCCACTCATTCTGTTTGGTGTCTGCCAGCCAGACGATGGCTGCACATAGAGCGCCGGTTGCTGCTGCGGCGATGGATATCCATGATGATATTTTCATGTTCCTGTCTTTCTAACCGAGCGTCGCGCCTGTTTGTATTGATCGGAGTCGCACTATTCGACCGGCTGTCAATGTTAAGGCGCCTTGTTTGCCACAGAGTATCCGTATGTTTCCCTGCGTAGCGTGGCCGCGTTGGTTCCCCGGCAGTGTTCGAACGAGTTGATCGACAAGTTCTTCGATGTCAATGCCTGCGGGCATTGAACGTGCGACAAGCATTAGGATGGCATTGTGCGCGGCCTCCTTGTCCTTCTCGTCCTGGTTCTGGGGAAGCCTGTTTACCACGCTGATCGCGCACATTTCTTTGCCCTCCTTGTCAATTGTCCTGTAACCGGATCGTCACATCTCAGCAGACCCGGAGGGTGCGTCCGCACGCCCTTCGGGGTATGCTGGAGGCGTTTGTTGGCTGGTTTCCTTCTCATTCCGCACGTGATTGAACATGCCCGCAAACTGAAAGGCGACCTTTTTGTCTGGAGGGTAATCCGTATACTCCCATCGTTCTGGTGTGGCGTCTTTCAGACCATCGCCAAATAGAGCAAGCAACCTCTCCATGACGATGGTTGGATCAAGTAAGGCCACGATGGAGTCAAACTGTCCCCTCATCAAATCTCCCTTGTGCGATACCCCAGTCTTAAGCCCCCATTCTGTAGGGCGATAGGAGTCAAGAAATCGGATAACATTGGTGCTATCGGAATCGAATAGACCGAGCAGGTATTTCTCAACATCTTCCTTGTTTCCCCAGTGTGCCCAGGACCAGACCAGAAACCGGGCATCATTCCCGTACTCAGCGTACACGTTCTTCCCCTCGGCTTCCTGCTTGATCCTTGATGCGACAATCCTTCCCAACTCAGTCTCTCCACTTTTGACAAAGGTTCTTTCCTCTTCTGGTTCCTTGTCGCCGGAAGTCATCCAGCGAAGGCACTCAACGCTGAACGAAAGGGGCATTGCGTCGCGAAGGAGTTCCGCAGCCAGCGTCAAGCGGCGTTCGCGATCAGCAACGTTCAGCAAAAGCTGGTTAACCAGAATTGCCGCCTGAGACCAAGCGTTTCGGAAGGAGAACATCTGCTCAGGGTTCGGAAAACTCGCCCCGACGCGTACAATTGCCTTTGACAACAGCGCGGAATCGGCCTCCCCAATCGTCTTCTCGCGTTCGCGCAGCTTCTGTACGAACTTCTCGGCATTGCTTTTGTCAAGGATGTCCGCCAGTCGAGCAACGACCTCCGCAACCGTCCTATCGCGAAGATTTGCCAGGAAGCCAAGAATGGTTGCGTCGGATACGTCACCCGTTGGTACGGCATAGGTGAAGTAGCGAGCGAAATAGTCGGGCGAACACACACGCTGCTCCTTGGCCCACGTCTTGTACCAGTCTGATTCATACGAAGGTCCACCCAGGAGGCCGGAGAGCTTTGGAAAGAGTGCCTTCAGCAGAGATGTGACACACTCCTGTTCGCGAGTCGTTAGGGCATCCGTCGCAGTGGCCAATAGTGCTTGCGTCCGCTCCTTAACTTTGTCTGTACTGCCGGTTCCGTGAAAGAACTCACCATTATCTCGAAGGACCGCGTACACCTGCGGATAGAAGACTCGAATACCTTCGATGAGCATCAAGTCTACCGGGTTTACTTCTCCCTTGAGTAGAGGAAGAGCAAAAGAGAGTGCGTTGCCATAGCGTTTGCACATGCGTGGAGTGCCCAAACGAATCTCCAAGCCGTCCACAAAGTGGCGCCCAAAGACCTGTACCTGCTGCTCATCCAACGTAGTCTGGGAGTCGTTGAGCGCTTGGTTTACGCTCTGAAAGCAGAGTTGTTGCAGGGCTATGCGGTCGGCATGAGGCAGGTTGAGTGGCACCTGCACGATCTTCTCGAGAAAAGAGAAGCCGGACTCCGCTTTCCCTGCCGAATATTTCTCTTGGAGTGCGCCAGCGACCATCACGTCGTCGAATGCGAGTACGTATGCTGTGTGGTCAAAATCCGCAGTCAGTTTCACGAGTTTGAAAACAGCGTGAATCTCCGACTTGTCAAGGCGGTCGATGTCATCCATCAAGATCACAACCCTCTTCTGGGCTTCGGACAGAATCTTCTCGATTCGACGCCGCAGTTCACGCAACTCAACACCAGACAGATGCTTGCCGAATTCCACGGCCGTCTGCCCAGGCGACACGCCGACGCCAGCAAAGGAAAGCGACAAGGGAGCCACAATCGCCGCGTACTTCTGCAGGAAGTCACCGATCTTCTCCGTAGTGGTTGTGAGGGACTTGCCGAGAGCATCGGCCAGAAGTGCGAAGAAACTCAGCAGAAGTTGGGCTTCGTCTCCAAAACGCCAAGGATTGAACCTGACGCAGAGGATATGATCGTGCCGAGCGAGTTCAGCCTCGACGAAGTTGAGAACGGTGCTCTTTCCATCGCCCCATGCCCCATAGACAGCGACAACCAGACTGCTCGGATCGCTCCGGGCTGCTATGGCACGTGCGAGCCTTTGCGCAAATGGCCAACGGTCGAAAAGGTCCTGATCCGGATCGGATAGAGGAGTATCGGGAAGAAACATGGATGTTCTGCTGTCAGTTTGTTGCATAGTTTCGTATCCCTAACAGCCAACGTTATGCCTCAGGCACGAGCCTGCCGCTGCGGCAGGCGAATAGCCTGGAGGCGATTGTTGGGGGTTCGATTATTATTGGGATTCTCCAAAGCGATTCCTGTTCTCTGAGAACTCGGTTATGGGCCGGAGGGTATGAGGGAAGGAGGTTGGCATTTGTCGGAGTTCTCATGGATTCCCCGGTCATTTGAACTTCCCTCATCTTGTTCTCCAAGAGTTACCGCTTTTTGGATTTCGAGGAAATCAAATTATCGCTTACCCCAACGTTACGCCTCAGGCACGAGCCTGCCGCTGCGGCAGGCGAGTAGCCTGGAGGCGATTGTTGGCTGTTTCATTTCGAGTGCTCATCTACGGTCTTCAGAGCTGGTTCGGCGGTCTCATCGCGAAGCAGTCTTTCTCGATTTTTTTCTATGGAGGCGCGGAGCTTCTCGGCAAGCTGGTCGTGATTGGTGAAGTAATTGACATTCATGTGAATGTCGAAGTGGATCTTGGTCTGTGTCCCAGGGTGAAAAACGCTGTCCTTGCTCGCAACATAGATAACGGGACGTGGGAGGGCCTCAGCATAGCCCGCTTCGAAGTAACAGGACGGCCGCTCGTCCGTCAAGTCGGCGACAATGAACTTGGCTTTGCGAATCTCGTCTTTGATCCGGTTAACCAGATCTTCCAGAGGGTGTTCCTTGTCGATTCGTATGGCCACGCAATCGAATGATGTTAGCACCGATTCAACAGCTTCAAAGCGCGCGTCATATTCCTTGAATATCCTCTGTTCCTCTTGTGAACCGAATTTCTCTCCTTGAATGGGCATGATCACGAACACGCGGTGTGCGCCTCTGCCGAGAGCCTTTTTTGCGCGCTTCTCATATTTCGAGAAGAGGTTCCTGCTCCCGGAGAGAAACTCTTCAAGTGAACCGCCTCCTTTCTTGAACCAAGGATCATCGGTCTTGTAAATGCGAAGTTCCAGCACTTGATAGGTCTGAGTTCCCTTTCCCCATGTTGCCGTGATGACACCAGATGACACAAATGGAAGAACTACTTCGGTGAAGATCTTGTCTTCGGTTCGGTTTACGATCGATTTTTGCCGTCCACCTGGGAGTATTGCGATTGCATGATAGTTCATTGTGATGCTCCTTTTTCTTCAGCCAACGTTACGCCTCAGGCACGAGCCTGCCGCTGCGGCAGGCGAGTAGCCTGGAGGCGGTTGTTGGGGGTTCAATTATTATTGGGATTCTCCAAAGCGATTCCTGTTCTCTGAGAACTCGGTTTTGGGCCGGAGGGTATGAGGGCAGGAGGTGGGCATTTTTCGGAGTTCTCATGGATTCCCCGGTCATTTGAACTTCCCTCACCTTGTTATCCAAATGTTACCGCTTTTTAGATTTCGAGGAAATCAAATTATCGCTTACCCCAACGTCACGCATGAGGCACGAGCCTGCCGCCCCGGCAGGCGAGTAGCCTCAATGCGCTGGTTCGGTCTCTCATTGTTTCCGGTGATGTTGGCGGTCTGCAGAGCTGTTGTACTTCTCAGGTATCTGGACGTGAACGGTGACCTTGAATCCTCTTGGAATTCCGCCGTACGTGCCAGCCACTTTGGAAAGATCGAAGAAACTCTCCTCGATCGCTGCTTTTACCTTCTTCTGTACCTGAGCATCGGTCAGATACTTCTTGATGAAGTCGTTGACTCTTGGAAATGCCTTGTTGCCTGGAAGTGGTTTGCCAGACGCCATGTCGTAATTGCCGACTTTGTGCACACCTTTCCAGAGTTCAACATGGGGCGTCGGTCTTCCCTGCAAATGTTCCGATTTTCGGAAAGTTATGCGATATGAACCGTATGTTCTTTCCAGTGGGCCGTCCATTAGCTGATCCTGTGAAACTAAGTATTTGCGTTACATTCGAAATGCGTGGTATCCACGCAGTTTATTGTGTGGTGTGGCGCTCTGGCGCGATTGCCTGTTCTTAGTACTGTCGGTCATTATACTCTGCGTCCTTTGCGGCTTCCTTGTAGTTCTGTTTATACTCTTCTCGTGCCTTGTAATACTCGTCGTCAGAATTATATAGCGTGCGGTCGTTTGGTGGTTCGTATGGATGGGCTGGGCGGCAGCCCGAGAGGCCTGTGCCCAAGAGGGCAATCAAGAGAATCCCGACACGATTCATGTGATCTCCTTTCATGCAAGAGCGGTTCCGTCATCGTTCTTCCCGCGGCGGTGAAATGCAATGCTTTGGTCAAGACCTTTCTATTTCTTCTTTGGCCTTGGCGTAAATGCCTTGGCTAGCGAAGCCGCTTTCTCAACGTCAGATGGGGACATCAACTCCTCTAGTCGGTTAGCTTGAACGAGGGCGGGTTCGTGTCCATTTGATGCCGAGATGTAATACCACTTCAAAGCTTGTATACGATCGCGAACTACACCCAAGCCCATTTCATAGAGTAGACCGATCTTAAGCTGGGAGTACCAGTCACCTCCTTCGGCGGCTAAAAGGTGCCACTTGGCACCTTCCGTGTATATAGGGTAGGGTTTACCTCCTATCTCGATGTTCATGTAGTACATGGCCAATGCAGCTTGAGCCAATCTATCGCCCGACTTGGCGGCGAGTTCAAACAGCTGTTTTGCTTTGGCATGATCCTTCCTGACGCCCCGGCCGTAGTAGTAAAGTACCGCTAGATTATATTGAGCCGTCCAGTCGTTCTGTTTAGCAGCCTGTTCATACCAGTAGGCTGCTTTTGACCCATCGGCTGGTATTGCGTCAATCTCTGGGCTTGAACCGAACTTCGCACCGGCCCCGAAGTCATACGTGATTGCCATGGCAAGTTGAGCTTGGAGGTTGCCGTTGTTCGCTGCCTTTGAGACCTCGGTTAGCGGCTTCTTAAGCCAAGGATTTTCAAACAAGGCCAAGGCACCGATGTCGTCCTTGCCAGACACGGGCAGTACAAAGGTGAGCATGGCGAGCAGGAGTATTCGAAGGACGTATGCATTCATGATTAATCCTTTTTCTGTCTTGTTGACCGAACGTCAGCGTTCTCCGGACGGCGCACCTTGTGCGACGTACGGAGCAACGCCTTGTTGGACGCATTCTATTTCTTTCCGACTAGAGTGATTCACTCTTTTGAAGTCTTTTGCAAACCGCGCGACCTTGTTCGGTGAGCTCAAGCTTACTCTTGTCGTCTGAAAGGCGAACAAGGTTGGCATTAATGGCAGTTCTAACCTCCGACTTGAATCCATCATTCCCCTTCCACTGATTGGAAAATGCGTTCCAACCTGTTCCTGCGTACAGCTCAGCAATAACACGATGTGTTTTGAATACAGAGGCAAGGACTGTTATTTGGAATTCCTTCAATATGGTAGCCAATTTGACTTTGGCCCCTTCCTTCTGGCGAGCCGCCTCTTCTGCTTTCTTGGTAGCGGCTTCAACATCAACGGGCGGAGTGGGCGGGGGGTAGGGAGTAGTTTTACTCTTTAGATAGTCTGCATAATAGGAATCTTCCTGCATTTCGGGTCGATACTTCGTTTGCAGGAGAAATATGCAAAATAAAAACAATGGGACATAGATAATTGAAGCGATTACCAATGTCGGAACTACCCATAGGGGGGTCTTGATTTTTGCTGCGGCCGCGAGGAAAAGGCCGTTTGTGGCAATCAGCCCTACAAGCCATGCGGCAAGTAGCTGGATGGGTTTTTGGACTGTTGATGGTTTGATGTTGTAGTTATTCATATGTTCTCCGTCCAACGTTACGGGTGAGCGTACGGATCGCCCGCCGCGGGCGATCCGTACGCTCCACCCGCTGGTTGGGGATTCCCTTTCATCAGTTCCGCTTTGAGCCGTTTGTTCTGGTCGAAGAAGCTTTGATAGAGATGTTGGTCGGCTTCTGGGCCGCCGTCTCTGGCCTTTATGTAGCGTTTCGCTTTTCCAACGATTCCCGTCTTCGTCACTGAGTAGCTGATGAGATCGCCACCGGGTCCACCGTCGCGGACATAGACGGTGAGCAACCCCTCGCCATCGTGGACTGGTTTCAGATTGGCGGCGAGAGCATGCATGAAGATCGATCCGACTTTGCTGTATTCGCCGTTCATGTTTCCCAGATAGAACGTGAACATCCCGCCCGCGTTGCCAAAGGCATTGAGTGTTGTCGAGATCGCCATGTCTGAGATGCCGTCGGAATTGAAGTCGCTTGTGATGCGGTAATATGTGTTTGTCAGATCGTTGATGACCTGCGCGGAAGAGACTGTGAGAAGGAGCGCAAAGGCTATGATAAGCGCGGTCTTCATTGTCTCTTCATGATCCCCAACGTTCAGGCTCACCCTCGAACCTGCCGCAGCGGCAGGTGAGTAGGGTGAAGCCTCTTGTTGGAGCTTCCGTTATTTCTTCGTCTTTGATTGCCGTTTTTCTGAGGCAAAACACCAACGCGCATTCGCCGCCGCCGAATCAGGCGCGCGGATCACCGCGCGCCAGGCGGCGCGACCCGCCATTGTTCTTGTTCCAACGTCAGGGTTCTGGCTGAGGCGCGCTTTGGCGCCGATAGCCAGGAACCCCTTGTTGGGTGATCTTATTCATATAGCCCAATAGTATTTTCAACCTTGGCTTTAGCTTGGGGATTGCCGACTGAATATTTCTTCAAGAGGTTCAAGTAGTACTGGAGTGTAGCATCAGCTTCAGTTGTTCCGGCCGCTTTCGCGGCAATTATGGTGGATTTAAGATCACCATCATATAAGTACTGCGAATATTCTGCCATATGTTCGCACTGATATTCCAACCAGCGCAGTCCCCACTGTCTCGAGCGAACAACTTCACCAGACTTCGTCACAACAGGCATGCTGTATTCAGTAAATCGGCTTAATGTGCGAGGTTTGCGGTCATCAGGAACAGAGTCTAGGACGGTAACAGCTGAGGGTGCTAAATGGCACCCGATCCAATCACCGATTTCATAATGTTGTGCCGCCTCGTTTACAACTGGACCGGCGATGACTTCAGGCTCTTTGTTATAAAATATCTCGCCGACCGCGATTGTTCCCCGCGTAAGCAACTGTTTTTCAAGACAGCCAGAAATTACACGTGTTGCAAATGTAGCTGCCGATACGAGAGCATCGCAAGGTAAGGTTGTCGAAGATATGGCTTTGAAATATATTAGAGTGTCAGAGTAGAGGAGCACTTTCTCGTCGCCGCTTCGCAATAAATCTAGGACATCGCCCGACGGTTTAGAGTCAAATGTCCGATACATATCTTTTGTAATATCGATGAAATCACCAAAAATACGTGCGCGGTCTGGCGAGTTAAGCTTATTCTTGAACCCGAGTACGTCTAGCATTGTAAACGCACACTGAAATGATAGCATTTGTTGCATATTATCTTCACCCAACGTTCAGGCTCACCCTCGAACCTGCCGCCTCGGCAGGTGAGTAGGGTGAAGCCTCTGGTTGGGGCTTCCGTTTTTCTTCCAGTTTAAACCCTGTGGTCCTCTTTGTTTTTCCCTTTTCCCCAAATGATTGAACCCTGTGGAATCATTCGGCGGAAGGACTCTCGATCTACGTCAGCTTCTTCTCGCCCTTTCGCCTTCCGCCGGTAATTCGGCCCTTCAACCTTTCTTGCCCCAACGTCACGGCTGAGGCTCGACGCCCCCGGAGTTATTCCAAATTTCGGGAGCTTGTGCGGCGTAGCCTCGAGCCGCTTGTTCGGGCTTCCGTTATTCTTCCGTTAATACCCTGTGGTTGTTTTCAGTTTCCCTTTTCCCAAATGGTTGAACCCACGTGCTCAGGTTCCGCGGAAGCCTCTTTGTTCTTTCAGAATCTCACGATCAACCGACTTCCGCGGTTTCTCCCGGCCAATTGTTCATCGTGCCCGAACGTTAAGGCTCACCCTCGAACCTGCCGCTTCGGCAGGTGAGTAGGGTGAAGCCTCTGGTTGGGGCTTCCGTTTTTCTTCCAGTTTAAACCCAGTGGTCCTCTTTGTTTTTCCCTTTTCCCCAAATGGTTGAACCCTGTGGAATCATTCGGCGGAAGGACTCTCGATCTCCGTCAGCTTCTTCTCGCCCTTTTACCTTCCGCCGGTAATTCGGCCCTTCAATCTTTCTTGCCCCAACGTCATGGCTCTGCGGCGGGCGTTAGCCCGTACGCAGCAGCCAATGGTTGGCCGACTTGCCTCTTTGCCACTATCCTTATGAGTACCGTCGCCAAGTCGTCGATGCTCTTATCGCGAAATTCATCGGAAAGGACTGTGCGGTCGATTTCATCGTGATCAAGTACGCACAACTTCTCACACTCTTCGACTTCAAAGCCCGCCGCGCTGAAGAGCTGAATCCAGTCAGACATGCGCAATCTGTTGCAGTAGACCTCGTCCCGCCATGTGCCATCAAGAATGGCATCAAGTGAGTTGCCTTCACCATACTTCAGAGTGAGGGCGTTCCATTTAGTCTCGTCTATCGTTAGAAACTTGATGTAGTCATCCGATCCGTGGTGGCGCAGATCGATTTCGTGTATTGAATATCCGCCGGGCTTTGTAACCCGCGCGATTTCTTGCAGCGCAGTCCTTGCATCGCTTACATGCTCAAGAACAGCGATTGAATATGTGAGATCAAACTCGTTGTCATCAAAGGGAAGGCGTTCAGCCGCTGCTGGTGCTACATATGTGACTTTGGCAACATGATCAGCAAGCATTTCAGGCCGCCATCGATTTGGGTATTGTGCTCGCTTATCTGTAGGGAGTTCCGCGTACTTCCGCCACCACTTAAATCCCCCCACGGAGGAAAGGTATTCTCCGAGTTGCTGGTAGAGGTCCCGTCGATCTTGCTTTATTGGCTGGATGTCGACAGCCGAAGCTTTGTCTGCACCGTTCGCGAGAAAACATGCTATGGGCCCCAAAGATGACCCCGGGCCTATCTCCAATACGCTCTTTGGGGTGAGCATTCGCTGCCGGCATAGTCGGTCGATTTCGGCAAAAATGTGATAAGCGTAAAAGGGCGAATCTTGAAAATCAGTACGTTGCTGAAGAATATTGATAAGGGTATCAGAATCTACGTACTTATACAGCAGGCTACGATCAATCAGGCGCTGGGGGTATTCGTGTGAAAGCCAATAGTTGAGCAGTTGGCCAACCGTATCTGCATCAATACTGCGGCAAGAATTCAGAATCCTATAAGTGCGATAAGGCCCAAGAGCTTTAAGAAGGCGGATGAATATCCGGGCTAGTATGTTCATTCATCAATCTCCTTTGTCGGCCAACGTGGGGCTCACCCTCGAACCTGCCGCTTCGGCAGGTGAGTAGGGTGAAGCCTCTGGTTGGAACTTCCTTTTTTTCTTCGTCTTTGATTGCCGTTTTCTTGAGGCAAATACCAACATGCTTTTGCCGCCGCCGAATCAGGCGCGCGGATCACCGCGCGCCAGGCGGCGCAACCCGCCATTATTCTTGTTCCAACGTCACCGGTCACCGGCGTTTCTGCCGCTTCGGCAGAAACGTACGGTGAAACGGCTTGTTCGGCTTTCTGTTCTCATGGCAGCGGGAAGGGCCCGAATGACTCATCAAGGTCGAGGTCCGCGACGATTACTCTCTCGGTCACTCGTCTGGCTTGGTCGACGGACAGGATCTTAACCATGTTCATGTAGCGGTTTGTTTGAGTTTCGTAGTCTCTCTGGAAATGACCAACTTGGTACAGCTGTCGGTCGTGTTCGATCCACAGTGTCTCGGTCAGAGAGCCCTTCCCATCGTGTCCTGAAGATATCCCCCATGTTGATGTGTGGGTCGCGGGAATGGGGTCGGTTCTGCGGAAAACCGGGGGCGCTTTGGGGTTCGAGTAGAGATCGAATCCGACGGTTCCAACTCCACTGTAGCGAGCGCTTTCAGGCAGAGGGGTCTGTGAAACGGGGAATCTCCAACTGTACGGCGCAGGAGCTCCCGGCAGTTGGAGCAGCCAGAAGACCGTTGCAGAGGTCGCTCCCAGAACAAGCCCTGCTGTGAGGCCTATGAGGAACTTCTTCATGTCATGCTTCTGCCGAACGTCACGCGTGAGGCGACCGGCGCAGCCGGGTAGCCTCAACGCGCTGGTTGGCCGAATTGTTCATGGGAATCCGATGGTGCATTTGCACTCCATGTCGAGCCTGTCGTTGATCGTGATCTTCGCGCGGTATCCACCATGGGTTTCAATATAGCCTACTGTGTTTGTCATTGCGCCTTGTGTTGGGGATGTGAATCTCACGCTGATGCCGGATTCTCCCCTAACGGTAGCCTTGAAGATTCTCTTCTCTCCCGGAGCTAGGGTCGGAAATGTCTGTTCGAAAACGTGGCCGCTTAGGGCCACATCATGCAGTGTTTCGCCTGAGGCGTTGATGATCTGGACGCGAGGCAGGGAGTGGTAACGAATTACGAGGGAGAGAATCCAGGTGGCAGTGACGGCCGCAATCACCAGCACGACTATCAGAATCCACTTTGCAATCCGTTTCATCTCTTCACGGCCAACGTTAGCGTTGAGGCTGAGGCGACCACGGGTCGCCGATAGCCTCAAACGCCTGGTTCGACATCCTTTTCCTCCGCGAGTCTGACCTTTGCCGTAATCGTTTCTTCTTCAGATATATAGCTCATTAGTACGAGCACGCTTCCTAGAGCGAGGGCAAAGCCGATCAAGTTATGGCTAAAGACGTCGTAAAAGCCATGTATAATGGACATAAGACCGATTCCAACAGCAATAAAAACCCATTGGGCCTTCTTCTTGAGCAGCGATAGGCCGATGAAATATCCAACCACGCCCGCCCACACCGCATGAAGAAGTGGGAGGGACATGAAGCGTACGATTTGTGCAATGATTGTTTGTCCATAGTACTCAACAAGATAAGGCATTGCTGACTTCAGCTTATCCGCGAATGTGTACGCATCTACATCGCCATACCACGAGCGGGATTGGTCAAGACACTCTGATACAAGCAATGCGCTGACTTGCGCGCTGTCTTGCCAATACTGAATCGAGTACTGAACAACTTCCGCCAGGGCAAAACCCAACCCAGACATGATGCCGAGGTAGATTGCGTTATGCGGGGTGAGTAGCGATGGCTTGTTGCGCCCAAAGAAAATTAGCGGCAAGGCCTTGCAGAGTTCTTCGCAAATGCCGACACCCAAGATAAAGGCAAGGACGCGAATTAGGAACGCTTCGCTTTCGGTCCCAGAATAGATGTGACGAATAATCGGTAGCTGTTGCCAGATGAGGAGGACGGGGATTCCGACCATCATGGTGAAAAATGCCCACTTGAACCCCTTACGCTTGATCGCTGGGTCGGGCGTCATGAGGTTGTTAAAGAAGATAATCCAGAAGAAGCAGAAATACGCGCCGAGGAACCAAGCAGAGTTCTCGAATCCCCAGCCAAAAATGCTCGATAGATACAAGACCAACAAAGGGAAAAGGCCAAACCCTATGAGCCACTTCACGGCCTTTCGTCTCAGAAGACTTGGAGAGAGGGCCCTGATGACGGGCGTCAGCAGGGAGTAGTCAAAGCGCTTGAAATCGTTGAGGGCCGCTTTTGCAACGGATGTATAATCAGTCTTGTCTTCCTCCATACTTATCATGTTCGCCGAGAACCCGTCTGCTTTTGCCTGTGCCGCTTTGATGGCTTTTTGGTGAAGGATTTCTTCCGGTGAAGGTCCCTTGGGTATCGGCGGTGGGTTCAGTTTCGCGGGAGGAACCGTAATCGTTTTATTGCAGGACGGGCATTGGACATCAATACCTGCCATATCGGCGGTCGCTTCGAGCGACTGTTGGCAGTGGGGCATTCAAATTTCATTGCGTCTGCCATAGTGTTTCCTCCTTCTGTCGAACGTTATATGTACCGCGCGTTACAATTGCTGGTGGCAGAGGGCGTTGGGGTGGGAGGGTTGCGTTGCCAGCCCACATCGTGCATCGCCTTGCCGGATACCGCGCTTATTTCGAGCGTCTTCATTATTACCACAATAGACGTGGCTTAGAAAGAATAAAAGTGGGGAGGGGGTGGATTGCCGGCGTTGGGTAATCGGTGCTTTTGTGTGTTTTTTGCCCGGAATTTCCGTGGATGGGGGGGCGTCGTCTAAGATTTTTTCAAAATGTTCCGGAAAATGGTTCGGCTCGTTTCTTTCTTATACAAAAGGGCTGCATTGGGATGATGGGGAGCGCGTGGCCTAATCAAGTAACAGGAGGGCGGGCATGGGTATCGTATTGCGGGAAATGGAGTTACAACTGGGGCGGTTTGGCGAGCATCTGCTGAGGAGGCGGTTGGTTGCTCAGGAGAGGGCGAAGTATTATGTGTTGTGGGTTCGAAGGTATCTGCTGGAGATGCCTGAAGATTCGTCGCAGTCGCTACAGGAGAGGTTGGCTGGGTTTCTGGAGCGTTTGAGGACGGAGAAACGCGCGGATTGGCAGGTCGAGCAGGCGGAACGGGCGTTGCGGCTCTACTTCAACAATTTCCTGAATCAGACGGAGTGGAAAACGGCGGACACGGCAAAGGTTCAGCCGGCGGAGGACGGATCGGTGTCGGCGGTGGATGTGTTGGCGGCGATGCGCGTTCAGCTCCGGCTGAAGCAGTATTCCTATCGAACGGAGCAAACCTATGTGGATTGGATCGGGCGCTTCTTCCGGTATCTCGTTGCCGCGAGCGGCGAGAAATCCGGTCGGCATGTGGTGACGCCGCAGCGGATCAAGGATTTCCTGGCATGGATGGTTCTGAGAAAGAACGTGGGCGCGTCGACCCAGAACCAGGCGTTCAGCGCGCTTTTATTTATGTGCCGGGAGGTGCTTCACCTGGAACTGGGGGAGATGGCGGAGGGGGTGCGCGCGAAAAAGGGGCGTAAGTTGCCGGTGGTCATGACGATGGAGGAGGTTCGGCTGCTGCTCCAGAACATGAATGGCCGTGCGCGGCTGATGGCGCGGGTGATCTACAGCGGCGGCTTGCGCGTGATGGAGTGTTGCCGGTTACGCTTCAAGGATATCGATTTCGACAACAACCTGATTTTCGTGCGTTGCGGGAAGGGGGATAAGGATCGCTCAACCCTGCTGGCTGAGTCGCTGGTGCCGGAACTGCGGGGGCACGTGGAGTTGGTGAAGGCGCTTCACGCGAAGGATATGAGAGCCGGGCTGGCGCCGGTCTGGTTGCCGAATGCGCTGGAGCGGAAGTATCCGGATGCAGGGCGTGAGTTGGGCTGGCAGTGGCTGTTTCCATCCAAGACGCTGTCAACCGACCCGCGCTCAGGCAAGGTGCGCCGGCATCATGTGAGTGATGCGTCGATCCAGCGCGCGGTGAAGGATGCGGTGCGCAAGGCGGGGATCATCAAGCCGTGCTCGGTCCACACGCTGCGCCATACGTTCGCGACTCACCTGCTGCTGCATGGCGTGGATATCCGGCAGATCCAGGATTACCTTGGGCATTCGAATGTGGAGACGACGATGGTGTACACGCATGTGGTGAAGGGGCTGCGCAGCCCGGCTCGGAGTCCGCTGGATATGATGAAGAGGTAACCATCCTTCGCCAGGCTCAGGGTGGGACGGGATCAGGGCGACGACCAGAGCGGCGCGGCAGAGGGGCTTCATTCTGTTCTTCTGTTGAAAGTCCCATGTGCCGCGACGGCATTCGACCGGCGGCGCGGGTCTGCGAGAGCGGGTCAGCGCCCGTACACGTCGTCCAGGATTTCGGAGTCCGGCTTCGTGCCTTTCGGCACGCCGGAAATCTCGATGATCTTGTTGGCGAGGGTTTCCACGCGGGCGCCGCTTTCCGCGGCGAGGTCCAGCATTTCCTTCTGCATGGCGGTGATCTCGCCGAGCGACTTGCCGCGGATCATGTCGATGGAGCAGTTGATGACCGACAGTGGCTGGCAGATTTCCTGGCCGATTTCCGCGAGCATGGCGAGCATGGCCTCGCGCGACATGTCCGGCCGGTCGCGCAGTCTCTTCTCCAGTTGGTCCAGCTTCTGGGTGGCTTCGGCCGTGACGGTTGCCACCTCTTGTTCGAGCTGGGTGACGAGCTGGGTGACTTGCTGGTCTTCCGGCGCTTTGCCGGCGGCAACTTTCGCGGGGTCCAGCAGGGTGTTCATTTGCGAGACCAGGTTGTTGAGCACCTCGGCCCCCGCCTCGCCGCCGCCCGCCTTCTTCATGGCCGCCTCGACGTTCTTGACCAGCAGTTCCTGCCAGTCGAGTGCGTCCAGCCCGCTTTCCATGAGCTTGTCCTTGAGTGCGACCGTGGCCTCCGGATTCTCCTGGTCGGCCGCTTTCATGAACTTGAGAATTCTCTTCTCGGTGGTTTCGATTCCCTTGCGTTTCTTGGCGTAGTCCGACGCGAGGGCGTCCACCTGAAGTTCGTTGGTCATCTGCTCGACGGCGTCGCCGACCATTTCCGCGATCTGGTCGGCCGCGGGCCCGACGAGTTCGCGCAGGCCCTGGAGGAGTTCATCCTGGAGCTGCATCAGGGTCTTGACGAGGGTCTTCTTGCCCTGCTGGGTCTTGGCGGCGGGGTCCTGGAGCAGGCTCTGGTAGGCGCGCTTGAGACAGCCCACGATGACCTCGCCAAGCGTCTTGGCGCTTTCCGCCTCGGCTTTCTCCGGGGAGACTTCAGAGGCCTTCAGGATCATGTCGGCGAGCTTGTGCGTATCGGACGAAGCCTCCTCGATATCCAGGGAGAACTGGCCGGCGGTGCCTTTGAGGAAGGCGATGATTTCCTCGACCGATTTCGCGCCTTTTCCGCCCTCGCCTTCGCCCCCTCCGCTGAGGGCTTCCTGCAGTTCTTCCTTGTTGACGACGACATCTTCCTCGGTAACGAGCTGGTACACGACGGATTTGGCCTGCACGTGGGAGACGCCGCTCTTCGACAGGGCCTCGGAGAAGGAACCCATCGCCTTCATCTTCTCCGGGGGTGTGTTCAGCAATTCCGTCAGCTTGGTGAAGTCAATGAAAGTCACGCCGCGGGCGAGAGAGAAACTGCCGACGTCGATAGCCGAGAGTTGCTTGATGAGGCCGAGCATCAGCGTGTTCTTGGACTCGATCTGCCGGCCGTCGGCCAGGAGCATGTTGTCGGCGACGGTGAAGCTGACGCGTTCCCACTTGGCGAAAAAGCCGCCGAGAAACTCGTATCCCTTCATGATGGCCTGCTGGCTGACCTTGTGCTGGGGCCCATAGAGCGCCATGTTGCTTAAGATCTGCCCCAGGTGCCGCGCGAGTTCGGCAACAGCGGTCATGTCGGCGAGTTGCGGTGCGCCAGGTTCTGTTTGCTCAGGCCGGGTGTCAGTCGTTTCGTCAGCCATGATTTGCCCCCTTAGACTTCCCTGCTATCTTACACCAGGCGGCAAGTCCGGGTAGAGGAAAAATGAGCGGAGGTCCGGCGTGGCGCGCCGGCCGGCGGCACCGGCGCTATAAGAGCAGCCCTTCCAACTGCGACAGGTGCGAAATTGTGGCGTCGGGTTCGAAGTCGCCCGGGCGGCGCGGCAGGTCTTCAGGCGATTCCCACTGGGTGGTCCAGATGGTTTGAAGTCCCGCCTGTTTTCCGCCCTGCACATCCGCGAGCCAGTTGTCGCCGACAATGACGGCGCGGTCGGCCTTGACGCCCAGTTGGTCGAGAAGGGTCAGGAAGGGGACGGGGTGCGGCTTGACGAGCCCGATGTCCCCGGAGACAACGACGCTACGAAAGAAGCCGTCCAGCCCGATATTGGCGAGGCTTTGGCGGATGGCGTTGCCGTCGGGATAGTTGGACAGGAGTCCGAGTTTGTATTCGCGGCCGAGTTTCTTGAGGAGGTCGAAGACGTAGTCCGGCGCCTGGATGACCTTGGTGAAGATTGCAAAGCGTGTGCGCAGAATTTCGGCGACTTCCTCGGGGGAAGGCTCCACGCCGTAGAGTTCGCGCACGAGGCTGGTGGAGATTTCCACCATGTTGTTCTCCCTGTACTCGGGCGGGTTTCCGGAGTAGGGCGCGAGCCGGTTCCGGCTGCGGATTTTCCGGAATTTCGCGAGGTCTGCCTTCCCGAAGAGCCGGTCGAGCGTGTTGGCGAGGGCCATGTCGCAGTACATGATCTGCGTTTTGCCGAACTCGATCAGCGTGTTGCCGTAGTCGAAAATGACGGCCTTGATGGGTTTCTTGTTGAACGGCATGGTTGAAAGTAGTGTTTTGGTTCGTTGATGTATTCGTTGGGGTGCGTGTTTTAATGAACAGGTGCTGATTGGTCAACTGGAAACAGAACTTCGCGGTGATCTGGCTGTCGCAGTTCATCTCGATCATGGGCTTCAACTTCGCCCTGCCGTTCGCCCCGTACTTCATCCAGGAACTCGGTGTGACGGATCCGGTACGGCTCAAAATGTGGGTCGCGGTGTTCGCCGCCTCGACCCCTCTCACTCTCGCGGTCTTCTCGCCGATCTGGGGCATGCTGGCGGACCGGTACGGGCGGCGGGTCATGCTCCTGCGCGCCAACTTCGCCGGCGCCATCGTGCTGGCGCTGATGGGTACGGTCCGCAGCGTCGAACTGCTGATCCTCCTGCGGCTGATGCAGGGCGTCTTCACCGGGACGATGACGGCGGCGCAGACGATGGTCTCCGTGAGCACGCCCAGCCATCGCAGCGGATTCGCGCTCGGCGCGCTGACGGCGGCGATGTACTCGGGAGCCATGGTGGGGGCATTCGTCGGAGGCGTCTTTGCCGATTGGTTGGGATTCCGGGGCACGTTCTTCGCCGGCGGGTTGCTCCTGCTGGCGTCGGGTCTGCTGGTGACCTTCGGTACAACGGAGAACTTCGTGCGGCACATTCCCGAGATCGAGGACGAGCGATCGCCGGTTCGCGCGCACTGGGCCGACCTGGGGCCTGCGTTGCCGATCCTCATTCTCATCGTGGCCATGGCCGGCGCCCGCCAGTTCGACCAGGCCATGCTGCCCCTGCTGGTTCAGGACATTCACGGCTCGATTCAGGGTGTCTCGATCTGGACCGGGTCGCTGAGCGCGTTCTGCGGGATCGCAGGCCTGCTCGCGGCGCCGCTGCTGGGCCGGCTGGCGGACCGGATCCCGCCGCCGAAGATCGGGAAGATGTCCGCGCTGGGCGCCGGACTGCTGATGATGCCGCAGGGTCTCGCTCACAGTTTCCTGCTGCTCTTCGGCTGCCGGTTCGGGATGGTCTTCTGCGCGGGTGGGCTGGATCCCGTGTTCCAAATATGGCTTTCGCGTGTGACGCCGGAGCACAAGCGCGGCGTGGTGTTCGGATGGGCCGCGACGGCGCGTTCCGTGGGCTGGGTGGTCGCGCCGCTGGTCAGCGGCGGCGTCGCGTCCGCGCTGGGCATCCGGTCCGTGTTCTTCATCGGCAGCCTGCTCTTCTTCGGGCTGGTGCCGCTGATCTCAATTGTGGTGAAACGGCTGGCGCGCGATTGAGTTGCGTCTGCGAAAGCGACTCGCGCGAAACGGCTCGCCCGTGGACGGGCGACGCTACACCCCGCGGCTGATCCGAACAGTGTAGAGTCCGCTGTCCTCAGCGGACGTTCGGGCTCGCACGGGACGAACGAGCCTGCACTGGGGCGGGACATGATGGGCGCGATTTCAAAATCGCGTCTGCGAAAGCGGATTGCCGAGAGGAATGGTTTGCCCTAAGGTACGGCAACTTTTCATGGAGCGCCATGGCCGATCAACAACTTGTCCGTCTGCTTGAAGAACTGGTTTCCATTCCGAGCGTGAGCCCGGAGTATATCGAGAATCCCGCCTCGGCGGGCGAGGCCAGGATCGCCGCGTTTCTTGCCGATCGCCTTGCCGCGTCCGGCTTCAAAATCGAATTGGACGAAGTCCAGCCGGGCCGGCCCAACCTGATTGCGTCGTTCGGGCCGGACCAGCCAAGCAAGACGCTGCTTTTCGAGGCGCACATGGACACCGTGGGTGTGGCGGGCATGTCGCGGCCGCCGTTCCAGGCGGCCTTCGCAGGGTCTCTCCTGTACGCGCGTGGCGCGTGCGACGACAAGGGGCCGATGGCGGCGGCGCTGGCGGCGCTTTCGCGCGACCGGCTGGAGAGGCTGGCGGCGGCGGGTGTGCGGATCGTCTTCGCGGGAGTGATGGGCGAGGAAACGGGGAATATCGGCGCGGTTCGGCTGGTCGAGAAGGGCCTTCGCGCGGACCAGATCATCGTGCTTGAGCCGACGGAGCTTTCGATCATTCACACACATAAAGGAATGATCTGGCTGCGTGTGGAGGTGGGCGGGCTCGCGGCCCACGGCTCGAATCCGGATCGCGGGGTGAACGCGATCACGGGCATGTCGGACGTCATGCAGTTTCTGCATCGTCGGATCGCGGAGGATCAGCGGTTGCGGCACGATCCGGTTCTGGGCCGGCCGACGCTGAACATCGGCATGATCCGCGGCGGCTACGCGGTGAACATCGTGCCGGACTCCTGCTCGATCGAGGCGGACCGGCGTACGCTGCCGGGCGAGGACGAGGCGGCGATTGTCGAACGGATTCGCGGCGGGCTGGTCGATCTTCAAAGAGAGGGCCGAATCACATCTCATTCGGTTCGCGTGATCAAGGTGGGCCGCCCCTTCCAGACGGCCGAGAATTGCAACCTGATCCAAGCGCTGAAGCGGGGCATTGAACAGTCGGGACGCAACCCCCGGCTGGAAGGCGCCGCGTGGTACAGCGACGCGGGCATCCTCTCGCAGATCGCTTCCGAGGTGGTTGTGTTCGGCCCCGGAAGTATCAAGCAGGCGCACACGGCGGACGAATATATCGATCTGGATGACCTACAGGCGGGTTGTGATATAGTGGGGCGCTTTCTCGATGGAATGGCGGACGCTTTGCGACAAGGGGAGGGTTGAGTGGTCCGGACACCATGGCTCGTTTCTCTGGGGCTGTGCGCGCTGATCCTGTATGCGGTCCTCGGCGCGGCGAACCTGCATTTCGGCGACCTGAACCAGGACGAGGGCTGGTATCTCTATGCCGCGCGGCAGGTGCACGACGGCGCGGTGCCGTACCGCGATTTTGCGTTCACGCAGGGACCGATGCTCCCGCTGGTGTACTCCATGGCCCAGCCGCTGGTGGACCGGTGGGGAGTGGCCGGCGGACGCCTGTTCTCGCTCCTCATCGGCTTCCTCGGTGCGCTCGCCGCCGCGGCGCTTGCGGCGCGCGTCGCGCCGGGCGGCCGGAAAAGGCTCGCCGCGCTGCTCTCGTTCATCCTGATCGCGGGGAACGTGTATCAGAGTTACTTCACGACGCTGGTCAAAACGTACTCGCTCTGCACCTTCTTCCTCGCCGCCGGACTCCTCGCCTTGAGCGGCGCCCGCGGCCGCGGCGGATGGGCGGCCTGTTTTCTCGGCGGCCTTCTTCTGGCGCTGGCGGCGGGCACGCGGGTTTCGGCGGGTGTCGCGATGCCGCTCGCGGGTCTCTACCTCCTTTTTCAGCGCCGCCGCTACGGCGATTCCCGCTGGCTGTGCTTCGGCGTCGGCGGCGCATTGGGGCTGGCTGCGCTGGCCGCGCCGTTCCTGCTGATCGCGCGCGAGGGATTTCTGTTCGGCCTGTTTGAATATCACACGCACCGGATGGCCGGCGGTTTCCTCCCGGGCCTCGTGTACAAGGCCGGGTTCATCTCGCGCTTTGTGCAGGCGTATTTCCTGCCGGTCTGTCTCGCGGCGGCGGTTGTGCTGCTGAGTTGGACGAAGGCGCGCGAGCGCGAGCCGGGCGAGCCGTTCAACGCGCTTCTCTGGCTCGTCGTCGCGGGGGTGACGCTGGTTCATTTCGCGGCGCCGTTCCCGTATGAGGATTACCAGGCGCTTGTTTTCCCGGTCTTCGCCGCTGCGCTGGCCGTGAGCTTGGGTTCAAGTTTCCCGTTTCAAGTTTCAGACCGCTGGACATTGTGGCTCCTCGTGTTTGTTTTTTTCGCGTCCGTTGCCTCCGCGTTCTCTTCGCCGGTCAACCAGAACTGGATGATCTCCGGCCGCGACCGGATCTGGTGGAAGGTCAAGGATCAGACCCAGCTTCAAAAACTGCGCGAGGTCGGCAGTTGGATCTCCGGGCAGATGGGGATGGACGACCTGCTCCTGACGCAGGACACCTATCTCGCCGTCGAGGCGAACCTGCGCGTTCCCGAGGGGATGGAGATGGGCCCGTTCAGCTACTTCCCGGACATGGACCGGGCGCGCGCGGAGACGCTGCACGTGTTGAACCGGGAACTGCTGCTGGAACTCCTTCAGAACACGGAGGCCCCGATGGCGGCGTTGAGCGGCTACAGCCTGGCCATCCAGTCGCCGGGCGTGTCCGAAATTCCGGAGGAGCAGCGCCTCGAAATCTGGAAGGCGCTTGAGACGCGGTACGAGGAAATCTGCCGGGTCCCGGAATTCGGACAGGCGTTCACGACGCTGCGCATCTTCAGATTGAGATGAAACTTTCCATCGTCATCCCCGCGTACAACGAGGAGGCCCGCATCCGGCCGACGCTCGATGCGTACACGTCCTACTTCGAGGCGAAGTACGGCAAGGATGTCGAGTTCATCGTGGTCGTGAACGGTTCCCGGGACGGCACGGAGGACATCGTCCGCGAGGTCGCCGCGAGAAGCCCGCAGGTGAAGTTCATTATCGAGCCCCGGGCCATCGGGAAGGGGGGGGCGATTATGCGCGGTTTCGAGGTCGCGACCGGCGAATGGGTCGGCTTCGTGGACGCGGACAACGCGACCCTGCCGGAGGCGTTCGACGATCTCGTGACCCACATCGGCGACGCCGGCGTGATCATCGCGTCCCGGTACATTCCCGGCGCAACAGTCAGCCCGCGCCAGCCGCTGAGCCGGCGGATCGCGTCGCGCGTGTTCAACAAGCTGGTCCGGCTCCTGTTCAAGCTGAAGATTACCGACACGCAGTGCGGCGCGAAGCTGCTTCGCGGCGATGCGATGCGCGCGGCGCTGCCGCACCTCGGCCTCACGCGCTGGGCGTTCGACGTGGACCTCCTGTTCCAGCTTCGGCGGCTGGGTTACCGGATCGCCGAGGTGCCCACGACGTGGAGCGACCGCGGCGGGTCGAAGCTGAAGATCGGGCGCACGTCGCTGGAAATGTTCATGGCGATTTGCCGCCTGCGCCTGCTGTATTCGCCGTTCCGCTGGATCGTAAAGATCTACGATGCGACGATCGGGCGGATCGTCCACCTGAAGGAAACCACCTGATGCGCACTCATCGGGACGGTCTGCTCCAGCACAGCCTGATTCTCATGGCCGCCACGCAGGTCGGGAACGCGGCGAACTTTCTGTTCCACGTCGTCATGGGCCGCCAGCTCGATCCGTCCGAATACGGCGTGCTCTCGGCGATGCTGGGGATCATTCTGATCGTCTCCACCCCGATGGACGCCCTGCGCGTCGCGATGGCGCATTACACGGCCCTGCTCGTTCAAGGCGGAAAAATCCAGGCGGTTCCGCACCTCGTGCGCCGCTGGAGCCGGAACCTGGCGATTCCGATGCTGCTGGCGCTCGTCGCGGGAATCCTCTTGAGCGGGCGGATCGCGGGATTCTTCCATCTGGACGATGTCGCGCCGGTCGTGCTCATGTGCATCATTCTTGTGGGCGGCCTGCTGATGCCGATCCTGATCGGCGCGTTGCAGGGACTGCAATCGTTCCTCTGGATGTCCGCGTCCCAGCATATCTGGGGCGTTATGCGGTTCGTCGCGGGGGCGCTGTTCGTGATGGTCATCGCCGCGACGGCCGAATGGGCGCTGGCGGGGCAACTGCTTGGCGTCGGGGCCAGCGTGGTTGTGGGTGTCTGGGGGCTCCGATGGAATATCCGGGGCCCCCGCTCCGCGGAAGAGCGCGTTCCGGGCGTCACGCGCTACGTCATCCGGTCCCTGCTGATCCTCGCGGGCTTCGCAGTGCTGATGAACGCGGACGTCGTGATGGTGAAGCATTTCTTCCCCGACGCGCACGAGGCAGGCCTGTTTGCGCGCGCGGCGACGATCGGCCGGACGATGGTGTTTCTGACGATGCCGATCGCGCTGGCGATGTTTCCGAAAGTCGCTTCCGCAGGGACGACGGACCTGCACAACTGGAAGACGCTTGTCAGCGCGATCGTGTATGTCGGCGTCATTCTCGTGGCCGCCGCCGGCCTTTGCGCGTTCTTCGCGCGGGTTCCGCTCCTTATCCTGTACAACGACCGCGCGCCCACGCCCGAGATGATCCGGCTCGTTCGCTGGGTCGTGTGCGCCATGGCCCCGATGGGATTGACGTATCTGCTCACGAATTTCCAGATCGCCCAGCGGCGGTTCAAGCCCGCGTACGTCCTGCTCGCGTGTGCCGCCGGCTACGTGGCCGGCGTCACGTTCTTCCACGAAACCGTGTGGCAGGTCGTGACCGTCCTCGGGATCGTCAGCACGCTGTCCGCCGTCGTCCTGCTCGCCGGTCTGCCGTGGCGGCAAACGGTTCAGCCGGCGACTTCGCCTTGAGTAGACACGGTCTCCAAGCCGCGTTTTCAATCCAACTTCGGTCTAGCACGGGTAGCGGTGCAGCCGGATCCGGACCACGTCGAGGAAGTTCTGAAGATTCTGGGTGACGAGCGCGAGGCGGCTGTCGCCGTCGTCGCGCCAGCGGATGGGAATCTGGACGATGCGATACCCGAGCTTGCGCGCGAGGAAGAGGATTTCCACGTCGTAGATGTAGCCGTCGATGAACGACAAGCTGAATAGCTTGCGCGCGACGGGCAGGGGATAGAACTTGAAGCCGCATTGCGTGTCGCGGATGTCCCAGAGTCCGACGATGGCGTGCATGAAGATGCTGAACCCGACGGAGCCGACCCGGCGGACCCACGATTGTTTCTGCTCGATCTTCGCGCCGGGATAACGGCGCGAGCCCATGACCACCTCCGCGCCGTCGCGAAGATGGGGGAGGACCATGTCGAACTGCTCGATGGGCGTCTTGTTGTCCGCGTCCACGAACCCGACGTACCGGCCGTGCGCCTCCTGGACGCCCAAGCGCAGGGCATAGCCCTTGCCGCGCCGCTCCTTGCCGCCCATGACACGGATGCGCGGGTCCTTGGACGCCAGCTCCGACACGATGTCTCGCGTGCGGTCCGTGCCGTCCGCGATGACCAGGATTTCGAACGAGAGGCGGGTCTTCTCGAAATACGCAACCGCCGAAGCGATCGTTCCGGCGATGCGCTTCTCCTCATTGTACGCAGGCAGAAGAAGACTGGCTTCGACGGATGGCGCCTGCCCTGACGGATGTTGCCCCTCATTCATCATGGAAGAGGAGAGCAAGCTAACAGAACCGAATTCCTGCGTAAAGCTCTAGATGCGCAGGATGATGCGACGATTCCGTTTTTTGTCGTCGCGTGAATTCAGGTTTGATATTTGAGACACTTTCATTAGATTGACACGCGACGAGCAAAGGAAACTCATGAACTGTTTTGTCACAGGCGCGGCAGGGTTCATTGGAAGCAACGTCGTGGATCGTCTTCTCGCGGCGGGCCACCAGGTGACCGCGTACGACAACTTGTCGTCGGGGTTCAGGCGTTTCCTCGGCGACGCGGCGAAAAATCCCGCGTTCCGTTTTGTGCAGGGCGACATCCTCGACATGGACGCGCTCTCCAAGGCGATGAAGGGGTGCGACACGGTCCTGCATTTCGCTGCAAACGCGGATGTGCGTTTCGGCACGCAGCGGCCGCGGCGGGACTTGGAGCAGAACACGATCGGCACGTGGAACGTGCTCGAGGCGATGCGGGCGTCCGGCGCGGGCCGGATCGGCTTTTCCTCGACGGGCGCGATCTATGGCGACGCGAGCGTGATCCCGACGCCGGAAGACGCGCCGTTTCCGGTCCAGACGTCGCTGTACGGCGCTTCCAAGCTGGCGGGCGAGGGGATGATCCAGGCATATGCCGAGGGGTTCGGTATCAAGGGCTACATCTTCCGCTTCGTGTCCATTCTGGGCGAGCGCTACCACCACGGGCATGTGTACGACTTCTACAAGAAGCTCTTGGCCGATCCGACGAAGATGAGGGTGCTCGGCGACGGCAGTCAGAGAAAATCCTATCTTTATACGCAGGATTGCATCGACGCGATCCTGTTGGCGCTGGAGAAGGCGCACGACAAGGTGAATATTTTCAACCTCGGCGCGGACGACTACTGCGACGTGAGAAGCTCGATCGGTTGGATTTGCGAGCGCCTCAACCTGACGCCCAAACTCGAATTCGACGGCGGCGATCGCGGCTGGGTTGGCGACAGCCCTCTGATCTTCCTCGACACCCGCCGTATCAAGGCGCTGGGCTGGAGGCCGCGCACCGGCATCCGCGACGGCATTCTCCGGACCCTGGAGTACATGATCGAGAATCCGTGGGTTCTCGAGGACCACGACAAGAAGCCGGTCTGAACGGCGCGACCAACTCGCTATGAAGCTCACAGGACGATACGCGGTTATCACCGGCGCCAACCGGGGCTTTGGCGAGCAGATCGCCCGGGGTTTCGTCCGCGAGGGCGCCGGCCTCCTCATCTGCGCGCGTGATGGAAAACGGCTCGAATCGGTCCGCCAGTCTCTCGAGGCTGCCCGGAACGCCGGCCGGAAGATCGTGGCCGTGACCGCCGATGTGACGCGCGAGGACGATGTGCGCGCGGTCGTGAAGCGTGCGCTTCAGGAATTTCCGCAAGTGGATATCCTCGTCAACTGCGCGGGCGTCGCCGGGCCGCGCGGCACGATCGATTCCGTGAGCTGGGAGGAGTGGAAACAGGCCGTCCGGATCAATCTCGACGGCACCGTGTTCGCGTGCCTTTCGTTCCTGCCGCACATGAAGAGCCGGCGCGCGGGCAAGATCATCAATATCTCCGGTGGGGGCGCAACGAAACCGCTTCCGCAGTTGAGCGCGTACGCGGCGTCCAAGGCCGGTGTGGTTCGTTTCACCGAGACGCTCGCGCACGAGGTCCGGGGTTTCGGGATCGACGTCAACGCCGTCTCGCCCGGGGTGCTGGCGACGCGGATGGTGGACCATTTTCTCGAGGTCGGCGTCGAAACGCTCGGGCAGAAGTACGTTGACGAGGTCTGCCGGCAGAAGGCGGACGGGCAGGACTCGTTCGATCTCGCCGTCAACCTGTGCGTGTATCTCGCGTCGGCTCAGAGCGACGGGATCACGGGCCGCTTGATCAGCGCCGTGTGGGACTCGTGGCAGGACCTGCACACGCATCGCGAGGATCTGACCGCGAGCGACATCTACACGCTGCGGCGGATCGTCCCGGAGGACCGCGGCGCCCCGTGGGGGAACGTTTCCCGATGAATATCGGTATCATCGGCTGCGGACTGATCGGGATGAAGCGCGCGCAGAACACCGGCGCGCACAAGGTGATCTGTGCCGCCGATGTGGTCCGTGAGCGCGCGGAAAAACTCGCCGCGGCCATCCCGGGTTGTGCCGTGGCTGCCGACGGACGCGACGTGCTGAAGCGCCGGGATGTGGATGCCGTGGTGATCGCGACGACGCACGATCATCTGGCGCCCGTCGCCGCCGCCGCGCTGGAGGCCGGCAAGCATGTGCTGGTCGAAAAGCCCGGGGCGCGGAACGCGGAAGAATTGAAACCTGTTCTCGCGGCGGCTCGGAAAGCCGGGCGAACGGTTCGTGTCGGGTTCAACCATCGCTTTCACCCTTCGCTCCTCAAGTGCCGGGAGATCATCGACAGCGGCGTGGCCGGCCCGCTGATGTTCATCCGCGGCCGGTACGGCCACGGCGGCCGGATCGGCTATGAGAAGGAATGGCGCGCCGTCGAGGCGATCTCCGGCGGCGGCGAGGCGGTCGATCAGGGCGTTCATCTTGTCGATCTTTCGCGCTGGTTCCTCGGCGATTTCGCGTCGGTCGAGGGCTATGCGCCGACGTTTTTCTGGGACATGCCGGTCGAGGACAACGCCTTCATGCTGCTGAAGACGAAACAAGGTCAGGCCGCGTGGCTCCACGCCTCCTGGAGTGAGTGGAAAAATATGTTCAGCTTGGAAATTTACGGCCGGATCGGCAAACTCCAAGTCGACGGGCTCGGCGGCAGCTACGGCGTCGAGCGGCTGACATATTCCCAGATGTTGCCGCAGATGGGGCCGCCGGAGACGAAGACCTGGGAATTTCCGGGCGCAGACACCTCGTGGGCCGCCGAGTTCATGGACTTTGCGGCCGCGGTCGAAGGGAAAACAGGATTCGGCGCGACGCTTGAAGACGCCTGTGCGGCGCTCGATGTTGTACAACGGATTCGCCTCTGTCGCTAAACATGTCCAAGAAGGAAACAAAGCCGCGCGACGTGAGCCCGACGATTGTATCGTCCTCCGTACTTCCGGAAACGGCGCGTGCAGGAACCGCGGAGCCGGTCGATCGCATGACCGCGCGGGAGTGTTGGCTGTTCTGGGGAATTCTCGCGTTTGGCGCGCTGATCCGGTTTCTCTGGCTCGGACGCGCATCGTTCATGATCGACGAGATCAATGTCGTGCGCGACGCGGCGACACAGCCCGGCTACGCGGCGATCTTCAACACGGAACTCGATCGGTTCACGTCGCTCCACCGCCTGCCGCTGCTGATGTTCATCCTGCGGTTCGTGTTTCAGACGATCGGCTACACGTCCAGTTTCCCGCCGGAGTGGCTCGCGCGCCTGCCGTTCGCAATTTTCGGCACGCTCAGCCTGCCGCTGTTCTACCTGCTCGGGAAGTCGTTGAAGAACAGGGCGGTGGGCCTCTGGTGCATGTTCCTCGCCGCGGTTTCGGTGTTTCATTCGTTCTACTCGCGCGAGGCATACGACTACAGCATGGTCATGTTTTTCGCCGTCGGCACGCTGTGGGCGGGTGTCGAGCTTCTGCGGTGCGAGTTTAAGCCGGTTCGGGCCGGTGCATGGCTGATCGCGAGCTACCTTTTCTTCTCCACGGGGCTTCTCCAGTCGCACCTGAGCGGGTTGCTGTTCCTCGGTCCGCTGAACGTGCTGATGTTCCTGCTGCTTTTCCTCAGCCCCGCCGGAATGAAAGGGAAACAGCTCGGTCGCTGGCTCGTGCTGATGGGCGCCGCTTACGTGGTTTTCCTCCCGTTCCTGCTTCGGCTGTTCGGCGGGTTTGAGACAACCGAGTCGCCGCTGGCGAAGCAGTTCACGCCGGCTGCTGTGCCGGCCCTGCTTGGACGGATGGGGTGGGGCGAGTTCGCATGGACGATTGCGCCGTTCCTGGTCTTTCTCCTTGCCGGGCTTGCGGGAATCCGTCTTGTGCGCGACCGTACCGAGCGGTTGATGCTGATCCTGTTGGCGGTCGAACTGCTGGCGTACTTCGCGATCCAGAGCTGGATGCTCCGTGTCAGCCGCTTCGAGGTCCGCTACTACAGCGCGCTGTTCCCATTGTTGATTGTCTTCGTCGCGCTCGGGATCGAGTATGCCGTGACATGGTTCAGCGTGAAAGTCCCGCGTGTTCCTGTGGCCGGGCTCCGCGTCGCCATCGCGCTGCCCCTTCTTCTGTGGCTCGCTCCGTCGCTGTGGAGCGTTTGTACGCTGCAAACTCGCGGCTACAACTACAAAGGTATTGCGGCATGGATCAACAAGAACATTCCGCCGAACGGCGCCTACGCGTTCTATAATGTCTACGAGATGCGTGGCGTGCCCAGCGCCTATCCGACACCCGGACGAATGGCGACATCCGCGGCCGTGTGGAGTTCGGGCGACGACTACAATCGCGTCCAGCCGCCGAAGCGGGCGGCATCGCTGTTCTCGCGCTTTCCGCAGATATATTTCGTCGAGATTGCGCCGGACGATCTGCTCGCGCCGGAGACCGGTGCGGAATCGTTGCCGCGCGAGCAGCTGTTTATGCGTCACGAGTGGTTGCTCGACCCGGCGTGGGACCGCCTGCTTCAGTTTCGCACGTTCCCGCTGTCGGAAGTCCAGTTGAACGCGACCAACGCGTCGCGCACGCTGATTTCGTGGAATCAACCGGAGGATATGGCCTCTCTCGCGAGGAAGCACGGCCGCGAACTGTACTTCTACTTCGGGGATGGCTGGCAGTACGCGCGCGACCAGCAGATGAACAACTGGATGGTCATCCAGTCGCTCGGTTCGCTCTACCTCGGCAACGTGGGCGAGAACACCGTGACCGGCACGCTTCGGATCAGTGCGATGGCCCCTTCCGGCGGCGCGCAACTGTCGATCACCGACGCCAAAGGCGCGACCTTGCTCGAACACGCGCTGTTCCGTTCTGAGTTCCGGAACGAGACGGTCACGAATATCGTGCTCCCTTCCGGCGTGTCCCGTTTCGACTTGCAGGTTCTTCCGCCGCCCAACGGCGTCAACGGCCCGCTTGCTGTCTACGAGGTCAGTGTGACGCTGAATCCGTGAGGGTTATGGCCGGAAATCCTTATTGACTTTCCGACCTGCGTAAACAGAATCGCTCCATGAATTTCAGCGAGGCGTTTGTCCAGGAATCGATCCGCATCCTTCAAGCTCTTCCCCTCGATGCCGTCGAGAAAATGGTGGATTGTCTCGCCGCGGCGCGCGAGCGCGGCGGCCGCGTGTTCGTCCTGGGCGTCGGCGGCAGCGCCGGGTCCGCGACGCATCTCGTCAACGACCTGCGCAAGCTGGCGCATCTCGAGGCCTACGCGCCGACGGACAACGTGTCCGAGCTGACGGCCCGCACGAACGATGAGGGGTGGGCGAGCTGTTTCGAGGGCTGGCTCAAGGTCAGCCGCCTGCGCCAGGGCGACGTCGTTTTCGTCCTCTCGGTCGGCGGCGGCGACGCCGAGCGGAATATCAGCCCGAACCTGGTCCAGGCGCTGAAGCTCGCCAAGGAAGTCGGCGCGACCGTGGTCGGCGTGGTCGGCCGCACCGGCGGCTACACCGCGCAGGTGGCCGACGCGTGCGTCATCATCCCGGTGGTCAACCCGGACCACATCACGCCGCATACCGAGGCGTTTCATTCCGTGGTCGGCCATCTGCTGATCACGCATCCAAAGCTCAAAGCCGCCGCGACCAAGTGGGAATCCGCCGTCAAATCGAAGCCATGATGAAAGCCACCGATCACGTTCCATCGTTGCAGAACCTCCGCATCAAGATTTTTTCCGACGGCGCCGACCTCGATTCCATCATCGAGGCGTACAACAAAGGCGTCGTCAAGGGGTTCACGACCAATCCGACGCTGATGGCCAAGGCGGGCATCACCAACTATCTCGTGTTCGCCGAGGAAGTTCTGCGCGTGGTCAAGGATCTGTCCGTTTCGTTCGAGGTGTTTTCGGACGACTTCGGCGAGATGCGCGAGCAGGCGCTGAAACTCGCCGCGCTTGCGGACAACGTGTACGTCAAGATCCCGGTGACGAACACGGAGCGGAAATCGGCCGCGCCGTTGATCCAAGACCTCGCGCGCCAGGGCCTGAAGCTGAACGTTACGGCGATCCTGTCCCTGCGGCAGGTCGAGGAGGTCGCCGCCGCGCTCAATCCGAAGGCGCCCGCGATCGTGTCCGTGTTCGCGGGCCGGATCGCCGACACGGGCCGCGATCCCATTCCGCTGATGATCGAGTCGCGGGGCATCCTCGATGCCCTGCCGAAGGCGGAACTGCTGTGGGCCAGCCCGCGCGAGGCGCTGAACATCATCCAGGCGGACGCGATCGGCTGCGATATCATCACCGTCACGCCCGACCTCCTGGCCAAGGCGAAGAATTTCGGCAGGAACCTGGAAGACTTTTCGCTCGATACCGTGAAGATGTTCTACAACGACGCCCGGAAGAGTGGTTTTAAGATTTAATGGAAGATGAACCGCGAATGGACACGAATCGACACGAATGAACGGGTTTTAAATTCGTGTGAATTCGTGTCTATTCGCGGTTAAGAAAAGAGGATTCGATGATTATCACCAGGACACCTTTCCGAATCACTTTGGGCGGCGGCGGCACCGATCTCCCTTCCTTCTACGAGCAGCACGGCGGGTACGTGTTCACGATGGCGATCAACAAGTACATGTTCATCGCGCTGAACCGCCGCTCCGTGGCCGACCGCAAGATCGTCATCCGGTACAGCCAGGTGGAGACCGTGGATTCCGTGAAGGAGATCAAGCATCCGCTCGCGCGCGAGGCGTTGCGGCTTCATGGAATGAACGAGAACATCGAGCTGACCAGCATCGCGGACATGCCGGCGCGCAGCGGGCTCGGTTCGTCCGGCTCGTACCTCGTCGGCCTGCTCACCGCGATCCGCGCGTACAAGAGCGAGCCTGCGTCGCTCCTCGATATCGCCGAAGAGGCCTGCCGCATCGAGATGAACATCCTGAAGGAGCCGGTGGGCAAGCAGGACCAGTATATCGCCGCGTTCGGCGGGTTCCGGACGCTGGACATCGACAAAAAGGGCAAGGTGAAGGTCGGTTCCGTAAGCGTGGATTTCCCGATGGCGAACGAGTTGGTGAGCAAGGCGCGCATGTACTACACGGGCGTCCAGCGCTCGGCGACGGCCGTGCTGAAGAACCAGGATTCGGCGGCCCGCGAGAAGAAGAGCGTGGATCACAAGCGCGTCGTCGACTGCCTTCTGAACATCAAGGAAATCGGCCGGAAGATCCAGAAGGCGTTTGAACAGCGCGACCTCGACGAGTTCGCGCGTCTCATGCACAAGCATTGGGAATTCAAGCGCAAGATGTCCGCCGCCATCAGCCTGTCCATGCTCGACCAGCTCTACGATAAGGTCCGCAAGGACTTCGGCGTCCTGGGCGGCAAGATCATCGGCGCGGGCGGCGGCGGGTTCCTGATGCTGTACTGTCCGAGCAAGGGCCGCCGGCTCGACGCGTTCATGCTGAAGCACAACATGCCTCGGGTGAGCTTCTTCCCGACCCTTCAGGGCTCCAAGGTGGTCAGCGACATGACCTCGTTCGACGACTTCGACCGCGTGTGACGCGCGGCGCAGTCAGGACAGGGCTTCCTCCAACTCCTCGGCCGACATCTCGTAGTCGTACACGGGGAGCAGCGAGCGGAACGCCGGAACGTAATCTTCCAGTTCGTGCGTCAAGTGGACGCCGGGCGCGACCTGGTTGTTCTTCAGCAGGATCATCCCCGCGGCAATCCCGGAAGCCACGAGAATACTGGTCGCGTTGCTGTCCAGCGGGGTGGCCGATGTGTTGTCGAGGTGGCAGTAGGCCCCGCGCCAGAGTCCGTTGAAACGGCACGACACGCCGACGACGTCCCCGCCGCGCAGAGGGGCGTCCTTCGCCTGCCGCAGAAGGTTGAACTTCAGGTTGCCTCGGGCCTTGCGCATGAGCGCCATGTTCTCGGGGTGGAATCCGTAGATGAACTTGCACGCGGTGTCGTGCCGCCATCCCATGAAGACGCATTCCTCGTGGCCGATCAACAGCGCTTCGCCGTCGGACGGCACGCGGAGCTGGTCCAGAGGCGCGCCGCACGACCGGTAATCCTGCGCTTCATACTGCAACGGCGTCGCGAGAAGCAGAATTTTGTCCTTCTTCAGAACCTCAAAAGCCGGGTCGTCGTCGATCTCCTGCACGGACTCGCGGGGGCACCAGGTGATGGACGGCTTGTTAAACGAGCCATGGTGGGGGGTTGTGTCGTCGTATTCCCAGTAGATAATCTCCGTCGGCTGCTCCTGACTCGCCTGGATGATCTCTTCCGCGAAGGCGTTGACCGCTCCAGGATTCATGCCTGCCGCGACGATGTGCGGCCTGCTGTTCAGCGCGGGACGCCGGTTGAGAAAGTCCCGCGCCATGGCCGGAACGCTCGCGCCGCTCGCTGCGATCGTGGCGTTCACGAGGGACACGCCGTGTCTGTCGCAGAGGGCGAGGACCGCCGGCTTGTCGAGCGACGGCGCCAGATCGATCACGGCGTCGAACGAATCCGTATTCAACCGGGCATCCAGTTGCTCGAAGGTGTACGCTTCCTCGACCCAATCGAGGAGGGTTTCCTTCAATCGCTTCTCATGCGTCGTATAATGTGCCGGCTTTTTGGGGTCCACCACACACGCGGTCCAGCCGATCTTCTTCAGGAGATACAGAAGCGCGATCCCTACTGTTCCGCCGCCGCCGAGCACAAGACACTTCATGACAGACCCTCCGGAGGTTTGGTCAATCCTCTTCCCGATCCCGATTCGGGAACACATTTTGCCTGAACGTCACGCGCATCAGGCGCGCAACAGAAGAACTTGCGAAATATTCAGCGGCTGTCAAACAACTTTTGTACAAAACGCAAAAAAAGTTGTTCGCGTGTCGAACGATCAAAAATTTTTCGACCGGGACTTCGCGCGGGGCGAGGAAAAAGACTCGCAAAAACTTCCAATCCTTGGAAAATGGACGTCAACTTTTTCCAAGCGTTGGATGGATCCGCCGGAGGCGGAACGATTGTGAAAACGAAATACTTCATCACCGGCGGGGCGGGCTTCATCGGGGCGCACCTCGTCAATCATCTCCTGGACGCGACGGACGCGGACGTGACGGTGTTCGACAACTTCAGCACCGGCCGGCGCTGGGCGTTCGGCGGCCGCCTTGAAAGTCCGCGCCTCCGGATCGTGGAGGGGGACGCGCAGGATAGGAGCGCGCTCGCGGGGGCGATCGTGGGCCACGATGTGGTGTACCACTTCGCGTCGAACTCGGACATCGCGAGGGCGGCGACGGATCCGGCGATCGATTTCATGAACGGAACGCTTCTCACCCACAACACGCTGGAGGCCATGCGCCAGGCGGGGGTGAAGCGGATCCTGTTCACGTCGGGCAGCGGCGTGTACGGCGAGGTTCCGCCGGAACCCATCCCCGAGGAATATCCGCGCATGATCCCCATTTCCACGTACGGCGCGCAGAAACTCGCGTCCGAATCGCTGATTAGCGCGTACTGCCACATGTTCGACATGACCGGCACGGTGTTCCGGTTCGCGAACGTCGTCGGCCCGCACCAGACGCACGGCGTGGCCTACGACTTCATCCGGCGGCTGGCGAAGGAGCCGAAGCGCCTGTTGATTTACGGCGACGGGTCGCAGAGCAAGCCGTACATCTACATTGAGGATGTCCTGGAGGCATTCCGGCTGATGGAGAAGGGGCAGGCCGCCGGCTACGACGTGTTCAACGTGGGCTCGCAGGACCATCTGACCGTCCGCGAGATCGCGGACATCGTGGTCGAGCGGATGGGCCTGAAGAATGTTGTGTACGAATTCACCGGGGGCGCGCGCGGCTGGAAGGCGGATGTGCCGGTTTACCGGCTGGCGACCGAGAAGGTCCGGGCGCGCGGGTGGAGCAACCGGCGGAATTCGCGGGAGGCGGTTGTCGCGTCGGTCGACGCGATGATCGAGGACTTGAAGTGCGGAAACCTGAGACCTGAAACCTGAGTGGAGTGGGAATGTTGCTTGGCGAAAATGTAAAGAAGGTATTCCTCACCGGCGGCGCGGGGTTCATCGGCAGTCATGTGACGGACATGCTGAGGGCGGATGGGTATGCCGTCACGGTGTACGACAATCTTTCCAACGGACGCCGCGAGTTCATTGAGCGGCACATTGGGACCCCGAACTTCAAGTTCGTCCAGGCGGACATTCTCGACACGGACCGGCTTGCCGCGGAGATGAAGGACCACGACCTCGTCTGGCATCTTGCGGCGAACACGGACATCATCGGCGGCGCGGAACAGCCGCGTCGCGACCTGCGCGACTGCGTCATGGGCACGTTCAATGTCGTGGAGGCGATGCGGCAGTTGAAGATCCGGCAGATCCTTTTTTCCTCGACGGGAGCGGTGTACGGCGAACTCTGCACGGATGTCGCCACGTCCGAGTCGTCCGGACCGCTGCTGCCGGTTTCGACTTATGCGGCCGGCAAGATCGGCAGCGAGGCGTTCATCTCGGCGTTCTGCCACCTGTACGGCCTCCGCGGCTGGATGTACCGGTTCGGCAACGTGATCGGCGGCCGCATGACACACGGGGTCATCTTCGATTTCATCCGCAAACTGCGCGAGAACCCGAAGGAACTGCTGATCCGGGGCGACGGGCGGCAGGAGAAGAACTACTTCCTCGTCGAGGAGTGCATTCAGGGGATGGCGTACGGATTCCGCCGCATCCCCATGACTGACGACAAGCCCTGCGACGTCTTCAACCTGGGCGCCGATTCGATCACGAAGGTTGTCGACATCGCGCAGATCATCAAGGAAGAGATGGACCTGCCCGACGCGCGCATTGTCATTGAAGGGACGAAGAGGGCGTGGCCGGGCGACCAGCCGCGCGTACACATCACCGTGGACCGGGTCAACGGGTTCGGGTGGAAGGCCAAACTGAAATCGGACCAGGCGGTGCGAATCGCCGCGCGCCGCATGATGGGGAAAGAGGAGTGGGAGTTCGGGGGATAGGCGGACGGGAGCAACGACGATGGCAGAGAACAAACAGAAGCGGGAGTCCCGACAGTCCAATGCCCCGGTGCGCCGGCGCATCGCGGTTATCGGCTGCTGGCACCAGGGGGTGGTCGCGGCGGCGTGTCTGGCCGATCTCGGGTACGACGTGCTCGGGGCCGATCACGACGGCAAGCGGGTCGCGAGCCTGAACGCCGGCAAGGCGCCGCTGTTCGAGCCCGGGCTCGACAAACTTCTTCAGAAGGCGGCCCGGTCGGGCCGGCTGAAGTTCACGACGGACGTGGCGAATGCCGTGATCGGGATTCGCGATGTTCTGATCATGTTCGACACGCCGGTGGACGAGAAGGACCAGAGCGATCTCTCGGAGATCTTTTCGACGGCGGCCGAAATCGCCCCGCAATTGGAAAACGATACCGTGTTGTTTGTCACGGCGCAGGTTCCGGTCGGCACGTGCGACCAGATCGCCGCGATCCTTCGCGAAAAGAATCCGTCCGTGAAGTTCGGGATCGCCTACAGCCCGGAGAACCTGCGGCTCGGGCAGGCGATCGACCGGTTTGTCGATCCGGCGATGCCTGTGATCGGGGCGGACGACGCGCGGACGCTGGACCGTGTGGAGCAGTTGCTCGCGCCGTTGAAGGTGAACTGGGCGCGCGTGAACCTGCGCACGGCGGAGATGGCGAAGCATGCGTTGAACGCGTTCCTGGCCACGTCGGTGGCGTTTGCGAACGAGATCGGGAATCTCTGCGACGAGGTCGGCGCGGACGGCAAGCGGCTCGCGGAGGTCCTGCGGATGGAGGAACGGGTCGGCCGGAAGGCGATGCTCTTCCCCGGCCTGGGTTTTTCCGGCGGCACGCTGGCGCGGGACATGCAGACACTTCGCGGGCTGGGCAGGCAGTACGGCCTCGACACGCCGATGCTCGACGGCATCTGGGAGTCGAACCGCATTCAGAACCGGCTGGTCGTCCGCAAGTTGAAGAAGGCGATCGGCAAGCTCGATAACGTCCCGGTGGCGGTTCTTGGGCTGACCTACAAGCCGGACACCAGCACGCTCCGCCGCTCCGTCGCGCTGGAGATCATCGGCGATCTGCTGAAGGCCGGGATGAAGGTCAGCGCGCACGATCCCATGGCCGACCGCGGCGAGGTCGCCGCCCAGACCGGCTTCAAGTTCTGCGAGGACGTGTACGAGGCGTTGAAGGGAGCCCAAGCCATGGTCCTGATTACCGGCTGGGCCGATTACCGGAAGCTGGATTTCAAGCGCGTGAAAAAGGCGATGGCGCGGCCGGTGATCATCGACGTCAACAACATGCTGGATGCGGACAAGCTGAAAAGCCTGGGGTTCACTTACCTGGACATCGGGCGGGGGCGGAAAGCGTAAATCAACGGAGGCGAACATGCGTATTGCCATCATCGGAGCGGGGCTTCAGTGCCGGCGACGCGCGCCGGTGGTCAAGGAGGCCCAGGGTTGCGAACTCAAGGTGATCGCCAGCCTGCATCTTGACCATGCGCGGGCGATGGCGGCCAGGATGGGGTGCGAGGCCTCCGACGATTGCAAGGGGACCGTGGAGCGCTCGGATATCGACGCGGTGATCCTCTGCACGCCGCCGCACGTTCACGCCGAGCTCGGGGCGGCCGCAATGAACGCGGGCAAGCACGTCCTTTGCGAGAAACCCCTGACGCGCACCGTGGCCGAGGCCGAGGAACTGGTGCGGGTGGCGAAAGCGACGGGACGCACCCTTAAGTGCGGGTTCAACCACCGGCACCACCCGGCGATCCGGGAGGCGAAGAAGATCGTGGACCGCGGCGGGATCGGCAAGGCGCTGTTTGCGCGATGCCGGTACGGGATCTGCGGGCGTCCGGGCTACGAAAAGGAGTGGCGCGCCGACCCGAAACAGGCCGCGGGCGGACAGTTCATCGAGCAGGGGACGCATGCGATCGACCTGTTCCGCTGGTTCATGGGCGACATCGTCGAGGCGGCGTGCATGACCGGCGTGCAGTATTTCAAGGAGCAGATGCTGGACGACAACGGCATGGCGATTTTCCGGACGAAGAGCGGGGCGATGGCCAGTCTGCACGCGAGCCTGACGCAGTGGAAAAACCTGTTCCACTTCGAGGTATTCGGGGAGGACGGCTACGTGATCGTCGAAGGCCTCGGCGCCAGTTACGGGAATGAGCGCCTGATCACCGGAAAACGGGATTTCGACGGGCCGTTCCGCGACGAGATCACCGAGTTTCGCGGCGGCGACATCTCCTGGAAAGAGGAGTGGAAGGAATTTATGAGCGCGGCGGCGGAACGGCGCGAGCCGCTGGGCAGCGGGCGCGACGGTCTCGAAGCGATGCGCGTGGCGCTGGGCGCGTACGAGTCGGAAACATCAGGCCGCGTCGTGACTTTCCGGTGAACCCATCAGGAACCACTTTATGAGATGTCTGGTTACGGGCGCGGGCGGTCTGGTCGGAACTTACCTGGTCGAGACCCTTCTGGAGCGGCAGCAGGAGGCGATTGCGCTCGACTTCTCGCCGGGCCCTCATCTCGAGTCGATGAAGGATCGCGTCCGCATTGTCCGGGGCGACATTCTCGATCGCGCGTTCCTCGGCCGGGTCGTCCGCGACGAGCGGCCGGATGTGATTTTCCATCTCGCGGCGCAGTCCTTTCCGTCCGTCGCCTGGGAAAAGCCGGAGTTGACCTTCCAGGTCAACGTCATGGGCACCCTCAACCTGTTCGAGGAAGTCCGCGCGCAGGGAGGCGACCCGCTGGTTGTCGTCGCGTGTTCGAGCGGGGAGTACGCGGTCAGTCCCGGCGGCCGTCCGATCGCGGAGACCGACGCCATGGGCCCCGCGAGCCTGTACGCGGTCAGCAAGCTCACGCAGGACCACATGGCGCGGTTGTATCACGAGGCGCAGGGCCTGCGGGTGATCCGCGCGCGGCCGTTTTTTCTGATCGGGCCTCGGAAAACGGGCGATATGTCGTCCGACTTCGCGCGCGGCATCGTCGCGGTGGAACGGGGTCTCCGGAGCGATCTGCCCGTGGGGAATCTGGAGGTGGTGCGGGATCTGCTGGACGTGCGGGATGGGGTGGACGCTTTCTGGACGATCGCCGAACGCGGGCGGGTGGGGGATGTCTATAATATCTGTTCCGGGCGCGGGTGGCGTATCCGCGAAGTTCTCGACCGGTTCAAGGAATTGGCGAAGGTGCCGGTGCGGACGCGGGTGGATTCCTCGCGGCTCCGGCCGATCGATGAACTTGTGAAGATCGGCGACCCCGGCAAGCTCATGGCGCTGGGTTGGGCGCCGAAGCGCCCGCTGAACAACACCCTCCAGGATATCCTGGAATACTGGCGGCGGCAGTAGAGACGCACTGCGGTGCGGCGTGTGATTCTATGCAAGTGGTCATCATTGCGGGCGGACTGGGGACGAGACTGAAGGCCGTGGCGCCGGACCTGCCGAAGGCCCTGGTCCCGGTCGCGGGCCGGCCGTTCATCGAGCGCCAGTTCGGGCTTCTGAAGAAGAACGGGCTGCTTGATGTGCTGCTGTGTGTCGGCCATTTCGCGGACAAGATCGAGCGGCATGTCGGCGACGGATCGCGTTTCGGATTGCGCGTGAAATACTCGTACGAGGACCCCGCCCAACTGCTCGGCACGGGCGGCGCTCTGATCAACGCTCTGCCGCTCCTACAGGATTCCTTCTTCACACTGTACGGCGATTCGTACCTCCCGACGGATTACAACGCGATAGTCCGCGCCTTCGAGTCCGGCGGGCACCAGGCGCTGATGTCGGTCTATCGGAACGAGGGGAAGTGGGACAAGAGCAACGTGCGCGTGCAGGGCGACCGCGTCGTGTTCTATTCGAAGACGGCGCAGCTGGGCGAGGCGGATTGCATCGACTACGGATTGTCCGCCTACCGCAAATCTGTTATTCAGGCGTACCGCGGGGTCACGCTTCCGCTCGACCTGGCGCGCGTGCAGGAGGACCTGGTCCGGCGCGGTGAGATGGGCGCGTTCGTGGTGCCGGACCGGTTCTACGAGATCGGAAAGCCGGAAGGGCTCGCGGAACTGGAGGCGGTGTTGAAGAGCGGGGTGTTGGAATGATGGGTAAGAAGAGAAAACTCAAAGCGCGCGACTCTCGCGCCACGAAGAGCGAGCACCCATCGCCCCGTCCCCGCCCCGCCGTCTTCATCGACCGCGACGGCACGTTGAACGAGATGGTGTACGATGAGACGCACGGGCTTCTCGATTCGCCCCGGCGGCCGGAGCAGGTCCGGCTGGTGAAGGGCGCCGCCGAGTTCCTGCGCGGGCTGAAGAAGGCGGGGTTCATGACCGTCGTGGTCACGAACCAGCCGGGCATCGCCAAGGGGACGCTGACCCTGGAGGAACTGGTCGCGGTGAATCGGAAGATCGCGCGCCTGCTCGAAGCCGGGCGGAGCGGCTGGGATGACCTGTGTTTCTGCCCGCATCACCCGAAGGGCGTGAAACGCGCCTTTGCCGGGACGTGCAATTGCCGGAAGCCGAAGCCGGGCATGTTGATTCAGGCGGCCGGGGAGCATGGCATCGATCTGCGAAGGAGCTGGATGGTTGGCGATGGGTTGAACGATATCCAGGCGGGCCGCGCCGCGGGCTGCCGGACCCTGCTTGTCTCCCGGTTGAAACTCGACCAGGTCGAAAAGTTCTTCTCGCTGAAGGATGCGCGGCCTGACGCCGCGGCCCCCGGCCTGAAAGAGGCCCTGCGGATCATCGTCGCGGCGAAAGCGAAAGGGGACCGATCATGAACGCAGCCGAAAAGAAGAAAATCTCGGTCGTCGTTCCGTTCCTGAACGAGGAACAGAACATTCCCGTGTTCTACGAGCGCGTAACCCGGGCCATGGAAGGCCGGCCGGAGGAACTCGAGATCATTTTCGTCGACGACGGCAGCACGGACGGCTCGGCGCGCTGGGTGGCGGAGAAGGCGAAGCAGGATGCGCGGGTCAAGCTCCTGCGCCTTTCGCGGAATTTCGGCCATCAGATCGCGATCACCGCCGGCATGGATTACGCGCGGAGCGACGCGGCGGTCATCATCGACGCCGATCTTCAGGACCCGCCGGAGGTGATTCCCGAGTTGATCGACAAGTGGCGCGAAGGCTTTGAGGTCGTGTACGCCGTCCGCGAGAGCCGCGAAGGGGAGACCTGGGCGAAGAAATTCCTGGCGGCCTCGTTCTACCAGTTGTTCCGCCGGCTCGCAAAGATTGATGCGCCTGTGAATGCCGGGGATTTCCGGCTTGTGGACCGGAAGGTCGTGGAGGCACTGAAACAGGTCCGCGAACTTCACCGGTTCATGCGCGGGCTGACCTGCTGGGTCGGCTTCTCGCAATGCGCCGTGAACTACCACCGGGCGGCGCGGCACGCCGGGCAGACCAAGTATCCGGTCTGGAAATCGCTGAGGCTGGCCCTGGACGCGGTAACCTCGTTCTCCGGCGCGCCGTTGCGATGGCTGACCGGCGCGGGGATGCTGATCGGCGTGGCCGGCGCGGTCGAACTGGTCTACGTGGTGGTCCGGCGGCTCATCAGCCCCGTCGGCTATGAGCCGGGCTGGGCGACGATCATTGCCTTCATGCTGTTTCTCGGCGGCATACAGCTTGTGAGCCTCGGGCTGATCGGCCAGTATATCAGCCGGATTTTCGAAGAGACCAAGAAGCGGCCGCTGTACTACATCCGCGAGGAAATCGGCCTCGGGAAATAGGACGGGGAGACGAATGTGACGGAGCCCAAGGACATTGCGAAGGCGGCGTACGCTGAACTGAGGAAGACGTTCCGGCCGGGGCTGGCCCGGGATCGGATCGAGCTGATCCAGGAACTGGTGCGCGGCAAGTCCGTGCTGGATGTCGGCTGTGTCGAGCATTCGACCGAGAGCGAGGTCCGGCCGGTGTGGCTGCATCGCGCGATCTGCCAGGTCGCCAAGGAGGCGGTCGGGCTGGACTACGAGGAGGCCGAGGTCCGCAAGCTTTGCGAGAAGGGGTACCAGGTCGTGAGCGGCGACGCGACGAACTTCGACCTGAATCGCACGTTCGATGTGGTTGTCGCCGGGGAGATTCTCGAGCACCTGCTCGATGTCCGCGGGTTTCTCGCGTCGGCGAAGCGCCATTTGTCGGCCGGAGGGTCGCTCGTGATGACGGTGCCGAACGCGAACAGCTTCAACTACTTCATGCAGAATCTCTTCTACGGATACGAAGTGGACGGTTACGACCACGTGGCGTTTTACACGCCGCTGACCCTGTACAATCTCCTGCGCAAATGCGGGTTTGCCGTGAAGGAAATGATCTTCCTCCAGCCGGCGACGACGGAGCATCACGCGTCGTCGAAGGATCGCCTGATCGTGGGGCTTTTTGGATTGATCCAACTCCCGCTGGCGGCGATGCGCCGGAGCCTTTGCCGTCAGCTCGCGGTGGTGGCGACTCCCGCCGGGTGACGCCGCGAGGTCACGCGGTTCGCTTCTCGGCGAGGAGGTCCGTGAAAAGCTTCAGGTAGATGTTCGCCGTGAACTTCCAGTTCCACGCCGCGGTCGCGTAGTCCGAAAGCTCCTTCCTCAGATTCAGGGCCGGAATCCGGCCGGCGGCCAGTTCGGCCAGCACGCGCGCGATGGCATCCGAGTTGCGCGGGCAGATCAGGAAAGACTGCGCATCCTGGCCGTATCCCGCGAAAGTCTCCTCGGAGAGGATGCAGGGGAGGCCGCAGGCCATGGCCTGCGGAACGACGGCTGGCCAGCCTTCGCCCACGGACGGCATGAGGAACACATCGTGACAGCCGTACAGTTCCCGCAGTTCTCCGGTTGATACGCGGGGGATCACGTTCACGTTGGGCAACTCCCACCGCCGGGGGTCGAAGGGTCCTCCGCCCACGAACGTGAAATGCGCGCTCGGACAGCGCCGGGCGACCCCCTGCATCAGCGGCAGGCCCTTTTTCTCGTAGAAACGCCCGACGAACAGCACGTTAAGCCGGTTCTCGGCGATGCCCCACTTGTGCCGGAACCGGTGTCGCTCCGCGTCCGTGACGAAGTGGAAATCCTCGTGGTCGATGCCCGCCGGCGTCATGAAGATCCGGTCCTCGGGGAGGCCCGCCTCCTCGACAAACCAGTCGCGGACGGCCTTGCCCACGAAGGTCAGCAGCGCGCCCTCGCGGATCAGGCGGTCGGCCCGGGAGCAGATCACGCGCTTCTGGATGAGGTTGAGCAGGGGCAGTTTCAGCGGGATGACGCCGACATGCTGGGTGGCCACCGTCGGCCGCTTGTGCTTCAGGGCGGCGTCGAGCACCGCCGAGGTCAGGCCCGGCGCGAGGCTGTGGACGTTGATCACGTCGTGTTCGAGCGCCTGCTTCTCGATGTCCTTCCGGGAGAAGGGAGAGATCACCGGCGAGTTAATCTGGAACATGGATTCGAAGAAGTTCAACGCCGGGATGCGGAGGTTATCGGGCGTGGAGGGTTGTCCGCCGCGCGGGATGTCCGTGGTGATCCACGTCACCGTGTGTCCGGCGTTCTCCCAGCAGCGCTTGAGGGACACGGCCGCGTACTCGATTCCGCCCATGTGCGGCGGTTGATAGTTTGTCGCCATTAAAATTCGCATGCCCGTCAGCCCGCCTTCTTTCCCAGCAGGAACGCCCACAAGGCGCACATTCGCACCGGCAGATGTTGGGACAAATGGAAATCACGTTCGGCAAGTGAATGGGGAAACTTTTCCTGGGAAAGGAACGTTTCCAGGAGCGCCCATGCCCAGAAGAGCCGACGAAACGCGATGGGGGAGAAGCCGTTCTCTTCCAACAACCGGGCGAGGCGGCCCAGGGTGAAGAAATGGACATGCGGCGTCTGCTCGTTGGACGTGGTGAGGTCCCGGGCGGCCAGGGCCTTCTTGATCCCGCCCACGAGCCGGGCGCCCCATGACCAGCGCTTCAACGCATAGCTGGGGCGAAGAAGGAATTCGGCCATGCCCCAGCCGTTGGGGACGGTGAGGATCATCCGGGCATCGGGCCGCATGCCGCGGCTGATATGCTCCAGCATGTCCCCGCACCGGGGCACATGCTCCAGCACCTCGGTCAGGACGATGATCTCGAAATCCCTCAGATCCACCTGTTCCAGCGGGACGTGTTCAAATTGCAGGCGGGGGAATCGGTTGCGGCCCTTGGCGATCTCGATCGAAGGTCCGTGGGTATCGATGGCCTTCACCCGATGGCCGAGGCTCGCCAGGGGAATCGCGATATTCCCGTTTCCGCAACCGATCTCGAGGATGCTTTTCGGTCCCTGTCCGCACGCCTCGATCAGGCGGACGATGCAGGCAAGGCGGTTCCGATTGCAGGGGCTTTTGTCGAACGCGGTGTACTGAAGATAAGGCGCTCCCCCCGCGGGGGTGTATTCAAAGGATTCAGGCCGGATTATGGACATGCAACACAATCCCTCATGCGCTTGGGCAGTTCGTTCTTTGAGACAATAAGGTCACACCGCCGCACCGTCAATCCGCTTCGCCTTTCGGGATGGGTTTCGATCCGCGCAACTCTCTCCTGAATCCACAGCGAACTCCTCTCCGGAGTCCGGGCTTGCTCAGGCGGACGGCAACGGCCCTGCCCCCTTAACCTGGATATCGCGCGCAGCGCACGCGGCCTACGGCTCCGGCGCTTGGGCGCCGGCGACCACCCTGAAGAAGCGGCGGGGTGGAGTCGGCGCGCCGAGGTTCTGTGTGAAAACCAGTTCGCCGCCTGTCGCGCGGAAACTCTCGCCCTGCGTCCAGGGTTCCTGGTCGAGATCGTCCGCCGAATAGAGCGTGTACCAGAACCCGCTTTCGGCGCCGACGATCGTGAGGGTGAGCGTCGAGCCGCTGAAGACAAGCGCCGTGCCGTTCATGGGGAAGAGCGGCGCGTCGGGAAGGCCTGGCGCGTAGTAGTAGGCGATGCCGGGCGCCGGGTTGCCGGTGAACCCGCCGCCCGTGCCCGCGAGCATGTCGGTGTTCCAGTCCGCGGCTTCCACCGCATTGGACGGGATGCTCCAGGTCGGGCCGCTTCCGTCTTCGTACAGGGTGATGCCTGTGCAGCCCTGGAACATGGCGTAGTAACAGGTTTTGGCCAGATTCGTGGCGGGCAGGACCGGCGCGTTCGTCAGCCCCGTGCAGCCGGAGAACATGTAGTAGTAGCACTTCTCAGCCAGATTCGCGGCGGGCAGGTCCGGCGGGCTCGTCAGCCCCGTGCAATTGTAGAACATCTTGTAGTAGCAGTCGGGAGTCAGTGTCTTCGCCGATAGAGCCGGCGCGCTTGTCAGCCCCGTGCAGCCGTAGAACATGTGGCCGTAACATGCGTGGGTCAGCGTTGTGGCGGGCAGTGCCGGCGCCTGCGTCAAGCTCGTGCAGCCGTTGAACATGCCGTCGTAACACCTGTGGGTCAGCCTCATGGCGGGCAGTGCCGGCGCCTGTATCAGCCCTGTGCATCTGTTGAACAGGTTGAAGTAGCAGTAATCGGCCAGATTCGTTGCCGGGAGCGACGGCGCGCTGATGAGCGCCGCACAGTCCTTGAAGAGGTACGCGAAGCAGTAGTTGGTCATCGTCGGATGTCCGCCGCCGGCCACCGTCGCGTAGTCGAGCAGCGACTCGATGTTGCCGGAGCAGGCGACGGTCCCGGAAGCGGCGTTAATCGTCCATCCAGACTGAGCAGAGCCGGTAATGCAGGTGTTGCTCGTCCCGCAGAGGTACAGTTTGTACTCGCCGGCGCCGTTGTCCGCCGCGGTCGCGCCTGCGGCGCCAAAGGGTGACCATTTCGTCGCGTTGGTGGAGTAGTGAAGCCTCCCGTTCCACGATTGCTTCTGCGGCTTGACCGTGAAGGCGCTCGCGCTCGAGAAGGTGATGTACGCGTTCGAGGCCGGAGTAGGCGGCTGTAACAAGGTCGCCGTCGTGTCCGCATTGGCTATGGTTGCCTCGTATCCATGATCGCCCGCCGTGAAGGTGTAGCTGTTGTTGGGCAGCCACAGGTAGATGCAGCCGTTGGTGTCGGCAACGAGGCTGTTGACGCCGTAGGGCTCAAGAGCGGTGACGACGATAGCCGCATTCGGCGTGAGATTCGTCACCGTCATGCACCAGACGCGCGCCGTGCCGTTGCCGGGCGCGGGGGCGATGCTGTTGTCCGCAAGGCGGATCGAGCCGCCGGCGAAGGTGTTCGAGCCGGCGGCCACGCCGTTGGCGCCCGGCCCGATGTCCGTGCCGCCCTTGCCCTGCGCGAAGACTGTGCCGTCGTTGATAAGCACCGTGCCGCTCGCGCCGCCGGCTCCGCCGCCGATGCCCGCGCTGCCGTTGCCGCCTGTGGCCGTGACCCTGCCGCCGTGAATGGTCACCGTGCCGCTCGCGCCGCCGTCTCCGCCGCCGATGCCCGCGCCGCCGTTGCCGCCCGTCGCCGTCAACGCGTCCGCTGGGTCGGCGGACGAGTTGGTGATCGAGAGTGATGCGCTCGCCGGGACTTCGATGCCTGCGCGGTTCTGCCCTGAGGCGAGCGTGTTCGTGCCCTTGAGGATGAGCGAGACGCAGGCGTTCGTCTCCAGCGCGAAGATGCACTGGTTGTTATTAGTCGCCCGGAGCGTCAGGTTCCAGAACCTGACCGTGTTCGTGACGCCATTCGGGATGATGATGCGCGCCTTGCCCGCCACGTTGCTGCCTGTAACCATGAAGTTTCCCGACCCGTGAAACGTGAGATCGCCGGTCTGCGAGTTGTACGACCAGTTCGGGTCAGTGATTGAGGCGTCGTCGTTGAGGTGGACGCTGTTGACCGTCACCCCGATAGGGACGGCGACGGCGGTTGCCGCGAACAGGCCCGCAAAAGCGAGCGCCAGGATGTTCTTTATGAATGGGTGAAGGATGTGCGGCGCAAGATGCGATGCGGTGTTCATGGCCGATCTTTGGATTGAATGGAACATAAGCATAGCCCGTTTGATTGTGGATGTAGGATGAAGGAGGGATGGGGGCGATGCAAGGGTTTTTGGGGAAGTGCGTTAGCCCGGATCATTGGAGCTCTCGCGCAATACCCGCTCTTCCGGCAGGCAGAGTTGCGGGGGCAACTTGCCTGCTCAGAAGCGTTTGTTGCATGAGTGCGATGGCGCTCATGCCGTAAGCGGACTAGTCCGACAGCCGCTTCTCCGCTGCCTCGATCACGGTAAACGCAACTCGGAAGCGTGATGCGCTGTTTCACGAAGGCCCGGTTCCGTCCTACAGGTATTCGTCCGCGTGCAGGCGGTCCAGGAAGTCCTGGGCGTTCGTCGGGGGCGGGGGGGTGTAGCCTTGGGCTTCCCCGGCCATCCGTTCGAGTTTCTTGCGCTTGATCCAGAAATACGGCTGTTTCTCGGCGAGGGCGATGGTCTTGGCGTGTTTCACGATCCGGTCGAACGCGGCGGTGTACTCGCTGAAGAAGATGCCGACGATCGGGGGGAAGTCGTGGTTGACAATGTGCTGGGTGAACGCGGCTTTGGTGTTGATGCTCTTCTCCACGTACTCATCGCGTGCCGCGAGGATGGCCTGCGCCATGCCCTGGAAGTCCTGGTTCTCCGGGTTCAGGGATTGTATTACGAGATGCAGGATGCGGTGGGCTGATTCGTACAGGGAAAACAGAAGCTCCAGCGTTTCCCTGTTGAAGCGGGCTTCCCGGCTCCGGCTTCGCCGGAGAGAGATGTCGCAGACTTCGTCAATGTGGTCGCCGATTCGCTCGATGTCGGCCATGCAGCGGTTGAGATGCTGGATCATGATGGCCTGCCGCCGCGACAGGTGCCGGTGCGTCAGGGTGTTCAGGTAATCCTTCATCGCCTTCTTGATCTCGTTCACGACGTTCTCGTTGAGCTTGACTTCCTGGACCTGCCGCCGCTGGACCTGGAACAGGATGTCGATGGTCAGCCGGAAACTGTACGCGCAGATTTTGGTGACGCGCTGGAGTTCGGCGATCGCGGCATAGATCGCTTTTTCCGGGTACTTGACGAGGCCGGGGTCGAGGAAGCTTCGCGGCGGGAGAGGTTTTTTCGAGGGGATGACCCGCGCGACGAACCGGGCGAACAGGGGGGTGACGGGAAGAATCAGAAGCGCGCCGAACAGCATGACCGCGGTGTGCATGTTGGCCGTCTGGCGGAGCAGGTCGCCCGATGTCATGGGAATCAGCTTGAGAAATACCGGTGCCAGGGCGAGGGCGAGGCCGGAGGTGATGACGTTGAACAACAGGTGCGAGCAGGCCGAGCGCCGGGCTTCGATGTTGGCGCCGATGCTCGCCAGCAAGGTGGTGACGCATGTGCCGATGTGGGCGCCCAGGACGATGGGGAAGACCTGCTCGAGGCCCTGGAAGACGCCGGCCTGGATGAGGGCGAAACAGGTTCCGATCACGGGCCCGCTGTGGATGGCCGCCGCCGCCAGAATTCCAACGCCGAAGGCGATCATCCTGTTCTTCAGCGAGCCGCCCTGTGAACTGGCCAGCGCGTTGATAAAGAGCTCGCTGTGCGGGGAGATCGCGGCGCTCATGGTGTTCATGCCGAGGAAGATCAGTCCGAATCCGAGCACGGCCGTTCCGACGTTTCGCAACATGGAGCGGGGCGACAGGAACTGCAGGATGAAGCCCGTCGCGATGGCGACATAGGCGTAGTCGCCGATTCTGAACGAGATGAGTTGCATTGAGATGGTCGTCCCGATGTTCGCCCCGATGAGCGGCGGGATGGATTCGAGGAGGGTCATCAGGCCCGCGTTGATGAAGCTCGCGAGCATGAGGGTGGCGGCCCCGCTCTGGATGAGCGAGCCGAGGAGGGTGCCCATGGCGATGCCGCTGAACCGGCTCCTGGTGGCGCTCCCGAGAACGGCCCGGAGACGGCTCCCGGCGGCCTGGCGCAATCCATCCGTCGTGAGGTTCATGCCGACGATGAAAAGGGCGAGGCCGCCGAGGAGGGTGAAGACCAGGGAAAAAACATCGCCGGATGTCATGATCTCGGTAACCCCTCCCGTCGTGCGACTGTGACACGGAGAGGATGCCTGCCGGCGGAAGAATAGTCCAGAACGATATGCGATTGCGCGCCGCGGCGCGTGACAGAAACACGCCCGGATTGATATAGTGGTGCGAAGAGCCTTTGATTGAAGACAGGAGCGGCCATGAAGAAATATTTGATCGCGGCGGTCGCAGGCGCCGTTTCGTGTCCCCTCGGGCAATGCGTTTTTGCGGCGGAAACCGACGCGTCCCCGCCCAAGAATGTCACCGTGGCCATTCACGACACGGGCTTTGCGCTCGTCAACGAACTGAGGTCCGCGCTACTCGACCAGGGGGAGAACCGGGTCCGGTTTCGTCAATTCCCGGCGCGGATCGATTCCTCGACGATCATGTTCTCGCCTATGGCCGGCGGCGCTTCCGTGGAGGTGTTCGAGCAGCAGTTCCAGCATGATCTGTCCGGTGTGGATCGAATGATCCAGCGCTTCCTGGGAAAGCCGGTTGAAGTGGTGGCGGGCGCGGTTTCCCGCAAGGGAGAGTTGCTGTATTCCTCGGCGAACGGCGCCGTGGCCCTTCGCGGCGAGGACGGGGCGGTGAACTTCTTTGCCAACCCGCAATCAATCACGGATATGGTGTTTCCGGGCGCGGATCAGATCGCAACCCTGGAGCCGACGTTGACGTGCCGGATGAGCGCGGCGCAGGATTCCATGCAGAATCTCCGTCTGACGTTTGTGGCCGGAGGGATGCGATGGGAAGGGTCTTATCATGCGATCCTGCGCGAAGGCGCGGGCGATGCCTTCTTCGCGGCGCGCGTCAGCCTCTGGAACGAGAGCGGCGGCCGATTTGAAAACGCGCGCGTGCGGCTGGTCTCGACGGAGAAGGGGGGCGTTGCCTCCGCCTTCGCGCGTTCGGACCTCGTCGAAGGGGGGCCGGTCCTTCGTTTCCCTTACGGCAGCGAGGAGCCCGCCGAGGAAAGGGCGGTGGCCAGCGCGGGCGCGTTGAGCACGTACGATCTGCCCCGTCCGCTGACGATGGAGCCGGGCGATGCGCTCCACGTGCAGCTTTGCGAGGCCGACAAGGTGCCCATGACGAAGTTCTATGTCTATGACGGCGTGCGGTTCGACCGCTTCCAGCGCAACCGGCGCAATGACTGGAATTACGGCATCGAGTTCCACGAAACCGTTGAGACGCATTTGCAGTTCGCCAATACCAAGGCTTCGGGGCTCGGGCTTGACCTGCCGCCCGGACGCTTCCGCCTGTACCAGCAGAAGGCCGACGGCTTTCTGGATCTGATCGGCGAGGACCGTCTGCCGGCGGTCCCCGCCGGGAGCACGGCGACGGTCCTTCTGGGGCCCGCGCGCGGTATCCGGGGCGAACGCGAACGCACCGGCTACAGCGAGGTCGTCCCGCTTCACGAGTACGAGGAAAGTTTCGAAATCCGGATCGAGAACGATTTGACGGAGGAGATCGAGGTCCGCGTGATTGAGCACCTCTATCGCTGGCATCAGTACGAAATTGTCAAGGCCGACACGGATTACAAGGCGACGGGGCCGCAGACGATCGAGTTCCGTCCCGTGCTCAAGCCGGGCGGAAAGCGGAGCGTCCACTACACGGTGCGATATCGCTGGTAGGCCCGCCATGATCAAGGTTGCGCCCCTTGTCCTGTGCTTCCTGGCATGTTCCGCGGGATACGCGGAACGATCCGCCGAATCCTCCATCCGCGGCACATCGCTGACGATCGGCCACGGATGGGCTTGCGTCCGCGAGCTTAGGTCCCTCACGTTGAGTGCGGGAGAGCAGGAGGTCGTGCTGGAAGGCATTCCGCCGGAGGCCGATCTCTCCACGCTGGTCCTGCATTCGTGGCGCGCGCCGATCGAAGTGCTGGAGTGCCGCCGCCAACGGCCCGTGGCCGCGAGGCAGGGGGCCGTTGTCCGATGGAGCGCCGGGAAGGGATTTGCCGATGATTCCGAGGGGCGCGATCCGCCCGGTCCCGTGGTTTGCCTCGTCCGGTCCCTGACGGACTGGACGGGAAGGGGAGTCGATGTGTTCTACGTGATGACGGGGTTCGACTGGTCGGCCTCCTATCAGGTGGTTGTGCGCGGCGACCCGGAGGACGACAGGGAGCCCCTCTCGGTGGACCTGTCCGGCCTTGTCCGCATCGAGAACAGGACGTCGCGGTCTTTTGCGAACGCGGATGTCCGGCTGGCCGGCGGGGCGTCGCACGACAAGCCGGATTTTGCGAACGGGCCGGGGTTTCTCAGCCTCGATGAGGAAAGTCCGCTGGCCGATTTGTGGCGGAAACAGCCGAAGGAGCGGAAGCCGGAGTTTGATTACCGGGTCCCCCGCAAGGTGGACCTGAAGGCCTGCGCCGAGACCGATGTCGCGCTCATCCGGACGGCGCGCACCCCGGCCACGCGCCTGTACACCCTGACGGCCGAGGAGTTTGCCCCCGCCTCGGAGGACAGGGACGCCCCGTTGCGGAAGAGGATCGTTTTCCGGAATATTTCCGCGAACCGGATGGGTGTCGCCCTGCCGCCGGGCCGTGTGCAGATTTACCTCGGAAGCCTTCGCGGCCGGCTTCTGCAGCAGGCCTATTTCGAGAGAACCCCCGTCAACGGGACCATCCAGATCGACCTGGGCCTGGCGGAGGATGTTCGCGGACTGCGTATCGCGGGGAAGGCTTCTGACCCCGTGGCGGGGTACTTCGAGAGGACTTTCCTCGTCGTTGTCCGGAATCATCGGGAAACGGATATCCCCTGCGAGATCGACGAAAAGCCGCCCGTGATTCTCGAGTGGGACGTGATCAATGCGACCAGGCCGTTTACGGAGTCCGGCCACCGCCTGCGGTTCAACGTGGAGATCCGGGCGAGGATGGAGGAGATCATCGAGTACAAGTTGCGCATCCGGCAGCCGGAGTCGTGAACATGAAAATCATTGCACATCGCGGCGCGTCGTTCGAAGCGCCCGAGAACACCCTGGCCGCCATGCGCCTGGCCATCGATCAAAAATCCGACGGCGTGGAGTTCGATATCCATCGGACGCGGGACGGGAAAGCGGCGGTGATTCACGATGACAGCACGTTGAGAACGACCGGAATGAGGGCGTGGGTGCGCGATATGTCCATGGATGAATTGCGGCTGCTGGACGCCGGCGGCTGGAAGGGGCCCCGGTGGGGTCGCGAAGCGATCCCCGAACTCGGCGACGTTCTCCGTCTGCTGCCCGAGGATATGCTCGCGTTCATCGAGATCAAGTGCGGCCCGGACATTCTGCCGGCCGTGGCGGAGGCGGTTCCTCTTCTTCACGAGCAGTCGTTGTTTGTCGGATTCTCTCTGGATACGATGGCGCTGGCCAAACAGCAGTTCCCGGATCATAAGGCGCTTTGGAACCTGGAGTTGCTGAAAGACGAGGCCGGCGCGTGGCGGCCGGAGACCGGCGAGATGGCGGCCGCGGTGCGCGGCGCGGGCCTGGACGGTGTCGGCCTGGGATTCTGCGATGCGATCACCGGGGATCTCGTGGCGGCGATCCATGAGGCGGGGCTGGAAGTCTTCGTATGGACCGTGGACGATGTGGAGCAGGCGAAGCGCATGCGCTCGCTGAATGTCGATTACCTGGCGACCCACCGGCCCGGTGCGTTGCGGGCGGGACTGGGCTAGACTGTTCACGAAGGTGTCTTGAGCTTCTCGGAAACAGCCTGTAGAGTGCACTCCGTTCTTCTGAATGAGGAAAGAATCCTTTCATGACAGCACGTATTCTGGACGGTAAAGCCATTGCCCGGGAATTGAGGGCGGAACTGGCGTCGGAAGTCGAGGTCCTGAAGTCGCGGGGGGTGACCCCCGGACTCGGCGTCCTGCTGGTCGGCGACAATCCGGCCTCGCGCTCGTATGTCGCCGGGAAGAAGCGGGCCTGTGAGGAAATGGGGATTTACTCCGCCGAGATATGTCTTCCCGCCGCCGCCGGCCGGGCCGATATCCTGGCCGCTGTGCAGTCCTTCAACGCGGATGACCGGATCCACGGCGTGCTTGTGCAATTGCCGTTGCCCGACACGTCGATTGAACAGGACGTGATCGCCGCGATCCGGCCCGACAAGGACGTGGACGGATTTCATCCGGTCAGCGTGGGCCGGATGATGCTGGGGCTTCCGACGTTTCTGCCGTGCACGCCGCACGGGGTTCTCCATATCCTGAAACGTTCGGGAATCCGCGTGGCCGGCGCGCACGTGGTGATCGTCGGCCGAAGCCATATCGTGGGCAGGCCGCTGGCCAACCTGCTTTCCCGGAAGAGCGAACTGGGCAACGCGACGGTGACGATATGCCATACCGGCACCCGGGACATCGGTTCGTTCACCCGGCAGGCCGACATCGTGGTGGCGGCGGCGGGTCATCCGCGGACCGTCACCGCCGACATGATCCGCGAGGGCGCGGTGGTGATCGATGTGGGCGTGAACCGCGTGGAGGATCCCTCGACCGCCAAGGGGTACCGATTGGTCGGCGACGTTGATTTCGAAGCCATGCTGCAAAAGGCGTCCGCGATTACGCCGGTGCCCGGCGGGGTGGGGCCGATGACGATCACCCTGTTGTTGTACAACACCGTTGAGGCCGCGAAGAACAGCCTGCACAAATAGGACAGGATCCGCCATTGCGAGTTCTCAACAAATATATCGCGTTCGATTTTCTTGCCACGTTTATCATGACCGTGATGATCTTCACGTTCATCATGTGCGTGGGGGCCGTGGTGAAGGCGATCGACCTGCTGGCGCGCGGCGTCTCGGGCTGGTTCATCATCCAGGTGTTCGCGTACAATATCCCGTTCATCCTGACCTTCTCCATCCCGATCAGTGTCATCACGACGATCCTGCTCCAGTTCGGCCGGATGTCGTTTGACGGCGAAATTACGGCGATGAAGGCGTGCGGCCTGAGCATGTGGCAGATCGTGTCGCCGATCATTCTGCTGTCCATCCTGTTGTCCATCTTCTGTTTCTACCTTCACAACTCGCTCTCGCCGAAAAGTCATTTCGCGCAGCGGAAGGTGCTGGTGAAAGTGGGCATGGAAGAGCCGGTCAACCTTCTGGAGGAGGGGCGGTTCGTCAAGGATTTCCCGGGGCTCATGGTCTACATCGCGAAGCGGGACGGCCGGAAAGTCGAAGATATCGTGGTCTACGAGATGAACGATAAGGGAAACGTCGTCCGGAACATCCGGGCGCGGGCGGGCGAACTGAAAGCGGACAAGACCCATCAGGTCATGCTGGTGGATCTGTACGATGTCCGGATCGATCAGCCGGACAAGGACCATCCGCTCGATCCGTCGAGATCGCGCTTCCTGAACGCCCGGCACTACCCGGTCCGGCTCGATATTTCCTCTCTTCTGGACGACGGCAAGATCACCAAGAAGACGTCCGACATGACCTACACGGAGTTGATCCATGCCATCCGCGACGTGCGCGGGGCCTTCCCGGACATCCGGGACGAGGACTTGATGAAACAGCGGATGAAGATGGTGGTTGAACTGCACGAGCGCATGGCTCTTTCGTTGTCCTGTTTTGCCTTCGCGATTCTCGGCATTCCGCTGGGACTCATTTCCCGGCGGCGCGAGTCGTCCGTCGGCATCGCGATCAGTCTGCTGGTGGTCTTCTTCTTTTACTTCTTCATCATTCTTGCCGACTCGCTGGTCAAAACTCCGCAATGGCATCCCGACCTCGTGGTGTGGATCCCGATTGTGCTCGCGGAAGTCGTCGGGCTCATTCTGCTGAACAAGGCGAACTAGCGTCCCTTCCGCATGAACATCGGACTCAGAGTGGATGTGGACACCTTCCGGGGCACGCGCGATGGCGTGCCTTCCCTGCTGAAGCTGTTTGCCGAAGAACAGATTCGCGCCACCTTCTTCTTTTCCGTGGGTCCGGACAACATGGGCCGGCATCTCCGGCGTCTGCTGAAGCCGGATTTTTTCATGAAGATGATCCGTAGCCGGGCTGCGTCGCTCTATGGCTGGGATATTCTTCTCTGCGGCACGTTCGGCCCCGGGCCGGGCATGGCGAAGCTGGGCGGCGTGATGCGGGACGCGGTTCGAGCCGGGCATGAGGCCGGACTCCATGCGTGGGATCACCACGCCTGGCAGTCCCGGATCGGTCGGGCGCAGGCCGGGTTCATCCGCGAGCACTTGAAACGAGGCTACGAAACGTTGTCCGACATCCTGGGCGGTCCGGTCGCGTGCTCGGCCGCGCCGTCGTGGAAATGCGACGACGCCGTTCTTCGGGAGAAGGAGAAGTATCCGTTCCTTTACAACAGCGACTGCCGCGGCCGCGGCATCTTCCTCCCGCTCGTCGAGGGCCGTGCCGGGCGGCAGGCCCAGGTGCCCGTGACGCTTCCGACGTATGACGAGGTCGTGGGGCGGGATGGCGTCACCGCGGCGGCGTATAACGACTTTATCCTGGGCCTGTTGAAGGAGGACGGCCTTAACGTGCTGACGGTTCACGCGGAAGTCGAGGGCCGGGTGTGCCTTGAACTCTTCAAGGATTTCATCCGGCGCGCGAAGGCGCGGGGCGCCGGCTTCGTTCCGCTGGGGAGCCTGTTGCCGCCGCGGGATTCGATGCCCGTCGCCCGCGTGGAGAAGGGGACGGTTCCGGGACGCGAAGGCTGGGTCGCCGTTCAGGGCTGAGGCGCGGGAAACTCGAGGACCCTCATCTCGCAACTGGATATCAGGACGGTCGTTTTTGTGCCGAGCCCCTCCCGCAGAAGACGATCCGCATCCTCGTCGGCCATGACGCCATACCACCGGCCCGTGCTTCCGGCCATCAGGTCGGTCAGTTCTCCGTTTGTCTTTGTATACGTCAGACGGCCGGGCTCCGCGTCCATGCCGTAACACAGTTCGTTGACCACGCCGTGCAGAACGGGAATCCGTTGCGTATAGAACACCGCCGACGGCTTATAGCGGTACATCATGACCAGGCGGTCCTCCGGCTCCATTCGCGCGGCGAGTTCCTGGAAGAGGGGCTTGGAGTTTCGGAACAGCCGGGCGTTCATGTCCGTTCCCGCGAGAGGGCTTAACAGGAAAGCCAGGCCCATGTAAAACAAGGCGGCCAACATTGCGGCGCCGGCGACGGTCGTCGATCGCCTCAGAGTCAGCATGACCGCGGCAACGGCCGTCAGCGCAAGCGGCGCGGCGCTGAGGGGATCGGGGACGGCAAGATCCTCGGGAAAGAAGCCCAGCCATCCCAGCGCCCAGATGAGCGGCAGAAGGATGTTGACGAGCGGCAGGGGAAGGAATCCGAGCATCCACAGCCTGCGGTCCGTGCGGCTGCCGTCGAGCGGTTCGGCCACCCCCCAGCGCCCCACGAGAAGACCGAGCGGCAGGAGCGACGGCATGATGTAGGACATCAGCTTCCCGGTGCTCGCGCTGAAGAACACGATCACGACCGCGGCCCAGACGAGCAGGAAACGGGATACGGAATCGCGGCTCAACACCCGCTGGACGACCAGGGTGCGGACGGTTCGGAAGATGAAGAAGGTCCAGGGGATCAACAGGATCGGCAAGGTCGTCAGAAAAAACCAGGGGGGTTTGCCATGCAACTGGTCGCGGCGGGTTCCTATGAATCGCGACAGGTGTTCGTCCACGAAAAAATACTGTGTGAAGCCGGGGTTGTATTTCTCCAGGCGCCATACCGTTGGAACCATCAGCGCGAGGTACAGGGCGGCGGCGGCAAACACCGGAAGCGTCCGGAGGGATTTCAAACGGCGCTCCCAGAGCAGCCAGAGAAATAGAACGCCGGCCGGAAGCACGATCGCGATGAGGCCCTTGGTCATGGTGCCGAGGAAGGCAAAGACGGCGGCGGCCAAAAGACAGGCCCAGCGCCGGCGCGCGCCCGCATCCGGGCGGAATGCGTAGAACAGAAGGATACACAGGGCCGCAAACCACAGCGTCAGGTAACTGTCCGGGATGGGCATGCTCATCGCAAAAAACAATCCGAACATCGTGACCGCGATGAGCGTTGCCGGAAGTCCGCGGGCGCGTCCCCAGCCGCGCGAGGCGATCAGGAATCCGAGAGCCGCCAGCGCGAGGCCGGCCGGAAAAAGGGGAAGTCGGGCGGCCCAGTCATGGGGGCCGAATACCCGGAGGGGGAGCGCCGTGATCCAGTAGGTGAGCGGAGGCTTCTCGTAATACCGGACTCCGAAGAGGCGCATCTCCATCCATTTCCCGCTCGACACCATCTCGCGGGGGATTTCCGCGTAGCGGCCTTCGTCGGGATCCAGCAGCCCGCGGTAGAAGAGAAGCACGAGGAACGCCGCGGTCAGGATCAGCAGGATCCACCGCCACGCGCCGTTTTCATGCTCAGAAGTTGTTCCGGAGTCACTCGATCCAGCCATAGTACGCGGGAGGGTAGTCGGAAGCTTTGGGCGGGGCAAGCCGTTCATGGAGAGCTTCCTTACAAATTCCAAACTTGCCACGGCGGGGCAATCCGCCCACAATGCTCTCAAACTTTTTGGAGATAACAACTTGCAAAAATTCACTCGGAAGAACTTTCTGCCGTTTTCTTTGCCCGGCATCGACGAAAAAGATATCCATGGCGTCGTTGAGGTTCTGAAATCCGGCTGGATCACAACGGGCCCGAAATGCGACGCGTTCGAGAAGGCGTTTGCCGCCTACGTCGGCGCTCCGCACGCCTGCGCCCTGACATCCGCCACGGCCGGGATGCATCTGGTCCTTCTCGCGCTCGGCCTCAAGCCCGGCGACGAGGTGATTACCGGCTCGATGACGTGGGTATCCACGGTGAACATGATCGAACTGTGCGGCGCCCGGCCCGTGTTTGCGGATATCGATCCGTCCACCCTGATGATCACGGCTGATCGGATCGCGCCGTTGATCCGCCGGCGCACGCGCGCGATAATTCCCGTTCATTACGCGGGCGCGCCGGCGGATATGGACCCGATCCGCGACCTTGCGAAGAAGCATAACCTCGTGCTGATCGAGGATGCGGCGCATGCCGCGGGCACGGAATACAAAGGCGTGCGGGTCGGAAAAACCGGCTTGTCCATCTTCAGCTTCCATCCGATCAAGAACATGACCACGGGCGAGGGGGGCATGGTGGTTTCCGAGGACCCGGAACTGGTTGACCGCGTTCGCCGGCTGAAGTTCCACGGCCTGGCGAAGGACGCGTGGCAGCGATACTCGCGCAAGGGCAGCGCGGTGATGGAGGTCACGGAGCCCGGCTTCAAGTACAACCTGACGGACATCCAGGCATCGCTCGGGCTGACGCAGCTCGAGAAACTGGACCGGTTCAATGAACGGCGCAAGGAACTGGTCGCGATTTACGACGAATTGTTCAAGGGGATCGACGAGGTCCGTCCCATCGGCCGTCCGACCTACCCGCACAAGCACACGCATCACCTGTATATCGTGCAGGTGGACATCGACAAGATCGGGCTTACGCGCGACGAGTTCGTGGATCAGATGAAGGCGCGCAACATCGGCGTCGGCATTCATTTCCGCGCCGTGCACCTGCACGAATACTACGCGAAGCAGGGCCGGACTCCGCGGGGCTCTCTGCCGGAAACGGAACGGGCTTCGGACCGGATCATGTCGCTGCCGTTGTTCCCCGGCATGACCGCGAACGACGTTCGCGATGTCGTCCTGGCCGTCCAGGATGTGGTCAGGACGGGGAGGGCGCCGTGAGCCGGCCGCGGAATTTCTCGGTCGTCATTCCGATCTACAACGAGGAGTCAAATCTCCCGGAGTTGCTGGACCGGACCCTGAAGGCGTGCCGCGCCGTCGGCGTTCCCTTCGAGATCATCCTGGTGAGCGACGGCAGCCACGACCGATCCCCCGAACTCATCGCGGCGGCCGCCGAGGCGAACCCCGGCGAGATCTTGGGCGTCTTTCTGAACCGCAACTACGGCCAGCATGCGGCGGTGTTCGCGGGATTCGAGCGCGCGTCCGGGGATGTGGTGATCACCCTCGACGGCGATCTTCAGAACCCGCCGGAGGAGATCGGAAAGCTTTTCGGGAAGATGGCCGAAGGATTCGACGTGGTGGCCGGTGTTCGCGTGCCGCGTTGCGACACGTTGTTCCGCCGGTTCTCGTCCTACCTCACGAATCGGATGACCGCGAAGGTGACCGGCGTGAAAATGCACGACTACGGCTGTATGCTGCGCGCGTACAGCGCCCGCGTGGTTCGGGCCATGCTGGAGTGCACGGAACGCAGCACATTCATCCCCGTCCTGGCGAATTCGTTCGCGCGCCGCACGGCGGAGGTCGAGGTGCGCCACGCCGAACGGAAGGCCGGGGAGTCGAAGTACGACCTCTGGAAGCTCATCAATCTGCAGTTCGACCTGCTGACCGGCATGACGACGTTTCCCTTGCGCCTGTTGACGCTCGTCGGCGTGCTGATCGCGCTGGTGGGCGTCGGCTTCGGCGGGTTCCTGCTGCTGCTGCGCGCGATCCATGGCGCGGAATGGGCGGCGCAGGGGGTCTTCACGCTGTTTGCGATCCTGTTTGTGTTTGTCGGCGCGCAGTTCATCGGCATGGGCCTGCTGGGTGAGTACCTGGGAAGAGTGTACAAGGATGTTCGCGCGCGGCCTCGTTATCTCGTTCATGAAGTCAAAGGGAGGAGCCGTCTGACGCCCGCATGAAAGCTGTAGTCCTTGCCTACCACGATATGGGATGCGCCGGGATCGAAGCCCTGCTTCGGCACGGCGTTGAAATCGCCGCCGTCTTCACGCACAAGGACGATCCGCGCGAAAACGTGTGGTTCGGCTCCGTCGCGGAACTCGCGGCGATGCGCGGGATTCCCGTGTACGCGCCCGAAGATATCAATCACCCGATCTGGGTTGCCCGGATCAAGGCCCTGGCGCCGGACATTCTTTTTTCGTTCTACTACCGGAACCTGGTCAAGCCGCCGGTCCTGGACATCCCGCCCCAGGGATGCCTGAACCTTCATGGCTCGTACCTGCCGAAGTACCGCGGCCGCTGTCCGGTGAACTGGGCGCTCGTGAACGGCGAGACGGAAACCGGCGTGACGCTTCATTACATGACGCCGCGGCCCGACGACGGCGACATCGTCGCCCGGCAGAAGGTCCCGATCTCGGACGACGACACCGCGTACACGCTTTTCAAGAAGATGGTGGCTGTCGCGCATACCGTCCTCGACGAGGCGGTGCCGGCGCTCGTGAAGGGCAGGGCGAAGCGCGTCAAACAGGACAACGCGCAAGCGTCGTACTTCGGCGGGCGCAAGCCGGCTGACGGCCTGATCGACTGGACGAAGAGCGCGAAGGAGATTCGGAACCTGGTCCGCGCGGTCAGTCGCCCGTATCCCGGCGCGTTCACGCAGGTCGGCGATCGGAAGCTCTTGATCTGGTCAGCCGGCGTGTTGGATGGCCGGAAGGGCCGGGCGGCGGGGACGGTTGTTTCGGTCAAGCCGTTGGTTGTTGCGTGCGGCGAGTGCGCTCTGCGGGTTGACCTCGCGCAGCCCGAAGGGGGCGTGGCGGTGTCCGGCGAACAGGTCGCCCGGGATCTGGGCCTGGTGGAGAAGATGAAGCTGGGAGCATCCGGCCGCGCCTCGATCCCCATCCGCCGGCCGACCCGCGTCCTGATTCTCGGCGTGAATGGATTCATCGGCAACGCGCTGAGCGAGCGCCTGCTGTCCGCCGGCGGCTATGAAGTGCACGGCATGGATTTGCAGAACGACAAGATTCAGCGCCTGCTGAAGAGGCCGGGCTTCCATTTCAACGAAGGCGATATTTCGATCCACCGCGAATGGATCGAGTATCACGTCCGCAAGTGCGACGTGATTCTCCCGCTCGTGGCGATCGCGACGCCGAAGGAATACGTTCGCAATCCGCTCCGGGTCTTCAAGCTCGACTTCGAGGAAAACCTTCGCATCGTCCGCTACTGCGCGCAGTACAAGAAGCGGATCGTCTTTCCCTCGACATCCGAAGTGTACGGCATGTGCAACGACAAGGAGTTCGATGAGGACAATTCCAACCTGATCGTCGGGCCGATCCGGATGCAGCGATGGATTTATTCCACATCCAAGCAACTGCTCGACCGCGTTATCTGGGCTTACGGACAGGAGGAAGGCCTGAGATTCACTTTGTTCCGGCCGTTCAACTGGATTGGCCCGCGGCTGGACAGCCTGGATTCCGCGCGGATCGGCAGTTCGCGCGCGATCACCCAACTGATCGTCAACCTCGTGGACGGCACGCCGATCCAGCTTGTGGACGGCGGTCGGCAGAAACGCTGTTTCACGGACGTGAAAGACGGTGTCGAATGCCTGTTCCGCATCATCGCCGACAAAGACAACAAGGCGGACGGCGAGATCTTCAACATCGGGAATCCGGACGGCGAGGCCAGTATCCGGGAACTGGGCGAGACGCTCGTCCGGCAGTTCGATGCGCATCCGATGAGGAAGCGCTTTCCGCCGTTCGCCGGTTTTCACGAAATCGAAAGCGGCGAGTACTACGGCAGCGGCGGCTACCAGGACGTCACCCACCGGCGTCCGAGCATCCGGAAAGCGCGGAAACTACTGGGCTGGACGCCGACGGTCAAGCTGGAGGACTCTGTCGCCGGGACGCTCGATTTCTTTCTGCAGGAGCTTGTGGAGCCCTCCGTCTGAAATCGCTCCGCGCCGCGAGGCGCGAGGCTACGGCCGGCGATTTCCGAGAATGGTCACGAAGGCCTCGCCGTGATGCGGCCAACGGGCAAGGGTGTACACCGGCGCGTCCAGGCGCGCGGTGAGGTTGGTCACGTTGCACACCGCCACATAAACAGGGGTAGTCCCCTCCAGTTGTCGGGCCGCCTCCTCCGGGGCAACCATGATCTTCATCGTGTTCAGGAAGAATTGCAGGGCGAAGGGGTCGTCCACGTGAATCAGCGGCGGGTTCTTGCCCAGTTTCGTCGTGATGTCCGCGGCCAGTTGGCGCATTCCTTCGCTTTGATTCGAGAGAGGTTCCCGGGGTCGGGAAATCCAGTAGTAGTGCATGAAGACTCCGAACACGACCGCGGAGAACGCGATCGCGACGGCGAGAATCCGTTCCTCCGAAACGCGCGACAGCCAGCGCGCGATTTCGCGGCCCGCGAGCAGCGCCGCCGGCGCGATGATCGGGTAGAGGAGGTCGCCGCGCTGGTGCGGAGCGAGCGAGAACACGATCAGCGAGCCCAGGATCCAGCAGGTCAGGAACCGCTCGAACCGGCGTTCGGCCGGGTCGGCGGCGGGGCGCTTGAACACGCGCCACAGGCCGATGCACGCGATGACGCTCCACGGCAGAAAGCGATGCAGAAAGTAGATCGACGAATTGAAGTAGTTGAATTCAAAAGACCGGTCGTGGTTGACGCGGATGCCGTGATAGACGAGTTCGGAGAGGATCATCTTGTCCACGACCGGCTTTCCCATGTCCAGGACGGCCAGACCGAACCAGCCGAATGTGATCAGGAAGAAGGCGGGCAGGCCGGCCCGGTGTGAGCCCCGCAAGGGCAGGGGCGTTCCGCGATGTTTCTCCCAGAGAACCGCCAGCAATCCCATCGCGCCGATCAGCACGCCGAGCGGTCCTTTGGTGAGCGTCGTCGCGGCGGCGGCCAGCCAGAACCAGGTCCAGTGTCCGCCCTTCTCCCAGGAGCGGAACGCGGCGAACGCCGTCAGGGCGATGGTCAGCGCGAACAGGCTGTCCGTGCGCGCCAGCACGCTGAGCCGTGCCGTGATGGGCGAAAGGACAAAGGCCAATGCCGCGAGGAATCCGGCTATGGGACCGAACCGCCGTTCGCCGATCGCGCGAATGAGGAGGGTCAGGATCAGGACGGACAGCGCGGACGGCAGGTACAGGGCGAAGCGGTTGAACCGGTCGAAGGGCTGCGCGAAGAGGGCGGAAAGCCACGTGTAGAGGGGCGGTTTGGAGGTGATGGAGCCCATCCAGTCCGTCTGGCAGATCCAGTGTCCGTTCCGGAGGATGTCGAGCACGTACGAGGCCGGACGTTCCTGGTCCTTGTCCATCAAATCGGACGGGGCAGCCAACCGGACGGCCAACAAGCCGAGAACGAGCGCGATCAGCAGGAGGAGTGTGAGCGATAAGAATGTTCTGGGCTTCATGATTTGGTGTTTTCTAACCCGGCTTGTCGCGGGCAGTTGCAACGGTTCGGCTATCACCCGAGGAGGTGAAAAATATCATTGAACTTTGCCTGCGAACAACTCAAATTAGCCCGGTTTTTCCGCGGCCGAAAGGATGGCGCATTCCTCGGGTCCCGGCCGCGGCGGGATTTCGAAGAAAGGTTTTCATGAAAGTACCGTTTCTCGATCTGGGCAGACAGCATGAGCCCATCAAGGCCGCTCTGCATGAAGCCGCCTGCCGGGTCATCGACGGCTGCCACTACATCGGCGGCGAGGAGGTCAAGGGGTTCGAGCAGGAGATGGCGGCGTGGCAGGGCGTGCCGGAGGTCTGCGGCGTGGCCTGCGCCACAAGCGGTCTGTTTGCCGCCCTGAAAGGGTTCAACATCGGCCCGGGCGACGAGGTCATCACGACGGTCCACACGGCCATTGCCACGGCGGAATCCATCACCCTGACCGGCGCGAAGGTCGTTTTCTGCGATATCGAAAAGGGCTTCTTCAATCTGGATCCGGCGGAAGTCGAGAAGAAGGTGACGCCGCGCACCAAGGCCATCATCCCGGTGCATCTATACGGCCAGCCGGCCGACCTCGACGCGATCCTGGAGATTGCCCGGAAGCACCGGTTGATCGTGATCGAGGACTGCGCGCAGGCGCAGGGCGCGCGGTACAAGGGGCAGCGTGTCGGCCATTACGGCGACGCCGCCGTATTCAGCTTCTTCCCGTCCAAAAACCTCGGCGGTTTCGGCGACGGCGGCGCGGTGATTGCGAAGGACCCCGCGGTCCTCAAGAAGATCCGGATGTTTTCGAACCACGGCCGGACGGCGAAGTACCTGCATGAATTCGAAGGGATCAACAGCCGCCTGGACGCCATCCAGGCGGCGCTTCTCAGGATCTGTCTGCCGCATGTGGACGAGTGGAACGCGAAGCGGCGCCGGGTCGCCGCCTGGTACGCGGAGGGGCTGAAGGGAATCCGGCAGGTTGTTACGCCCCGGACCGTGCCGGAAACCGAGCCGATTTACCACGTGTACTGCATCGTCGTTCCGGACCGCGAAGCCTTGCGGAAGCACCTGAAGCAGAACGACATTGAGACCGGCGTGCACTATCCGTACTCGCTGAACGTCCTGCCCGCGTACGCGCGCCTGAAGCAGGGCAAGGGCTCGTTCCCCGTGGCGGAGTATGCCTGCGAGCACATGCTTTCCCTCCCCGTGTTCCCGGCGATGACGCGCGAGGAAGCCGATGCCGTGTGCAAGGCCGTGCGGGCGTTTTACCCCTGAGGAGCCTATGACCGAGACAACGTCCAACGTCGATGTGTCCGTGGTGATGCCCGTCTTCAATGAGGAGGACAATCTTGGTCCTCTCGTGAACGAACTGGAAGAGGTTCTGAGAAAAACGGGCCGGAGCTTCGAGGTGATCTGCGTCAACGATTGCAGCACGGACAACAGCCTCGCGGTGATCCAGGAATTGCAGAAGACGCGGCCTTTTCTGCGCGTCGTCAACCACCGCGTGAATTCCGGCGAGAGCGCCGCCGGCGCCACGGGATTCGAGAACGCGCGCGGCGGGATCATCATCACGATTGATGCGGATCAGCAGAACGATCCGGCCGATATCCCCGCGCTGCTCGACGCGCTGAAGGACGATGTCGACGCGGTCTGCGGCGTGCGCCGCAAGCGCGAGGACGACTGGGTCCGGCGGCTGTCGTCGCGGGTCGCGAATGGATTCCGCAACTGGATGACCGGCGACCGGATTGCCGATGCGGGCTGCACCTACCGCGCGCTGCGACGCAGCGCGCTGCATGAAATTCCCGTCTTCAACGGCATGCATCGTTTTCTTCCGACGCTTCTTCGTTTGCAGGGCTACAAGGCCGTCGAGATCCTGGTGAACCACCGGCCGCGCACGCGCGGGACCTCGAAATACGGCGTCGGCAACCGCATGTGGCGCGGCATCGTGGATTGCTTCGCCATGCGCTGGTTTCGCGCGCGCTGCGTGCGCGGAGACCGGGCGCGGCCATGAACGACCGGGTTCAAATTCCCGCGGGCGCCGCCGCGGCGGACGCGCTTCCCGCGCCCGGCCGCCACAAGGTTCCGGTCAGGCCGTTGATCGTCTTCGCGGTGCTGTTGCTCGGCGTTCTCGTCGTGATGTTCAGTCCGCTGAAGAACTCCCTGCACGAGGTCCGCGCGATCAAGGAAGAGCTTCAGTCCTTCGGCTTTGCGGCGCCGCTGATCTACATGGCGTGCGTGTGCGTGCTTGTCGCCTTCGGAGTCCCGCGCCTGATCTTCTGTCCGATCGGCGGCGTCGTGTTCGGTTTCGTGTACGGCCTGCTCTGGACGCAGGCGGCGACGCTGGCCGGCTACTACATGGTCTTCCTCTTCGTGCGATGGGGCGGGAAGGACTACGTGCTTCATCGCTGGACGAAGCTGGGCCGCCTGCAACGGGTGTTCGATCTGCCCGCGATTCCGGCGGTGATCATCGTCCGCCAACTGCCGATCAGCGGCCTGCTCACGAACCTGCTGCTCGGCATGGCCCCCATCGGCCATGTTGACTTTCTGGTCGGCACGGCTATAGGAATACTGCCCGAGGCGGTTCCGTTCACGCTCGTGGCGAGCGGAGCGGTGAAGGCCGGCGGCGGGGAGCACATCGGGTACGTCGTTGCCTCCGTGGTTTTGCTGGTCGCGGTGTGGATCGGCCTGTGGTATGCGGCTCGCCACTCGAGGTATTTCGCGCGGATGCGCCGCCGTCTGGCCGATGTGGAAACCGAATAGAACGCGAGGAACGAAGTGACGACTGAACAGCGCAAATTGAAATTCGCCGTCGTGGGGTGCGGGCGTGTATCCGGGAACCATCTGGCGGCCCTGTCCTCCGGACGCATCCCCTCGGAGCTGATCGCCGTGTGCGATATCGCCGCGGACAAAGCGAAGTCCAAGGGCGAGCAGTACCAGGTCCCGTTCTACACCGATTTCAACGAGATGATGGCGAAGCATCCGGAGCTGGACGTGGTGGATATCGCCACGCCGACCGGGTACCACGCCGAACACGTCATCGCGATTTCAAAGTACGGCAAGCACATCGTCGTCGAGAAGCCGATGGCCCTGAAGGTGGCCGATTGCGAGGCCATGATCGACGCCTGCCGGAAGAACCGGTGCCGGCTGTTTGTCGTGAAGCAGAACCGGTTTAACCGCGCCGTCCAGGCCGCGCGCAAGGCGCTGGAAGCGGGCCGTTTCGGCAAGATGGTCATGGGCACGGTGCGCGTACGTTGGTCGCGCGACCAGAGGTACTACGAGCAGGACGACTGGCACGGCACGTGGGCGCTCGACGGGGGCGTCATGTCCCAGCAGGCGAGCCACCATCTCGACCTCTTGCAGTGGTTTATGGGGCCGATCGAGACCATGCAGTGCCAGACGGCGACGCGCCTGATGGACATTGATGTGGAGGATTCGGCCGTCGCGATCCTGAAGTTCAAGTCGGGCGCGCTCGGCGCGTTCGAGGCGACGGTGGCGACCCGCCCGAAGGACATGGAAGGTTCGTTGAGCCTCCTCGGCGAAAAAGGCAGCGTCATGATCGGCGGCCACGCCGTGAACAAAATCCTGCACTGGCAGTTCATGGACCAGACCCCGGAAGACACGGAGATGGTCGAGTCCCACTCCCAGGAAGTCCCGAATGTGTACGGACACGGCCATCTGCCGTACCTGGCCAACGTCATCGAGGCCATCACGCAGAACAAGCCCGGCCTGGTCGAAGCGCCGGAGGGCAGGAAGAACATCGAGATCCTGACATCGCTCTACGAGTCCGCCTGCATGGGCGGCGGCACCGTTCATCCGGGCGACCCCGTCAAGTTGTCGAAGCTCGGCGTGCGCTGATTCTTCCAACCCTTGGACAATTCGGACGCGATTTTTCCAAGGGTTGGAAGAGTTCGCTGCCGGCAGGCAGGTCGAAATCGCGTCGGCCGGGGAAGCCCCCTCACATCAGCCCGAAGACCATGATCAGGAACAGGACCAGCATCACGATCGCGCCGATGAGTTTCATGTTCCGCCGGGTCGGCGTGGGCTGGATAAACACGTAGCCGCAGATGGGGCAGCGGTTGTTGTTGGCGGGCACTTCCATGGCGCAGGCGGGGCATTCGCGAAGGCCGAACGACTTCTGGCAATCGATCTTCATCGCGAAGGGCGGCTGGAGCCCGGCGCCTCGTCGTCCGTGAAGCGGAAGACCGTCTCGCCGGGCTTGGCATAGCCGAGTTCTTCCCGGGCGATTTTTTCCACGAACCGGGGATCGGTTCTCAGCTTTTCCTGCCGGTCCTTGAGGTGCTTGATGATTTCCTCTTCGAGCCGGATTTCCTCCTGGATCGCCGCCTCCCGGCGATGGAGTTCGTTGTACTGCCGGATTTGCGGGATGAACATCGCGATGACGGCGATCACGACGAGGATGGCCAGGGCGATCCAGCCGATCCGATATATCATCACCCAGAAATTCATGGCGCGAAAAACAGTCTAGTGCAACGGTGCAAGCGCGTCCATTAAAAGTCCTTGCAAAGCCCCCGCGGGCGCTTTCGCGCCCGCGGGGGATATCATGCCTCCGGGAGGGACCGGGTGTGAACGACGCCTAGATTCCGTACCGGGCGACGTCGCCCAGAAGTTCCTCGATGCGGAGCAACTGGTTGTACTTGCAGATGCGGTCCGTGCGGCTGAGCGAACCGGTCTTGATCTGGCCGCAATTCGTCGCGACGGCGATGTCGGCGATGGAGGAGTCCTCCGTTTCGCCCGAGCGGTGGCTGACGACGGACGTGTAGCCCGCGTTGCGCGCCATCTCGATCGCGTCCAGCGTTTCCGTCAGCGAGCCGATCTGGTTGACCTTGATCAGGATGGAGTTCGCCACGCCTTTTTCGATGCCCTTCTTGAGGAACTTCGTGTTGGTCACGAACAGGTCGTCGCCGACGAGCTGAATCTTGTCGCCGAGTCGCTCGGTCAGAATCTTCCAGCCGTTCCAATCGCTCTCGGCCATGCCGTCCTCGATGCTGATGATCGGGTAGTTCTTGACCCACTTCTCCCAGAAATCGACCATCTGCTCGGAGGTTTTCTCGGACTTGTCGCTCTTCTTGAAGATGTATTTCTTCTTCTTGGCGTCGAAGAACTCGCTGGCGGCCGGATCGAGGCAGATGAAGACGTCCTTGCCGGGTTTGTAGCCGGCGACGCCGATGGCTTCCATGATCGCGTCGAGGGCGGCGACGTTGCTCTTGAGGTCCGGCGCGAAACCGCCCTCATCGCCCACGGCCGTGCTCAAGCCCTGCTTCTTCAGCACGCTCTTCAGCGCGTGAAAGACTTCGGTGCCCATGCGCAGCGCCTCGGAGAAACTCGGGGCGCCCTTGGGGCAGATCATGAATTCCTGCACGTCCACCGGCGCGTCGGAGTGCGCGCCGCCGTTCAGCACGTTCATCATCGGGACGGGCAGGACCTTGGCGTTGGTTCCGCCGATGTACCGGAAGAGGGGAAGGCCGCAGAACTGGGCCGCCGCGTTGGCCGCCGCGAGCGAGACGCCGAGCACCGCGTTGGCGCCGAGCTTGCTCTTCGTTTCCGTGCCGTCCAGATCGATCATGGCCTTGTCCAGGCCGGCCTGGTCGAGGGCATCCATGCCGACGATTTCGGGGTAGATGACGTCGTTGACGTTCTTGACGGCCTTCAGCACGCCTTTGCCGCCGTAGCGCTTCTTGTCGCCGTCGCGCAATTCGATCGCTTCGTTTTCGCCCGTGGAGGCGCCCGAGGGAACCGCCGCGCGGCCGGTGATGCCGGAGGCGAGGCAAACGTCCACTTCAATCGTGGGGTTGCCGCGGGAATCGAGGATTTGCCGACCTACAACTTCAATTATTTCGGACATGTGAATCTCCTGTTGGGTGGTTTTCGGGCGCTGAAGTTAGAGGAAAGAGGCCGGGGTTGCAAGAAGGGAATACAGGCGGGCGGCCGCACGAAAGAGTGGAAGCCGCGCCGGGCATATGATATTCCTTCGGATTGGCGGAGGCGGCATTTCTGAAAAAAATCGGAATATTGGGCGGCACGTTCAATCCCGTTCACCGCGGGCACATCCGGCTGGCAAAGGATGCCTGCCGGCGGTTTAAGCTCGATCGGGTTCTTTTCATTCCCTGCGCGCGGCCGTCCCACAAAAGGCCGGATCGCCTTGCCCCGGCAAAGCACCGCCTGGCGATGTTGAAAGCGGCCATCGGCGGAAAAAGCCGTTTTGCCGTTTCGCAGATCGAAATCCGGCGCGGCGGGCTGTCGTATTCGATCGACACGCTGACGCGGCTGAAACGGGATGACCCCGATGCGCGCTTTTTCTTCATCATCGGCGGAGACAGTGTCGGCGAACTGAAGTCCTGGCGGCGGATTGGCGAGCTTCAGGCGCTCTGCACGTTCGTTGCGGCGGCCCGCCCGGGGTATCGCGTGCGCGATCCGGGTCGGGTGAAGATGTTCAAGGGAAGCCCGGTGGACGTGTCGTCGTCGGACATCCGAAGACGGATCAGAGAGGGGAAGAGCATCCGCCGTCTTGTGCCGGCGGCTGTGGAACGGTATATTGCGCAACACGGTTTGTATCAAGCGAAGGAGTCACAAAGATCGAAACACTCGAGTTAGTTAGAAAAGCCGGGCAGGCCATTCAGTCCAAGAAGGGCGAAGACGTGGTGATCCTGGATGTGCGCGGTCTGTCCACTGTGACCGACTACTACGTGATCGCCACGGCCAACAACAAGCCGCATTTGAAGGCCCTCGCCGGGGAGGTCGAGGAGTCGCTGGAAAAGGAAGGCACGCGCGCCTTTCGTGTCGGCGGCACGCCGGAAAGCGAGTGGGTGGTCGTGGATTACTTCGACGCCGTGATCCATCTTTTCACGGCCAACACGCGCGAGTACTACGGGCTGGAGTCGTTGTGGAGCGACGCGAAGCGAGTGGAGTGAGTCCGGCGATCCGAGCTCGGGCCGAGGATAAGGGTCAGAGATTGGAAAGGATTTCCCTCTTCAATTCCTCGAGCTTCGCGCGAACGAAAGCGCCTCTTCTCCCGCTTGAGCTTGTCGTGAAGGGCCTGCCGGAATTGTTCGACCCGTTTTCCCATGGCGTCGATGTTTCCCCGCCGATATTCATCCAGCCATGCCTTCTCGGGCGATTCCATAGAGTCTTGCTCATCCTTCGGCCGCTCCGTCACACCATACAATGCGCGGGCCGCCGTTTTATTGTCCGGGTCCGGATTGCGGCCAGGCCGCGGCCGCCAGCGCCCACAGCTTCATCGCGTACAGTCGGCACCCTTCCCAGGCCCACACAATGTCCCGGATCAGGGCGTCGGCAAACTGGCGCGCCGTCGGCGAGGCGATCATGACGATCCACAGGCCGATGCCGAACACGTTCATGAAGTAGATCAGCGCGTACGAGAACAGCCGCCCGGTTTCGCGGATATCGGGCTGGCGTTGCAGCAGCGTCTCCACGGTGAAGGTCAGGTGAAAGCCCCAGGTGAGGCCGACGAGCCCGAGCCAGAAGGGTTCGTAGGCGCGCAGGTCCACGAAAAGGGAGAGGAGGTAGTAGCCCGCGATGACGAGGACCGTGTACAGGGGGAAGAAGTAGGGCGCGAGGGCGATGAGGAAGTTGCTTTTCGAGAGCGTCACGCTTCCGCCGTTCTTGGAAATCCGCATGCGCTTGATCCGCGCGCCCATCACCCAGCCCCAGAGTGCGTGCGTCAGCTCGTGCGCCAGCACGTAGCTGCGCGTCGGCCGGGGGAGACAGAAGAACAGGAAGACCCAGAGCGCGAAGCCGATCACGAGTCCCCAGGTCGAAAGGGGCAGTGAGCTGTACGACGAGGGCTGAATGAGCCGGAGCATCGAGATGAGCGTCCGCGTGATCGCCGCGCAGAACGGGAGAAGCAGGATGCCGAAAATCAGTTTCATACAGGAGAATTATTAGCTGCCCGGCTGGCGAAACTCACGAACAGAATCGCGCTTGAAATGCGGGTTGACATCGCCGCCGTCGCCGGTAGTATTGCACCGCTTTTTACAGAGGACCCATACAATGCCCACATTAAAGAGCGGATGGAAGCGGATGCGGACTTCGGAGAAGTCGCGCGTCAAGAACACGACGGTCAAGACGAACATCAAGACGATGCGCGCGAAGCTGTTTGCCGCAGTGGCAGCCAAGGATAAGGCTGCCGGCGAGAAGGCTTACCGCGAGTACTGTTCCTTGCTGGACAAGTCGGCGAAGAAGGGCGTGATCCGGAAGAACATGGCTGTTCGCCGCAAGGCGCGCGCCGCGGAAATGATCCGGGCGCTGTAGGACGCCGTTCCAGAATGCGTAAAGCGCGGAATCCGTCAGGATTCCGCGCTTTTGTTTTCGATGCGCCGGAGCGCGGTTACCAGGTTTCGACGATGGACTCGACGATGTTGTGCGCCAGGTCTTCCGACACCTTGGGAAGGCCGCGCTTCTTGGACGACGTGAAGTCGCCGGTGATGGGGAAGTCCGTCTCGCCCTGGATGCGCGGGTTCTGGGCGACCACCTTGTCCGTCGCTCTTCGCGTCAGCACCACCTGGGCGGTCAGCGTCAGGCGGTACTGGTCCACCGTCGTGTTGAAGTTCTGCTCGTACTTGAGCGGCGTCAGCCGGTAGTCGAGCAGCGTGACGGAGAGAATCGTGTCGGCTTGCTCCGGCGTGCTCACCACGTTCAACGATCCGTCCTTCTGCAGTTCGCGGATCGCGGCCTGCGTGGCCTCGATTTCGATCATCGGCTCGCTGGTCTTGTTGATGAAGGTCGGGACATAAACGGTCTTGATGTCGTCGGGCAGCATGGACCCGAGTTGGTAGGAGGCGCACCCCGTCAACGAGACGAACAACACCATCAGGGCGGCCAGTCGCGCGAGGTTCTTCATGGTTTTTGATCCTTTTGAGTTCGGGCCACGATATTCGACAAGGCATCTATACGGATTTGCGCCGGACCCGTCCAGTCCGAATGAGGGAACTGGCGGACCATGCCCTGGTAGGCGATCAGGGCCGATTCGGGGCGCCGGATGACCTTGTCGTAGTAACGGGCCTTCTCGAAGGCCGTCCTGGCCCTTTGGCGGTAGAGCGTGTCCCGATATTCGGCGGCCAGCGATGCTTTGTCGGAAGTCGGGTGGTCGTTGAGAAACAGGGTCGTGGCGGCCCATGCGGCGTCGAGGATCATCTCGTTGTTGGGGCTTTCCTGTGACAGCAGGTAATAGCAGTGGGCCGTCTGGAAGGACGCCTTCTCAGCGAACGCGCTGTCCGGATAACGATTCTGCACCGTCATGTAATCGTTGATCGCTGTTTCGTATTCGAGCGACAGTTCGTTGGCCCGGCCCATGAGGTACTGGACCTCGGCGGATTTTTCCCCGTGGGGCGCGTTGGTTATGATGGCCTGGAACATGGGGATGGCGCGTTCGGGGGCCGAGAAGCCGCGGAAGAAAAGGAACTTGCCTTTCTTGCGGTCCATGATGTTGGTCGCGATCTCGAACTGGCGGTTCAAGACCTCGTCGTACGCAAACTGCCCCGGGTAATGGTTGAACAGCCTCTGGTACTCGTCGAACGCCCGGCGCTCTTTCCCGCGCGAATCCAGGATTTTCGCGACCTGGTACTGCGCGGAAGCCGCCTCCTTGGATTCCGGCCAATAGAGGGTCAGCGCGGTGTATTGCTTCATGGCTTTCCGGACCCGGCCTGCCTGGCGAAGCTGGTCCGCCAAAACCAGTTGCGCAGAGGGGTTCTTCTCCGCGGGGCGCACAAAGGGATGCCAGCCGCGTTTCCCGCTGGTTTCCTCGTACGGCTTCTCGCGGCCGAATATCGCGCACGAATTGAGCGCCAGCAGGCCGATCAGCAGAAGCGCGTTGCATACGCGGCAGAGGTCGTTTCGCATGGGGGCAGACATTAAGAAGGGGTCGGGGGAGGGTCAAGCGGGAAAAGGGCGCACGCTGGGAACGGGCATCTTGTTCATGCTTGCACGGACAAAAGGTCGGTAGTACAGTCCTCGCCCAAATTTGTCAGGAAACCAACCGATATGACACGGAGGTAAACGATGAAGAAGAAAATTCTCATTCCCACCAAGCTGGATCAAGTCGCCCGCGAACTTCTGGAAAAGAACGGCAATTACACCGTTGTACAGGAGGAGAAAACCGACCTCGCTGCGCTGGCCAAACAGCATCCGGATGCGTATGCGCTGATCGTCCGCAGCGAGAAGGTCACCAAGGAAATCATCGACGCATTGCCGAAGCTGAAGGTCGTGATGCGCGCCGGGTCCGGCTACAACACGATCGACACGAAGTACGCCCGCAAAAAAGGCGTCGACGTCATGACGACGCCCGGCGCGAACGCGAACGCCGTGGCCGAGGAAGTCGTCGCGCTCATGCTCGCCGACGCGCGCCACCTCGTGGAGGCCGATCCCTCCTGCCGCAAGGGCGACTGGGAGAAGGGCAGGTTCATGGGCCGCGAGATCACCGGCAAGACGATCGGGATCGTCGGCCTCGGCTACATCGGCAGGCTCGTCGCCAAACGTCTGAGCGGTTTTGAAATGACCCTCCTCGGCTACGACCCGATCATTTCCGAGGAACGCGCGCGGCAGATGGGCGTTCAACTGGTTACCCTGCCGACGCTGTTCGAGAAGTGCGATTATATCACGCTACACATCCCGGAGAACAGCGAGACGAAAGGGCTGGTCAACGCCGCGCTTCTCTCGAAGATGAAGAAGGGCGCCACGCTGGTCAACTGCGCCCGCGCCGGCGTCGTCAACGAGGCGGACTTGCGCGCGCTGAAGGCGGAGAAGGGCATCCGGTTCCTGAACGACGTCTATCCCAAGGACGAGCCGGGGCCGAAGACGGTCATGGATATCGCCGACATCATGGTTCCGCATCTCGGCGCGAATACGCACGAGGCGAATTGGATGGCCGCGAAGAGGGCCGCCGAGGAACTGATCGAGTTCGACGAGAAGGGCATCACGAGCTACATCGTCAACCGCGACATCCCCGAGGGGCTGGACGCGGCCTACGGCGAACTTGCGTTCCTGCTCACCAAACTGTGCCGGCGGGTTGTCGGCATGGACACGAAGCTGAAGCAGGTGGAAACGAGTTTCTACGGGAAGCTCAAGCCGTTCGCGGATTGGCTGATGGTCCCGGTGACCGCGGCGTTGAGCGATGCGTTCGACCGCTCGTCCGACGCGAAGGCGGCGCGCGCGTTCCTCAAGGACATGGGCGTGAAATGCAGCAACCGCGAGACCGACGAGAAGAAGGGCTACGGGAACTCGATTACGGTGGATCTGATCGGCGGGGTGGACGCGGGCGTGCTGCACAGCGCGAGCGTGCGCGGCACCGTGACCGAGGGCATGATCATGATCTCCCGCATCAACGACTTCCACAAGTTGTACTTCGAGCCCAAGGGGCACACGGTCGTATTTGTCTACAAGGACCGGCCCGGCATTCTCGGGCGCATCGGCGGGGCGCTGGCGAAGGCCGGCGTCAACATCGACGATATCCGGAACCCCCACGATTCGAAGGGCGAGAAGTCCATCGCGATCCTGAAGGTCAACAAGGCCGTCGGGGACGATGTGATCCAGGCCGTCGCGAAGGACATCGAGGCCCTGAACGCGTTCTACGCGGAACTGTGAGACAAAGGGGTTGATGGGGGATGGCCGAAACGCCGCCCTCCATCCACCCTTTCTTCAGCGCCATTTCTCGAACAGATCGTCGAAGAGGTCGTGCTGGGCGCGGAGCGGTTTGACGAAGATGCGGGAGGTTCCGCCGCTGCGGAACGGGGGCGGGCCGACCTGGATTTCGCCGTCTGCGTATGTCCACGGCTCCTGCGGGCGCATCCATGGGTCGAACGCTCCTCCCCGCGACGCTTCCTGCATTCGCACCATCCGGTATTCCGCGCCGGCCGCCTGGTAGATGAAGATCGCGATGAGGATCAGGAAGATGTTGATCTTCAGGAACCCGACGATTCCGAACACGACGGCCATGAACCGGCCTGCCTTGGCGGCGATCCGGGTGGCCGTCAGGCGCCCCATCCGCGGCGTCAGCCACGCCCGGAAAATGCGGCCGCCGTCCATGGGGAAGGACGGCAGCAGATTGAACAGCGCGAGCATGAAGTTCACCGCCCCGAGCAGCGAGAGGGCGAGGGCGGGGCGCAACATGCCGAGACTTGCGAGCAGGCTCCCGGCGCCCCAGCCGACGAGGGCCAGCAACAGGCTGACGGCCGGCCCCGCAATGGCCACTTGAAACTCATCCGCAGGCCGCGTGGGCATGCGGTCCATCCGGGCCACGCCTCCGATGGGCAGCAGGAGAATATCGCGCGGGCGACAACCTTTGCGGATGGCCGCGATGGAGTGGCCGAGCTCGTGAAGGGCGACGCTGGCGAAGAGCCCGACGGCGGTAAATAACCCCCAGAAGAGCGACCGGTCTCCCATGGCCTGCGCGTAATCGAGTCCGATCAGCGGCAGCACAATCAGGAGTGTGATGTGCACACGAATCGGAATGCCGAACACTCTGGCTATTTGAAACGATCCCATGATGATCTCATACCCTCATCGCCGCGTATATTCAACCCGCAGAACCGAGATTGCAGCATTCCGCCGTCGGCGGGCGCACTTCTCCGCGGCCGGGCCGAATCCGTAATCCGGGGTGATCCCTTCCTCTGTTTTGCGGTCGGAACAGCTTTTCGCCGCTTGATTTCCCTGCCGCTTCAGCTAGTCTTTCGGCCGTTATTGTGCCGCGTCTGAACACGGATTACAAGTGAAGGAGAGGGCAAGATGAGAAAACGTTTCCTGGGGTTGTCGGTTGTGTGTGCGGTCATCGCGGGGTTGTCGGTCCAGAATGCCTCGGCGCTCTGGGGGAAGACGGCGACGACGGCGACCGAGTCGTCAAACGCGAAGATGAATCTGGGCGAGTACAAGGGCCTCAAGCAGGCGATCGGGTGCAAGGATTTCGAGAACCAGTCTGGATGGTCGGGCCAGTGGGAGATCGGCAATAACCTTTCGATCATGCTCGAATCCGCCCTGTTCGACACGGGCCGTTTCGTCATCGTCGAGCGCGAAAAGTTGAAGGATGTGATCGCCGAACAGGATCTTGCGGCGAGCGGGCGTACGGCCAAGGCGAGCAAGGTCGCGAAGACGGGTCTGATTCGTTCGGCGCGATACATCGCAACGGGCGCGGTGACGACCGTTGACGAGAAGCAGTCGGGCGGGAATGCAGGCATCAGTTTCAAAGGCATCAGCCTGGGCGGCGGAAAATCGGACGCGCAAGTCACGGTGATCGTGAAGCTCATCGATACGACGACGGGCGAGATGGTTGCCAAGGAAAGCATCACGGGCAAAGCCGGAAATCTCGGGCTCAACGTCGGCATATCCAAGGGCGGGCTGAACACGGATCTGGGCGGATTCAAAAAGACGCCGCTTGGACAGGCCGCGCAGGACTGCATCAACAAGGCGGCGGAGTTCATCGCGAAGAAGATGGAACAGTTCCCGTTCGAAGGCAGCGTGATCAAGGTGTCCAACAACGGCCAGGTTCTCGTCAATCGCGGTTCCGAGTTCGGAATGGAATCCGGGCAGGAACTGGTGCTGTCGACGCAGGGCGAACTGCTGACCGATCCGGACACGGGCGAGATCCTCGGCCATGAAGAGGGCCGTGTGATCGGCAGGATCAAGGTGGCCAAGGTGACCGAGAAGGTTTCGTACTGTGACGTGACGGAGGGGGAGAAGAACCCTCCGGCGGGTACGGTGGTCAAGGCTCAATAGGGAAGAAGGCGTTTTTTTCCGGGCCGGCGGGTTCATGTCTCGCCGGTCCGGTTTTTAACAGGGTGGTTGAGTTCTCGTATAGTAAGCGCAGGTTTGATCCATATGGGCACGCGTCTTAAACGGGCGGCGAATCGAGGCGAGAGGGTTGAAATCGAGTTCCTCGAGTCGGTTCGGAAACGAATCGCGCCGAACCGAATGATTCTCGAAACGCTGGGTGAACTCTACACCCGGACGGGGCGGTACGAAGAAGGCCTGAAGACCGATCTTGAACTCACACAGATCTGTCCCCGCGAGGCGATCGCTTGGTACAACCTTGGGTGCAGTTACGCGCTGACCGATAGAAAGGCGGACGCGCTTTCGGCTCTGACCAAGGCGGTTGAACTGGGGTACAAGGATGTCGAGTGGATGAGCCGGGACAGCGACCTGGAGTCGCTCCATGACGATCCGCAATTTCAGTCCTTGTTGAAACGCGTTAAAGGATGAGGGTGGGAAAACCCGGGTAGGGCCCGTGCTTGATTCCGGACATGGAAACAAGTACGGGCTTTTTTCACGGACAGGGCCATGGACGAGCGCATCGAGATTATCGAAGGGGATATTACCCGGGTGGCGGTGGACGCCATTGTGAACGCGGCGAACAGCACGCTGCTGGGCGGTGGGGGCGTGGATGGCGCGATTCACCGCGCGGCCGGTCCGGATCTGCTGAACGAGTGCCGGGGGCTTCAGGGCTGTGCCGCGGGCGAGGCGAAAATCACGCGCGGCTACCGGTTGCCGGCCCGGCACGTGATTCACACGGTCGGGCCCGTGTGGAGCGGGGGCGCGCGCAACGAGGACGGTTTGCTGGCCGACTGTTACCGGAACTGTTTTCGGCTTGCGGTGGAGCGCGGAATCAAGAGCATCGCTTTCCCCGCCATCAGCACGGGAGCGTATGGATTCCCGCCGCAGCGGGCGGCGCGGATTGCCTTGAGGGAGACGAAGGCGTTTCTTTCGGAACATCCGGCCATCGAGAAGGTGGTTTTTGTCTGTTTCGATCGGAACACGCTTCAGGCGTATCGCGCTCTCTCTGCGGGGGAGTTCAGTTCCTGACGGGACCGTCAGCGGCGAGTCGCGTCCGTCGCCAGGGGGGCCGTGGACCCGCGCAACACGAGCTGCGTGGACAGCACCGTGGTGGTCGGCGGTTCGCGATTTTCGCGCCGGGTAAGGATCCGTTGAACGGTCAGGCGCCCCATCATGCTCTTGGGAACCTGGACGGTCGTCAGCGGCGGCTGGGTGGCCATCGCCCACGCGGTGTCGTCGAAGCCGATGATGGACATGTCCTGCGGGACTTTGATGGAGGAGAGGGCGTGCAGCGCCTGCAGGACGCCGGCGGCCATCTCGTCGTTGAAGCAGAATATGGCCGTCGGCAGATCTCCGCTCTTGATGATTTCGGCCATGGCGGCATAGCCGCCCTCGCGCTGGAAATCGCCTTGGAAAATTCGCACGCTGTCGCGCGCGATTCCCGCGGTGTCGAGCGCCTCGTATACGCCGTCCAGGCGATCTTTTGTGGCGACCTGATTGGGCTGGCCGGGAATGACGGCGATCTTCCGGTGTCCGAGGGAGATCAGGTGTTCCATCGCCTGGCAGGCGCCGCCCTTGTTGTCGAGAACGACGGTATCCACCTGGACGCCGCGTATCGAATAATCGACGAGGACCGGCGTCGGCCCTTTTTCGAGCATGAGGCGCAGGGAGGCAGGATCGAACATCCCGAGATAGATCGCCGCATCCACATTCGCCTGCGCCATCTGATCGAGAATCTTGTACTGCGGTTCCACGTTTCGAACCGGCAGGATCAGGAAATTGGCCTGGAGTTTGCTCAACTCCTCGCGGATGTTCTGGATGATTTCCATATGGTAGAGGCCGGTGTTGCCGGGCACCATCAGGAACGAAACCAGGCCCACCGTCAGCGTTTTGCCGCGCGGCCCGTCATAGTGGGTGGGACGGGGCGGGTCCGACACGTAGGTCCCTTGGGCGGGAACGGAGTAGATCAAGCCCGCCGCGCTCAGATCGGAAAGAGCCCTGCGGACCGTGACCTTGTTGACCGCGTACAGCGCCGCCAGGTCGTCCATGGAAGGAAGTCGCTCGCCGGGCTTGTACTTTCCGGCGCCAATCTCCTTTTCCAGGATTCCGGCAAGCTGTCGGTACAGGAACTCCCGGTTCCGCTTGTCCCGGGAAAGCCTCGGGAGTTTACGTTTGTCGTATCCAATGGGCATTTTTACAGTCCGTTTTTCAGGTTCAACTATCTGCATACTGGATGGCAACTACGGGCGCAACGGCTTTATTGCAGATTCTTGCACGGCAACGGGGGAAAAAGCTTGCTTTGTTTAAGGCCCTGCATAGGATGATACGTTTGTTAATTGGATGGTTATCTGATCCTGGACAGCCTGAGTTGATCTGAAGTTCAGCGGAAGGAGTATACACCATGTCAACGATCTGCCGTCGCGTTCCCCTTGCCGGTTTCCTGATCTTTGCTTTGTGGATGGGACCGGTTCTTACGCAAGCGCAAGTCAACATGCTCTCGAACGGCGGATTCGAGATCGCCAATCCGGCTCTTGGATGGAATGGCATTTCCAGTTGGAGCAGTCCGGGCGATCAATGGGGCGGCGCGGCGCTCGGGACGGCCGGCGCTTACGCGGGGTCGAACGTGATGCGGATCGTCTCGTACGGCGGCTACAGCCATTTGCTTGCGCAGGGGCGGCCGGTCAACGCAGGCCGGGTTTACGAAGCCGACGGCTGGTTGAAAACGCCGGCCGGCTCCGACAATTTCAAGCCCACGAACGGGTATGTCACCATTCTTTTCCGGTTCTTCAATTCCAGCGGAGAACGGGTCGGCGAAAACTGCGAGTCGATTCGTTTCCAGGCGAACGGTCCCACGGACTGGACGCGCTACACGACGGGTCCCTGCCTGACGCCGGCCGGCGCCGTGACGGCGGAGGTCAGTTGTTTCTACTTTCGCGGTTTCCCGGCGGACGGCACGGTGACCGGTTCCGTTTACTTTGACGAGATGCGTCTGTACACCTCGACGGCGACCCGGGCGGGCGCGTTGTTCAATCCGGATTTCGAAGTTCAACCGTTCTCCGCTCTCACCGCCGTGCCGTATTGGCAGGGGCTGGGCGACGCGGGCGCTGTCGTGACGAACGTGGCCCGAAACGGCCGCACCTCTCTTCAGATCTGGTATTCGGAGACGCTGGCGGCTCAAACGTGGGCGGCGACGGCCGGTATGCGCTATGTGTGCAGCGGCTACATGATCAAGACGAATGCCATCACCACCACCAACAACGCGTACGGCGTGATCCTGCTCCAGTTCTTCGACGCCACGGGTGCCCAGTTGGGCAATTCGTTCGAGAGCGCGCACCTGACGAAGACGAGCGCGACCAACGTGTGGATCCACGGATCGGCCAGCGGCGTGGCTCCGGCCGGTACCGTGACGGGCCGCACCTTGTGCGCCGTTCTGGGTTCGGACTCTTCCTTCTCGGGGTCCATCTTCTTTGACGATATCAACCAGACGTCGATTCTCGCGTCCGACACCATGTCCGGCTTGCTGCACAATCCCGGGTTCGACGACGGCGCCGCCGGCAATGCCTACGATCTGGACCTGTCGTCCGGACTTCCCTATTGGAAATGGCTCGGAGGAACCAACGCCGGCTTCGTCACCGACAGCTACAAGTATGACGGGGTTCAGTCCCTCGCGGTCACGTATCCCGCCAACATGGCGGCCCAGCGCGCGGCCGCGGTGACGGGCCGTACCTACATCCTGGAAGGCTACATGTCCTCGCCGGCGGGGCAGGTTCTGTCCAACTCCGCGTACGGCGTTTTCTTCATGGAATTCTACTCGACCGCCTATCAGGGCGGCACCAGCCTCGTGTCCGTGGCTGAAAGTCCTCACTTCACGAGCAACTATGCCGCCGGAACCTGGCACAAGTTCTCCATCACCAATACGGCGCCGTGGACCGGTTCGGTGACCTGCCGCGTGTTGACGGCGGTCATGGGCAGCACCACGAACTTTGGCGGGGCGGTTTATTTTGACGGGCTGACGCTGATCGAGACCAACATTGTGCGGGCCAACTCGAAGAGCGGCGCGCTTTGGAATCCCGGCTTCGAATACACGGCGAACGGCACGGTCTTCGATGCCATCGACAACTGGACGAATTTCGGCAATGCGGGCAACGTGGACAACCGGTACACGCGGTCGGGGAACCGCTCCCTGAAGATCTACTATCCGGGACAGTTGCTCCTCCAGAACTGGTCGGCGACACAGGGCTACACGTATGCGAGTTCGGCCTACGTGTACACGCCGAGCGGCGCGGATCGTTTCTCGGGCGGAACGAACACCTATGGATTGGTCGTGCTGGAGTTCCTGGATGCCACCGGGACGAACATTCTGGCCAGCTATCCGAGTCCCTGGTTCAGGACCACGAACGCGGCGGGAGTCTGGACCCTTCTGTCCGTGACGGGGAGGGCCCCGTCGGGCGCCGTAAGCGCGCGGACCATGGTCGGCATGTTGGGCTCGACCACTTCGTTCTCCGGAGCGCTGTGGTTCGACGACGTGAGCCAGAGCCTGGTCTCGACGGGCGGGACGACGCAGTCGGGCGCGATTTTCAACGGCGGGTTCGATGACGGCATGGTGGGGAACTGCTACTACCTGTCGAACAGCCTTCCAAACTGGACCTGGGCGGGTGGATCGAACGCGGGGTTCATAGTGAGCGAACAGGCGCAGTCGAACGGCCAGAGCCTGGCGATCGTGTGGCCGGGGAACCTGTTGTATCAGAACTTTTCGGCGAAGACGGGT
>JBPOJF010000026.1:0-16950 GCA_052033915.1 Lentisphaerota bacterium | reverse complement strand
CGGTTTTCAGAGAGAACGATTCCCCGCTCATCGCGGGAAAGACTGCAAAACGCAAAAAACTGATTCCTCAAAGATCGAAGTGCCGCAAGTGCGGAACTTTTTAAGTGTATGCCACAAACGCGGAAAGCGTGGCGAGGAAAATCTTGGGCGCACTTAACTGGGGCCGGCGGAACGTTTCCAGAGCACGCCCCGAGTTCCATCAGAGCGACAGATCAACCGCGGAGGCCGGAGGACGTGCGGCGTGCGCGCCGCCGTCCGCAGGCCGACCGATGCGCTGACCCCTTGAGGGGTCTAGCGCCAAGGGGTGGATAAGCTGCTGCGTGCGGAACGGCCGGGAACCCGTCAGGGCGAGGGCGAGCGCCGACATTGAAGAGGCTCCGCGCCTCAGCGCGGAGAATCGGCGCGAAGCCTATGTTCCCGAGTCGTGGTGTCCCCCGGTAGGTTCCCCGAGACGGTACATTTTGAGGAAGGGGGCGAAGGGAGGGGTTCGGGGAACCGCTAGGGGGAAACTACGATTCCCGGCCTGGCTCCGCACGCAGCAGTGCTTACATCCCCGGGAGGAAGAGTCTGCCGTTCGGACGCGGGCTGTGGGAAGGGCCCGCGTACAAACAGACTGTGGACGCTATGTTCAACCCGCGTCGGCGGAAACCGGGATGACCATGGGGTTGGACGTGATGTTTCTCCATTCGGAGGGGCGACGCGACGCGTCGGACTCAGAGCGTGGGGCGGTAGAGGTTCCCGACGCGCTCCAAGGTACCATTCTTAATTGCCCTCGCTTCCAGCCTTTGTGAACCCTGCCTTGGCGGCCCGCTCCATGACTACGTCAGCGGACAACCCGCAACGCCTTTCGTCATCAGTCTTGAACACTTCGGGCAGCTCTTGGGCTCCCTTGCGCTTGAGCGTTTGGACTTCCGCGAGGTCGGGTTCGCGCCAGTAGACGTTGCCCGGCTCGCGGGCGTGCGCAATGTACCGCTCGATGGTCGGTTTCTCGTCGGCGTCGCGCGAACCGGCCGCAAACGGCCGCAAAGGCCGGGCGATGAACCGCGACCATGCGCGGCCCCCGCAGTTCCTTGTCTCATGCATCCCAGACCTGAGTAGGCTCGGTGTGCCTTGTATAGGCACACACCGAGTCTACTCGGTGTCTGCTTCGGTATGCCCGAAGGGAAGACTTGGTAGATTCGGTAGACTTGGTGCCGAGTCTACCGAGTCTGTGGCGGGTGGTCATGCCGGCATCTCCATCTGAACGGGCATCTTCCATTTCGCGACCAGCTCGTCCACGTCCTTCGGCAGGCCGATGTATGTCTTGCCGTGGAAGACGGGCTCGCGGGCGGTCTTCAGTCTCCCAGCGGCCAGCAGGGCGTCTTTCATGCACCGTGCGGCGGAGTCGGTGAAACCTATGTCCTTCCGGAGCTTCATATCGAAGACGCTCATCGGGGCGGGCTTCTCCGCGGCGCGGATCGCGTCTTCCTCGGTCAGCGCCCGCCCCACGCGCCCGAACGCGTTGCGGTTCGAGGACGTGCGCACGATGGGCGTGCGGTCCACGACCTCAAAACAGCCCTTTTCGTCGTCCCAGGCCGCGGTGAACGGGTCTTTCGGGGGATAGGATCGGCATATCTGCTCGCACACCTTCAGCCCTTCCTCGACGTGCTCCACGACGCTGATCTGGCAGTCGTAGTCTCGCGCGATCACGCCTGAGCCGACAATCCGGTCAATCGCCTGCCGGTCGCCGGCCATGCCCTTGGCGGTGTGGCAGGAATAGAGGACCGCCGCGTCGGTCTGCTCGCACAACTGGTCGAACATCTCCAGGAGCGGCTTCACGTCCTCGGCCTTGTTCTCGTCGCCGGGCATGACCTTGTAGACGGGGTCGAAGATGATCACGTCGGACTTGTACCTGAGGGCCATTTCGACGACTTGCGGGAAGATGTGGAGTCCGAGCTTCGTGCCGCGCGCGTTGACAATCTGAAGACGGTCGGCAAGATCGGCCGGCTGAACGTCGAGCGCGCGCATCATCTGCCGGAGGCGTCTCTGGAACCCGACCGGTTTGATTTCGAACTGAATCAGGAGCACACGCCGGGGCGCGGGGATTGTCCACGCGAGGAAGGACGGCTTCCCCGCCGCGAGGCAAAGGCTCATCTGAAGAAGAAAGAACGACTTCCGGCCCTTGCTCGGGGCCACAATCACGTTCTTCGTGCCCTTGTCGATCGCCAGCGCCAGAATCTGCTCGGGGTCGGGAAGGAAGATGTGTACCCAATGCGATGCGCTGACGGGTTCGGGGAGTCGTGTCCGGTCTGTGGGGGGCGTCTCGCTCGGTGTCTTGCCGAAGAATGCCCGGCCGTCGTTCCAACCGTTCTTCTTCGCCATGTCGAAGACGGTCCCGAGCGTCACGCCGTTCTCCATCTCGTGAAAGGACTTCCAGCGCTTCGCCGTCTCGCCCTCGGTGTATTTCTCCATGCCGGTCTGCGACCAATCGTCCCATACTTCAAAGCCGGCGACGGGATCCCACGCGTGCAGCGCCATGCCGACTCTGATCCATGAGTCGTGGTCACAGTTGGCGGAGATGTAGTTCAGGGCCGACTTGATCACGTTGGCGTCGGTCTTCTCGCCGGTGGCCTTCTTTGTGTGCTCCGGGCGGCCGAGCATCATGTCCAGCAGCCACGGCGGGATGTCGGCCAATTCCGAGTCGTCGATTTCTTCGTATGCGCCGTCGGCCGTCCGACTCGGGGGCACAAGGACATAGCCGCCATCGCCGCGAATATCGAGGCCCTTGCCGAGCTTCGTATCCGTGTTGTTGGGGATAGGGATGCCAGGGTGACGGAAGTAGATATGCCGCCCATCACGCGGCGTTCTATTCTGCTTGGTTTTCGGCAAGTCGCCGTGCTTTGTGACTAGGGCCGCGAGGGTTCTCTCGCCGTTCTTGCCCTTGGCCTTGTCCATATCAACGTCCAGAACCACACGGCCACTTACCTTTCCGGTGGGGATGGCAACATTCGCCTGGGGCCAGCGCTTCCACCAATCCTGAATAATCTCGTCGTTACAGGTAGCGTCCTTGAATCCGTGCGGAGTCAGGGGCTTCTTGTTGGCCCCGCACGGAAACACGGGGACACCGCCGGCCGCGATGTCGAGCGCGGCTTCGAGAGGTGTCTTGGTCACTCCACTCATAGGCGCGCTCCTTACTTCTGCTGCTCTTCATGCAGGATCAGCCTTTCGACTTCGGCAGACGAGAACCCGGAAGCCCGCACGTGACCGGGAAGGAACTTCTTCTTGATCAATCCCATCTTCGCCCACAGGTCCACCGTGCGCAGGCTGACAGAGAGTCGGCGCGCGACTTCTTCCCGGCGAAGGATTCGAACCTCGGGGGATTGGCCTGTCTGCTGCTCGCTGGTGAACCCAAGGTCGCGAAGCAGCGCCACGCGATCCTTGCGGCTCAACTGATCGAGGGCGAGTCGAGCCATGGACAACTTCGTGTCATTCATGGTCGAGCCCTTTCAGTCGAAGATGCTGTCTTCGTCGTACCCCAGCGCCCTCGCGATGGCGTCGCGCTGAGCGTTGCTGGGGGCCATGCGCCCGGTGATGATCCGGGTAATGTCCAGTTCGGTGAGCCGTTCGTCCGGCTCCAGGAACTCATTGGCCTCGGAAGCCACGTCGTAGTTCTTGTGGCCGGTCTCGACAATCGCCAGCTTCAACCTCGTTTGCCTTTGCATCGGACAACTCCTGTGTTGCGTGTTCATTTCGCATCCGAACCGCACTCGCGATTCTTCTGCGTGACACCGCAGTCATAACACGGAGTTTCTGAGGTTTTTTGGAGGCGGTTGTCCGGGACGTTTCAAGACGTTCGCCCGGATTCGCCCAAGTTCGCCCACGTTCGTCCTGGAACAGGAAAAAAAAGAAGAAATCTTCTTGACCGGTTTCAGCCGGACAGCGCGACGAGCAACTTCTCCTTGATCTCCCGCCAGTTCTTCGCGTTCAAGTCGCGCACGATCTTGGTGAGGGGCGTCACGTCCATCATGCGCGGGGCCGGGAGAGCCTTGCGGGGGAGCTTCCCAGCGATGGCGGGAAGGGCGTTCACCGCCTGGCCTGCAGCCAGTTCAGAGACGTGCGTATAGTGACGCGTCATGGCGGGGTTGCTGTGCCCCACGATGGCCTCGACCACAGCAAGCGGAGCGTTGGCCTCGCGGCACAGGCTGACGAAGGTGTGCCGAAGTGAGTGGAAGCCGACCTCGACCACGGCGCGTTTGTTCGTGCCTTCTCCGGTCCCTTCCTTGATGGTGCGGATCTCGTTGGCCTCGAAGTGCGCCTGGATCATCCGATTGAGTCGGTCCGGCGCGGCGCGGTACATCTTCGCGAGTTCGGGCAGCAGGTACCCGGACCGCTTATCGGGCGGGGTCTCGTTGAGAATGCCTCTCAGGACGGGATGAATGGGGATGACAACCGGCCGCGCTCTTCGGCGAGCGGTCTTGTCCGGAACACGAGTAATCCGGTTACGGCGGAGATCGACCTCGCCCCATTGGAGCGTTGCGCAATCGGAGCGGCGCAAGCCCGAGTAGATTCCGAGCGCGAACAGGGTTCGCATCTCGCCTTTGGCGGAGCGGCACACACGCTCCAATTCCTCGACGGTCAACTCGCGCCGGCTGTGTGACTTGAGGCGGCGAAGTTCAAGGCTCTCCCAGGGGTTGGTAGTGGTCTTCGCGGACTTCGCGAGGACCTTCCAGAGCAAGCGGAGAAACGAGACATGCTGATTGAACGTGGACGGCGAAGCCCCGCAGTCCAACAGATACGAGGCGTATTCCGTCGCGTGCTTCTCCGTGACAGCCTGCACCGTCTGAATGTGGGGGTGATGAGCCTTCACTTCCTTCAGCCCGCGCGCGGCCCTGCGGCCGTGCATCCAGGCTATGAACCGGCCCAACTCCGCCCCGTACTGTTCCAGTGTCCGCTCGCCAGAGTCAGGGCGGTTCGGTGCCTTCAGGTATGCCTTCCAAGCATCGGCCAGCGAGAGGGGCGGGTTGCGCTTGTCCTCGATCTCGGCCAGTTCGTTCTTCGCGCCCTCGATTCTCGCCTTCATGGTCTCCAGCGTCCGGACCTCGTCCTGGACAAGGAACGGCTGAATGAGGCGGGAGAGTTCGGACTCAGCGTCGCGGCGGTCGGTCTGGCCGGTAGACTTCACGAATTTCTTTCCAGACACAAACCAGCAGGCGTAGTATGTCCTGCCGCGACGAAAGAGGTAGCCTCGACGTGTTCTCATGGTGCTGCGCCTTGTGTTCGTATGTTGCTCTTACTAACGCGATAGTCGCAGAACCGGGGAACGATGTCAGATACAAAACTGATACAAAGCGCAGAAACATATTGGAAACAGGGCCTTATATCCTGAATGGCATTCAGGAGGTCGGGAGTTCAACTCTCCTACCCTCCACCAGTTCTTGATCGACGTATAACCGGAAACCCCTGACGATGGCCGGCAATTGCCGGCCATTTCGCGTTTATATCGCCGACAGGATTTGCCGGGCTCCGTTCTTCACACTCTGGAAAAAGTTTTCCATAGCGTGGAAAAATCGGGAAAAGCTTGCCTGTCGTCGAGGGGGCTGAATCAATCTTTCAACTGGATGAGGCGGTAAAAGAAGGCGGCGCTGTCGGCGGGGGGATGGTCGGTGTAAACGTTGAGAGGTGGTGTAGCGGACTGGTTCAGGCCGATGCGGGAAAAGTCGCCGGGGAGCCCGGGCATCCGCACGGACACCAGGCCGTTGCCGACGGTATGCGCCAGTGACACGGCGCCGTCGGCGCTGGCGAAGGCATGACCGCGGACCGGCGGCGAGCGGTCCGGCGCATCCAGCACGATGGGATAGTCGCCGGGGCCGGTGTCGGACGGAATGGCGATGAGCAGGGTGCAGAGGGTGCCGGTGCTTGAAAATGTCTGCGAGGCGGAACTGGCCAGCAGCGACACCGCGTTGAGCGAGGGAACGTCCAGCGTGTGGGCCAGCAGGCGGAAGTCCGAGGCCGGCAGCAGATTGCCGCGCACGACACCGGAGAGGGACATGCCGGGAGGAAGATGAATAGTGGCATTGAAGCCGGAGGAGGGCACGGTGGATTCCGTCAGAAGCAGCGGAAGCGCTGCGGTGTCGCCCGGCGCGACGGTCGCGGTTCCAGCGGCCAGATGGAGTCCCCCTGTCGCCGTCGCCGCGGCGGCAAGGGTCAGAATCAGGCTCCAAACCAATCGTCTCATCTTCTATTCCCTCTGCACATGAATCGCCATGGGAGTGGTCCAGGTGGCATAGGTAAACGGCGATCCGGACGGAGCGCCATCGCGGTAATACTGCCATTCCACGGTGAAAAGCACGGACACGCCAAAATACACGCTGTCTTCGTCGGCTTCGAGGGCAAGCCTTTCGTACCCGCTGAAGGGCCGGGGCTCGAAGACGTAGGGTTGTTCTTCCGGAGTGGGGCCGTTGTAGAGGCGTTTGAAGATTTGGTATCCATCCATGGACTTGAGCGTGAAGCGGGTGAAACTGTTGGTGGTGCCCACATCAAAAACATCCTTGCTGGATGGGCCGGTATGCGTGGCGTTGAAGTTCAGGTCGAACTCAATCCGGCCGTCCTGAAATGCCGACAGGGAGGCAACGGCGACGTCCACCCCGGGCTCAACCTGCAAGACGGTTCCGTCGAACAGTCCGGTCAGGTCGAACAGATAGAGCCCGGCGGTGCAGGCGAATTCCGGGAATCCTGTGTTTTCGCCGTTCCACCAGAAACATCCGTGGGTGAAGTCGGGCGTTTTGTGCTCGCCAAACAGCCGGTCGGCTATGGCGATTTTCAGGTCGGACCACCTGTGGGTGTCCGGGTCCGCCATATCCAGACGCGAAACCACGGCCACGAAACTGCGCCACGGGAGCTTCGGATGGGGGGGCGCAGGCAGAACTCCCTGGAGATTCAGCACCCGCTGGCGAATCCGGGTTGGGGATGCGCCATAGGACTCAACCGTGATGGTGCCCGGGGGATCGGCCTGAACCTGGGCGGACACGATGCTCATGTCCAGATCCTGCCGGGGGTTGTCCAGCGAGAACACCAGCGTGCTGTTGTTGGACAGCGCGGCCACCACGGCGGGGGTAAACGCGAAGCGCCAGCCGTCGGCGCCCATGCCGGGCAGCAGGACGCCGAAGGATTTCTTGGGGTATTGGTTGCTGACGGCCGTATAGGTTTGCTCAGGCGGCGGCCATAACGGCGGCTTGGCTTGGATCAGATTGATGAGCGGCGAGCCCGAATAAATCAGGTTCGCCGCCACGGAGCGGTAGTAGTCATGGTGCCAGGAACGGTCGCTCGGATTGGGCACGCTGTTGAAAATGGCGGCCAGCGCGTTGTCTCCGGCGTTGATCCGGGTGTAGATGATTCGAACGATGTCTGCGCCGAAGCGGCCGGTCAGGTATTCGATCAACGACGAGAAGGCGTATCCGCTCTTCGCGGCGTCGCGGCGCGCGCCATAGGAAAGCCCGTCGAAAATCGCCAGTTTTTCCGTGCCGTAGTTGGACGGGGTGTAGGTGGCCGGATCATCGGCGCCGAATTGCTCCATCCAGGTGGCGGTCGCCTCATTGAGCAGTCCCAGATTTTTGTCACGCGCCTCGATGATGGAATAGGCGGGATTGATCAGCCCCTGCACAAGGTGAAATAACTCGTGGTACGCGGTCGTGTTCCGCATTTCGGTTCTTTCCATGCGCTCGACGTTGAGTTCGATATAAGCGCCGTCATCGGAGGTGTGCACTTCGCCGCCTTCGTCTTTCAATGGCCGCAGCCAGATTTGAACCGGATAGTTCGTCCAATTGCGTTTGTCCGTGAAGGGGAAGCCCATGGTTTGATACTTGGCAAAGGCCTGCTCCAGCACCACCCCCAGGGATGTCACGTATGTCGGCGGAAGGGCTGATTCCCAGCGGATTTCAAAATGCGCCGTCTTCGCAAAGTGCGAATCCGTGAACCAGCCGACATCCAGATCGTAGGACACGGTTGGGCTCTTCCTCGGCAAAGCGCGGGTGGGGCCGGCTTCGGCCGTGCCCGCGCCGTACAGCAGGGTTGCCGGCACCTGCGCCACCAGCCGGGCGCCGCTCACCGTTCCGGTTACAGCCGAAAAGGTGCGCCGCGGCTCCGGAGAGTCCACATTCACGCCGTGGGGCCGAATCCACTGGCCCAGCGCCAGAACGACCTGGGAGGTGGGCGATACCCGCTGATCCGGCCCTGAAAAAGTCAGAGTGCCGGTCATGGAGGGGGGCAGCCCCTGCACACGCCACATCCTGCGCGGCGAATCTTCTCCAAACCAGCGGTCGTCCCCGGCCACCAGCAGCTTCAAGGTTGCCGTGCTCGGGAAGGCGCCGGCCGGAACGGTTAGCGAGAAGGCCGCGTTGCTGAGAACACCGCCCGCGGGACCGATGGTGGCCTCGGCCACCGGCACGTAGCCATCGGCCATTTGCAACAGCAGGCTCTCCAACATGGCGAGATCGGCTTCGTCCACGGTTCCGTCAGCATTCAGATCGGCGGTTTCAATGACGGCCGGGATGTTGCCATCGACCATCTTGCGGGCGCGCACGATATCCGCCACGTCCACCTGCCCATCTTGATTGACATCACCGCTCCGCAGGCCGATCGCCGTTACCGTGAAGGACTGTTCGGCGCTCCAGTCCGAGCGGGCGCGGCCGCCGTCCACGGCGCACACGCTCCAATAGTAGCGCCTCGGCGGAAGGTTGCGCAGCCGGATGCCCGGCAGACCGTTGGTGTTCTTGAGGCGCGGCCAGTACACCGGCGCCTGCGGAAGCTCGAGATCGCCAATCAGGCGCGCATTGCCCGGCAGGGGCCCCAGACCAAAAGGCGAAACCACCTCGCACCGGCCCGGGAAGCGTCCCACGCGCACTTCGTAGGCCAGGGATGTCTCGGGGGTGCGGTCGTCGTCGGCCGGATGCCACTGCAGCACGATATTCTCGTTGGTGCGGGTGGTGCGGAAGCGTTGCGGCGCCTGCGGAGGCTGGTTGGGTTTGCCGCGGTCGGTCAGCCGGTTCGCCAGCATCGCCAGCTTGGGCTCATAAGAAGAATCCATTCCGCCGGCGAGCAGGTCGGTATCACCGTCGTTGTCCCAGTCGGTCCAGCCTACCCATCCCGAGTAGAACCCGTCCCGCTTCAGGCCGATGTCGGTGAAGGTTTGAACCGCCCAGATTTCCGGGACATTATTGGGCAGACGGTAGCGGTTGGTTTCCTGGCGGAAGACCGAGAAGCGCACGTCTGCGCTCGATCCGACCGCGCCGGATATCGCCAGATCCAGCAGGCCGTCATGATTGAAATCGGCGGCATCCAGCACGGGCCAGGACCACTGCGGGAATACGATCGCGCTCGGTTCGTACCACATCCGCCAAAGATCAGGGTTGTCGAAATCGGTGGCCACGCCCATGTCGTAGCTGATCCAGCCGTCGCCTGCGGCATCCAGCAGCCCGTCGCCGTTAAAGTCGTGGAAAAAACGGGCGAGTGCGCCCACGCACGAGGGATTCAAGGGGTCGAGATGGAAGGCCCCACCGAACGCCCGCCGGTACTCACGTTGATGGCGCCGTTGATGATCAAATCCTGCAAGCCGTCGTTGTTCAGATCGGCCCATGCCACGGTGGTGAAAGAGTGAGAAGAGCCACCCAGGAGGGTGAACCCCGTGTTCTGAAAAGCCGTGCCGCCATCATTGCGAAAAACCTTTCCGGAACCGGTTGCCAGGTCCAGATCGCCATCCTGATCCAGATCGCCCCAGGCAAGCGTGGTCAGCTCATGAGGGAATTCAATTCCGCTGTATTCGAGTCCCACTCCGCCGACATTGCGCAGGAGAAACAGACGGGCGTCCATGTCCGCCATTCGTCCGGAAACGGCCACGTCCGGATAGCCGTCGTTGTTGTAATCACCCCATGCCATGCGGACGCTGTTCAGCTCAGGCAAGGCGACATCGCGCCGCGAGAAACCGCCCCGGCCGTTGTTGATATAGAGCGCCGCGAGAACATTGGAGCCCTCGTAGCTACCGAACACCAGCAGATCGTCGGCCCCGTCCGCGTTGAAATCAATCCATGAAAAGATCGGTGTCTGCAAGGATTCCTCCCAGATGAGACGGGGCTCATCCTCCAGAGTTCCCACCTGCAACCGGGTTGCGTGCAAGTTGGGATATTCTTCCGAGTACGAATTCATCAGGGCGACGGGAAGATTCGAACAGACCATCACCACGCCGTCCGGCTTGTGCACCTCGAAACTCCGGATCGTACCCATTTTAGGTGAGTGATAGGCTCCCGCCCAATCAAGGGCGAAGAGATGATAGATTTCCGGGCGGTCGGTATCGAACTCCGTCACGTCCACCGTGATGGTCCCGTGATACGGCAGGCTTCCTCCCCCGCGGGGAAAAGCTTCCAGACTATTCGTGCTCCAGTATCCGTTCCCGGGGCTTATCGAAACTTGCAAGTCGCTCCGGGCATTATGGGACAGCCCGATTCGGGCGGTAGTGCGCGGGATGTAGTTCGTGCGGTCCACCATGGCCAGCACGGAGCTGTCGCCAAGCCGGTTGGTGCGCATGTAGTCGTAGCCCAGCCAGCAGAAGCCCCCCGTCCCGGCGCCGGGCGCCTCCACGCCCCATCCCGGCCCCCACGAATTGACGGCCAGAAAAGCGCCGGTTTTGAGAGAGGGCCCGTCATAGTAGGTCCGGGTGTCATCATAACCCACCAAAGTCAGGGCGTGGGCGTCGTAAATCTCGGCATTGGCGAAGAGTACGTCGTTGTCCACGCCGTTGCCGTGCGGATAGTTCTGAAAATTCACGTGCCGTCGAGATCATCGACGGCAAAGCCCACCGCCGTTCGCGCGGAAAGGTTGACTACGTTCTCCGCGTAAAGATCAATCCCGACACTCAGCCAGTCGCCGTCGCGCTCATCGAAGCCAAGAAGGACACTCTCCCGCCGGGCCATGGACTCGACCAGGCCAAGGGATATGCTGCATGCAAACGGCTCAACGTGCCGTTCGTGTTTTCCTCCAACGGCCACATGTTTGTCGAGTTCGACAACCTCACCGGCCTGACGAGCGCGCCGCGCCCTCTGTCAGAGTTCCCGACGCCTAAGCAACTGCGCACCCGCTACGAAAAGAAAAGGGGCTTCTCCCTCTCGACGCCGCAGGCGAAGCCGCTCTTGCAGCCGTACACAGGCGGCGAAGGAACACGGCGCTATTACCAAGACGCCGCCATCCGCGCCGTGTTCGAGAAGTTTGCGCAGTGCGCCGCCGAGAAGCCTCAGCGTGCTTTGCTCTCCCTCGCCACCGGCTCCGGCAAGACCTTCATTGCGGTGAATCTGCTCAAACGCGCCGCAGATGCTGGACAACTGAAGCGCGCGCTTTTCGTCTGCGACCGGGATGAACTTCGCTCTCAAGCGCTAAGAGCTTTTCAGAATGTTTTCGGGGCCGATGCCGCCGAAGTCTTCCGCAAATCCGACGGCACCAACAACGCCAAGAACGCCCGAATTCATATCGCCACATACCAGACTCTCGGGATCGACACCGACGACGGCGACGCCAGTTTCCTCACCTCGTTCTACCCCGAGAACTACTTCACTCATGTCGTGGTCGACGAGTGTCATCGCTCCGCCTGGGGCAAGTGGTCTCAGGTCCTCACACGGAACCCCGCTGCTGCTCAGATTGGGTTGACCGCAACGCCCCGGAAACTCAAGTGCAGCGAGAAGACCGAAGAAGCCGCCGCTGACGCAGAAATCACGGCGAACAACGTCACCTATTTCGGTGAGCCGGTTTACGAGTACGACCTGGCCCAGGCCATCGAGGATGGGTATCTCGCCGCCTGCGACATCGAGACCTTTGACCTCTTCCACGAAAACAAGGAGGTCAACGAGCGGGATAGCGGAGTGTCGCGCAAGGACCTCGAAGGGAAGAAGCTCACGGACGCGACCACCGGCCGTTCCATGACCGTTGCCGGGGCCAAGGAGCACTATGGCGCGAATCAAATCGAGGATCGTTTGCTTATCCCGGATCGGGTTCGCGCCATGTGCGAGAACTTGTTCGCCCGTCTCCAGGACACCGGCGGACCGGAACAGAAGACCATCATATTCTGTGTCCGAGACCGACATGCAGACGACGTGGCCGTCTGCATGAACAACCTTTACGCCCAGTGGTGTGCGGCCAACGGCAAGGAGCGACTGGATGACTACGCCTTCAAATGTACGGCGGCGAGCAGCGGCAACGACCAACTCCCGGACCTTCGCGCCTCATCGCGGAGCCACTTCATTGCCACGACCGTTGACCTTCTCACCACGGGCGTGGACGTGCCGTGCGTGAAGAACATCGTCTTCTTCAGATATCTTAAATCGCCTATCAGCTTCTACCAGATGGTCGGGCGCGGGACCCGGATTGACGAAGTGACCGGAAAACTCATGTTCCGCATGTACGACTACACCGACGCGACAAGACTCTTCGGCAAGGAATTCATCACAAAGCCGCCGACGAGTAGCGGAGGCGGTCCACCGCCCCCGACGCCACCGCCCGAGCCGACCATCAGCGTCGAGGGCTTCGACGTGCATGTTACGCACGCGGGGAGATTCATCGTCACCGATGTGGACGGTAAAGCGATGCCCGTCCCCATAGCCGAGTACAAGGCACGGTTGGCCGCCCGGCTCGTGCAGGAAGCGCACACGCTGGACGAGTTCCGCAAGCTCTGGGTGAACCCGCCATCTCGAAAGGAATTGATCGACACCCTCGTGACGGCCGGTTACTCGCCGTCCGTCGTTCGCATGGTGGACAACAAGCAGGATTACGATCTCTATGACGTCCTGGCCGAACTCGGCTGGGGCATGAACCCACGCACCCGGCACGACCGGACGCTCGCCTTCACGTACAAGCACGAGGATTGGCTGAATGGCCTACCGCAACCAGCTCGCAAGACCATCCGGGCCATCGCTGGGCAGTTCGAGCGGGGCGGAACGGACGAGCTTGAGAATCCGCAGATTTTCCGGATATCGGAGGTCGAGAAGGCTGGCGGCCTCGACGCCCTGCAATCTGCTGGAACTCCGGCAGACCTGCTTCGTGAAACCAAGGAGAGGATGTTCGCCGCATGAAAAAGGACGCGTTCATATCTTTGGAACGCATTGAACACGTCATCTACCTCATTCGCGGGCAGAAGGTCATACTCGACCGTGATCTTGCCTCGCTGTACGGCGTACCCACCAAGACCCTCAAGCAGGCGGTCAACAGGAACCTGAAAAGGTTCCCGGACGACTTTATGTTTGTTCTTGATAATAAAGAACTTGCGATCTTGAGGTCACAAATTGTGACCTCAAGATCGTGGGGTGGGGAACGCTACGCTCCGATGGCCTTCACTGAGCAGGGCGTGGCCATGCTCTCCAGCGTCCTCAAAAGCGGCCGGGCCATCGAGGTGAACATTGCGATCATGCGGACCTTCGTGAAGCTCCGCCGAATGCTGGAGGCGCACGAATCCCTCGCCCGCAAGTTGGCCGAGATCGAGAAGAAATACGACGAGCAATTCCGCGTCGTCTTCGAGGTGCTGAACGAACTCATGGCCCCGCCGGAACCGAAACGGAAGCAGATCGGTTTCTCGGTCCAGGAGAGCCGCGGCGTGTACAGGGTTCAGCGCAAAACCAGGGCGCGCGCATGACCGCCCACCGCACAGAGGTTCCTAGCATTGGAAAAACCGGAGAGAAAGTTTCCAAACATTGGAAAAAACCTGACGGGAATTTCCAATCATTGGAAAACTCGCGCGAACTGCCCGAAGGGTGGTGCTGGGTCAAGTTGGGAGAGGTGATGGCATCCAAGCTCGGTTCCGTGGACCCATCGAAGTGTCAGGATGAACTCTTTGTCCTCTACAGCGTTCCGGCATTCGATCAGCGAGAACCAGAAGTGCTTCTGGGAAGGAAGATCGGGTCCACGAAGCAAGTTGTTCAAGCCGGTGACGTTCTACTCTCCAAGATTGTGCCACACATTCGGCGGTCCTGGGTTGTTTCAGAACATTCGGGAAGCCGCATTATCGCGTCCGGTGAATGGATTGTGTTCAGAAGTGAGATGGTCTGGCCGGATTATCTCCGACATCTCCTGGTAAGCGATGACTTCCACGAGGAGGTCATGCGCACCACGTCGGGCGTGGGCGGTTCTTTGACCCGTGCACGTCCTGCCCTTGTGGCAAATATCCCCATTCCCCTGCCGCCACTCCCCGAGCAGAAGAGGATTGCGGCGATTCTGAACGAACAGATGTCGGCAGTGGAGCGGGCGCGGAAGGCGGCGGAGGAGGAGCTTGCCACGATCAACACGTTGCCGGCGGCGTTGTTGCGGCGGGCGTTCAATGGGGACCTTTAGGCATGGCCAAGAAGAATAACAACGGAAACGGCAAGAAGCACGCCACTCAGCAGTCAGTTGACCAAGCGGTCAAGTCCATCTGCGACATCATGCGCCGGGGTAACTGCGCCGGGGCGTTGCAGTACGTCCCGGAACTGACATGGATTCTCTTTCTGCGAATTCTTGATGAGCGCGAGGAGCGCGAACAGCATGAATCCGAGGCGCTGGGCGTCCCGTTCAGGCCGTCGTTGGAGCACCCGTACCGCTGGCAGGACTGGGCCGCGCCAAGCGGCGCGAAACGAAAAGAACTTCAGGAAGGCGCGCTGGGCTCGTTCTTCGGCTTTGTGAACACCGACCTTTTGCGCTATCTCAAGGAGCTTAAGAACAAGCCCGACGCCTCGCCGCGTCAGAAGGTTATCAGCGAGGTCATGACCGGCGTTGAGCGCGTTCGCATTGACACGGAGCGTAACTTCCTCGACGTGCTGGACAAGGTCAACGAAATCACCGCCGAAACCGTGGACCCCACCCACGTTTTCACGCTCTCCCAAGTGTACGAGGGGCTTCTGCTCAAGATGGGCGAGAAGGGCAACGACGGTGGGCAGTTCTTCACGCCGCGCCAGGTCATCAAGGCGATGGTGCAGGTCATCGCGCCGGCAGTGAATGAAACCGTCTATGATCCCGGATGCGGCACCGGCGGTTTTCTCGCGCAGAGCTACGAGTTCATGCGCGACCGGCTGGGCTCTCAGGCCACCGCCGAGCAGTTGGAAACTCTGAAACAGCGTACGTTTTGGGGGCGGGAGAAAGAGAATCTGATCTATCCCATTGCGCTGGCGAATCTGGTCCTGCACGGCATAGACAAACCGAACCTCTGGCATGGGAACACGCTGACCGGCATGGAAATTTACGGAGGGCTCTTCACAGGCGCGCCGTGTGCGTTCGACGTGATCCTGACCAATCCGCCTTTCGGCGGCAAGGAAGGCAAGGACGCCCAGACCAACTTCGACTACAAGACGAGCGCGACCCAGGCCCTCTTCCTGCAACATGTGATCCGCAACCTGAAGGACAAAGGCCGCTGCGGGATCGTGCTCGACGAAGGTCTCCTGTTCCGCACAAATCAGGACGCTTTCGTCAAAACAAAGCAGAAGCTCCTGAACGACTGCGATGTCTGGTGCATCGTCAGCCTTCCGGCGGGCGTGTTCACAGCCGCAGGGGCTGGCGTGAAGACGAATCTGATCTTCTTTACCAAGGGGCAACCCACGCGAAAGATTTGGTACTACGACCTCTCTGACGTGAAGGTTCGCAAGAAGACTCCGCTCCTGTTGAAACATTTCGAGGATTTCTTCCGCCTTCTCCCGGGGCGTGCAGACAGTAAACTCAGTTGGACCGTGGACATGGATGAGCGCAAGCGCGTTGGCGCCGCCGAAGCGCGCCCGTTCAAGGAAGAGGCCCAGAAGAAAGCCCGTGAAGCCGCGGAATGTGAGGACAAGGTAAAGTCCAAAGCTCTGGCGAAAGAAGCGAGAGAGGCGGCGGCCAAGGCGAAGGAAATTGAGGATGCCGTCTACGATCTGAAGGCCGTCAATCCAAACAAGAAACCCGTGGTGGACACCCGGACCCCGGAAGAGCTTCTCGACCTGATCGAAGCGAAGGGCCGCGAAATCGCCGAAGCGCTGGCGGTGCTAAAGGGGATGCCGTGAGAGAACGAGGGTTCCAATTTATTCGTGTTTTGCAGGCGCTACCGAAGAATACTCCCATGCTGGCCGCCACGACCACGCGGGGACAGAATCTCTTGCCATGAAGAGATATCGGATTCTATCTCTCGATGGCGGCGGTATCCGGGGCCTGCTGGCGCTGGTCTTACTGGAACGTCTTGAAAGGGAAGTCCCCGGCTGGTTGGGCAAAACAAACTTGCTGGCCGGGACATCGACCGGCGGGATTATCGCGCTGGATGGCGTCATGGGTATTGCCGACTACCAATGCCGTCAAATCCTGGGCAGGAACTACCACCGGCTTGCGCCGGTGTTTCCGCCGGACAAGATCATCGGTCTCGACGCGGTTGACCGAATTCCGGACCTCGTGAAGTTTGCCGAAGGCGTGGACATTTCCAATGCGGTCAAGTGGCTCAAAGCCGCTTGGAAGCAGGAAGAGAAGACGCGTCCAAGTTGAATTCCCCGGCCCGCGGGGGATTGGGCTGAAAGGCGCCGATCCGGCGCATAAATGCCGCGAAATAAAAATGGTCGTCCTTCTTGGACGCCGCTCGAAAGTATTACCAGCGGTAGCCGGTCATTGTCCACGTCGGATACGGGATACCTCGCGGCGCTAACGCGCCGCTCGGGACGTACCCCCCGCAAGCGGCCCGCCAACGTTCCCGTTGGTCACGTTGTCACGCCGCTTGCTTTCCACCCTCCCACCCCCGACGCACGCGCCCGGGTGCGCCGCCCATGCGGACTCGGCCTCCGTTTTGCCATCCGGCAAAACTCCGGCCTCGATCCCGCCCCCGCCCGCGTTTCGGCCTTCGCCGAAACGTGCCGCTTCGCTCGCTGGCCGCAGGAGCGGCAAGCGCTCGCGGCGGCAAAAAGCCTCCGGCTGGTCGTTTCTGCCTTCTTGTCTTCGGGAGGGTGGCCCCCGGCGCGCGCG